>NZ_JBANEO010000003.1:0-913794 GCF_037967085.1 Pseudomonas sp. CBC3
AGCCTTGAGCTCCCTGAAGGGCCGTCGAAGACTACGACGTTGATAGGTGGGGTGTGTAAGCGTTGTGAGGCGTTGAGCTAACCCATACTAATTGCCCGTGAGGCTTGACCATATAACACCCAAACAATTTGATGTTTGCGTGTCAGACGGTTGAAGTCGACAAACAAACCGAAAAGACGCATCGCTCGCAAAGCGAACCAAAACACAGCAACACCATCACATGCCCGATTCGCTGCAGCGGCTAAATCCCGAGGCAGCAACCGAATTGCTTGACGACCATAGAGCGTTGGAACCACCTGATCCCATCCCGAACTCAGCAGTGAAACGACGCATCGCCGATGGTAGTGTGGGGTCTCCCCATGTGAGAGTAGGTCATCGTCAAGCTTCTACACCAAACCCCCGACCCTCGTAAGAAGGTCGGGGGTTTGTCTTTGCGCCAGAGAAATTATTAAGCTGTTAGACGCGGCTCTGTGCAAAGCCTGCGAAACGTCACCAGCCATGCCGACGCCCTAGGTCCAGCCCCAAGATCGAGTTTGAAAAGGTTCGCTTAGCAGGTACTGATCGTTCGGAATGCTTGAGAAATCGTTCCACTGTTTCAATCTGTTCACCGATAATGACGCGAGCAATCCTTCGAGAGAAATGCAATTACTGCTAAATTGACGAACTCTGGCGGTCTCGGTGTGTTGGGGCTGCGGTTTTTGTTCAAGAGGTTCGCGTGGCCAAGAAAACCACATCGTTCTCCGGTCTTGGCGGGCTGGTGTTTTCCACAGACGCAGGACGTCATTGCCCCGATTGCAATCAGCCGTTGGATGCCTGTATCTGCAAGCAGCAGACGATTCCTGAAGGTGATGGTATCGCCCGCGTGCGTCGGGAGATCAAAGGGCGCGGCGGCAAGACCGTGACGACTGTTGCTGGCGTGCCCCTTGCGGAAGCGGAGCTCAAGGAACTCGCCAGCGCGCTCAAGCGCCGTTGCGGTACTGGCGGCGCGCTCAAGGACGGGATCATCGAGATTCAGGGCGATCATGTTCAACTGCTGCTAGATGAGCTGATCAAGCGCGGATTCACGGCCAAAAAATCCGGCGGCTGAGTTCGATATCCGACTAATCAAATTTTGTGCTTATTACTTGGCGCACCGGCTGTCCAATCGGATAGCTTTCTGCCGTGCTCTACGCTCGGTAGGTAATCTCATATCAGGAGGCCTAGATGCCCGTACGACGCACACGTAAAGATGACGGCAGCCAATGGACCGCAGCGGATAGCCGTAGCGTTTACGGGATTCGTCACTGGGGTGCCGGTTACTTTTCGATCAGTGACGAGGGCCATGTCGAAGTACGTCCGCAGGGGCCAAGCGGAGAGCCCATCGAATTTACCGGCCTGATCGAGCAGTTACGTGACGCCGGTTTGACACTACCGCTGTTGGTGCGCTTCCCCGATATTCTGCAGGACCGTGTGCGTCGTTTGACTGGCGCCTTCGATGCCAACATCGAGCGCCTCGAATACCAGAGCAAGTACACCGCGCTGTATCCGATCAAGGTCAATCAGCAGGAGGCGGTAGTGGAGAACATTATCGCCACGCAGAACGTCGCTATCGGCCTGGAGGCCGGCTCCAAGCCTGAGCTGATGGCGGTACTAGCACTGGCGCCTAAAGGTGGCACCATCGTCTGCAACGGCTACAAGGACCGTGAATTCATTCGGCTGGCGCTGATGGGGCAGAAGCTGGGACACAACGTCTTCATCGTCATCGAGAAAATGTCCGAAGTAGGGCTGGTCATCGAAGAAGCCGCCGAGCTGAAGCTCGTTCCGCAGGTTGGTTTGCGCGTGCGGCTGTCCTCGCTGGCCTCAAGCAAGTGGGCCGACACTGGCGGTGAAAAGTCCAAGTTCGGTTTATCGGCGGCTCAGCTGTTGACTGTCATCGAGCGCTTCCGCGCCGCGGGCGTCGAGCAGGGAGTGCGGTTGCTGCATTTCCACATGGGCTCGCAGATCGCCAACCTAGCCGATTACCGCGAAGGTTTCCGGGAAGCCATTCGTTATTACGCCGAGCTGCGCGCGCTGGGCTTGCCGGTCGACCATATCGATGTCGGCGGCGGTTTGGGGGTCGATTACGACGGCACTCATTCGCGTAATGCCAGCTCGATCAACTACGACATCGACGAATACGCCGGCACCGTGGTCGGCATGCTCAAGGAGTTCTGCGACCGGCAGGAGCTGCCGCATCCGCATATCTTCTCCGAAAGTGGCCGGGCGATGACTGCGCACCACGCTGTGCTGGTGATGCAGGTGACCGACTTCGAGCGCCACAACGATGAGGCGCCGACCATCGAGAACTACGACGAGCTGCCCGATATCGTCCAGTCGTTGGCCGATCTGCTCGGGCCGACCGATCCGGAGATGGTTACCGAAACCTATTGGCGCGCCACTCACTACATTAGCGAGGCCGCAGCTCAGTATGCGTCCGGCAAGCTGTCGCTGGCGCAGAAGGCATTAGCCGAGCAGAGCTACTTCGCTATCTGCCGTCGCCTGTACAACCAGCTGAAGGCGCGCCAGCGTTCCCATCGTGCCGTACTCGACGAGCTGAACGACAAGCTGGCGGACAAGTACATCTGCAATTTTTCGGTATTCCAGAGCCTGCCGGATACCTGGGCGATCGACCAGATTCTGCCGATCGTGCCGCTACAGCGTCTGAGCGAGGAGCCGGTGCGCCGTGCCGTGCTGCAGGACCTGACCTGCGACTCGGACGGTAAAATCAAGCACTACGTCGACGAGCAGAGCATCGAGAACAGTATGCCGGTGCATGAGATCCAGGCGGGGGAGGAGTATTTCCTTGGCGTCTTCCTGGTCGGTGCCTACCAGGAAATTCTAGGCGACATGCACAACCTGTTCGGCGACACCGATTCGGTGAACGTCTACCAGCGCGAAGATGGCAGCTATTACCACGCCGGTATCGAGACCCACGACACCATCGAGGACATGCTGCGCTACGTGCACCTGTCGCCAGAGGAGCTGATGACTTACTACCGTGACAAGGTTTCCAGCGCCCGGCTCAGCGCCAAGGAGCGCACCCAGTACATCGACGCGCTGCGACTGGGGCTGACGCGCTCGTCTTATCTCACGCCTTGAGCTGTAGGGGCCCGCTTTGGCTTAAAGCGGGCCGTAGACCTGCCGGCAAGGCCCAAAGCATCGCGCCGAGAGCCAAAGCCAAAAGTGCATACCGCATCGATTTTAGAAGGCCCGCCCCTCACGGCGAAGCTTTCGGCTTTGCTCTAAACCTTACGAACAAATTCCGACTTCAGCTTCATCGCCCCGATGCCTTCGATCTTGCAATCGATATCATGATCGCCGTCGACCAGACGGATGTTCTTGACCTTGGTGCCGACCTTTACCACCAGCGATGAACCTTTGACCTTGAGGTCCTTGATGACGGTGATGGTATCGCCGTCCTGCAGGGGATTGCCCACCGAATCCTTGATTACCTTTTGGTCGTCGCTAGCGCTCTCCGCTGCGCCGGCCGACCACTCGTGCGCGCATTCTGGACAGACCAGCAACTGGCCGTCTTCATAGGTGTATTCAGAGCCGCATTGGGGGCAGGGTGGTAAAGCGCTCACGGCGAGTCCTCTACTGGCAAAGGGAAAGCCGCGAAGTGTATAAGGTTTATTCCATCAGGCGCGGACGCAGCACTGATCGCCAGGGTGGTATTTTGAAAGCGTGCCGACTCCGCCATCTGAGCGCGACGGAGTGGCCCTTATGAGGCGAACTGAACTCAGTAGTCGTCCTTGATCGCACGGTAGCGCTCTTCCAGCTCGCGGCGGATTTGCCGGCGTTGCTGGGCCTGGGCGAAGCGGCGCTTTTGGTCCGGCGTTTGCGGCTGTAGAGGGGGAACGCTGGCCGGGCGGCCATCCTCACCGACCGCGACCATGGTGAAGAAGCAGCTGTTGGTGTGGCGAACCGTCTTTTGCCGAATGTCTTCGGTGACGACCTTGATGCCGATTTCCATCGAAGTGGTACCGACGTAGTTGACCGAGGCGAGAAAAGTCACCAGCTCGCCGACATGTACAGGCTGGCGGAAATTGACCTGGTCCACCGACAGGGTCACCACATACTGCCCGGCGTAACGGCTGGCGCAGGCATAGGCGACTTCGTCGAGGTACTTCAGCAGCGTGCCGCCATGGACGTTGCCGGAGAAGTTGGCCTTGTCCGGGGTCATCAATACGGTCATGGTCAGTTCGGCATGTCCATCAAGCATGTGCGCGGCTCATCCTGGCGAAAAGGGGCGCTACTTTAGTCGAATACGAAGCGGCTGTGTGCATTGCTTGCTTTGTTGCCTCCAGTTTTTGTTCAAGGGGTCAATGTGGCAATAGCGCGCAGCATTAGATGCAGTTCCTGGTGGCTCTTTCGGTCGACTGGTGTTGTAGGCAATTTCAAAGTGCTCACGCTCCAGACTCGTAGTGTGATGCTTTATTGATTTGCGCCAGTATCGCGTCTGTTTTTCTCCTTATAGTCCCGGCATTCAAGTTTCTGTTCACCGTGCCGGACTTCTCGCATGCGCTTTATCGCCGTTCTGATGCTCAGCTGCTTCGCTTCATTTGCTCATTCCAACGAGACGGCGATGGAGCGCTTCAACTACCTGATGGCCGATACCGAGCGGCGCCAGCAGGCTTATGCAGCCGGTCAGGAGCGCGCCCTATTCTGCGGCTACTGCCACGGTGAGGACGGCAATAGCAAGCGGCCGCACATTCCGAATCTGGCCTCGCAGAACCCGGTTTACCTGTTCCAGTCGTTCGAGAAGTTCGCAAATGGTGAGCGTATCGATTACGTGATGTCGAAGCTGGCGAAGAATCTGACGCTCGAAGACCGGGTCAACATCGCCGTCTATTTCAGCCAGCAGAAGGTCGTACCTGCTGCGACTGCAGGCGATGCGGCGCTGGTTCAGCAGGGTGCGACACTTTTCCAGCGCACCTGTACCGGCTGCCATGGCGAACATGCCGAAGGTCGAGAGACCATGCCGCGCCTGGCCGGCCAGTCCGCCGAGTACATCCGCACCGCGCTGACGCGTTTTCGTAACCACGAGCCAAGCCGTGCGGGTTCGGTGATGATCGGCATCGCCGACAAACTGTCTGAGGCGGAAATAGAGTCCCTGGCTGCCTATCTGACGCAGCTGCAGCTGAGCGAAAGGCAAGAGCAGCAAGCCAGCGCGCAGCTACTGGGTATGGACGTGCATTGATCTTGTTTTACGTTGCGTTGCGAGCCTGAACCGCCTGCGCTTGCGAAACAACCAGAATTTCCCTATCGCGCCGCTTCGCTTATTCAATTTCGGCGGCGCAGCGCCTGCCACTAGTCTCCTCGCCGCGTCCCAGACGCAATCCAAAATGAGAAGAGGACGACTAGATGAATCGTTACCTGCCAGGCGCCTTGCCTGCCCGCGCGCTAGTGGGCGCGCTTTGCGCGAGCCTGCTGTCACTATCCGCCCATGCAGCTCCACTGACCCGCGACAACGGTGCGCAAGTTGGCAATAACCAGAACTCCCAGACTGCCGGCCCGAACGGTCCAGTGCTGCTGCAGGACGTGCAACTGCTGCAGAAATTGCAGCGCTTCGACCGCGAGCGCGTGCCGGAGCGTGTGGTCCATGCCCGCGGTACCGGCGCCCACGGTGAATTCACCTCCACCGCCGACATTTCCGACCTGACCATCGCCAAGGTCTTCGACAAAGGCGCCACCACGCCGGTATTTGTGCGCTTCTCCGCAGTGACCAACAACAGTCACTCGCCGGAAACCCTGCGCGACCCACGCGGCTTCGCCACCAAGTTCTACACCGCTGATGGCAACTGGGATCTGGTCGGCAACAACTTCCCGACCTTCTTCATCCGCGACGCCATCAAGTTCCCGGACATGGTCCACGCGTTCAAGACCGACCCGCGCACCAACCTGGACGACGACAGCCGTCGGATGGATTTCCTGTCCTACCACCCCGAATCCATCCAGACCCTGACCCGCCTGTACTCCAACTACGGTACGCCGGCCGGCTACCGCTTCATGGACGGCAGCAGCGTGCATTCCTACAAGCTGATCAACGACGAAGGCCAGGTGCACTACGTCAAGTTCGCCTGGAAATCGCAGCAGGGCATCAAGAACCTTGATCCCAAGCAGGTGCAGGAAACCCAGGGCCGTGACTACAGCCACATGACCCGCGACCTGATCACCGCCATCGACAACGGCGACTATCCGAAGTGGGACCTGTACCTGCAGGTAGTCAAGCCGGAAGAACTGGCCAAGTTCGAGTTCGATCCACTGGATGCCACCAAGATCTGGCCCGAGGCGCTGGTGCCCTCGAAGAAGATCGGCACCATGGTGCTGAACAAGAACCCGGACAACGTCTTCCAAGAGACCGAGCAGGTCGCCATGGCACCGTCCAACTTGGTTCCTGGCATCGAGCCCTCCGAGGACCGACTGCTGCAAGGCCGTCTGTTCGCCTATGCCGATACCCAGATGTACCGCATCGGTGCCAACCACATGAGCCTGCCGATCAACCAGCCCAAAGCGCCGGTCAACAACGGCAACCAGGATGGCCAGCTCAACGGCGGCAAGACCACCACCAGCGTGAACTACCAGCCGAGCCGTCGTCTGAGCCGTGAAGAAGAGTCGCGTGGCCTCTACAGCCAGCTGGAGCTCTCGGGTACCACTCAGCAGGCGCCGATCTACCGCACGCAAGACTTCAAGCAGACCGGTGAACTGTTCCGTTCCTTCACCCGCAAGGAGCAGAAAGACCTGATCGCTACCCTCGGTGGAGAACTGGCCAAGACCGACGAGGAAGCGCGCCATCACCTGCTGTCGTACTTCTACAAGGCTGATGCCGAGTACGGCGAAGGCCTGACCAAGGTGGCCAAGGGCGACCTGCAGAAGGTCAAGGCGCTGGCCGCCGAGCTGGAAGACTGATGCACCCGGCCGGCCCACGCAGCCGGCCATTCCCCGGCCCATGGCGTCTGCCGCGGGCTTCTCGTATGAAGAGAAACGCAATGAAAAACCTGATTCTGCTGGCTACCCTCTGGCTGGGCAGTGGATATGCACTGGCGCAGGGCGAGCCCGTCGCGGCGGACGCCGAACAGGTACACGCCCAGTTGCGCGATTATTTCTTCGATGCCGCGAGGCACGGCGATAGCCCGATCCTCGACGAATTCATCCAGGCGGGGCTCGACCTGAACACTGCCGACGAAAAGGGCTATACGGCCTTGATCCTCGCCGCCTATAACGGCCATGCGGACACCGTGGAGCAGCTGCTTGCGGCCGGTGCGGATGCCTGCGCCGAGGACGAACGCGGCAACACCGCCCTGATGGGCGCGATCTTCAAGGGCGAGCTGCGCATCGCCAAGCGCCTGCTGGCCACCGAGTGCAACCCGGACCAGCGCAACGCCGCCGGCCAGACGCCGGCCATGTACGCCGCGCTATTCCAGCGCGAGACGCTGCTCGACGCCTTGCGCGAACGCGGTGCTGATCTCGACGCTACAGACCCGCTTGGCAACAGCGTGGAGAGCCTGGCGCGCGGCGAGATTCGCACACGATGAGCGCCAGGCTTATTAGAGTGCGCAATTCGTAGGGCCGAATTTATTCGGCCGCAGATCGAGAAGGCCGAACAAGTTCGGCCCTACGGCTTTCGAGCGAAAGGGCGATTCAATCGTATTCAGAAGCCTCATGCTCGCCCAGCAGACGTCGCTGGCGTGGCGTCGCGGCGGCCAGCACCTCGGGGTTGAACGCGAAATGCAGGTAGGGCGAGAACTTTTGCGCCACCATTCGCCGGCCGTAGTGCACCTGCAGCAGGTAGCGGCTGCGGTCGGTGGTGCGGTTGCGGCTGCCGGCGTGCCAGAGATCGCTGCGAAAAAACAGCACGTCGCCGGCTTCGCACAGTACCGGCTCGGCGTTGCGTCCGTGCCAGTCGGTTTCGTTTCTCCTGGATGCGGCTTGTGTCCGGCGCGATGGCTGCCAGGGACGACCAGCGTTGGGCAGAGGTCGGCATTGATGTCGTCCAGGTACAGGTGTGCAGTGCAGACTTGCATCGGCAGCTCGAAGGCCGGGTCGGCCAGCAGGTTTTCCGGCAGTTCCATCGCCAGGTAATCGGCGTGCAGCTCGCCGCCGACGAAGCCTGGATGGCTGCGCCAGGCGGTCTGGCCGATCACATGGCAGTCCGCGCCGAGGCAGGCTTCGGCCAGCTCGATGACGTCCGGTAGATCTAGATAATCCAGCCAGAACGGATCGCGGTTGAACACACATTTGTAATGGTCGTCCACCAATCCCTGGTAATCCCAGTGGATCGGCTCCAGGCGGTCGATGGCGGCACGTACGTCTTCGATCTGCTGCGGTTGCAAAATGCCGCGCAGCAGCACGAAGCCTTGCACGTTCATGGCACACAGATGTTCGGCGGCGGGGCGGGTTCGCGGCATGGCGACGGATTCGGTGCTGTTTGGGCTATCGACAGTTTGCTGAAAGCTTGGGTTCGTATGCTGCTCCTGTTCGCGATGACCTGTCGTCGCGGCAGGTGTGCTGCCACAAGCGGCGCGCTGGCTACATCCTTTCTTGTGCGAACTTCGGGGCGTGGCCACAAGCGGCGTCCGCGGGTTCGCTTTAGCACAAAATCATTCTGGTTACATCGCGACACCGCTCTGGCTTGGGTCTTTCCGGCATTTGAGCGAAAATCGCCGCGCTTTTTCCCCGTCGCACATCGATGCGCTTGGCATGCTCACGAGGCCTGGATGACTACCGCACGTTTCACCCCCATACAGATCCTGTTCCATTGGTTCAGCGCCTTGCTGGTGCTAGCAATCATTGCGTTGCCTTACGGCGCGGATTATTTCGCATCGCTACTCGGCGGCAAGGGCAACGTATTTACTCTGCACAAGTCGCTGGGAGTGCTGGTGCTGGCGTTAACACTGCTGCGCTTGTTCTATCGCGGCCGCAAGGTTCCCCCGCAACAGCTCGAACCCCAGCAGTCTTCGGCGCAACAGTTCGCGGCCAAGGCCGGGCACGGCCTGCTTTATCTGTTGCTGTTAATAATGCCGATTTCCGGCCTGCTGTTCGGCAGCAAGCCGATCAACCTGTTCTGGCTGGTAGAGATCGGACCGCTACCGTTCTCATCGGACATTCGTAGCGTTGCGAAGGACGTTCATCTCCTCGGCCAATACGTACTCTTCGCGATGATCCTCGGCCATGCCGCCGTTGCCCTCTGGCATCACTACGTACGGCGCGATGATGTGCTCAAGGGCATGTTGCCGTTAGTGCGTTGACCGGCCGGGATCGGCACGCCGCCGATCCCGCTTCTTTACACGCAGGCTGCTCAGCCGGCCCCGCCCACGATCCGCAGCCCGCTCTGCCCGTTGCCGTGACGCTGCACCTGGATTTGCACCGGAATGCGTTCGTGCATTTCCGCGACGTGAGAGATCACTGCGACCTTACGCCCCAGGGCCTGCAACGAATCCAGCGCGTCCATGGCGATCTGCAGTGACTCGGGATCGAGGCTGCCGAAGCCTTCATCGATGAACAGCGACTCGATCCGGAGTTTGCTCGACGCCATCGAGGCGAGGCCCAGTGCCAGCGCCAGTGAAACGAGGAAGGTTTCCCCGCCCGAAAGCGAATGCACCGAGCGCAGCTCGTCGCCCATCTCGGTATCCATCACCAGCAGCCCCAGCGGACTACCGCCGCGCTTTAAGCGATAACGCCGGGCCAGTTGGCGCAGCTGGACGTTAGCGTGCTGCACCAGCAGGTCGAGGTTGTAGCCCTGGGCGATCTTGCGGAAGGCGCCGCCGTCGCTTGAGCCTATCAGCGCGGCGATGCGGCCCCAGCGCTGGTGTTCGGCCGTGGCCGCCTCTATCTGTTCGAGCAGGGCCAGGCTCTGATTGCGCCGCCGGTCGTCATCGAGCAGCGCGGCGCGGGTTTCGGCGCAGTGGCGTTCGGCCTGGTCGCAGCTGGCCTGCTGCGCAGCGAATTGCTGCTCCAGGGTATCGGCATCCAGCATCTCGGCGGGCTGCTGTTGATGCGCGGCGATTCGCTGCCCGCAGCCTTCCAGACGCTCGCGGCAGCGGGCGAGCTGTTCGCTGTTGTCGCGCAGGCGCTGGCGCGCTTCTTCGAGCAGGGCGTCATCCATGTGCAGCAGTTGGGCGAGAGCCGCGTCGTCCAGCTCGGGATGGGCGCTGCGCCAGGTTGCGAGTTCTTCGTCCAGTTCACGGCGTTCGGCCAGCAACTCGTCGCGGCGCTGGCGGCAGTTCTGCTGCTCGCCAGCCAGGCGGGTGAGTTCAAGTCGGGCCTCGTTCAGTTGCCGGTCGACCTCGGCCTGCTGCTGGCGAGCGTTCTGGATCGCCTGTTCCAGCTGCTGCTGCCAGGCCTGAGCGCTGGGTTGCAGGCCCAAGCTTTGGCGCAGGCTCCGGCTGCAGGCCTGTTCCCGTGTCTGTAGATCGGCCAGGCGTTCGGCGCAAGCCTGGTGCCGTTCGCGGCGATGGTGCTGTTGCAGCTGCTCGTGCTCCAGCGCGGTCTGGCATTGCTGCCGTACTTCGGTCAGCTCCGTTTGCTGCTCAAGTTGCTGTCGACGGGCCTCGACCTGGCCGTCGAGCTGCATGAAGGCTTCGGCGGGCGCCTCGCGCCAGCGCTCGAGCTGCGCGGCAGGCACCAGGCTGGCGAACTCGGCCAGCTCCTCGTTGAGCCTTGCGTCGTCACGGGCGATAGCGTCGCGCTGCTGGTCGCGCGCCTGGTTGGTCTGCGCGCAGATTTCCTGCGTGCGCTGCCAGTCCTGTCGCAGGGCTTCGCTGCGTTGCTGCAGTGAGAGCAGTTCGCGCTGTCGGGCGATGGCGGCGGCAGTATCCGTTTTGAGCGTGGCCAGCCGGGTGTCGAGCCAGGGCTGGCGATCCGTTTCCGCCAGGGTCAGCAGGTCGGCGTGGGCGGATAGGGCGGCCAGTTGCGGCTGGAGCTGGGCCAGTTCCTCGGTGATTTCCGTAAGGCGCTGCGCGTTCCGTTTGATCTCGCCAGTCAATGCAACGTGTTGGTCGCGCAACGTCTGTAGCCGTTCATCCTGGGCCTGCAGTTGCCGTTGGGCCTGCTCGGCTTCGCGCTCGTCCTGCTGATCCAGAGCGGCGAGCAGAGCCTGACCGTCGTGCCAGGGATGCTCGAGGCTGCCGCAGACGTTGCACGGCTCGCCCGGTACCAGCGCGGCGCGCAGGGCCTCGACATTGGCGCTACGGGCCAGACGCTGGCGTTCCAGCAGAGCCTGCACCAACTGCAGTGCCTTTTGCGCATCGTCGCGTTCGTTGCGGGCGACCTTGCCGGCCTGGGTCAGCGTCTCGAGTTCGCCTTGCTGGCGGCTCTGTTCGCTTTGCAGGCTGCGCTGCTGAGCGACGAGCTGCTGCTGGCGCGACCAGAGACGCTGCAGGGTTTCGAACTCGCGCTCGGCTGCGCGCCAGCCCTCAAGCTGCGTCGTAAGCTGAGCCAGTTGCTCGCTGGTCTCACCGCCGATCTGCGCCTGCAACGCATCGAGTGCCTGGCGCGTGGTCGCCTGGGCTGTTTCGGCGGTGCGGGCGGCGGCTTCCAGCGCCGGCAGTTCCGCGCGGCCCTGGCGCAAACGGGCGGCGATCTGCACGGCCTGTTGCAGGCGCGGGCGGTAGCCGTTCCAGGCCGCGCACAGTGGTTGCAGCTCGGCGCTGCGGGCGAGCTGTTCACCGAGGGCGTCGAGCTGCTGGGCGGCGTGTTTCTGCTGCTGGTGCAGCTGGGTGAGTTTCAGTGCCCCAGCCTGGGTGGCGGCTTCAGTCTGCTCGGCTTGCTCACGAGCTTCACGCAGATCATTACCGAGGTGGCTGAGCCGTTCTTCTTCACGCCGCGCCTGGGCGAGCGCTGGTTCGGCGGACTTGAGTGCCTGTTCGGCCACTTCAAGTGTCTCGGTCGCGACACGGCAGGTCTGCTCCAGCTCAGCGAGGCGGCGCTGTACTTCAGCGTGTTCGCGGTCGTGGTGGGCGAGGGTCCCGTCGGTCTTTGCCAGCAACGACGGGAGTTCGCTCGCGCGGATGAAACGGTGGCGCTGCGGCGCCAGCTGCTCGAACAAGGCGAGGATGCGCCGAGCGTCGGCGAGGCGCTCCTGCTCGTCTTCGGCCTCCTGCAACTGTGTGCGCGCGACGCTGTGTTCGTTTTCCAGGCGTCGCAGCTCAGTCAGCCACTGACGTTGCTGTTCCAGTGCCTTGAGCTGCTGCTGCAGGCTTTTCAGTTCCATCGTCTGCTGGCTGTGCTGGTTCTCCAGCGCCTGGCGTGCCTCGGGCTCCAGCGGCTGCACGCCGCCGGCTTGCTGTTGCAGCTGGGCCAGCGCTTCGCGGGCGCGCTTGGCCGCTTCGAAGGCGGCCTGGCCGAGGCGACTGTAGAGGCCGGTGTCGGTGAGCTTCTCCAGCAGGGTGCCGCGCTCGTTGTCGTCGGCCTTGAGGAAGGCGGCGAATTCGCTCTGTGCCAGCAGTACGGCGCGGGTGAATTGCGCCAGGTTCAAACCCAGGCGGGCTTCGAGCAGTTCACGGAATTCGCGCTTCTTGCCGCTGGCCAGCAACTGTCCGCTGTCCAGATCTGTAAGGCTCTGGCTGCTGGCCTGCAGGCGGCCGTCGACTTTCTCGCGTGCGCGCTTGACCTCCCAGCGCGCACGGTAGCGGTGGCCGTCGACGCCGATGAAATCCACCTCGGCATGGCCACTGCCGCAACCGCGGCGCAGCAGGTTGCGTTCGTCGCCACCGCCGATTTCGGCGTCGACATCAGGCACCTTGTTCAGCGGAGAGACGCTGTCCAAGCGCGGCGTGCTGCCGAACAGTGCCAGGCACAGGGCATCGAGAATGGTGCTCTTGCCCGCGCCGGTCGGCCCGGTGATGGCGAACAGACCCGCGCTGGCCAGCGGCTCGGCGGTGAAGTCAATGATCTGCTCGCCAGCGAGCGAGGCGAGATTCTTCAGGCGGATGGCGAGGATTTTCATCTGCCGTCTCCTTCGCCGAACTCCACGGTCTGTAGCAGGCTGGCAAAGTCGTCCAGCGCTTGTTCATCCGGCGGGTTGCCGAACTGTTCTTCCCAGGCGCGAGTGAAGAGTTCCTGCGGGGTGATCTGGTCGAGGCCGAGCAGCACTTCGGAATCCGCCTCGCCGCGCCTGCCGGCGTATTCGCTGGCGATGCGCACCAGCCGCGCGGCCTTGCCGGTGAGCGCGGCCTCGATGCGCACGCGCAGATCGGGCAGCGGCTCATCCAGCTGCACTCGGACTTCCAGCCAGGGCAGGTTTTCGCTGAACAGGCCGACCTGAGGCAGTGCCTCCAGCGCGGTGATCACTTCGGCCAGCGGCGCGCGACCGATGCGGATCATCTCCACGGCGCGCGGGACCGGCAGGCTTTCGATGTTTTCAAGGCGATCGCCCTCGAATTCAGCCAGCAGCACCTGATGCGGATAATTCACCTCGGCGAACGACAGCGGCAGCGGCGAGCCGCTGTAACGGATGCGCGCCTGGCCGGCGACCTGCTGCGGCTTGTGCAGATGGCCGAGTGCGACATAGGCGATGGCTTCTGGGAACAGGCTGGCCGGCAGCGCCTCGGCATTGCCGATGACGATGCTGCGCTCGGATTCCTCCGACACCGCGCCGCCCGCCATGTGCGCGTGGCTCATGGCGATCAGCGCCTGGCCGGGCTGGCGCGCGGCTTCGGCGGCGACGATCAGGTGTTGGTGGACATGGCGGATGCCGGCCATGTAGTCATCGCCGGTATCGAAGCCGGTGACTTCTGCCGGGCGCAGGAAGGGCAGGGTGAGGCACCAGGCGGCGACCTGGCCGTTGGTGTCGTGTAGCGGCACGCGCAGTCGTTCGTGATCGAGCTGGCCTTCTGCGACCCAACTGATTCGGCCGACGGCGTGGGCGTTCAAGCGCTTCATCAGCGGTGCCGGCAGTTCGATGCGCCCGCCGGAATCGTGGTTGCCGGCGATCATCACGATGTCCAGCTGCGGCAGCTTCTCATGGGCGCGAACGATGAAGTCGTACAGGCGCTCCTGGGCCTTGAGTGGCGGGTTGACCGTGTCGAAGACATCGCCGGCGATGAGCAGAGCGTCGATTTGGTGGGCGACGAGCTGGTCGAGCAGCCAGACGAGGAACTGGGTGTGTTCGTAGTCGCGGTCCTGGCCGTGGAGGGTCTGGCCGAGGTGCCAGTCGGAGGTGTGGATCAGGCGCATGGGCTTTGGGTTTCTTTTGATAGGTGACTTCGGACTTTCCGGTTTTGGCCCATTGCTGTTGGGGGCTTGAGCATTGGTTTCGCCCTGCTGGGCGACTCACTTTTTTCAAACGCGAAAAAAGTAAGCAAAAACGCTTGCCCCTGCATCCGGACTAGGCGTCCCCGGTTCGCTGCGCTCGACTTCCCTCATTCCGTCCTCGTTTCGGGCGCCGGCGTACATGGGCCATCCCTGGCCCATTACGCCTCTCGCGGCATCCATGCCGCTCGCTGCCCTGCACGAGAACTCTATTCGGCCTTCTGAAAGGGGCGGTTCGCGTCGTCTGTCAGGTTGTGTGGAAGGAAACAAAGCGAAGCTTTTGCTTGAAGGCTTACAGGCGACTCGGTCTCGAATCCCCTTCAGGAGGCCGAGCACAGGCGTTGCGTAGGCGCGCGCGAGGCATGGACGCCGAGCGAGGAGCGATGGGACAGGGACATCCCATCGTGACGACCCCCGGAGCAACGCCGGAGCGAGGGAAGTTTTGCGAAGCAAAACCCGGATGTCGGGGTGGCCTTCTTTTTGGTTACTTTTTCTTGGCCATTCAAGAAAAAGTGACGCGCCGTGCAAGGCGCAACCTGTAGGTCGTGCCGAGGAAAGCGCGGCGCCATATAAAGAAGCCCGCACCGCCATCACCATTTCGTCAGCAGCTTCATTCCTGCGAACACCCTCGCTACGGAGCGCGATGCTGTATGGCGGGCTCATCAATACATTCACCTTTAACTTAATGCAGATTCGGCAGCCGCTGCGCCGCTATAGCCTCAACCATAAAACAGCATCCGTGCGTCTCGATGCCTAACCCGACGTGCGCGCGAACCTACCGATATTCACGTCGCGCTTCAATCCAGCCGAGCCACATCGGTCATCGCCTCAAAGGAGGCCGTCCCGATGGCAGCGTAGTGGCAGAACCGCGCCTGAACGGCTGCTGAACGTTACAGTTTCTTGTCGACAGACGGTCATCCGATGAGCGGTCGGAATCTCCTCTCGCATTGCTGGGTCTTTGTGTCAGACCCAGCGCTTGAGGCATCCATGAAAACCCTGTCCCGTCACCTTGCCGATCATTTCCCTCCCGACTACAAAACCCGTGTAGAACCGCAGGACGATGGCTATCTGGTCGTCCGCATCGGCTATCCCATCAACGGCACCGAAGCCATTCGAATGGTCTCGGGTCGGCAGGTACAAAACGGTCTATTGGTCGAAACCATTCTGGAAGACATGCGCAACGAGCTGGCCCGCGCGCAGTGATTCCCCGATTCATCGGCTGTTCTTAAATTCCCGGTTAGCCTCGCCCACGCTGCTGCGTCGGCAGATGGATGCATGCACGCAACCCACCTAGCTCGCTCTGCTCCAACGATAGCCGGCCGTTCCAGGCCGTCAGAATATCCCGCACGATACCAAGCCCCAGACCATGCCCTTCGGCACGCTCATCCAGGCGAGTGCCGCGCTCCAGTACCGCTTCGCGGCGGTCGGCAGGGATTCCAGGCCCGTCGTCCTCCACCTGAATGAGATAGCCATCCGGCATCTGATCGATGCTCAGCAGCACCTCCGAGCGAGCGAATTTGCAGGCGTTGTCCAAGAGGTTGCCGAGCAATTCGAGCATGTCCTCGCGGTCCCAGGGAAGGCGGCAATCCGGATGTGTTTGCCAATGCAGATTGAGATCACGGCGGTGGATCATCTTCAGCGTTTCGAATAGCGGCGCGAGTTCTTCGCGGCAATCGAAGTAGGCGCCGGGTAACACCTCGCCGGCCAGACGGGCGCGGCCCAGCTCGCGGGAGACGCGCTGCTGGATCTGCGCCAATTGTTCCGTCAGGTCCTGTTGCAGTCGCGGATGGGCTGCCAGCTCCTCGCGCTGGGTGAGGCTGCCGAGCACCGCCAGCGGTGTCTTCAACGCGTGGCCCAGATTGCCCAGGGCGTGCCGGGAGCGCTTGAGGGTGTCGTCGGTGTGTGCCAGCAGGTGATTGATCTGTTCCACCAGCGGCTGCAGTTCGATTGGCGCCTGGATATCCAGTTGCTGGCGCTGGCCCTGCTGCAGCTGCGCGATCTGCTGGCGCGCCCGTTCCAGCGGACGCATGGCGTGCTTCACGGCGTAGCGTTGCAACAGCAAGAACGCCAGCAGCGCCACGACGATCAGCCCCAGCCCGCCCAGCCGAACCTGAGCGAAGCTTTTGAGGATCGGCGTGTAGTCGCGCGCGACGCTGATGACGATGCGTTGGCCGTCGCGGCGATATTCGGCGCGGTAGGCCAGCAGCCGCTGCTCCTGCGGGCCATCCACCAGGTCGCTGGCTAAGCCGTTGCGCGTCGGCCAGGCCGGTTCGGCGTCCCACAGCGAGCGCGATCGCCAGCTGCGCTCGGGCAGTTCGATGCGGAAATAGTGACCGGAAAACGCCCGCTGATAACGTGGGTTCAGCCTACTCGAGTCCAGCTTGAAGCCCTCGGTGCCCTGGACTACCGCGATCAGCAGGCCTTCGGTTTCTTCGCGCAGATCGGTCGCCAGGTTGCGCCGCAAACCCGCCTCGAACAGCCACAGACTGCTTTGCACCAGCAGCAGGCCGACTAGCAGCAGGGCGCAAACCAGCCCGAGGCTGAGGCTGCGCTGAATCGACTTCAAGACGCGCCGCCGAAGCGATAGCCCTGTCCACGACGGGTTTCGATCAGCTCGCGGCCGAGCTTGCCGCGCAGGCGGTTGACGTGCACCTCGATGACATTGGAGTCGCGCTCGGTTTCACCGTCGTACAAATGCTCGGCCAGTTGGGTTTTGGACAACAGCTGACCGGGATGCAGCATGAAATAGCGCAACAGGCGAAACTCGCCGGCGGTCAGGTCGATGTCCTCGCCGTTCTTGCTGCAGCGCTGGCGTGCTTCGTCCAACGCCAGCCCACCCACCTGCAACAGCGGCTGGTTGGCCACACCGTGGGCGCGGCGCAACAGCGCCTGGATGCGCAGCAGCAATTCTTCGGGGTGGAAGGGCTTGGTCAGGTAATCGTCGGCGCCGGCTTTCAGCCCCTCGATGCGTTCGGCCCAGGAATCGCGGGCGGTGAGGATCAGCACTGGCGTCGCCAAGCCGCACGCGCGCCAGGCACGCAAGACTTCGAGCCCCGGCTTGCCGGGCAGGCCGAGGTCCAGAACGATCAGGTCATAGGGTTCGCTGCTGCCTTGGTAATCGGCGTCGCGGCCATCGGCCAGCCAGTCGGTGGCATAGCCCTGGCGGGTGAGGCTGGCGATCAGTTCGTCTGCCAGTGGCACACTGTCTTCAACCAGTAGCAGGCGCATCAGTCCTCTTCATCCTTGATCAGACGGCCATCGCGCGCGTCGATTTCCAACTCGCGAGCGATGCCGTTGGTGGTCAGCAATTCGATTTCATAAATATAGATGCCGTCATCTTCCTCCAGCTCGGCTTCCAGCAGCCGGGCTCCCGGATAGCGCTCCATGGCGCGCTGCAAGAGCGCTTCGAGCGGCATGATCAGCCCCTCGCGGCGTAGCCGCAGGGCTTCGTCCTGATCGAGGTCGCGACTCGCCGCCGGGGTGGCGGCGAGCAGCAGAGCCAAGGGAGTCGCTAGGAAGAGGGTGGCACGCATTAGTCGTCCTGATGGTCCTTGAGTACTTCGCCGGTCTTGGCGTCGAGTTCCATGTCCCATTGCACACCTTTGTCGTCGCGCAATTCAAGCTGATAGATGTGGCGGCCGTATTCCTCTTCCAGCTCGGTTTCTTCGATGGTAGAGCCGGGGTGCTTGGCCAGTGCGGCTTCGTTGAGCTTCTCGAACGACTGGATGGTGCCGGCATCGCGCAGCTTGAGCGCTTCGTCCGGGCCGAGGTCGCGGGCCATGGCCAGGTTGGCG
Source organism: Pseudomonas sp. CBC3 (assembly GCF_037967085.1). NCBI lineage: Bacteria > Pseudomonadati > Pseudomonadota > Gammaproteobacteria > Pseudomonadales > Pseudomonadaceae > Pseudomonas > Pseudomonas sp. CBC3. The sequence goes on from NZ_JBANEO010000003.1 coordinate 18,063, forward strand.
CCGAGGGCGAGGGTGGCGGCAGTGATCAGCGTAGTCAGTGTTTTCATGTTTCGTTTTCCTGTGTGGGTTTTGACGATTCACAGGTTACGAGCCGCGGCTTACGCCAAGCTGAACGAGCGCGCCCGGCGAAAACACATTCGCTAGCAGCAATAGATGCGGGCCGATTGTCCAATGCGCGTACGTCCACCTGTTTCGGGAGGTCTGTCATGAAGCCGCTTCATTGCGTCACGCTAAGCCTGGCGCTGCTCGTCCAGCCGGCGCTGGCGGAGGATTTGCTCAAACCCGCAACGCCGGCGCAATCGCCGGATATTGACGCCGGACCCGCCACCGAAATGGTCTCAGAACCGGTCATGCGCGCCACCGGCACGATCGAGGCCATGGATCGCGAGCGAGGCGTGGTGACCATCGCCCATGGTCCGGTCCCGGCGCTGAAGTGGCCGGCTTCGACTATGGGTTTTCAAGTCAGGCCGGAACAGCTCGAGGGTCTGGCTGTGGGCGATGCGGTCCGGATCGGCTTTCAAAGCGAGGGCGACGAGGCAGCTATCGTCTCCATCGACAAGCGCTGACACAGTCTCGTCGCCCATGGCAGACGGGCTGTAAGGAACCCTTTGCTGACTGCGGACCTCGTATTCAACAGGGGCCGCGTTACCAGCTGTGTGAAAGCGCAGTAGCTTTCACACAGCTTTGGTTGCGGCTCGCATCGATGAATCATCACGAGGATCACGCTCATGTATCACAAGAAACTGACCGCAGCTCTTGCCATCGCCATTCTCGGAGGCGCCAGCGGGGTCGCGCTGGCGGACAAGCCGGGCGCTGACTGGATCACGCTCGAACAGGCCGTGGAAAAAGCCAAGGCTGCCGGCTACACCATGCTCCATTCGATCGATGCCGATAACAATTCCTGGGAAGGCGAAGGCACCAAGGCCGACGGCAAAACCTGGGAATTCAAGATGGATGGCAAGACTGGGGAAATGACCCACGACAGGGAAGATTGATCGCAGCGGCCCGCTGCGCCCGGCGGCGGGCCGATTGACCAAGGGAACGGCGAGCGGTACAGCTCCTTCTGATCAGTATCCATTTGCCGTGCCGCATTGCTCAGCGCCATGCGGCGTCCAGCATAGGTTCACTCCTTATCCTTGTCCTGCCCCGGCATCACCTTGCTCAGCACCTGCTTGACCGACTGTTTGATGATGCCGCGCTGGTTCGGGTCGCCATGCAGCAGCGTGGTGACGAATTTCTTCGCCTGCTCCAGCTTGATGTGCGGAGGTAACGGCGGCACGTCGGGGTCGGTCTTGAATTCGATCAGCACCGGCCTGTCAGCAGCGAAGGCTTCATCCCAGGCGGCGGCGACCTGGTCCTCACGGTCGACGTAGATCCCCTTCAGGCCGATCGATTCGGCGAAGCGGTAGTACGGCACGTTGGGGATGTTCTGCGAGGCTTCGAATTTCGGATCGCCTTCCATTGCCCGCTGTTCCCAAGTCACCTGATTGAGATCTTCGTTGTTGAACACGCAGCAGATCCATTGCGGGTTCTGCCATTCCTTCCAGTATTTGGCGACGGTGATCAGTTCGGCCATGTTGTTCATCTGCATCGCGCCATCGCCCACCATGGCCACTACCGAACGGTCCGGATGGCAGAACTTGGCCGCAATGGCGTAGGGCACCGCCGCGCCCATTGAGGCCAGCCCGCCGGACAGCGAACCCATCATGCCGCGCCGCAGCTTGACGTCACGCGCGTACCAGTTAGCGCAGGAGCCCGAGTCGCTGGTGACGATAGCCGCGTCTGGTAGGCGCGGCGATAGCTCGAAGGCGACGCGCTGCGGGTTGATCGGGTCGGCCGCGACCATGGCGCGTTTTTTCAGGGTTTCGTCCCAGTCGGCGCGCCATTTCTCGATCTCGTCTCGCCATGTGCGCTCGGCCTTTTGTTGAAGCAGCGGCAACAGCGCACGCAAGGTTTCGGCCGAGTCGCCATGCAGGTTCACTTCCATTGGATAGCGAATGCTCAGCATGTCGGCCTTGAGGTCGATCTGCACTCCGCGCGCTTGGCCTTCCTCGGGCAGGAACTCGGAATAGGGGAAGCCCGAACCGATCATCAGCAAGGTGTCGCATTCGGTCATCAGCTTGTAGCTCGGCTCGGTGCCGAGCAGGCCGATGGAGCCGGTGACCCAGGGCAGATCGTCCGGTATCGCCGCCTTGCCCAGCAGCGCCTTGGCAACGCCGGCACCGAGCTTTTCCGCTACCGCAATGACTTCATCGGTGGCATTCAGCGCACCGGCACCAACCAGGATCGCTACTTTCTCGCCGGCGTTGAGCACTTCAGCGGCATGTATGAGATCAACCTCGTAGGGCACCACCTTGGGCCGCGTATAGCCGATGCCGGAATGCACTGCGCCGTGAGCCCGTGGCGGCTCGCTGTACTCCATCTCTTGCAGGTCGTTGGGCAGGATGATCGCAGTGACCGTGCGCTGACCTACCGCTGTGCGAATCGCCCGGTCGACCAGATGTCTGACCTGAGCCGGTGCGCTGGCCTGCTGCACGAATGCGCCGGCGACGTCCTTGAACATCGACGCCAGATCGACTTCTTGCTGATAGTGCGCGCCCATGGCCGTGCGCGCCTGTTGCCCGGCGATCGCCAACACCGGCATGTGGTCCATGCGCGCATCGTAGAGCCCTGTCAGCAGATGCGTCGCGCCCGGACCAGAGGTGGCGATGCAAACCCCGAGACCGCCATTGAACTTTGCGTCAGCCGAGGCCATGAATGCGGCCATCTCTTCGTGCCGCGCCTGGAGGAAACGGATCTTCCCGTTGGCACGGTTGAGCGCGCCGAATACGCCGTTGATGCCATCGCCGGGATAGCCATAGATGCGACGAACGCCCCATTGGTAGAGACGTTCGATCAGATAGTCGCCAACTGTCATTGCCATGGGTATCTCGCCTGATTTGACTGGAAACGGCCGGGCAGCCGGGACGGGGCCTCGGCGCTGGGTGTTCTTGTCTGGACAGGGCGACCCCGCCAGGGTTCGCCGGCTTCAGCGTTGCAGGGCGGGCCGGCCACCATGCCTCAGCTTGTCATGCATCGCCGTAGGGTGGGCTTCAGCCCACCGGTGTTGCTTCGGCGTCGCTCTCTGTGAGATTGAAGCGGAGCACCGTCCGGCCCGGTCCACGATGCTTCCACTGGCTCACTGAGGGTCTACCTGATGGCAACAGCCGGCAGAGGCGGTGGCATCACCTGGTCGGGCTCGTCCGGTAATATCGACGGTGTCGCCGCTGCCGTAGCGATCATGATGGCGAACCCAATCGGTCAGATTGTGTTGCGGCCCGTTCTCGCTGCGGCCATTGGGTGTCATGTCGAGTAGCACATAGCTACCCAGCAACTCCTCCGCACCGCGCCCGTAAGCCGAAAAGGTATGGAAGATGCGCCCATCCTCGTCGCGATAGAACACACTGAAACCCGACAGCTCCTCACAGACGAACGGCTCCCATCTGTAGTTGTAAAAGACCTTGCCGTCGACGATGTCCTCGGGATCGAACGAGACGTGGAAGTCGCGATTGAAATCGCTGCCGGCAGACGATACCCAACGGATCGGCCAGCCCATCCGTTGGCGGAACGCGTCGAGCGTGGCAAAAGGCGCCCGCGACACGGCGACGACGCTGACATCGTGGTTGGCCAGGTGCACCAGCGTGCCCTGCAGGTGATCCATCTCGAACGAGCAACCCACACAGCCTTCCTGCCAGTCGGGGCCGAACATGAAGTGCTTGATGATCAGTTGGCTGCGACCCTCGAATAGTTCGTCCAAACCTACCGGGCCGCTTGCGTCCTGAAACGCGTAGTGCTTGTCCACCAGCGCCCAGGGCAATTCGCGACGGGCGGCGGCGAGCGCCTCGCGTTGATGAGTGACCTGCTTTTCCTTGAGCAGATGCGCGGTATGGGCGGCCAGCCACTGCTGGCGGGAAACGATCGGATGGTTGTGCATCGTGGGCCTCCGGTTGCGGGACGAGTGAACTGGCCATCGATGATTTCGATGCGCTCTCGAATGGTCGACTGGTAGCGATACAAATCGACAGCTGTGGCTAATCAAGTTGGTCGGACATCGATGTCGGAGCCGCTCGCGGCGGTCGGGTATCATCGTTGGCCTTTTCCGCTCGTACGCACCGTCATGTCCGCTACTGCCCCTAATGCCCGCAGCACCCTTCATCTGCCCCAAGGTGATTGGGCCACCGTGCTCGACTGCTTGTGCGCGCATTTCCCGGCGATCGATCGTGACATCTGGTCAGATCGCTTCGCCAGAGGGCGTGTGCTGGGCGCGGATGGACAACCATTGGCGGTGACGCATCCCTATCGAGCCGGGCTAAAGATTCATTACTTTCGCGAAGTGCCGAATGAAAAGCCGATCCCCTTCGAGGAGCAGGTGCTGCATCTTGACGAGCACTTGCTGGTGGCCGACAAACCGCACTTCCTGCCGGTGATGCCGGCCGGCGAATACGTCAACGAAACGCTGCTGGCGCGCCTGAGCAAGCGCGTGGGTAATCCCGATCTGGTGCCTATCCACCGCATCGACCGGCTGACCGCCGGGCTGGTGCTGTTCTCCACCAATCCGGAAAGCCGTGGCCGCTACCAGGCGTTGTTTCGCGAGCGGAAGATAGACAAGCGTTACGAAGCGATCTGCCCGGCGCTGCCCGATCTGAATTTCCCGCGTCAGGAGCGGCTGCACATGGTCGATGGCGAGCCGTTCTTCTTGATGAAAAAGGGCGCCGGAGAGCCCAACAGCGAGACGCGTATCGAGGTGCTCGAGCGGCGTGGCGAGCTCTGGCGCTACGCGTTGTATCCGGTCACCGGACGCAAGCATCAGCTGCGCCTGCAGATGGCGACGCTGGGCGCCGGTATTTGCAATGATCCCTTCTATCCCGAGCTGATCGAGCGTGGGCGCCGAGATCAAGACGACTATTCCAAGCCGCTCAAACTGCTGGCGCGCGGGTTGGAATTTCGCGATCCGCTGACTGGCGAGCCGCGCCGGTTCGAAAGCCGTCTGCAGCTGGATTGGTGACGCCGCTGGACCCCGTGCGCCTTTATATAGAGCGAGCTTGCTCACGAAGCCCCGATGACCGGCCGCACCTTCGCGACTGATCCAAGTCGATATCCATAACGCCCCTGCCGAAGCGATATCGCCATGCCCGAAGGTCCATCGATCGTCATTCTTCGCGAACAGGCCGACGTGTTCACCGGCCAGGTCATCGAACGTGCCGAGGGCAATTCCAAGCTCGATAAGGTGCGGCTGGTCGGCCAAACGGTGCGATCGTTTCGCAGCTGGGGCAAGCACTTTCTGATCGAGCTGGACGACGTTTCTCTGCGCATCCATTTGCTGTTGTTCGGCAGTTATCGAATCAACGAGCGCAAGGAATCCGCGCCGCGCCTGAGTCTGGGGTTCGCCAACGGCGAGCTGAATTTCTACGGATGCTCGGTGCAGCCCATCGAAGGCCTGTTGGACGACGCCTACGACTGGAGTGCAGATGTCATGAGCGACGCCTGGGATGGACGCGCGGCCCTGAAGAAGTTGCGTGGGCGGCCCCAACTACTGGCTTGCGATGCGCTGTTGGATCAAACGCTGTTCTCGGGCTCGGGCAACATCATCAAAAACGAAGTGCTTTTTCGCACCCGCATTCATCCGCTGTCGCTGATCGGCGATCTGCCGGCGGCGAAGCTGCGAGAACTGGCGCGAGAGGTTCGGACTTACAGCTTCGAATTTCTCCAGTGGAAGCGCGAGGGCACGCTCAAAGCGCACTGGCTAGCACATACGAAAACGACCTGTCCGCGCTGCAAAATCCCTTTCGTCAAAGCCAAGGAGCTGGGGCGAAGCAAGCGCCGCGCCTTCTATTGTGAGCGTTGTCAGAAGCGCTACGGGACCGACGCTGGCACTCAGCAAGCCGAGCAGCCGATTGTCGAAATCGACTGACGCCCGCGTAACTGCCCGGCGAATCGCTAAGATGGCCCGCTACGAACTGGCTGGAGTTTTCCGATGCTCGACCTAGCGGCGGCGTTCATTGCGCTGACGACCTTCTTTACTTACGTCAATTACCGCTTCATCAAGCTGCCGCCAACCATCGGGGTGATGCTGACAGCGCTAGTCCTGTCGCTTATCGCGCTGGGTTTCTCGGCGTTGGGCTATCCGGTGCTTGAAACCGAAATGCAGCAGATCGTCAAGCAGATCGATTTCTCCGCCGTACTGATGACCTGGTTTCTGCCGGCACTGCTGTTCGCCGGCGCCTTGCACGTCAACCTCGACGACCTGCGCAGCTACAAATGGCCCATTGGCATCCTGGCCACCGGTGGCGTGCTGTTTTCCACCCTGGTGGTGGGTTGGCTCGCGTTCAATATTTTCGGGCTGTTCGGCTGGCACATCGAGTTCATCTATTGCCTGCTGTTCGGTGCGCTTATCTCCCCGACCGATCCGATCGCGGCGATGGGCATCCTCAAGACTAGCGGCGCGCCGAAACCGCTACAGACCACCATAGTTGGCGAATCGCTGTTCAATGACGGCACCGCGGTGGTGCTGTTCAGCATTCTGCTGGGCGTGTTGAGCCTTGGCCAGGAACCGAGCCTTGCCGACTTCGGCCTGCTCTTCGCCAAGGAGGCGGTCGGCGGCATCGTGCTGGGGGTCGTGCTGGGCTTCGGTGTGTTCTATCTGCTGAGCAAGGTCGATGAGCATCAGCCATCCGTGATGCTGACCCTGGCGCTGGTGTTCGGCGGCTCGGCGCTGGCGACTCATCTGCACGTTTCGGCGCCTATCGTCATGGCGGTGGCCGGCCTGATCATTGGTAATCAGGGCCGCAAGAAGGCGATGACCGACAGCACGCGACGTTACGTCGATGGCTTCTGGGAGCTGATTGACGAAATCCTCAATGCGCTGCTGTTCGCGCTTATCGGTCTCGAACTGCTGATCCTGCCGTTTGGCTGGCTGCACGCGGTGGCGGCGATGCTGCTGGGCGGCGCGGTGCTGCTATCGCGCGTGCTAACCGTGGCACCGATGATCGTCACGCTGCGTAAAATTTACGGCATCACGGATCGGCAGATCACCCGCGGCACCATCCGCATCCTGTCCTGGGGCGGCCTGCGTGGTGGCGTCTCGGTTGCGCTCGCGCTGTCGTTGCCGCTGGGAGAGGAACGGGATCTGCTGCTGAGCCTCACCTATATCGTCGTATTGGTCTCGATTCTTTTGCAGGGCCTGACGGTCGGGCCGCTGGTGCGTTCGCTGCATGGCTCGCAGCCAGCTGCGACTGACCAGCACTGAGCGGCTTGGAGCCTATCTATATGCGCGCCGCCTTGCTGTCGTTGATGCTGTTGCCCTCGTTTGCCAGTGCCGAACCTCTACTTGATCTGCGCGTGGGCGACGTGCAGCTGCAGGCCGAGTACGCCCGCTCTCCCGCCGAGCGCGAACGCGGTCTGATGGAGCGCACCGAGCTTGCGGCGGATCGCGGCATGCTGTTTCGCTTCGACGACTTTCGCCGTCACTGCCTGTGGATGAAGAACACGTCGCTGCCGCTGTCGGCGGCATTTATGGATGAGCAGGGGCGCATCGTCGATGTGATCGACCTGGAACCGCTGAGCACCGCGATCCGCTGCTCGCGCGAGCCGGCGCGTTATGCGCTTGAGGTCAATCAGGGTTGGTTTAGTCAGCACCGGGCTGGTATCGGCGATCAGGTGAATGGCATCCCGAAATAGGCGGCGAACGGCCAGTCGACGCCGCGCCGCGGGCTAGACGGCGTGCTTCGGCAGGCGAGTTCCGAAGCCCGTCTCGCCTGTTTAGACAAGTCATCAAACCGTCATAGACCGTTCACCGAAGCGACATTAGCCGGCCCTAAGGTCATGCCTCATCAGACGGCGGCCAACAAGGGGCTGCCGTCGTTCTCGATGAGGGAGGCGGTCCATGAGTGCAGTTATCCGTGTCGACAGTCTGAACAAGACTTTCGCAGGCAAGCGTGCCCTGCATGATCTGGCGCTGTCCGTGCAGCCGGGCGAGATGGTGGCGCTGATCGGCGCGTCCGGTTCCGGCAAGTCCACACTGCTGCGGCACATCGCCGGCCTGGCCTGCTGTGATCGCAGCGGCGGCAACATCCAGGTGCTCGGTCGCGAAGTGCAGTCAGCGGGACGCTTGAACGGCGACGTGAGGCGGTTGCGCGCAGACATCGGCTATATCTTCCAGCAATTCAATCTGGTCAACCGCCTCAGCGTACTGGACAACGTGCTGCTGGGCTTTCTTGGCCGCATGCCGCGCTGGCGCGGCTCTCTGGGCATGTTCACCGCCGAGCAGAAGCAGCAGGCGCTAGCAGCGCTGGAGCGTGTGGGGCTAGCCCATCGTGCCGAGCAGCGCGCTTCGACACTCTCAGGCGGTCAGCAGCAGCGGGTCGCCATCGCCCGTGCGCTCACCCAACAAGCCGAAGTGATCCTTGCCGACGAGCCGATCGCCTCGCTCGACCCCGAGTCCGCGCGCAAGGTCATGGACATCCTGGCTGACATCAACCGACGCGACGGCAAGACGGTGGTGGTGACCTTGCATCAAGTCGATTACGCCCTGCGTTACTGCCGCCGGGCGGTGGCACTCAAGGACGGTCGCATCCATTACGACGGCGCTTGTGCCGACCTAGATGGCCGCTTTCTCAACGATCTCTACGGCGCCGATCTCGACGCCAATCTTCTGTTTTCCGATCAGGCCCGCTCGCCTGCCGCAGCGTCGCTGGCGCCGGTCCGCGCGCTGAGCCTGGCCAAGGCCTGAACACCATTTCCCTTGATCCCACGTCATGCCAACCAAAGCGTCTATCTCTGACAGGAGCTTTTCCATGTTCAATCGTATTGGCCGCGTCCTTGCCGCCTCTGCCTTGCTGACCGGCTCGCTGCTGGGCGGCGCCCACGCGGATGATGGCAAGGAACTGAACTTCGGCATCATTTCCACCGAGTCGTCGCAGAATCTGCGAGCTGTCTGGGACCCGTTCCTCGCCGCCATGAGCGAGCGCACCGGGATGAAGATCAACGCGTTCTTCGCCCCGGATTACGCCGGCATCATTCAGGGCATGCGCTTCGATAAGGTCGATCTGGCCTGGTATGGCAACAAATCGGCGATGGAAGCCGTGGACCGCGCCGGCGGCGAGATCTTTGCCCAAACCGTCGCCGCCAATGGCGCTCAGGGCTATTACAGCCTGCTGGTGGCCCACAAGGACAGCCCGATCGACTCCGTCGAAGAAATGCTTAACGACGCGTCCAATCTGACCTTCGCTAACGGCGATCCGAACTCCACCTCGGGCTATCTGGTGCCGGGCTATTACGTCTTTGCCAAGAACAAGGTGGACGCCAACAAGATTTTCAAGCGCTCGCTCAACGGCAGCCACGAAGTGAACGCCCTGTCGGTGGCCAACAAGCAGGTCGACGTCGGCACCTTCAACAACGAAGGCATGGAGCGCCTGGAATTGACCGCGCCGGAGAAGGCCGCTCAGCTCAAGGTGATCTGGACGTCGCCGCTGATTCCCGCCGACCCCATGGTCTGGCGCAAGAATCTGCCGGAAGCGACCAAGGCCGGCATCCGCGAATTCTTCATGACCTATGGCGATCAGCCGAGCGAGATGAAGGTGCTGGCTGACCTGCAGTGGGGCAAGTTCCGCGCCTCCGATGACGATCAGCTGCTACCGATTCGCCAACTGGAGCTGTTCAAACAGCGCAGCGAAGTCGCCAACAACGCCAAGCTCGATGAAAGCGACAAGCAGGCTCAGCTAAAGGAGCTGGACGCCCAGCTTGCGGCGCTTGAGCAGCGCATGGCCGAGATCGAGCAGAAAACCGCCGCCGCTACGGCGGGCTGATCCGCTGGCCGCCGCGTAAGCGGCGGCCGACCTCTGTTTGCCGGAGCATCCATGACTTCTCTGACCGCACCTACCCCCGTTGCCGCATCGCAGAAACATTCGTGGTTCAAGCTGATCGGTTGGGGTCTTTTCCTGGCAGTGCTGGGCTGGTCTTGGCAAGGCGCCGAGATGAATCCGCTGGCGCTGATCCGCGACGGCGGCAATATGGCGACCTTCGCCGCTGACTTCTTTCCGCCGGACTTCAGCAACTGGGAGCTGTACCTCAAGGAAATGATCGTCACCGTGCAGATCGCCCTCTGGGGCACGGTGCTGGCGATCCTCTGCGCGATCCCGCTGGGCATTCTCTGCGCCGAGAACATCGTGCCCTGGTGGGTCTATCAGCCGGTCCGACGCGTGATGGACGCCTGCCGTTCGATCAATGAAATGGTCTTCGCCATGCTCTTCGTCGTAGCGGTTGGCCTCGGGCCTTTTGCCGGCGTGCTGGCGCTGTTCGTCGGCACCACCGGCGTGCTCGCCAAGCTCTTCGCCGAAGCGGTTGAAGCCATCGAACCGGGCCCAGTGGAAGGCGTCCGCGCTACCGGCGCCAGCGCCCTGCAAGAGGTCATATTCGGCGTCATTCCTCAGGTGCTGCCGCTGTGGATTTCCTACGCGCTGTATCGCTTCGAATCCAACGTGCGCTCGGCAACAGTGGTGGGGATGGTCGGTGCCGGCGGCATCGGCGTGATTCTTTGGGAGGCCATTCGCGGCTTCCAGTTCGGCCAGACCTGCGCCTTGCTGATCGTCATCGTGGCGGTGGTGAGCGTGATCGACATCGTTTCTCAGCGCTTGCGCAAATTGTTCATCTGACCGGAGAGGGACGCCGCGCGCGTCTTTTTTAGCCATGCACATGTCTAGACAACCGCAGCCGCGTTACCTGCAACTGGCCGCCCAGCTGCGTGAGGAATTGCGCCATTTGCAGCCTGGCGACCAGCTGCCCGGCGAGGTTCAGCTGGCGACACGTTTCGCGGTGAATCGTCACACGCTGCGCCGCGCCATCGACGAACTGGTCAGCGAGGGCCGGGTGCTGCGCCAGCAGGGCAGAAGCACACGGGTACTGGAGCGACCGCTGATTTATCCGCTGGCCGCGGGCAGTGCTTACAGCGAGTCGCTTTCGGCGCAGGGTCTCGGCGTCCAGGCGCGCCTGCTGCAGCGGCAGCTGCGTCCGGCCACCGTCGAGGAGGCCGGATACCTGCAACTGGGCGAAGGCGCGCCGGTGGTCGAGCTGCACACCTTGCGTCTGTTGGACGAACAACCGGTGAGCCTGATCCGCCACCGTTTCTGTGCCGGCCGCCAGTCGCTGCTGGGCGATTACAACGGCGGTTCGCTGCGCCAGTACCTGTCCGACCGTGATTTGCCACTGCACCGCGCTTTCAGCCTGATCGGCGCGCGGTTGCCCACGCACGATGAGGCCGATCAATTGCTGATGCCGCGTCACGCGCCGTTGCTGACCGTGCTCACCCTTTCCCATGACCTGGCCGGCCGGCCGGTGGAGCTGTCGTTGTCGACCAGCCGAGCCGACCGTTTCCAGTACCAGGTCGCTACCTGATGGAGACGCGCATGACCCCTGAAATTGCCACCCGCCAGCGCTGGATGGGCGTGCTCGCCCGTGCCGGCAATGAGCTGGCGCCTTACGAGGCCGAGCTCAAGGACATCGAGTACCAAATGGTGCGGGCGCCGGAGATCGGCATGACCCTGGTCCGCGGTCGCATGGGCGGAACCGGCGCCGCGTTCAACCTTGGCGAGATGAGTGTGACCCGCTGCGTCGTGCGTCTGGGCGACGGCCGCACCGGTTACAGCTACGTGGCCGGGCGCGACAAGCGTCACGCCGAACTGGCCGCGCTGGCCGACGCGCATTTGCAGGGGCGCGATCAGGCGCGCTGGCAGCAGCAACTGATCGCACCGCTGGCGGCTGCACAGGCAACCCGCCGCGCCGCGCAGGACGCCGAGACGGCCAGTAGCAAAGTGGAATTCTTCACCCTGGTGAGAGGAGAGGACTGATGAGCGCAAACCTGTTGCACGCGGCACTCGATGATCAGGTGCTGGACAGCCAGCGTATTTTCCGCGCCGCGCTCAAGGCCCTCGCCGAGCCCGGCCTGGCGCAGCCGCTGATTGCTGTTCCGGCCCTCGATCCGCTGGCGTCGGCGACTTACGCCTTGTGCCTGAGCCTGCTCGATGGCGAGACGCGGTTGTGGCTGGCGCCCGCCTTCGATACGCCGACGGTGCGCACCAACCTGGCATTTCATTGTGGGTGCCCGATCGTTGCTGAGCGCGAAACGGCCGATTTCGCATTGCTCGACGCGCAGGCGCTGGATGACCTGTCCGGTTTCTGCACGGGTAGCGAACGTTTCCCCGACCAGTCCTGCACGCTGCTGGTCCAGCTCGATGGCCTCGACAGTGGCCCGACGTTGAGCTGGAGCGGCCCCGGCATTCTCGGCCAGCGCGAGGTGAGCCTGCCGGTGCCCACCACGTTCTGGCAGCAGCGCGCCGCCCGCAATGATTTCCCCCGCGGGCTGGACCTGTTCTTCGCCGCCGACCAGACCGTGCTCGGCTTGCCCCGCAGCACCCGCATCGCGCCATCGATAGAGGAGGTAGCCTGATGTATGTAGCCGTCAAAGGTGGCGAACAGGCCATCGACAATGCCCACCGACTATTGGCGAAGAAGCGCCGTGGCGACACCGCCTTGCCCGAATTGAGCGTCAGTCAGATTCGCCAGCAGCTGCCGCTGGCGGTGGCGCGGGTCATGGCCGAAGGCTCGCTGTTTGACGAGGAGCTGGCTGCGCTGGCAATCAAGCAGGCGGCTGGCGATCTGCTCGAAGCCATCTTCCTGCTGCGCGCCTATCGCACCACGCTGCCGCGCTTTGGCAACAGCGTGCCGCTGGAAACCGCGCAGATGCGCCCGACGCGACGGATCTCGGCGACCTTCAAGGATCTGCCCGGCGGTCAGCTGCTCGGCCCGACCTTCGACTACAGCCATCGCCTGCTGGACTTCAGCCTGCTGGCCGAAGGCGAACATCCCGGTCCGGAGCTTGATCCTCAAGCCGAGCTGGCGGCCTGTCCGCGCGTGCTCGACCTCCTTGCCCAGGAAGGCTTGATGAAACCGGAACGCGGCGACGACCACGGCGTGCCGGATATCACCCGCGAACCCCTGGAGTTTCCCAGCGACCGCGCCCAGCGCTTGCAGGCGCTGGCTCGTGGTGATGAGGGCTTTCTGCTGGCGCTGGGCTACTCGACCCAGCGCGGCTATGGCCGCAATCACCCCTTCGCGGGAGAAATCCGCATCGGCCAGGTTGAGGTCTGGATGGAACCGCCGGAATTGGGCTTCGCCGTGCCGCTGGGCGATATCGAGGTGACCGAGTGCGAGATGGTCAACCAGTTCGTTGGCGGGCAGGGCATCGACCCGCAGTTCACCCGCGGCTACGGGCTGGCCTTCGGCTACGCCGAGCGCAAGGCGATGGGCATGGCCCTGGTCGACCGTGCGCTGCGCGGCGCCGAATATGGCGAGACGGTGCAAGGCCCGGCGCAGCAGGAGGAATTCGTGCTGATGCACTGCGACAACGTCGAGGCTGGTGGCTTCGTCTCGCACCTCAAGCTGCCCCATTACGTCGACTTCCAGTCCGAACTGGAACTGATCCGCAAGCTGCGCCGTGCACCGGTCGAGGAGACCGTTACGGCCCAGCCTGAACCCAACGCCGAGGAGCGCCGCGCATGAACATGACTGTCACTGAACGTCAGCCCGGCGCGACGGAGCAGGGCTATAACTTCGCCTATCTCGACGAACAGACCAAACGCATGATCCGCCGTGGCCTGCTCAAGGCCGTGGCGATTCCGGGTTACCAGGTGCCCTTCGGTGGTCGCGAAATGCCGCTGCCCTATGGCTGGGGCACCGGTGGCATGCAGCTGACCGCCGCCATTCTCGGCGCCGAGGATGTGCTCAAGGTGATCGACCAGGGCGCCGACGACACCACCAATGCGGTGTCGATCCGCCGCTTCTTTGCACATACGGCGGGCGTCGCCACCACCACCCGCACGCCTGACGCGACGCTGATTCAGACCCGCCACCGAATCCCGGAAACGCCGCTGCGCAACGACCAGATCATGGTCTTCCAGGTGCCGATTCCCGAGCCGCTGCGCTTCATCGAACCCTCGGAGAGCGAGACCCGGACCATGCACGCCCTTGAGGACTACGGGGTCATGCACGTCAAGCTCTACGAGGACATCGCCACCTTCGGCCATATCGCCACCAGCTACGCCTATCCGGTGACGGTGGACGGTCGCTACGTGATGGATCCCTCGCCGATTCCCAAATTCGACAATCCCAAGCTGGACATGAGCCCGGCGCTGATGCTGTTCGGTGCCGGGCGCGAGAAGCGCCTTTATGCGCTGCCGCCTTACACCGACGTGCGCAGCCTGGACTTCGAGGATCACCCCTTCGCGATTCAGGCCTGGGATCAGTGCTGCGCCTTCTGCGGCAGTGACAGTTCCTACCTCGACGAGCTCATCGTCGACGACGCCGGCACCAAGCAATTCGTCTGCTCCGATACCGACTACTGCACGCAACGCCGCGACGCCCAGGAGGCCGCCGAATGAACGCCGCGCTCGATCTGCAACAACCTGCCAGCCGCCTCGATCAGCCGTTGCTTTCGGTACGCGGGCTGACTCGCCTGTACGGGCCGGATACCGGCTGCCAGGGCGTCGACTTCGACCTCTATCCGGGTGAGGTGCTGGGGATCGTCGGTGAGTCCGGCTCCGGCAAATCCACGCTGCTCAGCCTGCTCTCCGGGCGCTGCCAGCCTGATCGGGGTTCGGTGAGCTACCGCGGCCGGGATGGCGCCTGGCTCGATCTGTATGCCGCCAGCGAGGCCGAGCGTCGCAGCCTGCTGCGCACCGAGTGGGGCTTCGTCGAACAGAATCCGCGCGACGGCCTGCGCATGGGCGTATCGGCAGGTGCCAACATCGGCGAGCGGCTGATGGCCCAGGGGCAGCGCCATTACGGCCAGCTGCGCCAGGCCGGGCTGGACTGGCTGAGCCAGGTGGAGATTGACCCAGCGCGTATCGATGATCTGCCGCGCACCTTCTCCGGCGGTATGCAGCAGCGTCTGCAGATCGCCCGCAACCTGGTTTCCGGGCCGCGCCTGGTGTTCATGGACGAGCCCACCGGCGGCCTCGACGTCTCGGTGCAGGCCCGCCTGCTCGATCTGCTGCGCGGGTTGGTGCACGAGCTGGACCTGGCGGTGGTGATCGTTACCCACGACCTCGCCGTGGCGCGGCTGCTGGCTGATCGGCTGATGGTCATGCGCCGCTCGCGGGTGGTGGAAACCGGGCTGACCGACCAGATTCTCGACGACCCGCAGCACCCTTATTCGCAGCTGCTGGTGTCTTCGGTGCTGCAGCCATGAGTGCGTTCGATCCGCAACTCCGCATCCCGCACCCCAGCCCTCTCCCAGAGGGAGAGGGGGCGGTTATGTGCAGGGCCGTAGCCTCGATTGTTGGGCTGGGCGCCGCGAGGCCGCAATTCGCAGCTGCAGGTATCGACGATACCTCAGCCTTAAGTGGCCTCCCGCAACTCCGCATCCCTCACCCCAGCCCTCTCCCAGAGGGAGATGGGGCGGTTATGTGTAGGGCCGTAGCCTCGATTGTTGGGCTGGACGCCGCGAGATCACATCAGACACCAAGGCCCGCGTCGACCAACCCCTTCACTCTGCTGAGGACATCCGGGGCGAAACAGACCGGGTCCGTCTGTACGCAGGTCCTTGCGCCCACGGCGATCTGCCCCCTCTCCCTCCGGGAGAGGGTTGGGGTGAGGGCAAGCCGGCCCACGCCAATGCTGGCCAATTCACCGCTATCCATTCAGCCCATCTTCGGGGATCGCCCATGAACAACCCGATCGAAGTCCGCAACCTGCGCAAGTCCTTCACGCTTCACCAGCAGCACGGCGTAACCCTCGATGTGCTGCGCGAGGTCAGTTTTGCCGTCGCGCCCGGCGAATGCCTGGTGCTCCACGGACGCTCCGGTGCCGGTAAATCCACCCTGCTGCGCTGCCTGTACGGCAATTACCTGGCCACCGGCAGCATCCGTCTGCGCCATCGTGGCGAACCGCTAGAACTGGTCGGCGCCGAGCCACGACAGATGCTGGCGGTCCGTCGCGAAAGCCTCGGCTATGTCAGCCAGTTTTTGCGTGTGATTCCACGCGTGCCGTGCCTTGAGGTGGTCATGGCGCCGGCGCTGGCGCGGGGTTGGAGTCGACAGGACGCGCAGGCCCGTGCGGAGAGCCTACTGACCCGGCTGAACATCCCCAAGCGGCTCTGGCAACTGGCACCCGGCACCTTTTCCGGTGGTGAGCAGCAGCGCGTGAATCTGGCGCGCGGCTTCATGGTGCAGTGGCCGGTGCTGTTGCTGGACGAACCCACCGCCTCGCTCGACGAGGCGAACTGCCGAGTGGTGCTGGAACTGATCGCCGAAGCCAAGGCCGCCGGGGCAGCGCTGATCGGCATCTTCCATGACCGTGCCATACGCGAGGCAGTCGCCGATCGCTATCTGGACATGACTGCCGAGGAGCATCGCCATGCCTGCTGAACTGATACTGAGCAACGCGCGGATCGTCATGGCCGACCGGGTGATCGACGGCACGCTGGTGATCCGTGACGGCCTGATCGCAGATGTGAGCGAGGGCCGCAGCCAGCTGCCACAGGCTCAGGACCTGAACGGTGACTACCTGATGCCAGGGCTGGTCGAGCTGCACACCGACAATCTGGAAAAGCACATGACGCCGCGTCCCGGTGTCGACTGGCCTTCGGCCTCGGCGGTGCTGACCCACGACGCGCAGATTGTTGCCGCAGGGATCACCACGGTGTTCGATGCCTTGTCCATCGGCGACATCAACCCGCGCGGCAAGCGCATGCAGCAGCTGCCCGCCATGCTCGACGCCATCGCCCAGGCCGAGGCAGCCGGAGACACCCGCGCCGATCATCGGCTACATCTACGTTGTGAGGTTTGCCATCCGGATGCGCTGCCGGTGTTTCGCGACCTGGTGGAACATCCGCTGGTGCAGTTGGTATCGGTGATGGACCACTCGCCCGGCCAGCGCCAGTTCGCCCAGACGGAGAAGTACCGCGAGTACTACATGGGCAAGTACCACCTCAACGAGGCGGAGATGGATGCGTTTAGCGATCAGCAGACTGCCAATTCCCGCCAGTACAGCGACCGCCAGCGCCGTGCCATCGTCGAAATCTGCCAAGCGCGTGGCCTGGCGTTGGCCAGCCACGACGACGCGACGCTCGCGCACGTCGAGGAGTCGGCCGGCTTCGGCATGGCCATCGCCGAGTTTCCCACGACCTTCGAAGCGGCGCATGCCAGCCATACCCGTGGGCTGAAGGTGCTGATGGGCGCACCGAACATCGTTCGCGGTGGTTCGCATTCGGGCAACATTGCAGCGGCTGATCTGGCACGCCACGGTGTGCTGGACATACTCTCCAGCGATTACTATCCGGCCAGTCTGTTGCAGGCGGCGTTTATGCTCTCGGCGCTGGGCAACGACTATGACTTGCCGAAGGCCATCGCCGCGGTCAGCCTGGCGCCGGCTCAGGCAGCGGGCCTGGACGACCGTGGCGAAATCCGCGTCGGTCTGCGTGCGGATCTGCTGCAGGCGAGCGACAGGCATGGCCAGCCGGTGGTCCGACAGGTATGGCGGCAAGGCAGAAGGGTCTTTTAATGAAGGGACGGATGACGGGACGACTGATCTATCTGATGGGGCCTTCCGGCTCAGGCAAGGACAGCCTGTTACAAGCGGCCAGCGAGCCGCTGCAGGCGCGTGGGTGCCGGATCGCCCGGCGCGTCATCACCCGATCCGCCGAGGCGGTGGGGGAGGATGCCCTGGCGGTGAGCGAGGCGGAGTTCGAGCAGTTGCGAGCGACCGGCGCCTTCGCCCTGCACTGGCGGGCCAATGGCTTGCACTACGGCATTTCCCGGGAGATCGACGATTGGCTGTCGGCGGGACAGGATGTTCTGGTCAATGGCTCACGCGCCTATCTGGCCGAGGCGCGCCGGCGTTATCCGCAACTGCAGGCGGTCCTGCTCACGGTGTCGCTGCCGGTGCTGCGTCAGCGGTTGCTGGCACGGGGGCGTGAATCGCTCGAGGAAATAGACGCACGGCTGGCCCGCAACGACCAGTTTCAGACAGCGGGGCAGGGCGAGGCGCTGGTATTGGACAACTCCGGGCCGCTGGAAGAAACCATGCAGCGCCTGCTGCAGCTGATCGAACGGGGTCGCGCATGCGCCTGATCATTCTCGGCAGCGGCAACGCCCGTCAGGTACCGGTATACAACTGCGATTGCGTCGCCTGTTGCCGGGCTCGCGCCGATTCGACCTGGCGTCGCGGACCCTGCTGCGCATTGATCGAATGCGGCTCGCAGCGCTGGCTGGTCGACAGCGGCCTCACCGATCTGACCGAGCGTTTCGCGCCGGGCAGCCTCAGCGGCATTCTGCAAACCCATTACCACGCCGATCACGCCCAGGGCCTGTTGCACCTGCGCTGGGGGCTCGGGCTGCGGATTCCAGTGCATGGCCCGCAGGACCCCGAGGGGCTGGCCGATCTCTACAAGCACCCCGGTATCCTGGATTTTTCCCAGCCGTTCGCGGCGCTGGAACGACGTGAGCTGGGTGAGCTGAGCGTTACCGCGTTGCCGCTCAATCATTCAAAGCCGACCCTGGGCTACCTGTTCGAAGGAATGGGACGGCGCATCGCCTATCTCACCGACACCCTTGGCGTACCCGACGCCAGCCTGAGCGTGTTGCGCCAGCGCTCGCTCGATTTGCTGGTGCTGGACTGTTCGAGCCCACCCCAGGAGGCGCCGCAGAACCATAACGATTTGACCCGCGCGCTGATGGTCATAGCCGAGCTGCAACCGCGCCAGGCGGTGCTGACTCACATTGGCCACAATCTGGACGCCTGGTTGCTGGAGCATCCCGACGCGCTGCCAGCCGGAGTCAGCCTGGCCGGTGACGGCCAGTCTCTCTGAGCACGCTGGACCCGCAGGACGTCGCCACCAAGATGGATGCCGAATGAATTCGACCGATGCTTCACCGGCGCCAGCTTCGCAGCCGAGCCAGGCCGCGCGCCGCCTGACCCTGGTCATGTGCATCGCAGAAACCCTGGGAATGGCAGGCTTCGCGCTGTTCGCCGCGTTGCTGCCCGAGTTTCAGTCACTCTGGCACCTGGACAACACCGAAGCGGGCTGGATCGGTGGTGGTTTCTTTCTGGGCTACATGCTCGCGGTGCCGGTCCTGACCGGGTTGACTGATCGTCACGACGCGCGGCTGATCTATCTCTGGGCGATGCTGCTGACCGCGTTCGCCAGCGCCGGCTTCGTGCTGGCCGATGACTTCTGGTCGGCGCTGCTCTGGCGCGTAGTGGCAGGGATCGGCTTGGCCGGCACCTACATGCCCGGGCTAAAGGCCTTGTCCGAACGGATCGAGGGGCCGGCGCAATCGCGCGCTATCGCGTTTTACACGGCGAGCTTCGGGCTCGGCACGGCATTGTCCTTCCTGCTTTCCGGCGAGCTGGCGAAGCTCGGCGGCTGGCAACTGCCGGCGCTGCTCAGCGGGGGCTGCGCGCTGTTGGCCTGGGTGATGGTCTGGCGCGGCCTGCCGCCCAAGCCGGTTACCGCGCACGAGCCGCGTCGCCTGCTGGACCTGGCGCCGTTGACGAGCCGTCCCGTCATCGCCTATTGCCTGGCCTATGCCATGCACAACCTGGAGCTGTTCGCCTTCCGCGCCTGGCTGGTGGCGTTCATCGTGTTTGCCGGCGATTGGCAGGGTCAGTCGCCCTGGCTGAGCGGCACCTGGGTGGCGATGATCGCGACCCTGATCGGCATGCCAGCGAGCATCATCGGTAACGAAATGGCGATCCGCTTTGGTCGGCAGCGCTGGCTGGTCGCAGTAATGCTGTTTTCGGCGGTGCTCGCCTGCCTGCTCGGGCTCGGCGCGGCGCTACCGTTCTGGGCGCTGCTGGTGCTCATCGTGTGCTACAGCGTTACGGTCACGGCCGACTCGGCGGCGCTGACTGCCGGGCTGGTGGCGGTTGCGCCGGTCAGCCACCGCGGCGCTGTCATGGCGCTGTATTCCTGCACCGGCTTTACCGGCGCGTTCCTCGGCCCGCTGCTGTTCGGCATGGTGCTCGATGCGCTGGGCGACGAACAGCTGGTGGGCTGGTGGGCGGCGTTCGCTTTAATGGGACTCCTGCTGGTGATCGGCCCGCTGGCGCTGCGCTGGGCGAGTCGCCGTTCCGAGCCACGGCGCGAGCCGCAACAGGCCTGATCTCGCGTTAATCCAACGGCAACTCCGTCGTCCGCTTCACTTCACTCATGGCGATATGCGAGTGCGCTTCCTGCACATGCGGTCGCTGCAGCAGCTGATCACGCAGGAAGCGTTCGTAGCTGTCGATATCCTTGGCCACGACCTTGAGCAGATAATCCGACTCGCCGGCCATGGTGTGGCACTCCAGCACTTCGGGGTAGCCGACCACCGCGCGCTCGAATTCGTCGAGGTTGCTGCGTCCGTGGGCGGACAGCTTGATGTTGACGAACACCGTCATGTTCAGCCCGAGCTTCTTGGGGTTGAGCAGGGCGACCTTGCGTTCGATCAGCCCTTCTTCCTGCATCCGATGGATGCGTCGCCAGCAGGGCGATTGCGATAGCTCGACCTTTTCTGCGATCTCGGCGGCGGAGAGGTCGGCGTTGTGTTGCAGCAGCAGCAGAATCTTGCGGTCGATGCTGCTCAGCGGGGTCTGCATGGTTGTTCCTGTTTTGTTGTTGTTAGTGGATGGATCATGCACGCGAAGGCGCTTACACCGCAAAAGTAGAAAGAAAATCTCTCTTCGTCACGGCCAGACTCTTATCCAACGCGCAACGGTGGGGTGATCCCCCGCTGGACGCTGGCGTGGGGCGGCTTACCGTGCAGCTGCCCACGACTTTTTAGGCGGACAGTGAACAGCACTGTCCAGACTCCGATAAAAACAAACAGGAGCGCCACATGTCATTGGCCGAGATCCGCCTGGATGACAAGTACCGGCTCGCAACCGGACATCTGTACCTCACCGGCACCCAGGCGCTGACCCGCCTGCCGATGCTGCAGCATCAGCGCGACCAGGCTCAGAACCTGAATACCGGTTGCTTCATCTCCGGCTATCGCGGCTCGCCGTTGGGCGGGTTGGACAAGAGCCTCTGGGAAGCGCGCGACTATCTCAAGCAGAACGCCATTCACTTCCAGCCGGGCCTCAACGAGGAACTGGCGGCGACGGCGGTCTGGGGCAGTCAGCAAACCAATCTGTTCCCCGGCGCGAAATACGACGGTGTCTTCGCCATGTGGTACGGCAAGGGGCCGGGCGTCGACCGCGCGGGCGACGTGTTCAAGCATGCCAACGCCGCCGGTGTCTCGCCCCATGGCGGCGTGCTGCTGCTGGCCGGCGATGACCACGGCTGCAAATCCTCGACGCTGCCGCACCAGAGCGAGCATGCCTTCATCGCGGCCTCGATTCCGGTGCTTAACCCGGCTAACGTTCAGGAAATCCTCGATTACGGCATCCTCGGCTGGGAGCTGTCGCGCTATTCGGGCTGCTGGGTGGCGCTCAAGACCATCGCCGAAAACGTCGATTCGTCCGCCGTGGTGGAAGTCGATCCGTTGCGCGTCAGCGTGACCATTCCGGACGATTTCGAACTGCCCGAAGACGGCGTGCACATCCGCTGGCCGGACCCGCCACTGGCGCAGGAAAAACGCCTCAACCTGTACAAGATCTACGCCGCGCGCGCCTTCGCCCGTGCGAACAACCTCAACCCGATCATGCTCGATTCGCCCAACCCGCGCCTGGGCATCATCACTACCGGCAAGAGCTATCTCGACGTGCGCCAGGCCCTGGATGACCTCGGGCTGGACGAAGCGCTGTGCGTCCAGGTCGGCCTGCGGGTGCTCAAGGTGGGCATGAGCTGGCCGCTGGAACCGGTCTCGGTGCACGAATTCGCCCAAGGCCTGGACGAAATTCTGGTGGTCGAGGAAAAGCGCAGCATCATCGAAGACCAGCTCACTGGGCAGCTCTACAACTGGCCATTGGACAAGCGCCCGCGCGTAGTGGGCGAGTTCGACGAGCACGGCACATCGCTGCTGCCGAACCTCAGCGAGCTGACCCCGGCGATGATCGCGCGGGTAATCGCCAAGCGCCTCGCGCCGATCTACACCAGCGACAGCATCCAGGCACGGCTCGCGTTTCTTTCCGCCAAGGAGAAGGCCCTGGCCGCGCATAGCTACAACACCGTGCGCACCCCGCATTACTGCTCCGGCTGCCCGCACAACACCTCGACCAAAGTCCCCGAGGGCAGCCGCGCCTCCGCCGGCATCGGTTGTCATTACATGGTGCAGTGGATGGATCGGCGCACCGAGACCTTCACCCAGATGGGGGGCGAGGGCGTCAACTGGATCGGCCAGGCGCCGTTCACCGACACCCCGCATGTGTTTCAGAATCTCGGCGACGGCACCTATTTCCACTCCGGCAGCCTTGCCGTGCGTGCAGCGGTGGCATCGGGCGTCAACATTACTTACAAGATTCTCTACAACGACGCGGTGGCCATGACCGGCGGCCAGCCCATCGACGGCGAGCTGCGTGTGGATCAGCTCAGCCGGCAGATCGCCGACGAAGGCGTCAAACGCATCGCTTTGGTCAGCGACGAGCCGGACAAGTACCCGAGCCGCGATGGCTTCGCGCCGATCACCAGCTTCCATCATCGCCGCGACCTGGACGCCGTGCAGCGCGAGCTGCGCGAGTTCAAGGGCGTCTCGGTGATCATCTACGACCAGACCTGCGCCACCGAAAAGCGTCGTCGGCGCAAGCGCGGCAAGCTGGAGGACCCGGCCAAGCGTGCCTTCATCAACCCCGCCGTGTGTGAGGGTTGCGGGGACTGTGGCGAGAAGTCCAACTGCCTCGCCGTGCTGCCGCTGGAAACCGAGCTGGGGCGCAAGCGCGAGATCGACCAGAACGCCTGCAACAAGGACTTCTCCTGCGTCGAAGGCTTCTGCCCGAGTTTCGTTACCGTGCATGGCGGCGGGTTGCGCAAGCCGGAAGCGGTGGGTGCCAGCCTCGATCCGGCAAAGTTGCCGGAGCCGCAACATCCGACCCTCGAACGTCCATGGAACGTACTGATTCCCGGCGTCGGCGGCAGCGGTGTGACGACCCTCGGCGCGCTACTGGGCATGGCGGCGCATCTGGAAGGCAAGGGTTGCACCGTGCTCGACCAGGCCGGCCTGGCGCAGAAGTTCGGCCCGGTGGTCACCCACGTACGCATCGCCGCCAAGCAGGATGACATCTATGCCGTGCGCATCGCAGCGGGCGAAACCGATCTGCTGCTGGGGTGCGATCTGGTGGTGGCGGCCGGTGACGATTCGCTGACTCGCCTCAACGATCAGATCAGCCACGCGGTGATCAACAGCCATGAGGCGGCGACGGCGGAATTCACCCGCAACCCCGACGCCCAGGTGCCGGGCAAGGCCATGCGCGAAGCGCTGATGGATGCGGTGGGTGCCGAGAAGACGCACTTCATCGACGCGACTCGGCTGGCGACCCGGCTGATGGGCGACAGCATCGCCACCAACCTGTTCCTGCTCGGCTTTGCCTATCAGCAGGGGCTACTGCCGCTATCGGCCGAAGCCATCGAAAAGGCCATCAGCATCAACGGCGTGTCCACCGAGCTGAACCTGCAGGCGTTCCGCTGGGGGCGGCGTGCGGTGCTGGAGCGCGAGGCGGTGGAACGGCTGGCGCGTCCGGCCGAGCAGGTCGAACCAATTCGCCAGACCCTGGAAGAAATCGTCGACTGGCGTGTGGATTTCCTCACCAAGTACCAGAGCGCGGCCTATGCCAAGCGTTACCGGGCGATGGTCGAGCGTGTGCGCAAAATCGATACGGCCGACGATGTGGCCCTGTCCAAGGCGGTGGCGCGGTACTACTTCAAGCTCTTGGCTTACAAGGACGAGTATGAAGTGGCGCGGCTGTACAGCGAGCCGGAATTCCGCGAGCAGCTGGAAGCGCAGTTCGAAGGCGACTACAAGCTGCAATTCCATCTGGCGCCGGCCTGGCTGGCCAAGCGCGACAGCGCCACTGGCGAGCCGCGCAAGCGCGAACTTGGGCCTTGGGTGCTGAACGCCTTCAACGTGCTGGCGAAGCTGAAATTCCTGCGCGGGACGCCGCTGGATGTGTTCGGTTACGGCCATGACCGTCGTGTCGAGCGCGAGCTGATCGGCGAGTACGAGCGCAACCTCGATCAGCTCCTGGCCCAGCTCAAGCCGACCAACTACCGCACCGCCGTGGCCATCGCCGCGCTGCCGGAACAGATCCGCGGCTACGGCCCGGTGAAGGAGCGCTCCATCACCAAGGCACGTCAGCAAGAGAAGGTGCTCAAGGAGCAACTGAGTCGCGGCGACGAGGTGCAGAGCGTGCGGTTGTTCGAGCCGGCGGCGTAAGGGCTTCAGCGTAGGGGGGGCGGGCGGCGCTCTTCAACGTAGGGTGGGCTTTAGCCCACCAGCGGAGTTCAGCGTACTGGTGGGCTAAAGCCCACCCTACAGGGCCTACCTGCGCGGCGACGAGGTGCAGCTTCGTAGGGTGGGCCGGGCGGCGTTCCGCTTCAGCCCACCAGAGTCATTGGCGCCCGTAGCCGGTGGGCTAAAGCCCACCCTACGGTTTGGCTCTATGCACATGCTGTTCATTACAAATTTTCAACGGCCTCGATGAACCGGGCCCGAATCAAACAATAACAGAGGAATCCTCAATGTCCGTCTTCACCCATCCCGATTTCGATAACCACGAACAGGTGGTCTTCTGCCACGACAAGGCGTCGGGTCTGCGCGCCATCATCGCCATTCACGACACCACGCTCGGCCCGGCGCTGGGCGGTTGCCGGATGTTCCCTTACGCCAGTGACGACGACGCCGTGCGCGATGTGCTGCGCCTGTCCCGTGGCATGACGCTCAAATCGTCGCTGGCGGGCCTCAAGCTCGGCGGCGGCAAGGCGGTGATCATCGGCGATCCGCATATCGGCAAGAGCCAGGCGCTGCTGCATGCCATGGGCGATTTCGTTGACAGCCTCGGCGGGCGCTACATCACGGCGGCGGATTCGGGCACTGGCGACGCCGAGATGCAGGCCTTCGCCCAGCGCACCCGTCATGTGATGGGCGCATCGCCGCGCACGCTGCTCGACGGCAGCATCGCCAGTGGCGATCCATCGCCGTCCACCGCGCTCGGCGTTTTCGTCGGCCTTAAGGCAGCCGTGCAGCATCGGCTGGGACGCGATGATCTGACTGGTATCAAGGTGGCGATCCAGGGTGTCGGCCATGTCGGTCTGGGCCTGGCCCGGCATCTCAAACAGGCCGGAGCCGAGCTGTGGGTCTGCGACATCTTCGATGCAAACGTACAGCGCGCCATGGAAGAGCTCGGCGCCAACGCGGTACGCCCGCACGACATTTATGGCCTGGATGTGGATGTCTTCGCGCCCTGCGCCATGGGCGGCATCCTCAACGCCGAGACCTTGCAAAGTCTGCGCGCGTCAGTGATCGCCGGTGCGGCGAACAACCAGTTGGCGAGCCCGGAGATTGGCGTCGAGCTGCAGCGCCGTAATCAACTCTACGCGCCGGATTACGCCATCAATGCCGGCGGCATCATCGACGTCTACTACCAGCGCATCGGTGGCAGCGCGGCGCAGACCGATGCGCACGTCAAAGGTATCGGTGACACCCTGCGTGAGATCTTCAGCCGGGCCGCCGTCAGTGGCGAACCAACCTCGGTCATCGCCGACCGCCTGGCCCTCGAGCGGCTGCAGACCGGTGAGACCCTGGCACATCCGAGCGAGCAGCGCCTGCACGCTTAGCGATCTCCGACGGCCCCGTGCCGTCTGTCCGTACTGCCGAGCCATTCGTGAAAGACGCAGACAAGCGCGGCGCCCATGGGCGCCCCTTGTCGTCGAGCGCCCGCACGCCGCGTGTCGTCTCGTCCGTGTACATCCCTGACAAAAACAACAAGCAGGAATCCGCATGACTGAAAAAAGCAGCCTCGCCGCCGGTACGCTCGGTGGCGCCTCCGTTCGTACTCAGCAAAGCGCGGCGCGTGGGCTCTGGTCCTCGCGCTGGGTGTTCTTCCTGGCCGCCACCGGCTCGGCCGTCGGCCTCGGCAATATCTGGAAATTTCCCTACATCACCGGCGAAAACGGCGGCGGTGCCTTCGTACTGGTCTATCTCGGTTGCATCCTCACCATCGGCATTCCGTTGCTGATGGCCGAGGTGCTGATCGGCCGGCGCGGGCGGCAGAATCCGGCCGGTGCGGTCGCCAACCTGGCCCGCGAGGCCGGCGCCAGTCTGCATTGGCGTACAGTCGGCTGGCTTGGCGGATTCACAGGTTTTCTCATTCTGAGCTTTTATGTCGTGGTGGCTGGCTGGGCGCTGGCCTATGTGCCGACAACACTCAGCGGCAGCTTCACCGGCGCGGATGCGGCGGCCAGCGCCGCACTGTTCGATGCGCTGTTGACCGACCCGCTGCGGCTGGTGCTGTACGGCTCGGCGGTGCTGGCGGTGACCATGCTGATCGTCGGGCTCGGCGTGCGCGACGGGCTGGAGCGTGCGTTGCGTTTCATGATGCCGGGGCTGTTCATTCTGCTGCTAGGGCTGGTCGGCTATGCCGCTGTGGCCGGTGATTTCGCCCGGGCCGTCGAGTTCCTGTTCGTACCGGACTTCTCCGCACTGAGCGCAGAGAGCATGCTGCTGGCCCTCGGGCATGCGTTCTTTACCCTGAGCCTCGGCTGCGGCGCCATGATGGCCTACGGCTCGTACCTGCCCAAGGGTGTCTCGATCGCCAAGACCTCGCTGCTGGTGGCCTTGGCCGACACCTCGGTGGCGCTGTTGGCCGGGCTTGCGATCTTTCCGCTGGTATTCGCCAACGGTCTCGAGCCGGGCTCCGGTCCGGGGCTGATCTTCGTCACGTTGCCGATTGCCTTTGGCCAGATGCCGCTGGGCCAGCTGTTCGGTGGGCTGTTCTTCGTCATGCTGGTGCTGGCTGCGGTGAGCTCGACCATCTCCCTAAGCGAACCAGGCATCGCATGGCTCAACGAACGCTTCGGCATCAGCCGCGCCAAGGCCGTGCTGACCACCGGCGCTGTGCTCTGGCTGCTCAGCCTTGCCAGCGTGTTCTCCTTCAATCATTGGGCCGATTATCAGCTGTTCGGACGCACCTTCTTCGACAGCATGGACTACCTCACCGCCAACTGGCTGATGCCGCTGGGCGGGCTGGGGACGGTGCTGTTCACCGGCTGGGTGCTCAAGGAGAAGGTAGTGCGCGAGGCGGTTGGTATCGTTCATCCCGGCTGGTTCCGTGTGTGGTGGAACCTGCTGCGCTTCGGCACGCCGGTGGCGATCGGGTTGGTGTTCTTCAGTCTGATTGGGGTGATCTAGGCATCGGCGTTGCCCAGGCTAGGTCGCGGGGCGCTTGGTTGAGTGCCAACTCAATGCCGCGCTTTGGTGGGCTGAAGCGGAGCGCCGCCCGGCCCACCCTACCGGGGATTCAGCTGTAGGGTGGGCTTCAGCCCACCCCCCCCTACGTGAAGACCTTGAACACCCGCTGCGGCGCCTTGTCGCACTGGCTCGTCAACTTTTCGTTACGCATGGAAAGTTGGAGGACCAGCATCTGCGGCACGTCTGGTGCTGTAACGAAAAGCTGACGGACAACCTGTGTCGCCGCCAGGTCGGGAACTTGAAACGGGATTGTCCGGCGTGCTGCGCTGGGGTGTGATGGGAGCCGCCATGTCCGTGCGACACCAGAACAATAAGCAGGAGGCGCAATGAACGCTGTGACCAAGATCGAGCAGCACAACCCCATCGGCACCGACGGTTTCGAGTTCGTCGAATTCACCGCGCCGAATGCCGAGGGCATCGAGCAGCTGCGTCAGTTGTTCACCCAGATGGGCTTTACCGAAACGGCCAAGCATCGCTCCAAAGAGGTTCGGCTGTTCCAGCAGAACGACATCAATATCGTGCTCAACGGCAGCCCCAGCGGCCATGTCCGCGAGTTTGCCGAGAAGCACGGGCCGAGCGCCTGTGCCATGGCGTTCCGGGTTAAGAACGCCGCTCAGGCCGCCACCTATGTCGAATCCCAAGGCGCCAAGCTGGTGGGCAGCCACGCCAACTTCGGCGAGCTGAATATTCCCTGCGTCGAAGGTATTGGCGGCTCGCTGCTGTATCTCGTTGATCGTTACGGTGACAGGTCGATCTATGACGTCGACTTCGAGTACATCGAAGGCCGCACGCCGAACGACAATGCCGTCGGGCTGATGTGCATCGATCACCTGACCCACAATGTCATGCGCGGGCAGATGGACGTCTGGTCCGGCTTCTACGAGCGCATCGCCAACTTCCGCGAGATTCGCTACTTCGATATCGAAGGCAAGCTCACCGGCCTGTTCTCCCGCGCGATGACCGCGCCGTGCGGCAAGATCCGTATCCCGATCAACGAGTCGGCGGACGACAAGTCGCAGATCGAGGAATTCATCCGCGAGTACCACGGCGAGGGCATCCAGCACATCGCCCTGTCCACCGGCGACATCTACGCGACCGTGCGCCAGCTGCGCGCCAATGGCGTGGACTTCATGAGCACGCCGGATACTTACTACGAGAAGGTCGACACCCGCGTCGCCGGACATGGCGAGCCCACCGAGGTGCTGCGCGAGCTGAACCTGCTGATCGACGGGGCGCCTGGGACCGGAAAATCAGGTGACGACGGCATCCTGCTGCAAATCTTCACCAACACGGTGATCGGCCCGATCTTCTTCGAAATCATCCAGCGCAAGGGCAATCAGGGCTTCGGCGAAGGCAACTTCAAGGCGCTGTTCGAATCCATCGAGGAAGACCAGGTTCGTCGCGGCGTGATTGGGGGCGAGTAAAACGGTCGGAACGTCGCCTGGGCCAGCATGTAGGGTGGGCCGGGCGGCGTTCCGCTTCAGCCCACCACTTCCAAGTCCGCCGATTCGGTATCGGTGGGCTAAAGCCCACCCTACATCGGTTCCGCGCCGCCCTTTTAACTCAGGGATATCCATGGATAGCAATCAAGCGATAACAGCTGACCCATCAAGCGCGCCAGCAACGCTCAAGCTCTACGGCTACTGGCGCTCCAGCGCGGCCTATCGAGTGCGCATCGCTCTGAATCTCAAGGGGCTGGCGTTCGAGAATCTGCCGGTGCATCTGGTCAAGGATGGCGGCCAGCAGCATTCAGCTGACTATCGGGCCCTCAATCCACAAGGCCTGGTGCCGTTGCTGGTCGATGGTGACGAGCGCATCGGCCAGTCGCTGGCGATCTTCGAATACCTGGAAGAAATCTTCCCGCTACCGCCGCTGCTGCCGGACGATCCCGCCGATCGCGCGCGGGTGCGCTCGCTGGCGTTGCATATCGCTTGTGATGTGCATCCGCTGAACAACACACGCGTGCTGCAGTACCTGAGCGGCACGCTGGGCGTGGAGGCCGAGGTCAAGAACGAGTGGGTCCGTCATTGGATCGCTACCGGCCTGGCGAGCGTCGAGCAGGGGCTAACCCCGTTCGAGGGCAGGTTGTCACTCGGCAGGCGTCCGGGTTACCTGGAGGCATGTCTGATTCCACAGGTATACAATGCGCGCCGTTTTGCCTGTGACCTCACTGCGTACCCGCGCATCCTCGAGATGGTCGAACGCTGCGAAACCCTCGAAGCCTTTGCCAAAGCAGCTCCGGAGGTGCAGCCCGACGCTCAATAAAGGTTTATCCGCCTTGCACATTCCGTCGCGCTACGAGCGTGGCGGGTTCGATTTTCGTCACAGATAAAAACAAACAGGTGACGCATGACCCGTGAAAAACCCAAGAACCTCTGGCTGTCCCGCTGGGGCTTCATTCTCGCCGCGACCGGTTCCGCAGTCGGCCTCGGCAATATCTGGAAATTCCCCTACATCACCGGCGAATACGGTGGTGGCGCCTTCGTGTTGATGTACCTGGCGTGCATCCTGGCCATCGGCATTCCGGTGATGATGACCGAGATCGCCATCGGCCGGCGTGGCCGCGGCAGCCCCATCGATGCGATTGGCCGCGCGGCGCGTGAAAACGGCAGCAGTCCATTGTGGAAGGGCGTCGGCGGCATGGCCATGGCGGCCGGCTTCTTGATCCTCTGCTTCTACGTAGTGGTCGCCGGCTGGGCCTTCGCCTATACCCTGAAAATGCTCGACGGCTCTTTAGCCGCCACCTCGGTCGACGGTATGGCGCAGGTATTCGAGGCGCACAACGGCAACCCCTGGCAGCTCGGCGGCTGGAGCCTGCTGGTAGCACTGCTGACACTGTGGATCGTCGCCAAGGGCGTGCAGAAGGGCATCGAGAATGCGGTGCGCTGGATGATGCCGGGACTCGCCGTGCTGCTGCTAGTCCTGGTCGGCTACGCTTTCACAAGTGGCGGCTTCGATCAGGGCTTCGCTTTCCTGTTCAGCTTCGACACCTCGAAAATTACTGGCGAAGCCTTGCTGGCCGCCCTCGGTCACGCTTTCTTCACGCTTAGCCTGGCGTCCGGCGCGATCCTCACTTATGGCTCGTACCTGCCCGATGACAAGTCCATTGCCCGTACGACTTTCACGGTCGCCATCATCGATACCTGCGTGGCATTGCTGGCGGGCCTGGCGATTTTCCCGATCATATTCGCCAACGGCATGGACCCTACCGCCGGACCGGGGCTGATCTTCATGAGTCTGCCGCTGGCCTTCCAGCAGATGCCGTTCGGCACCGCCTTCGGCGTGCTGTTCTTCGCCATGGTTTCCCTCGCCGCGCTGACTTCGGCCATTTCGATGATCGAGGCCACTGTCGCCTACCTCAACGAAAAACATGGCATCAGCCGCCTCAAGGCGGCCATCGGCTCCGGCGCGGTCTTGCTGGTGATTAGCCTGCTGGCGATGCTCTCGTTCAACCTGCTGTCGGGCTGGACGCCGCTGGGCAAGAACTTCTTCGACTGGCTGGACTACCTGACCTCGCGCTGGATGATGCCGCTGGGCGGGATTTTCATCGTGGTCTTTGCCGGATACGCGCTGCGCAGCGACATCATGCGCGACGAGCTGGACCTGCCACCGCTGGGCTATGCGCTGTGGCTGTTCATGGTGCGCTATGTCTGCCCCGTGCTGATCCTGATGGTATTTCTGCATGCCCTCGGTTGGCTGGGCTTCGACCCGCTGGTGCGCTGGTACTGGATCGTCGGCGCCATCGGCGTACTGACCATCCTTGGCGAAGGCCTGCGGCCACGGGTGATGCCGGCGCTCGCAGGACGCTGAGTTCGCCAGCCCATCTGGTGCGTTAACGGAACGGCACGCTCGGCATGAGCGTGCCGTTTTTGCTTGTGCATGGGCGCTTTTCTAAATTGCCACAAGATATATCGCTGGTCCGTCAGTGAGGCATCGAAAGCCCCTGTTCATGGAGGCTGTAGCCCGTTTCGACCGAAATTCGATGGATTAAAGATTCATCGGCAGACGCCGACAGATCGGTAATGCAACGGATGCTCAGCCAGGCCCGGGATTGCCGCCTTGATCCAGAACAAAACAAATGGTTGCTCTCATGTCTAGCCGTCTCAAGTTCAGCCACAAGATATTGCTGGCCGCGTCACTCGTAGTGATCGCGACCTTCGCCCTGTTCACGCTCTACAACGATTACCTGCAGCGCAACGCCATTCGCGACAATCTCCAGGGCTACCTGAGCGAGATGGGCGATAGCACCGCGCACAACATCCAGAGCTGGCTTGCCGGCCGTCTGGTGCTGCTGGAAAGCGTGGCGCAGACCATCACCCATGACAGCTCCGGCGGGGCGGTCAATTCGCTGGTCGCGCAGCCGGCGCTCAGCTCCACGTTCGCCTTTACCTATCTGGGTCGCGCCGACGACGGCGAGTTCATCGTTTATCCCCGCCTCGAATTGCCGGCAGACTTCGATCCGCGCCAAAGGCCCTGGTACAAGGACGCCATCAGCGCGGCAAGTACGACGCTGACCGAGCCCTATCTGGACACCGCTACCAAAGAGTTGGTCATTTCCGCGGCAACGCCAGCCAAACGTGGTGGCCAAAACCTCGGCGTGGTCGGTGGTGACCTGAGCCTGCGCATGCTGGTGGACAGCATCAACGCGCTGGACTTCGACGGCATGGGTTATGCCTTCCTGGTCAGCGGCGACGGTAAGATATTGGTGCACCCGGACAAGACCAAGGTGATGAAGACCCTGGCCGAGCTCTACCCGCAAAACACCCCCGCGCTCACCAGCAACTACAGCGAAGCCGAGCTCGACGGCGAGACGCGGATCGTCAGCTTCAGCCCGGTCCCTGGCCTGCCCTCGGTGACTTGGTACGTCGGCATCTCGGTAGACAAGGCCAAGGCCTACGCGGCGCTGTCGAGCTTCCGCACTACGGCTGTGCTGGCCACCGTTATCGCCGTTGCCTTCATCATGCTGCTGCTGGGCATGCTGATTCGCGTGCTTATGCGCCCGCTCACCGAAATGGGGCGGGCCATGGAGAACATCGCGGCGGGCGAGGGCGACCTCACCCGGCGGCTGAAGGTCGAGTCGAATGATGAATTCGGCACCCTGGCGTTGGCCTTCAACCGCTTCGTCGAGCGTATTCACGGCTCGATCCGCGATGTGGCATCGGCGACCGAGCAGGTTAACGAAGTGGCGCAGCGCGTGCTGACGGCTTCCAACTCCTCCATGGTCAACTCCGATGAGCAGGCCAGCCGCACCAACAGCGTGGCCGCCGCGATCAATGAGCTCGGCGCCGCCGCTCAGGAGATCGCCCGCAACGCCGCCGATGCCTCGCAGCAAGCCAGCGGCGCCAGCCATCAGGCCGAAGACGGACGCAAGGTGGTCGAGCGGAACATCGTGGCGATGAAGCAGCTGTCGAGCAACATCAGCGCGTCCTGCGAGCAGATCGAAGCGCTCAACAGCCAGACCGTCGGCATCGGCCAGATTCTCGATGTGATCAAGGGCATTTCCGAACAGACCAACCTGCTGGCGCTCAACGCCGCCATCGAAGCGGCCCGCGCCGGTGAAGCTGGCCGTGGCTTCGCGGTGGTGGCCGACGAGGTGCGCAGCCTGGCCCATCGGACCCAGACCTCCGCGCAGGAGATCCACGGCATGATCGAGAAGCTGCAGGTCGGCGCACGTGATTCGGTGACCACCATGACCGAAAGCCAGCGCCAAAGCGAGGCCAGCGTCGACATCGCCAACCAGGCCGGCGAGCGGCTCGGCAGCGTGACCCAGAGCATCGGCGAGATCGACGCGATGAACCAGTCGGTCGCCACCGCCACCGAGGAGCAGACCTCAGTGATCGAGTCGCTGAACATGGATATCACCGAGATCAATACCCTCAACCAGGAAGGCGTGGAGAACCTGCAGTCAACCTTGCGTGCTTGTGGCGACCTCGAACAACAGGCCGCTCGCCTCAAGCAGTTGGTCGGCAGCTTCCGTATCTGACCCGAGCAGGCGCACCGCCAGAGGCGAAGCTCGGGCCTGTCAGTGGCCCGTCTTCGTCGTGGCTGGCATGTTGGTCGAGGTTGCCAGCTCCAGCGCCTGCACCGTGCTGTACTGCGCATTGGTGCCATGATTGGCCCCTTCGTTGATGCGCAGGTCGATCGTCAGTCCGGACACGGCTGACAGGCGTTCGGCCAGCTCCCGCGCATTGCCCACCATACGCCGCTCGGCCATGTGGCGCTGGCGTGGATCGGTCAGCGGATCGTCGGCGGCGGGTTCTTCCGCGCTGCCGGCGGTGACCAGCAGGCGCGCCTGCACGGGATGCTGTTTCACCCCCTTCTCGAACGTCGCCAGGCTGCGCTCGATATAGCCGTTGTGCCACCAGATCGACGGGCTGGCGGCGACATAGCCGCTGAACGCCTGCGGTCGGTTGAGCAGCGTGTAGAGGGTGAACAGCCCGCCATAGGAATGCCCGAACAGCGTCTGCCGCGCCGGATCGACCGGATAGCGCTCGGAGATCATCGGTTTGAGCTCGGTTTCGAGAAACTCCAGGAAGCGCTCGGCGCCGCCGGAGGGTGGCGGTTCGCGGCCGGGCAGCCGCTGACGGTCCTCAGCGTCGGGTGTGTAGTCCTCGGCGCGCGCCTTGAATTCGTAGAGTCCCTCGCCCGGATAGCCGATGCCGACGATCAGAACGGAGTTGCGCAAGGTCGGATCGGGGCGGGCTTCTAGCGCCTGGGCCTGGATCGCCAGCGAAGGGAACAGTGCATTACCGTCGAGCACGTAGAGCACCGGATAGCCACCGGGTGGCGGTTCGTGCTGTGGCTGCGAGACGAAGATGCGGTAGTCGCGGTCGGTGTGCTGCGAATGCAAAAGGCGCTGCTCGGCCTGCGGCAGTGTCACGGCTTGCCACTCTTGGGCAGTGGACGCCGCTGCCGGCACTAGGTACGCACTGAGGCTGGCAGCCAGGGCCAATACGAGCCGCTTCATGGCAGTGTTCCATCGCTTGACGGCAAGGCACCCTCCTGCCAATCGACCTGCAGCGCTTCCTCGCCGGAGAAGCGCTGGAGGTGATCGGCGATGACGAAGCGCAGGCGTTTTTCGGCATCGCCGGGCTCGGCCTGACAATCGATCAGCAGGCGGTCGGCTTCGGCGCGCATCTGGCAGTTGCCGAAGGCGAAATCGATCTCTGCGCGGGCCTCGTCGAAGCGCACGTCACCCTTGTGGGCGAAGTGTTTGCACAGGCGGGTCATATTGCGCGCGGCGCGTGGTGTGGGGACTACGGCGTGAAACTGAGACATGGCGTTCTCCATGGCGAAGCCGCCAACATCCATAGGACGCCGACGGCTCGGGCGGATTAAAACTCGTAGCGGGCACCGACGACGAAATTGCGTGACGGGCCGTAGAAGTTGAAGGTGCCGACGCTGCCGACCCGCGAATAATATTTGCGGTCCAGCAGGTTGTTGGCGTCGAAGGTGGCGGTCAGCTTCTCGGTGATCGGGTAGGACAGCTTGGCATCGACCACCGCATAGCCGGGTGCGCTCAACCGAGGGCTGCCGGCGCGTTCGATGTGAAAGTCGCTCATGGCGCTGACTCCGGCGCCGATGCCCAGGCCGCGCAGAGTGCCGCCGGGTAGCGTGTACTTGGTCCATAGTGAGGCCTGGTGGCGCGGCATCAGAGCGAACAGCGCATTCTCGTCGCCGGACAGATTCTCGGTCTTCATGTAGGTGTAGCCGGCCAGCACCTCCCAATCAGGCGTCAGGTAACCGCTGACTTCGAATTCGCCGCCGCGGATGCGGGTCTTGCCGCTGGCCTCGTACACGCCGCCGATGGGCACGCCGAAGTCGTCGACGGCACCAGTGGCGCGATTCTCGTCGGTGAGCTGGAAGGCGGTGATCCGCGCGTTCAGGTCGCCACCGTAGTAGCTGCCCTTGATGCCTACCTCGTATTGCTCACCTTCGCGTGGCTCGATGATGCGTCCGCCGGCATCGGTCTCGGTCTGCGGCTTGAACACTTGCGAATAGCTGGCGTACAGCGAGTGTTGCGCATCGAGGTCGAACACCAGACCGCCGTAGGGGGTGACATTGCCGCTTTCCTTGGCGTCGTGATCGGCCGTGCTGTTCTCGCCCGTGAAGCTGCTCACGCGAGCGCCGCCAATCAGCGCCAGGCGCTCGACGGGGCGGAAGGTCAGCTTGGCGTAGAGCCCGGCTTCGCGTTCCTCGGTCTCGGTCGGCGTGCCGAAGGTGATGTTCGGCCTCGGCTTGTCGCTTGGGTGATAGGTGTCGACGTCGATACCGCCAAGGTTGCCGCGGGCATCGGCGTATTCGGTCTCGTAGCGTTTGAAATCGGTGCCGACGACGAATTCTGAGACCTGGCCCAGCAGTTCGAACGGCTGGCTGTAGTTGGCGTCCACCGCGAGGGTGTCCTGCTCCAAGTCGCGTGCGGTGTAGGCGAGGTTGGTCACACCTGTGGTGGCGTTGCGTCCGGTGAAGGCATAGAGGTAGTCGGTGGCCCGTTTGGATCCGCGCACGGCGATGCGGCCGTAACCGCCGGTGTCGAAGCGGTGGGTCAGCTCGGCGATGGCATCGGTGCTGCGGCTATCGAAATCGCCCCAGTCGGCACCGAAGTAGGTGGAGCGACTGAAGTTCTGGAGACTGCCGTCGGTGGCGGCGGGGTAGCCGTTGTGCGGCAGGATGTCCTTGGTTTGGTGGATCAGCCCGAGGGACAGCGTGGTGGCATCGGAGAGATCTACATCCAGCGCGCCATAGAAGCTCTCGCTGGTGTTCTCGTTGTAGTCCACCTCGCCGTTGGTATCGGCGCGCGAGGCGACCACGCGGCCACGTACGCGGCCTTCCTCATCGAGCGGTCCGGCGAAGTCGGCTTCCTGATAGTTCTGGTCCCAGGTCCCGTAGCGTCCGGTCAGGCTGCCCTGGAATTCGGCGGTCGGGCGCTTGCGGACCATGTTGACGATGCCGCCCATCTCGCTGGTGCTGCTGAACAGCCCGGACGGGCCGCGCATGATCTCGACCCGGTCGAACGGCGACAGCGACGGCAGCGTGCCGTTGATGCTGGCCATGGGCGCGGGCAGGCCGTCGATGTTGAATTCGTCGTACTCGTAGCCGCGTGCGTAGATCGAGGAGCGGCCGCTGTCGTTGGTCAGGGTGCGCAGGCCGGCGGTGTACTTGGCCAGATCATCAAGGTTCACGAACTGACGGTCGCGGATGTAATCGCTGGTGTAGACGGTGATCGACTGCGGAATGTCGCGCAGTTCGGCTGGCGTCTTGGTGCCGACGGTCGCCGCCGGCACCGTGTAGCCGCCGCTCTGCTCCGAGGACGGCATGTCATACAAGCGGTTGCCCTCGACCGTGATGCTCTCCAGCTGGACCGGCTCGTCCTGCGGCGCGACGCCTTGGGCCAGAGCGCTCAGCGGAAAGGGCGCGAGCAGGCCGACCAGCAGCCAGCGCCGAGAATGATGGGTAAGACGGAAGGGGCGGGTGGTTCTGTCCATGCGGCGGCTCCTGTCGCGAGCGGTGGGCAGATTGGCGTCTGCCCCTTGGCTTCACTTAATGATAATGATTTGCATCAAGATGTAACGGCGCGTAGTCTGCCACCGCGCTGTGGACAGAACCTTTGCGCGAACGAACATTTGCTTTGCGATCTGCCATTGCCGGGGATATGCGCCATGCAGCAGCCTGATCACCTCATCCGACGCGACGAGTTGCCACTCACGAGCCAGCCGGGCTTGCGTCTGGCGAGGCCTGACGACGATCGCCTGTTCTATGGTCGGGTGGGCTGGCTGCAGTTGCGCGACGGGCTGTCGCTGCACTGGTCCGACTACGAGGAGCTGCAGGACTTCGTCACCGAAAATGTCGTCGGCCCGCGCCTGTCGTTCGTGCTCTTTCTCGACGGGCAGAGCGAGGTGAATTACGGCGGCCTGTCGCTCACCTTTGGCCAGCCGGGCCGGTGTCGCAGGCCCGAGGGGATCGCATTGGCGATGAACGAGCCGGTGCTGTTCCGTCGCCAGGCCCGGCGCGGCCGGCATATCCGCAAGCTGGTGGTCAGCCTGTCGCCCGAGTGGTTCGAGGCTGCCGGCGGCGAGGCTGGGAGCTCGGTGCATCGCTTCATGCAAAGCCACTTGGCGCCGCAGGTGTGGCAGCCCTCGGCGCGCCTGCTGACCCTGGCCGAGCAGATGCTCAATCCGCCCGACTACGATCCGCTGCTGCAACGTCTGTATCTGGAAAGCCGCGCGCTGGATATCGCCTGCGAGGCGTTGGGCAGTCTTGACGAGCGAGCACCTAGCGTCGGTCTGCGCCCACATGAGCATGTGCGCGTGCAGCGGCTTACCGAGCTGCTCGATAGCGGTGCGGCAGATGACTGGACGCTGGAGCGCATCGCGCGGGAAATCGGTGTTAACGCCAATACCCTGCAACGTCAGTTCCGCACGCTGCATGGCATGACCGTGTTTGAATACCAACGCGCACGGCGGCTGCTGCAGGCGCGTCAAGCGCTGGAGCGCGACGGCGTCAGTGTCAACGAAGCCGCCTGGCGCGCGGGTTACAACAGCCCGGCCAACTTCGCCACGGCGTTCAAGCGACAGTTCGGCATCAGCCCGAGGCAGGTGCGCGCGAGGATTTGAGGCAGCGAACTAGGTGGGGCGGGGCGAGCGGCGTTCCCGTCAGCCCGGCCACGCCAGCGTTTCGGCCTGGCCGCATGCCTCGAATAGCGGTTTGCTGAACAGATACCCCTGCATCAAGTTGATGCCCAGATCGTGCAGAGCGCTGCATTCATCAAGGGTTTCCACGCCTTCGGCGATCACGGCGATGCTCAGCTCCTGACACATCCCGACTGTTGCTCTGACGATCGCCTGACGCGCACGGCTCTGGTCGATGCCACGAATCAGATCCATGTCCAGCTTGATGATGTCCGGCTGGAAGTCTGCGAGCAGGTTGAGCCCGGCGAAGCCGGCGCCGAAATCGTCGATGGCGGTGAGAAAGCCGATGCGTTGATATTCACGAAACACTTCGGCCAGCCATTTCGCGTCGCTGATGCGCTCGCCCTCAATGGTTTCGAAGATGATCCGCTCCACCGGGAAGTCATGTACGCGCGCCGCTTCGAGCGTCGAGCGGATGCACAGCTCCGGGCGATAGATGGCGTTGGGCATGAAATTGATCGATAGCCGGCTGCGCATGTCGAGCTTGGCGGCGGTCTTGATCGCTTTCACGCGACAGGCCTGATCGAAGCGGAAGCGATTTTCGTCGGTGACCTGCGACAGCACGCTGGGTGCCGGTTCGCCGTTGACACCTCGGACCAGCGCTTCATGGGCAAAGATTTCGCGCGCCTGGAGATCGACGATCGGCTGATAGGCGTAGCTGAAGCGAAAGCCAAGGCGCTCGCCGCTGGCGCAGCTGGGGCAACCGCCGTGTTCCTCGGCCGAATGGCAGGAATAGGAAGAAGGGGCTGGGTTACTGGCGTCATGTTGAATCATGGGCGCGCTCGCTGTCGGACGTGTTGAGTGACATTAGCGGCCGCGTTTACTGACGCTGGACTCCGCTCATCGCCGGGCGACCCATGTTACGACAAGCATCAGTGCGGTGCGCTGGCGAATTGATGGCGTTCGTCTTTTTTCAGCGGTACCCGTGTTTTGAAAGCGGTGAGCTGTAGATGGGCCGGGCGGCGTTGCGCTTCAGCCCACAATGCTCCGTCAACGTAGGTCGAATTAGCCGTAGGCGTAATCCGAAGCTCGGCAGGAAAGAAATCCGACGGCCGCGTGCATCGTCGGGGCAGCAAGCGACGGTAGCGCCTTCGGCGATTTCATCCTACAGAGCACTCGCGACGCCCCGTCAACGTAGGTTGGATTAGCCGGAGGCGTAATCCGACGTCCGACGGCATCATCCGACGCCCACCCATTCCACCGTGGCTGGGCTCAGTCTGAAACTACCCGCGCAATGGCTGCGGCCAGCTGATCCAGCCTCGCGGCATCCAGTCCGGCAATATTGGCGCGGCCGCTTTCCACCAGATACACCGAGTCATCGGTGCGCAGGCGCAGCACTTGCGCGGCGGTCAGGCCGGTGTAGGAGAACATCCCCCGCTGCCGAGCGATATGCGCGAAGCGTTCGGCCAGACCGTGCGGTTGCAGCGCTTCCACTAGACCCTGGCGCAAGCCGGCGATGCGCTCGCGCTTGGCGGCGACTTCCTGTACCCAGAGCTGGCGCAACTCGCTATTGGCCAGAATCGTCGCCACGACGGCCGCGCCATGAGACGGTGGTGTCGACCAGAGATTGCGCGCCACCGAGGCGAACTGGCTGCGTACGTCGATCAGCGAGTCGCCGTCCGCCGTGACCACTATTAGCGCGCCGGTGCGTTCGCGATACAGGCCGAAGTTCTTCGAGCATGAGCTGGTGATCAGCACTTCCGGCAACGCGTCGACGAACAGCCTTACGGCCCAGGCGTCCTCGTTCAGCCCGTCGCCGAAACCCTGGTAAGCGAAGTCGAACAGCGGCAACAGCTCACGCTTGCGAACGATTTCCAACACCTGACGCCAGTCGTCCTGGCTCAGGTCGTAGCCGGTGGGGTTGTGGCAGCAAGCGTGCAGCAGCACCACGTCGCCGCTGGGAATCTGCTCCAGCGCGGCGAGCATGGCCGGCACGTCCAGGCGGTTCTGCGCATTCACATAGGGATAGTGCTCGACCTTTAGCTGTGCCGCTGCGAACAGAGTTTCATGGATTGGCCAGGTCGGGTCGCTGAGCCAGAGGCTACGGCCCTGCAGGCATTTGGCGATGAAATCGCCCACCAGCCGCAGCGCGCCGGTACCGCCGGGCGTCTGGGTACAGCCGGCGCGGTTCTCGACCAGGGCTGGTGAGCCTTCGCCCAGGACCAGACGCAGAAGCTGCTCGCCAAACAGAGGATCGCCATGGCCACCGATGTAGCTCTTGGTCTGCTCGCTGTCGATCAGCCGCTGCTCGGCCAGCTTCACCGCCTTGGGGATCGGCGTCAGGCCCAGGGCGTCCTTGTAGACGCCAACGCCCAGGTCGAGCTTGGCCGGGTTCGGGTCGGCACGGTAGGCATCGAGCAGGCCGAGAATGGGGTCGCCGGGGACCCGCGCCACGTCGCTGAACTGTTTCACTTGCGGCCCTCGGCTGTCTTGGCTACCTCATCGGTGCGCGCGGCCATGATGAAGTCGTTGCGGTGCAAGCCTTTGATCGAGTGGCTCCACCAGGTCACGGTGACCTTGCCCCACTCGGTGAGCAAACCGGGATGATGGCCCTCGGCCTCGGCGATCTCGCCGACGGCATTGGTGAAGGCCAGGGCGTGCTTGAAGTTCTTGAACGCGAAGACCTTCTCCAGCTCCATGTGGCCGTCGCGGGTTTCAATGTTCCAATCCGGGATCTGCTTGATCAGTTCGGCCAGCTCGTCATCGGATACCTTGGGCGCGTCGGCGCGGCAGGCTTCGCAGTGGGCTTGGGTGAGGGCGGTCATGGTCGGTCCTTGTGTTGTTCGTTGTTAATGGTCTGGGCTTGTAGGTGGACGCGTAGCGTGGGCTTCAGCCCACCGTTTTTTAGCCCAGATGTGGCATTGGTGGGCTAAAGCCCACCCTACGATTACGCCGTGCGGTTCACGTCATGCCGCTTTCGGCGGAAATTTCGGCTGGTGCAGGCCCAGCTGCATGGCGGTGCGCACATGGCCCATGATGTCTTCATGGGCGACGTCGAACAGCCTTTTCAGCTCCGGCAGGACGAAATACACAGGTTGCAGGATGTCGATGCGATAGGGCGTGCGCATGGCTTCGACCACATTGAACATCTGATGCTCGGGCTCGTCGGAGAGGCTGTAGAGCGTCTCCTTCGGCGAGGAAAGGATGCCGCCACCATAGATGCGTCGGCCGGCTGATGTCTCCACCAGGCCGAACTCAATGGTCATCCAGTACAGCCGCGCGAGATACACGCGCTCTTCCTTGCTGGCCTTGAGACCGAGCTGGCCGTAGGTGTGGGTGAATTCGGCGAACCAGGGGTTGGTCAGCAGCGGACAGTGACCGAAGATCTCGTGGAAGATGTCGGGCTCCTGCAGATAATCGAGCTCTTCCGGGGTGCGAATGAAGGTTGCGACGGGAAAGCGCTTGCTGGCCAGCAGTTCGAAAAAGGTCTGAAAAGGAATCAGCGCCGGCACGCGTGCCACCTGCCAGCCAGTGGTCGCCTGTAAGACGCGGTTGATCTCGTTCAGCTGCGGAATTCGGTCGTGGGGCAGGGCAAGCTGCTCGATGCCGTCCAGATATTCCTGACAGGCGCGACCGTCGAGGAGCTTCAGCTGGCGTTCGATCAGGGTCTGCCAGACGGCGTGTTCGGCGTCGGGGTAATGAATATGGCCGTGCGCGTCCGGTTCGCGGGCGACGTACTTCGTAGTTTTCATCTGACCTCCTGAGCGGGATGGCCGCCTGAGACTTTTTTGTTTTGGATGCCCTTCATCTGATAGCGGCAGCGCAACGTATGGAAGTGCGTGGTGGATGCTCTTGACGGGATGGTTCGGGTGATTCGTAAAGAAACGCTTACGAATCGTCGCATTAACTACTCTATCGCCTTGTCGACCAGCAGTACTGTCAAATAATCTTGACGACAAACAAGAGCGAGCAGCAGAAAGTTGCGGCCGAAACGAAAAGGACAGGTTCACATGCGAATCAGGATTCTTTGCCAGAACCGCATCGGTATCCTCCGAGACATGCTCGAATTGCTGGTCGACTACGGCATCAACGTCGCACGCGGCGAGGTGGGCGGCGAGCATGGCAATGCGGTCTACCTGCATTGCCCCAATCTGATGAACCTTCAGCTGCAGGCGTTGCGCCCGAAGATCGAGGCGCTGCAGGGCGTGTTCGAGGTGCGCAAGGTCGGCCTGATGCCCAGCGAGCGGCATTCGCTGGAGCTCAATGCGCTGCTCGGCGCGCTGGAGTTTCCGGTGCTGTCGATCGACATGGCCGGCGCCATCGTCGCAGCGAACCGCGCGGCTGCCCAGTTGTTGGGCGTGCGCGTCGATGAGGTGCCGGGCATGAGCCTGTCGCGCTACGCCGAGGACTTCGACCTGCCGGAGTTGGTGCGGGCGAACAAGGCGCGCATCAACGGCTTGCGGGTGACCATCAAGGGCGACGTGTTCCTCGCCGACATCGCGCCGCTGCAATCGGAGCACGACGACAGCGAAGCCCTGGCCGGTGCGGTACTGACGCTGCACCGCGCCGACCGCGTGGGTGAGCGCATCTATAACGTGCGCAAACAAGAATTGCGCGGCTTCGACAGTATCTTCCAAAGCTCGAAAGTGATGGCTGCGGTGGTTCGTGAGGCGCGGCGCATGGCGCCGCTGGATGCGCCGTTGCTGATCGAGGGCGAGACCGGCACCGGCAAGGAGCTGCTGGCGCGCGCCTGCCATCTATCCAGCCCGCGCGGGCAGTCGCCGTTCATGGCGCTCAACTGCGCCGGTTTGCCGGAGTCCATGGCCGAAACCGAGCTGTTCGGCTACGGCCCTGGCGCCTTCGAAGGCGCGCGCCCGGAAGGCAAGCTCGGCCTGCTGGAGCTGACCTCCGGCGGCACGCTGTTCCTCGATGGCGTCGGTGAGATGAGTACGCGGCTACAGGCCAAACTGGTGCGCTTTCTACAGGACGGCTGTTTCCGCCGGGTGGGCAGCGACGAGGAGGTATATCTGGACGTGCGGGTGGTCTGCGCGACGCAGCTGGATTTGTCCGAGCTCTGCGCCAAGGGTGAGTTTCGCCAGGATCTGTATCACCGGCTCAACGTGCTGTCGCTGCACATCCCACCGCTGCGCGAATGCCTCGACGGGCTCGAACCGCTGGCGCTGCACTTTCTCGATCAGGCCAGCCGGCAGATCGGCTGCGCGCTGCCGAGCCTGTCACCGCAAGCGCTGGAGCGGCTGGCCGGCTATCACTGGCCGGGGAACGTACGGCAACTGGAGAACACGCTGTTTCAGGCGGTTTCACTCTGCGAGGGCGGGGTGATCAAGCCGGAGCACATCCGCCTGCCTGATTACGGCGCGCCGCAGCCGCTGGGTGAGTTTTCCCTGGACGGCGATCTTTCCAGCATCCTTGGCCGCTTCGAGAAAACCGTGCTGGAAGAGCTTTACCAACGCCACCCAAGCAGTCGCCTACTAGGTAAGCGATTGGGCGTGTCGCATACCACCGTGGCCAACAAATTGCGTGAATACGGCATCGGCAGCACGCGCGGCGGTGGGGGGTAGTGCATACGATGCGGTGAGCGCGGGGGCCGTCAGAGCCACCCGCGCCGCGATCGCAGTCACGCCAGCAAATCGGTTCCGAGCTGGATGGCGACCCACACCGCGAGGATTGTCGCCAGACCTAGAGCGATATTCTCGAACAGGTTGTTGCGATATTCGCCGAGCAGCTTCTTCTGGTTGGACATGATCAGCAGGCCTATCGAGATGATCGGTAGGCCCACGATATTCAGCGCGTTCACACCGATGGTCAGCGTCACGAAGTCGGGCATGCCTGGCAGTGACCAGACCAGC
This sequence comes from Pseudomonas sp. CBC3, assembly GCF_037967085.1. Lineage (NCBI taxonomy): Bacteria > Pseudomonadati > Pseudomonadota > Gammaproteobacteria > Pseudomonadales > Pseudomonadaceae > Pseudomonas > Pseudomonas sp. CBC3. Next base: position 61,968 of record NZ_JBANEO010000003.1, read on the forward strand.
GGCGTGACCAGCACAAAGAGCATGAACCACTTGTGCAGCGGATCGCTCTGGAACTTCTCGCCATAGCGCGCACGGCGGGACGGTGCCGAGTAGTGCAGGGCGTCGACGATCAGCATCGGGAAGGCGGTCGTCTTGCCCACCACGCTAGCGAACAGGGTGGCAAACACGCCGATGAAGAACACATACCAGCCGGCCGGGCCGAAGAACATTTCCAGCGCTGCGCCCAGGTCGTCGAGCGTTTCGACCTTCAGCCCGTTGGGCCGCAGGATTTCCGCGCCGACCACCCAGATCGCCAGGTTGATCAGGATGCCGATGAACACCGCGAACAGCAGGTCGTTGCGCTGCATGCGCTTGTGCTGCGGCCCGGTCCAGCCCTTTTCCTTCATAACGTAGGGGTGCACGAAGTTGGCGATCGAGCCGGCGACCGCGCCGATCACCGAGACGGCCACCAGCAAGGCGCCATGCACGCCCTGGTCGCTCGGGATGCTGAAGCCGAAGGTGCCGGAGATGATGCCGCCGACGTCCGGCCCGGCCATGATGGCCAGCGACAGGAAGGCCAGCGTCATGATTGCTAGCAGCACCTTCATCACGCCCTCAATCAGTGCGTAAATGCTGCGCCCGACCACTAGCCAGACGCCGATTACCACGGCGACCGAGCAGAGCAGCGGACGGTCGATGTGCAGCAGCGTAGAGAGAGCTTCGCCGGCGCCTTTGATCATGTAGGCGTTCATCAGATGTCCCATGAACAGCGCGTAGACGAACATGAACCAGGCGAATGCCGGGTGAAGCTGGGCATAGCCACCAAGGATGGTCATGCCTTGGTTATTGCAGAGCTGGAAGCGCGCAATCATGTTGACGATCAGAAAGCGCAGCAGCAGCGAACCGGCCAGCACCCACATCATCGCGTAGCCATAGTTGGCGCCGGCAACAGACGAGGTGATCAGATCCCCGGCGCCCAGCCAGGAGAGCACGGCGATGATACCGGGGCCGAGCAATTTGACGATTTTTCCCAGTCGCGAGGACGAGTGGGCGGGAAGGACTTTATCAATGGCGTCCGAGCGGGCCATGAGTTGATCTCCGAATTATTGTTGTAGAAGGAACTGCGAGATGTAAGACATCATATGACTAGTTGTATTGCAATGTCATTCGACGCTTTTTCTCCTCGCAGCTAAAAAGATGTAACGAGCAGCCCACATAGTGGGACGGAAGCCTTAGCTCGCATCTTCTATGGCATTTGGCTAGCAAAGTAGGTTGCTTGATCCGGCGCGATCATGCGTCGCTTTGTAGAATGGAAGCGATGCGATGGCTGCTAGTCGTCGGACGACTAGGGCGCTGAACCTATGGGCAGTACCGAGGCGGGCCTCAATGCACCGCCTGAGTCACCGCATCGATCAACGCCTGCAGGTCGATCGGCTTACGCAGGTGCTGGGTAAAGCCTGCAGCCTTGGCCTTTTCCACGTCGCGCAGGGTGCCGTAACCGGTCAGGGCGATGCTTGGGGTGGTGGCGTTGGTGTCGCCGTGGCGTATCTCGTTCATCATCTTGTGGCCGTCGATGCCCGGCATGCCGATGTCGGAGATGATGATGTCGAAGCGCGTGGCCTCGGCCAGTTCAATGCCCTGGTCACCACCGTCTGCGGTGGTGACGTTCGCGCCTTCGCTTTCCAGCAGTTCGCGCATGGTGTCGAGAATGTCGGGCGAGTCATCGACCAGCAGAATCCTGATGCTCGCCAGCCCGCCCGCCTCTCCGGCGCCGGTCAGTTCGCCGAGTGCCATTTCGGTCTGTAGATGCACCGGTAGCCAGACGCTGAAACGAGCGCCACGGCCAATGCCTTCCGAGTGGGCTTCGATACGCCCGTTGTGGGCTTCGACCAGTTGCTTGACCAGCGCCAGCCCGATTCCCAGGCCATGCTTGGAGCGCTGCGCGTGCTGCATATCGGCCTGGCCGAACATGTCGAACACCTTGGGAAGGAACTCTTCGGCGATTCCCACGCCGGTGTCGATCACATCCAGACGCGCCTGATCGCCTTCGCGCTCGAGCTGCAGGCAAATGCGATCGCCACCCTTGGTGAACTTCCAGGCATTGTTCAACAAGTTCCAGATGATCTGCTCGAGACGCGTCGGGTCGGCATGGATATACAGCGGTTCCTCGGATTTGAAGGTGTCGAAGGCCACCCTCTCACCCTCTACCAGCGGCAGGAATACCGATTCGATGCCTCGAAGCAAATCTTGATAGTGCAGCGTGATGAAGTGCAGCTTGAGCTTGCCGGTGCGAATGCGTGAGACATCCATCAGGTCGTCGATGATCCGCGACTGGCTGCGCACCGCGCTTTGTATGGACTGCGTGGCCTTGGACAGGCTGGTGGCGTTCTTGACGACCTGTGAACGGGCAATGAGATCGGTGTTGAGCTGGATCAGATTGAGCGGATGCTTCAGCTCGTGGGAAAGCACGGCGAAGAATTCATCCTTCTGCAGGCTCGCGGCCTGGATGCTTTCCAGCTCGCTGGCACGCAGGCTATTGATCCGCTGCTGTTCGGTGAGGTCGCGGCCGATCTTGGCGAACCCCATCATGTTGCCCGCACTGTCGACCAGTGGGTTGACCAGCCCGCTGCAGAAGAATTGCGAGCCATCCTTGCGTAGATGCCAGCGCTCGTCGGTGGCCTGGCCTTGCTCCAGCGCGCGCTTGCGCTCGCCCTCAGGTACGCCTACTTCACGGTCCGCTGCGGTGTAGATGAGGTCGATGCACTGACCGATCACTTCCTGTTCGCTGTAGCCGAAGATGGACTCGGCGCCACGGTTCCAGGCGGTCATCTTGCCCTGCAGGTCCGTCGTGATGATGGCGAAGCCGCGCATACTCTGCCCCAGCAGTCTCATGTGTGCCTCGCCGGCTCGCACGCGCTCTTCGGCGTTGCGCCGGGCGGTGATGTCGATGAAGGTCAGCACCGCGCCCTGGATGCGATCGTCGGTGGTGCGGTACGGCAGGAAGCGCGCCATGTACCACTTGTGTTCCAGACTCCTGACCTCGCGCTCGACCAGCTGTAGCTCGCCGAAGGCCTCGGAGGCGTCGCTGTACAGCGTTGGGTAATCGAGGCGATGAGTGATGTCGAGCAGCGAGCGACCGGCATCGCTGTCAATCACGTTGAAGATGTCCTGAGCGCGTGGGGTGAACCACTTGATGCGCATGTGGCGGTCGACGAACAGCGTGGCGATATCAGTGGAGGAAATCAGATTCTGCAGGTCGTCGTTGATCTTGCTGGTTTCATCGACCTTGCTTTTGAGTTCGGCGTTAACCGTGATCAATTCTTCGTTGATCGACTGCAGCTCTTCCTTGCTGGTTTCCAGATCCTCACTGGCCGAACGCAGCTCTTCGTTGATGGCCTGCAATTCTTCGTTGGACGCGCGCAGCTCCTCGTTGGAGGTCTCCGAGTGCTCGATGGTCAGCTGCAGCTGCTCCTTGGTCTGTTGCAGCTCGACCTGAAGCTGCGTCAGCTCGCTGTCGTTGGCGTCCCCTTGGGATGTCGCGGGGCGCTTATCGGAGAGATCTTCGATTTCATCGAAGAGCACCAGCAGGTAGTCGGCGCTCGCTTCGTCGTCGCGGAACGGGCGTACCGTCATATCGATGAAAAAGTGGTGCCCCTCGCGCTCCAGGCTGATTCGCCTGGCCTCGATGCACTTGCCGGTTTGCACGGCCTGATACAGCGCACTACGCAGTGCCAGCCGCAGCTCGGGCTGCACCAGGGTCGTCAGGTTGAGCGAGGGTTCACCGCTGACGTAGCGCAGAAAGTGGCCAGCACGGTCGGATAAATGGACGATTTCCGAATCGTGATTGACGATTACGCTGGGCGGTGCGTACTGCTCCAGCGCGCGCTGATGAGCATAGGCGAAGGAGAACTTGCTGCGGCGGGCCATAGCCGTGCCGGAAACGCGAGTGGGCGAGGTGGTGGAAAAGTTCTGCAACGAGGGCATCGGCACGCGTCGCTGGTTGCCGATATCCCGGGCGCGGTAAATACGGTTTTTCTTGTCCACGGGGGCGAACAGATGCGAGCAGATGTCCGCCGTCTCGGAGTTGCCGAGAAACAGATAGCCGCCTGGGTTGAGGGCGAAGTGGAACATGCGCAGCACTTCGCTCTGGATGTCCCGGTCAAGGTAGATCAGCAGGTTGCGGCACGAAATCAGGTCCAGCCGCGAGAAGGGCGGGTCGCGCAGAATGTTGTGGCGCGCGAACAGGATCCGCTCGCGCAGCTCCTTGCGCAGGCGATAACGGTTCTGTTCCTTGGTGAAGTACTGCTGCAGCCGGTTTGGTGGCACGTCTGTGACGATTGCTTCGGGATAGACGCTGGCGCGGGCGATTTCCAGCGCGTGGTCGTCGATGTCGGTGGCGAAGACCTGTACATCGGCGCGCAGGCCGTTGCGTTCGACGTACTCGGTAAACAGCATGCCCAACGAGTAGGCCTCTTCGCCGGTGGAGCAGGCGGCGGACCAGATACGCAGTGCGTCGCTTTCGCCGAGCAAGGCCTTTTCCTCGAACAGCTGCGGGATGATGTCACGCTCCAGCGCTTCGAAGGCCTCCTGGTCGCGAAAGAAGTTGGTGACGCCGATCAGCATATCGGCCAGCAGCGCCGGGGTTTCCTCTGGCCGGTCGTTCAGCAGTTGGGCGTAACCGGCCATGTCGTGGACGGCATTGACCTGCAGGCGACGCTCGACCCGCCGCAACACGGTGGCTTGCTTGTAGTGGCGGAAATCATGGCCCGTGCGGCTGCGCAGCAGACCAAGAATGTCATGCAGGGCCGCTTCGCTTGCTTGGGTCGGCGTGTGCGTTGAGGCTTGTTCGGCTGCAGCCGGGGACTCGATCGGCGGCACCATCGTCTGCATGTTGCGGCTCAGCTCCATCAGCCGCTGGGGCATCTCCAGCACCGGCAGCACGATGTCGACCATGCCGGTTTCGATAGCGCTGCGCGGCATGGAGTCGTATTCGGCATCGTCGGGAGACTGCGCCATGGTCACGCCGCCCTGTTCTTTGATGCGGGACAGGCCGACCGAACCATCCGCGCCAGCGCCGGACAATACGATGCCGATGGCGTGGGTGTGATGGACGTCGGCCAGCGCACGAAAGAACAGGTCGATGGCGACCTGCACGCCGCGTTCGCGAGTGGGCTTGGTCAGCCGCAGATAGCCGTCATTCATCGACAGGTCGAGGGCCGGCGGGATCACATAGATCCGGTTGCGCTCGATGGGCACCGGCTGCGTCACCTGAATCACCGGCATGCGTGTCTTGTTTTGCAGAATGCTATCGGCGTTGCTTTCATGCGTCGGCGAGAGATGCATGATCACCACGAACGCCATACCACTGTCGCTGGGCATCTGTTCGAACAGGCTCATGAGAGCCTTGAGGCCACCGGCTGAGGCACCGATACCGACCACGGGAAAATCCAGGGTGCTGCGAGCCATGCTCAGGTTCTTCGGGGTCGATGGTTCATTGGGGTTGCTCATCGGTTCCTCTGTGTGACGATCCATTGACGGCAGGGGCGCCTGTGTTAACGACAATGCCGAGGCGAAATATGTCCTTCGTCGCGACGGACAGCCCGGATGATAAAGCTTCGGCGCGTCGGATTGCCTCCTTCGGGCTGTCGGATTACGCCTTCGGCTAATCCAACCTACGTTGGCTCGGCGTCGTGGGTGCTTTGTAGGATGGAATCGCCGCAGGCGCTTCCGTCGCTTGCCGCGAAAGAGGCTGCACAGGAGCAAGGCAATGTCGGCTGACGGACAGCTTGCCGCTGCGGTGAGGACGCGCGACCGCCGGATTACGCCTTCGGCTAATCCAGCCTACGTTGACGGGGCGTCGCGGGTGTTTTGTAGGACGGGATCGCCGTAGGCGCTTCCGTCGCTTGTCGCTTCAACATTCGATGATGTTGACAGCCAGCCCGCCGCGCGCGGTTTCCTTGTATTTGCTCTTCATGTCGGCGCCGGTCTGGCGCATGGTGCGGATGACCTTGTCCAGCGAGATGAAATGGCTGCCGTCGCCGCGCAGGGCCATGCGGGCGGCGTTGATGGCCTTCACCGAGCCCATGGCGTTGCGCTCGATGCAAGGCACCTGCACCAGGCCGCCGACCGGATCGCAAGTCAGGCCGAGGTTGTGTTCCATGCCGATTTCGGCGGCGTTCTCCACCTGCTGTGGCGTGCCGCCGAGCACTTCGCACAACGCGCCGGCGCCCATTGAGCAGGCGACGCCCACTTCGCCCTGGCAGCCCACTTCGGCGCCTGAGATCGAGGCGTTCTCCTTGTAGAGAATGCCGATGGCCGCCGCCGTGAGCAGAAAACGCACCACGCCGTCTTCGTCGGCGCCGGGCACGAAGCGCACGTAATAATGCAGCAGCGCCGGGATGATTCCGGCGGCGCCATTGGTCGGTGCGGTCACCACCCGGCCGCCGGCAGCGTTTTCCTCGTTTACGGCCAAGGCGTACAGATCGACCCAGTCGAGCACGTTGAGGCTGTCGCGCAGGTTGGCTTCTGGGTTTTCGCTGAGCTGGCGGTACAACCGGGCGGCGCGGCGTTCGACCTTGAGCCCGCCGGGCAGAATGCCTTCGGTGCGGCAGCCGGCGCTTACGCAGTCCTGCATGACCTGCCAGATCTGCAGCAGTCGTGCGCGGGTTTCCGCTTCCGGGCGCCAGGCCGCTTCGTTGGCCAGCATCAGTTGGCTGATCGACAAGCCGTGGGCGTCGCACAGCGCCAGCAACTCGCGGGCGGTGCGGAAGGGGTAGGGCAGGGGCGTGCGGTCTTCGACGATGCGGTCGGTGCCGGCCGCCTCTTCGTCGACCACGAAACCGCCGCCCACCGAATAATACTCGCGGCTGCGGATTTGCAACCCGGCGGCGTCGAAGGCGCGAAACACCATGCCGTTGGGGTGGAAATCCAACGGCTTGCGAATCATCGCCAAATGTTCTTTCTCGACGAAACGGATCGGCTTTTCACCCAGCAGACGCAGGGTGCCGTTTTTGCGAATCGCCGCCAGACGTTCCAGGATGAGAGTGGTGTCGACCTTTTCCGGCTGTTCGCCTTCGAGGCCTAGGATCACCGCTTTATCGCTGCCGTGGCCTTTGCCGGTTGCGCCGAGCGAGCCGTACAGCTCGACCCGCACGCGCTCGGTCGCGTCCAGCAAGCCGTCCTGCTTCAGGCCTGCGGCGAACCGTGCCGCCGCGCTCATGGGGCCGACGGTGTGTGAACTGGAGGGACCGATGCCGATCTTGAACAGATCGAAGGTGCTGAGGGACATGGACGACGCTCGCTGAAGAAAAATGGCAGACCCTTGGGGCCTGCCATTAGCTTAGACAGCCGATCAGCGAGGAACGCTGGCGAGTGTTTCCTGGGCTTTGCGTTCGGCAAAGTAGGTGTTGGTCAGCTTGACCACCACGGGGCTCAGCAGCAGCAGCGAGATCAGGTTCGGGATCGCCATCAGTCCATTGAGGGTGTCGGCGACCAGCCAGGCGAAGTCCAGCTGGGCCACCGCGCCGAAGGGCACTGCCAGCACCCAGACCACCCGGAACGGCCAGACGGCCTTGGTGCCCACTAGGAACTCCCAGCATTTCTCGCCGAAGTAGCTCCAGCCGAGAATGGTGGTAAAGGCAAAGACCACCAACGCGATGGTCAAGATGGCGCCGCCGAAACCGGGCATCGCTGATTCGAAGGCCGCCGCCGACAATGCCGCGCCGCTCTCGCCGCTGGTCCAGACGCCGGAGCAGATGATCGCCAGGCCGGTCATCGTGCAGATGATGATGGTGTCGATGAACGTGCCCAGCATGCCGATCAGGCCGGAGCGAACCGGGCATTTGCTGGTGCCTGCGGCCTGGGCGATACCGGCGGTGCCGAGGCCTGCTTCGTTGGAAAAGATACCGCGTGCCACGCCGAAGCGAATCGCCGCGATCACCGCCGCGCCGGCAAAGCCACCCGTGGCCGCCACCGGGTTGAAAGCGGATTCGAAGATCAGCGCGAACGCACCGGGGATGGCGTCGACGTTGACCACCAGTACCACCAGGGCGGCGATGATGTACGCCACGCACATGAAGGGCACCAGCGCCGCGGCGACTTTGCCGATGCGCTTGATGCCGCCAAGGATCACCAGGCCGACGATGGCCATCGAGACCACGCCAGTGAGCCACATCGGTACGCCGAAGGTCGTCTCCATGGCATGGGCCATGCTGTTGACCTGCACCATGTTGCCAATGCCGAAACCGGCCAGGCCGCCGAAGATGGCGAAGGCGCCCCCGAGCCACAGCCACTTCTTGCCCAGGCCGTTCTTGATGGCGTACATCGGGCCGCCAACGTGCTCGCCGCGGTCGTCCTTCTCGCGGTAGTGCACCGCCAGCACAACTTCGCAGTATTTGGTCGCCATGCCCACCAGCGCGGTACACCACATCCAGAACAGCGCACCCGGCCCGCCGAGGAAGATGGCAGTGGCCACGCCAGCGATATTGCCGGTCCCCACGGTAGCGGCCAGGCAGGTCATCAGCGCTTGGAACGGGCTGATTTCACCTTCGGCGCCGGGTTCGTTCTTACGTCCCTGCCACAACAGGCGGAAGCCGCGTGGGATGGTGCGCCAAGGCATGAACTTGAGGCTGATCATCAGGAACAGCCCGGTGCCTAAGACCAGCACCAGAGTCGGTGGACCCCATACCAGCGCGTTGATTTTATTGACCAGATCATTGAGGAATTGCATGTCGACTCCGTTTGTTCTTGTGGTTACGGCGTGTCGGGGTGCGGCGAGGCACTTGTCCGGATTTCTGACTGGCCTGAGCTATGTTCTTTAGCGAAACGACCAGGCCATTCGGACTCCGTGTGTGACAACGACGCAAGCGGGATGCCAGCTTTTATGGAATTCGTTGTAAATCAGTAAGTTAAAAATAAGTAGAAACTGAGCGTTGATGCTCTTTGTATTACATTCGATACAGCTGTATCGCGTAGCGCGAGATTGGTTGAGAAAAGCCGCCTGTATTGGTTTAGGTACGGCGTATCGATAGAAGTACAGGTGGGTGATGATCGCTGAGGCGAATGTGCACAGGCCGAGCGAAAGCGCTGTTCCCAAAGGTTACGTTAACGGCAGCTCAGCTTGATGTCTGGGCTCGAAAGGCCAGCGCTTGTAGAGTGCGCTCCGCGCACCGATCGGGACTGAGGGAAGGATCTAGGGGCAAGCGAGCGCACTACTTTGCGGTGCGCGGAGCGCACCCTACGGAGAGTGGTGTGCTTGCAAATCCTAGCCGCCGATACCGTACTTGCGCAGGCGCATGGCGATGGCGCTGTGCGAGCTTTTCAGCCGCGCCGCCAGCAGCCGGGTAGAGGGATAGCTCGTGTAGAGCTTTTCCAGGATCGAGCGTTCGAAGGCGTCCATGGCTTCGCTGAGGCTGGAGATTTCATCGTCCTGGCAGGCCAGCTTGGTGCGGGCGATATCCAGGTCGTCGAGGCCGATCATGCCGCTGTCGGACATCGCCGCGGCGCGGAAAATGATGTTCTGCAACTGTCGCACGTTGCCGGGCCAGGGGTTGCCGAGCAACACCGGGTAAGTCGAGGGCGCAAGCCTGCATGGCGGGCGCTGGATCTGAGTGCAGGCCTGCAGCAGGAAGTGCCGGGCCAGCAACAGGATGTCTTCGCCGCGCTCGCGCAACGGTGGGACGTTCAGGTTGAGGACGTTGAGCCGGTAGAAGAGATCCTCGCGGAACGTTTCCTCACCAACCAGCTGTTCCAGGTCGCGGTGAGTGGCGCTGAGGATGCGCACATCGACGCGAATTTCGCGTTCACCGCCGATACGCCGGAAGCTGCCCTCGCTGAGAAAGTGCATCAGCTTGGCCTGCAGGTAAGGCGACATCTCGGCGATCTCGTCGAGAAAAACCGTGCCGCCATTGGCCAGCTCCAATAGGCCGGGCTTGCCGCTGCGCTGAGCCGCGTTCGCGGCGCCTGGCGCATAGCCGAACAGTTCGCCGTCGGCCTGGTTCTCCGCCACGGCCGCGCAGCTGAGCGTGAGAAAGGGCGCGTTGCTGCGTGGGCTGGCGGCGTGGCAGGCGCGGGCGATCAATTCCTTGCCGGTACCGGTTTCGCCCTGGATCAGCAAGGGCGCATCGAGTGCCGCGACGCGCTTGCCGCGGGCCTTGATTGTGCGGATCGCTGGCGAGTCGCCGAGCAGCGCATCGAAGCTTTCCGCATGGTGCGGGTGCAGCGCGGCCAGGCGTTCCCCGAGACGGCTGGGTGCGTAGAGCGTGAGCAGGGCGCCGGCCGCCGGCTGAGTGCCGTCTGCCATGAGTGTTTCGGCGATCGGCATCACGTCGATCAGCAGGGATTGGCCATTGAAGATGATTTCGCGCATCGGCAGACGAAAGCCCTGCTCGAGCATCGCGGCCTGCAGCTCTGGGGCTTCGAACAGCTCGCCGACGAATTGGCCTTCGGGGTCGAGCCCGACCAGGCTGATCAGCGCCGGGTTGGCCATGAGGATCTTGCCGTCGCCATCGACCGCCATCAGCGGGTCCGGCATGGCGTGCAGCAGCGCGTCGAGCTGCAGGCGGCGCTGCTGACCGGGCAGCATGCCAACCACCTGGATGTCCTGCACGCCCCGTACGCCGCGCAGCGCCTGGCGCAGCTCGTCGAGCACGTGCGCATCGATCGCCGGCGCGTCTATATAGACGTTGGGCGGCACCATCTCCACGGCGTCGAGGTTCAGGTTGCGCGCCACCAGTAGGGCGAGCACCTCTTGGGTGATGCCGATGCGGTCGATGAAGGTAACGTGGATGCGCATGCTGTTCGGGCCTCGGTCGAGGCCCGAAGTATGCCTGCTTGCCGAGCTGAAGGCATCGCCGGCGCGGCGCCGTTATCGGCTCGGTCCGCCCCAGGGTTTGGCTTCCAGGCTGTTGTGCACCGCGGTGGCTGCCTGGGCGGCCTGGCCGATGGCGACGCTCATCTGTTTCAGGCCCATGGTCACATCGCCGATGGCATAGAGTCCGCGCATCGAGGTTTGCAGATGATCGTCGACCCGCACGCCGCCGCACTCGTCGCAATCCACGCCCAATTGCAGGGCGAGATCAGAACGAAAACGCGCGCCAAGGCTGGGGTAGATGATGTCGAAATGGTGGACGTCACCGTTGCAGGTGATCAGCTCGATGCCGGTCTCGCAAGGGCGCAGGGCCTCGACGCGATCGCTGATCAGGCGGATGTCGTAATGCTCGGCCAGGGCGATGGCCTGATCGCAGGCATCCTGCTCGCCATGCACCACGACGGTGACGCGATCGCTGAAGGTGCGCAGGAACACCGCGTGGCCGATGGCGCACTCTGCTTCACCATAGACCGCGACGTTGTCCCCCTTTACCTCGTAGCCGTCGCAGATGGCGCATAGCCGCACTTTGCCTTCGGCGATGGCCTGCTCGACGTCGGGCATATCCGGCAGCGTGTCCTCGATGCCCGTGGCAAGAATGATGCGCCGGGCCACGCAACTTTGATCGCCATAGCGCACGCTGAAGCCCTCCGCATGCGGCTCGATGAGCTCGACCCGGCCGTGTTCGAGCCTGGCACCGTAACCGCTGGCCTGCTCGCGCAACCTTACCAGCAGATCATTGCCGTTGATGCCCGGTGGAAAGCCTGGGTAGTTGTGCGATCGCGGGATCCACGAGGCGCGGCTGGAACCGGCATCGACTACCAGGCAGCTGCGCCGGAAGCGCGCCAGGTAAAGCGCTGCGGTCAGTCCACCCGGGCCGCCACCAATGATCAGGCAGTCGACAATCGTGGGTTGCGGGTTCGGCGAGCGTTGGTTCATGGCATTGGCCGTTGGCTTTATGTTGGCCAGTAGAAGTGCTTGGCGGTGTGAAAGTTCGGTCAGTCCGATAAATGCAATATGCCGTTTTGAGAGCTGGTTGGACTTCCTGCGCTTGTGTCATGTGCGCCTATGCCGAAAACTCCCACCTTTCGTGAAATACCGCTCTAGCATCGGTGTTTCACGATCCTCATTCCAATAAAGGCCAGCCGCCGGCGCTCCGTTGCCGTGATGAGCGGGCCATTCACGTTGAAATGGACCGACCGCGCGTGTTGGGTCCGACCACGATCGATAAAACCACTCGAACGGTGCTTACGAGGCGCCGAGGTCGAGCTTTTCCTATTTGGGGGACAAATGTTCAAGTCTTGTGTCGCTGCGCTGGTCGTAGCCCTGTATTGGTTGAGTGCCCCGGCCACAGCGGCTGAAGGGGAACCCTTCGTCATCAAGTTCGCTCACGTGGTGGCCGATGACACGCCCAAGGGCAAGGGGGCGTTGCTGTTCCAGAAGCTGGCCCACGAGCGCCTGGCTGGCAAGGTGAAGGTCGAGGTGTATCCGAACTCGACGCTGGTCGGCGATGCCGACGAAATGCAGGCGCTGCTGAACAACGAAGTTCAGATCCTTGCGCCTTCGCTGTCCAAATTCGGCCAGTACACGAAGAAGCTGCAGGTATTCGATCTGCCGTTCCTGTTCGACGATCAGGCGGCGGTTCAGCGGTTCCAGCAGCGCGAGATGAGCCGTGAATTGTTGCGCTCGATGGCCGGCTCCGGCATCTATGGCCTGGCGTACTGGAACAACGGCTTGAAGCAGTTTTCCTCCACCCAGGCCCTGCGCCTGCCCGAAGATGCCAGCGGGCTCGCCTTCCGCATACAGCCATCGGCGGTGCTGGAAGCGCAGTTCAACGCGGTTGGGGCCAAGCCGGTAGTACTGCCCTTCGCCGAGGTATACAAGTCGCTGCAAAGCGGTGTGGTGCAGGGCGCGGAAAACCCCTGGTCCAACATCGCCAGCCAGAACATGCACAAGGTTCAACCGTTCATCACCGAGAGCAATCACGGTGTGCTCAATTACATGCTGGTGACCAGTTCTAAGTTCTGGATGAGCATGCCATTCGCGGTGCGCTCAGAGCTCGAAGGCATCATCCTCGAAGTGACCCAGGCGGTGAATCGCGAAGCGGCGGCGCTCAACCAGCGCGACCGTGATCGGATCCTCGCGAGCGGCAGCAGCAAGCTGATTACCCTCACGCCCGAGCAGCGCCAGGCCTGGCGCGAGAAGATGATGCCGGTGTGGCAGTCCTATGAAGCGGAGATTGGCGCCGACGTCATCCGTGCGGCGCTGACGGTGAATCGCAAACACTAAGGCTGTTCCGTCCGTCGCCGTCGCGACGGACCTCACGACATCCGCTCGCCGGCATAGCACGTCGGCGAGCTCGGCGCACCGCGGCGCTCCAACTCTTCCTCCAGCCATTCTGCCAACACCCGCGCATTGTTCTGCTGCTCGTCGCGAGCGGCGTAAAGCAGCGTCAGCGGGCCCTTCATGGCGATGTCCAGCAACGGCCACCAGTGCTCTGGGTGGGCGGCCAGCTCTTGGCGATAACGCTCATGAAAGGCATCGAAGCCCAACCCATCATGCTTGAACGCTTGGCGCAGCGCCGCCGAGGGCGCCAGTTCCCGCAGCCAGTTGTCCAGCGCCAGGTCTTCCTTGCGCAGGTTTCGTGGCCAGAGGCGGTCGACCAAAACGCGGTATCCATCGCGGGTTTCGCAGGCCTCATAGGCGCGTTTGCAGAGAATCATCGCCTGCCTCCTAAGGTTTCGGAACTAAATCGGATTATGGTTAAAAATACTTATATACAGGTAGTAAATACCCTTAAAGGCAAGGTTTATATAACCCGTTATATTGCATCTTATTGATTAATAAAGATTAAAAAGCGGCACGCTTCGTGACTAAGAGTAAGGGAAACATAACGCGTATAAGGAGCATCACATGAAGAATCTAGTCGCTTTGGTTGCCGGTGCAATGTTACTGACCAGTACGCTGGCGGGTGCCGATGAGGTCGTGGAGGCTCGCCAGGATCGAGTCGTGGGCGGCGGGTTTGGAGGGCTCAGTGGTTTCATGCTGGGCGCGGCAGCCGGACCGATCGGCGCATTGATTGGCGGCGGGCTGGGTTATCTCGTCGGTCAAGGGGCGCAGCAGGCGGCCGGTCTCGATCAGACGCTCTACATAATCGAGGCCGAAGATGGCAGCCAGTCCCAGGTGCGGAGCTCGGCGAACGGCTTCGTTGCCGGGCAGCAAGTCGAGCGTGATGGCGCCAAGCTGACGGCGCTGAATCGCTGAGTACGGGCGGCCATCTTCGATGCCGTAGCGACTACAGCGAAGCGGAGACAGATCCTAAACTGGCCGGCAGGAACCGACGGAGCCGCGATGAGCTATTCCCTGTTGCATGTGATTCACCTGCTGGCGGCCATTTTCTTCATCGGCGCGCTATTCGTTGAGGTGCTGGTGCTTCATCAGGTTCGCCAGCAGACCGAGCCGAATCTGATGCAGAGCGTTGATAAGGCCGTCGGTGCGCGCCTGAGAGTGGTGCTGCACTGGGTCGTGCTGTTCGTCTATGGCGCCGGCATCGGTCTGGCCTGGCATCACCGTCATGCACTGGCCAATCCGTTTGCGAGCAGCTTCGGGACCTTGCTCTCGTTGAAAATCCTGTTGGCGATCGGCGTGTTCTTCACCTTCGGCATGGTCGCCATGCTGCTGCGCAGCGGCCGCATGACGCCGGCGCGTTACCGGCGCATTCACTGGGCGATCTTCCTGCAGATGATCGGCATCGTGCTGCTGGCCAAGGCGATGTTTTATCTGCATTGGTAGGGAGTCATTGGGTTACGTCTTCATGGTTACGGTGGGCTGAAGCCCACCCTACAGATCGCGGCTTGTAGGATGGAATCGCCGAAGGCGCTTCCGTCGTTTACCGCGAACGCCGATGTCGAGGCAGGCCTTAGCAGGTTCTTAGTGGACGAAGGATGACGCTGATCAACGGCGCAAAGGCTTCGCGTGCCGCTGATTGCGCCAGATTCAGCGGTTGCACCTTCGTTGCCTTCACGGCTGACGGGTCTAAGGTTGAGTGCATCGACGATCAGCAGAGGTACCCTATGAACTTCGCCTACAGCCCGCGCGCGGAGGCGCTGCGCCAGCAGCTGCGCGCCTTCATGGAGCAATACATCGTGCCGCGTATCGGTGCCTGGCATGAGGAGGTCGCGGCCGGCCAGTATCCGGTGTCTTTCATGAAAGACCTCAAGGCGCTGGCACGCTCGGAAGGGCTATGGAACCTGTTCCTGCCCTCGTTGCGTGAGGATGAGCCGGGCATGGGCCTGAGTAATCTCGAATACGCGCCGCTGGCGGAAATCATGGGCCGCGTGCACTGGGCCTCCGAGGTGTTCAACTGCAATGCGCCGGACACCGGCAACATGGAGCTGCTGCACCTGTTCGCCACGCCAGAGCAGCGCGAGTGTTGGCTCAAGCCGTTGCTCGAAGGCGAGATTCGTTCGGCGTTCGCCATGACCGAGCCGGACGTGCCCTCGTCGGATGCTACCAACATCCAGACGCTGATCCGCCGCGATGGCGACGACTACGTCATCAATGGCCGCAAGTGGTTCATCACCAACGCTTCGCATCCCAACTGCAAGCTGTTGATCGTGATGGGCAAGACCGATCCCGACGCCGAAACCCATCACCAGCAAAGCATGATCCTGGTGCCGTTCGACACGCCCGGCGTCGAGCTGGTGCGCAACATTCCGGTGATGAATCACATCGCCCCCGAGGGCCACAGCGAACTGCTGTTGAAAAACCTGCGAGTGCCGGCGCGCAACTTGCTGGGCAAGGAGGGCGACGGCTTCATGATGGCCCAGGCGCGCCTCGGGCCGGGGCGTATTCACCATTGCATGCGTTCGATCGGCATGGCCGAGCTGGCGCTGGAACTGATGGTCGAGCGCGCCCAGGAGCGCAAGGCCTTCGGCAAATATCTGCAGCAGTATTCCAACGTTGCCGACTGGATCGCCGAGTCGCGCATCGAGATCGAACAGGCGCGGCTGCTGGTGCTGAAGACCGCCTGGATGATCGACGAAGTGGGCGCCAAGGCCGCACGCAAGGAAATCTCCATGATCAAGGCGTTGGTGCCGCGCATGCACACCCGCGTCGTCGACCGCGCCATCCAGGTCTACGGCGCCATGGGCCTGACCCCGGATACCCCGCTGGCGGACATGTGGACCGGTGGCCGCGCGCTGCGCATCGCCGACGGCCCGGATCAGGTGCACTTGCGCAGCATCGCGAAGATGGAGATCAAGGCCAGCGAAGCCACCCGTGGCGCCACCGCCGCCTATCTCACGCCGCCTGGTCGACGCTGAGTTTTGCCATCGGCGCTTCGCCAGCAAGCTGGCTCCTACAAGCGTGCAGACCGCGCATTACCCGTAGGAGCGAGCTTGCTCGCGAATAATCGCTATCTCACGCCGTCTGTCCGGCGTTGAGCGGTTCCGTTTGGCCCTTTCGATGCAACCCCTCGGAGGTTCTAGAGTGCGTAATGCAAGGGAGGGGGATGCCGTGTCGTGGGGCACGGTATCTGCCGGAGCCTGCACGTCATGGACGCGGGACCAATCGCTTAGGTTTTGGAGTAATAGAGGCACTGGACGCTTCGTTGACATGGCTCAATGAAATCAGTCGTCAACGGTAAGGTTGATCGCGGTCAAGGGTAGGTCAGGGCAGCGTCACTACCATGCTTCCTACATTCCTTATTGGAAGCGGTAGCGCTCATGAAACCCCAACGCAGTACGTCCGTTATCGCCGGCAATTGGGGGGCGTACCTGCTGATCGCAGTGTTCCTCATGGTCTGCAGCTTCACGCTGCAAGCCAAAGAGTATGAAGCCGAGCAACAGCGCATCGAGCTGTTTTTCCCGAAGGTAACCCAGATTTCCGAGCCCGAAGGCGACTACCAGGTACGCACCCTCACCGACGGCGCGGGCACCGTCTACGGTTATGCCTTTCAGAGCGTCAAGGTTACCGACATTCCGGCCTATTCCGGCAAGCCGCTCAACATGCAGGTGCTGCTCGATCCGCGGGGCGCCATCGTCGACGCCTATGTGCTGGAGCATCACGAGCCCATCCTGCTAATCGGCATTCCCGAGCAGAAGCTGCACGATTTCACCGCGAAATACGCCGGCATCAAGGCCGATCAGCGTGTGGTGGTGGGGCGTTCCAGCGACAAGAGCGCGGTGACCGTCGATGCCGTGACGGGCGCGACCGTGACGGTGATGGTGGTCAACGAAATCGTCATGCGCTCGGCCCATGAAGTGGCGGCGTCTCTCGGTCTGGTCAAGAGCAACCTCGACGCCCGGCAGAAGCCGGCCACCGTCCGCGAAGACGTTTACCAGCCCGCCACCTGGGCGGAGCTGGCCGGCAACGGCGCGATCCGCCGGTTGCATCTGACCAATGGCGATATCAATCAGGCGTTCAAAGGCACCAAGGCCGAAGGCATCGACGAGGCGCCCGCCGAGGAAGTCGACGATACCTTCATCGACCTCTACGCCGCCCACCTGAATCCGCCGACCATCGGCCGCAACCTGCTGGGCGACAATCAGTACCGCTTTCTGATGGAAGACCTCAAGCCGGGCGAACATGCCATCGCCGTGCTGGGCAGCGGCGAATACTCGTTCAAGGGCTCGGGTTACGTGCGCGGCGGCATCTTCGATCGGGTGCAGGTGCGCCAGTTCGGCAACATCCTCAGCTTCCGCGATATGGATTATCAGCGGCTCAACGACGTGTTCGCTGAAGGCATTCCGGACTTCAAGGAAATGGCAATCTTCATCCTCCGCGAGCACGTCGGGTTCGATCCGGGCACGCCGTGGACGCTCGAGTTGCTGGTGCGTCGCCAGACCGGTCCGGTGGACGGCATCTTCACCAGTTTCGAGCTGCCCTATCAGATTCCCGAAGACTACATCGAGCGCCCGCAGCCGACCGCCGAGGAGCTGGCCGCCATCGAGGAAGCCAACCGGCCGATGTGGGTCAACATCTGGTACCAGAAGAGTTTCCAGATCGGCGTGATCCTGGTCGCGCTGGCGCTGCTGACGGTCATCATGTTCATGCAGGACACCTTCGCCCGGCGTCCGCGCTTCCTACGCATCCTGCGCCATGGCTATCTGATCTTCACCGTGGTGTTCATCGGCTGGTATGCCCTGGGGCAACTGTCGGTGGTCAACGTGCTGACTTTCGTCCACGCGCTGGTGCAGGACTTCCGCTGGGAGCTGTTCCTGACCGATCCGGTGATCTTCATCCTCTGGACGTTCACCGCCGCAAGTTTGCTGCTCTGGGGACGCGGCGTGTTCTGCGGCTGGCTGTGCCCCTTCGGCGCGCTGCAGGAGCTGATCAACGAGGCCGCGCGCAAGCTGAAGATTCCGCAGTACGACGTGCCCTTCACCGTTCACGAGCGGCTCTGGGCGATCAAGTACATCGTGCTGCTGGTGCTGTTCGGCATCTCGCTGGAGTCCATGACGATGGCCGAGAAGGCCGCCGAGGTGGAGCCATTCAAGACCGCCATCACGCTCAGATTCGATCGTCAGTGGTGGTTCGTCGCCTACGCCGTGTTCCTGCTGGTGATCAACATTTTCACCCGCAAGGTCTTCTGCCGCTACGTCTGTCCGCTGGGCGCGGGGCTGGCGATCACCGGGCGCTTCCGCCTGTTCGACTGGCTCAAGCGGCGCAAGGAGTGCGGCAACCCGTGCCAGCTCTGCGCCAACGAGTGCGAAGTGCAGGCGATCCATCCGGATGGGCATATCAACCACAACGAATGCCACTACTGCCTGGATTGCCAGATGACCTACTTCAATGACGACAAGTGTCCGCCGCTGATCGCCAAGAACAAGCGCTCCAAGCGCGACAAGAAAGCGCCGGCCGGGCCGCAGCTGATCCCCGTGCAAGTCGTGGAACCCTGAACCAGACACAACAACCCTTCACTTGACTGTTGGAATTACATCCAGAAAGGAGCAGACCATGAGCGACAAGGCAAAAGGCAACACCGAGGTGCTGGAAAAAAGCGGTCTGAGCCGCCGCGGCTTCCTGGGTGCGACAGCCGTGACCGGCGCGGCGGTTGCCGCCACGGCGTTCGGCGGCGCAGTGATGACGCGCGAATCTTTCGCGGCTGCGGCGAAGGACGCGCGGTCGAAGATCCACGTGGGGCCGGGCGAGCTGGATGAGTACTACGGCTTCTGGAGCGGCGGCCACCAGGGCGAGGTGCGCGTGATGGGCGTGCCGTCGATGCGCGAGCTGATGCGTATTCCGGTATTCAACGTCGATTCGGCCACCGGCTGGGGCCTGACCAACGAAAGCAAGCACATCCTGGGAGACAGCGCCAAGTACCTCAACGGTGACTGCCACCACCCGCACATCTCCATGACCGACGGCAAGTACGACGGTAAATACCTGTTCATCAATGACAAGGCCAACAGCCGCGTGGCGCGTATCCGCCTCGATGTCATGAAGTGCGACAAGATCCTCACCGTGCCGAACGTCCAGGCGATTCACGGGCTGCGCCTGCAGAAAGTGCCGCACACCAAGTACGTGTTCGCCAACGCCGAGTTTGTGATTCCGCATCCCAACGACGGCAGCACATTCGATATCAGCGGCGAAAATGCCTACACCATGTTCAACGTCATCGATGCCGAGAAGATGGAAATGGCTTTCCAGGTCATCGTCGATGGCAACCTGGATAACACCGATGCTGATTACACCGGGCGTTTCGCCGCTTCCACCTGCTACAACTCGGAAAAGGCCTTCGACCTGGGCGGCATGATGCGCAACGAGCGTGACTGGGTCGTGGTGTTCGACATTCCCGCCATTGAGGCGGCGATCAAGGCCGGTGACTTCATCACCCTCGGCGACTCCAAGGTGCCGGTGGTCAATGGTCGCGACGGGTCCAAACTGACCCGCTACATCCCCGTACCCAAGAACCCGCACGGCCTGAACACCTCGCCGGACGGCAAGTACTTCATTGCCAACGGCAAGCTGTCGCCGACCGCCACCATCATCGCCATCGATAAACTGCCCGAGCTGTTCGACGGCAAGCTGGCCGATCCGCGTGACGTGGTCGTCGGCGAGCCGGAGCTGGGCCTCGGCCCGCTGCACACCACCTTCGACGGTCGCGGCAACGGCTACACCACGCTGTTCATCGACAGCCAGGTGGTCAAGTGGAACATCGAAGAAGCCGTGCGCGCCTACAAGGGCGAGAAGGTCAACTACATCAAGCAGAAGCTTGACGTGCACTACCAGCCGGGCCACATCCACGCCTCGCTGACCGAAACCAGCGAAGCGGACGGCAAGTGGCTGATCGCGCTGTCGAAATTCTCCAAGGACCGCTTCCTGCCGGTCGGCCCGCTGCATCCGGAGAACGACCAGCTGATCGACATTTCCGGCGATGAGATGAAGCTGGTGCACGACGGCCCGACCTATGCAGAGCCGCACGACTGCATCCTGGTACGCCGCGATCAGATCCGTACCAAGAAGATCTGGGAACGCAACGACCCGATGTTCGCCCCGACGGTGGAAATGGCCAAGAAGGACGGCGTCAATCTGGATACGGAAAACAAGATCATCCGTGATGGCAACAAGGTGCGCGTCTACATGACCTCGATGGCGCCGGCGTACGGCATTACCGAGTTCACGGTGAAGCAGGGCAACGAAGTCACGGTGATCATCACCAACATCGACCAGATCGAGGACGTGTCCCACGGTTTCGTCATGACCAACCACGGCGCAAGCATGGAGATCAGCCCTCAGCAGACCTCGTCCATCACCTTCACGGCTGATAAGCCCGGTCTGCACTGGTACTACTGCAGCTGGTTCTGCCATGCGCTGCACATGGAAATGGTCGGTCGCATGCTGGTCGAGCCGGCCTGAGGTAGGCCCTGAACGTAGGGCGAGCGACGCGCGAAGCAGCTTCGCGCCGAGCCCGCCTTCACGGTCGATACAAAGCTGGCGAACCCTGATGGGTTCGCCAGTCGCATCACCCGCCTGGACGCTGAAGAAGGTAATTGGTGTGCTCGGATTTCAGGCTATTCGCTTAGGGTTTTCAGTGGCGCTTGTCGTCCACATGTTTTTTGCCGGGGCCGCGCTGGCGGAACCGCAACCCATCACCTCGCTGCCCTTGCAGGCGCTTGGGGAAAACCGCTGGACGCTGCCCGCCGGCGAATACAGCGGGCAATTTTTCATCGATCAGCCGCTGGCGTTGCACTGTGCACCCGGCGCGGTGATCGAGGCGCAGGGCAAGGCCAATGCGCTAACTATCCGCGCGCCGCACGTGACGATCGAAGGCTGTGAGCTGCGCGATTGGGGGCGCGATCTGACCGACATGAACGCGGCGATCTTCATCGAGCCCAGCGCCACCGATGCGGTGATCCGTAACAACCGCCTGCGGGGGCCGGGGTTCGGTATCTGGGCTGATCGCAGCCAGAATCTGCTGATCGACGGCAACCGGATCGAGGGCGACCTCGAACTGCGCTCCCAGGACCGGGGCAACGGTATCCATTTGTTCTCCGTTCGCGGTTCCCGCGTCATCGGCAACCATGTCTGGAACACCCGCGACGGTATCTACATCGACAATTCCAATGGCAACCGCATCGAGCGCAACCTGTTCGAGGACCTGCGCTACGGCGTGCACTACATGTTCTCCCACGAGAACCAGGTGATCGCCAACGTCACCCGCCGCACTCGCACCGGCTACGCGCTGATGCAGAGCCGCAAGCTGACCGTGATCGGCAACCGCTCCGAACAGGACCAGAACTACGGCATCCTGATGAACTACATCACCTACTCGGCCATCAAGGACAACGTCGTCAGCGACGTCGAGCGCGGCGATACCGGTGGCGACAGCATGATCAGCGGCGGCGAGGGCAAGGCGTTGTTCATCTACAACTCGCTGTTCAACTCCATCGAGAACAATCACTTCCAACGCAGCGAGCTGGGTATCCATCTGACCGCCGGCTCGGAGGACAACCGCATCGTCGGCAATGCTTTCGTCGGCAATCAGCAACAGGTCAAGTATGTCGCCGTGCGGACCCAGGAATGGTCGGTGGACGGACGCGGCAACTACTGGAGCGATTACCTGGGCTGGGACCGCGACGACGACGGTCTGGGCGATATCGCCTACGAGCCCAACGACAACGTCGACCGCCTGCTGTGGATGTACCCGCAGGTGCGGCTGCTGATGAACAGCCCCAGCATCGAAGTGCTGCGCTGGGTGCAGCGCGCATTTCCCGTGATCAAGTCGCCGGGCGTGCAAGACAGCCATCCGTTGATGGAGCCGCCTACCAGCGAACCGTTGAAGCCAGACCAGGAACCCCTTTCATGAATGCCGTTGAAATCATGGGTGTGAGCCAGCGTTACGGCAACATGACCGTGTTGCACGAGTTGAACCTGAATCTCGGCGAAGGCGAGGTGCTGGGCCTGTTCGGCCATAACGGCGCCGGCAAGACCACCAGCATGAAGCTGGTCCTCGGCCTGTTGCAGGCCAGCGAGGGGCACGTCCGGGTGCTCGGCCGCGACCCACGGACCAGCGATGTCCGCCGCCAGCTGGGTTATCTGCCGGAGAACGTCACCTTTTATCCCCAACTCAGCGGCCGCGAGACGCTGCGCCACTTTGCCCGCCTGAAGAGCACACCGCTGAGTCAGGTCGACGATCTGCTCGAACAGGTCGGCCTCGCCCACGCCGCCGATCGCCGGGTGAAGACCTACTCGAAGGGCATGCGTCAGCGCCTCGGATTGGCCCAGGCGGTACTCGGCGAGCCGCGCCTGTTGCTGCTCGATGAGCCGACAGTCGGCCTCGACCCCATCGCCACCCAAGAGCTGTATCTGCTGGTCGATCGTCTGCGCCAGAGCGGCACCAGTGTGATTCTCTGCTCCCACGTGCTGCCAGGCGTGGAAGCACACATCAACCGCGCGGCGATTCTCGCCAAGGGCCGGCTGCAGGCCGTTGGTAGCCTCAAGCAATTGCGCAGCGAAGCCGGCTTGCCGGTGCGCATCCGCGCCAGCGGCGTCGCCCAGAGCGAAGCATGGCTGGAGCACTGGAACACCGCAGGCCATTCGGCGCGGCGCCATGGCGAGGATGGCGTCGAGGTGATCGCCATCAACGGCCACAAGCTGCCGCTGCTGCGTGAACTGCTGGGCGAAAGCGAGCCGGATGACGTCGAAATCCACCAGCCGTCGCTGGAGGATCTGTATCGCTACTACATGGAGCGCGCCGGCGATGTGCGGGCGACGGAGGGCAGAATATGAATCAGGTCTGGAATATCGCCCGCAAGGAACTCAGCGACGGCCTGCGCAACCGCTGGTTGCTGGCCATCAGCCTGTTGTTCGCGGTACTGGCCGTGGGCATCGCCTGGCTCGGGGCCGCCGCGTCGGGGCAGGTGGGCTTCACCTCGATCCCGGCGACCATCGCCAGCCTGGCCAGCCTGGCCACTTTCCTGATGCCGCTGATCGCGCTGCTGCTGGCCTATGACGCCATCGTCGGCGAGGACGAAGGCGGCACCCTGATGCTGTTGCTGACCTATCCGTTGGGCCGCGGACAGATCCTGCTCGGCAAGTTCGTCGGTCACGGACTGATTCTCGCGCTGGCGGTGCTGATCGGCTTCGGTGGCGCCGCACTGGCCATCGCCTTGCTGGTCGAAGACATCGAATTGGGCCTGCTGCTCTGGGCATTCGGCCGCTTCATGATTTCCTCCACGCTGCTGGGCTGGGTGTTCCTCGCCATGGCTTACGTGCTCAGTGGCAAGGTCAGCGAGAAGTCCAGCGCCGCCGGCCTGGCGCTGGGCATCTGGTTCCTGTTCGTGCTGGTGTTCGATCTGGTGCTGCTGGCGCTGCTGGTACTCAGCGAGGGCAAGTTCAGCCCCGAGTTGCTGCCCTGGCTGCTGCTGCTCAACCCCACCGACATCTACCGGCTGATCAACCTGTCGGGCTTCGAAGGCGGCGGCGCCATGGGCGTGCTATCGCTGGGCAGCGAACTGCCGGTGCCCGGTGCGGTGCTCTGGCTGTGCCTGCTGGCCTGGGCCGGGGCGTCGCTGCTGCTGGCCTATGGCATCTTCCGCCGTCGGCTGGCCTGATTTCTTCGTTAAAGGAACTGCAATGATGAATGCGTTATACGTACAGGCTTCTCGAGCGCTGGTTGCCATCTTGCTGCTGGCGTTGGCCGGCTGTAATGAATCCGAGCAGGTGGAGCAGGTGCTGGAGCCGGTCGCTTTCCATGCAGACGATGAGTGCCATGTCTGCGGCATGATCATCACCGACTTCCCCGGCCCCAAGGGGCAGGCGGTCGGGAAGGGCGGAGTACGCAAGTTCTGCTCCACGGCGGAAATGCTTGGCTGGTGGCTGCAGCCGGAAAACCGCGTGCTGAACGCCAAACTGTATGTTCACGACATGGGCCGCAGTACCTGGGAGCAGCCTGACGACGAATACCTGATCGATGCCACCAGCGCCTATTACGTGGCCGGAACCGAACTCAAAGGTGCAATGGGTGCGGTGCTGGCCACGTTCGCCGAAGAGGCCGCCGCACAGAAGCTGGCTGCCGAACAGGGCGGGCGGGTACTGCGCTTCGAGGAAATCGATCAGTCGGTGCTTCAACAATCGTCGGGCATGCAGCATGGCATGGCCGATGACCACAACGCTCACAGCGGTCACTAGACCGGACACTAACGAGGTAACGAAAAATGATGGGTATCAGTATTTGGCAGCTTCTGATCGTGTTGCTGATCGTGGTGATGTTGTTTGGCACCAAGCGCCTGCGTGGCCTTGGTTCGGATGTGGGTGGCGCGATTAGTGGTTTTCGCAAATCCATGAGTGATGGGGAAAGCGCAGCGCAGGGGGATGCGGTTAAGCAGGAGTTGAAATAAGGGCTTCGTATTGCATGGGACATCGTTACTTGGCACTGGGAATGAGCAGGTTTGGGTGTGTTGATTGGAAGTTCTGGGTTCATAAGGGTTTATCGAGCTGCTTGATGGCTTGGTTTCGCCCTGCTGGGCGAGTCACTTTTTTCAGTCGCGAAAAAAGTAACCAAAAACGCTTGCCCCTGCATCCGGCCCTGCGCTTCGCTCCGGGTTCGTTACTCGCTTCGCTCGCCCTTCGGGCCAGCCTTCGGCTGTTACTACGCTGCGCTCCGTTTCGCTCCATCGTCGCTCCGAGGGTCGCCGTACAAGGGCCATCCATGGCCCATTACGGCTCTCGCCGCATCCATGCGGCTCGCCCCTCTGCGCAACGATTCCGCTCACCCTTCTGATGGGGCGATTGGTGTCGTCTGTTGGCCCGCGTATAAAAAGCGAAGCCAAAGCAAGTCCGGGTCTTAACGATCTTCCAGGCGACTCGGACCCTGTTCCCCTTCAGGAGGCCGAGTGGAGGTGTTGCGCAGGGGACGAGCGGCATGGATGCCGCGAGAGGCTTAAAGGGCCATGGATGGCCCTTGTAAGCCGGGCCCCGAAGCAGCGCCGGAGCGAGGGAAGTTTTGCGAAGCAAAACCCGGATGTTGGGGTGGCCTTCTTTTTGGTTACTTTTTCTTGGCCAAACAAGAAAAAGTGACTCGCCCAGCAGGGCGAAACCAGGAGTTTCAGCATACTCGGTAAATCGCCCTGATCTCCAAGGCGCAAACCTAAACGAGCTGGCAGTATCACTTGCCCGTCCGATCTCAATCCGTTCCTCCGAGAAGCATATGATCTGGAAGTCAGCGATACGGCTAACATCACCCTCACACACGAAAACCCATCCAGACGCCCTGGCATCCGCGCCTGGCGCCCTGCCAACCGTCGGCACCAATGCGGCTCGGCAAAAAGATGATCGCAATCAAGTCTGTCGGAGCCTTCTAACCTGTAGAAAGTAATCCTGACTCCGCGATATCGGAGTGATCACGGTTCTGCCCGGCAGACTTCATCCCGCCGGGCAGACACGAAGAAGTTCAGGAGGCCTTTGTGCAAGTAATCGATCGGCGAAAAGCCCTGAGTATCCCGCCCCTGTGGCGGCTTGCCTTTCGCCCGTTTTTCCTCGCCGGCAGCCTCTTCGCGATGCTCGCAATCCCGCTCTGGGTCGCCGCCTGGACGGGCTTTTGGCCCGGTTTCCAGCCAACCGGCGGCTGGCTGTCCTGGCATCGCCACGAGATGCTGTTCGGTTTCGCCATGGCCGTCGTCGCGGGCTTCCTGCTCACCGCCGGGCAAACCTGGACCGGCCAACCCGGTGTGTCCGGCAGCAAGCTGATGGCACTGGCCGCCGTCTGGCTGCTGGCGCGGCTGGGCTGGCTGTTCGGCCTGCCGCTGGCGCTGGTGATCCCGCTGGATCTGCTGTTCATGCTTGGCGTGACCGGGCTGATGGCGCGCATGCTCTGGGTGGTCAGGCAGAAGCGCAACTACCCGATCGTGGCGGTGCTCACGCTGATGATTGGCGCCGATGTGCTGGTGCTCTGCGGTATCGCCCAGGGCAACGACGGCTTGCAACGCCAGGGCGTACTCGCCGGGCTGTGGCTGGTGGCGGCGCTGATGGCGATCATTGGCGGGCGCGTGATTCCCTTCTTCACCCAGCGCGGCCTCGGTCACGCCGAGGCGGTGAAACCTTGGGTCTGGCTGGATGTGGCGTTGCTGGTTGGCACCGGCCTGATCGCGGTGCTCTATGCCGCAGGCGTCGCGCTGCAACAGCACCTGCTGATCGGCGCGCTGTTCCTCGCTATCGCCGCCGGCCACCTGCTGCGGCTGGTGCGCTGGTACGACGGCAGCATCTGGCGCGTTCCGCTGCTCTGGTCGCTGCACGTGGCGATGCTCTGGCTGGTGGTCGCGGCGGCGGGACTGGCGCTGTGGAATTTCGGCCTGCTGAACAGCTCCAGCCCTTCGTTGCATGCGCTATCGGTGGGCTCCATGAGCGGCCTGATCTTGGCGATGATCGCCCGCGTCACGCTTGGCCACACGGGGCGTCCGTTGCAGCTGCCGGGTGGCATCGTCGGTGCCTTCGTGCTGTTCAACATTGGCGCGGCCTCGCGGGTGTTCCTTTCCGGCCAGTGGCCGGTGACGGGCCTTTGGCTGGCAGCGATCTGCTGGGCGCTGGCCTTCGCGCTCTACGCCTGGCGTTATGCGCCGATGCTGCTGAGCGCGCGGGTCGACGGCCATCCGGGCTGATCGTCCTTACCAAGCACTGCCTGCTTATTCATTCAACTGAGAAACCGCTGCCTGCCCAGTTCGGGGACGGGCAGCCTGCGGCTCGGCGGACGCCGGCATCGGAGATGATGATGAAAAGTGAATTCAAGGACCGCCTGGCAGTCGTCACCGGCGCCAGTTCGGGGATCGGCCTGGCGCTGTGCGCGGCGCTGCTGCAGCGTGGCGCGCGGGTGCTGGCCATGTCGCGCAGCCTCGGTGGCCTCGGGCAATTGATCGAAACCTATCCCGAGCACTTGCACTGGATCGCTGGCGACGTGACATCGGCGGACGATCTGGCCGCGTTGCGGAGCCGCGCGGCGGAACTCGGCCCGGTGGATTATCTGGTGCCGAACGCCGGCATCGCCGAGCTGGGCGATAGCCTCGACATGGCCTGTTTCGACCGGCAATGGGCCGTCAACGGCGCCGGTGCGCTGAACACCCTGGCCGCGCTACGCACCGAACTGGCCAAGCCGGCGTCGGTGATCTTCATCGGTACGTTTCTGGCGCGCGGGACCTTCCCCGGCCTCGCCGCCTATATCGCCAGCAAGGCCGCGCTGATCGCCCAGGCGCGCACGCTGGCGGTGGAATTCGCGCCGCTGGACGTGCGCATCAACGTGGTTTCGCCGGGACCGACCGCGACGGCGATCTGGGGCTCGCTGGGCCTGGCCGACGAGCAGTTGGAGCAGGTTGCCGAAGGCGTCAGCAAGCGCCTGCTGCCGGGACATTTCCTCGAGTCCGCGGCGGTCGCCAACGTCATCCTGTTCCAGCTGTCCCAGGGCGCCCGTGGCGTTTACGGTCAAGACTGGGTCGTCGACAACGGTTACACCATCAACTGATCGCGAGGCTGACGATGTTCAAATGGAAGCGGACCGCCCGGGACCTTCAGCAACAACGCGATGCTCTGCAGCGGACCTGCACCGACCAGGCTGCGCGTATCGCGGCGCTGGAAGAACAAGTGGCGGCGGCCAACGCGGAGAGCGCCGCGGGTAAATGCCAGCTGGACTATTACCGTGGCGTGGCCGGCAACCTGGTGCGCTTCAGCGATTCGGTGGCGCACCTGGGCGACTCATTCGAATACCTCACGGGCCGGCTCGGCGACAACCGCGATCGTGCGGAGCAGGTCGCCGACGCGGCGCTGAGCAACCAGCAGCACTTCGGCGAATTGCGCAGCAAGGCTGTCGACATGGAGCGCGGGCTCAACGAGGCTTCGCAGAAGGTCGACACCCTTGCGCAGCATTCGCAGGAGATCAATGGCATCGTCGATCTCATCAGCAGCATCGCCAGTCAGACCAACCTGCTCGCGCTCAATGCCGCCATCGAGGCGGCGCGGGCCGGGGAGTCCGGTCGCGGCTTCGCCGTGGTCGCTGGCGAGGTGCGAACACTGGCGGAAAAGACCGCGCTGGCCACGGCCGACATCGTGCGCAAGATCACCGAGGTTCAGCGCGAGATCGCCCACGTGCACGACTACATTCAGCTGCAGGGCGAACTGGCCCAGGGCTTCAGCCGAACCACGGAACGTGCCGTCGCCGCCATGCGACAGCTGCATCAACTGGCCGGCACCATGCGCCAGGGCATCGAGCATTCGTCGTTCCGTGCCGGCGTCGAACTGGCCAATCTCGATGAGCTGTCGCTGAAGTTCGCCGTCTACAATCATGTGCTCGGCTCGGGCGATCCAAGGCCGTCGGCTCTGCCCAGCGAGCGCGAGTGTCGCTTCGGTCGCTGGTATTACGCTCAGAGCAACCGTGACATGCAACGGCTGGAGCAATTTCAGCAGATCGAGCGGCCCCATATGGCGGTGCATCACCAAGGGCAGCAGGCGCTCGATGCGTTCGGTCGGCATGCGCTGGAAGATACGCTCACGTACCTGAGCAGGATGGAGGAGGCCAATCTGGAGGTGATGCGCATCGTCGCGGCGCTGATCCGAGAACACGAAAAGGCCGCTCAGCCGGTGACCGAGGCGTCGTAGCCAGACTGCCGGGACCGGTTACGTTCTGCGCGCGCCTGCTTGGTGCAAAAATATTGCGGGCGCGATTCAATAGTATTCATTGGCGATGTACTGGCGGCGCGCCGACAATGTCGCGCGCTTTTGACCGGTGCGACGTTTCAGTGCACCGGCCTACACAGCTAGCTTTGCGCAGCGAGCGCCGTCGGCTAGCGGAACGACTTCCCAACCAAAGCAGAAACAATGCAAGAACGCCTTCTCGACTGGTGCCGGTCTTTTGCGCCCGCGCCATTGTCCGCGCGTCCCGCTGAATGGCTGCGCGCCGCACTGGGTATCGGTCTGGCGCTGCTGGTGACGATACCTGTCAGCGCCTGGATATTCGGCACTTCGATCGCCCTGCCTCTCGCGGCCCCGGCAGCCGCGTCGGCGGTGCTGGTGTTCGTCGCGTCGTCGAGTCCTTTCGCCCAGCCATGGTCGGTGCTGGCCGGCAACCTGTTCGCGACTGCGATCGGCGTGGCGCTGGGTATCAGCGACGTGCCCATCGCTACCGCCGCGGGTCTGGCCGGAGCGCTGGCGATCTTCTGCCTGTTCGGCCTGCGCTGCCTGCACCCACCCGGCGCGGCGCTGGCACTGGTCGCGGTGGTGGGCAGCCCGGAGATTCATGCGTACGGTTTTCAGTTGCTCTATCCGGTGGCGTTCAACTCGGCGCTACTGGTCGCGGTTGCGCTGATCTACAACAACCTCAGCGGGCATGCCTACCCGAAGCCGCGCCCGCAGAAGGGCAACATCCATCACACACAGGACGCGCTGCCCAGCGAGCGCATGAGCTTCAGCGAGGATGACGTCGAACGTGCGCTGGCGGACTTCGGCGAATACGTGGACGTCACGCGCGACGACCTCGCACAGCTGATCAAACAGACCGAAAAGCACGCGTTGCGGCGCAGCATGGGTGAGATCACCGCCGGCGACATCATGTCCCGTGACCTCTACTGGAGCACACCGGACTGCTCGATCCAGCGCGCCTGGCAGACCCTGCGCGAGCACCGTCTGCATTCGATGCCGGTGCTGCAGCCTGACAGCCACAAGCTGGTGGGCATCGTGACCCTGGTCGACCTGCTCAAACACTTCCGCCCGGCGCCGGCGCGCATCAACTTCGGGCAACTCAAGTTTCTTCGCGGCGTGCAACTTCGCGCGATCATGAGCAGCCCGGTGGTCTCGGTGACCGAAGACACGCACATGGTCGACCTGGTATTCCTGTTGTCCGACCGGGGGCTGCACTGCCTGCCGGTGGTGGACGATGAACAGCGCCTGGTGGGCATGATCACCCAGACCGATCTGATCGCCGCGCTCTACCGGAACTGGCTCAAGCATCTTCCGGACTGATCGCCGCGCTCACTCGATCTGGTAGTTCCAGCGCGACCAGTCGTAGTCGTCCTCGGCCACCTCGCGCAGCAGTTCGATCGCCTTGAAAAAGGCGGGCGACTGCGCCGCGCGCGCATACACCAGATAGACGGGATAGCTGAATTCCGGCGCGTGCTCGACGCGCTTGAGCGCACCTTCGTCCAGATAGCGTTGCACCACCCGCGTGCGGAAGTAGCCACGACCACCGCACTGCATCAGGTACTGCAGGGCCAGCGGGCCCAGGCTGAACGACATCGCCGTGCGGATGTGGCCCGGCAGCGCAAGATCGTGCTGTTGGCGAAACGCAGGGCCCCAATCCACATAGACGTAGGGCTCCGCGATGCTGCAGTGCTCCACCTGGATCAGCTTTTCTTCCAGTAGCTGCTCGACCTGCAGGCCCGGCCAATATTCGGGTTGATGCACCAGCGCCGCGTCCAGCGCGCCGAGGTCGAGTTGCTTCTGCAAGGCGGTGCCGCTGTCCACCTCGTTGCGAAGCGCGTGATCGGGCATTTCCTGGCGCAGGCGCTGGACCCAGGCGAGCATCAGCGGATTGCACAGACTCACCTCGGCACCGAGCGACAGCAGATTGTCGAAACCGCGCGGCAACGGCAGATCACGCCGCGCGGTTTCCCAAGTCTGTACCAGCTGCGTGGCATAGGTGACGAAGCGCTCGCCATCGCTGGTCAGCCGCGCGCCGGCGCGGTTGCGTATGAACAGCCGACAGCCGAGCTGCGTTTCCAGGCTGCGCACCCGCGCCGTCACCGCCGTTTGCGTGATATGCAGCCGCTCAGCCGTGGCGACGAAGCTGCCGCTGCGAATGATCTCGAGAAAAGTGCGGGCGAGATCGATATCCATGGAATGCTCGTATCAGAAAAATTGTTATGAGAGCACTTTTGGATGAAAAGCTGAAGTTATAAAGCAGGGCGTAGGGTGGGCTTCAGCCCACCAAAACGAGGCACCGGGATCATACGGACGGGGCTGAATCGAAACGCCGCCGGCCCACGTCATGTTTTCTCGCCCAGCTTTCCAGCTTCCAGCGCTCTTGTCATCTTTCGCCTTACTTCGATGCCTCCTTCGGCGAATCCGACCTGTTTCCAACGTTGGGAGAAGACACCGGTGGGCTGAAGCCCACCCTACTGCCGTTCGCCCAGCTTCCCAGCCTCCAGTGCTCTTATCGTCCTCCGCCTTCAATGCGATGTCCCTTCGGCGAATTCGATTTTGTTGCCGACGTTGTACTTGCCCGAGGGCTTGTTCATCGGGATGCGCTTGATCTCTTCCAGGGTGTCACTGTCGTAGACGATCAGCGCGCCGTCGGTGTCCCAGACGCTGAGCAAGAGGTGCTTGCCATCCCTGGTGAATTCCACGTGTGCGGCGTTCTTGCCGGGCATCGGGCGCAGGGTGTGGGCGACTTCCAGGGTCTGTTTGTCGATCAGGTGCACGGCATCGTTGTTGGGGCCGAAGAAGACGTCGGTCCAGGCGTACTTCGAATGCTCATGGCTGCGCATGAAGAAGCCCGGACCTTCGGTGGGAATCTCCTTGATCAGCTTCCAGCTCTGCATGTCGAGCACTGAGATCAGGCCCTTGCTGACATTCGGGGTGGCGAATACCCATTCGCCGCCGCGTTTCCAGTAGATGCCCGAACCCAGGTGCGGCATGCCGGGCAGCGAGATGTCGGTGACCGCCTTGCGGGTGTCGAGATCGATCACCTGGCCGCCGTGGGCCTTGCGCGAGGTGGCGAGCAGGTGGCGATAGTCGGGGGTGAAGGAAAAATCATCGAGAAAGTCCGCGGCTTCGATGCGTCGCGGCACGAAGTCCGGTTCGCCGGCGTAGGACAGTTCCCAGGCCTCCTTCACATCCTTCAGCGCGACCACGAAGCTGTCGCGCGGTGGCGCGGTGTAGACGGCGCTGACCCGTGATGGCGTGCCGTCCGCGCCGACTGCCGGGATGTGCTTGACCAATGACAGGTCGCGGGCATCCAGCAGCACCAGGTTGCCCGGCAGATAGTTGCCCACCAGCACCCAGCGGCCGTCGTTGCTCACGGCCAGGTTGCGGGTATTCAGCCCGGCGCGGACCTCGGCGATCATGGTCAGGTTGTTGAGGTCGTAGACGCTGACCCAGCCGTCACGCGAGGCGAAATAGACGAAGCGTCCGTCCGGGGAAAACTTCGGCCCACCGTGCAGAGCGAAATGCGAGGGGAAGTTGGCCAGCTCCTCGAAGCGATCGCCATCGAGAATGCGCACATGATGATTGCCGGCCTCGACCACGACGAACAGGTTGAGCGGGTCGGCGCCGTGCTGCGGACTGTCGGGCAGCTTGGCAACGTCCGCCAGCATCCGGTGGCTGGCGCGAATATCGGCATCACTCCAAGTCGGCGGCACGGCTGAGGGCTGATAGAGATAATCGACCAGGCTGTCGATCTGCGCCTCGTCGAGCACAGCCGAATAGGCCGCCATCTGGCTGGCCGGACGGCCGTCGCGGATGACTTTGCGCGCCTCGTCCGGCTTGATCCGGCCAAGGCTTTCCGGCAACAGGGCCGGGCCGGCGCCGCCGAGGCGATCGACGCCATGGCAGCTCTGGCAATGCTGCTGGTAGAGCGCATGGGCATCGGCTGTCTCGGCGGCAGCGGCGCGCGGAATGGCCATGTCGAGCGCGACGAAGGTGGCGGCGGGCAGGGCGGCGGCGACCAATAACGTAGCAATCAGCCGCATAGGGCCTCCTTTTGCTCAGCGACGTCGCCACGCAGGCGAGCGGGGTACTGGACCTGCCGTCCATCGAATAGCCCGACCACCTTGCCGATCACCGTCAACGTCGGCGGCGTCAGCTGCTGCTCCTCGGCCATGCTCGGCAGTTGCTTGAGGCTGCAGCGCACCACCTGCTGGTCCTGACGGGTGCCATTGCCGATCAGCGCGGCAGGGGTATCCACCGGCAGGCCGGCGGCGATCAGGTTGCGCGAAATTTCGCCGAGGCTGGCCAGGCCCATGTAGAACACCAGCGTCTGGTTACTCTCGGCCAGGGCGTTCCAGGGCAGGTGCAACTCGCCGTTCTCCTGCAGGTGACCGGTGATGAACTGGCAGGAGTGCGCCAGGTCACGGTGCGTCAGCGGTATGCCCGCATAGGTGCTGCAGCCGGCAGCGGCGGTGATGCCGGGCACTACCTGGCAGTCGATGCCGCGTTCGAGCAGGAATTCCAGCTCCTCGGCGCCACGGCCGAAGATGAAAGGATCTCCGCCCTTGAGGCGTACCACGCGCTTGTCCTGCCGCGCCAGGTCCACTAGCAGCTGATTGATGTGCGGCTGCGGGAGGCTGTGGTAGCCGCTTGTCTTGCCGACATAATGGCGGCTGCAGGTATCCGGCAGCAGGTCCATGAGGTCCTTACTGACCAGACGGTCGTAAACCACCGCATCGGCCTGTTGCAGTAGGCACCAGGCGCGCAGGGTGAGCAGACCCGGATCTCCCGGGCCGGCGCCGACTAGGGCGACTTCACCAGGGGCGAATGCGGCGCTCAGCGAAGCGGGGAGTGTGATTGGCTGGTCCATGCGGACTCCTGTGATTCTCATCAGGTTGACGGTTGCGCTTGGCTGAGTACGGTTCTGACGACCGCTGGGGTTGCTGATTTACAGGGCACTGATTTCCACGCTGGGGATGCGTACAGGAAGCGGCAACCCGATTTCCTCGTCGCTCAGGTAGCAGCCGGGGTCTTCCGCCCACAGGTCACCGGCGGCCCAGGCACGGGTACGAGTGTTGCCGTTGCAGATCGGCAGCCAGCGGCATTCGGCGCAGCGCCCACCCACGGCGCGAGGGTGCTGGCGTAGTTCGCGCAGCAGCGGCTCGGGCTCATCCAGCCAGAGTTCGCGGAAGTTCTGTCGGCGCACGTTACCGACGGTGTGCTGCCACCAGTAGGTATCGGGATGCACATCGCCGATGTTGTCGATGTTGGCGATACCGTTGCCCGAGGCATTGCCGCCCCAGGCGCGCAGCATCTGCTCCAGGCGGTTGCGATGCTGCGGCAGGCGCTCCTCGACCCACTGCAGCAGCAGGATCGCGTCGGCGTCGTTGTTGCCGCTGACGAAATCGGTCTCGCGGCCGTTCTGCACGTCGTCCCAGGCCTGCTCGAAGAGCTGGCGCATGGCGTCGCGGGTCATCTGGTGGTGGGCGTCGGCCTTGCGGCTGCGCTTGCCGCGCCCGCTGTAGTTCAGGTGCGAGAGATAGAACTTCTGCACGTCATGCTCGCGCATCAGCGCCAGCAGGGCGGGCAGTTGGGGGTAGTTGTTCTGCGTGAGCGTGGTGCGCAGCCCGACGCGAATGCCGTGCTGACGGCACAAGTCGATAGCGTGCATCGAGGCGACGAAGCTGCCCTTGAGCTGGCGCCATTCGTCGTGCACCACCTGCAGGCCGTCGATGCTGATGCCGACGTAGTCGTACTTTGCTGCCGCCACTTGCTCGATATTGCGCTCGTCGATCAGCGTGCCGTTGGTCGACAGCGCCACGAAGAACCCCTTTTCACGGGCATAGGCAGAGAGTTCAAAGATGTCGTTCCGCAACAGCGGCTCGCCGCCGGAGAGGATCAGCACGCGCACACCGGCATCGTGCAGATCGTCGATCACCTTCAGGGCTTCGGCGGTATCCAACTCATCGCGAAATTCGCTGTCGGCGGAGGTGGCGTAGCAGTGCTTGCAGGTCAGGTTGCAGCGCCGCAGCAGGTTCCAGATGACCACCGGTGGGCGCGTGCCGCCGGCGCTGCGGGCGCCTAGCACCGGCAGGGTCGGCCGAGCCAGGGCACGCAGGTAATGGCTGATTCGCAGCATGCGGTCTCTCCTCGCCAGAGACCGAATAGGCCTCCTTTGCGTGGAGAATCGCCGAGGTGGGCGCCCTCTTCCTTGACCGGGAACAACAAAGCGAAGTCCACGTATGCAACCCTGGCAGAAGTCTGCTTGGGCACGGAGCTGGAAGTATTCCATGGCCATACCAACGTCGGGCTACTGATCGAACGAGTCCACAACACCCCTAGCTGCTTCTACGACGTCCCGCTGGATGGCTGGTCATCCGCTGTGAATCCCCCGATTGGTGCGAAGTCCGCGCCAAACTCGTTCGCGCCGACTTCACCCAGGGGTATCGAAGAACACTGAATGCCGCCGTGCGATTGAGTGGAGACGGGTAGATGATAGGGCTTGAGTAGGTAGGTGTCGGGTAAGCCCTGTGCTGCGATTGGTTCGCGAGGTGCTTTATGGAAAGCACTTGCGCTTTTCAGTCAGGACCTTGCGCTCAACGCCGCTTTTTGCGGCAAGTTGAAGCGCAGCGGAGATTTGTCCGGCAACAGCACATTGTTAGTGCTGTTACTCAAGTCCCCGATCTTTCTCTATTTGTGCTAAGTCTGACAATGTAATATTCGGATTATGTTTAGCTTCCTCTAAAAACACGTTTGCGTGCCTTAGAATTAAATTCGAAAAAAATCCTTTGGTGAGTCCTTTATTAGAAAGACCGATATCTGCCCTCATCGCCCGAAAAAACTCATCCATGAGAAAAATGCTGTGGGCGTCTGCTTTGCCCGATGCTAAATATTGCTTCCAAGAGACAAAACTGGATAAAACTCTCGGCCCACCCCATACGACTAGCTTTCTCTGCCACTCTTGAAGAAATGGAACCAAGCCTTCGTCATCGACTTCACCGTTTTTCTTTTCATTGAAAAATAGAGAAAAGAAGCGTTTAAGGAATTCATCGTATATTTCGATTTTCTGTGCTCTTAAATGAGCCTCAGCTTCTTTAACGCGCTCGAAAAATCTGCCGAGCACCAAGGTAATAGTTGCAACGATTATGGTTGAGGACGCGGTCAGCATTCCGGCCGCTAGGTCAGAGTTCAGAGCTGAAAACCAATTCCACAGTGAGGACGCGATCCACCATAAGAGAGCAAGCACTACCAGTATCAATAAAAGGCCAAGCGCAACTTGCTTTTTTGTTTCCTGATTCTGCATCTATAACGTCCTTTGATGTTAACGCTTGAGTTAGCCGCGCCGCGCCGCGAAGCGGCGTCGGATTGAATTGCTCACCCGCCTGACTTCTGCTTTATCCACCAGAGCACTGTGCGCTTGTAAATTATTTATTGCTCCGGAGCTTTTTCCTTTCAAGGTACGCCAGGAAGTCATTTCCTCGCTTCGTAACAGAGAACCGCCTCCATCTAACTCCTGCAACTTTTTCATTCATTACTAGACCGTGAATTTGTAGTTTCGGACACAAATTGTGATACATAAATGACGCGGCCTCGCTAGAGTCGATTTGGTTTGTGATGCCGGTGATAAAGCTGTCTTTATTCGATACGAAAAGATCAAGCAGTGAGTTTTCAAAATCTTCGCCGTCTTTCGAGAATTCACCTGGAACAGAGACCTTTATCGACTTTAGAAGCGCTCTTAATTCTTCGAATTCAGCGTCTGATGTGGTTGTTTTAGGTGATGTCCCTATCTTCTTTTCAGCACTATTTAGCTTTTCCTTAAGCATCTCATTTTCTTTAGATAAGCGTCCTATCTCATCTAGAAGTGGCTGAGTGTTTGTAACTTCGTCAGCAGAAACCCATCCTTTCAGATCTCGATTTGCCGAAAAATCCGATAAGCTTTCGTGCACGCACAGCTTGATATCTTTATGGTCATCGAAGAAAGAAGATATATTCGAAAGCACTTTATCTCTAAACATTTTTAGCTGCTTCGGGTTTTCCTTTTCCATCATTTCGGTGCCGTGCGTTCTAACTTTGGCTTCAAGAGCCGCCTCGTTTATGACAACTGCAAATAGTGGCTTTTCTTGCTCCACGGCATAATCATACTCTAGCTCTGTATAGCTGACACCAGATGAAGATTCTACGCTTCCGTACCTCCCCCCGAGTACCAGCATATATACATCTGATTCGTCTATCCATTTTTTGATAGTCTCCATCTGAGACTTGTTCCCAGACGTAAAGAGCTCCATTCCAGCAGGAATATGTCCAGCCTTTAGAATGGCACTTACAGCTGCCTGCCTTTCTTCAATTAAGTCTTGAAAAGTTGATGAGACAAACACCTGCAACTTGCGTTTCATTCGTAACTTCCTGGTAGTTTAAAGTGATTAGATAGAGTTCCACGCTAATGCATAACGACGGAGTTCCGTTTAAATCTGCCGGCCTGCTTGAGCGAGCCTTTTCCAAGTTCCACCCGGATTCTGCTCGGTTTCTCGTGTTAGCTTGACTTCCGTTTTCCAAGCAGGCGTTCATCGTCGGCATACGAAACAATTCGTACCGGTATGGCGGCCATTCGAGGCGGTAAGGGGAAGAATATGAACTGAGGTCACGCAACGATCACTGTGTGAAATTTGGGTCGAAGCTACTATTTAGCCATCATGCTTGTCCAGCCTACGGAAGTTGAGGCGGCGTTCGGAAAGGAATCTGGACTTGGCTGCCGGTGCTGGCTCTGCGGTTACACCCTTAACCCCGTCTTCTTCAGTATCCGGCTGCTCACCAGCATCTCGTCCGCTTGGCACGCATCGCTGAGTAGTTGGCGTATTTGCGCGCGGTAGTCCTCTATTTCCTCAGCGCTGCGGCCGTGGACCATGGCGAACAGGTTGTAGCGCCAGCCGTCGCGGCGTGGGCGGCGGTAGCAGTGGCTTACGAAGGGCTGTGATCCGAGCAGCGGGCCGAGGCGGCCGATTTCGGCGTCATCGATATCCCACACGGTCATGCCGTTGTGCTTGTAGCCCAGGCGGTAGTGGTTGGGTACGGCGGCGATGCGGCGGATGGCGCCGTCGTCCTGCAACTGGCGCAGCAGGGTCAGCACGGCGTCTTCGTCGAGGTCCAGGCGTTCGCCGATCCACGCCCAGGGATTTTCCACCAACGGCAGACCGGACTGGGTGAGTTCCACCAGGCGGCGTATCAGCGCGGGGTCAGGCGGGCCATCAAACCGAGAAATGCAGACCGACATGGTAGGTCTCCTCCTTGGGCAGGTTGAGCACCGGCAGGCCGGTCTGTGACTCGATGTGGGCGATGGATTCGGCGATGCCCTCGGGCGTCGCGCAGCCAAGGACGAACCACATATTCCAGGCATGTTCGCGGCGATAGTTGTGGGCGACTTCCGGCATCGCATCGAGCTGCGCGGCGACCGCGTCGAAGCGCTCTTCGGGTACCGACAGCGCGGCCAGGGTGAAGGCGCCGCCGAGGCGTTCGATGTCGAACATCGGGCCGAAGCGGGTCAGGGTGCCGTCGTCCAGCAGCGCCTGGATACGGTCGCGCAGGGTTTGCGAATCGCTTTCCAGCTCTGCCGCCAGCGTTTGCCAGGGCTGGCGCACCAGCGGCAGGCCATGCTGCAGGCGGTTGATCAGGCGGCGGTCGAGGTCATCCATGGGCAAGCTCCCGAACGGCGGGCGGGGCGTAGCGGCCACCGCACTGCTTGAAAGCGCGGGTGCTGAACAGCAACTGGTGCGGCACATGGCTCAGCTGGTGTTCGGCCAGCAGGGCTTCGATCTGCTCGCAGACCTGTTCGCGTTCACGACCGTGGACCATGCAGAACAGGTTGTAGGGCCAGTCCGGCAGGCGCCGCGGGCGCTGGTAGCAGAGGTTGATGCCGGCGGCCCGGCCGAGGCGCCGGCCGACCTCGTCGACCTGATCGTCGGCGATGTCCATCACCAGCATCGCGTTGGCGCGGAAACCCAGCGCGCGATGCTTGAGCACCAGGCCGACGCGGCGGAACAGCCCGTTCTCGCTCCAGTGCCGGACCTGTTCGAGCACTGCCTGTTCGCTGGCGCCGATGCGTTCGGCCAGCATCCGATAAGGACGGGCGGCAAGCGGCAGGCCCGCTTCGAGCAGGCTGCGCAGTTGCATGGCCTGCGAGTGGTCGAGGGTGCCGGTCATGGCGCATCTCCAATGGGAAAGCCGAGGTCGATGCGGTAGGCGCACTCCATGGGCAGGTCCAGCGGCGTGAGGCCGGTTTCCGCCTCGATCTGTGCCAGCAGGGCGTCCAGATGCGCACGGTCAGGGCCGGTGACCACAAACCAGAGGTTGTAGTCATGTTCGCGCAGGTAGTTGTGGTTGACCTCGGGGAAGCTGTTGATGCGGGCCGCCACGGCTTCTATTCGTGCGGGCGGCACGGCGAGGGCCACCAGGGTGCTGGCGCCGGCGCGGCTGTGCTCGAACACCGGCCCGATGCGTGAAAGCCCTCCGCCTTGCTCCAGTTGCCGGAGGCTGGCGAGAATCTCTTCTTCGCTGCACTCCAGCGCCTCGGCCATGGCGCGGTAGGGCTCGGCGCACAGCGGCATGCCGTGCTGGAAGCGGTCGATCAGGCGGCGGCTGAGGCTGTCCAGTTGCATGTCACAACCCCGTCTCGTGGGCGCGGCTGCTGAAGAAGATGCCGCTCGGGCTTTCGGCCGGCAGGCGCTTGAGCAGTTTCAGCGTGTAGGGGTCCCACACCTGGACTTCGCCGCCGTCGCGTACCGACAGCCAGAGCTGGTCGCCGCGGGCGGTGAATTCCATATGCAGCACCGCTGGGCCCGGTTCCAGGGTGGCGAGGATGGCGTGGGTTTCGCTGTCGATGACCTGCACCTTGCCGTTGTCCGGGTGGGCGAAGTTGACCCAGATCTGCCGGGCATCGGGGCGCGCCATGACGAAGATCGGCTGGCCGGCGACGTCGATGGCGTCGGTCTGCTGCCAGCTCTCGCTGTTCATCACCAGCACGCGGTGCTGGCCGACGGCGGGCACGAAGGTCTGGTCGCCGGCCACGGTCCAGCCTTCCAGGTGCGGCATCTTGTAGACCGGCAGTTTCTGCTGGCCACGGCCGTAGCCGTCGAGGATGCGTTCGACGCCCTTTTCCGGGTGCCAGAGGTCGATCTTGGCCATGCCGTCCTCGCCGAACAGGCCGGCAATGTAGTAGCGGCCCTCGGGGGTGAGCAGCGCATCGTAGGGCTGGTTACCGATGTTCTCGAAACGGCTGATCTGCGGTGTACGGCCCTGGCTGAAGTCCAGCAGCCAGGTTTCACCGGTGTCGAACAGGCTGTAGATGAAGCGGCGGCCCGGTGCGTCGATGACGCCGACCACACGCGAATTGCGGCTGCCGTCGGCCAGCGGCGTGGCCGGGATGTCAGCGACAAGTTCCAGCGTGGCGGCATCAAACACCTTGACCCCGCCCGGCTCGTAGTTGCCCACCGCGATCAGGCTACCGTCCTGGCTGATGGCGCCGCCGATGCTGTTGCCGCCCTGGATCACGCGCTTGTCGATGCGCTGGCGCAGCAGGTCGACCTTGGTCAGTCCGCCGTCGCGGCCGAAGACATAGGCGAAGCGCTGATCGCGGGAAAACACCACCGAGGCATGGGACAAGTCGCCCAGGCCCTCGATGCGCGCCAGGCTGGTCATGCCGCTGCTCTCGATTAGCTGCAGGCTGCCGGTGGCGCGCTCCACCACCACGCCCAGATCACCGGTGCCGCGCAGCGGTTGTTGCGCGCAGCCGAACAGCAGGCCGGCCGCAGCCAGCAGCAGGAAGGGACGGATCATGGCTTTGGATATCCTTCGATAAGCAGATCGACCAGCCAGAGGATGTCCTGCTCGTCGAGCAGGTCATTCCAGCCGGGCATGGCGGTGCCGGGGCGTCCATGGGTGACGGTGGCAATGAGGTTTGCGCGGGGTTTGCCGGCCAGTGCGTCGCGGGTGATCGCGGGGCCGAGGCCGCCGGTCAGGCGCAGGCCGTGACAGGAACCGCAGTCCTGCACGAGAAGATGTTCGAGTTGAGCCTGGCGTTCGGCATCGGGTGCCGCGGCCATCGCTGCGGGAATCAGGAGGAGGGACGCCAGGGCGAGCCCCAAACGCGATACTGCATGGCGGGACTGGGTCATGACGTCCTCCTGGACGTTACTTCGATTACTTCTGGCTAAGAACCCACTCAGCGAGGATCTTGGCTTCTTCTTCGGTTACAGCGTTTGGCGGCATCGGGATCGGACCCCAGACGCCCTGGCTGCCGTTCTTGATGTGGCCAGCGAGCGTGTCGGCAGCGCCGTCCTGGCCCGCGTATTTGGCGGCGACGTCCTTGAATGCCGGACCAACCAGCTTGGCATCGATGCTATGGCAGGCTGCGCAAGGCTTGCTCTTGAACAGCGCTTCGCCGTCCTGCGCCATCGCTGGTTGCAGCACCAGCGCACCGCCCAGGGCGAGCAGTGGAACTAGGATTTTCTTCATCAGTACTTCCTCAAGGCTAATGGGGAGGATCTTGATGTCCTCCCCGGTTTGACACTCAGTAGATGTCGTGCTGAGTGTTATGAACGTTAAATTTACCCGTTGGGGTAATCAATCTTTTGTCCCTGATCACCTTTTTCAGCTTCAAGGTCTTGTCATCGACCACCACGATAGCCGAATCCTCGTCTTGGCCGCTCCAGACGGAGAACCACACTTCATTACCGGCCTGGTTGTACTCGGGTTGTACGACACGCTTGGCGCCGTCTTTGATCCCTGACCAGTCGCCGATCGGCAGCACTTTGTAGCCGGCGTCGAGGTTGTTGATATCGAATACCGCAGCCGATTGGCTGACCTTGGCGTCCGGGTGGAAGGTGGTGTCCAGATAGAGGTGGCTGGATTTCGGATGCGTCTTGATGAACAGCGATCCGCCGCCCTGGCCCTTAAGCGTCTGCACGACCTTCCAGGCGCTGTCCGGGTGCTTGTCCGGGTCGGTGCCGATCAGCGAGATGGTCTCGTCGCCCAGGTGGCTGGTGGCCCATACCGGTCCGAATTCGGGGTGCACGAAGTTGGCGCCACGACCTGGGTGCGGGATTTTGCCGACATCCACCAGCGCGGCCATTTTGCGATCCTTGGAGTCGATCACCGCCACCTTGTTGGAGTTGTTCGCCGCCGTCATGAAGTAACGGTGGCTCACATCCCAGCCGCCATCGTGCAGGAAGGGCGCGGTGCCGATGATGGTGGTGGACAGGTTGTCGATGTCTTCGTAGTTGACCAACATGACCTTGCCGGTTTCCTTGACGTTGACGATGAACTCGGGGTGCTCGTGGGAAGCGATGATGGCGGCCACGCGTGGCTCGGGATGGTATTCCTGAGTGCCGACGGTCATGCCGCGGGTGGAGACGATCTGCAGCGGCTCCAGGGTCTCGCCGTCCATGATGGTGAACTGTGGCGGCCAATAGTCACCGGCGATCACGTACTTGTCTTCGTAGCCCTTGAACTTGGAGGTTTCCACCGAGCGCGCCTCGATGCCGACCTTGATTTCAGCGACCTTGACCGGCTCCTTGCCCCACAGGTCGATCATGTCGATCTTGGCGTCGCGCCCGATCACCAGCAGGTAGCGGCCCGAAGCGGACATGCGCGAGATATGCACGGCGTAGCCGGTGTCGATGGTCTTGACGATCTTCTTGGTGTCGCCGTCGATCAGCGCGATCTTGCCATCGTCACGCAGGGTGACGGAGAACAGGTTGGGCAGGTCCAGTTTGTTCATCTGTTTGGTTGGACGGTCCTCGGGCTTGACCAGCACCTGCCAGGAATCCTTCATCTGCGCCATGCCCCACTCCGGCGGGGTCGGTGGCGTGTGCTGGATGAACTTGGCCATCAAGGTGATTTCGTCTTTGGTCAGCGCGTTGGAGGTGCCCCAGTTGGGCATGCCGGCGGGCGAGCCGTAAGTGATCAGCGCTTCGAGAAATGCCTGGCCGCGTTCCTGAGTGATGTCCGGCGTCAGCGGCTTGCCGGTGGCGCCCTTGCGCAGCACACCGTGGCAGCCGGCGCAGCGCTGGAAGTAGATCTCCTTGGCCTTGTCAAACTCGGCTGCGCTCAGGTCCGGCGCGCCGGGGGAATGCATCACCTGGGCACTCGCTGGATCGATGCTGGAAGCGCGCCCCTTGTAGGCCGCATCGGCGCTTTCGGGATTGGCTGCCGCCTGGGCGACTGCCAGGCCGAGCAGTGAAAAGGCGGCGATGAAGCCCGCCAATACTGGTTTGCTCATACTCTTTTCTCCTTCTGACCGCATCTTGCGGTTCCTGCTAATGACGGCGATGTGGCAGTTCCCGGGGCTTGCTGTGCGCGGTTTGCATCCTAGAGAGAGCCGTTGCGAATGCGCTTGATGGCAATCAAGAGTGAACCCGGGATGGGGCAGGCGTGACGTCGTGTCGCGGGGAGATCGGGCTTGCAGTTCGGCGTCGCGTGCCGGCTCGGCGCCCATTTCGATTCGGGCTTGACCGTAATCAAGCTTCGCCGGCGGATGGCTTGAGGGGGCAGGGCGTGGCGGGTAGTTTGGACTTAGATGAATAACCAACTGCTGCAGTGAGGTATTGCCAATGAACGCGCCCGAAAACCTTGTCGGCATTGCTGACGCGCCGTTCTATCAATCGCTGGGTAACGAAGAAGTGCTTTTCGAGCAGGCCTGGCGCCATGGAATGCCGGTGCTGATCAAGGGGCCGACCGGCTGCGGCAAGACCCGTTTCGTGCAGTACATGGCACATCGTCTGAACCTGCCGCTGTACACCGTGGCCTGTCACGACGACCTGTCCGCCGCCGATCTGGTCGGCCGCCATCTCATCGGTGCGCAGGGCACCTGGTGGCAGGACGGCCCGCTGACCCGTGCGGTGCGTGAAGGCGGCATCTGCTATCTCGATGAAGTGGTGGAAGCGCGGCAGGACACCGCCGTGGTGCTGCACCCTTTGGCCGATGATCGCCGCGAGCTGTTCATCGAACGCACCGGCGAAGCGCTCAAGGCGCCGCCGGGCTTCATGCTGGTGGTCAGCTACAACCCCGGCTACCAGAACCTGCTTAAAGGTATGAAGCCCAGCACCCGGCAGCGCTTCGTCGCCATACGTTTCGATTACCCGCCAGCCGCCGAGGAGCAGCGCATCGTCGCCAACGAGGCTCAAGTAGATGCCGCGCTGGCTGCGCAGGTGGTCAAGCTCGGGCAGGCGCTGCGTCGCCTCGAACAGCATGATCTGGAAGAGGTCGCCTCGACCCGGCTGCTGATCTTCACCGCCCGCATGATCCGTTCCGGCATGAGCCCGCGCGAGGCCTGCATGGCGTGCCTCGCCGAGCCGCTTTCCGATGATCCGCAAACCGTAGCCGCCCTGATGGATGTGGTCGATGTCCACTTCGCATGAACGCCTCGCGCTGACGAACCGCCGGTTGCCGGGCGATCTGGCGATGTGGTTCTTCATCCTCGCCGAGCTGACGGTCTTCGCCATCCTGATCCTGGCGTTCGCCGTTACCCAGTTACTGAACGCCGAGACGTTCCGCGAAAGCCGCGCGGCGCTGGACAGTTCCATCGGGTTGGTGCTGACGCTGAGTCTGCTGACCTCCGGTTTGCTGGCGGCGCTGGCGGTGGAGCAGGTGCGTCTGGATCGGCCACGTCGCGCAGCCGGATTGCTATTGGCGGCGCTGGTGACGTCCTGCGTCTACGTGGTGCTCAAGCTCAACGAGTACAGCCACCTTTCAGGGCTGGGCCTGGGGCTCGAGCACAGTACCTTTTTCACGCTGTACTGGATTCTCACCGGCTTTCATTTCCTGCACGTGTTGCTGGGGATGGTCATTCTCGGCTGGATGGCCGAGCGCTGCCGTCGTCAGACCTACACCGCGCGTGACTGCGCCGGGCTGGAGTCCGGGGTGCTCTATTGGCACATGGTGGATGTGGTCTGGGTGGTGCTGTTCCCGCTGGTCTACGTGATCAACTGACGAGGTCGTGATGTCTGCTTCGAAG
This sequence comes from Pseudomonas sp. CBC3, assembly GCF_037967085.1. Lineage (NCBI taxonomy): Bacteria > Pseudomonadati > Pseudomonadota > Gammaproteobacteria > Pseudomonadales > Pseudomonadaceae > Pseudomonas > Pseudomonas sp. CBC3. Next base: position 106,940 of record NZ_JBANEO010000003.1, read on the forward strand.
GTGTTGATTGTCTGCTGGCTGGTCCTGGCCGCGCTGTCCACGGCGACGGTGGCGCTGGGCAGTTCCGGCTCGACCCTGCTGCTCGCCGCGGCGGTGCTGGTCATCGCGCTGGTGAAGGGCTGGGTGATTACCGAGCGCTTCATGGAAATGTGCCATGCGCCGATGATGTGGCGCTTGCTGATGCTCGGCTGGCCGCTGGTGATGGCGGCTGGGGTGATCCTGACGCTGGTTTGAGTTGGGTCAGGCTGGGTGTTGGGGCTCGTGTTCTGGTGGGCTGAAGCCCACCCTACGGACTGTAGCGTTCCGCGCCCGCCAATGTAGGGTGGGCTTCAGCCCACCGATATCAACAATCTTGATCGCTCTCAATGCCCCGCGTCGGCGCGTTGCTCTGGACGCTCCGCGTCTGCTTTAAGAGTCCTGCACATCCAGCGCCGTGACGCATGGTGTTCTCAAATGCTGGCGTGGGACGCCGCCCGGCATGCCTTCCCATAAACCCGACTAAAACGTTTGGTCTTTTTCTTGATTGCCATCAAGCAGGTTTCGATAGCTCCCTTCTTAAACTGGCCACGCCAAGCCATGAGGAGGCGACCATGTCCGAGACCTTCACCAAGGGGATGGCCAGGAATATCTACTTCGGGGGAAGCGTGTTCTTCTTCCTGGTATTTCTCGGCCTGACCTATCACACAGAGCAGACCTTTCCAGAACGAACGAATGCGTCGGAATTGACCGAGGCGGTCGTGCGCGGCAAGGAAGTCTGGGAAAACAACAACTGCATCGGCTGCCACAGCCTGCTTGGTGAAGGCGCCTACTTCGCGCCGGAGCTGGGTAACGTCTTCGTCCGTCGCGGTGAAGATGCGGCCTTCAAGCCTTTCCTGAGTGCCTGGATGAAAGCGCAGCCGCTGGGCGCGCCAGGACGCCGGGCGATGCCGCAATTCAACCTGAGCGAACAGGAAGTCGATGATCTGGCGGAGTTCCTCAAGTGGACCTCGAAGATCGATACCAACAACTGGCCGCCAAACAAGGAGGGCTGAGAGATGAGCATCATGAATCCGCATCTCAAATTCCAATCGCAAGCGGTCGCCAAACCCTACTTCGTGTTTGCGCTGATCCTGTTCGTCGGGCAGATCCTGTTCGGCCTGATCATGGGCCTGCAGTACGTCGTCGGTGACTTCCTGTTCCCACTGTTGCCATTCAACGTGGCGCGGATGGTTCACACCAACCTGCTGATTGTCTGGCTGCTGTTCGGCTTCATGGGCGCGGCCTACTACCTCATCCCCGAGGAAGCGGATCGCGAGCTGCATAGCCCGAAACTGGCGATCATCCTGTTCTGGGTGTTTGCAGCCGCTGGTGTGCTGACGATTCTCGGCTACCTGTTCGTGCCTTACGCCGGACTGGCGGAAATGACCAAGAACCACCTGCTGCCGACCATGGGTCGCGAGTTCCTGGAGCAGCCGACAATCACCAAGATCGGCATCGTGGTGGTGGCCCTGGGCTTCCTCTATAACGTCGGCATGACCCTGCTCAAGGGTCGCAAGACCGTGATCAGCACGGTGATGATGACCGGTCTGATCGGCCTGGCGGTGTTCTTCCTGTTCTCCTTCTACAACCCGGAAAACCTGGCGCGCGACAAGTACTACTGGTGGTTCGTGGTGCACCTTTGGGTCGAAGGCGTGTGGGAACTGATCATGGGTTCGATGCTGGCCTTCGTCCTGATCAAGATCACCGGCGTCGACCGTGAAGTGATCGAGAAGTGGCTCTACGTGATCATCGCCATGGCCTTGATCACCGGCATCATCGGCACCGGTCACCACTTCTTCTGGATTGGTGCGCCCGAGGTCTGGTTGTGGCTGGGTTCGATCTTCTCGGCCCTTGAACCGCTGCCGTTCTTCGCCATGGTGCTGTTCTCGCTGAACATGGTGAACCGTCGTCGCCGGCAACATCCGAACAAGGCCGCATCGCTCTGGGCCATCGGTACGACCGTGACTGCGTTCTTCGGTGCTGGCGTGTGGGGCTTCCTGCACACCCTGGCTCCGGTGAACTACTACACCCACGGTTCGCAGTTGACCGCAGCCCACGGCCACCTGGCCTTTTACGGTGCCTACGCGATGATCGTGATGACCATGATCAGCTACGCCATGCCGCGTCTGCGTGGCCTGGGTGAAGCGCCGGATGCGCGGGCTCAGCGCATCGAGATCTGGGGCTTCTGGCTGATGACCATCTCCATGGTTGCCATCACCCTGTTCCTCACCGCCGCTGGCGTGGTGCAGGTCTGGCTGCAACGCATCCCGGCTGACGGCGCGGCGATGTCCTTCATGAATACCGCCGACCAACTGGCCATCTTCTTCTGGCTGCGGTTGATCGCCGGGGTGTTCTTCCTGGTCGGGCTGGTCTGCTACCTGTACAGCTTCAGGCAGCGTGGCCGGGTTACCGCCGACGTACCTGCAGCAGTCGCTGCAGCCTGAGACTGACGCACGATGAACGACGGCCCGGCTGACCCAGCGGGCCGTCTTCGTTTTCGAACTGCGCTACGGAGATCGCAATGGCCTTTACCATCGAAGTCGAAGAGTGGGTCGGCAGCGTCTGGCACCGTTTCATCACCCGCCGCGCCAGTCCCGATTTTCCCGAGGCGTGCGTCGAGCTGGAGAGCATGCAGCGGCCACTGTCGGTGCTGTTCCGTGCCATGGGCGGCGCCAGCGGTATCGGTGTCGAAGCGGCCAATGCGCGCGACATGATGCTGCGCCGCAATCTGCTGCAACAGGTCGCCGGCACCTGCAAGCAACTGCCGGTCGCCTGGTGCGACGCGAGCAATCTGCGCCTGCCGCAACGCCTTGCGGTCTATCCGGAAGTTTCACTCAATCAGGATCTCTATCGCTGGCTGGCGCTGCTCGCAGCGCAGGCGGGCGAGATGCGCCATTGGGCGCGTGACAACCAGCGCTGGACCCAATCGATTCTCCAGCGCTTCCCTGCCATGCGGCCACGCTACGAGCGGTTGGTCGAGGCACATCTTCAGCTGCGTCCCGATCCGGCCACGCTGCCGCGCGCCGAAGCCGCGCTGGAGCGCGCGCTGTGCCAGGCGCTGCGCGAGCCGGGCAGTGTCGAGCAGTTTCCACGCAGCGAAGTGGCACCCTGGCCGCTGCCAATGTGGCTGTACCCGGCAGAAAACCTTGGTGTGCCGCAAGCCACCGAGCTGGCCGAAGAGGATCAGGACAACACCCTGCAAGCCCCACCCACTGAGCAGAACGGCATGCGCAAACGCGCCAAGCGGGTCGAGGAAACGACCGGCAAGGGCGGTTTGATGTTGTTCCGCCTGGAGAATCTGTTCAGCTGGTCCGAGCACGTCGAGCTGGACCGCCAGGGCGACGACAGCGAAAACGAGGATGCCTCGCGCGTCGCCGAGGACCTCGATGAAATCGCCATGTCTCGCCAGCGCATGCGCAAGGGCGGTGGTCTCAAGCTGCACCTCGATTTGCCGCCGTCGGATGTGGACGACATTCCGCTGGGCGAAGGCATCAAGCTGCCGGAGTGGGACTATCGCAAGCAGCGCCTGCAGGAGGATTTCGTCAGCCTGCAGATGATGCTGCCGCGCGGCTCCGAACCCAAGGGCCTGCCGCTGCGGCTGAGCCCGCTGGCGCGCAAGCTGCGACGGCAATTCGAGCACCTGCGTAACGATCGGCAGTGGCTGCGCGGCCAGCCGCAGGGTTCCGAGCTGGACATGCAGGCCTGGCTGGATTTCCACGTCGAGCGCCAGCATGGCCAGTGCGCCGAGCGTGGGCTATTCATGGAACAGCGGCAGAATCGGCGGGACCTGGCCTGTCTGCTGTTGGCGGATTTGTCGATGTCCACCGACGCGCACCTGGATGACGAGCACAAGGTGATCGATGTCATCACCGACAGCTTGTTGTTGTTCGGCGAAGCGCTGTCGGCGGTCGGCGATGAGTTCGCGCTGTACGGCTTCTCCTCGCTACGCCGCCAGCAGGTGCGCATGCAGGAATTGAAAAGCTTCCGCCAGCGTTATGACGATGAAACGCGCGGTCGCATCCAGGCGCTCAAGCCCGGCTATTACACTCGAATGGGCGCGGCGATCCGCCAGGCCACCGAGCTGCTCGGCAACTGCAAGCAGCGGCGCAAGCTGCTGTTGCTGGTGACCGATGGCAAGCCCAACGACCTTGACCTGTACGAAGGCCGCTACGGCGTCGAAGACACCCGAGAAGCGGTGCTCGAAGCCCGGCGCCAAGGCCTGCTGCCGTTTTGTATCACCATCGACCAGGAGGCCGGCGATTACCTGCCCTACATGTTCGGCGCCAACGGCTACACCCTGATCAAAGAACCGCAACAACTGCCGTTCCGCCTGCCGCAGCTGTACAAGCAGTTGACGAAGGGGTGATAGAGAGCTGGAAGTGTTGCGTGGAATTGGTGGGCTAAAGCCCACCCTACCGGATCGTGCGGAGTGGTCCCGTAGGGTGGGCTTCAGCCCACCAGCCTGTTCAACGGGCGGCGCTCCGCTTCAGCCCACCATCCCCGCTTCCGGCCGCTAGAAAAGATGCCGCGGCAACCAGACGATCATCGCTGCGCAGAATACGGTGAGTCCGATACAAAACCAGAAAAACTTGCGTTGGCGCCGTTCGCCAGCGGTATCGGCGTGGGCGGGGAGGGGCATGCCGCAGTGGCTGCACTCGGCTTCTTTCGGTGGGTTGGGCTGCTGGCAGTACAGGCACAGGGGCATGGCGGTGTCCTCGTTACGTCGGGTCCAGCTTGCCACGCGTGGCGGTCGATTGAGGTTGACCGCAATCAACCGCCTGTCAAAGCCGCTGGCGCTGGGCTGAACGGCGCCGAGCGCAGCCTCCGATCACTCGAACTGTTCGAGACGCTGGGGGGCGAGAATGGTGATCTGACGGCCGTCCTGGGTGATGATCCCTTCGTCGATCAGGCGGCGAATGATCCGTGAAAAGGTTTCCGGCTGGATCGACAGGTGGCCGGCGATCAGCTGCTTGGCCATCGGCAGCTCGAAGCTGTTGCCGTCGCCCTTCAGCCGCGCCAGCTGGGTCATCAGGTAGCGCACCACGCGGTGGGTGGCGTTCTTCAGTGACAGCGTTTCAATCTCGTTGATGCGCTGATGCAGCCGCACGCTCAGCTTGCCGAGCAGGGCGAAGGACAGCTTCTGGTTCGCCTCCAGCAGGCGCATGTAGGCCGTGTTGGAGAACCGATAGACCTGGCTCGGGCAAACGGCCTGGGCCGAGGCGACGTAGTTGGGCGTGTCCATCAGCATCATCGCTTCGGCAAAGGTCTGGCGATTGCCGATCACCTCGAAGACCTTCTCCTGGCCGTCCGGGGTCAGGCGGTAGATCTTGATCGCGCCGGAAATCACGAAGTAGAACGAGTGAGCCGGTTCGCCCTGATGAAAGAGGTTGTCGCCCTTGTCGAGATTGAGCAGCTGGCTGGCGCTCATGAGCTCGTCCATCTGCTGATCGTTCAGCGGTTCGAACAGGTGGTGGCTACGGAGAATCTGGTTGTGTACGCGATGAAGCACCATGCAAGGCATCCTGTTTTCTAATAGTTGGCCATCCGCAACCTGCCTGCTTGAGGTGGTAACGCGGCGCTGATTCGGTACTGAGCCTAGCGCAGCCGTTTGGCTCGAGTATTGATGCAGGCCTGTGCCAGGTTGAATGGCGCTGGCGCTGCATCGGATCGTTTCAATGATCGGCTGTTGTCGATTCGCTCCAATGCGGCGCGGCGAACACGTCGGGGTAGCGGTGCAGCGTAGCCAGAACGAGCTGCGCGCCCTGCTCCTGCTCGGCAGGTTCGGCCAGCGCCTTGGCGCCCTTGAGCAAATCGGCCAGTAGACCATGCAGGGCGGCATCGGCTTGCTCGGTCAGCTCGCAGTGGGCGATCAGGAAGGAGACGTTGTCTTCAACCGCCGTCTGCAGCTGCTTCGCCGCCCGCGCGTCGATGGATGCCGAACCGTCCGGCAGTGCGACATTCACCGCTTCACGCAGCTGCGTCATGCCTTTGCGCAAGGCGGCGTCGGTCGGCCATTGCTGATCGTTGATGGACGGTGCCGCCGCTGAGTGCCCGTCATGGCCGTGATGGTTGGGAGCAGCGGCTTGTGCGCTGTCGACGACCAGATCGAGTGCCACGCCGCTGGCCAGTGCCAGCATCGACGCCATCGCCACGCCCCATGCCAAAGGTTGGATAACTGCTTTCATATCAGTGCGCCGCTGCGTTGACGAACAGGATGTTGTTTTCCAGATGGATGTGCTGCATCAGGTCGTTGCGTAGCTCCTCCAGCCCGCGATAGAGCGCACACCAGGTGTTGCAGGCGTTCGCCGGCAGGGTGATGTCGTGGGTCAGCTCGGCCAGGCGCTCCAGGGCGGCACCGTGCTGATCGTGCTCGTAGCGCATCACGGCGATCGGGCCCTGGGTTTGCGGCAACTGGATATTGCGTCGCAGCATCGGAAAGAGGATCTGCTCTTCCTTGAGCATGTGGCTTTCGAGTTCCTGCTGCATGGTCCACAGGTGCTCGGCCAGGCCGATCGGGCAGTCGGCCTTGTTGCCATGCACCTGCTCGACGCGGTTGGCCAGCCGAATCAATTCGGGAAACTGTTCGCGATGGCGCTCATGGAAGCGTTCGAGGACATGATCGATGAGGGTGCTGGCCGGCTCGCTCCGCCAATCCGGCTCGGCTGTCGGAGCGCTTTGCAGTGCGGCGAGTTCGCCGGCAATCGCCTCTGCATCAAGGCTGCGCTGCTGGGCTGCGTCGCGCAGTGGGGTATTGCCGCCGCAGCAGAAATCCAGCTTGTACTGGCGAAACACGCGCGTGGCGCCAGGAATGAGGCAGGCCAAGGTGCCCAGGGTTTGCTCGGTAAGCGCAGTCGTCATGGCGATGTTCCGTGTGGGTTGGCTGGATTAGGTTGACGGGACTAGCGCAAGCCTTGTGCCATGACGCAACTCATTGATTTTTAAGTTGAAAAAATCCGTGCTGGTGAAAATGACCTGAGCGGTTTACGGTTTAAAAAACCTTGAGGGTATTTGTAACCATGATGGAAGAAGCGCTGCTGGCCGACCTCGTTACCGAATTGCCGAACGCCGTTCGCCTGCAACGACTGGTGCATACGCTGCATGAGCGCTTTCGCTGTGGCGCGGTGGTGTTGCTGCGCCTCGACGAGGACACGCTGCGTCCGCTGGCGGCGGTGGGGCTGGTGCAGGAGGCCCTTGGCCGGCGCTTCGTCGTAGCCCAGCATCCGCGGCTCGCCGCCATTCTTTCGCAGCGCGAACCCGCTTGGTTCGAACCCGACAGTCGATTACCCGACCCCTACGATGGCCTGCTCGACGAGCATGTCGGCGAACCCTTGCCAGTGCACGACTGCATGGGTGTCAGCCTGTTCGTGGAAGGCAAGCTGTGGGGCGCGCTGACCCTCGATGCGCTGCACGCCGGCACCTTTGATGATGAGGCGCGGCGTGACCTGCAGCGTTACACCCTAGTGATTGAGGCGGCGATCCGCATCACTCGGCTGGAGCACGAGAATCGCGGTCTGCGCCTGTCCCGTAGCGATGTGCTGGAAACCACCCAGGTGCCGGGCGACGGTGAAATTCTCGGGCAGAGCCAGGTGATCGCCGAGTTGCTGCGCGAGCTGGAAGTGGTCGCCGACTCCGAACTGCCGGTGTTGCTGCTGGGCGAGACCGGCGTCGGCAAGGAGCTGTTCGCCCGCTGGTTGCATCGCCATTCGCGGCGTCGGAACAAGCCGCTGGTGCTGGTCAATTGCGCGGCATTGCCCGAATCGCTGGCCGAAAGCGAGCTGTTCGGCCATGTAAAAGGCGCGTTTTCCGGTGCGACCACCGATCGTCCTGGACGTTTCGACGCAGCCAACGGCGGGACTTTGCTGCTCGACGAAGTGGGCGAATTGCCGCTGATCGTTCAGGCCAAGCTGTTGCGCACCTTGCAGAATGGTGAGATTCAGCGGCTCGGCGCCGACAAGCCGCGTCAGGTCGATGTGCGGATCATCGCCGCGACCAACCGCAACCTGCGCGAGAGCGTGCGTGACGGGCACTTCCGCGCCGACCTCTATCATCGCTTGTCGGTCTATCCGGCGCCGATTCCGCCCCTGCGCGAGCGCGGCAACGATGTGCTGATCCTGGCCGGTTACTTCCTCGAACTGAATCGCGCGCGGCTGGGCCTGCGCAGCATGCGTCTGTCTCCGGCCGCGGAACGCGCGCTGCTGGGCTATGCCTGGCCGGGCAACGTGCGTGAACTGGAGCACGTGATCAGCCGCGCGGCGCTGCGGCTACTAAGTCGTGGCGCCTCGCGCAGCGAAATTCTCACGCTGGAGCCCGACCTGCTCGATCTGGACAGCACCAACTCCGCCTCGCTTGCGCCAGTTGCCGAAGCTCAACCGGCGCCAACGGAAGCCGAAATCGTCTCGCTGCGCGAAGCGGTCGATAACGCCCAGCGCCAGGCGATCGTGCGAGCACTGGAAGCCAGCGGCGAGAACTGGGCGCAGGCGGCTCGGTTGCTCGATGTCGATTCCAGCAACCTGCACAAGCTGGCAAGGCGACTGAAACTGAAGTAGCCGCCGGGCACGGGTTGGACCAAGGGCTGCGCACGCGTCGGACGCGTGCCGCCAATCGGCGCGAGTCGTCCCGATTGCCTGGTGGTCTAAGCTCCAGACCATTACCCATTGAGGAGATTTCCATGGCCCTGGACCATGACCAGTTCGACGCGTTGCTGACCGAGGCCCTGGCCCATGCGGAACGTGCAGCCAGCGAGAACAACCCGCAGCATTATCAACAGGCCTTCATCGCCAGCCTCCAGGCCATGCGGTTGTTGGCCGAAGAATCGGGTGCCTGGCGGCAAATGGTCGCGCGCGCCACGGAGGAGTTCGAAGGCGACGAGGGAATATAGAGGCCCGAGGCTGGACGGTCGTGCTCTTGCACTTGCGCCCTGATCACGCCCGCTCCTACGGTCAGCCGTAGGGTGAGTGCAACCCGCCATGCAGGGCTGAAGTCCCTACCTTTAGAGCTACAGATGCGCCATAGCTCACTGGTGGGCTGAAGCGGAACGCCACCCGGCCCACCCTACGAGTTGGAAGCTTGACGTTGCCTTTGTAGGGTGGGCTTTAGCCCACCGGCGGTGTAACGGCGGAATAAATTCCGCCTACGAAGCGCATGTCTCGACAGCCTTGTAGGGTGGGCTTTAGCCCACCGGTGGCGCTCAATATGTCGACGAATCATCCGCACTGCCGCGCCGCGGCTACCTTGACCTTCATCAATGCCGACCTTCGGTCGTCTACCTAGACTGCCGGCTTTCCGTCCTCCCTGGACGGGCGCCGTTGCCGCCGGCACGGCGCGCATGTATCCGAATGTCTAGGAGTTGCCATGCACCTGGTCTGCCCGGCAGGAAGCCTGCCCGCGCTGAAGGCCGCCGTCCAGCAGGGCGCCGATGCCATCTATGTCGGTTTTCGAGACGACACCAACGCCCGCCATTTCGCCGGACTCAATCTGGATGAGAAGCAGCTCGACAAGGGTCTGCAGCTGATCCGCGAAAAGCGCCGCCAGCTCTACGTCGCCGTCAACACCTATGCCCAGCCGGAGGGCTGGTCGCGCTGGCAGCGCGCGGTGGACCAGGCCGCTGACATGGGCGTCGATGCGCTGATCGCCGCCGACCCCGGCGTGCTGGGCTATGCCGCCAAGCGCCATCCGCAGCTCAACCTGCATCTCTCGGTTCAGGGCTCGGCGACCAACGCGGCGGCGCTGGCCTTTTACCAACAGCGCTACAACATCAAGCGCGCCGTACTGCCACGGGTTTTGTCGCTCAAGCAGGTCAAGCAGGTCGCGGCCAGCAGCCCGGTGCCGATCGAGGTCTTCGCCTTCGGCAGTCTGTGCATCATGGCCGAAGGACGCTGCCATCTGTCCTCCTACCTCACCGGCGAGTCGCCGAACCTGTGCGGGGTCTGCTCGCCAGCCAAGGCGGTGCGCTGGAGCGAGGAGCCCGAAGGGCTGACCTCGCGCCTGAACAACGTCCTCATCGATCGCTACGCCGAAGGCGAATCGGCCGGCTACCCGACGCTGTGCAAGGGCCGCTTCATGGTCAACGGCGAGCGCTTCCACGCGCTGGAAGAGCCCACCAGCCTGAACACCCTCGACCTGATTCCGGAGCTGGCCAGCATCGGTGTCACCGCGATGAAAATCGAAGGCCGCCAGCGCAGCCCGGCCTATGTCGAACAGGTGACTCGCGTCTGGCGTGCGGCACTGGATGCCTATCTACAGGCGCCGCAGCGTTATGCCGTCCAGCCGGGCTGGCGCGAGGTGCTCGATGGCTTGTCCGAGGGTTCGCAAACGACGCTCGGCGCCTACCACCGGGCCTGGCAATGAACGAGGAGCCAACCATGAAACTCAGCCTCGGCCCCGTGCTGTTTTACTGGGATCGCCAGCGCACGCTGGAATTTTATGCCGATATGGCCAGCGCGACGCTGGATGTCATCTACCTGGGCGAGACCGTCTGCTCCAAGCGCCGCGACATGGGGCTGGACGACTGGATCGGGCTGGCGCGCGAGCTGGCGCAGCAATCAACGGCGCAACTGGTGCTGTCCGGCCTGACGCTGGTCGAGGCGGCATCCGAGCTGTCCAGCCTGCGCCGGCTCTGCGATAACGGCGAGCTGCTGGTGGAGGCCAACGACTTGGGCGCCGTGCATTACCTCTCCGAGAAACGCCTGCCTTTTGTCGGTGGTCCGGCATTGAATCTCTACAACGGCCATGCCCTGGCCGAGCTGGTCAGGAGCGGCATGCAACGCTGGGTGCCGCCGGTGGAAATCTCCGGGGCGATGATCAGGGCTGCGCGCGCGCAGCTGGCGCAGCTCGACGTGCCGGTTCCGGAAATCGAAATCTTCGCCTACGGCCATCTTCCGCTGGCCTACTCGGCGCGCTGCTTCACCGCCCGCGCGGAAAACCGGCCGAAGGATGACTGCCAGTTCTGCTGCCAGAACTACCCCGAAGGCATTCCCTTGCTGAGCCAGGAGGGCGAGGCGCTGTTCACCATCAACGGTATCCAGACCATGTCGGCGTCGGTCAGCAATCTACTGGCGGACTATCCGGCATTGGTGGAAAGCGGCGCTGACCTGTTGCGTCTGAGCCCGCGTGCTTCGGGTATGACCGAGGTGATCACGGCCTTCGATGCGGTGCGCAAGGGTGGGCTGCCACCGTTGGCCGTCGACGGCTGCAATGGCTACTGGCACGGCCAGCCAGGGATGCTGCGCGCAGAGGAGGCCGGACTATGCTGAAGCCGCGCGCGCACCTGTTGAAACTGGGCGAGCACCTACTGCCGCTGGCCGCACGCACGCCATTTCTGCTGCAGCGCTTGGCACTGGAACGCAGCCTCAACCAGGTCTTCGCCGAGCCGCTGGCCGAGGGCGCCTTCGAAGCGCTGGAAGGTCACTGGATGCGTCTGGAGGTCGTCGACCTCAAGCTGGCCTGGTGCCTGACCTGCGACCGACAGAAGCTGCGCATCGCCGAACAGGCGCCGGTGCAGGTCACCATTCGCGGCAACTGGCGGGAGTTCTTGCTGCTGGCCAGCCGTCAGGAAGATCCGGACACGCTGTTCTTCCGCCGCCGGCTGGTGATCGAGGGCGATACCGAGCTGGGGCTGGCGATCAAGAACCTGATCGACAGCCAGGACCCGGACATGCTGCCGCCCTGGCTGTGGAAAATTCTGCAGGGTGCCGGAGAAGAAGTGGCACAGGCGGGTCGGGCGCAGCCTGCGGGCTTCTGCTGAGTACTGCGCCGCTCCTGCAGCGGCGCAGAGGTGGGGAATGGCTAGACCGAGTACAACCGTGGCCGCGGCTTCATGCGGTCGCTGGCGATGATGTTGCACATGTCCTCGAACAGCGCATCGGCTTCTGACTCGGAGCAGTCTTCACGATAGCGCTTGCGCAGGCCGTAGCTGCTGAGGGTGATATGCACATCGGCGATAACGTCGTGCTGCGCCAGACAGGCGCGCGCGCAGTGCAGCGGGCAGCCGTCGATGGCCAGAATCGGTCGGCCCGAGTTGGCCTTGTTGACCAGCGAACTGACCCGCCCGCCGACACCGGCAATGCATGACATCTCAGCCAGCCCGGCACGGTCGAGGCGCACCGCGAGGGTGTTGGCCAGCTGCGCCACGTTGGAACAGCCCGAGCAGGAATAGACCAGTGGAAGTGGCGGCGTCGACATGGCGTTCTCCAGTTCGGTAAGACGATTGTCAGTATCGCGGCCGGGGCGGCTGGCGCCTTTGACGATCATCAAGAAGCTGAGGCGATCGGTCGCAGGTCACTCTTGATAGGCGGCCAGGCCCTGGCTGTCGAGAATCTCGATGCGCCGGCGCTGCACGCTGATCATTCCCGACTCGATCAAGCGGTGCAGGATGCGCGAAAAGGTTTCCGGCTGGATGCCCAGCTTGGATGCGATCAGGCGCTTGGGCACGTCGAGCGTGACGACGCCGCTGTCATCTTCCTGCGACTGGTAGAGAAAGCGCACCACGCGATGGCTGGCATTAGCCAGCGTCAGGGTGTCGATCTCGTTCATGCGCTGGTGCAGGCGGATGCTCAGGGTGGCGAGGATGTCGAGGCAGATGCTGGGGTGTTCTTCCAGCATGCGGCGGTAATGCTGGCCGTGCAGGCTGGCGACCAGGCTGGCCTTGAGCGCCGTGGCACTGACCGGGTAGTTCGGCGTGCCGGTGAACAGCAGCGCTTCGGCGAAGGATTCACCGCCGCGGATGACTTCCACCAGCTTTTCCTGGCCATCGCACACCACGCGATGCAGCTTCACCTGACCACTGAACAGAAAGTAGAAGCGCTCGGCCTTGTCGCCCTGGTGAAACAGCGAGACGCCGGCCGGCAGCCGCTTGAGATTGGCCGAAGCACAAACCTCCTGCAGAGCCGCCTCGGGTAGGCGGCTGAACAAGTGGTGGCGGCGAAGCTCCGCAACAAGTGTCGTTTCGCTGAGCATGGTTCCTCCACCGGCACGCGTCTGGGGTTGTTAGAGGTTGCATCCTATGAGTCCGGGTAATGGACCTTCCTTGATCACGGACAAGATCCCCAGCCGGGAGCGATCCCTCGGCTTTCGAAAACAGCTTGGGCGAATTGACGACGGTCAATTCGCTTCTGACCCCAAGCCTCTACATTCCACATCATCTTGTATTCACGTCTTTGTTTTTAACTAGATATGGTGTGGAGGCGTAATGCCTGGGGTTGACGAGAAGAATCGCCCCGTCTCGCTACGCAAGCGTGACGGGCGGCTGGTGACGTTCGAACTGGACAAGATCGGTGCGGCGATCGCGGCGGCGGGTCTCGCCACTGGTGAGTTCGATCAGGCCACTGCGCGGCTGCTGGCCGCCGAGGTGCTGGCGCGATTGCCGCAGCGCGTGGTGGAAGTGGAACAGGCGCAGGACGCCGTCGAGCACGTGCTGATGGAAGCGGGGCATTACGCCACGGCGCGCGCGTACATCGTCTATCGCGAGCGGCATGGGCGTCTGCGGCGCGACCGCAAGGCCATCGTCGATGTCGCCTCCTCGATGAACGAGTACCTCTCCCGCGAGGACTGGCGGGTGCGCGCCAATGCCAACCAGGGCTATTCGCTGGGTGGGCTGATTCTCAACGTGTCCGGCAAGGTCACCGCCAACTACTGGCTGGACGAGGTTTACAGTCCCGAGATCGGCACCGCACATCGCGAGGGCGACCTGCACATCCACGACCTCGACATGCTTGCCGGCTACTGCGCCGGCTGGTCGCTGCGCACCCTGCTCAACGAGGGTTTCAACGGTATTCCCGGTCGGGTCGAGGCGGGGCCGCCGAAGCATCTGTCCAGCGCGCTGGGGCAGATGGTCAATTTCCTCGGCACGCTGCAGAACGAGTGGGCTGGCGCACAGGCGTTCAGCTCCTTCGATACCTATCTGGCGCCTTTCGTGCGCAAGGACAACCTGAGCTACGGCGAGATTCGCCAGGCCATCCAGGAGTTCATCTACAACCTCAACGTGCCGTCGCGCTGGGGTACGCAGACGCCCTTCACCAACCTGACCTTCGATTGGGTCTGCCCGGAGGATCTGCGCGAGCAGGTTCCCTATATCGGCGGTGAGGAAATGCCCTTCGCCTATGGCGACCTGCAGGCCGAGATGGAGCTGATCAACCGCGCCTACATAGAGGTCATGCAGGCCGGCGACGGTCTGGGCCGGGTGTTCACCTTCCCGATCCCGACCTACAACATCACCCACGGCTTTCCCTGGGACAGCGAAAACGCCGACCGCCTGTTCGAGATGACGGCGCGCTACGGCTTGCCGTACTTCCAGAACTTCCTCAACTCGGACATGCAGCCCAACCAGGTGCGTTCCATGTGCTGCCGCCTGCAGCTTGACGTGCGCGAGCTGCTCAAACGTGGCGGCGGGCTGTTCGGCTCCGCAGAGCAGACCGGCTCGCTCGGCGTGGTGACCATCAACTGCGCGCGCCTGGGCTACCTGCATCAGGGCGATCGCCGCGGCTTGTACGAACACCTCGATGCGCTGCTGGAAATGGCCAAGGAAAGCCTCGAGGTCAAGCGCAAGGTCATCCAGCATCACATGGATGCCGGGCTCTATCCCTATACCAAGCGCTACCTGGGCACGCTGCGCAATCACTTCTCCACCATCGGCGTGAACGGGCTGCACGAGATGGTGCGCAACTTCGCTGAAGACGCCGAAGGCCTGCAAACGCCGGCCGGCCGTGCCCTGGCCATCGAGCTGCTGGACCGTGTGCGGGCGGTACTGGTGCGCTTCCAGGAAGAAACCGGCCACCTCTACAACCTGGAGGCGACACCGGCGGAAGGCACTACCTACCGATTCGCCAAGGAAGACCGCAAGCGCTTTCCGAACATCCTCCAGGCCGGCACGGCCGAGGCGCCGTATTACACCAATTCCTCGCAGCTGCCGGTGGGCTTCACCGACGATCCGTTCGAGGCGCTGCAACTGCAGGACGAACTGCAGACCAAGTACACCGGCGGCACCGTGTTGCATCTGTACATGGCCGAACAGATTTCATCCGCCCAGGCCTGCAAGAACCTGGTGCGCAAGGCGCTTGGGCGTTTCCGTCTGCCTTATCTCACGATTACCCCGACATTCTCCATCTGCCCGGTGCACGGCTACCTGAGCGGCGAGCATGAGTTCTGTCCCAAGTGCGACGAGGTGCTGCTGGCCAACGCGTCGGCGGATTGCGGCTGCACGGCGTGAATGTGTAGGAGCAAGGCGGGGCGTCCCTCAAAGAGGGTTTCTACGCTCCTGCGTGGGAGCCTGCAGCAGGACGCTCCGCGTGATCAGCGTTTCCACGTAGAGCGTGAGGAACGAGCAACGTTTCACCCATCCGTTAGAAAAAGGAGCGACACATGAAAGCCACCCAACTGCCCGAAGCCCAACGCCAGCGCTGCGAAGTCTGGACCCGTGTCATGGGTTATCACCGCCCGGTTACTGCGTTCAATCCCGGCAAGCAGTCCGAGCATCATGAGCGTCAGCATTTCACCGAGGCGGCCGCCCGGGTAGCCGCGGCGTGACGGCAAGCCTGCGGGTCGGGGGGCTGGTCCCCCTGACCACTCTGGATTTTCCCGATCATCTGGCCTGCGTACTGTTCTGCCAGGGCTGCGGTTGGCGCTGTCGCTATTGTCACAACCCGCAGCTGATCCCCGCCTGCGGCGCGCAGGAAAACTCCTGGGAGGAAATTATCGGCTTCCTGGAGCAGCGCGCCGGCCTGCTCGAGGCGGTTGTCTTCAGCGGTGGCGAGCCGACGCTGCAGCTGGCATTGCCCGACGCCATTGCCCAGGTGCGGGAGATGGGCTTCAAGATCGGCCTGCACAGCGCCGGCATCAAGCCGAAGCTGTTTCGTCAGGTGTTGCCGCTGGTGGACTGGGTGGGTTTCGACATCAAGGCGCTGCCGGAACACAGCACGCTGATCACGGGTATCGAAGGCAGCGGCGCTGCTAACTGGAAGAGTTTGGAGGCGTTGTTGAAAAGCGGCGTCGCCCATGAATGCCGCACGACCGTCCATTGGCAGTTGCTGGATGCCGAACGCCTTTGGGATATGGCGCAGCGCCTGCGCTATCTGGGTGTCGAGCGCTTCGCCGTGCAATGCGTACGCACCGCCAGGATGCTCGACGAGACACTCGCCGAAAGCTGCGCGCCGTACGACCAGCAGAAACTCTGGGATCGCATGGGGCAGCTGTTTCCGACGTTTGTCTTGCGAGGGTGACGAGATCTGACCGTTGCGGCATCGGTGGGCTGAAGCCCACCCTACGGATGACGACCAGCCGAAGAGCTTGTACGAGGTGCCCGGTGCGCGGAGCGCACCCTACGAGGGCTTGAACCAATCTTCAGCAAAGTAGGGTGGGCTTCAGCCCACCATGTCGACAGCCGTCCGCCATCCGAGTGACAGAAAAACTGTTTTCGCCTTGCCGTCTTTCTGCTTTTTGTCAGCCGTACCGTTGTGGCATCGGTGGGCTGAAGCGGAGTGCCGCCCGGCCCACTCTACGGTGATGACGCAGCCGCAGTGAGAGGCCGGCTCCGTACTCAGCTCCAGCCCCAGAACTGCAGATACCAACCATAGCCGACGACTGCGGTGCCCAGACCTACGCTGGCAAAGGCGGTCAGTCGGCGCAGGCCGTTGGCGCCGTGGCGGCTGATGACCTGCCATGCCAGGAGAGGCTCTAGGTGACAGCGCCGGCCAGCATCCGTATTGCGCGGGCGAGTCAGGGCCTCTTCGGTGGATGAGGCCCGTAGGGTGCGTGACGAACCAGGGGCTGACCGTCCACTGGAACGCGCCCATCGCCAGCCCGATCATGCCGAACAGCAGCGTACTGACCCAATGACCCTGCTGCGGCTGCTCGCCGACGATGAGCAATCGGGTGTCATCGTGTATTCGTCGGAGCAGCGCCAAGGAAAACCTGATTGAGTGCCGCGGCCGTTGGTGAGCCTGGAAAAGCATCGAACCGGCCATTTGCCAGAGCCTGAGCTGCGTTATGAAAGCCATTCCATGCCGCGCGTGCCAAAGCTCCGCCAACGCTGATTCGTCTGACTCCCAGGTCCGATAGCTCGCTCACCGTTAGTTCACTATTCCAACCAATCAGCATGTTGACGGGTTTTGGCGCCACGGCCGAGACGACAGTCGCAATCTCATCGCGGGTTCTGATCCCAGGCGCATACAGGCAGTCGGCACCCGCTTCGGCATAGGCTTGCAGACGTCTGATCGTGTCCGGAAGATTGGGGCGCCCCACGAAGAAGTTTTCCGCACGAGCGACCAAAAGCGTGTTGGTGCCGCTTTCATCAATTGCCTTGCGTGCCGCGCGGATGCGCTCCACCGCCTCTTGAATATCCCGGAGTGGTGCCCGCGTATCGCCCGTTGAGTCTTCGATTGAGAAACCGGCCACCCCGGTTGCCACGACGAGCTGTACGCTTTCGAAAACGTCGCTGGGTGCTTCGCCGAACCCGCTTTCGAAGTCCGCATTGATTGGCAGATGAGTGGCCTGCACCATGCTCCGTACGTGTTCCAGAACGGCATCGCGCTTCATATATCCGTCCGGCTTCGCGCAGGACCAGGCGTGGCCGGAACTCGTCGTCGCCAATGCCTTGAATCCCATGCCTGCAAGCAGCTGCGCGCTGCCGGCATCCCAGGGATTGGGCAGCACGAAGCATCCGGACTCATGCAGCTTCCAAAACGAATCGCGCTTTGCGGATACAGTTGGGACGATCATAAGAACTACCTTTCGTTGCCATGCGGCTGGGTCAGGGAACAACGAATGCTGGTTCAGCCTGGTAAGCGTTGTGAAGCAAATCCATGAACGGCTTCGATTCTTCGATGGCGCTGGGTCCAATAGCCGTAACCGCTACCCCGGGTGTCCAAGAATTCATAATTGCAGCCCCTGAAAAATTCGCCACATCGGCGGGTTTGATTTCTTCATGACGCTGCGGAACATCAAGGCGGGTTAACTGGCGCTGAACTATTCCCATCATGGTCCCTGTCAATATTTGCGCTTTGGGCCAAACGACGGAGCGACCATCCCAAAAAACAAGATTCCAGATCGTCGCCTCACTTAACTTGCCGTGCCGATCGGTAAACGCGGCGTCATCGAAGCCCTGCTCGACAGCCCGGTGCAAGTAATAGGTTTTCGCTCCCTCGCCGACGTGTTTGATAGATGGGAGAAACCTTTCATGCTCCACGATGCCAAGGCGCACCGGGCCTGACGGGCCGTTGAACGGCAGGCCTGTGCGCACAAGAATCGCGGGGTCCGCCTCCATGCTCTTGGCGGTGAACTCCCCTTCTGGAGAGTAAACCGTGACGGTGAGCGACTGATCCGCCGGGCCATTTGCAATCGCAAGGCGGATACTCCGAAGCACATGCTCATCGGGCAGCTCCATGCCAAACAACCTGAGCGTAGCCTGCTTCAGGCGGATCATATGTAGATCCAGCCCCTTGACCTTCCGGTTTCGGACTTGCATGGCGGTAAAATGCGCAAACCCTGAGAAAGCCAGAGGCATCATGTCATCAGCAGTTGCTGGCGCACCGTTGATGAGTGTCGGGTAAGTAGCGGCTTGGACAGACATTGCGTTGCTCCTGCGGTTTGATTCGGAGCACGCACTCTAAAACCTGACAGCGCTGTTAGAGTCAAGGGCCTATGAAGATTGGTGAACTATCCAGGCGTAGCAACGTGAGTATTCGAATGCTTCGCTATTACGAAGCGCATGGCCTTCTCAAGCCCCACCGCACGGAAGGCGGATTTCGCGAATACGGTCCGGTTGACGAGCAAACGGTTGAGCGGATCAAGCTTCTGGGCTCTGCAGGGATGACGCTTGCGACGATCAGGCAGTTCGCGCCTTGCCTGCGAGAGGAGAGTCTGGTCTTCGAACCATGCGATGAGCTGCGCACAACGCTACGTGACCAATTAGATCTCATCGACCAGAAGGCCAACAAGCTGATGCAAACCCGCAAGGTGCTCGAGAAATTTCTGCGTGACGTTGAGTCATGACATCCGAACATGCGTGTCTTCCTAATATCCGCCGCTGGACGAGTGCAGTCGCTCGACTCTCAACGTCTACCTCACTTCACCGCTCCGCCGAAAACTCGCCCGATAGTCCGTCAGCTTCAGACGCACGTGCTGGCTCATATCGCCGCTGAGCATACACAGGCGTGGCCTCTCTTAAACTGAAACACCCCATGCAGGTAGAACTGCTCGCCGGCTTCCTTGGAGAAGGCCAGTTCGTTTTGGCTGACCAGAAATGACGAACCCACCCGTTACCGCGATCTTCCATGTCCTTCGTTTTGCGAAGGTGAGCAGGAGATCTAACCGTTGTGGCATCGGTGGGCTGAAGCCCACCCTACAGGTGAGCACGTAGCCGCGAAGTAGGGTGGGCCGGGCGGCGTTCCGTTTCAGCCCACCCTTCTATGCCAGGGCGCACAGGCCCGCGCCGAGCTCAGTTCCAGCCCCAAAACTGTAGATACCAGCCATAGCCGACGACCGCGGTGCCCAGGCTCACGCAGGCAAAGGCGGTCAGGCGGCGCAGGCCGTTGGCGCCGTGACGGCTGATGACCTGCCAGGCCAGATACAGGCTCCAAGCGATGGCACCGGCCAGAAGCAATGCGCGGGTTGGCTGCGCCCAGGCGAGGATGAAACCTTCATAGCGCAGCAGCTTGATGGTCGTCGCCGAGAGGCCGAGAAACAGTCCGGCGCCGCCCAGGGGCGTCAATGTCAGCGCCAGGTGGTGGAACAGGTTATCGCCCCGGTTCATAAGCCGTACCGCGCCACGCAGCAACAACCAGAGCGCACCGCCGATCAGCAGCGAACTGGCGCCAATGTAGGTGAGGATCGCCGCGCCATCGAGCCAGCTGAAGGCATCGTTGGCCTGCGGGTAATGCGTCAGCAGCCACCAGGGCGCGTTGGCTTCGAGCGGCCAGAAGATGTCGCGGTCGACCAGCCATTCGGCGGCGGTCTGCTTGAGCGTGATGAACCAGGGACTGACCGTCCACTGGAACGCGCCCATCGCCAGCCCGATCATGCCGAATAACAGCAAGGTACTGTCCCAATGACCCTGCTGCGGCCGCTCGCCGACGATGAGGATTTCCTCGTTGGGCGAACGTGCGCTCAGCGCGACGGCACCGCGTTGACCGCTGCATCGACCGCAGGCGTGGCAGTCGCTGTTGCCCTGCATGCGGCGGATGTCGATCAGCGGCGCGCAGTTGGGGGTAGGCAGGTGCGGCGCCTGATTGGCCTGCCAGCGTTCCTCGTCCACCTTGTAGTGGACCGGCGCAAGGCGCGCCAGCAAGTTGAACACACCGCTTACCGGGCATAGATGCTTGCACCAGATTCGCTTGCCTCTTCCATAAAGGTAGCCAACCAGCATCGCCGCCACGGTCGAACCGCCGAGAATCAGCGCCGCGGCCCGGCCATAGTCATACACGCTGATCAGCTGGCCGTAGACGGTGGTCAGAATGAACGCGACGGTTGGCCAGCCGCTCCAGCGTATCCAGCGTGGCGTGCCCTTGTTCAGTCCGCGCCAGCTGATCCATTCGCTGAGCGAGCCTTCCGGGCAGAGCACGCCGCACCAGAGACGACCGAAGAACACCATCGACAGCAGCACGAAAGGCCACCACAGCCCCCAGAACAGGAACTGGGCGAACACCGTGATGTTGTCGAGCATGCGCGCCTCGGAAGGCGGCAGCGAAAGAGCGGCAGGCACCAGCAGCAGGACCAGATAAAAGCCGACCACCAGCCATTGGATCAGGCGGATGGCCTGGGCATGCTGGCGCAGCAAATCGCCGATGCGCGCCAGCCAGGGAGCGTTGGTGATCATGCGGTGCGGGCCTCCAGACGAGCCTCCGGTTTCGGTCGCAACCAGGCCCAGACGGCCAGCCAGTACAACCCCATCAGCACCACGGCCGCCAGTGACGGCATGGCGCGGTAGCCAGTCAGCCCCGCGACGGTGCTGCCTAGGGTGCCGCCGTCATCGAGCAGGGCGGAGGTGTCCCAGAGCGGATCGCCAAAGACGCTGTAGAACACTTCCGGTATATCCATGCCCATCAACTGGCCGCTGAAACGGTCGAGCCCGGCCATGAGCAGGGCCGCACCCAGCAGCAGCAACAGGGCTTCGCTGACTTTGAAGAAATGCTTCCAGGAAAACAGCCGGCTGCCGGCTTGCAATGCGGCGTAGCTGAGCAGCGCGAGGATGAAGCCGAGCACGCCGCCGAGGACGAAGCTCGCCAGATCCGTGCCTTGCTGCTGATGGCCGATGCCATAGAGAAACACCACCGTCTCGCTCCCTTCACGGGCCACGGCGAGCATCGCCAGCACCAGCAGACCGATACCGCTGCCCTGGCTCAGGTGAGCGCTGGCGCCTTCGATGAGGCTGCGCTTGAGGTCGCGTCCGTGATGGTGCATCCAGCCGACCATCTGCAGGATCAGTAGGCTGGCCGCCAGCAGCATGGCGCACTGGAACCATTCGCCCGCCGGACCGGCCAGCCAGTCGCCGGCCCTGAGAATGCCCCAGGCCAGCAGCGTCGCCAGGCCGAGCCCGGCGGCCACGCCACCCCATAGCATGCGCAACGCATGGCGATTATCCGGTTGCTGGCTCACCCAGGCATGCAGAATGCCGATGACCAGCAGGGCCTCGACGCTTTCGCGCCAGACGATGAACATGGATTGGCCCATGGCGCTTCTCCTGTTGGGTGGCCTGATGGCGGGGTCGGTCTGTCGCGATCGAGACCCTGGCCGTGCAGACCACAGGGACTACTTGGCGATGATTTCCCCTTCGGGAAGATCCATGTGGAACTCGTCGAAGAACGGGTAACGGCCCGGTTTCAGCGGGTGAATCACGACGAACGAGGTGACGCCGGCCGAGAGAACCTTTTCCACCCGCAGCGGCGTGCTCTCGAATTCGGTCGGGCCGCTGCCGGCATTGTTGATGATGATCTTGAAACGCTGCCGGGCCGGCACCTCAAGGGTCGCCGGCTCGAAATGGCCGTCGCGGATGGTCAGCTCGTAGGTGGGCAGGCCGGCGTGGGCGCCGCCGGCAAAGCCGACGACGAACAGGGGCAGCAGGTGCAACAGGACGCGTCGCATGGCTGGCCTCCGGCTCAATAGCCGCCTTTCTTGCCGATACCGGCGTAGGTGAACTCGTAGTTCAGCTCGCAGCGTTCGAACCAGGGCGCGACGCCGGTTTCCTTGTCGACGTGGCGACCGAACATGGTGTGACCACCGCCCGGCGGCAGGATGGTGAAGGTCAGTTGGTACTTGCCGGGCCCCATCAGCTTGACGTTGTCACCGTAATGCGGGCCGTCGTTGGCCACCATCGGGTGGAAGTCGCCTTCGATCTTCTCGGCCGAGCCTTTCTTGCTCAGCGAATATTTGATGTTCAGGTAGGGCACGAAGCTGCCTTCCTGCCAGCCGTTGCGGTTGTCTTCGGTGGCGGCAATGTCGGCTTCCAGATGGACGTCGGATTCGGCTGTGGCGCGCATCATGCCGGCCGGCTCCATTTCCACCGGCTGCAGGTACACCGCGCCGACTTCCATACCGCCGCATTGCTGCGGTTCACCGATGGGGTATTCCTTGGCTTGGGCGAGGGGCGTCAGCATCAGTGATGCGATGGCGAGGGTAACGGGAATACGCATGTAGCCTCCGTGAGGAGCGTTATGAATGACGAAGCAAGACTCGCATCCGCAAGGCTTAACGATAATGATTCGCGTCAATTCTGAAGGAAATACTTTGTTACGTATAGAGTGGCGCGCGTCATAGTTATGCCGCCGTGATGGCTCAAGCGCGCGGCTGACCTGCGCTGGCAGCATCCCGCTGCGTTGAGTTGTCACACCCCTTGCGGCCGATCGTTGAAGGCATTGCGCAGACCGGCTGACCCCCGTGCTCGGAAATTTCTGCGAGTTCTCCGAGGCGCGGCCTACCATGTGCTTTTCGAATCAGGGGAGCCTATGCAAACCGTTGTGCTGGACGCCCGAACCGCCCGTGTACTGCCTTGGCTGGTTGCCATCGCATTCTTCATGCAAACCCTCGACGGCACCATCCTCAACACCGCGTTGCCGGCTATGGCGCGGGATCTGGCCGAAGATCCGCTGCGCATGCAAGGCGTGGTTATCGCTTACATGCTCACCGTGGCACTGTTGATACCGGCGTCGGGCTGGTTGGCGGATCGCTTCGGCACTCGGCGGATATTTTTCTCGGCGATCCTGTTGTTCACGCTTGGCTCGCTGCTCTGCGCGATGTCCACCAGCTTCAACCAGCTGGTGATCTCGCGGGTGATACAGGGCATGGGCGGCGCGTTGATGCTGCCGGTGGGGCGTTTGGTGGTGTTGCGTGCCTATCCGCGCAGCGAGTTCGTGCGCGTCATGACGTTCATCGCTCTGCCGGGCATGGTCGGTCCGCTGATCGGCCCGACTCTCGGCGGCTGGCTGGTGGAATACGCGTCCTGGCACTGGATCTTCCTGATCAACCTGCCGGTCGGCCTGATCGGCTGCATGGCCGCGTTTCGCTTCATGCCCGATCTGAAGAGCGCCGAGCGAATACGCTTCGACAGCTTCGGTTTCCTGCTTTTTGGTAGCGCGATGGTGCTGATCACCATCGCGCTCGAAGGGCTTGGCGACATGCACATGCCGCATGCACGCGTCCTGCTGCTCATCGTGATCGGCGCAGCCTGCCTGACGGCTTATTGGCTGCGTGCCGGACATGTCGACAAGCCGTTGTTCAGCCCGGCGTTGTTCCGCGTCCGCAGCTTTGCCGTGGGCATTTTCGGCAACCTGTTCGCGCGTCTGGGAAGCGGCGCATTGCCGTTCCTGCTGCCATTGCTGCTGCAGGTGGCGCTGGGCTATTCGCCGGCGCAGGCGGGCATGCTCATGATTCCATTGGCGCTCGGCGCCATGTTCATCAAGCCCTTGGCCAAACCGTTGATAGACCGTTTCGGTTATCGCCGCATCCTGATCGGCAACACGCTGCTGCTGGGCTCGCTGATCGCCAGCCTGGCGACGATCGATGCGCACACTCCGATGGTGCTTCTATTGCTGCACTTGAGCCTGATCGGGATGGTCAATTCCATGCAGTTCACCGCCATGAACACCGTGACCCTGGTCGGGTTGAGCAACCAGAACGCCAGCAGCGGCAACAGCCTGCTATCGGTGGTGGTGCAGCTGTCGATGAGCTTGGGTGTCGCTTCGGCGGGTGCGCTGCTGGGCGGCTTCACCGTACCTGGAGCCGATGGTGAGGCCGTGCTGCGGGCTTTTCATCTGACGTTTCTGTGCATCGGTACGATGTCGATGCTGGCGGCATCGCTGTTCTCTCAGCTCGACAGCAGGCGGGTCATGGCTGCTCGCCTCATCGATGAGGAATGAGCGAGCGTCAGATCAACCGATACACAGATCGGCTTCCTCTTCCTCGGGAATCTCGTCGGTCACAATCACCCGCGCGTGGTGGCTATCTTCGTCTTCCATGCGCAGGCCGAAGTAACGGGTGTCATTGGCATCCCAGAACGCTTCGACCTGATCCATCGTGGCGGCCTCGAGAAGGACCTCCAGGCTGTGTTCCAGGACGATCGTATAGAGTTTTTCAGCAGACATGATCAACAGGCTCGCGCTCGATTCGGGACAGTGGCTGCGCCATTGCAGCGGTGATGTCATTCTGACAGCTAACGGCTTCACCACAGCGCCCACTCATCGCCTTCCTGTTGTCATCCGCTGAACGGTTGATTCGTTACGCGTCCGATCTTGAATACTTGGTGTGCCCCAAAGCAACAGAAATGACGGCTTGTCATTGCAGTAGACGCCGTTCGGCAAGCGCTACCAGTACCGCCGGAATCGAACGTCAAAACTGACGTTGCCCACCGCGTTGGGGATAGCGCGCTAGCCCAGCGGTGTGCTCTAGGCTGGGTACGCGGCTCTTAAGCCCAGCCCTCCAGCCGCATGGTCGCGCGAACCAGACGCTGTTCTTCCTGTTCAATTTCTTTGAGGTTGTCGCGGATACTGTTTATGTGATCGCGGGCGGCCCGCTGGGCCTGGTTCGGTTGTCGTTCGGTCACTGCACGGAACAGCCGTGCATGGATACGATCGATGTGCCGCTTCTGCATCGGCCGGTGGTAAAGGTTGTTCACCGAGGCGAAGACGGTCGAGAGCATCAGGTCGGTCAGCGATTGCAGCGTGTGCACCAGCACCGGATTGTGGGAAGACTCGCTGACGGCTCGGTGGAAGGCGTGATCGAGGTACGCGTGCTCTCGCGGATCGCCTTCTTCTTCGGTCTGTGCGGCGAGCATCTCTTCGTAGCGCCGACGCAGCAGGGTGAAATCGGCATCGGTGCCGCGCAACGCCGCCAGCCGCGCCGCTTCGCCTTCCAGCATGGCACGTACTTCGAGCAGATCGAACAAGGTGCGTGGCTGCGAGCTGAACAGGTGCATCAGCGGCGAGGCGTCATGCGTGTTCGAGAGCTGGGCGACGAACGAGCTGCGGCCTTGCGCCGTTTCGATGATGCCGCGCCCGCGCAGCACGCGCAGCCCTTCGCGTATGGCCGAGCGGGAGATGCCGAGCTTCTGGCATAACCGCCGTTCGGATGGCAGGGCCTGGCCGACCTTGAGTACGCCATCGACGATCAGCCGTTCGATCTGCTCGGCTACCACATCGGCCAGTCGGCGGTCCTGATTGTTTTCAGTCAGCATGTCGAATCGCGTCCACGAAGCCGTAGTGCCGGTGACGGCCAAGCTGAAGTTCCGACAGCTTGGCTGGGCTCATTCGGTCAGATCCAGATATTGGGCGGCGAGGTGTTGCTATAGCCGGAGATAAACAGCTTCTCGCTACCATCGGCTTGGTAGACGGCACGCTTCACGGTGCCGATATTGCCGCCGTAGACGTGGATGCTGATTGAGACACGGTCCTCGAAGGCGTTGCTGACCTGGTGAATATCGCCGATGGTGGGCGACACGCATTCGACCTCACCGCGTTCGAGCCGCAGCGGTTCGCCTAGGGGCAACAGTGCGCCATCGGGCTGGCGTTCGAAGCGCTGGCCGAGCTCGGCGCCCCGCAGCATGCCGATCATTCCCCAGACGCGGTGATCGTGCACCGGGGTTCGCTGCCCTGGCCCCCAGACGAAGCTGACTACGGAGAAGCGTTGCAGGGAGTCGGCGTGGAGCAGGTACTGCAGATAATGTTCCGGATGCGGCTCGGCGAACTGCGCAGGTAGCCAGTCGTCGTGTTCGACCAGTTGCTGCAACAGCACCAGGCCGTTGTCGAGAATTACCGACTCTTCCAGCTGACGCTCCAGTAGCGCGGTCAGTTCGTTGACGAACCGGCGAAGCCGATCCAGACCTAATGGCTCGCTCATGTCGATCTCTCCGAGTGGCTGTGTTCCATTGCGCTTGAGATCGGGCGCCGGGGCAGTTCATCGCTTCGGGTCCTCTCGAGGCGAATGGCGATGAACTTCGAAGTGGGCGTATGGCTTCCCTCGCCGTGGCTCTCCAGAGGCACCAGGGGGTTGGTTTCGGGGTAATAGGCGGCCGCCTGGCCCAGCGGCGTATCGTAGGGCAGCAGGGTCATGCCCGTTACGCGACGCTCGATTCCATCGTTCCAGAGGGAAATCAGATCGACCTTCTGCCCCGGTTCATAACCCAGACGCTGGATGTCCTGGGCATTGACGAAGATTACGTCGCGCATGCCTTTCACGCCCCGATAACGGTCTTCTAGCCCGTAAATGGTGGTGTTGTACTGATCATGTGAACGTAGGCTTTGCAGGATCAGATCCGGCGTTACGCCCAGGCTGCGGATCTGTTGTGGCAGCAGCTCATCGGGCAAGGTGTGGGCGGCGAACGCAGCCTTGCCTTCTGCGGTGTTCCATTGCCGCCGAGAGGCGGCGTTGTCCAGGTAGAACCCGCCCGATTGCCTGAGTCTGGTTTCGAAGTCGGCGAATCCCTGGATGGTCGCGGCAATCAGCTGGCGAATGCGCGCGTAGTCCTCGACCAGCGAGGCCCAGTCGACTGGGTTGGAGCCAAGAGTCGCCGCAGCGATTCCAGCGATGATCGCCGGCTCCGAACGCATCAGGGGTGAGAGTGGCTCCAACTGGCCGTGCGAGGCGTGAACCATGCTGAACGAATCCTCGACCGTCACGGCTTGCGGTCCGCTAGCCTGTCGGTCGATATCCGTGCGGCCCAGGCAGGGGAGGATCAGCGCTTCGCGCCCGCAGTTCAGATGGCTGCGGTTGAGCTTGGTACTGATCTGTACGGTGAGTTCGCAGTTCTGTAAGGCCTGATGAGTACGCGCCGAATCAGGCGTTGCCTGAGCGAAATTGCCGCCTAGCCCGATGAATACGCGAGCCTCTCCGGTGAGCATCGCGCGGATTGCGGCGACCGCGTTGTGTCCGGGCTGGCGTGGTACGGCAAAGCCGAAATGCTTTTCCAGCGCATCGAGAAATGCCTGCGGCGGCTTTTCGTTGATGCCCATGGTGCGGTCGCCCTGCACGTTGCTGTGACCGCGCACGGGGCACAAGCCGGCGCCGGGCTTGCCGAGGTTGCCGCGCAACAACGCGAGGTTGGTGATTTCCTGGATGGTCGCGACCGAATGCTGATGCTGGGTGATGCCCATGGCCCAACAGATGATCACCCGTTCGGCTTCGGCATATAAACGCGCGGCCTGCTCGATCTCGCCGCGTGAAAGCCCCGATTGGGTTTCGATCTGCTCCCAGGTAGTCGCCTCGACGAGGGCCAGGTAGGTGTCGAGCCCATGGGTGTGCTGGTCGATGAAAGCCTGATCGAACAGCCCCGGCTGTTGCTTGGCCTGCGCCTCGCGTTCCCATTGCCAGAGGTATTTGACCATGCCGCGCACAAGCGCCATATCGCCACCTAGATTCGGTCGGAAATAGGCGGTACTGGTCGCGCGGTCCCGGTTGGAGAGCATCTCCAGCGCCTTTTGCGGATGCTGGAAGCGCTCCAGCCCACGCTCTTTCAGTGGATTGAACACCACCACGCGGGCGCCGCGCTGGACGGCTTCGCGCAGCGGTTCGAGCATTCGCGGATGGTTGGTGCCCGGGTTCTGGCCAAGCACGAAGATCGCGTCGGCATGCTCGAAATCCTCGAAGTTGACGGTGCCTTTGCCCACGCCGATGCTTTTCCCAAGCGCTACGCCACTGGCTTCGTGACACAAGTTCGAGCAATCCGGGAAGTTGTTGCTGCCAAACGCCCGGACGAACAGCTGATAGAGATAGGCGGCCTCGTTACTGGCACGCCCTGAGGTGTAGAACTCGGCCTGGTTGGGGTTATCCAGTCGCTTGAGGTGATCGGCGATCAGCGCGAAGGCTTCATCCCAACCGATGGGGCGGTAGCGGTCGCTGGCGCGGTCGTAACGCATTGGGTCGGTGAGGCGTCCCTGGTACTCGAGCCAGTAATCACTCTGCTCGCGCAACTGGCTGACGCTGTGGCGGCCGAAAAAGGAGGCGTCGACGCGGCGCTTGGTGGCTTCCCAGTTCACCGCCTTGGCGCCGTTTTCGCAGAATTTGATCGGCCCTGTCTCGGCGGATTCGCCCCAGGCGCAGCCGGGGCAATCGAAACCACCGTGTTGATTGGTCTTGAGCAGGGCGCGGATGTTCTTCAGCGCGTTGTCACTACCGAGCCAGTGCCCGGTAACGCTGCGCAGCGCACCCCAACCTCCGGCTGCGCCGGTATAGGGCTGATAGCGGGTGGCCGGCTTGAAACGATCGTGACGGGACATGCGATGCCTCGCGAACTCGGATATGGGCGATAAAGCTGGAGGGTCATTCATTCCTCCGACCGAGGACAATAACCGACTCCTGATGCCGCGCAGGATGGGCCGGGACGTCCCACCCTGCGTCTCATCATTCGCTTAGCGAGTTGTCATCGCGCCCAGATCGTTTTCGCTCAGCTCCGGGCCATCGAGCGTCACATGCTTCTCGCCCTTGCGGAATTTTGCGATGACCGGCTTCAGCTCTTCCTTGACGTACTTTTCACTGTAGCCGTTGAACAGATGGCCGAGCAGGCCGCGACGCAGGTCCGTGGTGCCCATGAACCAGTCGGCGATAGGGAAGGTGAGGTTCATGTTGTACTTCATCATGATTCCCCAGTTGTGGTGGGCCGTGTGGTGGCGGCGGATGGTGTTGATGAACGGCACGTTGCGCACGAACCAGTTCTCATGCACATGGCAGCAGTAGTGGAAGGTCTCGTAGATGAGGTACTGCAGGACCATCGTCAGGAACACGATGAAGCCCGCGTTGGCGTTGAATACCAGATACGTCAGATAGCCGAGCGTCGTGCCTGCCACGCCCAGGGTAGCCAGCACGCGCCAAGGGAAGAAGACGATGCGAAATTCCCTGGAGGAATCGATGGTCGGTTCCACGTCGGTGAAATATTGATGATGCTGGCGGGTATGGCGTTCATAGATGGCGCGCAAAGCCCAGACATCGATGCGTTTGTGCATGACGTAGCGATGCATGAACCATTCGACGAAGTTGCCGGCGATGAACACCGGCACCATCAGCAACCATTCCCAGGTGGCGCCCTGTATCTGCGAAAGGCAGTACCAGGCCGCTGTGAGGCCCACTCCATACATCACCGCGACGTGTAGCAGCCCGTTGTAGTGGGGGCTGATATCGGCTTTGTACTCTTCGCGGAATTTACGCTGGCGTTCAGTCATCATGGCGGTGCTCTCCGGCTTTGTTGTTGTACACGACTGATATATTAGATCGGGTTCTGAGATTGCGCTAGCGTATATTTGAAATGCAGCTAATATATCAGTGGCGTGCAAGCTTCCAGACAACAACAAAATATGGAGTAAGGCTATGACCACGATTGCCTATATCGCGGCCCGCTTCGAGCGGCTGCCTATGTCGGGCTATCAACGAAAGCTCTTCGCGATCATTGCGACTGCATGGTTCTTTGATTCTCTGGACTTAGGCATGATGACCTTCATGCTGGGTTCGATTTCCGCCGAATTCGGCCTCACTTCGACGCAGGCGGGCCTGTTGGCCAGTTCCAGTTTCGTGGGCATGTTTCTCGGTGCAGCCATCGCCGGCATGCTCGCCGACAGGTTCGGACGAAAACCGGTTTTCCAGGTGAGCATGGTTTTCTGGGGCGTCGGCAGCCTCTTGTGTGGCTTCGCCGAGAATGTCGAGCAGTTGATGTGGTTCCGCGTTTTGCTTGGCTTCGGCATGGGCATGGAATTCCCCATCGGGCTCTCGCTGGTGTCGGAGATCGTTCCGGCCAAAAGTCGCGGCCGCTACATCGCCATCCTCGAAGGGTTCTGGCCGCTGGGCTTCATCTGTGCCGGTGTGATTGCCTATTTCTTCATGCCGATAATCGGCTGGCGCGGCATTTTCATCGCCCTGGCGTTCCCGGCCCTGTTCGTCTTCATCGTGCGCCGTTACGTGCCAGAATCGCCACGCTGGTTGGCGGAGGTAGGGCGCAACGATGAAGCTGACAAAATCATGGATCGTTTCGAGACATCGGTGATGCGCTCTGCGCAGATGAATGCACTGCCGGTGGTGACGCGCAATATGGAAAACGCGGCCAGTGCCCTGGTGGCCAAGGCGCGCTTTCGTGACATCTGGCAGGGTGAATATGCCCAGCGCACGCTGATGCTGTGGGGGCTCTGGTTCTTCGCACTGCTCGGTTACTACGGCCTGACGGCCTGGCTGGGCGCGCTGTTGCAGAACGCCGGATATGAGGCCACTCAGTCGGCGCTCTATACGGTCTACATTTCTCTAGCAGGTATACCCGGCTTCATCTTCGCGGCATGGTTGGTCGAGGCGTGGGGGCGAAAGGGCACCTGTGTGCTGATGCTTCTGTGCAGTGCGGCCTCGGCGTTCCTTTATGGCCAGGCCGCCGCCACCAGTGCACCGCTCGCATGGCTGATCACCGCCGGCCTGTTCATGCAGTTCTTCCTGTTCGGCATGTGGTCAGTGCTTTACGCCTATACGCCTGAACTCTATCCGACTCGCCTGCGTGCGACCGGTACCGGCTTCGCCTCGTCCATCGGCCGCTTCGGCGCGCTGCTTGGCCCTTACATTGTCGGGGTGCTGCTACCGATCACCGGGCAGGGCGGGGTGTTCTCGATGGGCGCGATATCCTTCGTTATCGCCGCGCTGCTGATCGTCTTCTTAGGTGTGGAGACCAAGGGGCGTTCACTGGAGGATGTTTCCAACTAATTTGCAGGCCAAGGCTTTAACCAGAAACGCCTCGCCGACGTGATTCGGCGAGGCGTTTTTTGTTTCTGTAAGGGCTAGATCGGTGCTTTCGTAAGGGCACGATACTTCGGTGTACTCATCGCCCTGGCGCCCAATTGCCTTACCGCCGACCAGACGTGCCAACGGAGTGACCGACAACTAACGGGCCAGAAGCAGACGGCCAGACCAAGATGAGTGGACTGCACGATGAGGTTTTGATGTCTCTAGAGAAGCAGGGGCGATTCACTATGCACGATTCATACGTCCCTGTTGAATTCAGTTTCACCGCGTGTGGCGCTTTAGAAATTGCTGTCCTCAACAACGATCTTTAGAGACGTGAACCCACTCAGCGAGAACATCCATGAAAGCGAATCGCCTAGTGCCCTCACAGCATTCTGCCCCCCATCTGAATGTAGCTCTGCCGTAATGGTCAGGTTGACTGGCTTCTTTGGTAACTCGCGACCAGGCCCAATAAGAGGCGCCATCGACACTAGGTATGCAGCTTTGGCCACCTCTTCCAAAAAGGAGTAGACCAGCCCTGTACCACGGCTGCTATTGGCGAGATACACCGCATCTAGCGTGACAGTGAGATAGATTTCGTCAGAGGACTCCATGCCGGAGAAACCCAGCACAGCAAGGCCGGCCAGCGAACCTTTGGTCCAGAGCTCATAGCAAGGACGACCGAAAAAATTCGAAGGCTGCAGCAAATCCCCTACCGGCCTTTTTCTACGAAAAAGCCCTTTGATCTGCTGGTCAGTGGCGAGGCGGTAAGTGACCTGATAAAGCTGATCGCGCCCCGAACCCAGGAAGTGCGCACTGGCGGCCAAGCTGCGGGGCTCAGGCTCAGGGAAGACGAGATCACTGCCTTCATCCTCCAGCTCTTTAGCTATGTCCTGAGAGTGAATGTCCATTTCTCATCCTTGGCTATCAACAAAAAACCTCAGGCTGGTAAGGGGCATCGACACCCCTGTATAGGCTGGAGACCCGCATGCTGTTATTTATAGGGATGGGGAGTCAACCCACCGTCCGCTTCTGGCCCGATTGCAGCCAGTCGTTACTGCAGTGTGATGGGTCAATCCGCATGCAAGCGGATGGTCGACACAATGCAATGGCCCGGCCGAGGTTGCATTCGGGTGGACAACTCAGCGCAACCACACAACGTCGAAACGGATAAAAAAGGCGCTATTCGAGTTACTCGACAGCGCCTTTTCTGCGGTCGATCAGGATTGACCGCTAAGACGTCCTTCCCAGGCATTCAGCACGATCTGACGGTAGGCGAAGGCCGCATCGGCTACCGGAAACGCTTTGGCCAGCCGCGTTACCGCGAGTGCATCGGCGATCAGGTCGTCCAGGGTTCCCTCTTTGATGCTGAAGGCTTTCAGGTTAGTGGGAATGTCCAGGCGCTCGATCATGGCTCGCACCGCCACGGGCACCCGACGTGCGGATTCCTCAGGGCAACTGGTCGCCAAGCCCATCATTTCCGCGATTTCGGCCAGCTCGCTCTGGCGTGTTTCGCATAGCGCGTCGAGCACGTAGGGGAGCATCACCGCGTTGGTGCTGCCGTGGCTTTTGTGGGTCTGGCCCGCGACCGCGTAGGCGATGCCGTGTCCGGCGTTGAGCCCGGCGGTGCCGTAGGACAGCGCCGCGTAGACGCTGGCGTAGGCCATGCCGACACGTGCCTCGGTATCGTCACCCTGCTGGTAGGCGCGCTCCATCCAGGCGAAGCACAGGCGCATGGATTCCCTGGCGAACAGCATGGTCAGCGGCGAGCGGCCGCTGTACCCCGGATCGGGACTGCCGCCGCGGTCGAACAGTGCGCTATCCAGCGTCAGGAAGGACTCGATCGCGTGGGTGAACGCGTCGATACCGGCATCGGCCGTCACGCGGGGAGGGCAGGTGTAGGTGAATTCGGGGTCGATCAGGGCAATTTGCGGGCGCAGTGCGTTATCCATTACCGCTATCTTGGTCGCGTTTGCCGGGTCGAGCAGAATCGCTCCAGGTGTTGCTTCCGAACCCGTGCCGGCTGTCGTCGGCAGGGCGATCAAGGGAAGCGGTCTGCAACCGCCGATTTCGCCAGTGAACTCGGTGATGGACCGGCCTTGTGGCAGGGTCAGGGCCAAGGCTTTCGCCAGGTCGATGTTGCTACCGCCACCCAGCGCGATGACGTGGTCGAGCTGTTTGTCACCCAATTGCTCACGCAGGAATGCGGTGGCTTCGTCGCATAAGCCTGTCGTCGGGTCGGGCAGGCCGCCGGCATAGACGAGGGTGTCGATGCCCAGTTGCTCGGCAGCCTCGGTGTATTCAACCACCCAAGGTGTTTTTTCGGTGAAGAAGGTATCGGTGACGATGACGCCGGAGCGATATCCCAGCCGGGCGAGCAACTGTGGCAACTGGTGGCGAGAGCCGTTGCCGATGATCAGGCGGCCGGGCGCGCAGAAATGAATCAGGTCTTCGGTTCTCATGGTCGCTCCTGAGTGTGATGAAGCTTAGTGATAAAGGCCTGGATATATGCGGCTACTTCGGTAGTGTTTTCCGTCAGCAGGCTGTGCCCGGCGCCTTCGATGATGTGCAGCGCGGCGTTCGGGATGACTTCGGACAGCCAGCGGGCATGCTCTAAAGGCGTATCCGGATCGGCGCTGCCCTGGATGATCAATGTGGGCAGCTCGATGCTCCCGAGACTGGCGGAATGATTGACGTCCTGTAGCGCTTCCCAGGTCCAGGCGACTGCCTGGTGGTCGGCGGCCATGGCGAGATTCAGGCGCTTCTCGCGTGCGGCGATTTCCGCCAGCAGTCGATCCCCCTGTTCAGTGAACCAAGGCGCCGTTCCGGGGCGAGGGCTGCCGGAAAGCAGAATCAACCCGCACGGCTGAGGTCCATCGTTCCGGCGCAGGTATTCGAGCACCACGGATACGCCCATGCTCCAACCGGCGAGAATGAAAGGGCCATCGAGGTGCTTCGCTACCTCCGAAAGATCCGCGCTGAAGGCTTCCAGCCTGTAGTCCTGGGAGTCCTGCCCGCGGATGGCGTCACCTCTGCCGCGCAGGTTGGGGCAAATGAAACGGGCTTGTGCCGCACAGGCTTCGGCGACGGGTGTCCATGCGGCAGAGGTGCCTTGAATGCCGTGCACTGCGAGTACGGTCATCCGGCCTGTTTCCATCGATGTCTGAGTCATTGTTATATCCTTCGATGTACAGCTGATATATTAGTCTAGCTGATCGTATTCCACTTTTGCTATGCTGCGAATGGATTTAAAGGAAAGCCGAATGGACAGCAGCACCCCACTATCAATGCCGCTTCCCAGCATTACCGGGAAATCGAAGGCCAAGCTCACCGATATCGCCTATCAGCAGCTCGAAGAAGCCATAGTCACACTCCGAATTCCACCTGGGACGCTCATTTCCGAGCAGTCGCTGAGTGCCATGACCGGCATCGGCCGCACACCCTTGCGTGAGGCGGTGCAGCGCCTGGCGCGCGAGCATCTGATCCTGGTCATGCCACAGCGAGGCCTGCTGATCCCGGCCATCGATATCGGCAAGCAACTGAGGCTGATCGAGACCCGCCGGGAGATCGAGCGGTTGGTCTGCCGCAGTGCCGCCAAGCGAGCAAACGAGCAGCAACGGAAATCCTTCGCGCGGCTGGCTGAGGAGTTCAATGCGGTGGCCATCGATAACGACGATGTCACCTTTATGCGCTCGGATCGCGAGTTCAACGAACTGTGCCTGGTCGCGGCACGAAACGAATTTGCAGAAAGCGCGTTGCGCTCGCTCAATGGTCTTTCCCGACGCTTCTGGTATCTGCACTACAAACAAGCTGCTGATCTACCCGAAATGGCTCGGCTGCACGCAGGCGTTGCCGCGGCGATTGCTGCAGGTGATCCGAAGGAGGCTGCCCAATGCCTGGATCGGCTGATCGACAATATCGAAACCTTCACCAAGGCGACGGTGTTGCTCGATCAGCTCTGAGCGGCGTGGAAGCGCCGGTCGGTGGGTCGCACATCCGGTGCTTGAAGTGCATCAAGGGAGTGGTGGTTTGCAGTCTCATGCTGTCGTTGCGAGCGGACTGCAAACCGGCCGGAAGCGGGTTTGGGGGCTCGCGCTGGTTCACGAAGCCAGAGCGTGCGGCTCAGGCTCTTTCCTACCGGGGTGATGACCTAATTCTGGCACCCAGGATTCGGACATCACCTTTTTTGTAAACCATGCGGGGCCATGGCGCGGCCTCAAGTTTCGACGCCAACGCCAAACACGGCCGGCGGCGCCTCGGCTTCGCGCTCGGGCTTGTCGTTCGGTGCCTCTTCTTCGGGCTGGCCGAGCAACTCATTGGCCGACTTCTGCACCTGGTCGATCTGTTCGTTGAATGCGCTGACGGTATCGCTGACAGCCTCGCGCGCCAGTTCCTGCACGGCCTGCTCGGCCTTTTCCGTGAGCTTCTGCGCCGATTCCTCGGCGACCTCGCAGCCGGCCAAGATTGAGCCGATCAAGGCCACTAGCGTCAGGGCAGCAATGGATGCTGGTTTCATGGGTCATCTCCGGTGTTGAAAGCCCCGGCAAGCCGGGGCGATAAAGTTATGAATGGCGGTTCGTTTCGGCATCGACGAGGGGCGAGTCGTTGCGGGTTTTCCACAACGACAGCAGCACGCCACCGACCAGCAGGCCGACCGTAACGCTCAGGGAGATCGCCGGCGGAGTTTTGCCAATGATGCCAACCAGGAAAATCTTGCAACCGATGAACACCAGCACCAGAGCCAGGGCGTACTTGAGGTAGGCGAAGCGATGAATCATCGCCGCCAGGGCGAAGTACAGCGCACGCAGGCCAAGGATCGCGAAGATGTTCGAGGTGTAGACGATAAACGGGTCCTGGGTGATGGCGAAGATCGCCGGCACGCTGTCCACCGCGAACACCAGGTCGGCACACTCGATCAGCACCAGCGCCAGGAACAGCGGTGTGGCCCAGACGACCATGCGGCCGCTGGCATCCGGCTGGCGCACGAAGAAACGCCCCTCATGCAGACCGTCCGTGACGCGCATGTGCCGACGCAAGAATTTCACCAACGTGTTTTCGGACAGATCCGGATGGTCATCGACCTTGCTGAACAGCATCTTCACACCGGTCAGCAGCAGGAAGACGCCAAATACATAGAGAATCCAGCTGAACTCGTGTATCAGCGCGGCGCCGAGGCCGATCATGATGGCGCGCAGCACGATCACGCCGAGAATGCCCCAGAACAGCACCTCGTGCTGGTACTTACGCGGGATGGCCAGGAAGCTGAAGATCATCGCCATGAGAAACACGTTGTCCATGGACAACGACTTCTCGATCAGAAAGCCGGTGTAGAAATCCATACCGGCGTCGCCGCCCTTGACCTGCCAGACCCAAAGGCCGAAGAGCAGGCCGGCCGTGATGTAGCCGGCGGACAACAACAGGCTTTCCCGGACGCCGATTTCGCGATGCTCACGGTGAAGCACCCCGAGGTCGAAGACCAGCAGGCTGATGACAACGGTGATGAAGACGAGCCACAACCAGGTGGCAGTGCCGAGGAACTCGGCCATGAAGAACGGTTCTAGGGTGCTCATGAGCCCCTCCTAAGTCGAAGTTGTACAAACTGCAACTCCGACATGGCAGCTGGGTAGCTGTCAGAGGGGCCCGGCGTCGCGGCGCTAATCTAGCAGGCGCCGTGTGCCGCTCAAGCAATCACTCATTGCAAGGTATTTCATCCTGACAGGCACTGGAGCTGTTGCTGTTTCAGCCGCTTACGCACCGTGACTACGCTGAACGGAGGGATGTACGCATTGCTTGAAACTCAGTGCCTCCCTAGATGCCCAATGCGAAGCGGTCACTGGGCTTATCGATCCAGTTCCTGTCTGGAACGCCAGTCCCGCTTCAGCCTACCCCAAGGTCCCATTCGACTCATGCATAGCTCACGTTCAAGATTTCTTAGTGTTCCGCTCATTGCCGCTCTGCTGCAGTTGGCTGCGCCGATGCAGGCGCAGGCGCAGAGTGATCCGTCGTTTCTGTCCGACGAGGTCTCTTCTCAGGATGCACGGCGTGCGGCCGAGGTGCTCCAGGATGAGGGGCGGCGCGCCGATGTTCTGGCGACGCTCAGAGTCATTGCGAACGACCAAACCGTGGTTGCGGCAGTAGATGGGACCGGTGCCGATGCCGATGGTGACGCGGCGCCGGCCGAGGCGCCGGTAGCGGCTGAACCAGAGCCGGAGCCGGTGATAACGCCTTTGGAGGAGGGCGGTCTGATAGCGCAGATGCTGGGGCAGGTCTCGCGTTGGGCCGATGGCCTTGGTCAGCAGGTGGGTCAGGTCAGGGACGCTCTGCTGGAACTGCCCGCGTGGTTCGATTCGATTTTCAGATCCCAGGCGGGCCGGGCATTGTTTGTCGATGCGCTGATCGCCCTGACGGTGGTGTTTTCCCTCGGTTTGCTTGTCGAGTGGGGCATGCGACGTTTACTGCGTAGACCCAGCATGGCCTTGCAAGAGCACGCGCGGGAGATTGAGGTGCGTGCGAGCGCTGCCGGGGCGGCTGAGCCTTCTCTACGTGTTCGGCAGCAGCCCGAGCAGATGGACGCCGAGCGTGCCGCCGCAGCGGCCGCTACCCAGCCTGAGCAGTCTGGCGTCGCACTGATGCAAACCATTCGAGACGGAGTCGAAAGGGTTGAGGCCATTCCTCTAGGCGGTTCCGAGCAGAAAGTTGCGGGGACCGCTGACGCGGGGCCGGCGATAGCCGGTGAAAGCGAAGAGTCGAAACCCGCTGCGGCAGAACCCATGGGTCGGTATAACAGCAGCTTTGGCGACCATCGCGGTGCTCTGCGGCACTTGCCGTTCGCGCTTGGCATCTTTCTGCTGGATCTGTTGCCGCTGGTCTTGTTTTTCTGCATTGCCGCGCTGGTCGCGCATCTTTACCCCAGCCTCGACGAGCGGACCCGCGAAGTCACCGGCGGGTTCGTTCTCGCTTACCTCTTCACCCGCTTCACCATGGCGGTGGTGCGCCTGCTGATATCGCCGACGGGCTATGGCCTGCGGGTTTTCAGGGTAAGCGGCGAGACGTCGCGGCTGCTGAACAGCTGGGCGCTGTACTTCGTGGCGCTGGCGGCTTTCGGTATCGCGCTGGCGGATGCGTTGCAGCATCTCGGCAGCGGTGCGGCAGGGCGCGCCGCTATCCTGAAATTCATCTCGCTGCTCGCCCATTTGATGATCGTCATGCTCATCTTCAAGCTGCGGCGGCCGGTGCGCGACGCCATCGCGCCCAAAGCGGGCAGCAGCGGGCCGCTCGTGCTGCTCCGCCATTGGGCCGCGCAGGTCTGGACCATCGCCGCCGCCGCGTTTGTGATGGGCCTGTGGGTCGTCTGGGCTCTCGGCGTTGAGAACGGGTTTCCGAAGCTGATCGAGTTCATCGGGTTGACCGGTGGCATCGTGGTGCTCGGCCGCCTGGCCGCGGTACTGGCGCTCGGTGCGCTGGAGCGGGCATTCGTCGGTGACCAAGATGGTGATACCGATACTGCGCAAACATCAGATGGCGTGCGCAGCCGGTTGGTCGAGCAGCTGTATCCACTGGTGCGCTGGCTCATGTCGGCGTTGATCGCCGTCTGTGTACTGGTCGCGCTCTTTCAGGCCTGGGGCTTCGATGCGATCAGCTGGTTCGCAGCGGGAACCATCGGCCGCAGCCTGGCCGGCGCCGTGATGACCATCGCGATTGCGGTGATCCTGGCATTGGTGGTCTGGCAACTGACCAATGCCGTGCTCGAGCGGCGTATCACCCGCTGGAGCGAAAGCGGGGAGCTGATGCGGGCCGCGAGGCTGCGCACGCTACTGCCGATGCTGCGTACGGGGTTGATGATAGTAATTTTGCTGGTCGTCGGCCTGACCGCTCTTAGCGAGGTTGGCATCAATACGACGCCTCTGCTGGCGGGCGCGAGCATCATCGGCGTCGCCCTGGGTTTCGGCTCGCAGAAGTTGGTCCAAGACTTCATCACCGGCATTTTCCTACTGATGGAAAATGCCATGCAGGTGGGCGACTGGGTGACCGTCGCGGGCGTCTCCGGCACGGTAGAAAATCTGTCGATCCGCACCGTGCGGCTGCGCGCGGGCGACGGTTCGTTGCACATCGTCCCGTTCAGCTCGGTGTCCACGGTCAACAACACCAACCGCGGCATTGGCAATGCTGCGGTACGGATCAGTGTTGGTTACGATACCGACATCGACCAGGCGATCGCCGAGCTGAAGAGGATCGGCGCTGAGTTGCGTGCTGACCCGGCGTTCGCCGACCTGATCATCGACGATCTGGCCGTATGGGGCGTCGATTCGGTGGATGGCTCGATGGTGACGCTGGCTGGGCAGATGCGCTGTATCGACAAGGGGCGCTGGGGCGTTCAACGCGAGTTCAACCGGCGCATCTTCGAGCACTTCCGCGAGCTGGGCATTCAGATCGCCGATCCGCGCGAGCGCTTCATGATGGCGCAGGAGCCGACCGCCTAGTTTTCATTCGTAGGCACTAGGGTCTGGCTGCGGCATTGCCGGTGGAGGCCGAGGTGGCAATCCACCCACCAAGCGCAGGGCCCTGGCAGCCAAGGGCGGCCTGGCGCGAACCAGAGCAGCATGCTAGCGGGTCGGAGGCGGCGAAGACGCAGGAATCACTTTCTCGGCCACGGAGCAGAGGTTACCCAGTAGGTCCGCCGAATCCTTCTCGATCCGCTTGTGCAGGAGGAAGTGGTTGGCCAGGCGCCCGATCAGGTGGGAGAAGCGATATTCCAGTGTGCGCGTGAACCGGGTCATCGTCCCCATCGGTTCGCACTCATAAGTCACGAACATCACCAGGCCGTATTTACCGCGCGCGCGTGCCTGCCAACGATGCCCCGGCACGTATTCGATGACATTCCAGAGCAGGTACCCCGCGCGGCCGCCCGTGTACTCAAACTCGGCGCCGGCAGGCAGTGGGCCGGCAGAGCCTTTTATCTTCACCGGATAGTGATGCCATTCGTGCCAGCGCGTTGGAGTGCTGAGATAGCCCAGCACCTGCTCCGGCGACCGGCAGATGTCGATGTGGTGCTGCACCGAGATCATCTTCTTGCGATCTTCGATATGGCCGTCGTTTTCCCAGTACATCGTCCCGTAAATCCAGTCCCAGAGCGGGAACACAACATTGAAGTTGAACCTGTGCATCAGGTCACGGGCGTGGTGCAACTCGTGCAGCCGACGCATCTGGCGCACCCATGGCAACTTCGAGATGGGATGCTGTTCCGGCAGATGTTCGCAGGCATGGAGAATTTCGTAGGCGAGGTAACCGAGCAATAGCGTTCCGCTGAACAGGGCCGCAATGTTGGTATTCCAATGGCTCAGCGCCCAATAGCTCGCCAAATTCACCGCCGCGAAGATGATGATCAGCCACGCCGGGAAAAAAATGACCCGCCAATCCTGGACGCGCTCGTAGCTCATCTGCCCATAAGCGAAGAAGCTGTGATGGTCGCCGGTATGCCGCTGGTAGAACATCTTGCTAAAGCGGCGTTTGAAGTGGCCCAGGTGCTGGTGAATCATGTACTCGCCCCAGTTCTGGAGGATCAGCGCTAGCGGCACCGCCAGCCACTCCCACGGTTGTACGTTCTCGGCACGGCTCCAGAGAAAACCAATGCAAAACGCGCCGAACAGAAAAACAAATCCACCATGCAGCCAGGCGTTGTAGCGGGGCTTGATGCTGGCGCGATACCGCGCGCGAAAGCTGGTCGTATCGAACTGCATGTCTTTGCCCCATCCAGTCTGGAAATTGACCGGACGATAGGGCGTGGAGCAATATTTTCCTAATGGATATTAAGAAAGTCCTTTATTCATGATTACGAATTTGCGACAGATTGACTTGATCTGTTGTTGATCTTCGATGCGCTGATGCAGGAACAAAACCTGTCGCGAGCCGCTGTGCGCTTGCACTTGAGCCAGTCGACGGTCAGCAACGCCTTGGCCCGCTTACGCGAGCAGTTGGGCGAGCCCTTGTTCCAACGTACCTCACGGGGGATGGTACCTACCCCGCATGCGCATACCCTCTATGGGCCGGTGCGCCAAGCATTGCATCTGCTGCGCATCGGACTGGGTCCACAGGAAGCGATCGATGCCGAGAGCGACCTGCTGTTTCGGGTATCTATGAACGATTACGCGCAGGCCGTGTTTCTACCGGACGTTCTGGCGAAATTGCAGGCAACGGCGCCACGACTGGTGCTCTCCGTGCAGTCAGATAATGCAGACACCCTTGTAAAGCACCTGGGGACCGGCGAACTGGATCTGGCCATCGACTATCTGCACTTCGACGATGACGATCTGCATTACCAGCCGCTGCGTGAAGAAGAACTTGCGGTCATTGCCTGTGCGAATCACCCCGAGCTCAAAGGGCGGCTGACAATGGAGCAGTACCAGAATTGCCATCACGTCTCGGTTCATCCACGCGCCGGGCGTGGGTCGCCATTGGAGATCGTTCTGGGCTCTGCAAAAGTGCAGCGGAAGGTGCAGCTGCTCGTACCGCACTATTTGGCGATTCCCTCGATTGTTTCTCGCTCCCACCTGCTCGGAACCGTGCCCAGACCACTCGCCGAGCATTTCGCCCAACAGTACTCCCTCCAAATTCTCTCTCTTCCTATAGCCATGGCGCCGGTCCAGGTGAACTTGATCTGGCACAAGCAGCAAAACGCAGCCGTCGGGCTGAAGTGGTTGCGCGAGCAGATTGTCTCCGTAGTGAAGGCCCGATAAGAACGTATGCACGGCGGCGGCTGGCAACGGGGTCAGGCTGCCAATATCTCGGGGCGTATTCTGAATATGCTTTACGCCTTCCCAGCTCGCTCAGCTCCCTGGGCGATTGGAATCTATCCATCGAGCGTACACCGTCATCAGCATGTGCTTTGACTAGCGGGCGCAGCGAGGCGGGAACACCATGCGGTAGTAAAAGGTTCTGTGACGGTTCTGGGTGAGGTAGGTAGGGGCGAGTTCATCCTAGGCACCTGTTGATGCCCCACTTGGATGTGACTACTTGATGTCAAACCCGCCGAAACGGCAGGTCCAGACAGCACAAAGCCCCGGAGTACGGGGCTTTGTGCTTGAAGTGGTGGAGCCGGGGGGATTTGAACCCCCGTCCGCCAGTTCTCCGCTGTCGGTACTACATGCTTAGCCAGATCTATTGAGTTAACTCCGCGCCGCCCGATTGGCAGGGTGCTTGGAGCGAGCTGTATGAGTTTTAACCGTTACGTCTACAGCGAACTTGGCGGCGATCCTGTTCTATCTGACAGTCATTTCGGGTTTACAGGCATCCCCTCATGACCGCTGGCGCCGAAGCGACCAGATGAAGGTTAGGCGGCTAGCGCGTACCCTTCGTAGTTGTCGTCGTTGGCAACTATAAGTTTGCAACAGTGGATTTACGAGTTCTGTTACCAACTCGGCATGCACCTAGAGTTTCGTTACCGGCGTCGAATCCTAATCGGCCCCATGAAGCGGTCTGCAGCTTCATGTGCGGCGCAGTCTACGCCAAAGCAGAGGCTGCGTCGAACGCTTGATGGATTAGGTAAGAGCGTCTTGTCGGATTTCACGGGCTCTGGCTGCGAAGAGCGGGCAGGTCACCTGCCCGCGCTCAGTGGGTCAGTTGCCTGCGCCTGAACCCGATCCGCTGGTGCCGCCGCTGCCAGAGCTACCTGGGCCTTTGAGTTCCTGCAGTGCCTTGGTCGAGTGGCTGATGCAGGCCTCGGTGTCGCCGGACTGCTGTGCCTGTCTGGCCTGTTCGATGTGTTCTTCGATCTGGCTCTTGGCTGGTTCTCCAAGGGTGGCCATGTTGGTGGCCATGTTGTCGTCGACCTCCTGCATGTTGAGTTCGCAGAGATTTTTATCGGCGGCGAACGCAGCGGGGCTGGCGAGCAGTGCGGCTGCGGCGAGTAGGGCTAATCGTTTCATGAGCGTCCTCCAGGGAGTTGTCTTCCCGGCGGGCCTGCCTGAATCAGTCTGTCGTGGCGGCGCCGAGGCGATTGGAGCCCTCAGACTGCCGGGCTCTAAATTTCGGACTGCGGCTGCGCTCAAGCGTTTCATTTTTATGATGGCATCCTTGTCCATCGGGTGTTCAGGCGGGCTGGCTGACCTTGCTGCGGCTGACGCGATCGACCAGATAGACCAGTCCGTGATAGTCGATCTCGCCATGGCGGGAGAGGCCGATTTCGCAAGTCCGGCTGGTGGAGATGCCTTCGCTGCACACCTGCACGGCGTTCTTGAGGCTGCGCAGCGCGTGGGCGTTGAGTTCCGGCGTGGTGAAGCCTTTGTCGCCAGCAAAACCGCAGCAGTGGATGCCTTCGGGGATCACCACCTCCTTTGCGCAGCGTCGGGCGATGTCAATCAATGCCTGCGCCTCGCCCAGGTGTTGTGTGCTGCAGGTGACATGGACGGCGATCGGCGCTTCCTGCGG
This sequence comes from Pseudomonas sp. CBC3, assembly GCF_037967085.1. Classification (NCBI taxonomy): domain Bacteria; kingdom Pseudomonadati; phylum Pseudomonadota; class Gammaproteobacteria; order Pseudomonadales; family Pseudomonadaceae; genus Pseudomonas; species Pseudomonas sp. CBC3. The sequence goes on from NZ_JBANEO010000003.1 coordinate 150,536, forward strand.
GACGAAGTCCAATCGGTCGAGCAGGTTCGTGCGGATGAAGCGCACCGGATCGTAGAGGTCGAGGCGCTGATCGGTCAGGCCTTGGACCATGCGCAGGGTGCAGGGACTGGTGTCGCAGTAGATCGGGTCGAGCCCGCCGCGGCTGGCCTCAAGCAGCGCATCGAGCATCTGTTGGCGCTTGCGTTCGCCCTGCTCGGCATAGCCTTTGGAGGCGAACGGCTGGCCGCAACATAGATCGTTCAGGTTGTCCGGGAAGATCACTTGGTAGCCGGCTTTCTCTAGCAGCGTGCGAGTCGTGTCGAGCAGGGGCTCCTGTTCCTGATCGCGTGCTGCCGGGCCCATGGCGCGGGAGACGCAGGCGGCCAGGTAGATCACGCGCGGGCGCTCGTCCTGCGGGGCAGGCTTGGGCAGGTGCAGGCGCTGCAAAGGTTGCGGCATGGCCGGCGTCCACTGCGGCACGCGACCTTTGCTGAGCCTGGAGAATGTCGCAGAGGTTTTACTCAGTGCCTTGGTGCCCATGATCAGATGCGCGCCGTTGGCAGCATGCAGCATGAAGCGCGTGCCCTGTACGGCGGTGCTGAAATGATCGGCCAGCCAGTTGGCGGTGCCGGTCTTGTTGGCTTCCTTGCCACGCAGCTTGCGCACCAGATCGCCGGTGTTGATGCCCACTGGGCAGCGCTGGGCACAGAGGCCAGTGGCGGCGCAAGTTTCCACGCCGTGATAGTGGTAGAGGCGTTCGATTTCGGTGGTATCGACGCCGGCGCGCTTCTTCGCCTGGATGTCGCGCCAGATGACGATGCGCTGGCGCGGTGTCAGAGTCAGACCGTTGGACGGGCAGACCGGCTCGCAGAAGCCGCATTCGATGCACTTGTCGACGATCTCATCGGCGGCGGGCATCGGCTTGAGGTTTTTCAGGTGGATCTGCGGGTCTTCGGAGAGCACCACGTCCGGGTTGAGGACGCCGGTGGGATCGAGCAGGCGCTTGATCTTCCACATCAGCGCGTAGGCTTCGCTGCCCCATTCCAGCTCGACGAAGGGCGCCATGTTGCGCCCGGTGCCGTGCTCGGCCTTGAGCGCGCCGCCGAACTCCACCGCCACCAGCTGGGTGACGTCGTGCATGAAGGCTTCGTAGCGGGCGACCTGGGCCGGATCGTCGAAGCCCTGGGTGAAGACGAAGTGCAGGTTGCCTTCCAGGGCATGGCCGAACAGGATGGCCTCGGTGTATGCGTGCTTCTCGAACAGCTGGATCAAGCGGTTGACGCCTTCGGCCATGCGTTCGATGGGGAAGGTGACGTCCTCGATGATCACCGTGGTGCCGGTCTGGCGCACGGCGCCGACGGCGGGAAAGGTGTCCTTGCGGATGCGCCAGAGCTGGTTGTAGACCACCGGGTCTTCGCTGAAGTCGACCTGCTTCTCCACCGGAAAATGGGCGATGGAAGTCATGATCAGGTTGATCTGTTCGTGCAGCAGCGACTGGCTGGCGGCGCGGGATTCGATCAGCAGCGCGCAGGCGTTGGCGGAAAGGTCCTTGACCCACTCCGGCAGGCCTTTCATGTTTTCTACCGAGCGCATGCTGCGACGGTCGAGCAGTTCCACCGCCGACACCGGTTGCTGCTTGAGCACCGGCACGGCCAGGCAGCAGGTTTCCACATCGGGGAAGACGACCAGCGCGCTGGCCTTGTGCGGGTGGTCGGGCACGGTGTCGTAGGTCACTGCACTGATGAAGCCCAGCGTACCCTCCGAACCGACCATCAGGTGGTTGAGGATGTCCAGCGGCTCGTCGTAATCGACCAGCGCGTTGAGCGAGAAACCGGTGGTGTTCTTCAGCCGGTACTTGTGGCGGATCTTGGCCGCCAGTTCGCTGTTGGCGCGGGTCTGGCGACCCAGTTCGGCCAGCTCATCGAGCAGCGCGCCGTGGCTCTGGCGGAAGGCGCGGACACTGACGGCATCTTCGCTGTCAACCACGCTGCCGTCGGCCAGCACCAGGCGCAGGCCAGCGAGGGTCTTGTAGCTATTCTGCGCGGTGCCGCAGCACATGCCGCTGGAGTTGTTGGCGACGATGCCGCCGATCTTCGCGGCGTTGATCGAGGCCGGGTCTGGGCCGATCTTGCGGCCCAGCGGCGCCAGCACGGCGTTGGCGTTGGCGCCGATCACGCCGGGCTGCAGACGGATTTGTGAACCGCCGTTGCGAATCTCGCGGCCGTTCCAGTTGTCGCCGAGCACGATCAGTACCGAGTCAGATATCGCCTGGCCGGAAAGGCTGGTGCCGGCGGCTCGGAAGGTCACCGGCACGTTTTCGGCGTGGGCCAGCTTGAGCAGTCCCACCACTTCGGCTTCGGATTCGACGCGCACCACCAGCTTCGGAATCAGCCGGTAGAAGCTGGCGTCGGTGCCGAACGCCAGTGTGGAAAGCGGGTCGTCGAAGCGCCGCTCCGCCGGGATCAACTGTTCGACTGCTGCGAGAAAGTCGCTCGGCAGGGTGGCAGGCGCGTTCATGCGGACTCCGGGAAATCAAACGGGCCGCGTCGGGCGCGCGGCCTCGTGGGCTCATTCGACGTGTTTAGTGCTCTGGTACTGACCCAGCTCGCGAACCAGCGAATCGGTGGTGATTTCGCTGATGGACTTGGCGCCGGTCAGCACCATCGCCACGCGCATCTCCTTGTCGATCAGGTTGAGCAGGTTGGTCACGCCGGCTTCGCCGTCAGCCGCCAGCGCATAGGCGAAGGCGCGGCCAAGCATGATGGTGTCAGCGCCCAGAGCGATCATGCGAACCACGTCCAGGCCGCTGCGGATACCGGAGTCGGCGAGGATCTTCAGGTCGCCTTTGACCGCATCGGCGATGGCCGGCATGGCGCGGGCGCTGGAGAGCACACCGTCGAGCTGGCGACCGCCATGGTTGGAGACGATGATGCCGTCGGCACCGAAGGTCACGGCATCGCGAGCGTCCTCGGCATCGAGGATGCCTTTGATCACCATTGGGCCGTCCCAGAACTCACGAATCCACTCCAGATCCTTCCAGGAAATCGACGGGTCGAAGTTGGCCGCCAGCCAGCCAATGTAGTCTTCCAGCCCGGTCGGATGCCCACGATAGGTGGAGATGTTGCCCAGGTCGTGCGGTTTGCCATGCAGGCCCACGTCCCAGGCCCAGAAGGGATGGGTCATGGACTGCAGCATGCGGCGCATGTTGGCGTTCGGGCCGCTCATGCCGGAATGCGCGTCGCGGTAGCGAGCGCCGGGGGTCGGCATGTCGACGGTGAATACCAGAGTGGTGACGCCGGCGGCCTTGGCGCGCTCCAGGGCGTTCTTCATGAAGCCGCGGTCCTTCAGCACGTAGAGCTGAAACCACATGGGCCGCTTGATTGCCGGCGCGACTTCCTCGATCGGGCAGACCGATACGGTGGACAACGTGAACGGAATGCCCTTCTTGTCCGCGGCGCGGGCGGCCTGGACTTCGCCACGTCGGGCGAGCATGCCGGTCAGGCCGACCGGTGCCAGGGCGACGGGCATGGACAGGGTTTCGCCGAACAGCTGGGTTTCCAGGCTGAGTTCGGACATGTTGCGCAGTACGCGCTGGCGCAGAGCGAGGCTGGCCAGGTCTTCGACGTTGCGACGCAGCGTGTACTCCGCATAGGCGCCGCCATCGACGTAGTGGAATAGGAAAGGCGGCAGTTTGCGTTTTGCAGCAGCGCGGTAATCCGTAGAGGCAGAAATGATCATCGTGTGTTCTCACCGAATGAAACGAGGTAAGTCTCGTGGTGCCCGTCTGTGACGAAGGCTGTGTTCCGATCTGGTTGTCCTGGTCAGGCGAGGCTGAGGGTGAACAGGACAGCATTCCAAACGTCGTTGCCCCGGGCGTACCGGGGCAACGGTCGTGCATTACATCAGACGCCAACCAGTGGGTCCGTCACGCCCAGCAGGTAGATCGCCAGCATGCCGATCACACCGGTGAACAGCACATAGTACAGAGTAGGCCAAACGGTCTTGCGCAGCGTGACGCCCTCACGACCGAGCAGGCCTACGGTAGCCGAGGCGGCGACGACGTTGTGGATCGCCACCATGTTGCCCGCAGCCGCACCGACCGCTTGCGTCGCGACGATCATCGCGCCCGAAATGCCTAACGACTGCGCAACGCCGAACTGGAACTGGCTGAACATCATGTTGCTGACTGTGTTGGAGCCGGCAATGAAGGCGCCCAGTGCACCTACGGAAGGCGCCAGTAGCGGATAAATCCCACCCACGCTATCGGCGACGTAACGCGCCATGATGATCGGCATGCTGGCCAGGTCCGCGCCGTTGACGCCGGAGTTGATCAAGATGCGCACCATCGGCACGGTGAACAGCAGCACGAAGCCGGCACTGAGCAGCACGCCACTTGATTCCTTCACGGCGGCCTTGAGCTCCGATGCGCGCATGCCGTGCAGGAAGAAGGTGATCAGCACCACCGCGACGAGAATACCGCCGGGCAGGAACAGCGGCTCGATACTGGCGCCGATTCCTGTCTCGCCAAGAATGTTACCGAAGGCGATGGATACCGACTTCAACGCACTGCTGACTTCGGGGAAGACCCGGCTGATCACCAGGATCAGGCCCACCAGCACATAGGGCAGCCAGGCGCGGAAGGCACTCATCGGGCGCGCCGCGATGTCTTCTAGCTTCATCTCGACAGTGCCCAGCCATTCGGCCGGCCATTCCTTGGCATCGGCGAAGTCCCAGGCGTTCTTCGGTGTCAGGAAGTTGAAGCGAGCCGCGGTTGTAACGACGGCCAGACCGATGAGACCGCCCAGCAGCGACGGGAATTCTGGACCTAGGAAGATCCCGGTCGCGACATAGGGCAGGGTGAACGCCAGGCCTGCGAAAATCGCGAAGGGCAACACTTCGAAGCCGGCTTTCCAGCTTTTCTCCTTGCCGAAGAAGCGCGTCAGCATCATTGCCATGACCAGTGGCATCACGGTGCCCACAATGGCGTGAGTGATCGCAACGCTGCTGGTGATCTGCTGCAGGAAAAGGTTCCAGCTGGAGCCCTGGGCGGCCAGTTGAGCACCGATGGTGGCGGTGTCCAGGCCACTGTTGATGCCTACCACGATAGGGGTGCCGACTGCGCCGAACGATACCGGCGTGCTTTGAACCAACATCCCCATCAGTACGGCAGCCATGGCCGGGAAACCGATGGCAACCAGCAGGGGGGCGGCAATCGCTGCCGGTGTGCCGAAGCCGGAAGCGCCTTCGATGAAGCATCCGAACAGCCAGGCGATGATGATGGCCTGGACGCGGCGGTCAGGGCTGACGGTGGTGAAACCGGCGCGAATGGCGGTGATGCCACCGGAGTGCTTCAGGGTGTTCAGCAGCAGGATGGCGCCGAAGATGATCCACAGCAGGCCGAGGGTGATTACCAGGCCTTGCAGCGTCGAGGCGATGATCCGGTTGAAACTCATATCCCAAACGAACAAGCCGATGGCAGCAGTGAACAGATAGACCAACGGCATGGCGCGGCTGGCGGGCCAGCGCAGGCCAATCAGCATGATGGCGGCGAGCAGAATGGGCGTGAAGGCGAAAAGTGCAAGCAGTCCGGTAGACATGTCAGGCTCCCCCTGTGGTTGGGTTCAGACAGGACCCTGAGCGGACCGTGGAATAGGCGCCGGATAAAGATCTCATGATGAGTCCTCGTTATTATTGGCTTCCTGTAAATTGGTAATACCACTTAGCATGGAAGTGCAGCCAGCGTAAGAGCATCTCTGTTTTGCCGTCAATTAACTCGCTATAGACTTTGGTCGCAGGATCTACTCTTGCGAGTATTCAGCGCGATCGCTAGGCTCGTACTTATTGGTAAGACCACTCGAGGAGTGGAATATGGAAGTGGGAATGGTGCGTCACCGCCGGTTGGCGGATGACATCGTGACGCAATTGGAAGCGATGATTCTCGAAGGCACGCTCAAGCCGGGTGAGCGGTTGCCGGCGGAACGAACCTTGGCGGAACAGTTCGGTGTATCGCGACCGTCGCTGCGCGAGGCGATCCACAAACTGGTGGCTAAGGGTTTGCTGGTCAGCCGGCACGGTGGCGGAAACTTCGTTGCGCAGTCTCTGGGGACGACCTTCAGCGATCCGCTGTTACATCTGCTGGAGAACAACGCCGATGCTCAGCGTGATTTGCTGGAGTTCCGGCACACGCTGGAGGGCAGTTGCGCCTATTACGCCGCATTGCGCGCTACCGAGGTTGATCAGCAGCGCCTGGGCGAAGCCTTCGCCGCGCTACAGGATTGCTATTCGCGCGAGGGTGCCGTAAGCCGGGCGGAAGAAGGAGCCGCCGATGCACGCTTCCATCTGGCTATCGCCGAGGCTAGTCACAATACGGTCTTGCTGCACACCATTCGGGGCCTGTTCGATATGCTCAAACGCAATGTGGTGACCAACATTGGTGGCATGTATGCGCTGCGCGATGAGACGCGCAACATGCTTATGAAGCAGCATCAGGAGCTGTACGACGCGATCATCGGGCGTCGGGCGGACGAGGCGCGGGACGTGATCCACCGCCATATCAATTACGTGCAGGAAGTGCTCGCCGAAGGTCAGCAGGAGGCCCGCCGCCTGGCGCGCGCGCAGCGCCGGCATGGCGACAAGGTAAAGGGTTCGTAGCGAATCTGGCGCCGAAAACCGCCCGGGATGGCTTCAAGCCTCGGGCGCGGGCCTAATCGTCCTTGCCCTTGGTGCGCATGGCGCGCTGGATCTCGCGGGCCGAATCGCGCTCTTTCTCAGTGTGGCGCTTGTCGAATTCCTTTTTGCCCTTGGCCAGCGCGATATCGCACTTGATCAGGTGCTTTTTCCAATACAGCGACAACGCAACGCAGGCATAGCCTTTCTGCTGCACGGCACCGAACAGCTTGCCCAGCTCGCGCTTGTTGAGCAGCAGTTTACGGGTACGCGTCGGGTCGGCGATGACATGAGTGCTGGCGGTGGTCAGCGGAGTGATGTGGCAGCCCATCAGCCATGCTTCACCGTCCTTGAGCAGCACGTAGCTGTCTACCAGTTGCGCCTTGCCGGCGCGCAGACTTTTCACTTCCCAGCCGGCCAGAACGAGGCCCGCCTCGAATTTCTGCTCGATGAAGTAATCGTGTAGCGCTTTCTTGTTTAGCGCGATGGTCCCGGGGGACTGCTTTTTCTGTTTGGCCATAGGTTGCGCATTATAGGGAGAGTCGCTGCGGCTGGCGATAAGCTGTGCGCTGCGACGGCATGAAACTTGAGAGGGACGGGCTTATCCCCGACAATGTGCCATCTTTTCGTCCGCTCGTGCCGGTCGTGCTGCGTGCCGGAGGATTGTACGGGTGCCCTCATTCTTGCCATCGATGCCGTTGGCGTTCGTTTGGCTGTGGCGGTCTTTGGCTGTCGACTAATGAAGTAGAAGGTCTGCATGACGACACATATCCAACGCTCGGCATTGCTGCCATATCCGGCTCACGCATTGTTCGACATGGTCAACGACGTGGCCAGCTACCCCAAGTTCCTGCCCTGGTGTTCCGCCACCGAGGTGCTGTCTGCTAGCGAGACGCAGATGCAGGCCAGCATGACCGTGGCGAAAGCGGGGCTGAGTCAGCGCTTTTTGACACGCAACGAGCTGCAGCCGGGCAAGCGCATCGAAATGAAGCTGGAGGAGGGGCCGTTCAGCCACCTGCATGGTATCTGGGAATTCAAAGCGCTAGGAGAGAAGGCTTGCAAGATCAGCCTGGACCTGACGTTCGACTACGCCGGGCCACTGGTCAAGGCCACTCTCGGGCCGCTGTTCAATCAGGCGGCCAATACCTTGGTCGATGCCTTCTGTGACCGCGCGAAACAGCTCTATGGATAAGCAGGCCATCGCCATCGAGGTCGTCTACGCCCGGGCAGACAAGCAGAAGCTGCTTCGCCTGACGGTGCCGCAGGGTACGAGCGTGCGTGCCGCGGCGCTGCAATCGGGAATGGATGCGCATTTTCCCGAGCTGGATCTGAATGCGGCGCCACTGGGGATATTCGGCAAGGCGGTGCTCAAGCCGGATGAGCGAGTGCTGGAAGAGGGCGAGCGGGTAGAAATTTACCGGCCTTTGATTGCCGATCCGAAAGAAGTACGCAAGCAGCGTGCCGCGAAGGCGGCAAAGAACAAGGCCGAGGCGACAGGGAGTTGACGAGCCCGGGCGGATCCGGGCTCTGCCTCACAGCTTAGTTGGTTTCCAGAGGTTCCGGGATCGGCACCGGTACCGGCTCGGCTGCGTCGACATCGCGCTGGATTTGCTCCAGCAGCGAGCCTGGCGCGGGGCTTTCTTCCCCAGTCGCCGCGGGCTCGACGGTCGTCGGCTGGCCGCCTAGGATTGCCTCGTCACGGCTGACGCCCGGCATGAAGTCACCGGCCAGGCCAGCGAGTTGATCGTTGCCGTTGAATACCAGGCTGACTCGCTCCTGCTGGCGCTGACCGCCGCCGGGCTGGATGCTGTACAGATAATCCCAGCGGCTGGCGTTGAAGGTATCGGTGATAAGCGGGCTACCCATGATAAACCGCACTTGTGACCGGGTCATTCCGGGGCGCAACTGGTCTATCATGTCCTGCGTAACGACATTGCCCTGTTGAATGTCGACCTTGTAAACCCCGGGGAATGAGCAACCGGCGAGTGCGAACAGGCCCACGAGCGTGAGGCTGGACAGCATGAGCTTGGCGTTTTGCATCGGTGGGTGACTTCCACTATCTTGGCTGGGCAAAGCCTGGATCATACCCGTATTGAAGGAGGCTGCGAAACAGCAGCAACGAGAAAGCCAACCATGGTTGAAAATAGCGAACTACGCAAAGCCGGCCTCAAAGTGACCCTGCCACGGGTCAAGATTCTGCAGATGCTGGATACCACCGATCGGCGCCATATGAGTGCCGAAGATGTCTACAAAGCGCTGATGGAGGCGGGCGAGGATGTCGGCTTGGCCACGGTTTATCGCGTGCTCACGCAATTCGAGGCGGCGGGGTTGGTGGTTCGCCACAACTTCGATGGCGGCCATGCGGTATTCGAGCTAGCCGACGGTGGCCACCATGACCATATGGTTTGTGTCGATAGCGGTGATGTCATCGAATTCTTCGATCATGACATCGAGAAGTTGCAAAAAGAGATCGTCCAGCGCCACGGCTACGAGCTCGTTGATCACAATCTGGTGCTCTACGTGCGCAAGAAGGCCGAGTGATTATTTAGTGCTGCGTAAAAAAGGCGACCTTCCGGTCGCCTTTTTTCGTTGTGGCCGTTTACGCCTGGACTGAGCTGATCATCTGGCGGGCATGGGCCAGCGCTTGTTCGGTCAGGTCGACCCCGCCGAGCATGCGTGCGATCTCCTCGACGCGCTCGCTTTCTTGTAGCACGGCGACCGCCGTATGGGTCTCATTCTGGCCGCGAGCCTTGTGCACGAACAGGTGGTGATGCCCCTGGGCAGCAACTTGGGGTAGGTGGGTAACGGTCAGTACCTGCCCTTGTTCGCCGAGGCGGCGCAGCAGCTGACCCACCACTTCAGCGGTAGGGCCGCCAATGCCAACATCGACTTCGTCGAACACCAGTGTCGGTACGCGTGAAGTCTGCGCGGTGATCACCTGGATCGCGAGGCTGATTCGCGACAGCTCGCCGCCGGAAGCGACCTTCGCCAGTGGACGCAGTGGCTGGCCAGGGTTGGCACTGACGAGAAATTCCACCTGTTCCAGCCCGTATGGAAGGTGCTCGCCTTCAGTGCAGGGCTTGAGCACGACGCTGAACTTGCCACCCGGCATACCTAGGCGCTGGATTTCCGTCTCCACCGAAGATGCGAGCGTCTCGGCTGCTTGCTGGCGAGCGTTGCTCAGCTCGGATGCCTTGTCCTGATAATGCCGGCTGTAGGCGGCCAGCTCCTCGCTCAGGCGCTCCAGCGCTTCGTCATCAGCGTTCAGGCTTTCGAGTTCTTCCAGCAGGCGCTGCTGCAAGGGGGGCAGTTCGCTTGGTTGTACGCGGTGCTTGCGTGCCAGGGTATAGATGTTGTCCAGCCTTTCTTCCAATGTCTGCTGGCGCTCGGGGTCGGCATCGAAATGATCGACGAAACGATTCAGTTCGCCCATGGCTTCCTCGACCTGGATCTGCGCGCTGGCCAACAGGTTCACCGCTTCAGCCAGTGCCCCGGGCTGGTTCTGGAAAGCGGACAGGCGTTGCAGGCTGCCGGTCAGTGCCGACAGCACATTACCGGCATCGCTTTCGCTGCACATGTCCATGACCTGGCGGCAGGCGCCGAGCAGCTGTTCGGCATTGGCCAGGTTCTTGTGCTCCTGCTCCAGTTGTTCCAGCTCACCTTCTCCGAGAGCGAGATTTTCCAGCTCTTCCAACTGATAGCTGAGGAGCTGATGGCGTGCGCGCTGCTCGTCGCTGCTATTGCTCAGGCGTTCGAGTGTCTGGCGGGTCTGGCGCCAGCGCTGTGCGGCCAGCTGTACCTGGCGCGCGAGTTCCTGGCTGCCGCTGTATTCGTCGAGCAGGCGCCGGTGGGTATCGGTTTTCAGCAGCGACTGGTGTTCGTGCTGGCTGTGGATATCGATCAGCAGCTCGCCGAGTGCCTTGAGGTCGCCCTGCGGGCAGGGGGTGCCGTTGATGTAGCCTCGCGAGCGGCCTTCGGCGGTGATGACGCGGCGCAGGATGCATGGGCTGTCATTGTCCAGGTCGCGCTCGGCGAGCCAGGCGCGCGCATCGGGTATGTCGTCCAGATCGAAACTAGCAAGGATGTCAGCCTTGTCCGCGCCGATGCGCACCGCACTGCTGTCGGTGCGATCTCCCAAGGTAAGCCCGAGGGCATCGAGCATGATTGACTTGCCGGCGCCGGTTTCCCCGCTGATCACGCTCATGCCGCGCTGCAGTTCGAGATCGAGGTGTTCGACGATGGCGAAATTATGGACGGACAGATGAACCAGCATGGCAGGGCTCCCGAAAGCGTGGCTGGCTATTTATACAGTAGTTTTTGAGGCGGCTTCAAGTAGGAAGAAAAAGCAGTGACGAGCCGTAAGCTGCAAGCTCGAGAGGGAATACAAGGTAAGCATCTCGATGCAGCTCGAGCTGCTCATGCGTTTAGCTTGCTGGCCGCCCCTTGAACCAGAATTCCGTGCCCCCATATAGCGGCACAAGCGCGGGTTCGACAGCCCGCTGACGTTTTGATGAGGAGGATCGCATGGCCGACGAGCAGAACCTGGACAACCAGAACCCTGAAGAGAGCGAGGAATTGCAAGCCGAGGTGACCGAGGATCTGGCTGCGCGCGTGCATTCGCTCGAGGAGCAGCTGGCGGCGGCGCAGGACCAGTCTCTGCGGGTTGCCGCCGAGTTGCAGAACATTCGCCGCCGCGCCGAGCAGGACGTGGAGAAAGCGCACAAGTTCGCACTGGAAAAGTTTTCGGGTGATCTGCTGGCGGTGGCTGACAGTCTGGAGCGCGGCCTCGAGCTGTCGACTCCGGATGACGAAGCCGTCAAGGCCGTGCGTGAAGGTCTCGAGCTAACGCTCAAACTGCTGCTCGACACACTGGCACGCCATCAGCTAACGCAGCTCGATCCGCAGGGCGAACCCTTCAATCCCGAGCATCATCAAGCCATGGCGATGGAAGAAAGCACCCACGCTGAGCCTGGCAGCGTGCTCAAAGTCTTCCAGAAGGGCTATCTGCTCAATGGCCGCCTGCTGCGTCCGGCAATGGTCGTCGTCAGCAAGGCGCCGGCGCAGACCCCGCCGTCGATCGACGAGAAGGCTTGAATTTCGGCTGCGGACCCCCATCTGGTAGCCAAGCGTTTTTGTGTTACCCGCAGCCGGTAAGCAGGCGCGGATTTCATCCAAGATTTCGGAGATAGATAAATGGGCAAAATCATCGGTATCGACCTGGGGACCACCAACTCCTGCGTCTCTATTCTGGAAAACGGCAAGGCCAAGGTCATCGAGAACGCTGAAGGCGGTCGTACCACGCCGTCGATCATCGCGTATGCAAACGACGGCGAGATCCTGGTCGGCCAGTCTGCCAAGCGTCAGGCCGTGACCAACCCGCACAACACCCTGTACGCAGTGAAGCGTCTGATCGGCCGCCGCTTCGATGAAGAAGTCGTGCAGAAAGATATTCAGATGGTCCCGTACAAGATCGTCAAGGCTGACAACAGCGACGCCTGGGTGGAAGTGAACGGCCAGAAAATGGCGCCGCCGCAGATTTCCGCGGAAATCCTCAAGAAGATGAAGAAGACCGCCGAAGACTATCTCGGCGAGCCGGTCACTGAAGCGGTGATTACCGTGCCGGCCTACTTCAACGACAGCCAGCGCCAGGCCACCAAGGATGCCGGTCGCATCGCTGGTCTGGACGTCAAGCGCATCATCAACGAGCCGACTGCGGCAGCACTGGCTTACGGCATGGACAAGGCCAAGGGCGACCACACCGTGATCGTCTATGACCTGGGTGGCGGTACCTTCGACGTATCGGTGATCGAGATCGCTGAAGTCGATGGCGAGCACCAGTTCGAAGTGTTGGCCACTAACGGCGACACCTTCCTCGGTGGTGAGGACTTCGACATCCGTCTGATCGACTACCTCGTCGACGAGTTCAAGAAAGAAAGCGGCATGAACCTCAAGGGCGACCCGCTGGCCATGCAGCGCCTGAAGGAAGCTGCTGAGAAGGCCAAGATCGAGCTGTCCTCCAGCCAGCAGACCGACGTCAACCTGCCGTACATCACTGCTGACGCGAGTGGTCCGAAGCACCTGAACGTGAAGATTTCCCGCGCCAAGCTCGAAGCGCTGGTCGAGGATCTGGTGCAGCGCACCATCGAACCTTGCCGCATCGCGCTGAAGGATGCCGGTATCGACGTATCGAAGATCGACGATGTGATCCTGGTCGGCGGTCAGACCCGCATGCCGTTGGTGCAGCAGAAGGTTGCAGAGTTCTTCGGTAAGGACGCGCGCAAGGACGTCAACCCGGACGAGGCCGTTGCCATGGGCGCTGCCATTCAGGGCGCGGTACTGGCCGGTGACGTCAAGGACGTGCTGCTGCTGGACGTGTCCCCGCTGACCCTGGGTATCGAAACCATGGGTGGCGTGATGACCGCGCTGATCGAGAAGAACACCACTATCCCGACCAAGAAGTCGCAGGTGTTCTCCACTGCCGATGACAACCAGAGTGCCGTGACCATCCACGTGCTGCAGGGCGAGCGCAAGCAGGCCAGCGGCAACAAGTCACTGGGTCGTTTCGACCTGGCCGAGATCCCGCCGGCACCGCGCGGCATGCCGCAGATCGAAGTCACCTTCGACATCGACGCCAACGGCATCCTGCACGTTTCTGCCAAGGACAAAGCCACCGGCAAGCATCAGTCCATCGTGATCAAGGCCAACTCCGGTCTGTCCGAGGAAGAGATCGAGCAGATGGTCCGTGACGCCGAGGCCAACGCCGAGGAAGACCGTAAGTTTGAAGAGCTGGCCGGTGCGCGCAATCAGGGTGACCAGTTGGTCCATGCGACTCGCAAGATGATCACCGAGGCTGGCGACAAGGCCACTGAGGAAGACAAGGCCAGCATTGAGAAGGCCCTTGCCGAGTTGGAAGTTGCTATCAAGGGTGACGACAAGGCCGAGATCGAGGCGAAAATCGCGGCAGTTTCCCAGGCCTCTACGCCCCTGGCGCAGAAAATGTATGCCGAACAGCCTCAGGGTGGCGAAGGCCAGCCGGCCGGTGACAATGCGCAGCCTGGTGACGATGTGGTCGATGCCGAGTTCGAAGAGGTCAAGGACAACAAGTAAGCCTGGCTTACTCCGCTCCAGCCCGTCCCGACTGCGTTCGGGCGGGCCAGATCGCTGCGCGGGGGCTTGCTCCCGCGTCGGCGTGTCTGGAGGGTACGAATTTGAAGGTTCAGGAAATTTATGGCCAAACGTGATTATTACGAAGTGCTGGGCGTCGAGCGTGGCGCCAGCGAGGCGGAGCTGAAAAAGGCTTACCGTCGTCTCGCCATGAAGCACCACCCCGATCGCAACCCAGGGGACAAGGCGGCCGAGGAGAGCTTCAAGGAAGCCAACGAGGCTTATGAAGTGCTTTCGGACGCCAGCAAGCGCCAGGCCTACGATCAGTACGGCCACGCCGGTGTCGATCCGCAGATGGGGGCCGGCGCGGGTGCAGCCTATGGCGGCGCCAATTTCTCCGACATTTTCGGCGACGTGTTCAGCGATTTCTTTACCGGTGCCCGCGGCAGCTCCCGTGGTGGTGCGCAGCGCGGCAGCGATTTGCGTTACACCCTCGAGCTGGATTTGGAAGAGGCCGTGCGCGGCACCACCGTGACTATTCGCGTGCCGACGCTTGCCGAGTGCAAGACCTGCGATGGCTCCGGTGCCAAGAAGGGCACCAGTCCGGTTACTTGCACCACCTGCGGTGGCATCGGTCAGGTCCGCATGCAGCAGGGCTTCTTCTCTGTTCAGCAAACCTGCCCGCGCTGTCATGGCAGCGGCAAGATGATCTCCGACCCTTGTGGCAGCTGTCATGGCCAGGGGCGTGTTGAAGAGCAGAAGACGCTTTCGGTGAAGGTGCCGGCGGGTGTCGATACGGGTGACCGCATTCGCCTGACCGGCGAGGGCGAGGCCGGGACTCAAGGTGGTCCGGCGGGTGATCTGTACGTGGTGGTCAACGTGCGAGAGCACGCGATTTTCCAGCGCGACGGCAAGCATCTGTATTGCGAAGTGCCGATCAGTTTTGCTGACGCGGCGCTGGGCGGTGAACTGGAAGTGCCAACCTTGGATGGTCGCGTCAAGTTGAAGATCCCCGAGGGCACCCAGACCGGCAAGCAGTTCCGCTTGCGTGGCAAGGGTGTGGCGCCGGTGCGCGGTGGTGCGGCGGGCGACCTGCTGTGCCGGGTTGCGGTGGAAACACCGGTTAACCTGAGCAAGCGCCAGCGCGAATTGCTCGAGGAATTCCGCGGCACGCTGCAGGGCGACACCTCTCATTCGCCCAAGGCCAGCGGCTGGTTCGAGGGTGTGAAGCGCTTTTTCGGCGATGTCTGAGCGGAAGCTGGAAGCCTGAAGCCGGAAGCCTGAAGCGCGCCGGAGCAGCTTTCAGCTTCAGGCTTTCCAGCTTGGAGCTTTGTTATGCGACGTATTGCAGTGATGGGCGCCGCTGGGCGCATGGGCAAGACCCTGATCGAAGCGGTGCAGCAGACCGCTGGCGCCGCCGGACTTACCGCGGCGATCGATCGGCCGGATAGCACGCTGGTCGGCGCCGATGCCGGCGAACTGGCGGCGATCGGGCGTCTGGGGGTGCCGCTGATTGGCGACGTGGCCAAGGTGGCAGATGAGTTCGACGTGCTGATCGACTTTACCCACCCCTCGGTTACCTTGAAGAATCTGGACGTGTGCCGGCGTGCCGGCAAGGCGATGGTGATCGGTACGACCGGTTTTTCCGACGCTGAAAAAGAACGCCTGGCTGCCGCTGCGAAGGATATTCCCATTGTCTTTGCCGCCAATTTCAGCGTTGGGGTCAACCTCTGTCTGAAGCTGCTCGATACTGCGGCCCGTGTGTTGGGCGACGAGGCTGACATCGAGATCATCGAGGCACATCACCGGCACAAGGTCGATGCGCCATCCGGCACTGCGCTGCGCATGGGTGAGGTGGTCGCCGAGGCGCTGGGGCGCGATCTACGCAAGGTTGCGGTCTATGGGCGCGAAGGCCAGACCGGCGCGCGCGAGCGGGACACCATCGGCTTCGCCACGGTGCGCGCCGGTGATGTGGTGGGCGACCATACCGTGCTGTTCGCTGCCGAAGGCGAGCGGGTCGAAATCACTCACAAGGCCTCCAGTCGCATGACCTTCGCCAAGGGCGCGGTACGCGCAGCTTTGTGGTTGGATGAAAAGCCGGCCGGGCTGTACGACATGCAGGACGTGCTTGGCTTGCGCTGATTCGCCGTCGGGTGGATTGCGGCTGGACCGCAAGAGGGGTTTTCTGTAAGCTTCCCGCTTTAGTGTGTCCACTAAAAGTTGCGCAGAATGACTCCAATAAAAAGCGGGATGACCTTCACACGTCATCCCGCTTTTTTACAATCTGCGCCTGCTTCAGCCTTGATCTTTGGGAGGTCTCTTGACTAAGCCAGCCCCTACGCCAGCCATTCTGGCCCTTGCCGATGGCAGCATTTTTCGCGGCGAATCCATCGGCGCCGATGGTCAGACCATCGGCGAGGTGGTGTTCAACACCGCCATGACCGGCTATCAGGAAATCCTCACCGACCCGTCATACGCCAAGCAGATCGTGACCTTGACTTACCCGCATGTGGGTAATACCGGGACCAACCCTGGCGATGCCGAATCCTGGAAGGTCTGGGCCGCCGGCCTGGTCATTCGCGACTTGCCTTTGTTGGCCAGCAACTGGCGCAACCAGCAGTCGCTGTCCGACTATCTCAAGGAGAACGGCACCGTCGCCATCGCCGGGATCGACACGCGCCGCCTGACCCGTATCCTGCGCGAGAAGGGCGCTCAGGATGGCTGCATCCTGGCGGGTGAAGGCGCGACCGAAGAGAAGGCGTTAGAGCTGGCGCGAAGCTTTCCGGGCCTCAAGGGCATGGACCTGGCCAAGGAAGTCAGCGTAAAGGAACGCTACGAATGGCGCTCCAGCGTGTGGTGCCTGGAAAACGACCAGCACGCGGAAATTCCGGCCAGCGAGCTGCCGTACCACGTGGTGGTCTACGATTACGGCGTGAAATACAACATCCTGCGCATGATGGTTGCGCGTGGATGCCGTCTTACCGTCCTGCCAGCGCAGACGCCTGCCAGCGAAGCGCTCGCGCTGAATCCCGATGGCATCCTGCTGGCTAACGGTCCGGGCGATCCGGCGCCATGCGATTACGCCATCAAGGCCATCCAGGAGATCCTGGAAACCGATACACCGGTACTCGGCATCTGCCTGGGCCATCAGTTGCTAGCGTTGGCTTCCGGCGCGACCACAGTGAAGATGCCCAATGGTCATCACGGTGCCAACCATCCGGTGCAGGACCTGGACACAGGCGTGGTGATGATCACCAGCCAGAACCACGGTTTTGCCGTAGACGAAGCCAGTCTGCCGAGCAACCTGCGCGCCACGCACAAGTCGCTATTCGATGGCACCCTGCAAGGCATCGAGCGCACCGACAAGGTGGCCTTCAGCTTCCAGGGCCACCCCGAGGCCAGCCCGGGCCCGCATGACGTAGCGCCGCTATTCGACCGATTCATCGAAGCCATGGCCAAGCGCCGTTAAGCCTGCCGACTGACCAAAGGATTCGAGAGTAGACCATGCCAAAACGTACAGATATCAAAAGCATCCTGATCCTCGGCGCTGGCCCCATCGTCATCGGCCAGGCCTGTGAGTTCGACTATTCCGGCGCCCAGGCCTGCAAGGCACTGCGCGAGGAAGGTTTCCGCGTCATTCTGGTGAACTCCAATCCAGCCACCATCATGACCGATCCGGCCATGGCCGACGCCACCTACATCGAGCCGATCAAGTGGGCCACCGTGGCCAAGATCATCGAGAAAGAACGTCCCGACGCGCTGCTGCCGACCATGGGCGGCCAGACCGCGCTGAACTGCGCGCTGGATCTGGAAAAGCATGGCGTGCTTGAAAAGTTCGGCGTCGAGATGATCGGCGCCAACGCCGACACCATCGACAAGGCTGAAGATCGCTCGCGCTTCGACAAGGCGATGAAGAACATCGGCCTGGCATGCCCGGTTTCCGGCATCGCGCACAACATGGACGAAGCTTACGGTGTGCTCGACAAAGTCGGCTTCCCTTGCATCATCCGTCCATCGTTCACCATGGGTGGCACCGGTGGCGGCATCGCCTACAACCGCGAAGAGTTCGAAGAGATCTGCGCCCGCGGTCTCGATCTGTCGCCGACCAGCGAGCTGCTGATCGACGAGTCCTTGATCGGCTGGAAGGAATACGAGATGGAGGTGGTCCGCGACAAGAAGGACAACTGCATCATCGTCTGCGCCATCGAGAACTTCGACCCGATGGGTGTACACACAGGTGACTCCATCACCGTCGCCCCGGCGCAGACCCTCACCGACAAGGAATACCAGATCATGCGCAACGCCTCCCTGGCGGTGCTGCGCGAGATTGGCGTGGAAACCGGCGGCTCCAACGTGCAGTTCGGCATCTGCCCGAACACCGGCCGCATGGTCGTTATCGAGATGAACCCGCGCGTGTCGCGCTCCTCGGCGCTGGCCTCCAAGGCCACGGGCTTCCCGATCGCCAAGATCGCCGCCAAGCTGGCGGTAGGTTACACCCTCGACGAACTGTCGAATGACATCACCGGCGGTCGCACCCCGGCGTCCTTCGAGCCGGCCATCGACTACGTCGTTACCAAGATCCCGCGTTTTGCCTTCGAGAAATTCCCCAAGGCCGACGCTCGCCTGACCACTCAGATGAAATCCGTCGGTGAGGTCATGGCCATCGGTCGTACCTTCCAGGAGTCGGTACAGAAAGCGCTGCGCGGTCTGGAGGTTGGTGTTGCTGGCTTCGATCCGAAGCTGGATTTGGCCGATCCGGAAAGCGAGAGCACACTCAAGCGTGAGCTCACTGTGCCTGGTGCTGATCGCATCTGGTATCTGGGCGACGCTTTCCGCGCCGGCAAGTCGGTGGAGGAGGTGTTCGATCTGACCCGGATCGACGAATGGTTCCTGGTGCAGATCGAAGATCTGATCAAGGATGAAGAACGCATCAAGACCATGGGCCTGTCCAGCATCGACCGCGATGTGATGTACAAGCTCAAGCGCAAAGGTTTTTCCGATGCGCGTCTGGCGAAGCTGCTTGGCGTGACCGAGAAGAACCTGCGCAACCATCGCCAGAAGCTAAAGGTGTTGCCGGTCTACAAGCGCGTCGATACCTGTTCGGCCGAGTTCGCCACCGACACCGCCTACATGTACTCGACCTACGAGGAAGAGTGCGAAGCCAATCCGTCGAGCCGCGACAAGATCATGATTCTCGGCGGTGGGCCTAACCGTATCGGCCAAGGCATCGAATTCGACTATTGCTGCGTACACGCGGCGCTGGCGATGCGCGACGACGGTTACGAGACCATCATGGTCAACTGCAATCCGGAAACCGTCTCGACCGATTACGACACATCGGATCGTCTGTACTTCGAGCCGGTGACGCTGGAAGACGTGCTGGAAATCGTCCGCGTCGAGCAGCCCAAGGGCGTGATCGTTCAGTACGGTGGCCAAACCCCACTGAAATTGGCTCGTGCGCTGGAAGAAGCTGGTGTGCCGATCATCGGTACTAGCCCTGACGCCATCGACCGTGCCGAAGATCGCGAGCGCTTCCAGCAGATGGTCGAGCGCCTCAATCTGCGCCAGCCGCCAAACGCGACTGCGCGTAGTGAAGAAGAGGCGCTGGCCGCATCTAAGGTCATTGGCTACCCGCTGGTGGTGCGTCCGTCCTACGTGCTTGGCGGGCGTGCGATGGAAATCGTCTACCAAGAAGAAGAGCTGCGTCGCTACATGCGCGAAGCGGTGAAGGTCTCCAATGACAGCCCAGTGTTGCTCGACCATTTCCTCAATTGCGCTATCGAGGTCGATATCGACGCGGTGTGCGACGGCGAGCATGTGGTGATCGGGGCGATCATGCAGCACATCGAACAGGCGGGTGTGCACTCCGGTGACTCGGCTTGCTCGTTGCCGCCGTATTCGCTGCCGGCACATATCCAGGACGAGATCCGCGATCAGGTCAAGAAAATGGCTCTGGAGCTCGGGGTTGTCGGTCTGATGAACGTGCAGATGGCGGTTCAGGGCGAGGATATCTTCGTCATCGAAGTGAACCCGCGTGCATCGCGTACCGTTCCCTTCGTCTCCAAGTGCATCGGTGTGTCGTTGGCGATGATTGCCGCGCGTGTCATGGCGGGCAAAACGCTGGAAGAAGTTGGACTGACCGAAGAGATCATTCCCAACTTCTATAGCGTCAAGGAGGCGGTGTTCCCGTTCGCCAAGTTCCCGGGCGTCGACCCGATCCTTGGTCCGGAAATGAAGTCCACCGGTGAGGTAATGGGCGTTGGTGACAACTTCGCCGAAGCCTTCGCCAAGGCGCAGCTGGGCGCGAGCGAGATTCTGCCGAACAGCGGCTGCGCGTTTATCAGCGTGCGTGACGACGACAAGCCCCACGTGGCTCAGGTCGCGCGCGATCTGATCGAGCTCGGTTTCGAGGTGGTTGGTACGGCCGGCACCGCCAAGATCATCGAAGCTGCCGGACTGCCAGTGCGCCGGGTGAACAAGGTGACCGAGGGGCGCCCGCATGTCGTCGACATGATCAAGAATGACGAAGTCACCCTGATCATCAACACCACCGAGGGGCGTCAGTCCATTGCTGACTCCTACTCGATTCGCCGTAATGCTCTGCAACACAAGATCTGCTGCACCACCACGCTCGCAGGTGGCCAGGCGATCTGTGAGGCGCTCAGGTTCGGTCCCGAGAAATCCGTGCGCCGCTTGCAAGACCTCCACGCAGGAATCAAGGCATGACTAAATACCCTATGACTGTCCAGGGTGCGCGAGCCCTGGAAGAGGAACTCAAACATCTGAAAACCGAGCTGCGTCCGCAGATTACCCAGGCCATCGCCGAAGCGCGTGAGTTGGGAGATCTCAAGGAAAACGCCGAATACCATGCCGCTCGGGAGCAGCAGGGTATGGTCGAGGCGCGTGTCCGTGACATCGAGGGCCGTTTGCAGAATGCTCAGGTCATCGACATCGCCAGCATCCCTCATACAGGCAAGGTAATTTTCGGCACCACCGTTGACATTGCCAACGTCGAAACGGATGAAACCGTGACGTACCAGATCGTTGGTGACGATGAGTCCGACATCAAGCGCGGCAAACTATCTGTCAGCTCGCCCATCGCCCGTGCCCTGGTGGGCAAGGAAGAGGGCGATGTGGTGGCAGTTAAGACGCCTAGCGGTGTGGTGGAATACGAGATCGTCGAGGTTCGCCATATCTGACCGCCAATCAATGCGCGCCGGGGTGATCAGCTGGCAGCTGGCCCAGACGTTCTGGGTCGGCGGCCTTTGGTTACTGCAATTCGTGGTGTTGCCGGCGCTGGCAAAAATTGGCCTGGCGCCGCTATTGATCGAAGAGATTGCATCCAGCCTTCGGCCACTGCTGGTGGGCTTTGCTGCGTTCTGTGTCGGGCTGCAGGCAATTGTATTAATCCAGTCCGAAGGCTTTCGCAGTCTTTGGCGAGATGTGCGTGGTCAATTGTTGTTGACCGTATTGCTGCTTGCGGCGAGCCACTTCGTCGTGCGCGCAGGCGTCATTGAATCAGCGTACTGGTTGGTTTTCAGCTATTTGGTAATGGGGTTGTGCGGGCTGATGCTGGTGCTGCAGGTCGCTCCCGGACGGGAGCGATAGGCTAAAGGCGCTGAAGGCGAAAGCGGTTCAGCCCTGAAAGCGATGCACATTCGATAGTTGCTTGTTTACTTTCGGATTCTTCCGGTAGACCAATGCCATCTTGCCGATGGATTGAACCAGTTCGCAGCTGCCGATCTTGCAGAGTTCTTCCATTACCGCATGGCGATCGTCGCGCTCGGTGATTCGCAGCTGTACCTTGATCAGCTCGTGATCGTTCAAAGCGCGCTCCAGTTCGGCCTGCACGCCTTCGGTCAGGCCGTTCTCGGACACGATCAAAACCGGCTTCAAATGATGGCCGATAGATTTGTACTGTTTCTTCTGCTCGTTGGTGAGCGGCATAATTCGACCCTTGCGTCAGAACTCTTGAAAACGGCGGCTAGTGTAACTGACACGTCCTGAGCCGCACAGATGAGGTATCAGCTTGGCACGTTCCAAGACCAGCCCGCGTTGGCTGAAAGAGCATTTCGATGACCCCTATGTGAAGATGGCGCAGCGCGATGGCTATCGTTCACGGGCTAGCTACAAATTGCTCGAAATCCAGGAAAAGGACCGGATTCTGCGCCCGGGCATGACGGTGGTCGATCTGGGGGCGGCTCCGGGAGGATGGTCTCAGGTCACCAGTCGTGTCATCGGTGACCGCGGCCGCCTGATAGCCTCTGACATCCTGCCGATGGACAGCATTGCCGATGTGACCTTCGTGCTCGGGGACTTTACCGAGGAGGAGGTCTTCGCAGAAATTCTCCAGGCCATCGGTGATACGCAAGTCGACCTTGTGATTTCGGATATGGCCCCCAATATGAGTGGGGTGAAAGTAGCTGACCAGGCGCGCGCGATGTTTCTCTGCGAGCTGGCATTGGATTTGGCGATGCGTGTATTGCGCCCCGGTGGCGATTTTTTGATCAAGATCTTTCAGGGAGAGGGTTTCGATGCCTACCTGAAGGACGTGCGGCAGAACTTCGACAAGGTGCAGATGCGCAAGCCTCTATCTTCACGGGATCGCTCACGCGAACAGTATTTGTTGGCGCGTGGCTATCGTGGCGAGGAGTAGTCCCTCGGAGCCCCTGCTCCAGTGGTCTGATAGCGATTCCGGCTGGCGCCAACTGCAGGATTACGGGCTAGCATGTTTCATATCGGGTTACAGACCAAGCTGCCCGTTCAGTAACGTTGTGTAGTAAGTTAGGCCGAGAGCGAACCATCGGCCGTCATGCGGGCTCTCGACAACGAGCTCGCTCTAGAGGGTAGTGAATTGAACGACATGGCAAAAAACCTGATTCTGTGGTTGATCATTGCCGCTGTCCTGGTGACGGTGATGAACAACTTTTCCAGCCCGACCGAGCCCCAGACGCTCAATTATTCTGATTTCATCGAGCAGGTGAAGGAAGGTGGGGTGGAGCGCGTGACCGTCGACGGCTTCGTCATTACCGGCAAACGCAGTGATGGTGAAACCTTCAAGACGATTCGTCCGGCAATTCAGGACAACGGTCTGATTGGCGATCTGATCAATAACAATGTGGTGATCGAAGGCAAACAGCCGGAGCAGCAGAGCATCTGGACGCAGTTGCTGGTCGCTAGTTTCCCGATCTTGGTAATCATCGCGGTTTTCATGTTCTTCATGCGTCAGATGCAGGGCGGAGCGGGCGGCAAGGGCGGGCCGATGAGCTTCGGCAAGAGCAAGGCGCGCCTGCTGTCCGAAGACCAGGTCAAGACCACTTTTGCCGACGTCGCCGGCTGCGACGAGGCTAAGGAAGAAGTAACCGAGCTTGTCGAGTTCCTGCGCGATCCAGGCAAGTTCCAGCGCCTTGGTGGCCGTATTCCGCGCGGTGTGTTGATGGTGGGGTCGCCAGGTACCGGTAAGACATTGCTGGCCAAGGCGGTCGCTGGCGAGGCCAAGGTTCCGTTCTTCACCATCTCCGGTTCCGACTTCGTCGAAATGTTCGTCGGTGTGGGCGCGAGCCGTGTGCGCGACATGTTCGAGCAGGCCAAGAAGCACGCGCCGTGCATCATCTTCATCGATGAAATCGATGCCGTCGGTCGTCACCGTGGCGCAGGTCTGGGTGGTGGTCATGATGAGCGCGAGCAGACGCTCAACCAGCTGCTGGTCGAGATGGACGGCTTTGAAATGAACGACGGCATCATCGTCATTGCTGCAACCAACCGTCCTGACGTACTCGATCCGGCATTGCTGCGCCCTGGTCGTTTTGACCGCCAAGTGGTGGTTGGATTGCCCGATATTCGTGGTCGCGAACAGATTCTTAAAGTTCATATGCGCAAGGTTCCGCTCGGCGACAGTGTCGAGCCGGCGTTGATCGCTCGTGGTACTCCTGGCTTCTCGGGTGCCGATTTGGCCAACTTGGTCAACGAAGCCTCGCTGTTCGCCGCGCGCGCTGGTAAGCGCCTGGTTGAAATGAAAGAATTCGAGTTGGCGAAGGACAAGATCATGATGGGCGCCGAGCGCAAATCCATGGTCATGTCTGAGAAGGAGCGCCTCAATACTGCCTATCACGAGGCGGGTCACGCCATTGTTGGGCGCGTCGTTCCTGAGCATGATCCGGTTTACAAGGTTTCAATCATTCCTCGTGGTCGGGCGCTTGGCGTCACGATGTTCCTTCCCGAGGAGGACCGCTACAGCTTGTCCAAGCGTGCTTTGATCAGTCAGATCTGCTCCTTGTTCGGTGGTCGTATCGCCGAGGAGATGACGCTTGGCTTCGATGGTGTTACGACCGGTGCATCGAATGACATCATGCGCGCTACCCAGCTGGCCCGTAACATGGTCACCAAGTGGGGCTTATCCGAAAAGCTCGGTCCTCTGATGTACGCCGAAGAAGAAGGCGAAGTATTCCTTGGGCGCAGTGCCGGCAGTCAGCACACCAATGTTTCCGGGGATACAGCCAAGCTGATCGACCTTGAGGTACGCAGCATCATCGATCACTGCTATGACACGGCCAGGCAGATTCTGGCTGACAACCGCGACAAGCTCGATGTGATGGCCGAGACGCTGATGAAATACGAAACCATCGACTCCGACCAGATCGACGACATCATGGCGGGGCGGACCCCGCGCGAGCCTCGCGATTGGCAGGACGGTTCAGGCCCAACGGGAACGCCCGTTCAGCCTGAAGGCGATCGCCCGCAGGCTCCAATCGGTGGCCCCGCTGGCGAGCACTAGCTAAGGCTTTTAAATGACTGAAATGTTGCACCCAACCCGGCTGTCTTGTGGCAGCCGGGTTCTTGATTTATCGCGTCCACATGTCATGGGCATCCTCAACGTCACGCCTGACTCGTTCTCTGACGGAGGCCGGCATGTCGGCGTCAATGCGGCGTTGCGTCACGCTGATGCGATGGTGTCTGCCGGTGCGACACTGGTTGATATTGGCGGGGAGTCGACGCGCCCGGGTGCACGTGTCGTTTCGCCGTTAGAGGAGCTGGAACGTGTGGCGCCGGTGGTCGAAGCGATATCGCGCGAGCTCGACGTGGTCATCTCGGTGGATACCTCGACGCCGGCAGTGATTCGCGAGAGTGCACGTCTTGGCGCTGGTCTGATCAATGACGTTCGTTCGCTTTCCCGCGACGGCGCACTGGACGCAGCGGCCGATAGTGGTCTTCCGGTGTGCTTGATGCACATGCGGGGCGAGCCGGCCAACATGCAGATCGATCCGCGCTACGACGATGTCGCGGCCGACGTGTTGGGCTTCCTGCGCGAGCGCATGGAAGTTTGTATTGGCTCGGGCATTCCTGTGGAGCGGATCGTGCTCGATCCCGGGTTTGGCTTCGCGAAGACCCTTTCGCATAATCTCAGTCTGTTTAAGCATATGGAGCAGCTTCACGAGTTGGGGCGGCCGTTGCTAGTTGGTATCTCGCGAAAGAGCATGATTGGACAGACGCTCGGTCGTGATGTGGCGCATCGTCTCTATGGAAGCCTGGGGCTTGCCGCGCTCGCAGTAGCGAAGGGGGCCTGCATCCTGCGTGTGCATGACGTTGCCGAAACGATTGATGTGGTTCGAATGGTTGCCGCCGTGCAAGCGGCGGAATAGGAATTTAGTCATGGCTAGAAAGTATTTTGGAACTGACGGCATACGCGGCCATGTGGGGCAATTTCCAATCACCCCGGACTTTATGCTCAGGCTGGGGTGGGCGGCCGGGATGGCGTTTCGCAAGCAAGGCAAGTGCCGCATCCTGATTGGCAAGGACACCCGCATATCTGGATACATGTTCGAATCGGCGTTGCAGGCCGGGCTTTCCGCGGCAGGTGCCGACGTGCTGCTGCTCGGTCCAATGCCGACACCCGCGGTCGCTTATCTGACTCGTACCTTCCACGCTGACGCGGGTATCGTGATTAGCGCCTCGCACAATCCTCACCACGACAACGGCATCAAGTTCTTCTCTGGACGGGGTACCAAGTTGCCGGATGAGGTTGAGTTGATGATAGAAGAGTTGCTCGATACGCCAATGACAGTCGTGGAGTCCGCTCAGCTCGGCAAAGCATCGCGCATCAACGATGCTGCTGGTCGCTACATCGAGTTCTGCAAGAGCAGCGTTCCCACCAGTACCGACTTCTCCGGCATGAAGATCGTGCTCGATTGCGCCCACGGCGCGACCTACAAGGTGGCTCCTAGCGTCTTTCGTGAGCTTGGATCGGAAGTGGTGGTGATCGCTGCCCAGCCCGACGGGCTGAATATCAACGCCGACGTTGGATCGACTCACATCGCACAATTGCAGAAAGCTGTGGTCGAGCACGGCGCGGATCTCGGTATCGCCTTCGATGGTGACGGCGACCGAGTGATGATGGTCGACCACACTGGTGCGCAGGTGGATGGGGACGAGTTGCTCTACATCATCGCCACCGACTTGCAAGAGCGCGAGTGCCTGGCGGGCGGGGTTGTTGGCACCCTGATGAGTAACCTGGGCCTCGAGCTAGCACTGAAGACGCGCGACATTCCCTTCGTACGAGCGAAGGTTGGCGACCGTTATGTAATGGCGGAAATGCTAGAGCGTAACTGGGTGCTCGGCGGGGAAAACTCAGGGCACATTGTCTGCGCGCAGCATGTGTCCACCGGAGATGCCATCATCGCAGCGCTTCAGGTCGTGCTTGCTCTGAGGAGGCGCGGGCAAAATCTGGCGCAAGAGCGGCTGGCCTGGAACAAGTGTCCGCAGGTCCTGATTAACGTGCGTTTCGCAGGTGATCGAGATCCGATCTCGCACCCCCAGGTTCAGGCCGTCTGTGACAGTGTCACCGAGCGAATGGCTGGTCGGGGGCGTGTATTGTTGCGCAAATCCGGGACCGAGCCTTTGGTGCGCGTGATGGTCGAAGGCGACGACGAAAAACAGGTTCGCAACTACGCCGAGGAGCTAGCCAAAGTGGTTGCTGAAGTTTGTGCATGATTCCCGCTTGCCAGGTGTGTTGCCGTTGAGTACCATCTGCGCCCACTTTGACCGACGAGGTAAAGCATGCGTCGCCCACTGGTAGCTGGTAACTGGAAGATGAACGGTACCCGCGCCAGCGTCGCAGAGCTGATCGATGCGCTTCGTCAGCAGGATATGCCTGCCGAAGTAGAAGTAGTGGTATTTCCAAGCTGTCTGCATTTGGCGCAGGTAGTTATCGATCTGGATGGCAAGGCGATCGCGGTAGGTGCCCAGGATTGCGCAGCGCAGGCTGGCTTCGGTGCCTTTACCGGTGAGGAATCCGCATCGCAGTTGGCTGATGTGGGATGCAAGTGGGTGCTGGTTGGCCATTCTGAGCGACGCCTGATAATGGGCGAGAGCGACGATGTGGTAAGTAGAAAATTCGCAGCGGCATTGGAGTGTGGGATGACTCCGGTGCTTTGTCTGGGAGAGACGCTTGAACAGCGTCAGGCCGGACAGACGTTAGAAGTGGTAGGGCGTCAGTTGGCTCGAATAATAACTGATGCCGGTATCTCTGCTTTCGAGCGAGCAGTTGTGGCATATGAGCCGGTGTGGGCGATAGGTTCCGGGCTCACGGCGACTCCGCAGCAGGCTCAGGAAGTGCATGCGGCCATTCGAGGGCAGCTGGCGCTGGAGGATCAACGTATCGCTGATGGCGTGCGTCTTCTCTATGGCGGCAGTGTGAAGGCGGAGAACGCTTTCGAGCTTTTCGAGATGGCGGATATTGATGGGGGGCTTATAGGTGGTGCCTCTCTGAAATCGAATGATTTCGGCGCGATCTGTCGTGCCGCAGGGAACTGATCAGATGTTGCAGACTGTTGTGATTGTGGTGCATCTGCTGGTTGCCATTGGTGTGGTTGTGCTGGTGTTGCTGCAGCAGGGCAAGGGGGCGGACGCTGGTGCGTCTTTCGGTTCGGGTGCTTCGGCAACTGTTTTCGGGAGTCAAGGTTCCTCTACCTTTCTAAGTCGTTTTACTGCTATACTCGCCGGCGTTTTTTTCGTGACGAGTCTGGGGTTGGCGTTCTTTGCAACGCAGCAGGCCGATCAGATGTCGCAGGCAGGTTTGCCGGATCCGGCGGTGCTGGAAGTTCCAGTCAGCAAGCCAGTGGTTGAAGATGTTCCGGTCTTGGAATCTGCTCCGTCCGCGCCTAGCGCAGATGATGTGCCTCAGATTCAGGAGCAGCAGTAAGGTTTTTGCCGAGGTGGTGGAATTGGTAGACACGCTACCTTGAGGTGGTAGTGGCCATAGGCTGTAGGGGTTCGAGTCCCCTCCTCGGTACCAAACAAGCAGGCCCGCAGATGCGGGCTTTCTTGTTTTCAGGTGTTTGGGTTGACCTGTTTTGTATGCGGTCGTATAATTCGTGCCCAGTTTGACGCGGGGTGGAGCAGTCTGGTAGCTCGTCGGGCTCATAACCCGAAGGTCGTTGGTTCAAATCCAGCCCCCGCAACCAGTTAATGAGAAGCCCCTGTCGAGGGGCTTTTTATTAGCTTCAAGCCAGATCGCCGGCATCTACAGGCGATCATAAGGGATGGGCGTTTCGCCCATTTTTCATTTGTACAGCATGCGCGAGGGACTTCGATGTCGAGCAAGCTAGAACAGTTGCAGGCCTTGTTGGCCCCGGTGGTCGAGGCGCTCGGCTATCAATGCTGGGGCATCGAGTTCATTTCGCAGGGTCGGCATTCCTTGTTGAGGGTCTATATCGATCACTCCAATGGGATTCTTGTCGATGACTGCGAGAAGGTCAGCCGCCAGCTGAGCGGTATTCTCGACGTCGAGGATCCGATCAGTTCCGATTACACGCTTGAAGTGTCCTCGCCTGGTATGGATCGACCGTTGTTCACACTTGAACAGTACTCGGCGCACGTAGGCGAACAGGTCAAAATAAAGCTGCGCTCGCCCTTCGAGGGCCGGCGCAATTTCCAGGGTCTTCTCCGCGGGGTTGAAGAGCAGGACGTGGTAGTGCTGGTAGATGATCACGAGTATCTGTTGCCGATCGATATGATCGACAAGACCAACATAATTCCCCGTTTTGAGTGAATCGCGGATCCCGCGGACCCCAATGGATTGCGAAAGGCGAGGCGTACGATGAGCAAAGAAGTACTGCTGGTTGTGGAGTCGGTATCCAATGAAAAAGGCGTACCGGCCGGTGTGATTTTCGAGGCATTGGA
The DNA here is from genome assembly GCF_037967085.1 of Pseudomonas sp. CBC3. Taxonomy (NCBI): domain Bacteria; kingdom Pseudomonadati; phylum Pseudomonadota; class Gammaproteobacteria; order Pseudomonadales; family Pseudomonadaceae; genus Pseudomonas; species Pseudomonas sp. CBC3. The sequence goes on from NZ_JBANEO010000003.1 coordinate 179,462, forward strand.
GCTGGCTCTGGCCACGGCTACCAAGAAGCGCTTCGAAGACGAGGTGGACCTAAGGGTTGAGATCAATCGGCAGAACGGTAGTTACGAGACCTTCCGCCGCTGGACGGTGGTCGAAGAAGAGGATTTCGACGATCCGGCGCATCAGGTGACTGTCGATATGCAGCAGGCGCGTGAAGCCGACGCCAAGCTCGGTGACGTTCTGGAAGAGAAGATCGAGTCGATTGAGTTCGGCCGCATTGCTGCGCAGACAGCCAAACAGGTCATCGTGCAGAAGGTACGAGAAGCCGAGCGCGCACAGGTGGTCGAGGCTTATCGTGATCGCCTGGGCGAGATCATCTCCGGCACGGTGAAGAAGGTTACCCGTGACAGCGTCATCGTCGACTTGGGCAACAATGCCGAAGCGTTGTTGGCCCGCGAAGATATCATCGCTCGCGAAACCTTCCGGGTTGGCGCTCGCGTTCGCGCGCTGCTCAAGGAAATCCGTACCGAAAACCGCGGCCCGCAGCTCATTCTGTCCCGCACCGCGCCGCAGATGCTGATTGAACTGTTCCGTATCGAAGTGCCGGAAATCGCAGAAGGTCTGATCGAAGTGATGGGCGCTTCGCGTGATCCAGGCTCGCGCGCCAAGATTGCCGTTCGCTCCAAGGACAAGCGTATCGATCCGCAAGGCGCTTGTATCGGTATGCGTGGTTCGCGCGTACAGGCTGTATCCGGCGAAATCGGTGGCGAGCGCGTCGATATCGTGCTCTGGGACGAGAATCCTGCCCAGTTCGTTATCAACGCGATGGCGCCAGCGGAAGTCGCTGCCATCATCGTCGATGAAGATGCCCACGCCATGGATATCGCCGTCGGCGAGGACAATTTGGCTCAAGCCATCGGTCGCGGTGGTCAGAACGTGCGCCTCGCCAGTCAACTGACCAGCTGGACGCTAAACGTGATGACCGAGGCGGATATCCAGGATAAGCAGCAGGCTGAAACTGGCGATATTCTGCGCAATTTCATCGAAGAGCTGGATGTCGATGAGGAACTCGCGCAGGTACTGGTCGAAGAGGGCTTCACTTCGCTCGAAGAGGTTGCCTACGTCCCAATGGAGGAAATGCTCGGCATCGAAGGCTTCGACGAAGAGATCGTCAATGAGCTGCGAACCCGTGCCAAGGATCGTTTGCTGACCAAGGCGATCGCAACGGAAGAAAAACTGGCAGATGCCCAGCCGGCCGAGGATTTGCTCGAGCTGGACGGCATGGACAAGGAACTGGCGGTCGAGTTGGCAATGCGGGGTGTCATCACCCGCGAAGACCTGGCCGAGCAGTCGATTGACGACCTGCTCGACATAGACGGCATAGATCAAGAACGTGCCGGCAAGCTGATCATGGCCGCCCGAGCCCATTGGTTCGAGTAAGTAATTTAGCGGCCTGAGGAGAGAGATGCATGACGCAAGTCACGGTGAAAGAACTGGCCCAAGTGGTCGACACACCGGTCGAGCGACTGCTGCAGCAGATGCGTGAGGCAGGACTGTCGCACACCAGCGCCGAGCAAGTAGTGACCGATAACGAAAAGCAAGCGCTGTTGGCGCACTTAAAGAGCAGCCACGGCGCCAAGGTGGATGAGCCGCGCAAGATTACGTTGCAGCGCAAGACCACCACCAAACTGAAAGTGGGTGGTAGCAAAACCATCAGCGTTGAAGTTCGCAAGAAGAAAACCTTCGTCAAGCGTAGCGCCGACGAAATCGAGGCCGAGAAGCAGCGCGAGCTGGAAGAGCAGCGTGCCGCTGAAGAGGCGACTCGTCAGAAGGCTGCCGAGGAAGAGCGCCTGCGCGCCGAGGAAGAGGCTCGCCTCCAAGCGGAAGCAGCGGCGCAAGCAGCAGTTTCTGCACCAGTCGAGGCACCGGTTGCGGCAGTTACTCCTGAGCCCGCTCCGGCCGTCCCGGTCGAAGAGCGCAAGAAGGATGAGCCGCGTCGCACAGACAAGGCCCGGAGCGACGATGATGAGCGTCGTGATCGTAAACAGGCGCAGCATCGCCCTTCGCTGAAGGCCAAAGCGCCACTGTCGCGTACCGTCCGTAGCGGCGAAGACGATGCGGACGGCTTCCGTCGCGGTGGTCGCGGCAAGTCGAAGCTGAAGAAGCGCAACGCGCATGGTTTCCAGAGCCCGACTGGCCCGATCGTTCGTGAAGTCGCCATTGGCGAGACCATCACTGTCGGTGATCTGGCACAGCAGATGTCGGTCAAGGCGGCTGAAGTCATCAAGTTCATGTTCAAGATGGGCAGCCCGGTAACCATCAACCAGGTGCTGGATCAGGAAACTGCTCAGCTGATCGCCGAAGAGTTGGGCCACAAGGTCAAGCTGGTCAGCGACAACGCCCTGGAAGAGCAATTGGCTGAACTGTTGAAGTTCGAAGGCGAAGCGATCACCCGAGCGCCGGTCGTGACCGTAATGGGCCACGTCGACCATGGTAAAACCTCGTTGCTCGACTATATTCGTCGCGCCAAGGTAGCGGCTGGTGAGGCGGGTGGCATCACTCAGCACATCGGTGCCTATCACGTGGAAACCGAGCGTGGCATGGTCACCTTCCTCGATACGCCCGGTCACGCTGCGTTTACCGCGATGCGTGCTCGTGGTGCGCAGGCGACAGACATCGTCATCCTCGTGGTCGCTGCCGATGACGGCGTGATGCCGCAGACGATCGAAGCGATTCAGCATGCCAAGGCCGCGGGTGTTCCGCTGGTCGTGGCTGTGAACAAGATCGACAAGCCGGGTGCCGACCTTGATCGGATCCGTAGCGAGTTGTCCGTTCATGAAGTGACTTCCGAAGAGTGGGGCGGTGATACGCCATTCGTGTCGGTTTCCGCCAAGATGGGTACCGGCGTCGACGACCTGCTCGAGGCCGTTCTGCTACAGGCCGAGATTCTCGAACTGACGGCAACTCCGTCCGCTCCGGGGCGTGGCGTTGTGGTCGAATCGCGTCTGGACAAAGGACGTGGCCCGGTCGCTACGGTTCTAGTACAGGACGGCACGCTGCGTCAGGGTGACATGGCGCTGGTTGGCTCGAACTTCGGTCGTATTCGCGCCATGCTCGACGAGAATGGTAAGCCGATCAAGGAAGCCGGCCCGTCGATTCCGGTCGAGATTCTTGGTCTCGACGGTACGCCAGACGCAGGTGACGAGCTCAGCGTGCTGGCAGACGAGAAGAAGGCACGTGAAGTGGCCCTGTTCCGTCAGGGCAAGTTCCGCGAAGTGAAACTGGCTCGCGCTCACGCCGGCAAGCTGGAAAACATCTTCGAGAACATGGGGCAGGAAGAGAAGAAGACGCTCAACATCGTCCTCAAGTCCGACGTACGTGGCTCACTCGAAGCGCTGCAAGGATCGCTCAGCGGTCTGGGCAACGACGAAGTGCAGGTTCGCGTGATCGGTGGCGGTGTCGGTGGTATCACCGAAAGCGACGCCAACCTGGCCCTGGCTTCCAATGCCGTATTGTTCGGTTTCAACGTTCGCGCTGATGCCGGTGCCCGCAAGATCGTCGAGCAGGAAGGTCTGGATCTGCGTTACTACAACGTGATCTACGACATCATCGAAGACGTCAAGAAAGCCCTGACCGGCATGCTTGGCAGTGACGTTCGGGAGAACATCCTCGGCATCGCTGAAGTTCGCGATGTATTCCGTTCGCCGAAGTTTGGCGCCGTCGCAGGCTGCATGGTCATCGAAGGCATGGTCCACCGCAATCGTCCGATCCGCGTTCTGCGCGACGACGTGGTCATCTTCGAAGGCGAGCTGGAATCCCTGCGTCGCTTCAAGGATGACGTCGCCGAAGTGCGCGCCGGTATGGAGTGCGGTATCGGGGTCAAGAGCTACAACGACGTCAAGGCTGGTGACAAGATCGAAGTGTTCGAGAAGGTCGAAGTGGCGCGTTCGCTCTAAGCAAAACGCTAGCTTGAAGCTGGAAGTCAGAAGCCGGAAGCCGCTCGTGCAGCTTCCGGCTTTGGGCTTCCAGCTTTCGGCTTTTAAGAAGGTATGAAAGATGGCAAAAGATTACAGTCGTACCCAGCGTATCGGCGACCAGATGCAGCGCGAGCTGGCACAGCTGATTCAGCGTGAAGTCAAGGACCCGCGTTTGGGTTTGGTAACCATTACCGGGGTCGAGGTCAGTCGTGACCTGTCCCATGCCAAGATATTCATCACCGTCATGGGCAAGGATGACGATGAAGACGCCGTCAAATCCAGCCTTCGGATTCTCAACGAAGCGAGTGGATTTCTGCGTATGCAGCTGGGCAAGGCGATGAAGTTGCGCACGGTGCCGCAGTTGCACTTCAACTACGACGCCAGCGTTCGTCGCGGTGTCGAACTGGCCTCGCTGATCGAGCGTGCTGTCGCGGAAGACCGCAAACACAGCGATGATGTTGGAGAGTAACGCGTGGCCCAGGTAAAACGTGTTCGCCGTGCAGTTAGCGGCATCATCCTTCTCGATAAGCCTCGTGGGTTCACGTCTAACGCGGCGTTGCAGAAGGTTCGCTGGTTGCTCAACGCCGAAAAGGCGGGGCATACAGGGAGTCTGGATCCTCTGGCGACCGGCGTGCTGCCGTTGTGTTTTGGCGAAGCCACCAAGTTTTCCCAGTATCTACTCGATGCCGACAAGGGCTACGAGACCGTTGCCCAGCTCGGCGTGACCACCACCACGGCTGATGCCGAGGGAGAGGTGATCGAGCGCAAGCCTGTCGCCGTCAGCGCAGCGCAGATCGAGGCGCTTCTACCGGAGTTTCGCGGTGACCTGCAGCAGGTGCCGCCGATGTATTCGGCACTCAAGCGTGACGGTCAGCCACTGTACAAGCTGGCGCGTGCCGGAGAGGTAGTGGAGCGCGAGCCGCGTTCTGTTACCATTGCCCGCCTGGATTTGCTCTCGCTGGAAGACGATAGGGCGCGTTTGGCCGTCGCTTGCAGCAAGGGCACTTATATCCGCACGCTCGTCGAAGATATCGGGCTGAAGTTGGGTTGTGGTGCACACGTAGCCGAACTGCGGCGGACTCAGGCTGGGCCTTTCGATCTGACCCAGACCGTCAGTCTCGAAGAGCTCGAGCGGGTCCATGCCGAAGGCGGGGCGGAGGCGGTGGATGCCTTTCTCAAGCCGGTCGATAGCGGGCTGGAGCATTGGCCGCTGCTGCAGCTTTCAGAGCACAGCGCCTTTTATTGGCTTCATGGTCAGCCGGTACGGGCACCGGAAGCGCCGAAATTCGGCATGCTGCGGGTGCAGGATCATAACGGTCGCTTCATCGGCATCGGTGAAGTGAGTGAGGACGGGCGCATTGCGCCGCGTCGACTGATTCGGTCGGAATGACCGATACGCAATGCGCCTCGGTGGTGTGTTGCGTCACGAGGATGGCTGTTGGCAGGCACGGTCAGCCCTCTTTTAAAACACGGGATGCGTCCCGGCCTGTTCACTGTAAGGAGCCCATCATGGCACTTAGCGTTGAAGAAAAAGCCCAGATCGTTAACGAGTACAAGCAAGCTGAAGGCGACACCGGTTCTCCGGAAGTGCAGGTAGCCCTGCTGACCGCCAACATCAACAAGCTGCAAGGTCACTTCAAGGCCAACGGCAAAGACCACCACTCGCGTCGTGGTCTGATCCGTATGGTTAACCAGCGCCGTAAGCTGCTGGACTACCTGAAGGGCAAGGACACTACTCGTTACAGCACCCTGATCGGTCGTCTGGGGCTGCGTCGTTAAGACGTAGCGAGCTGGAAGCCTGGAGCTGGAAGCTTGAAGTCGTAAGTTGGAGAAATCTCCGCTTCTGGCTTCGAGCTTCCAGCTTTTTGGCTTTTGCAGGAGAGATCGGGTCCGACTCCCGCCGCTCCCGCCAATTTCCCCCAAAGGCAACAGAGAGAAGGAAAGCACCGTGAACCCGGTAATCAAGAAATTTCAGTTCGGTCAGTCGACCGTAACCCTCGAGACTGGTCGCATCGCCCGTCAGGCATCCGGCGCCGTGCTGGTCACCGTTGATAACGACGTAACCGTGCTGGTCACGGTCGTTGGTGCCAAGACGGCCGACCCGAGCAAGGGCTTTTTCCCGCTCTCGGTCCACTACCAGGAAAAAACCTACGCAGCCGGCAAGATCCCCGGTGGCTTCTTCAAGCGCGAAGCACGTCCTTCGGAAAAAGAAACCCTGACTTCGCGTCTGATCGATCGCCCGATCCGTCCGCTGTTCCCGGAAGGCTTCCAGAACGAAGTGCAGGTCATCTGCACCGTAGTATCGACCAGCAAGAAGACCGATCCGGATATCGCTGCGATGATCGGTACCTCCGCCGCGCTAGCCATCTCCGGTATTCCGTTCAATGGCCCCATCGGCGCCGCACGCGTTGCCTTCCATCCCGAAACCGGTTACCTGCTGAACCCGACCTACGAGCAGCTCAAGGCCTCCAGCCTGGACATGGTCGTAGCCGGCACCAAAGATGCCGTTCTGATGGTCGAATCCGAAGCTAAAGAGCTGACCGAAGACCAGATGCTGGGCGCGGTACTGTTCGCCCATGACGAATTCCAGGCTGTGATCCAGGCCGTTGCCGAGCTGGCAGCCGAAGCCGCCAAGCCAACTTGGGACTGGCAGCCGAAAGCTGAAAACACCGAGTTGCTCAATGCCATCCGCAGCGAGTTCGGCGAGGCGATTTCCCAGGCCTACACCATCATCATCAAGCAGGATCGCTATGCGCGCCTGGGCGAGCTGCGCGAGCAGATCGTTGCCAAGTTCTCTGGTGAAGAAGGCCAGCCGTCCGCCGGTGAAGTGAAGGAAGCCTTCGGCGAGATCGAATACCGCACCGTTCGCGAAAACATCGTCAACGGCAAGCCGCGTATCGATGGCCGCGACACTCGCACCGTTCGTGGCCTGAACATTGAAGTTGGCGTACTCGATAAGACCCACGGCTCGGCACTCTTCACCCGTGGTGAAACCCAGGCGCTGGTGGTGGCTACCCTCGGTACTGCCCGTGACGCGCAGCTGCTCGATACCCTGGAAGGCGAGAAGAAAGACCCCTTCATGCTGCACTACAACTTCCCGCCGTACTCGGTCGGCGAATGTGGCCGCATGGGCGCTACCGGCCGTCGCGAGATTGGTCACGGTCGCCTGGCCCGTCGTGGTGTCGCTGCCATGCTGCCGGGCGCTGACGAATTCCCGTACACCATCCGCGTGGTATCGGAAATCACCGAGTCCAACGGCTCCAGCTCGATGGCGTCGGTCTGTGGTGCTTCGCTGGCACTGATGGACGCCGGTGTGCCGATGAAAGCACCGGTTGCCGGTATCGCCATGGGCCTGGTCAAGGAAGGCGAGAAGTTCGCCGTACTGACCGACATTCTCGGTGACGAAGATCACCTGGGCGACATGGACTTCAAAGTTGCCGGTACCGCCAAGGGCGTCACCGCGCTGCAGATGGACATCAAGATTCAGGGCATCACCGAAGAGATCATGGAGCAGGCGCTGGAGCAGGCCCTGGAAGCGCGTCTGAACATCCTTGGCCAGATGAATCAGGTCATCGCGCAGTCGCGTACCGAGCTGTCGGCCAACGCACCGACCATGATTTCGATGAAGATCGATCAGGACAAGATCCGCGACGTGATCGGCAAGGGTGGCGCCACCATTCGCAGCATCTGCGAAGAAACCAAGGCCTCGATCGACATCGAAGATGATGGCTCGATCAAGATCTTTGGCGAAACCAAGGAAGCGGCCGAGGCTGCCAAGCAACGTGTACTGGGCATCACCGCCGAGGCTGAGGTCGGCAAGATCTACGTCGGCAAGGTCGAGCGCATCGTCGACTTCGGCGCCTTCGTCAACATCCTCCCCGGCAAGGACGGTCTGGTACACATTTCGATGCTGAGCGATCAGCGTGTCGAAAAAGTCACCGATGTGCTCAAGGAAGGTCAGGAAGTCGAAGTGCTGGTGCTGGACGTGGACAACCGCGGTCGCATCAAGCTGTCGATCAAGGACGTGGCGGCGGCGAAAGCTTCGGGCGCCTAACGCAGCGATATAAAAGGACCCTTAAGGTTCTTTTCGATCGAGACGAACCCCGCCAAACGGCGGGGTTCGTTTTTTCAGGCAGGGGTATCTCTTCTAGCGGTCTCTTGGGCTGATACCTAGCTGGTACCTGAGCTTGCGACGATTCATCCAGCCGGCCACGCAACGCACGGCTTTCGTTAGTTGCTCGTCGTCGCGTCAGGTCGTGCTTGTAGCCTATCGAGCAGCAGAAGATTCAGCGCGTTGTTGCAAGTTGCACGCTTCGCTGGAGTGGAACATGCAGTGTGCTAGTGGCGTTCAGCTACTTGAATTCTCAACTTATTGATTTTATTGAGATTTTAAAAAACAAAAAGATGGCATGGCGCTTGCGATATTACCTGTGAATCTGCGTCGGAGTGATGACGCAGACATTTGAAGAAAAACAGGAGTGCCATATGAACATTCAGAACTCTCTTACCGCTGTTGCCGTCGCCGCTGCTCTGAGCTTGCCGATGGCAGGTGCCGCTTTCGCCGACACCACTCCAGCACTGGATAAGACCGATACCGTCATGCTGGCAACCAACGACACCATGAAGGAAGCCGGTGACGCCACGTCCGATACCTGGATCACCACCAAGGTGAAATCGTCCCTGCTGGCGGAAGACGCTACACCGGGCATGGATATCGAAGTGGAAACCAAAGACGGTGTTGTATCGCTGTCAGGCACTGTAGCCACCGAAGCTGAGCGTGAGGCGGCGATCAATAAGGCCAAGTCCATCAAGGGCGTACGTGAAGTCTCGGCAGACGGCCTGAAAGCTGCCGACTGATATTCGCTGCCGTCGCAGGAACAAATGAAGCCCCACTTTACAGTGGGGTTTTTTATATACGTTTCAGCGACCGCGCTGGCTTTCGATCCGGCGCAGCCGGTTTCCTTCGAAACGCAAGAAATGGTACATGCCGTTGGTTGGGCCGTAAGTCCATTCCTCAACTGGGACCTCATGGCGAAAGCCATAGTCATCGAGGATTTCCTTGTAGCCAACCAGGGCGGAGCTGGAGGGCTCGCCGCACTTACTGCTGACCTCGCTGGTAGACGCTTCAAGGCTAACGAGCGCACTGCCGCAGCGATGCGTAGAAGACGCATGGGCATCGATGGAGAATACGAGCAGGCTCAGCAGGAGCAGGGGTGAACTGGGAGACATGTTGAGGCCTCTTAACGAGCGCGGCGGGATTCGATGCGTACCAGCCGGTTGCCTTCGAACGTAAGGATGCTGAGCATGCCGTTGTCAGGCCCATACAACCATTCCTCGACTACCATTTCCCGCCTGGCGTGTGGGCCCAGCGCGTAGCCGACCAGATCCCGCCGCACTGGCGCGCCACACTTGTTCTCAACTTCGAAGGGCCGATCGCCGGTACTGATCAGCGCGCTGCCGCAGCGTAGCGTTTCCGCTTGGGCGAAAGGGGCTGCCAGGATGGTGCTGAGCAGCAGGGTATGGATTATGGCTGGCATCATTCGCTTCCCAGATGCAGGGGCGTTGGGATCTGTCCTTCTTGCTCGGCTTCCGCAATGCCGGTGTCTAGCAGGTACACACGCGAAGCATCGAGGCCAGCCTGGTCGACCAGATAATCCTTGATCGAAGCGGCGCGGGCGCGGCTCAAGCGGCGTAGCAGGGCAGTGCTGTCGGCTCGGCTGGTCAGTATGGCGTCGCGCATCTTCTCGCTGCGTACCTGCTCGTCGAGCTCGCTCCATTGAGTGGGCGGTTGTTGGCCGAGACGGCTGCGATAGATGCCTTCGAGCATGGCGGCTTTCTCCTCATCGCCAATTTCCAGTTGCCCAGCGTCGGCAGGTACCTTGTCGCCGCGACGCTGCAGCATCTTGTACCAGGTTTCCTGATATTCGTTCTGCAGCCATTGTTCGGCCAGCAGCGGTCCGTCGGCCTGAGGTGAGCTCTGTCCTTCGACTTCGAGGCGCAACACGGGGCGCTCATTCAGCGCACGACCCAGGGTGTCCAGGTTGGCGCGCGCCGGCTGATCGAGTTCACTGCTGCCGGGTGCGAAGAGCACTTGGCTGAGATCTTCCTGGTCGCCGCCGACGACACCGGCGAGAAATTTGAACGGTGCCTTGACTGCACGAGTCAGGAGGTTGCGCAGCGTCTGCCAGACGATCGGCATGACATCGAACTGAGGGTTGTTGAGGTCGCCCTGAACCGGCAGCTCCAACGAAATCGTGCCACGACTATCCTTTAGCAGCGCGACGGCCAGGCGTACTGGCAGATCGACCGCTTCGGGACTGTCCACCTTCTCGCCAAGCTGCAGCTGTTGCAGCACGACCTTGTTCTCGGCGTTCAGTTGGCCCTGCTGAATGCGGTAGTGGAGATCGAGATCCATGCGCCCTTTGCGGATGCGATAACCGGCGAACTTTCCAGAGTAGGGCGAAAGGTTGGTCAGTTCGACCTGCCGGAAGCGCGTGGCGATATCGAGGCTCTGCAGCGGATCGAATGGCGTGAGGTTCCCTTTGATGCTGACTGGCGCATAGCGATCAACCTTGCCGTTGATGTCGACCGTGGCCGGTTGCTGCGCCTGGTTGTCGATCGTACCGATCTCGCCGCTGAGCTCCTGCACGGCCGTTATGAAGGGAGGGCGCAGACTGAGGTCGGAAAAATTGGCCGAACCCTCATTGATGGTAATGCCCCCTATGCGAATGCCCATCGGCTCTGCTTGCTCGATTGTCGCAGCAGCCGCGCTATCGCCGTCGGCCGCGGTCGTCTTGTCCACCAACAGGTCATTGATATTGGTGGTGAGGTCCGGATTGATGATGAAGCGCGCGTAGGGTTGGGTCAGGTCGATGCGTTCGATCTGCAACTGTTGGGGATGCTGGTAATCCAGCCCGCCGAGTTGCAAGCGCTGCCATTTGACGAAGTCGCGATTGTTGATGGTATCGAGCGTATGCAGCTGGGTAATCTCGGCTGCCCCTCCGAGATTGAACGCCAGTGGTTCGGTGCCGGTCAGCTCAAGTTCCAGCTGACTGGCCAGCATGCCGCTGCGCAATTCGAGATGCACGAAAGGCGTCAGGTAGGCCTGAGCGATGCGCAGGTCGATATCCTGCGTGCTGATGCTCAGTCGTCCAGACGCAGGCTGCAATCGCAACTGTCCCGCCGCTTGCAAGGTGCCCTGGTTGCCTACGCCGGTGGTCAGTTCCAGCCCGAAAGGCGAAGTGCCCAGGCTGTCGAAATCGGACACGGCAAGATTAAGCGGACCCAGCTGCAGCGCGACCTCATCCGCCGGCACACGGTCACGCAGATGTACCCGGTAGTCGCGTAGCTGGGCGTCACTCAGCAGCACCTGCCAGGCTGTCGACTGGTCGTCGGCGGTAGCTGCTTGTACGGGTCCGACGGCGTCCGTCTGTTCGGCGGTTTCCGGCTGGGTGTTGGCGGACGATGGGGTCAGCAGTTTCTGCCAGTTCAGCTCGCCGTCGGGTTCGCGGGTTACCCAGGTTTCCAGAGCATCGCTGCGCAGGTGGCCGATCACAACCTGTTGCTTGGTCAGATCCAGTGATGTCTGGCTGATTTCAAGCTTGTTCAGGCGAACCATTGGCTGCCCGTCGGCGGTATCGAGTTCGAGTGGTGCCAATTGGGCGTTCAGGTTGCTCAATTGCAGCTCGGTGCGCTCCGCCAGATCGAGCCGATAATCGCTGGCGAAACTGAGCCGGCCTTGCTGCAGGCGCAGTGGTACGGCGTCATGGGCGTAGGCCCAGAAGTCCTTCAGTGCCAGATTGCTGATTTTCAGCTGGCCGGACGAGCTGATGGTTGGCGCCAGATTGAACTGTCCGTTCCAGTCCACCCGGGCACCGCTGGGGCCGGTCGCGACCAGCACCGCATCGGCTGCGTCATCCGAGCGGGTGGCGAAGTTCAGCAGCTCGAAATTGAGTGAGTCGAGGAGGAAGTCGATGGGCTCTTCAGGGCGCTGGTCGGCGAAGCGGACCGAGCCCTCCACCAGCTGCAGTCGGTCGATATGCAGGGCGAAGGGTTCTTCCGGCTCTTGCGGCTCTTCATCTTCAGCAGACGGTGGCAGGTCGAACAGTCGTGTCAGGTTGAGCGTACCGTCTTTGTCGAACACCACTTCGGTGTGCAGCTGGGTCAGCTCGATATTTTCTATCTGCAGGGCGCGGTGCCAGAGGCTGCTCCATTGCAGATCGAGATACAGACGTTGGAAGCCGAGCTGCGGCTGATCAGCCTCGCCGAGGCGCAGGTCGTACAGCGTCAGTTCGAGACTGAATGGGTTGAATTCGATTCGTTCCAGGCGCGCCGGCACCGTCGCGTACTGGATTAGTTGCTGGTTGACGACACGCTGGGCGACACCAGGCAGTATCAAGAAGCCAAGCAGGCAATAGCAGACCAGTGCGGTCATCAGGCCGATGAGTGCGCGCTTCATTCCGTTGGGCATGCGGACCTACATTCCGAGCGATGGACTGCCTTGGAGTATGGCACGCCATGCGGGTTCCTCTATGCCACCGGTAACCCGTACCGCTTCACAATTGCAGCGTGAGAATCTTCAATGGCGGTCGCCCGTCGGCGGAAGGGAAGTCCAGCGCCGGCGACAGCACTTGGCAATCGCGTACCGGCCGTCCGGCCTTCGTTGCGCACCGCAGAACCTGCTCGCGCCAGTCGTCGAGGTCGACCTTCGCCAGGTTGTTGCAGCAGACCAGCACGCCATCTTCAGCGGTGACAAGCAGTGCAGGCTTGAGCAGGCTCTGATAATCGCGCAACAGATCGACGGTGCCGAATGCGCTTTTCGACCAGGCTGGCGGATCGAGCAAGACCAGATCGAACTGTTGCGGTGCAAGGCGCGGATAGTCGGGCAGCGCTCGCCCGCGGCGCTGTGGGACCGGCAAGCCCGCCAACTGACGGATCGCCGGAAAATAATCCGACTGGATGAACCGCATCGGCGCCAGTTCGGGATTGAGCGCGCCGTTCTCCCGTCCGACCGCGAGGTTGCTTTCGGCAAAGTCCAGATTGCACACCTCACGCGCACCACCTGCAGCCGCGCAGAGGCCGACGCCACAGGTGTAAGCGAACAGGTTGAGCACCGACTTGCCGGCGCTGTTGGCCTTGACCCAGCCGCGTGCGTTGCGCAGATCGAGAAACAGCAGCGGATCCTGCCCGCTGTGCCGCGCGCGGACTCGGTAGTTCAGGCCCCATTCCCGACCGACCTGATCGTCCAGCGCCGCCGGATCGGCGCGATAGACCGAGTCGCTGCGGTCGATACGCGAGTTCCCCTGGGAGCGGTCGTTGTAGACCAGCGAGAGGGTTTCGCCGAGGGCGGTGCAAAGCTGTTCGTGCACGGCCAGTAGCACGTCGCGTTCGAGCGGCTGATGAAAGCTTTGCACCAGCAACTGCGGGCCGTAACGATCGATCGTCAGGCCGGGCGCGCCTTCCTGGCTACCGTGGAAGAGTCGGTAACAGTCGGTGGCCTGGTCGTGCAGTTGGTCGAGCAGAGTTTCGCGATGGCGGATGGCGGCGCGCAGCGCCTGTTCGAGAGAAGGCATGCGCGGCGACTCGGAGGGGAGGGCCGCGCAGTTTATCGGAAATAGCCGGCGCTGGGCCGGCTGGGTGCTTAGCGGCGCGCGATCAGCGCTCGATCGCCAGCGCAACGCCCTGACCGCCGCCGATGCACAGCGTTGCCAGCCCTTTATGGGCGTCGCGGCGGATCATTTCGTGCAGCAGGGTGACCAGGATGCGGCAGCCGGAGGCACCAATCGGATGGCCAATGGCGATGGCGCCGCCGTTGACGTTGACCTTCTTCGCGTCCCAGCCGAGCTCCTTGCCGACTGAAAGCGCCTGGGCGGCGAATGCCTCGTTGGCTTCGATCAGGTCGAGCTGATCGAGGCTCCAGCCTGCCTTTTCCAGGCATCGGCGGGTGGCCGATACCGGGGCGATGCCCATGATCGCCGGATCGACACCCGCATTGGCGTAACCGGCGATACGCGCCAGTACCGGTAGACCCAGCGCCTTGGCCTGGTCTGCACTCATCAGTAGCACGGCGGCGGCGCCGTCGTTGAGGCTGGAGGCGTTACCGGCCGTTACGCTACCGTCCTTCTTGAAGGCGGGCTTGAGCTTGCTCAGGCTCTCGGCTGTGGTGCCCGCGCGCGGCTGCTCGTCGGTTTCGAACATCAGTGGATCGCCCTTGCGCTGCGGAATCTCGATCGGCGTGATCTCCGCGCCGAAGCGCCCTGCCTCGATGGCGGCAACCGCCTTCTGTTGGGAGGCTGCGGCGAAGGCATCCTGTTCCTCTCGCGTAATGCCGTACTTCGCGACGAGATTTTCGGCGGTGATGCCCATGTGATAGTCATTGAAGGCGTCCCACAGGCCATCCTGGATCATGCTGTCGAGCACCTTGCCATGACCCATGCGCAGGCCCGTGCGGGCCGCCGGCATGACATAGGGCGCCAGGCTCATGTTCTCCATGCCGCCGGCAATCACTACTTCGGCGTCGCCGCAGCGGATCGCCTGTGTCGCGAGGTGCAGCGCTTTCAGGCCGGAGCCGCAGACCTTGTTCAGCGTCATGGCTGGGACCGCGGCGGGCAGGCCGGCATTGATTGCAGCTTGGCGCGCCGGGTTCTGGCCGGCGCCCGCGGTGAGAACTTGCCCGAGGATGACTTCGTCCACCTCGGCGGGGTCGATGCCTGTTTGTTGCAGCAGACGGCGAATCACCGCCGCGCCCAGGTCGGCTGCAGGAATATTGGCCAGCGCGCCCTGAAAGCTGCCGACGGCGGTACGGGTGGCGGCGACGATGACGACTTCTTGCATGCAGGTTGACCTCGAAAGAGCGGGATTCGCGCGGGACGCCCATGTTGGCATACCGCTTTGGGCGCCTCCAATTGCGGAACCTGCCGGTCACGTTAGCGGCTGGGCAGTCCCATGCGTCGGCGTGCCCGGTGTGCCGAACCGTTGCGCACGGCCCAGCGCAGCACTGGAGCGGTGCGTCTGACGCCGAACCGTATCAGCTGGCGCTGAGCCGGGCTCTGCTGCAGTCCGAGCATGGCGCTGGCCCAGTCCGGTAGCAGCTCGACTCCCGCCTGCATCATCAGGGCGCCGAATGGCCGGGCCAGCGCGCTGGGTGCCGGTGCGTCGAACAGCACGCGGAGAATCTCCCTCGAGCGCTCGTCGCACTGCAACTGCGGCTGTACCTCTTGCAGATACTCCGCAACCTGCTTTCTCGAGCGCGGCACTTGGCATGCGCCAAGAGACTCGGCGATCCGCGCGACCTCATCGTAATAGCGATCCTGATCATCGCCAGACAGCGAAGGGTTGAGGTAGCGCAGGTGCGCCTTGAGAAAGCTGCTGACCTCGGCTACGTGCACCCAGGTCAGCAGTTCGGGATCGTAGGCGGCGTAGGGGCGGCCATCGGCTGCATGACCCGTGACCTGCAGATGAATCGAGCGGACCCGCTCGATCAGCCGCTGTGCATCCGCCTGGCTGCCGAAGGTTGTCGCCGATATGAATTGCCCGGTACGCCGCAAACGACCGAGCAGGTCCTCGCGGAAGTTCGAATGATCCCAGACGCCGGCCAGCGCCAGCGGATGCAGGGCTTGCAGCAGCAACGCGGAAATGCCGCCGATCAGCATCGAAGTGAAGTCACCATGGACCCGCCAGCAGACCGAATCCGGGCCGAACAAGCCTGGGTCGCCCGGCGGCTGTTCATAGTCGACGCCGCCAATGGCCAGGCCGGTGAGGCTGAGCACCTGTGTTTCGATGCGATGGCGGATGAGTTCCATGACCGGCGTTTCTGCAGCGATTAGAGAGCCGGAATGTTACCCGATGGATGCCGTTACCGATTCAGGGCGAAGCGGGGCTCAACCGGACAGCGTTTGCCGCCCGGTTGCACGTAGGCTCAGCCGCGATGGCGACCGCGGAAGAAATCAATCAGGCCCTGGGTCGAGGCGTCTTCGGCTGGCGGTGCGTCGAAGCTGGTCATCTGACCGTACACGGCCTTGCCCAGATCCTTGCCCAGCTCCACGCCCCACTGGTCGAAAGAATTGATCCCCCAAATCACGCCTTGTACGAACACCTTGTGCTCGTAGAGCGCAATCAGCGCGCCGAGGCGGCCGGGGCTGATGGTCTCCATCACCACGGTATTGCTCGGGCGATTGCCTGGAATCACTTTGTGCGGCGCCAGGCGCTCAATCTCGGCTTCGCCAAGCCCCTTGGCCCGCAGCTCGGCTTCGGCTTCCTCGCGGGTCTTGCCGCGCATCAGCGCTTGGCTCTGCGACAGGCAGTTCGCATACAGCCACTCATGGTGGTCGGCCACCGGGTTGTGGCTGACCACGGGCACGATGAAGTCGGCCGGAATCAGTGGCGTGCCCTGGTGCAGCAGCTGGTGATAGGCGTGCTGGCCGTTGGCGCCGACGCCACCCCAGATCACCGGGCCGGTGCCGCAGGAGACCGGCGTACCGTCCTGGCGCACGCTCTTACCGTTGGACTCCATGTCCATCTGCTGCAGGTGTTTGACGAAGTTGCGCAGGTAATGGTCGTACGGCAGGAAGGCGTAGCTCTGCGCGCCCCAGAAGTTGTGGTACCAGACGCCAAGCATCGCCAGCAGCACCGGCATGTTGCTTTCGAACGGCTCGCTGAGGAAGTGACTATCCATGCTGTAAGCGCCGGACAGCAGATCCTTGAAGTTGGACATGCCGATGGCCAGCGCGATGGGCAGGCCGATGGCTGACCACAGCGAATAGCGCCCGCCGACCCAGTCCCACATAGGGAAGATGTTCTTTTCGCGGATGCCGAACTCAACGGCCGCCTTTTTGTTGCTGGTCACCGCGATGAAGTGGCGGTAGAGCTTCTCCTCTGTGCCGCCCTTGCCGAGATACCAGGTACGTGCGGCCTGTGCATTCTTCAGCGTCTCGAGCGTGCCGAAGGTCTTGCTGGAGATGATGAATAGTGTGGTTTCCACGTTCAGCTTGGCAGTCACTTCGCGGAATTCGCTGCCGTCGATGTTCGCCAGGTAATGCGTGCGCACGCCATGCTGAGTGAAGGGCAGCAGTGCCTCGGAAACCAGCTGCGGACCGAGGAACGAGCCTCCGATGCCAATGTTCACCACGTCGGTGATGGTCTTGTCGCTGAAGCCGCGCCAGAGATTGTTGTGGATGCGCGTAACGATGTCGGTCATCTGCGCCAGCGCGGCGTGCACGTCGCGCATGATGTTCTGCCCGTCGACCATCACTGAATCGCCCATCGGGCGGCGCAAGGCGGTGTGCAGGACCGGACGATTTTCCGAGGCGTTGATCCGCTCGCCTTCGAACATGGCGCGCGCGGCCTGCTCGACGCCGGCTTCACGGGCCAGGTTCACCAGCAGGGTGCGCGTCTCGGGTGTGATCAGGTTCTTCGAATAGTCGAGAAACAGGCCGCAGCAGGAAACCGACAGGTCATCGAAGCGTGTCGGGTCGGCCTTGAATGCGTCGCGCATGCTGAAGTTCTGCATGGCAAGGCGGTGTTCTTCCAAGGCCTTCCAGGACGACAGGCCGGTGGCATCGAGAGGGTGCTCGTAATAGCTCATGGTAGTGCGGCTTCCTTTGCTTGGCGGACTGTCTCGATTCTGCGCCGCCCCAGGTGTAGCCCTGGAGCTGCGGTTGGACAGTCATTCGATGATGCTGACACGCTGGCACTCATCCTGAATGCATCGGGCGCGTACCGCTTCGATTCAATGAAGCGAGGGTGGCGCATCCTGCGCCGCCGAGACAGTCTGACTGGGAAAAACGCCCGGCGTTCCGAATGCTCGCCGCGCCTGCTATCGATACCCGCCATAGCCCTCGATGACCATTACAGATTAGCGCGTCAGGGGGAACCCTCAGGGCACAAAAAAGCCCGCAACGCGAAGGGCGTGCGGGCTTTCGAACGACTCATTCGCAGTCAGGCGACCTGGACCGGAATGGCGTTGCTGGTGTGGCTGAGTTCGCCATCTGCGCCCATGTAGAGGACGTGTGGCTTGAAGCTGGCCAGCTCGGCTTCGCTGTAATGGGCGTAAGCGCAAATGATCAGGCGATGACCTACGCCGGCCTTGTGCGCGGCTGCGCCGTTGACGGAAATGATCTTCGAACCTTCTTCGCCGCGGATGGCGTAGGTGGTGAAGCGTTCGCCATTGTCGACGTTGTAAATCTGGATCTGCTCGTATTCGCGGATGCCGGCCAGGTCCAGCCAGTCGCCGTCGATGGCGCAGGAGCCTTCGTAATCAAGCACCGAGTGGGTTACCTGGGCGCGGTGCAATTTGGCCTTGAGCATGATGGCGTGCATGGCGGGTTCCTCCGGGTGCGCAAGCGGCGCAGAGTGTGCCCGAACCCACAAGTGTGATCAATACCGGGGGACGGGCAGGGTGGTGCCGATGGTCGGCGGTTATACCGATGCGGGTATGATATCGACCAGCAGGTTATCGATCAGACGGGTTTTGCCGAGAAATACCGCTGCGAGAATGATCAGTTCGCGTGTATTCGCTGTGGCTGGCTGCAGATCCGTCGCGTTGCGAATTTCCAGGTAGTCGGGACGTAAGCCGGCTGCCTGCAGTGCCTGTTGTCCCTCGGCCAGTAGCGTCTGGTAGTTGCGATGCCCGTTGCGAATCGCGTCTGCCAGCTGGTTCAGCGTGCGATACAGGGCTGGAGCGATGGCGCGTTCCTCGGTATTGAGGTAGCCGTTGCGCGAGGACAGTGCCAAGCCGTCTTCGGCACGCATGGTTGGCTGGCCAATGATCTGCACGGGCATGTTCAGGTCGCGAACCATGGTGCGGATCACCGCCAACTGCTGGAAGTCCTTCTGGCCGAACACGGCAAGATCGGGCAGTACCATGTTGAACAGCTTGCTGACGACGGTCGAGACACCATCGAAATGGCCGGGTCGGCTACCGCCACAGAGCCCTTCGGATACCCCCGGCACCCGCACGATGGTCTGCATCGACTGGCCGTGGGGATACATCTCCTCTACGCTGGGTGCGAACAGCAGATGGCAACCCGCCTCGAAGAGCTTTTCCTGGTCCGCCGTGAGCGTGCGCGGATAACTGGCCAGATCCTCGTTCGGGCCGAACTGCAACGGGTTGACGAAGATGCTGGCGACCACGAAATCCGCGCGCTGGCCGGCCTTCTTCACTAACGCGATATGTCCTGCGTGCAGGTTGCCCATGGTTGGCACGAAGCCGATGCGTTTGCCCTCGCCACGTGCGCGGGTCACCGCGGCGCGCAGGTCGGCGACGGTTTTCACCACGTTCATGACGAGAATCCGTGTTCGGCGGCTGGGAACTCCACGCTTTTCACCGCCTGGGCATAGGCAGCGATGGCGGATGTGATGTCGCCGTGTTCGCGCATGAAATTCTTCACGAATTTAGGCGCGCGTCCGCTGAGGGACAATCCGAGCATGTCGTGCAGGACCAGTACCTGACCATCGGTGGCGCTACCGGCGCCGATGCCGATCACTGGCACCGAAACCGCCTGGGTGATGCGGGCCGCCAGCTCGCTGGGCACGCACTCGAGCAGCAGCATGGCAGCGCCCGCCGCCTCGAGCGCCTTGGCGTCGGCAATCATCTGCAGCGCCTGGGCCTCTTGGCGGCCTTGCACCTTATAGCCGCCCAGTATGTTGACGGTCTGTGGCGTGAGACCCATGTGGGCGCAGACCGGGATGCCGCGTTCGGCCAGCAAACGGATGGATTCGGCCAGCCATGCCGCACCCTCGACCTTGACCATGTGCGCGCCGGCCCGCATCAGCGTGGCCGAGTTGTCCAGGGTCTGCTCGATGGTGGCGTTGGCCATGAACGGCAGATCGGCGACGATCATCGCGCCACGGTTGCCACGTTTGACGCAGGCGGTGTGGTAGGCCATCTCTTCAATGGACACCGGCAAGGTGCTGTCGTGACCTTGCAGGACCATACCCAGCGAATCGCCGATCAGCAGCATCTCGACTCCCGCTTCGCACGAGGTCTTGGCGAAGGTGGCGTCATAGCAGGTGAGCATGACGATCTTCTCGCCTTTCTGCTTGAGGCCTTGCAGGGTGGTCAGGGTTACGTCTGGCATGAATGCCGTCCTCCTAGAGCCTCTGAGGGATCACGGTAGTCGGAGCGTCACCGATGGGCAGGATTACCAATTCGATGCGTGCCGGCAGAGGGCGCTTATAGTCCTGATGGCGGCGAGCTAAGTCAATCGTGAGTGTTACCCACACGTTACATCTGTTACCGGTGGGTTACAGCGGTTCGTCGAGGCGTTCGAGGCCTTCGAATGAGCAGGCTGCCAGCAGATCGGCTAGGTTGCGTCCATCTGGAAGCTGCAGATGCTGCGGTGCAATTTCGGCGAGTGGATAGAGCACGAAGGCTCGGGCATGCAGATGATAATGCGGGACGGTCAGGCGCGGCTCGTCGAGTAACCGATCGCCGAACAGCAGGATGTCGAGGTCCAGTGTTCGCGGTCCCCAGCGCTCTGCCTTGCGCTCGCGTCCCTGAGCCTTTTCGATGGATTGCAGCGCGTCGAGCAGATCCAACGGGGCCAGCAAGGTGTCGAGCGCGGCGACGGCATTGTTGTAGCGCGGCTGATCCGGTGGGCCGAGCGGGTCGCTGGCGTATAGCGAAGACACCGCAACGAGCCGAGACGAGGGGGCGGCCGCCAATGCCTTGAGCGCACCGCGCAACTGCTCGCGTGGTTCGGCCAGATTGCTGCCCAGGCCGATATAAACCCGTTCCATTATTCGTCGGAGGTCGGTGCGCTTTCGTTCGGGCCGCGCTTGCGTCGACTGCCGCTACGGCGCCGTTTGCGCGGCGCTCCGCTGGCGTTGTCCTTGCTGCTGAGGCCGCGAATCATGTTGCGACGCTCGCTTTCACTGGCCTCTTGGTAGTCGGTCCACCATTCGCCCAAACCATCGGTCTGCTCGCCGGCACTCTCGCGCAGCAGGAGGAAATCGTAGCCCGCACGAAAGCGCGGATTGTCCAGGAGTTGATCGGCGCGACGCCCCTGGCGCCGCGGCAGACGCTCCTGCATGTCCCAGATTTCCCGCATCGGCATGGTGAAACGTTTGGGTATGGCGGTGCGCTGGCACTGTTCCCAGATCAGCTCATGCGCGGCATCCTGCATCGCCGGTATGGGCGGCAATCCTCTGGCTTGCGCTTCGGCGACGCGCGCCGGCAGAGCCGGCCAGAGCAGGGCGGCGAACAGGAACGCGGGAGTGACGGGCTTGCCCTGAGCAATGCGCTGATCGGTATTGGCCAGCGCGTTGCGGATCAGCGTTTCGGTGTACTCGGGATTGTCTTCCAGCGCCTCGGCGCTGGCCGGGAATAGCGGCGCGAAAAGGTCATGCTCCAGCAGCAAGTCGAAGGTGCGCTCGGCCTTGCCGCTGAGGAACAGCTTGATGATTTCGTCGAACAGGCGGGCTGAGGGCACATCGTTCAGCAGATCGGCCAGATCGGCAATGGGTTCGGCGCTGTGCTGCTCGATCTCGAAGTCCAGTTTGGCGGCGAAGCGGACCGCTCGCAGCATGCGCACCGGATCTTCCTGATAACGCTGCTCGGGGTCGCCGATCAGGCGGATCAGCCTATTTCGAATGTCATGTACGCCATGGGTATGGTCGAGGATGCGCTCGGTCGAGGGGTCGTAATACAGCGCGTTGATCGTGAAGTCGCGACGCTGGGCATCGTCTTCCAAGCTGCCATAGACGTTGTCGCGCAGGATGCGGCCGCTTTCGTTGCGCGAAGCCAGGTGGCTGGCCTCGTCGTCATCCTCCTCCGGATGATTGGCGCGGAAGGTGGCGACCTCGATGATCTCGCGTCCGAAATGCACGTGGACCAGCTTGAAACGTCGACCAATGACCCGAGCGTTACGAAATTCGGCGCGTACTTGCTCAGGCGTGGCGCTGGTGGCGACGTCGTAGTCCTTTGGGTCCAGATCCAGCAGCAGATCGCGGACACAACCGCCCACGACATAAGCCTCGTACCCGGCATGCTGAAGCCGCTCGACCACGCTGACGGCATGTCGGCTCAGATCATTGCGGTGCAGCGAGTGCTGCCGGCTGGACAGTATTTCGGGTGTGCGACGGGGATGCGGCAAACGGCGCAGGGGCAAACGAAAAGACTGGAACAGCTTTTTCAGCATGGGAGGCACTGTGTGGCGAAAGGACTGAGTGGCGAGGCGAATGGCCACGAACGAGCGTGGATTCTAGCACCGGGAGCCGGGATGGTGAACGAAGCGCGGGGAGGTGTCAAAAATGGCCGGGGCCAGAGAGCACTAAGGGGAGCCGAAGCTCCCCTTTTAAATGATGTCGCGTGCTTTGTTGTTATTAGTATTTCGGGCGTGTTGTTTTTGTTTGATCACCCGTTCCTTTCAGCTATCGCTTCCAGGAATGCTCCTACATTGGGAGCAAAGAGCAAACGGATTGCTTTGGTCGCTGACTTGCCATTGATCATATGATCCAACCAGTTCAGGCTCTGCTTATGCAGTTTTTGTTGTTCTCAGCCTGGTTGTGGGGCAAAACCCCATTTGACAGTTCCTCTCCAAAAGAATCAGTTAGCTACGCCTCCGCCTTCTTGTATTTATTCTGCTAGAGCCGGTACGTCTTGTTCTTATTGTGGGTCTGCTTGTTATTGTTGTTGTGCCAGATATAAAGCATTTGCTGTGCCAGTTTTTGAAAGTCCTTATAAAACAGCTGGTTAGCTTTTTTCATCGTCTTTTCGGCCTACAAAAAACCGGGTTCCCGTTACCGATGAACCCGGTTTCTGTTACGTCTCGATGGGGTGGGTAACAACCGCTACCCGGTGGCGCTCGATTTGCGTCGCGGGATTCCCAGACGCTGGCGACGCTCCCATAAGCATTTCCGGCTGATGCCCAGCTTGCGGGCAAGTTCGGTCTCGGTCATGTGATCCTGATGCTCGAGCACGAAATGCTGGAAGTAGTCTTCCAGGGAAAGGTCCTCGGTCGGCTCGTTGTTGGTCGAGACGGCGCCGCCCAGCGGAGCGCAGGGCTCATCGAAGTCGTCGTCGAGAGCGTCGAATTCGATGTCGATGCCCAGCAGCTCCGCGCTGATTTCCTCGCTCTCGCTGAGGATAGCGGCGCGCTCGATGGCATTCTCCAGTTCCCGCACGTTGCCCGGCCAGGTGTAATGCCGTACCGCCTGCTCCGCCTCGCGGGAAAAGTGCATCTCATCGGAACCCATGCGTTCGCTCTGCCGCGCCAGAAACGCCTTGGCGATTTCCAGGACGTCGGCGCCGCGCTCGCGCAGGGGCGGCAATTTCAACGCGATGACATGCAGCCGGTAATAAAGGTCTTCGCGAAACTGGCCGTTCTTGGCCAGCGTTTTCAGGTCGCGGTGGGTCGCTGCGATCAGGCGTACGTCGACCTTTTGCGACTGGGTAGAGCCGACTCGACGGATCTCACCTTCCTGTAACACGCGTAACAGTCGCGCTTGTGCTTCCAGCGGCAGCTCGCCGATCTCGTCGAGGAACAACGTGCCGCCATCGGCCGCTTCCACCAGGCCGGCGCGACCGGCACTGGCACCGGTGAATGCACCTTTCTCATGGCCGAAGAGTTCGGATTCGATCAGGGTTTCAGGAATGGCGGCGCAGTTGACCGAGATCATCGGGGCCTTGGCGCGGCGGGAAAGATTGTGCAGCGCGCGTGCGACGAGCTCCTTGCCGGTGCCCGATTCACCCTGGATCAGCACGTTGGAATCGGTTGGTGCGACCTTGCGAATCTTGCTGAACAGATCCTGCATCGGGCCGCAGCGGCCAATGATGCCGATCTCGCCGTTACCGGAGCCGCTATCTGTTACCGGGCCCGCGGCGCTGCGCGAGGCGGCAGCCGGAGCGGTGGCTGCCTGCTGTCGATCGTGGAGGATGCGAGCTACGGTCTGCAGCATTTCGTCGTGATCGAAAGGCTTGGCGATGTAGTCCACCGCGCCCATCTTCATCGAGTCTACCGCGGAGCGCAGGCTCGCGTAGCTGGTCATGATCAGCACCGGAGTGCCTTCGGCGAGCTTGATCAGCTCGGTGCCGGGCGCGCCGGGCAGGCGCAGATCACTGACGATGAGGTCGAAACCCGGAATGCTGTAGCGCTCCTGCGCTTCCTGCACCGATCCGGCTTCGCTGACTTCGTACTGGTTGCGTTCGAGGAGTCGGCGCAAGGCGGAGCGGATAATGGTTTCGTCTTCGACGATCAGAATATGTGACATCAGTACTCTCTCGACGGTCTGAAAGCGGCTGCAGCTCGGTAGGAAAGGGCGCGTCGCGGAGCCTGTTCCGCAGCCTGTGCAAGCGGTCGCGATGGGGCGGGGCCTGCCGCCGGGCTGGAGGCCACTTTCGCAAGCCCCGACTCGGCCGGTTCCCCGCTGAGTTGTACATGGCAGCTATGCCTGAACAACGCCCATCGCCTCGTCAATCAACGGTATCGTTCGTCCCGACATATCGCGGCAGGGTAATGCGGAAACGAGTTCCGCGTTGGGTTTCAGCATTTGCCGGACTGTCGATGTTGATCTGCCCATAATGCTCTTCCACGATCGAATAGACCAGCGCGAGGCCCAGTCCAGTGCCTTCGCCTGGATCCTTGGTAGTGAAGAACGGCTCGAAAAGACGGTCCAGAATCGATTGCGGAATACCGCTGCCTTCGTCTTCGACGATGAGGTAGACGGTCTGCTCGGACACCTCGCTGCGGACCCGGATCGCGTCGCCGGGCTCCGATGCATCGCGAGCATTGGATAGCAGGTTGATCAATACCTGAGCGAGACGCTGAGGGTCGCCTTCGGCCAGATGCTCGGGGTCGCACAGGTTGAAAAAGCGCACCTCGGTTCCGTGGCGGTTGAGCGACAGCAGAGCGATCGCATCCTGCGCCACTTCCGCGAGGCTGACCGGATAAAAATCCTGCTGCCTGCCGCCAGCGTGGGCAAAACTCATCAGCGACTGGACGATGCGCGAAACGCGCTTGGTCTGCTCGACGATCTGGTTGCTGATTTCGCTGATCTCATGATCGGCTTCGCGCTCCTCGCGCAGATTCTGCGCCAGGCAGGCGATGCCGGTGATCGGGTTACCGATTTCATGGGCGACGCCGGCTGCCAGGCGCCCGATGCTGGCCAGGCGTTCGGAGTGCACCAAGCGGTCTTCCAGCTGCTGGGTTTCGGTGAGGTCTTCGATCAGCAGGACCAGGCCGCTGTTGCCGGGCGCCAGCGGCTCGGCGATGGCAGCCTTGTGCAGGTTCAGGCAGCGGCTGTGGCCGTCCAGTTGCAGTCTTTGCTTATGCAGGTGCTCGTCGCTCTGTCCGATGAAATCCATCAGCAGGCTCTGCCAGGGTTCGGCGATGGTCGACAGGCGCGAGCCGACCACTTGCAGCGCCGGAATCTCGGTAAGTTCCTCCAGCGCACGGTTCCACATCAGGATTTCCTGGTCCTTGGCCAATGAGCAAACGCCCATGGGCAGCTCTTGCAGGGTCTGGCGGTGATAGCGGCGCAGCGCATCGAGCTCCGCGGCGAGGCCGGTGAGGCGCGAGTGATAATCCTCAAGGCGGCTTTCGATGAAGTGGATGTCTTCGGTAACGTAGCCGCTCGCGCCGTTCTTGTAGGAGAGGAAATTCTCGACGATATCTTGAGCAACGCTCGGTCCCATCAGCCCGGACAGGTTCGCCTCGATGCGATCGCGCAGCCGACGCAAGGCGTAAGGACGGTGTTCGTCGAACGGCAGCTGCAAATCTCTCAGCGCCTGCTCCACCTCGCGCTGTGCGGTCTTGGCGCCCAGTGGCTTGGCGAGTTGCGTGGCGAATTCTTGTGGCGAGGCTGCGGCCAGTTCGCGTCGCTGTGGCCGGCGCACGTTCTCGACGGCGCAGGCTTCCGCCGCGGCCTGTTCCTCGGCGCTGGTCTCGGTGAAGATCGAGAACAGCGAGAAAGCCAGCACGTTGACCGCCAGCGAGGCGATCGCCGCCAGGTGCCAGCTGGTGTCGTCGAGCACGTAGACGACGTTGAACAGCGGGATGTAGATGCCATCCAGATTGCCTACCAGTGGCAGCAGCATGGTCAGCACCCAGACCGCGATGCCGGCCAGCAGCCCGACGATATAACCGCGGCGATTGGCGGTCGGCCAGTAGAGCACCGAGAGCACGCCCGGCAGGAACTGCAGCGTGGCGACGAAGGCGACGATTCCCAGGTTGGACAGGTCCTGCTCGGCGCCGAGCAGGAGATAGAAGCCGTAACCGGCCATGATGATTGCCAGGATCAGGCTGCGTCGGGTCCATTTCAGCCAGCGATAGATGTTGCCTTCGGTAGGCGGCTGGTACAGCGGCAACACCAGATGGTTGAGCGCCATCCCCGACAGCGCCAGGGTGCTGACGATGATCAGCCCGCTGGATGCCGAAAGGCCTCCGACGAAGGCCACCAGCGTCAGCATTTCGCTCTGCGCGCTGATGCCGAGGCCCAAGGTGAAGTATTCCGGGTTGGTGCTGACGCCGAGTTTGAGGCCAGCCCAGAGAATCAGCGGCACGGCTAGGCTCATCAGCAACAGATACAACGGCAGGCCCCAGCTGGCGCTCACCAGCGCCCGGGGATTGAGGTTCTCCGTGAACGTCATGTGGTACATGTGCGGCATGACGATGGCCGAGGCGAAGAACACCAGTAATAGTGTGCGCCAAGGGCCTTCCTGTAGCGGGGTATGCAAGGCCTGCAGCGCCGACTGATTCTGCAGCAGCCAGATCTCCAGTTGATGCGGGCCACCAAACACGACATATAGCGCGTACAGGCCGATGGCGCCGAAGGTCAGCAGTTTAACCACCGACTCGAAGGCGATGGCGAACACCAGTCCCTCGTGCTTCTCGCGCGTCGCGATATGCCGGGCGCCGAAGAGGATGGTGAACAGCATGATCATCACGCAATAACCCAGCGCCACCCGTTCCTGCAATGGCTCCAGCGTGAGAATGCCGATGGCATCGGCCACCGCCTGAATTTGCAAGGCCAGCAGCGGCAGCATGCCGACCAGCATGACGATGGTGGTCAGCGCGCCGGCCCAAGTGCTGCGAAAACGGAAGGCGAACAGGTCCGCCAGCGAGGCCAGCTGGTAGGTGCGGGTGATGCGCAGGATTGGATAGAGCAGCACCGGCGCCAGCAAAAAGGCGCCGCAGACACCTAAATAGGTGGCAAGAAATCCGTAGCCGTACTGATAGGCCAGGCCGACCGTGCCGTAGAACGCCCAGGCGCTGGCATAGACGCCCAGCGACAGGGTGTAGGTCAGCGGGTGGCGGATCACCCAGCGCGGAATCAGCCCGCGCTCGCTGACCCAGGCGACCCCGAACAGCACCAACAGATAGGCGACGCTGATCAGGATCAGATGGCTGAGGCTAAAGCTCGTCTGCATCGCGCTGGCTCTGAAGGATGAAGGTCACCACGATGAGGATCAGCCACAACAGATAAGGCCGATACCAGGCGCCGTTGGGGTCGATCCACCAGTCCATGATCGCGGGGGAGAATAGATAGATCCCCACCACCAGGAGCAGCACCAGTCGGTAGATGTACATGCTGGAACTCGTGTCGGAAGTGGGGGGATGGTAAAGGAAGCAGCTGGAAGCTTGAAGCCGAAAGCTTGAAGCCATAGCGCGGCGATTCTCACACTTGGATTAGCTTCCAGCTTTAGACCAATTGCGCCTCGGCCAGCGTCAGTGTGCGCGGGATGAGGTCGGCATCCCAGCGCGGGACCGCCCAGGCGAGGACTTCGCCGGGCAGGGCGTCGTTCAGTTCTGGGGCGGTTGGTTGGCCGAGGGCGCGCAATGCGCGGAGCAGCAGCGGGGTTGCTTGCTCGGGTTGCAGGGGCGGTGAGCGGTAGCTTTTGCCCAGCTTGTGCCCGTCCGGCTGAATGATCAGCGGCACATGCAGATAGCGTGGCTGCGGCAGGCCGAGCAGTTCTTGCAGGTACAGCTGGCGCGGCGTGGAATCGAGCAGATCGGCACCGCGCACCACGTCGGTCACGCCCTGCCAGGCATCGTCCAATACCACGGCCAATTGATAGGCGAACAAGCCGTCGCGGCGACGAATGACGAAGTCGCCGACCTCGCGTCCCAGGTGCTGGCCGAATTTGCCCTGTACGCGGTCGGTGAAGCGATATTCCAGGTTCGGCACGCGCAGGCGAATCGCGGCGTTTTCCAAGGGCTGGCCCGCGTCGCGGCAGAAGCCAGGATAGGGCCCTGGATAGGCTTCGAGCTGCTTGCGCGAGCAAAGGCACGGGTAGGCCAGGCCCTCGCGCAGCAGCCGTTCGATCATTTCCTCATACACCGCATGGCGCTTGCTCTGGCGCTGCATGGAGCCATCCCACTCGAAACCGTAGGCTTCCAGCGCCTGCACGATGGCGTCCTGCGCGCCGGGCATCTCCCGTGGCGGATCGAGGTCTTCCATGCGCAGCAGCCAGCGGCCGCCCACGGCACGGGCATCGAGGTAGGAGGCGAGTGCGGCAATCAGCGAGCCGAAGTGCAGGTAGCCGCTGGGTGTCGGGGCAAAGCGTCCAATGTAGTTGGATGTCGAGGGCAGGGGAGAAGGCATGGGCCGGCTCGGGTGGTGGATCAGCGAGGCGGGATACTGCGCAGACGCGCGAGGTGGAAATGAAGCGGGGCGCCGAAGCGCCCCGTTCGGGATCAGGAACCGATCTGCTTTTCCTTGATCTCCGCCAGCGTCTTGCAGTCGATGCACAGCGTGGCAGTAGGGCGGGCTTCCAGACGGCGGATGCCGATCTCGACGCCGCAAGAGTCACACCAGCCGTATTCGTTGTCTTCGATCAGCTGCAGCGTCTCGTCGATCTTCTTGATCAGCTTGCGCTCACGATCGCGTGCGCGCAGTTCGAGGCTGAACTCTTCTTCCTGGCTGGCGCGGTCGGCTGGGTCGGGGAAGTTGGCCGCTTCGTCCTGCATGTGGTGCACGGTGCGATCGACTTCCTCCATCAGCTCCTGCTTCCACTTGTTGAGAATGCCGGTGAAGTGAGCGCGCATGTCGTCGCTCATGTACTCCTCACCCTTGGATTCCTTGTAGGGCACGAAGGCGCGAATCAATTGGTTGTTGGGTGTTGTTTTGGTAATGGGCATGGATGAACGCCTCTCGCTATGTCCATTGCGCAGGATAATGAAATCCCTCTGCCGGCCCGTGCCGGCCCTGCGGCTGCAAGCGGGCGAACTTACCAGATCGTATCGGGGTGCGCTACTCCCGAGTATCACGGTGGCTGCGGTGTCAGAGGGACCTTCGGTAGAATTCACGTTTTGTACTCTTCAGGACGGTCAGATGACCTCGTCATATAGCGCTCGTAGTCGTGCAATCGAACCCTTTCATGTCATGGCACTGCTGGCGCGAGCCAACGAGTTGCAGGCGCTGGGCCGTGACGTCATTCACCTGGAAATCGGCGAGCCGGATTTCACCACCGCTGCGCCCATCGTCGCGGCCGGTCAGGCTGCCTTGGCGGCCGGCCATACCCGTTATACCGCTGCCCGAGGGTTGCCACAGTTGCGCGAGGCGATTGCCGGTTTCTACAAGCAGCGCTATCAACTGTCTATTGACCCCGAACGCGTGCTGATTACTCCCGGCGGATCGGGTGCGTTGCTGCTTGCCAGCAGCCTGCTGGTCGATCCGGGCAAGCATTGGCTGCTTGCCGACCCCGGCTACCCCTGCAATCGACATTTTCTGCGCCTGATCGAAGGCGCCGCGCAACTGGTGCCGGTGGGCGCCGATGTCCGCTATCAGCTGACGCCCGATCTGGTCGAGCGCCATTGGGACCAGGATAGCGTTGGCGCCCTGGTCGCCTCACCGGCCAATCCCACCGGAACGCTGCTCAACCGGGACGAATTGGCGGGCCTATCTGCGGCGCTGAAGGCGCGGGGCGGGCATCTGGTGGTGGACGAGATCTACCACGGCCTCACTTACGGCACCGACGCCGCCAGCGTGCTGGAGGTGGATGACGAAGCCTTCGTGCTGAACAGCTTTTCCAAGTATTTCGGCATGACCGGCTGGCGCCTGGGCTGGCTGGTGGCACCGGAAGCTGCCGTGCCCGAACTGGAAAAGCTGGCGCAGAACCTCTACATCAGCGCACCGACAATGGCTCAGCATGCGGCGCTGGCCTGCTTCGAGCCGGCCACGCTGGAAATCCTCGAAGCGCGCCGCGCCGAGTTCGCCAGACGTCGCGATTTCTTGCTTCCGGCCCTGCGTGAGCTGGGTTTCGGCATCGCCGTGGAGCCCGAGGGTGCTTTCTATCTATATGCCGATATCAGCGCTTTTGGCGGCGATGCCTTCGCCTTCTGCCAGCACATGCTGGAAACCGAGTTCGTCGCGATCACGCCGGGTCTCGATTTCGGTCGTTATCAGGCCGGGCATCATGTGCGCTTCGCCTATACCCAGGATCTGCCGCAGCTGGAAGCGGCGGTCGAACGTATCGCTCGTGGCCTGCAGAGCTGGCAAGGCTGATGCGCTTCGCTACGCCCCTGGAAACGGGCCGGCTGGTCCGGCGCTACAAGCGCTTCCTCGCCGATATCGTCACCGATGCCGGCGAGCATCTATGCATTCACTGCCCCAACACCGGTTCGATGCTCAACTGCATGGGTGAGGGCGCGCGTGTCTGGTTTCAGCGCAGTAGCGATCCCAAGCGCAAGCTGCCGGGCACCTGGGAGTTGGTGGAAACGCCGCAGGGGCGGCTGGCCTGCGTGAATACAGCGCGCGCCAATCGGTTGGTGGAAGAGGCTCTGTTGGCCGGCGTGATCGAGGAATTGGCGGGTTTCACCGCGCTCAGGCGTGAAGTTGCCTACGGCATTGAAAACAGTCGGGTGGATTTCCGGCTGGATTATCCGGCGGGACCGGCGTTCGTTGAGGTCAAGAGCGTCACCCTTGGTTTTGGCGATACGGCGGTGGCGGCCTTCCCCGATGCGGTAACCACTCGCGGCGCACGCCATCTGCGCGAGCTGGCTGCGCTGGCACGTGACGGTATACGCGCGGTGCAGTTGTATTGCGTGAACCTGTCAGGCATCGAGGCGGTCCGCCCGGCGAGCGAAATCGACCCGCTGTATGCCGCCGCGTTGCGCGATGCGGTGGCAGCCGGCGTCGAGGTACTGGCCTACGGCGTCGAGCTTTCGCCCGAAGAAATTAGCCTGTCGCGCCGGCTCCCGGTGATTCTGTGAATTCTCTCAGTCATCGTTTGGCGTCACGCGCCAGATGATGTCACCGACGTCATCGGCCACCAGCAGTGCGCCAGTCTTATCGACGGCTACACCCACCGGACGGCCCAAGGCTTCCTCGTCGGCGCTGAGAAAGCCGGTAAGGATGTCCTCGGCCGCGCCGTCCGGTTTGCCATTGTTGAACGGCACGAACACCACCTTGTAACCACTGCGTGGATTGCGATTCCAGGAACCGTGCTGGCCGATGAAGGCGCCGTGTCGGTAGCGCTCCGGCAGAAGGGAGCCTTCGTAGAACGTCAGCCCCATCGAAGAGGTATGGGCGCCCAAGGCGTAATCGGGAACGATGGCTTTTGCCACCCGATCCGGCCGTGGTGGCTGGGCGCGCTCGTCGACATGCTGACCGAAGTAGCTGTAGGGCCAGCCATAGAACCCGCCGTCCTGCACCGAAGTCATGTAATCGGGCACCAGATCGCTACCAATCTGGTCGCGCTCGTTGACCGTCGTCCAAAGCCCGCCGCTGTCCGGTTGCCAGGCCAGACCATTGGGATTGCGCAGGCCCGAGGCGAACAGGCGCAGGGTCTTTTTCTGCGGATCGACTTCCAGGATGGCGGCGCGGTTTTCCTCGGCCTCGATCCCGTTTTCCGCGATGTTGCTGTTGGAACCGCTGGTGACATAAAGACGCGAACCGTCCTGGCTGGCGATCACGTTCTTGGTCCAGTGATGGTTGATCGGCCCGGCGGGCAGGTCGACGACTTTCTCGCTTTCGCTGTCGATACGGATGGCGCTCTCTTCATAGGGGAAGCGCACCAGCGCATCGGTGTTGGCGACATAGAGCTGATCACCCACCAGCGCCATGCCGAACGGTGAATTCAATCCTTCGAGGAACACGCTACGTTTTTCCGGCGTGCCGTCTCCATCGGCGTCGCGCAGCAGGGTGATGCGGTTGGCGCTCTGGCCGCCGGAGCCGGCTCGGGCCATGACCTTCTTCGTGATCCAGCCGCGCAGGCCCTTGTTGCCTTCCGGTTTTGCCGGCGCGTCGCTTTCGGCCACCAGTACGTCGCCGTTGGGCAAGACATAAAGCCAGCGTGGATGATCCAGATCCCGCGCGAAGGCTTCGACCCGTAGGCCGGGCGCCGCTTGCGGCTTCGCTTCATCAGGCCAGCCGGTAGCCTTGGCGATCTTGACGGTGGGTATCAGTGATTCGTTCGGCTCCGGAAGGACCGGGTCCGGCCCGTAACCCGACTCCACAGGAACCGTTGCGGTATCGCCGCAGCCAGCAAGGATGAGCAGCAAGGTGACGGCGACAGGGTAGGCGTAGCGGCTTGGCATGGCGGTATCTGCTTGTGTGGCTCAGTTGTGAAGCCGCGCCGAATCAAGGGTGTGGTTCGCGGTCGCGGCCCTGTTTTTTATCGTGTTCGTCAACGGCCGTTTTGGTGGCGTGTTGCTCCAGCCGCGGCATGATCAGGAAGATGGCCAGCGCAAAGCAGGTAGTCAGTACTGCCGTTGCTTCGTGGCCGAGCCCGGCAGCGACGCCGATGGCGGCGGTCAGCCAGATGCCGGCTGCGGTGGTCAGGCCTTTGACGTCGCGCTGTGAGCTGCCTTTGAGAATGGTGCCGGCACCGAGAAAGCCGATCCCGGTAATGATGCCCTGCATCACTCGCGATAGATCCTCGAGTGGCATGCCAGCCTCGAGCGGTACCAGCACGAACAGCGCGGCGCCGAGTGCCACCAGCATGTGCGTTCGCAGGCCCGCCGCCTTGCCTTTGTATTCCCGTTCATAGCCCAGAATGCCACCGAGTGCCGCCGCCAGGAGTAAGCGCATCGACACGCGAATCAAATGCTCCAGATCAGGGATGTCGGAGAATTCCGATGCAACGGTGCGGCTCAATATTTCCCACCATTCCATGCATGCCTCCGTCTTGCTCCACGCTGATGACTGTCTGAGTTCGAGTCATGACAGGCATGGCGGTTCACTGGGTGACTTCGAAGCGCAGCATGCCGATCATTTGCCCGGCTTCGGTCAAAACCCGCACGCGCCAGCGGCCTTCCGGCTTGCCTGGGAAGTTGCGCTTGTGGGTCCAGGCGCGATAACCCGCCTCGCGTCCTCCGCTTATGTCCAGGGGAATGCGGTCGACGCGCCGGCCGTTGTGTTCCCAGACATGGTAGATGCGTTCCTTCAAGCCGCGCGGTGCATTGATCGCGGTAAAGGCATAGAGGCCGTTGTCATGCAGCTCCCGGCTGGACAACTGACGCAAGCGGTTGCCGGGTTTGCGCGAGGCGTCGTCGATGCTCATGGTCACGGCAACGTCGGTCAGCCACAGCGTCGCCGGCGGGACCCAGGTGCGACCCACCCAACCCGCCAGCCCGACGCTGAGCGCAAGCAACGGGATGGCGATCAGGGTTTTCCGGTTCCATTCGGGGAAGAAGCTGAGAA
This sequence comes from Pseudomonas sp. CBC3, assembly GCF_037967085.1. Classification (NCBI taxonomy): domain Bacteria; kingdom Pseudomonadati; phylum Pseudomonadota; class Gammaproteobacteria; order Pseudomonadales; family Pseudomonadaceae; genus Pseudomonas; species Pseudomonas sp. CBC3. The sequence continues at coordinate 212,978 of NZ_JBANEO010000003.1, forward strand.
GGCTGGGCAATGCCAGCAACACGGCAATAACCAGAGAACACAGATAGCTCTGCGGCGTGGACAGGTGAAAGATGATGGGCAGCGCCGTCAGCAGGACCGCGAATAACGTCAGCGCATGGAACGCCAGGTAGATCCACCGGCGCGGCGCCAGCCATTTGTAATACAGCGGGTCGATCAGCGAGACCAGCGCGGCGACCCCCAACAACACTGTGAACGCCGACTGGCCACTGTTCCAAGTGGTGGTAATGAAGAAGAACGGAATGATGAAGAACAGGCTTTCCTGATGCACCATCTGCGTGACGTAACGCAGCAGCGGAGGCGGGACCTTCCAGCCGAACCGGCGCTCCACGCCGCGACGCAGGCTGTTTTCCAGCATCAACCAGAGCCAGCTGGCTAGCATCACTGCCGCGATCACCTTCGCCAGCCCGGCATGGCGCTCCACCAGAACGAAGCTGGCAATGCCCGAGCAGAATCCGAACAGCGCGACGACGCCTGGATAGCGAAGGATCAGGCGCGAGGCCAGATTGAAAAGGCCGGCAAGGCGGGATTTCAGTAGCATCTCGGTTTCACGCTAAGCGGTACCTTCTGTAACTGTTTGGGGCCGGCTGGAGACTGGAGAGTCTGTGCAAGCTAGTCGTCTGATTAATCGCGACACACGCGAATGCGCTATGCGTCTTCAGGCGGCGATTATCCGTTACCGAATAGACATTGGCTCCCTTGTCCGTTCAAGCGTGCTGAAGTCGGAACGCATGGATAGCTGGCTACTGACGATCAACAGTGGCCTGAACGATCGCAGCCCGTACATCCGTATAGGAACGTGCCGTTTCCGGCGACAGGCGTACCAGCGGCAAGCCGACGGTCTGGCTGAGTTCATCGAGAAAGGCATTGGCTTCGGTTGCCTGCTCCATCTCGATCGCGCAGCGAGGCTCCAGCGTCTCCCGGTCGCACAGTAAAAAGTCGAAGCGCGCCGCCGAAATCCGATTGACCGCCTGATACCAAGGGGCTCGCCGTGGTATCGCCGTCACCTCGATCACGTCGGCGACCCGTACCTTGCTGAGAATTAGATATTCGTCTGCCGCTTGCTGTAGTAGCGCCAGAAGTTCGGTTTCGCTTGGTTGAAAGAACGGGCGTTTCAGCTGGTAGGGCATGCGCAGCGCAGGATGCCTGTATTGTCGCTGCTTGATGAAGAAGACCAGGACGAAACAGGCGAACGCCACCAGTACCAGTCCTATGAAACCAGTCATTTCACCCCCGGCGATTGCGCGCGCGCCTGGGTTGTCGCAACAGGACGGACAAGCATGCGGATACTCCAGCTCAAGTTGAATTCGAACATTGGAGCGAGCGGATGCAGGTGAGTTCGTTCATCGCGACCGTGGTGGTCGTGTTTCAGCTGTGCGGGTTTGGGCGGGGTGTGTGGTCGCCTGCTTGAAAGCTAGATAGTTATCCCCGGTTACTGTGGAGAGGCTAGTGGATAAGCCCCGGCGAACACTATCGAGGCGCCGGTATTGCTGAGGTGTAAGCCATTGTTCGATTTTCATCCGCCGTGGGCCCGAGAAAGCGATGATGGCAAGCGGGCCGGTTAAACGACCGGTTCGCCAGCGCAACTGCCGGCGACAGCCGAAGCGTAATTGGCGAACAGTGTTTGAAAGAAGTTGAAGTTAGGCATCGTCGCGGTCCTTGTGAAATTGGAAGAAGGTTATCGCGCTGTATCGTCGGTCGCTCTTAGTTTATGGCCATGGCTACGATAGTCACTCGCGGTGCGTACAGTTATCCCCGTCCGCTGTGCAACGATCTGTGGATAAGCTCTTCGTGCTTTTCTATGTGCCGCGCCGATAGCGGTGTTGAGCAGGCTGGTTATTTTTTATCCAAGCTCGTCTTTAGAAGATGTAAGCCTTTGAAAATGCGCCATCAACAGGCCGAGTCGAGGCAAATAGATGAAACGGAGATGGGGTTTTGCACTTATCCCGCATAGCTGTGGGGCGTTCTGTGGATAAGGTGGGGAGATGAGCTGTCCGAGCCCGTTGCGGCTGGTTTGCAGACGGTCGTACAAAAAATAGCCAGCGTTGCGCTTGATCATTCGAACCGGCACCGACCTCGCTATCATCCCGCAGCGTTATGCCGCGGCATTCATTCATGGCCGTTTGATTGTGAGCCGTACTCGCCTCGTCGACACTCGCGGCACCTTTGCAACGTCATCCAATAACAATCTGCTGGAGGAATCTCGTATGACTGAAGCCATCCGCTTCGAAGACAAGGTGGTGATCGTGACCGGCGCCGGTGGCGGGCTCGGTCGCGCCCATGCACTGCTGTTCGCTCGTCATGGTGCCAAGGTGGTGGTCAACGATCTCGGTGGCAGCGCTCAGGGCGAAGGCGCCAACAGCTCGGCTGCCGATCGCGTGGTCGAGGAAATCCGTCAGGCTGGCGGTACGGCCGTCGCCAACCACGACTCCGTAACCGACGGCGAGAAGATCGTCCAGCATGCGCTCGACGCCTTCGGGCGCATCGATGTAGTGGTGAACAACGCCGGCATTCTGCGCGACAAGACCTTCCACAAGATGGACGACGCTGACTGGGATCTGGTCTACAAGGTGCACGTCGAAGGCGCTTACAAAGTCACCCGCGCCGCCTGGCCGCACATGCGCGAGCAGGGTTATGGTCGAGTAATCTTCACCGCGTCCACGTCCGGTATCTACGGCAATTTCGGCCAATCCAACTACGGCATGGCCAAGTTGGGTCTCTACGGCCTGACACGCACCCTGGCACTGGAGGGACGCAAGAACAATATTTTGGTCAATGCCATCGCGCCTACCGGCGGCACGCGGATGACCGAGGGCCTGATTCCTCCGCAGGTCTTCGAGCAGCTCAAGCCCGAGTTGGTCAGCCCACTGGTTGTGTACCTGGCCAGCGAGCAATGCCAGGAGACATCCGGGCTGTTCGAAGTCGGTGGTGGCTGGATGGGCAAGGTGCGTTGGGAGCGCAGCCTGGGCGTCGGATTCGATCCGAAGGCGGGCTTCGATGCCGAAGACGTCGCGGCCAACTGGCAGCAAATCTGCGATTTCGAGAATGCCGCGCACCCGGCTGACAACCTGGCAGCGTTGAAGGAAATGATGGCCAATCTGCAAAAGTTCGCCGGCTAAGCTGCCGCGTGGTACCGGGGCTCAGCGCGCAAACGCGCCCTGAGCCTATCACCGGATTTGAACGGGTCAGCCTGCTTTAGCCGGCAGCAGGCGCAAGGCCTTGGCGCGCGCCTGGGCCAGATCGCGCACGTAGTACAGGTGCCCTTCGAGCCGACGAATGCCGGCGCGGCGTAGCTTGAATCTCACTCGGGCATTGCTGCCGCAGAGAATCAGCGTAATGCCCTGCTTGCGATAGTCCAACAGCACGTTCTCCAGCGCCGCCAGAGCGGTCATGTCGAGCATCGGCACACCGCTGATATCCACGATCACGATCCGCACGTCCGGATTGAAACGTCGCAGTACGCTCAATGCCTTTTCCGCAGCGCCAAAGAACAGCGGGCCGCGAATCGCATAGGCTGCAACGTGCTCGGGTAGATCCTGGAGCAGCTGGTTCTGGCCATGACGCAGGCTGGTGGTATCGGTCAGCTCGCTCATCCGCTTGATGAACAGCCCGGCGGCCAGCAACAAGCCGACGCCCACCGCCAATACCATGTCGAACAGCACCGTCAGGATCAGGCAGGTCAGCAAGACCAGCACGTCGCTGCGCGGCGCGATGCGCAGTGTCCTGACCACATGCGGCGCTTCGCTCATGTTCCACGCCACCATCAGCAGCAATGCCGCCAGTGCCGCCATCGGCAGGTAGCTGAACAGCGGCGCGAGCCAGAGGACTGCCACTAGCACCACGCCTGCATGGATGATCGCCGCCAGCGGCGAGAAAGCGCCGGCGCGCACGTTGGTGGCGCTACGGGCAATGGCCGCGGTCGCAGTAATACCGCCGAACAGCGGCGCGACCAGATTGCCGAGGCCCTGGCCCAGAAGCTCGGCGTTCGGATCGTGATTGGTGCCGGTCATGCCGTCGGCGACCACGGCGCAGAGCAGCGATTCGATGGCACCCAGCATGGCGATGGCGAAAGCGGGCGCTAACAGTTGATGGAACAGCTCGAAGCTCAGTACCAGCGGTTGCCCGTCCGGGCCGGGCAGCAGCCAGGGCCAGGCGAAACCCGGAAGCAGCGGTGGGATGCCGGGATGCGCGACGCCATCGACCGTGTAGCTGAAACGCTCACCCAGTGTGGCCACGGCTAGACCGGACGATTCCAGCGCCATTCCTGCCAGCGCACCGACGATCAGCGCCACCAGATGACCGGGCACCTTGGGCACCAGGCGCGGCCAGACGATCAATATCGACAGGCACAACGCGGCGACGAGTGCATCGCCCAGCTGCGCGCTGGGCAGTGCGCGAGCCAGCATGCCCAGTTGTTCGACGTAGTGGTGGGGTTGTTCGGTAATCGTCAACCCCAGGACGTCCTTGAGCTGCAGGGTCGCGATAACGACACCGATGCCCGCAGTGAAGCCCAAGATGACCGGGTAGGGCACGAAGGCAATCAACTTGCCGGCGCGCAGCAGCCCGAGGGCGATCAGGATGAGCCCGGCAAGCATGGTGCAGAGCAGCAGGCCGCCGAGGCCGAACTGTTGGGTAATCGGCAGCAGAATCACCACGAAGGCTGCGGTCGGCCCGGATACGTTGAAGCGCGAGCCGCCAGTTAAGGCGATCAGCGGCGCGGCGATCAGCACGGTATACAGGCCATGCTGTGGCGCAACGCCGACTGCGATCGCCAGCGCCATGGCCAAAGGGATCGCGATGATCCCAACCGTCAGCCCGGCAGTGATGTCTCCGCGTAGCGCGGCGCCACCGTAGCCCGACCGAAGGGCCTGACGCCAGGCAGCGAATAACGGGGGAACGTTCATGGTGGCCACGTCCTGTGCGCAAAGCGCCAGTATAGGCGCCGGCTTGGTCTGCCTGAGGGCGACATCGCCGCCAAATCGAGGATTTTCATGTACGACCTTGGTCGCAAGAATCCCTGGCGCGTTGAGTGCGCTCGCCTCGCGGAGTAAACTGCCGCCCCCGTAAGGCCCGTCGAACCGGAGAACGCATGCGCAAAGACAAGAAACAGGTGATCGGCGAAGAGATCAGCGACGAAGCGATCAAATTGTTTCTCGAGCCGGAACCGGCTGATGAAACACCAGCGTCGTTGTACAAGCTGATCAAGGCCTACCGTGGGTTGCGAGTCGATGATTTCGAGCGTTTTCTGGGCTTCTTCGTCGAAGCCGGCTTCGACCTGAACGCGAAGGACGCCAAGGGGCAGGACTTCGTTGCGCTGATCGCCGATCAACGCCAGGCCGAGCCTTATATCGAACTGATCAAGGCCGCTCGCGGCTGATACAACGGCTTTGGCGGCAAGTCCGCCGGAGCAGGAAACACCCTTGACCCCGGCTGAGCAAGCGGCAGCCACAATCGTTTTTCTCGCTGCATGGATTCCGTAGAGCCCAGGCCTGTCGCCTCGCTCCGGGATGTTTCGAAGCGAGGGGAGAGAAGGCCAAAAGCCGTTCTCCCGACAGCGGACCGACACCCTTGGGTACCGGTCTTCGGGCACAAGCCCGAGCAGCGGCATGGAAACCTTCCTCCGTTTCTAGCCGCCTGGCTGGTGGTTCTACACGATGGCGTACTGCGGTCGTGACAGTTTAATGCTGTGATTCTGGAGAACGCGTTAATGACGCAACACGATAGCGAAGCCGTGGACTTGGTGCTGGTGGGAGCCGGCATCATGAGTGCGACTCTGGCAGTACTGCTCAAGGAACTCGATCCCAACATCAAGCTGGAGATCGTCGAACTGCAGGAGTCCGGGGCCGTCGAGAGCTCGAATCCCTGGAACAACGCTGGCACCGGCCACGCCGGATTGTGTGAGTTGAACTACACCCCGGACAGTAAAGACGGCTCGATCGATATCAAGAAAGCCGTCACCATCAATACCCAGTTCGAGGTTTCCAAGCAGTTCTGGGCGTATCTGACGGGTCGTGACGGCTTCGGCAGTCCCAAGGACTTCCTTAATGTCGTGCCGCATCTGAGCTTCGTTCGCGGCGAAAAGAACATCGACTATCTTAAGCGTCGCTTCGATGCGATGAAGACCCACCACGCGTTCGAGAACATGGTCTACACCCAAGACCGCGCCACAATGGAAGAGTGGATGCCGCTGATGATGCCGGGGCGTCCGGGCGACGAGCCGATCGCCGCCACCCGCGCGCTGAACGGTACCGATGTCAACTTCGGTGAGCTGACCCGGCAAATGCTGGTGTACCTCGAGAGCAGGCCCGGCGTGAAGATGTCCTATTTCCAGAAGGTCACCGGCCTGGAGCGCAACGGCAAGGGCTGGCGCGTGGAAATCAAGAACACCCGCGATGGCAGCAACCGCGAGATCGATGCGGGCTTCGTTTTCCTGGGCGCGGGTGGCGCGGCACTGCCGCTGTTGCAGTTGTCCGGTATCGAGGAAGGCAAGGGCTACGGTGGCTTCCCGGTCAGCGGCCAGTGGCTGCGTTGTGACAACCCCGAGATCGTCAAGCAGCATCAGGCCAAGGTCTACAGCCTGGCCGCCGTCGGTGCGCCGCCGATGTCTGTTCCGCACCTGGATACCCGCGTTGTGGACGGCAAGAAGTCGCTGTTGTTCGGGCCTTACGCGGGCTTCACCACTAAGTTCCTCAAGTATGGATCGCCGCTCGACCTGCCGATGTCGATCCGTCCGAGCAATCTCAAGCCGATGCTGGCCGTCGCGCGCGACAACATGGACCTGACCCGCTACCTGATCAAGGAGGTTCGCCAGTCCATGGCGGATCGGCTGGAAACCCTGCGAGGTTTCTACCCCGAAGCCAAGGCTGAGGACTGGCGCCTGGAAGTGGCCGGCCAGCGCGTGCAGATCATCAAGAAAGACCCGAAGAAGGGCGGCATCCTGCAGTTCGGCACCGAACTGGTCTCCGCCAAAGATGGTTCGATCGCCGCGCTGCTGGGCGCATCGCCTGGTGCGTCGGTCACGGTGTCGATCATGCTCGACCTGATCGAGCGTTGCTTCCCGGAGCAGGCGCAGAGCGAAGCCTGGAGCCGCAAGCTTGGCGAAATCTTCCCGGCCCGCGAGAAGGTGCTGCAAGCCGATGCTGCGGCGTATCGCGAAGTGAATGAGATGGTCGACAAGCGTCTCGGCCTGGTCATCTAGCTACAACGTTCGTGCTTCACTTGAAGCCGCGCCGCTTTGACGAGCTGCGCGGCTTTTTAATGCATGGCTCCCAGACGCGTGGTATTCGCCGGCTGATCCCCAGCAAGGCATCCGCTGTCAGGCCGTTGCACGGCTGGTTATACTGCGTGCCATTCATTCCTAACTTTGGAGAAAGACAGCATGCTGAAACGCCTGTTGTTCAGTCTTGCCGCCGCGTCGGCACTGGTGCTGACCGGTTGCGCGCATAGTCCGCAACAGCTCGATCCAACACCGAAGATCACTGGCACCATCAACCCTGTCGGTCAAGGGCAGCCGGTAACGGTACGCGTCGTGGATGGCCGGCCTTCGCCGACACTAGGTACGCGCGGCGGCCTGTATCCGGAAACCAGCGCCGTGATCGTGCCGAAGGAAAAAGTCGTACCCAAGCTTCAGGCTCAGGTCGAAGCGGCGGTACGTCTGCTGGGATTCACGCCATCAGCCAATGCCTATAACGCCCCGCAGCTGACCCTGACCCTAGCCGAGCTGAAATACCAGTCGCCGAAGGAAGGGCTCTACGTCACCGAGGCCACCATTGGCGCAACACTTCGTATCGAGGTGCAGAACGGCGGTCGTCGCTATACGGGTCGCTATGGCGCTTCGCTGAACCAGCGCTTCGGGATGGCGCCGAACGAGCAGACCAACACCAAACTGGTCAGTGAAGTATTGAGTGATGCGCTGAGCCGCGCATTCCGTGACCAGAGCATCGGTCAGGTGCTGGCTCAGTAACCTTCGGCGCTCAACCGGCCTGCCTGAGTCGCCGAAGCCCGCATCTCGATGCGGGCTTTTTGTTTCCATCCGAGCATTTGGTGAATTCCGATCTGTCGATCCGAGCGCAACCAGATGCTGCTGACGTCGCATTAGAAGCTGGCCGTCCGTTGTGCTCGTACGGCGGGCGGAAACCAAAAGGCCCGGGTCCGGTGCAATACCGAACCCAGGCCTTGAGCCCCTAACCGTAACTGTCCGACGCTTCTGGACAGTTCAGGGGCAGGATGTTCCTTGGTGGGCCATCAGCCCGCAGCGCTCGAATCAGCGCACGCCGGAGTTGCGCAGGGCAGCCGGGGTGTACTGGTTGGAGTTTGCTTTGTAATCGTAGGTGTAGGGATTCTTTTCCTCGTTCTTCATGCCCATCACCAGGTAACGGCCAGACACCAGGTCGTACAGGGTTTCCATCGCATACAGTGGAACCTGATAGTTGTAGACGTACTGGGCGTGGGCCTCAGCTACGCGCCACAGCGTGTCGCGACCGTCGTAGTGGTCGATCACAGCGGCTTGCCAGGTATCCTCGTCGATGAAGAAATGACGCTTGGCGTAGATGTGGCGTTCGCCAGTCTTCAGCGTCGCTTCGACTTCCCACACGCGATGCAGCTCGTAGCGCGTCAGGTCCTGGTTGATGTGCCCGGCCTTGATGATGTCGTCGTATTTCAGCGTCGGCGAGTCCAGGCGATAGGAGTTGTACGGGATGTACATCTCTTTCTTGCCGACCAGCTTCCAGTCGTAGCGGTCTGGCGCGCCGTTGAACATGTCCAGGTTGTCCGAGGTGCGCAGGCCATCGGCAGCGGTACCCGGACCATCGTAGGCGACCTGTGGCGCACGGCGTACGCGGCGCTGGCCGGCGTTGTAGATCCACGCCATGCGCGGCTCTTTCACCTGGTCCAGGGTTTCGTGTACCAGCAGAACGTTGCCGGCCAGCCGCGACGGCTCGGTCACCTGCTGCTTGAAATAGAACAGCACGTTGCCGTGCTTTTCAGGATTGAAATCGCTCAGGGTGTCGGTATACACCACTTCGTCGACGAACTTGACCAGGCTGTAACTGCCGTTGACCTGCGGTGTAGCCTGCGCTACGACCCGACGGGCAGAGCCGCCGCGGTAGCGCGTGATGTGGTTCCAGGCGACTTCAAGGCCATCCTGCGGAATCGGGAAGGCGACCGCTGTATCGAAGTTCGCCAGGCCATTGCCGCCGCGGACCAGTTCGGTCTGGGTTGCGTTCTTCTTCGCCGCGTCGTAGATCCGCTGCGGTACTGCGGCGCTGCGGCGGGTCTCGAAGACCGGCAGCCGGTAAGTGTCAGGATAACGCTTGAGCATGGCGATCTGGCCGGGGCTCAGGTTGTCCTTGTACTGTTCGTAGTTCTGCGCGGTGATAGTGAATTTGGGCTGATCGTTCGGGAATGGATCGCTGACGAAGCCATCGGCGGTAATCGCTGCGGCATCTTTCGGCAGGCCGCCCGTCCAGGCCGGAATGGTGCCGGCGGCGTTGCCGGCCTTCTCGGCTCCAATCGGGGTCAGGCTGTCGCCGAGCTTGGCTGCTTCCGATTCGGATACTGCCGCTATGGCTCCGTTTGCCAGCAGGGCACTTGCCAGCAAAGAGAGTGTGAGGGCCCCCGTCTTAAACTTGTTCTTATTCACTGTTCGGTCCTGTTGATCTTGATAACTGGTTCCCTGTGAGCCTACTGCCGTAAGCGCGGCGCTCTCAGGAGGCGACTTCCATGAAGTAGCGGGCCATTGGGCCCGGTAAATGACGCCACGGTCGTAGCGATTTACAAGTTGCCGTTTGCTCGATCCGCGGCAGTTTCGCCCAGTTGCTCAGGCCAGGCGCACGCTCTATTTCGGTTGCTCGAGACAAGATGAGGGTGAAGCCGGAAGGGACTATAAGTCAACAATCGAGACGGCGCCTACCTGCATAAATGGCACAAATACCCGGCAAATTGCCAGCTCAGGGGCGCGTTCCGTTTGGTCGGGAAGTGGCTGAAGCAGCGGGCGTGCTTAGGTAGACTCGCTGCCGCGTCACTGGTCGGTTCGAGCCAGTAGCTTTCGCGGTTCGTGGGGGTTGGATTGTTACTGAATATTGATATTTCGCAGCTGGCCGTTCTGGCCCCTCTGCTCAATTCGATGGCCTTACTGATTGCGATGTGCGGCGCCTGGTTGCTGCTGGCGACGCGCTGGCGTCAGCGGCTCGCGCTCGATGCGGCGCGGTTAACGGCAATTCAGTCGGCAGGGCGGCGGGCTGGAGTGGCGGCGACGCAGCGAATCGACCGGTTCTTCCATGGCTTCGGTCTTGGCAGCCTAGCGCTGGCCTGCTTGCTTTCCTGGTTTTCCCGGCTGATCTGATTGCCAGCCGGGTCTATTAAGCGTCAGAGGCTTAGACCCGCCTTGAGCTTGTGCTGATTGCGTACCGGAGTGGCGTACTGCTGGATCAGGTAAGGCTGCTGCACGCTCGGGCAGGCAGCCAATCGCTTGCTCCACTCGGCTTCGGCAGCGGCAATTTCCTCGCGGCTGAACAGTTCGGCGATCTCTGGTATCGGCAGCTGCGGATCGCGCCCATCCCATATCCGGTACGCCAGGTAATTCACCGGGAACAATCGGTAATCGCCAAGGATCTGCTGATCGATCGCGATGGCCAGTTGCTTGGGGTCGTCGGGAACATCGGTGATCGGCGTGCCGAAGCTGACGTGTACGCGCCCTTTATAGCCGGTGATGCCGAGTGCAATGCTGGTGTCATCTTCACCTGGCGCCTTGGTGTAGGTGCCGGTGGTGGCGCGGATATAGAGTTCGCGGGCCTTGGCCTGATCGCAGGGGTCGTACTCGTAGCTGATCGATACCGGTGTGGGTCGCAGCGCCGCCAGTGCCTCGGCGAAGGGCTCGTCCTTGCGGCTCATGTGCAGCATCTTCAGGATCGCCGAGTCGGTGCGGTCGTCGCCATCCTTGGCGCGCCCCTCGGCCTGAGCGATCCAGATCGACTCGCCGTCGTTGCGAATCGAGTGATTGATGTAGGCGGAGAGCACTTGATAGGCCGCGAGCTTCTCGCGCCGGCCGGTAACCGAACGGCGCACGATGAAGCTCTTGTTCAGTCGCATCAGATCGCTGACGAACGGGCGTTGCAGCAGGTTGTCGCCAATGGCGATACGTGGTGTACGCATTTTTGCGTGGAACACCGCGTAGTTGACGAAAGCCGGGTCCATCACGATGTCGCGATGGTTGGCCAGGAACAGATAAGCGCGGCCCGGCTGAAGGTCTTCCAGGCCGGAATAGGTGATGCCGTCCGTTGCACGTTCGATGGTGCGGTCCAGGTACAGCTCGATCCGCGACTGCAGCGTATCGACCGAATGAATGCCGGCGAACTCGCGCCGCAGGCGGTGCGCTATGAGTGGTTTCAGCATCCAGCCCATCGGGCTGGCCAAGCGCGGGAAGCGGAAATGCGCCAGGATGTCGAGGAACTCCCGGTCGGCGAACAGCCGCGCCATCACGGCAGGGACTTCAGCGTCGGCGTAGGGTCGGATGGCTTCGAATTCGTCCATCATGCTCTCTGTAAGAAACTGAATAACCCCAATCGTTTGGGGTCGGTATTAGGTGCTGGTGACACTGGACGGCGATTATAGCGGCAAGTCACGCGGGAGACGCTGATGCTCGAATCACAGGATTATCAATGCCCCTATTGCGGCGAAACGGTGGAGGCGCTGCTTGATCTGAGCGGCGGCGATCAGCGCTATATCGAAGATTGCTCGGTCTGCTGTCGACCAATCGTCTTCGATCTGCGAACCGATGGTGCGGACTGGCAGCTCGATGTACTGCGGGAGGATGAATAAATGCAGCGTATTTACGAGCCCCGCGATCTGCTGGAAGCCGAAATGTTGTGCGGCATGCTGAACGCCGAAGGGATCGAGGTGTTTCTGACCGGACGGCATCTGGTCGGTGCGGTCGGCGAGCTTCCGGCGGCTGGTCTGCTTGGGCTGATGGTGAATGGCGAACAGGCCGAGCGCGCGCGGCAGTTGATCGCTGAGTACAATGGCGCCGAGCCGCTGCCCGGTGACGAGCCGGAAAGCTATCCGGGCGAGCTCATCTGTTGAGGTAGGCCGAATGACCGTCCCACTGTCGTGCCGGTCGTCCGGTACGCTCGGCCCCTTTTTGCTACGAGTCTATTTTCATGTGTGGCCGCTATGCCCTGTTTCGCTGGAGTCCGGCCTTCGCCGCGCTGCCCGGTTTTCCCGCTGATCAGCAGCCGCATTGGAGCCTGGCGCCTGGCGCGTCGGTTCTGTTGCTGCGGCAGCTGAACCACGAGCTTCAGCTCGACAGTGTGCGCTGGGGGCTGACCCCGGCCTGGCTCACTGACTTCACACGGACACCGGCCCAGGCGCGGGCGGAAACACTGGCCGAGCAGCCGATGTTTCGTGACGCCTTTCGCCTTCGTCGCGGCGTGCTGCCGGCCAATGGCTTCTACGAATGGCGCGGCACGGCACGCAAGCGGCCGTTCTGGATGACCGCCGAAGATTCCCTGATGTATTTCGCCGCGATCTGGGAGGCCTATCCGGTGCAGGGTCACACTTATTTGAGCGCTGCGGTGGTGACGCTGCCGGCGGCCAATCAACGGCGGCCGCTGATGCTGGATCAGGCAGGGATGACTGTCTGGCTCGATCCCGAAACCCCCATGGAGACGCTTCAGGCGCTATTGGCGACGCCCCAGCCGCCACTGCGAGAGCGCCCCTTGGCGACATTTATCAACGACCCCAAACTGGACGCTCCAGAGTGCCTGACGCCAGTGAACTAGGCGTCCACTGTGACCATTGAGCGCGCTGCGCCAGTGATGCCGGCCATGTTGGCCAAGACGGTAATGCGGGACGGTGAGCGTTATGCCGATGGCTCGGTTGCCCGGCAGGCGGGCTCGCTCTAGCATACGGCGCAGAAATCACCGGAGACGCGACATGCCCAAACCGCATTCATTAACACTTTTTCTTGCAGCCTCCGCGCTTGCGGGTTGCCAGGCGGTCAATACCACCAGCGGTGGTGCAGTCGGAGTCGAACGCAAGCAATACATGTTCAGCATGTTGTCGACCGATCAGGTCAATCAGATGTATGCCCAGTCCTACCAGGAGACCCTGAGCGAGGCGTCCCAGAAGGGCGTGCTCGAGAAAAACAGCGCGATCAATAAGCGCGTGAATACCATTGCCCAGCGGTTGATTGCCGAAGTTCCGGCGTTCCGCCCGGATGCGGCGCAGTGGAACTGGGAGGTCAACGTCATCGACAGCCCGGAGCTGAACGCTAATTGCGGACCGGGCGGCAAGATCATCTTCTATACCGGGCTCATCGAGAAGTTGAAGCTGACAGACGACGAAATCGCTGCCGTGATGGGCCATGAGATCGCCCACGCGCTACGTGAGCACGGTCGCGAGGCGATGTCCAAGGCTTACGGTGTGCAAATGGCGACGCAAATTGGGTCGGCCTTTGGCGTCGGTGACGGCAGCTTGCAGCTGGCCAACATGGGCGTCGAGTATCTGATGACGCTGCCCAACAGCCGCAACAACGAAAACGAGGCTGATCTGATCGGCTTGGAATTGGCGGCGCGCGCCGGTTACAACCCGAACGCGGCGGTCAGCTTGTGGCAGAAAATGGGCGCCGCCGGCGGCTCGGCACCGCCAGAATTCCTCAGCACGCACCCGTCCTCGAGCAGCCGCACGCAGGCGCTGCAGCAAACCATTCCGAAGGTGATGCCGCTGTACGAGCAAAACCGCTGAGTTCGTCGTGCCGCTGACCGATCAGGTCAGCGGCAACGTAACCGGAATCGGACTTTCCATGCCCAGCTGCTTACGGGCGCTTTCCAGATCGAACAGCGTGTTGATTTCTTCGATGTCGCCAGCCGGATTGAGCGTCCAGATCGACATGGCGGCGATGGTCAGGATCTTGTTGCTTGGTGCCAGTCCGAACACCGCTTTCTCCAGGGTGCCGAACAGCGTACTGGAGGTAACCACGCGGTTGCCTTCGCTGAGGCATTCGTCCACTACGACTTCCAGATCGGGTATTGCCTGGCGAATTTCGCGCACGATCAAACCGAAGCCGGCGTTGTTGACCGGCTGTGCAATGAACGAACTCTTATAGGTGAAATAACGGCTTTGTAGCTGTTCGGCCAACGCCAGTCGGCCTTTGCTCCAGCTCAGGTCGATGTGCTGCCGAACCCGCCGTTTTCGTTCCTCCGGTGACATGCCGCCTGCTCCCGTCAATGCCGCTAGAACGCGGTGAGGTCGCACTCTAGCAGCACCAGCGATGCGGCAATTTGCGCTGCGTATCAGACTGGAAGCATGCCGCTCAGGCTCAAGGCCTGGTAAACGGCATACAACGCCAGGGCTGCGAAGCCGATGGCGGCGATGCGGCGGATCAGCGTGAGCGGCATGCGGTCGGCGGCGAAGTTACCGGCCAGTACCACCGGTACGTTGGCGATCAGCATGCCCAGCGTCGTGCCGATGATCACCAAAATGAAATCGGGATACTGCGCGGCGAGCATGACGGTCGCCACCTGGGTCTTGTCGCCCATTTCCGCCAGGAAAAAGGCGATCAGGGTAGCGACGAAAGGACCGAAGCGGCGTCCGCGCGAGGCTTCGTCTTCTTCGAGTTTGTCCGGTACCAGCGTCCACAGCGCCACGGCGGCAAAGGATGCGGCGAGAATCCAGCTCAGGATCGAGGGGGAGACCAGCGAGGAAACCCAGTTGCCCACAGCTCCGGCAACGGCATGGTTGGCCAGAGTGGCGACGACGATGCCCCAGATGATTGGCATCGGGCGCCGATAACGAGCGGCCAGCAGTAGGGCGAGCAGCTGAGTCTTGTCGCCGATCTCGGCGAGCGCAACGATCAGGGTGGGGATGTAGAACGATTCCAAGCGAACTTCCTTGCAGGGGCGGGTCGACGAAATCACCATGACACGCAACGCCTGCCCGCCCCGGGTCAGGTGTACGTGTCATGGGTCTTGTCAAACCGGGCACGACTGCTGAAGCAGCCCGTGCGGGTCGCATGCGCCATGGTCTGTGGACCAAGTATGTTGACGCATGCCAGGCGAGCAGGACGCTCGCCGGAGACTACTCCCCCAGGACGGGCCGGAGTTTGCCCAAGCATGCCGCGTTGTGCAAGTCAGAGCTGGCAATCAGCCGCGTTTGGCGCGGTAGATGCGAAAGCCGTCCGCGTTGATGAGGGTTTCGCAGGGCCCTAGATGGGTCTCGATCAAGGGTGGATATTTGAGGAAGGCGTTAGCCACTAGGCGTAGCTCACCGCCGGGCCGAATATGACTGGCGGCGCGCTGCAGCAGGGTTTCGCTGGCCTCGTAGTGGGTATGCACGCCCTGATGGAATGGCGGATTGCTGATGATGGCGCTGCAGCCGTCCGGCGCGGCGTCGATGCCATCGCCGGCGATAACCTCGGCTTCCAGGTCGTTGGCTGCCAACGTCATGCGGCTGCTTTCGACAGCGAATGCATCGACGTCCAGCAGCACGACTTCGCTATCCGGATAGCGCTTTTTCAGCGACGCGCCGATGATGCCGGCGCCACAACCGAAATCCAGTAGCCGGCCGGTCGGCAAGCCGCCGAGTTGGTCCAGCAGCAATTCGGTGCCGCGATCGAGCCGGCCATGGCTGAATACGCCAGGCAGGCTGACGATCTGCAATGGGCCATCCGGCCGTTCCAGCTGGAAGCGTTGTGCCAGAGCGAGCAAGTCAGGCACCGGCGGGCTGTTTTCCACCCGGACCTGCCAAAGCTGGCAATGGCGGGCGCTGTCGAGCTTGCGCGCCTCGCCGAACGGTGCCAGCTGTCGGGCGGCCCGTTCGACACCGGCGCGCTTTTCGCCGACCAGATACAGCAGGCCGCCCGCCAGTCTGGCTGCCAGTGCGTTCAGCAGGTAATCGGTCAGCTCTCGGGACTTGGGCAGAAACAGTACCGCTGCCTCGAAAGCAGTCGTGGGGGGCTCAACGCCGAAGGTACAACGCCCGGCGAAACGAGCCTGCAGCCGCTGGTGATCCCCGGCGTGCCAGCTCCAGCCAGTGGCTTCGGGCAGTTGGCCGAGCAGATCATCGGGCTGCAAGCCGGCGAGCAGCAGGTTACCGCTGAACAGGTCGGCCTGGCGCAGCAGTACTTCGCTTCGGGGATCCATGATCGCCTCCGGGCAAAAGCGGGCGAGCTTAGCAGCCTTGTCGCGGGCTGTATAAGCGGTGCATCAGCCGACCTGGCGCTTCGGTGTGCCGGCGAAAAACGCATCGGCGTTTTCGACCATCTGCCCAACGATGCGCTGCCGTGCTTCGCGGCTGCCCCAGGCGCTGTGCGGCGTCACGATCAAACGCGGCACGTCCGCCGCCAGCAGCGGGTTGTCATTGCTCGGTGGCTCGCTGATGAGTACATCGGTGGCGGCGCCGCCCAGATGCCCACTGCGCAGCGTGTCCGCCAACGCCTGCTCGTCGATCAGGCCGCCGCGGGCGGTATTGATGACGAACGCCGATGGCTTCATCAGCTGCAGTTCGCGGGCGCCGATCAGGTTGCGGGTCTGTTCGGTGAGTGGGCAATGCAGCGTCAAGGCGTCGACCTGGGGCAGCAGTGCGTCGAGCTCCAGGCGATCCGCACGCGGCGGGCGCCCCGGCAAATTGCCGGTCAGCACCTGCATGCCTAACGCTTCGGCCAGTCTGGCCACGGCGCTGCCCAGCTCACCATGACCGAGCACGCCGAGGGTCTTGCCCGCCAGCTCGACGATGGGGAAATCAAGCAGGCAGAATTGCCCGCTCTCCTGCCAGCGACCGCGGGCCACGGCCGCCTGGTAGTCGGGCAGTCGCGTAGCCAGCGCGAGTAGCAACATCAGGGTGTGCTGGGCTACGGTGGCCGTACCATAGGCCTGACAGTTGCTGACCACGATGCCGCGCTGCCTGGCAGCTGGCAGATCGATGTTGTTGACTCCGGTCGCGGCGACCAGAATCAGCTTCAGGTCGGGGCAGGCGGCGAACACCCTGTCGTCCAGCGCGATCTTGTTGACGATGGCGACGTCGGCGCCTTGCAGCCGTTCGGTGAGCTGCGTTTCGCTGGTCTGTGCATGACAGACCAGTTCATCGAAGGCTGACTGCAAGGGCGTCAGGTCCAGGTCACCCTGGTCGAGCGGGGAAAAGTCGAGGAATACGGCGCGGCGATTGGTCATGGACTTTACTCGTATGAATCAGCGGGCAGATGCCCGGAAATAGCGGAGTCGATAGATGTACTGGATGGAATTTCTCACCGTGGCGCTGGTGCACTTGCTCGCTGTGGCCAGTCCCGGACCGGACTTTGCGGTGGTGGTGCGTGAAAGCGTGACCCGCGGTCAGCGGAGCGGCAGTTGGGCGGCCATCGGTGTCGGCAGCGGAATTTTGCTGCATGTGGGTTATTCGCTGCTCGGGATTGGCCTGATCGTCTCGCAGTCGATCGTGCTGTTCAACCTGTTCAAGTGGCTGGCGGCCGGTTATTTGTTCTATCTCGGCTTCCAGGCGCTGCGCGCAAAGCCGATGGATGTCGACGAGCTGGCGCCTTCCGGCACCGGTGGCGTGCATTCGAGCCGACGCGCTTTCATGGTGGGATTCGTCACCAACGGCCTGAATCCCAAGGCAACGCTATTCTTTCTGTCCCTATTCACGGTGGTTATCGACCCTCATACCCCGCTCGCCGTTCAGGCTGGCTATGGGGTATATCTGGCGTTCGCGACCGGCCTGTGGTTCTGCCTGGTGGCCTGGCTGTTCAGCCGTGAGCGCGTCCGCGCCGGTTTTTCCCGTATGGGGCACTGGTTCGACCGGGTAACTGGCGCCGTCCTGATCGGCCTCGGCGTGCGTCTGGCGGCAAGCGAGATCACCTGATCGGCAGCTGTGCAATCTGCTGTTGCACAGTGACGGCTCGGCGGGTGAACGGCTGCGGTGTCGATGGTCGGAGTGGAGAGGTTCAGCGCAGTCCGGTGGCAAGGCGCCGGCAGAATCGAGCAGCCGGAGTCAGACCCTAGCGTGCCTCGCATAACATCAATAAAAAGGAAGCCCTATGTTGCAGACCCGAGTGATCAAACCCGCCGCCAATGCCTACCAATACCCGCTGTTGATCAAGAGCCTGCTGCTGTCGGGGCAGCGCTACGAGCGCACCCGCGAGATCGTTTATCGCGACCAGCTGCGGTTCGACTACCGCACCCTCAACCAGCGCATCGCCCGGCTCGCCAATGCGCTGACCGCCGCCGGGGTCAAGGCGGGTGACACCGTGGCGGTCATGGATTGGGACAGCCACCGCTACCTCGAATGCATGTTCGCGATCCCGATGATCGGCGCGGTGGTTCATACCATCAACGTACGGCTGTCACCCGAACAGATCCTCTACACCATGAATCACGCCGAGGATCGTTTCGTCCTGATCAACAGCGAGTTTGTGCCGTTGTATCAGGCCATCGCCGGGCAACTGACCACCGTAGACAAGACGCTGCTGATTACCGATGCCGAGGACAAGAGCTGCGACCTGCCCAACTGCATCGGTGAATACGAAAGTCTACTGGCGGAGGCGGAGCCGCATTACGACTTCCCGGACTTCGATGAAGATTCGGTGGCGACCACCTTCTACACCACCGGCACGACCGGTGACCCCAAGGGCGTCTATTTCACCCACCGTCAGCTGGTGCTGCATACCCTGGCCGGGGCCGTGACGGTCGGTTGTCGCGAGAACCCGCAGCTGTTGGCGGCCGGCGACGTCTACATGCCGATCACGCCAATGTTCCATGTCCATGCATGGGGGCTGCCGTACATCGCGACCATGTTGGGACTCAAACAGGTCTATCCCGGGCGTTACGATCCGGAGTTGCTGATCGAGCTGTGGCGCCGGGAAAAGGTGACCTTCTCCCACTGCGTACCGACCATCATTCAAATGTTGCTCATTGCCAAGGCCGCGAAGGGCGTGGATTTCAGCGGCTGGAAGATCATTATCGGTGGCAGTGCGTTGACGCGTGGCCTCTACGAGTCGGCGCGCGCCTGCGGCATGCACCTGGAGGCTGCCTATGGCATGTCGGAAACCTGTCCGCTGATTTCCGGCGCCCATATCAACGATGAGTTGCGTCAAGCCAGCGAAGACGAGCAGATCAGCTATCGGCTCAAGGCTGGAATTCCAGTGATGCTGGTCGATGCGGCGATCCAGGCGCCAGATGGCAGCTTCCTGCCGGCCGATGGCGCATCCCAGGGCGAGCTGGTGCTGCGTGCGCCATGGCTGACTCAGGGTTACGCCGGAAACCCGGAAAAGAGCGAAGAGCTGTGGGCGGGTGGCTGGCTGCATACCGGCGACGTCGCGACCATCGACGAAATGGGCAACATCGACATTCGTGACCGCATCAAGGATGTCATCAAGACCGGCGGCGAGTGGCTTTCTTCCCTGGCGCTGGAAGGCTTGATCAGCCGCCACGATGCCGTGCGTGACGTGGCAGTGGTAGGCGTGCCGGATGAGCGCTGGGGCGAGCGACCTTTCGCCTTGCTGGTGCTGGGCGAGGGCAAGCAGCTCGATGCGCGGACGCTGCAGGGCTTTCTGGAGCCTGCGGTGGAGCAGGGGCATATCAACAAGTGGGCGATCCCGCAGCAGATCGCGGTCGTCAACGAAATTCCCAAGACCAGCGTCGGCAAGCTGGACAAGAAGCGTATACGGGTAGACATCGCACGTTGGCTGGAAGAGGGCAACAGCGCGATTTCGTCGGTTTAGACCTAGCCCGTATCCTGGCCAGGCTCCAACATGCTGCGAACCTTTTCTTCGAGGTCGGTGATGGTGAAGGGTTTGGTCAGGACTTCGTAATCCGACATGGTGTTGCTACGGTCCAGTACCGAGCTCTCGGCGTATCCGGTGATGAACAGTACGCGCAAGGACGGCCGCTTTTCCCTTGCCGCATCGGCAAGCTGGCGCCCGTTCATGCCGCCGGGAAGGCCGATATCGGAAATCAGCAGGTCCAGGTGTGCATCACTATCGAGGATACGCAAGCCGCTTGGGCCTTCGGCAGCCTCCAGGGTGTTCAGCCCCATTTCCTGCAAGACCTCCGTTACCAGGGTGCGAACGTTGGGCTCGTCATCCACCACCAGAACGGTTCGGCCCTCGACCGATGTGGAGGCCGGCTCAGGCGTCGCCGGCGCGTGCAGGCTGGCCGACTGGCCGTGATAGCGGGGCAGGTAAATCCAGACGCTGGTTCCTTCGCCCACGGTGCTTTCGATACGCACGGCACCGCCCGATTGCTTGGCGAAACCGTAGACCATCGACAAGCCAAGCCCGGTGCCTTCACCCAGCGGTTTGGTGGTGTAGAACGGATCGAAGACATAGCCGAGCCTCTCCGGTGGGATGCCGACACCGGTGTCGCGTACGCCGAGCGCAACATATTCACCTAGTGGCAGCGTGAGTTCTTCGGTGAGCGGCTCGCCCAGCACCAGGTTTTCGCTGGTCAATGTCAGCTGACCGCCATCGGGCATGGCGTCGCGGGCATTGATGGTCAGGTTCAGCAGCGCGTTTTCCAGCTGATTGGTGTCGCAGAGTGTCAACCAAAGATCATCGGACAGCTGCGTCGAATAACTTACCAACGGGCCTATGGTGCGCTGCAGCAGCTCCATCATCCCTTCTATCAGGGCGTTCAGATCGGTAGGGCTGGGGTCGAGCGTCTGTCGACGGGAGAAGGCCAACAGGCGATGGGTTAGCGCCGTTGCCCGATTGGCTGAGGTCAGCGCACTGTGAATGTAGCGCTCCAAGTCCCCCGTGCGGCCTTGCTGCAGGCGTACGGACAGCAGCTCCAGCGAGCCGATTACACCCGCAAGCAGGTTGTTGAAATCGTGGGCGAGGCCGCCGGTCAGTTGGCCTACCGCTTCCATTTTCTGCGACTGACGCAGCGCCGCCTCGGTTTTCGCCCGCGCGGCTACTTCGGCGTTGACCCGTTGTTCGAGGGTTTCGTTGAGGCGCTGCAGCGCCCGCTCGGTGCGTTTGTGCTGGGTGATGTCGAGACAGGCACCAACCATGTACGTGGGTCTATCGTTGCTATCGGTGAAAGTTTGCCCCTTATCGAATATCCAGCGCTCGGTGCCCTCCGGCAGGAGGACCCTGAATTGCATTTCCAGATCGTCACCGTAGCGCGCGCAGCGTTCGCACTGCTGGGCAATGGCAGCCCGATCATCTGGATGAATCCTGTCGAGAAGATCGTCGAGCCAACCCGAAGTCAGCCCCTCCAGGCCGAATAGCCGCTGCATGGGCAGGTCCATGTCCAGGCGGTTATTACGTAAATCCCAATAGAAGGTGCCGGTGCCGGAGGCCAACAATGCCGCATTCAGACGCTCGTCGCTCTCGCGCAGACGCAGCGCCGCCGATTCCTGCTCGAGCAGACTTTCGGTGACATCCTCGGCCTGGTGAATGATGTAGGCGACCTGGCCTTGCTCATCGAGCACCGGAACGTTGACGACGTCCCAGTAACGATTCTCGTAATGGTCGCGTTCGTCATGCGGGACGCGCAGCGGATAGCCGACCGTTTTCAGCTGTTGCGCGAGCCCGGTGCGTGTCACTTCAGCCAGTGATGCACGCAGCTGGTTGATGCCGGACGAGCTCGATACCGAAGTCGTTCCGCCGTTGTAGATATGGAACAGAGGATGACCAATGACGTCTTCACGACGCGTCATGGTCGCCCGCAGGCGCTCTTCGCTGGCGGCCACCATCGTGTAGTCGGCATCATTGGCGACCACGAGAAAGTTTCCAGGCAAGGCATCGAAGACGCGCTGCAAATCCGCAATGTCGATGGTTCGGCTCTCCGGCTGAGCGGCACGCCGTACGTGCCGCACAAAACAACTATTGGCTGTTTACGAAAAAATTCGGTTTCTGAGACTGTCAGAACTGCAATGCCGCATGTTGGTTCGCCCGACAGGCCTTGCAGCTCTGAATTCATAGCCGATCGGCCATGAAGCGTTGCGGCATCGCACAGTCTACGCCGGGCATTGATTACGCAAGACGAAGCCTGTGAGAGGCGATGTCCAGTTTCGCTGAGTTGGCCGCGCGATCTGCGGGGCGGCGATTATGCCACCATCGAGGGATGGAACAGTTAGATGGCTGTAGCGTCTCGACGAATGCAATTGAACGCCACCGCCTTCGATGTTGAGGACGATGCGCAAAAATCTTTTTGCCAGGTATTGATCCGGTGCGGGTTCGTCGGTCCGTTCCGGTTCTTCGCTCAGTCGGGTGTTAACCTAGCGCCGCATTTTCAGCCTGTGACGGATTCACTGCCGGCAGGCTGACGTCCCGGAGATGAAGGAAGTAATCATGAAAAAGCTCAGCAACCTGACCGTAGCCGCTGCCACCATCGCCCTGCTGGCGGGCTGTACCACTAATCCCTATACCGGCGAGCGCGAGGCCGGCAAAGCAGGCATCTATGGCGGTATCGGCGCGGTCAGCGGCGCGGTAATCGGTGCCGCCACGTCCAGCAAGAAGGACCGTGCCAAGGGTGCTCTGATCGGCGCGACGGTCGGCGGTGCTGCTGGCGGTGGCTATGGTTATTACGTCGATACCCAGGAAGCCAAGTTGCGTCAGACGCTGCAAGGCACTGGCGTTCAGGTTCAGCGCGAAGGCGATAACCTGACGTTGATCATGCCAGGCAACATCACCTTCCCCAGCAGCTCGGCTGATATCTCCAGTAGCTTCTATCCAACCCTGAACTCTCTCGTCCAGGTGTTCAAAGAGTTCAACAAGAACGGCATCGATATCGTCGGACACACCGACAGCACCGGTTCGCAACAGCTCAATCAGGACCTGTCCAACCGTCGTGCCCGTAGCGTGGCCGCCTACCTCGAAGGCAACGGTGTCGCCGCGTCACGAATTTCCTCTTATGGCGCGGGCCCGAGCCAGCCGATCGCTAGTAACGATACGGCGTCCGGTCGCGCCCAGAATCGTCGTGTAGAGATCAACTTGCGGCCGCTGTAAGTCGCTTCGAACAGGCGGGACTGCAACGGTCTCGCCTGTGGCATTTAAGTGACGCCATTTTTATATCTTTTCTCTATCCGCCATTGAACCTCTGGACGATACGCGACTCTGAAGCTCGTGACAGCGAGCCATGTAGTGGCACTGAGGAGGTCGAATGGATGATCGTTCCGCTCTCCATTCCCGTAAGCCTTGGCTGCCATTGGTAGTAACGCTGGTTCTGATGGCGGGGCTCGGGGGATGGGTCGGCTGGCAATGGCATGTTCAGGAAGCGCGTATCCACGCAGAGCAAGCGCAGCGATTCAATCTGGTGGTCAACGACCTCGAGACTAGTCTGCGTGAGCGCATGCGTGCCTACGAGATGGTCATGCGCGGTCTGGCCGGCTTGTTCGTTGGGAGCGATACCGTCAGTCTGGAAGACTGGACTCGCGCTTCCGATCAGCTTCAGCTACAGGACTTCTATCCCGGCATCCAGGCGATCGCTTTATCGCGTCATGCGCGTGCGGATAACCTGGCTTCGGTGCTGGAGAAGATGCGCGACGGTGGCCGAAACGTCCGCATGTATCCGGCCGGTGAGCGCGCCGAATATCTGATCACAGACTACATACATCCCCTCGACTGGCGTAATCGCCGGGTGCTGGGCTTCGACCTGATGAGCGAGGGAACCCGCAGGGAAGCCGTCGTTGCCGCGCGTAATATTGGCACGCCAATGCTGACGGGGCCTTTGCGTCTCAAGCAGGAGACCGGGCAGAACGTTCAGGTGGGTATTTTGTTGTTTCTTCCCCTGTACCGGGTCGGTGAACCCATCACCACCCTGGAGGAGCGCCAGAACGCCTTCGCCGGCACGCTACACGGCGCCTTTCGGCTGACCGATCTGTTGGAAGGCGTGCTGGGGTCGCGGAGCAAACTGTTTCAGATACAGCTGTTCGACGCCGGGGCCCCGGATGAGCCGCTGCTGATGGGCCGTGCACCGGTCAGCGCCGATGCGAGTTTCCGTCGCACCCGAAATATCTATATGTACGGCCGTAGCTGGCAACTGGATGTGGCCAGTACGCCGGAGTACGAAGCCATCCTGACCCGAGCCAGCGGAGCCTTCAACCTGGCGGCTGGACTGTCCGCGGCGGTGCTGTTTGCGCTGTTGATAGGCGGCTACCTTTACCTGCGTGAACGGGCGCTACGCAACAGCCAGGCGCTCGGTGCGCAACTTCAGGAGCGTGAGGCACGCTTCCGTCAGCTGATCGAGCAACTGCCCGTGGCGACCCTGATGTGCGATGGTCAAGGGCGAATCGAACTGGCCAACCAGAGCGCTGCTGCGCTGCTCGGAAGTAGTGCTGGTCTGCTCGCTGGCGAACGTCTTGGCCGTTATGTACCCGGCGTGCTAAGCGAGGCTGCAGGTGGGCAGCGGCTGGAAACCAGCAATCAGGAAAGCCACGCGTTACGGGAGGATGGCACGCCGATACCGGTTTCACTGAGCCTGACCAGCTTCAATCGCGATGACGGTATCCACCACCTGCTCAATCTGGTCGATCTGCAACAGCGCAAACGGGACGAAGAGCGCTTCCGCAACGTCGTCGAAGCCTCGCCGAATGCCTTCATTCTGTTCGACCAGGAAGGGCGAATCGTCATGGTCAATCGACAGACCGAGCTGCTGTTCGGCTATAGCCGGCAAGAGCTGGTGGGCGAGCCGGTCGAGCTGCTGATCCCCGAGTCGATGCGCAAGATATATCTCGAGATACGCCATCGTTTCGCCCAGGAACCCGAGTCGCGCCGCCTGGGTGAAAACCGCGAGCTGTTCGGTCGTCACAGCGATGGTCGTCTGTTGCCCGTCGAGGTAGGTCTGTCGCCGCTGCGCAGCGGTGAGGAGCAGCTGGTGCAGGCCGTGGTGATCGATATCGGTCACCGCAAGGCGGCGGAGCGGCGTCTGCGCGATCAGGCCAACGAGCTGGTCGTTGCCAATCGCTACAAGTCCGAGTTCCTTGCAAACATGTCTCACGAGCTGCGTACGCCGCTCAACAGCATCCTGATCCTCAGCGATCAGTTGAGGCAGAATGCGGCGGCCAATCTGACCGAGAAGCAGGTTCGGCACGCCGATATCATTCATCGGGCCGGGCATGACCTGCTGCAGCTGATCAATGATGTGCTCGACCTGGCCAAGATCGAAGCGGGCCATATGCAGATCAAGCCGGAACCGCTCAATCTGGCTGAGCTACTGGCGGAACTGACCAATGGGCTCCAGCCGATGGCCGAGCAGAACGGGCTGGCGCTCGGTACCCGAATCGCGCCGGATGTGCCGGTGACGATCGTTACCGACCGCGCACGCCTGCAGCAGATTCTGCGCAATCTCGTCACCAACGCATTGAAGTTCACCGAGCAGGGCTTCGTGGATATCCATGTCACCTGCAAGCCGGCCGAGCAGCCTGCTGATGAAGACATGCTGCAGATCTGTGTGACCGATACCGGTGTTGGCATCGCTGAAGACCAGCACGAACGGATCTTCCAGGCCTTCCAGCAAATCGACGGCTCGATCAGCCGGCAATACGGCGGCGCCGGGCTGGGATTGGCCATCGCACGGCAGCTGGCCGAAGTGCTGGGCGGCGGTATTCATCTGCGAAGCGCGCCGGGTCAGGGTTCGAGTTTCACTATCGAGTTGCCGCTGAGACTGGCCGCAACCACGGAGATCCGGACGCTGCGGCCGTTTCAGCTCCGAGGCCAGGGCGGCGGCGTATTGATCGTCGAGGATGATGCCGATTTCGCTTCTGTGGTAGCTGAGGTCGGGCAATCTCATGGTTTTCCCAGCACCGTCTGCGGCACCGGACAAGAAGGTTTGGAGGCGTTGGAGCGCGACCGTTTCGCGGCCGTCATCCTCGATATCCTGTTGCCCGATATCAGTGGCTGGCAGGTCCATCGGGTCCTGCGAGAGGATGCCCGGCACCAGGGCACGCCGGTGTACATCATTTCGTGCGTGCCGCAGCCGCATGGCTGGTCCGATGACAATTCGCGCTATTTGCTCAAACCTGTGACGCACTCGGAGCTCGAACGCCTGTTCGTCGACCTGGCTCGGCAGGAAGCCAGTCCAACGCGATTGCTGCTCGTGGAAACCGAACCGGAGCGGCGACGTCAATTGCATGAGCATTTCGAGCGTCTTGGATACCGTGTCACCGACTGCCAGAGCAGCGAAGATGCGCGGCTGGCCTATGCGGAGCATGCCTTCACGGTACTGGTCATCGATTTCGATCTGCCTAACGAAGACGGCCTGGAGCTGCTCGAGGCGCTCGACAGGCTACGTTCGCTCAAAGATGCACGAGTCATATTGAACAGCCGGGCACCGCTTTCAGAAAAGAATCTGGAGCGGCTACGGCGTTACTCATCGGTTGCGTTGTCAAAAACAGAGGGACTGGAGCATATGGAAGATGCATTGAAGCCCGCTGTGGCTGAGGCTGAAGCTGTGGCGCTGAACATGGACGAGGTGGAGCATCCCTTGCTGGGGCGACGGGTGCTGTTGGTGGATTCCGACGTGCGGTCGATATACGCCATCAGCGCCCTGCTCGACGAGCAGGGGCTGCAAGTGGTGCCGGCTACGACAAGCACCGAAGCGCTTGAACGATTCGATGAGGATGCCTTCGATCTGGCGTTGGTGGACATGGCATTGCCCAATAATGACGGCCCTGCACTGATACGCCAGCTCAGAAACGACTATGGTTGTCAGGTGCCGATTGTGGCGCTGGCGGCCGGAGCCGATCCGGCCGTCCGCGATCAGAGCATTACTGCAGGTGCCGACGATTTTCTGTTCAAACCGGTCGAACGCGCCAAGCTGGTCGAGTTGCTGCGACGCTGCCTGGGGCGCGTCGATGGCCCTCACGAGAGTCCATGAGGAGAAGTACGTGACGCATCGTTCGTCCAGAGTCGGCCGCCGTGCCGCCGCCATTGAAATCGGAAGTAACTGCGCAGCGGGCAGGAGAGTCAGGTAATGGCGCGGGCACAAGCCAAATCACAACCTCGTACCCGCACGCTGCTGGTGGTGGACGATCGCGAAGCGAATCTGGTGGCTATGGAGGCCCTGCTCGGTGATGGCGACTGGCAGGTGCATACGGTCAATTCCGGCGAGGCTGCGTTGCAGGCGCTGCTCGATCTGGACGTGGAATTGGTCTTGCTGGACGTGCAAATGCCAGGCATGGATGGCTTCGAAGTGGCGCGCCTGATGCGTGGCAGCCCGCATACACGTTACACACCGATCATCTTCGTCTCGGCCATTGCGCATACCCGCGAGTCGGTGCTGCGCGGTTACGCAACGGGTGCGGTTGATTTCATCCTCAAGCCTTTCGATCCACAAGTGCTCAAGCACAAGATCAACACCCTGCTCAGCCATGAACACAACCGGCGCGATCTGCAGCTGCTGACCCAGCAGCTCGACAGCGCGCGCGCCTTCAACGCCTCGGTGCTGAACAACGCCGCCGAAGGCATCCTGGTCGTGGGTGAGGATGGCTACATCAGTTTCGCCAATCCGGCGATCGCGCAGATGCTGCACACCAGTGTCGATGATCTGCAGGGCACTGCGCTGGTCGATCATCTGGCCTCCCCGCAAATGCCCGAAGTCTGGCGCGATACCGACTTCTACAAGCAGTGGCGTAGCGGCAACACCTACCGCCTGCACGAGGCGCAGCTCTACACCGCCAATGGCGGTACCTTGCCGGTTGCCTTGTCCTCCTCGCCACTGCCTCGCCAACAGCGCTCGATGGTGGTGATCGCGCTCGACATGTCGGTGGTGCGTAACCTCCACGTCCAGCTGGAAACCCAGGCGGTAACCGATTCGCTGACCGGGCTGCTGAATCGGCGTGGGTTTCATCAGGCGCTGGAGTCGGCATTGGCGCGGATCGATCGGAACGGCAAGCGCATGGCCATCCTTTATATCGACCTCGACGGCTTCAAGCGCATCAACGACTCGCTAGGCCACGATGCCGGCGACGAGATTCTTTGCCGCGTCGCGCGGGTGCTGGAAGCCTGCATGCGTCCCTACGACATCATCGCGCGGATGGGCGGGGACGAATTCACCGCCTTGCTGGATTCCCTCGATCATCCCGAAGACGCGGCGAAAGTTGCAGAGAAGCTCATCGAACTGATTTCGGTCCGGCACACCATCAACGGCACCGACGTCACCTTGGGCGCGAGCATCGGCATCGCACATTTCCCCGATTGCGGGCAGAGCGTTGAAGAGCTGCTCCGCTCGGCGGACATGGCCATGTATGAGGCCAAGCGCGCCGGACGCCAGCAATACCGCTTCTTCTCCAGCGAAATGAATGGCCGCGCCCATGCGCGTCTGATGATGGAGGAAAACCTACGCAGCACCATCGAGCGCAATGGTTTCGCGCTGGCCTATCAGCCGCAGATAGAACTCGAGACCGGCGAACTGCGCGGATTCGAGGCTTTGCTGCGCTGGGATTACGCCGGACGCGGCGAAGTCGAACCCAACGTCTTCATCCCCTTGCTGGAGGAGACTCGACTGATCGATCGGGTTGGCGAATGGGCGCTGCGTGAAGGGCTGGCTCAATGTCGAGATTGGCGCGAGCGCTTCGGCGACAAGCTGATACTGAGTTTCAACGTCAGCCCGGTGCAGTTTGCCCGGGCTGGACTGATAGGCGAGCTACGCCGTCTGCTTGATGAGTATCAGCTCGACCCGCGCCAGTTGGAGCTGGAGGTCACCGAAGGCGCGCTGATGCAGGACCTGGAACAGAGCTGTGACAAGCTTCGGCAATTGCGGGAACTAGGCGTCAAAGTCGCGGTGGATGACTTCGGCACCGGCTATTCGTCACTGGCCTATCTGCGCCATTTCGATCTGGATACGCTGAAGATCGACCGGTTGTTCATTGCCAATATGCTCGACTCGCCCCGTGACGCGGCGGTCGTCAGCACCATCATCGACCTTGGGCGGAACCTGGAGTTGGAAGTGATCGCCGAGGGGGTTGAGACCCTGGCTCAGCGCGATTGGCTGATCGCCCATGGCTGCCAGGTCATGCAGGGTTTTCTGGTGGCGCCAGGCTTGGCCGTCGAGGACGCCCTGGTCTTTCCAAGGCGCATAGACTGGCAGCAACTCGACCGTTGAGATCGGGTGCCGCCGGGTTCAATGGAGTTGGCTCCGTCGCGGCCGCGAAACGGGACCAGACCCTAGCGACTTGGCGGATATTGGCGATGCAGCTCTTCGAGTTTGGCGTCCTTTTCGCTCCATAGCTCGTTGACCCACTCCTGGAAGCTGAGTCGATAACGCTCATCCTGATCGTAGCTGCGGTGCAGGAACTCAGCAGGGATGGGCTGCGAGTCGATGCGCATCACCACTTGGCTGATCCGACCACAGAGCAGATCCCAGAAGCTCGGATTGCCATTGGGGTAGTGGATGGTGACGTTGATTAGCGAAGTCAGTTGCTCACCCATCGCATCGATCACGAACGCAATGCCGCCGGCTCTGGGTTTGAGCAGATAGCGGTAGGGCGAAGTCTGCTCGGTGTGCTTGTCCTCGGTGAAACGCGTGCCTTCGAGAAAGTTGAACACCGACACCGGGTTGGTCCGGTAGCGCTCGCATGCCTTGCGTGTCGTGGCCAGGTCCTGACCGCGCTTTTCCGGATATTTGGTCAGGTACTCCTTCGTGAAGCGTTTCATGAAGGGAAACTCCAGCGCCCACCAGCATAGGCCGATGACCGGCACCCAGATCAGCTCCTGTTTGAGAAAGAACTTCAGAATCGGCATTCGTCGGTTCAGCTGGTACTGCAGCATCAGAATGTCGGCCCAGCTCTGGTGGTTGCTGGTGACCAGATACGAGTGTTGCATGTCGACCTTTTCCAGCCCCTGCACATCCCATTCGGTGCGCCGCACCCGATCCATCCAGAAGCCGTTGACCGCCATCCAGGATTCGGCGATCCAGTGCATCCCGAAGCGCAGCGCGCGCTGAACGCGAGGAATCGGCAGCGCCAGCTTAAGCAGCGAAAGGAAGAATAGCGGCCAGCACCAGAACAGTGTGTTCAGCGCCAGGGTCAGGCCGGCGAGGGTGCCTCGCAGGGGGGCGGGAAGGAAGCTCAGCATAGGTCGTCTCGTCGATACGGCTGATTCGAGGCGCCAAGGGTAGCGATTGCGCGCCGAACTGCAACTGTCGCGAGCGGCGATCTTGTCGACGTTTTCAAGCAGATAGGAAAAATGCAGGGGAGCGGGCGGCGCTCCGTTACAACGTAGAGTGGGCCGGGCGGCGCTCCGCGTCAGCCCACCGGGACTTTTCAGGTTATTTGGTGGGCTGAAGCGGAGCGCCGCCCACACCTTAGGTTACTTGGGCGCGCTTTGGTGGGCTGAAGCCCACCCTACGGATTGGCTGGCCCTATCGCTGGTAGGGCCGCCAAGCTTGTGTTTCATGCTTCAGGCCTGCTGCCGTTGCTATCGGCCTGCAGCGCGGTGAGTGCGATGGTGAAGACGATGTCATCCACCAGTGCGCCGCGAGACAGATCATTCACCGGTTTGCGCAGGCCTTGCAGCATTGGGCCGACGCTGATCACGTTGGCGCTACGCTGAACCGCTTTGTAGGTGGTGTTGCCGGTGTTCAGGTCAGGGAAAATGAACACGGTCGCCTGACCAGCAACCAGGCTGTTGGGTGCTTTCTGTTTGCCGACGCTGGCGACCGACGCGGCGTCATACTGCAACGGGCCGTCGATTGGCAGGTTGGGTGCGCGCTCTTGGGCGATGCGTGTGGCTTCGGCGACTTTCTCTACCTCAGCGCCGCTGCCGGACGTACCGGTGGAGTAGCTGATCATGGCTACTCGCGGATTCACGCCAAGGGCGACGGCCGACTCGGCACTCTGCAGAGCAATTTCCGCGAGCTCCGTGGCGCTCGGGTTGGGATTGACCGCGCAGTCGCCATAGACCAGTACCTGATCCGGCAGCAGCATGAAGAACACCGAGGACACCAGGCTGTAGCCAGGCGCGGTCTTGATCAGCTGAAGCGCCGGGCGAATGGTATTGGCGGTGGTATGCACGGCGCCGGAAACCAGGCCGTCCACTTCATCCAGCGCCAGCATCATGGTGCCGAGCACCACGGTGTCCTTGAGTTGCTCGCGTGCATCGCTCGGGGTGAGCCCTTTCGACTTGCGCATCTCGCACATGGGCTCGACGTATTGATCGATGATCAGCTCCGGATCGAGAATCTCCAGGCTGGCCGGCAGGTTGATGCCCTGTTCGCGTGCGACCGCCTGCACTTCATCCGGCTTGGCCAGCAGGACGCAGCGGGCAATGCCTCGCTCCTGGCAGATAGCCGCGGCGCGAATGGTGCGCGGCTCGTTGCCTTCCGGCAGGACGATGCGCTTGTTCGCCTGCTGGGCGCGCTTGACCAGTTGATAGCGGAATGCAGGCGGCGAAAGGCGCAGCTCGCTACGCGGTACGCTGAGACGCGTGTGCAACAAGTCGGGCTGCAGGTGCGTGGCGATGAAGTCGGTCACCTGGCTGGCGCGTTCGATATCATCGGAAGGAGTTTCCTTGTTCAGGCCGAACAGGTTAGTCGCGGTGTCGTAGGAACCGGTCTGCACGGTCATCACGGGCAGGCCGCGGTCCAGGGCCGCCTTGCACAGCTCGAGAATGCGTGGGTCTGGAGCGAAGTCGCTGCACAGCAGCAGGCCGGCGAGATCGACCCCGTTGAGCGAGGCGAGGCTGGCAGCCAGGATGATGTCGTCGCGGTCACCCGGCGTGACTACCAGCACACCAGGCTGGAGCAGCTGCACGGTATTGGGAACTGCCCGGGCGCACAGGACGATCTTGCTCACGCGGCGATGTTCGGCTTCGCCGGCGTGAAGCACCTTGGCATCCAGCAGCTGAGCGATGTCGCGGGTGCGCAGGGCGTTCAGTTGCTCGGCGAAGGGAATCGCGCCGAGCAGCTGAAAATCCTGGGTGCCGAGCAGCGGCAGCTGTTCCTTCATGCGTTCGACGAAGGCCGCCACGCCGTCGTCGCTCTTGACCTTGTTCAGGACCAGGCCGAGCACCTTCGGGTCCTTGGCACCACCGAACAACTGCGCTTGGATTTCGATGCGTTCGGCCAGGCGCTTGAGCGTGTCGTTGCCCTGCGCGGCGATCAGGATGATTTCCGCATCCAGACTCTTGGCCAGGTGCGTATTGATTCGCGAGGTGTGGTTGAACTCCCGCGTCGGCACCATCCCCTCGACGATCACTACGTCCTTGCCCGCTGCAACCTCCTGGTAGCGGCTGACGACATCTTCGAGCAGCAGGTCCAGTTCGCCATCGGCCAGTTGGCGCTCCACCTGTTCCAGCGGGAGCGGTTCTGGCGAAGAGATATTCAGCGTGTTTTTCACCAGCACGCAGGAGCGCTCGCGGCCCTGATCGAGCGGAAAGGGCTGGGCGATGGGCTTGAAGAAACCGACTTTCAACCCGGCACGTTCCAAAGCACGGATCAGGCCGAGGCTGATGGAGTTGAGGCCGCCACCGAAACCGCAGGGGGCGAGGAAGAGCGTATGCATGGTGATCTCCTGTCGAACAAAGGGCGAAGGCGATGCTGATTGGACGAAACCCGACGCCTTTCTCGGTCGTCGGGTTTTGCAGAGGCGCGTTCGTGTCGGCGGGTTGTCAGGCGTCGAGCAATGCCAGCGTGTCCAGCGCGATCTGGCGTTCTTCGTTGGTAGGAACGACCAGGACGCGCGGACTGCCTGCGGCCTGGATTTCTCCACCGACGCCACGTGTGCAACGTGCGTTGGCTTCTTCGTCGAGTTTGAAATTGAACAGCTTGAGGTGTTCCAGGGTGCGGCTGCGCACCGCTACGGAGTTCTCGCCGATGCCGCCGGTGAAAATCAGACCGTCGAGCTTCGGCAGGGCGCAAGCCATGCTCGCCAGGGATTTGGCCAGGCGATAGCAGAACACTTCGAAGGCCAGATTGGCGCCCGGGTGCCCGGCAACACGTGCTTCGTACAGGGTGCGCATGTCGTTGGACAGGCCCGACAGGCCCTTCAGGCCGCTGTCATGGTTGAGCACGCGATCGATCTGCTCGAGGCTCCAGCCCAGCGTGCGGTTCAGGTAGCTGTGCAGGTTGGGGTCGACATCGCCGCTGCGCGTGCCCATCACCAGGCCTTCCAGTGGCGTAAGGCCCATGCTGGTGTCGCGGCTTTCGCCGTTGACGATGGCGCAGGTCGAGCAGCCGTTGCCCAGATGCGCGGTCAGCCAGCAGCTGTCATCCGCTGCCAGCCCGGTCATTTCGGCGGCATGCTTGCTGACATAGTTGTGGCTGGTGCCGTGGAAACCATAGCGGCGGACGTTGTGCTCCTTGTAAAGGAACTCGGGCACGGCGTAACGGAAGGCGTGTTCGGGCATGGTCTGGTGGAACGCCGTATCGAATACGCTGACTTGCGGCAGGGTAGGGAACAGCGCGATGGCGGCTTCGATGCCGACCAGGTTGGCCGGGTTGTGCAGCGGCGCCAGTTGGGCGCTGTCACGAATGGCCTTGAGCACGTGCTCGTCGATCAGGCTGGAGCCGGTGAAATGTTCACCGCCATGAACGACCCGATGTCCGATGCCGTCGAGCTTGCCGCCGGCCGCTTCCTGCGCGAGCGGTAACAATCGCTCCAGTGCGGCGCGATGGTCGGCGCCCGGGATTTCCAGCGTCTGCTTGTCGTCTCCCCGCTGCCAGTGAAGCACCGCTTCAGGACTGCCTATGCGTTCTGCCAGGCCTTGCAAAGGGAAGGTCGCTTGCGTTTCGTTGACCAGTGCGAATTTGATCGACGAACTGCCGCAGTTAATCACCAGGATGTTTCGAGCCGACATCGGTGCTCCTCGGGACGCGCATTAATTATTGGAAGTTTCGCTTAGCTTGCGTGGACGGATATTGACATAGCTCATGACTGACCGATGCTCTCCAAAGGTTGTATGCGGCACCTCGCATCGTAGGGTTTTGTCAACCAGTTGCTGGTCCCGTTTATCCGGGCTCGGTTCGCAATCGTCGCAGCTCGCGGTTAAACTTCGACATCACATTCCCCAGCAAAAGGTTTTGCCTCATGCAGATTGCCGCGAACAAGGCTGTGTCAATCGACTACACACTCACCAACGACGCTGGTGAGGTAATCGACAGCTCGGCCGGCGGCGCGCCGCTGGTCTACCTGCACGGTGCAGGCAACATCATCTCTGGCCTGGAAAAGGCCTTGGAAGGCAAACAGGGCGGTGATCACGTGACGGTCGCCATCGAGCCGCAGGACGCCTACGGTGAGTACACCCCGGAGCTGGTAGCGACGCTCAATCGCGCCATGTTCGAAGGCGTTGACGAGCTGGAAGTTGGCATGCAGTTCCATGCATCCGGTCCGGACGGCGGTATGCAGATCGTCACTATCCGTGACGTCGAAGGTGATGACGTGATCGTCGACGGCAATCATCCGTTGGCTGGTCAGCGCCTGAACTTCGATGTCAAGATCGTCGACGTGCGTGATGCCAGCGAAGAAGAAGTTGCCCATGGCCACATCCATGGCGAAGGTGGTCATCACCACTGATCCCCTCGCAGCAAGCGGGTGGCGACAGGCCCGGCCGAGGCGGTCGAG
The DNA here is from genome assembly GCF_037967085.1 of Pseudomonas sp. CBC3. Classification (NCBI taxonomy): domain Bacteria; kingdom Pseudomonadati; phylum Pseudomonadota; class Gammaproteobacteria; order Pseudomonadales; family Pseudomonadaceae; genus Pseudomonas; species Pseudomonas sp. CBC3. Next base: position 247,481 of record NZ_JBANEO010000003.1, read on the forward strand.
CGACGAAGCGCTTCGGTAATGCCGGAGCGCTTTTTTTACCCTCTGGAGAAGAGCGAATGAGCGCGTTCCACGATTTGGTCCTACCCGGCCTCGCTGGCCAGGAGCTGTCCCTTGCGCCGCTAAAGAACCAGCTGACGCTGGTGGTCAATGTGGCTTCCGAGTGCGGCTTGACTCCTCAGTACGCCGGGTTGCAGGCGTTGCATCAGCGTTATCAGGATCGTGGTTTCGGTGTGCTCGGTATTCCCTGCAACCAGTTCGCCGCGCAGGAGCCGGGCAGCGACGCGGAGATCCTGCGATTCTGTAGTGAGAACTACGGCATCAGTTTTCCGTTGAGCAGCAAGCTCGAAGTCAACGGCCCGCAACGTCATCCGCTCTACCGCCTGCTGGCGGGCGAAGGGGCCGATTTTCCCGGTGACATCAGCTGGAATTTCGAGAAGTTTCTCGTCGACAAGGACGGCCGTGTGCTGGCGCGTTTCTCGCCTCGTACCGCCCCGGACGATCCAGCGCTGATCCAGGCGATCGAAAACGCGCTCGTCTGATCCTTCGCTTCTCTGCGCGGCGGTATTGCCGCTGCGCTTTTCCCTTCTTCGCTCAATCAACGCCCCGCCATCGTCGCGATCGTATCGGCGAAATAAGCGCCATGGATGATGCTGTTCGCGCGAGACGACCGGTCATATGCTCGGTTTCATGAACAGCCGAGCTCGAATCGACAAGCGTGAACTGATCCTGGCCAAAGGCGCGCAGGTGATGACCCGTCGTGGCTATCACGGCACCGGTGTGCTGGAGATCGTCCAGGCTGCCGGCATTCCCAAGGGGTCGTTCTATCACTACTTCGCCAGCAAGGAAGATTTCGCCCTGCAGGCCCTGGAGCATCTCTATACGCCACGTCTGGCGCGCTACCAGGCTGCGTTGACCAACTCTGTGCTGAGTCCGCGTGAGCGAGTCCTCGCTTATTACGCTGAACTGGTCGCGCATTTCGCTCGCCAGGAATCTCCGGAGTATCACTGCTTTATCGGGAGCCTGAGCTTCGAGATGGCCGAGTTGTCGCAGCCGATCGGGTGTCAGGTGGAAGCCATTCTGCTGCGCTCCGTCGAGGTGCTGGCGGCCTGCCTCGAGCAGGCCCGCAATGCAGGAGAAATAGATCGGAGCACTGATTGTCAGGCGCTTGCCGAATTCATCGGCAACGCCTGGGAAGGCGCGCTTCTACGCATGAAGGTGGGTCGCAGTGTCGTGCCGCTGAACAGCTTTCTGACCCAGCTGGAGCGTCTGCTGACGTTGCGCTGATTTTTTGTGACGAACGGTGAGACGACCGGTCGCTTTTGAACCCGAATCAACAAGGAGACAACGATGTCCGCAGCCGTAAATGCCCTGTTTCAGCCATTCCAGCTTGGCAGTCTGCAATTGCCGACCCGCGTGGTAATGGCGCCGATGACCCGTTCCTTCTCGCCCAACGGTGTGCCGACCGCTGACGTCGTCGAGTACTACCGTCGCCGTGCCGCTTCGGGTGTTGGGCTGATCATTACCGAGGGCACCACGGTCGGCCACCAGGCTTCCAATGGTTATCCGCAGGTGCCGCGCTTCCATGGTGAGGATGCTCTCTCTGGCTGGAAGGTAGTGGTCGATGCGGTGCATGCCGCGGGTGGCAAGATCGTTCCACAGCTCTGGCACGTCGGCAATGTGCGCCGCAAGGGTACCGAGCCGGAGCCGGAAGTGCTGGGGTATGGGCCGATGGAGAAGCGCAAGGACGATCAGGTCGTCGTCCACGGCATGACCAAGCAGGACATCCAGGACGTGATCGCGGCTTTCGCCCAGGCGGCTGCGGATGCCAAGGCCATCGGCATGGATGGCGTCGAAATTCACGGGGCTCATGGCTATCTCATCGACCAGTTCTTCTGGGAAGGCAGCAATCAGCGCACCGATGAATACGGTGGCAGTCTGGCCAACCGCTCGCGCTTCGCCATCGAGCTGATCAGCGCGGTGCGGGCTGCGGTGGGCGCGGAGTTCCCGATCATCTTCCGCTTCTCGCAGTGGAAGCAGCAGGACTACACCGCACGCCTGGTGACCACGTCAGAAGCGCTGGGCGAATTCCTGGCACCGCTGTCGGCTGCAGGCGTGGACATCTTCCATTGCTCTACACGTCGTTTCTGGGAGCCGGAATTCGAAGGTTCGGATCTCAACCTGGCCGGCTGGACACGCCAGCTCACCGGCAAGCCGACCATCACTGTGGGTAGCGTGGGGCTGGACGGTGAGTTCTTGCAGTTCATGGTCAAGACCGACAAAGTGGCGCAGCCGGCCAATATCGAAGGCCTGCTCGAGCGTCTGAACAAGGAGGAGTTCGATCTGGTTGCGGTAGGGCGCGCGCTGATCTGCGATCCGGATTGGGCGCTGAAAGTGCGTGACGGACGCATGCAGGACATCCTGCCGTTCAGCCGTGAGGCGTTGAAGACGTTGGCTTGAGCCTACGGGGTGGTGTGAAAAAGCAGCAGCCGGCTTGCTGGCGAACGCGCCGTCGTGCGGCATCGCCGGCAAGCTTGCTCCCGTGCTGTCATTCAGCGCCGGGGTAGCCAGACTGTTTGAGCAGTTTCGCCAAGTGCACGGCGTTGCGAGCCAGCATCGCATTGGTATTGGCGGTTTTCTCGCGCGGGCCTGCATCCTTGTAGTCCGTCGAACCCATAGCCTCGCCGACCCAGTAGGTACAGCCGTTGGCGGGGATGCTGAAGCCCACATCGTTCAGCCCCTGGTACAGCTCGGCCACTACGTGGTGGGCGCCGTCTTCGTTGCCGACCACGGCGACGCAGGCGACCCGACCATAAGAGACCATCCGTTGCTGATCGTCGGTTTCGCTGAGAAATGCGTCGAGACGCTCGAGTACTCGTTGGCAGATGCTGGACGGATGCCCCAGCCAGATGGGCGTGCCCAGCAAAAGAATGTCTGCGGCGAGTATCTTCTCGCGGATCATCGGCCAGTCATCGCCCGGGCCTTCGTCAGAGGTCACGCCCGGTTTGATGTTGAAATCCACCGCGCGTAGCTGCTCGCAGGACACGCCGAGCTTTTCCAATTCCCGCTCGGCCTGGCTCAGCAGCAAGCTGCAGGACGACGTGTTGGGGGAGGCTTTGAGTGTGCAATTTATCGATAGTGCGGAAAGCGCCATTGGGAAGGGCTCCTGAATTCGATGTGTTCGAATCTAGACAGCAACCCCTCCCGCAGTTCACTGAGTGGCGACAGGCACCAAGTGTTTCTGGCCGCCTTCTCGAACCCAGAATAGGGTCGCGCCCGCTACAGCGGCAGGCATGATCAGCAGGTTCAACACCGGCACCAGCAGCGCGGCATAGGTCACCGCACCGAAGCTCAGGCTTTTCCAGCGCCTCTGACGCAGCCAGACCATCATTTCCGCCCAGCTCAGCTTGTTGTTGTCTGCCGGATAGTCGATGTACTGCACGGCCATCATCCAAATGCCGAACAGCAGCCACAGCGGCGCGGCGAACAGGTTGACCACCGGGATGAACGAGAGAATCAGCAGTGCTAGCGCGCGCGGGGCGAAATAGGCCAGCTTGCGTGCTTCACGGCCAATGGTGCGCGGCAGCATGGCCAGCAACTCGGCCCAGCTGAACGGTGGCGAACTGTCTTCGCCGCGCGCCACCGTTTCGACCTTTTCAGCGAGAAAGCCGTTGAACGGGGCCGCGATGATGTTGGCGAGCATGGTGAAGGTGAAGAACACCATCAGCACCACCAGAATCACGAACAGTGGCCAGAGGATGTACTCCAGAAACATCAGCCACTCGGGCAGGCTCGGCATGAACGCATCGACCCAGACGCCGAACTGGCGCAGAGCGATATAGATGAGCCCGCTGAACAGCAGCAGGTTGACCGTCAGTGGCAGGATGACGAACAGCCGTAGCCCTGGGCTCAGGATTAGCTTCAGGCCTTCACGCAGGTACTGTGGGCCGGAAAGGGCGGCGATGGGCATGTGGAGTACTCCGGTAAGACGGTTCGGACCTTACCGGCTTTGGCTGAGTGGGAAAAGCCTGACAGGGTCTATGCAAAGCATTCGGCAACGCCAGCAAGGTGACTCCACGATTGAGGTCGGCTCACCGTTGCGGCAATCCCTGCAGTTTCGATTTGGCGGAACCGCACCGGCCTGTTTTGGCAGCCTTGGTCCAATAGCACCTGCCTATTCCGGCAATCGGGATTACGCAATGGCCGGCATTGCACCGGGCGGGCAGACTTGCCCGGCCTCTTTGGTTTCAGGGCCGTCCGCTATCAAGCCTTCCCCAAGTGCCTGGCCGGCCCTTTTTTATTCCTTGGCTGTCAGCGGCTGCTGATCGAAGCGCACACCCGGCAGGCCGGTCTCCATCAACGCGCGGATATTGCGGTGGTCGGATCCGCTGGGGTTGGCCAGCACCGATTGATAATGCTCGCCGAACGCCAGCAGCGCCTCTTCGGTGGTGAATCCTTCCAACACTGCCAGCCCAAGCGTTTTGCACGAGCCTTCGTTTTCTCCGGCGGCGTTTTCCACGTTGCCGTTGATGAAGCGGCTGGGCTGGTAGTCATAGACACTGTCGATATAGGCCAGCGTCTCGCTGAAAGGGTGCTTGCGATTGCGCAGGCTGGCGCGGAAGTCAGCAAGGCTGGTCATGAGTTTTGCCCCTTGTCGAAGGCGGCCTGCTGCTCGGGTGTGGCTTCTTTCTGGTAGCGCTTCTTCCACTCGGCGTAGGGCATTCCGTAAACCTCTTCGCGCGCCTCGTCGAGGCTGACTTCGATGTCCAGATCGTCGCCGGCGGCTTTGTACCACTTCGACAGGCAGTTGCGGCAGAAGCCGGCCAGGTTCATCAGGTCGATGTTCTGCGCATCGGGACGGCTACGCAGGTGCTGGACCAGGCGGCGGAATGCGGCAGCTTCGAGTTCGGTGCGTTGTTGATCATTCATGTCATGGGCCTCGGCGTTGCAGACGTGGGCGGATCATAACCTTGGCGGTTGCCATGGGCCAGGCAACGAGACCAACCCGCCTTCCGGTGCGGGATGCTCAGTCGCGATGCGCGGCAAGCGTGATCGATACCGATTCGGCGAAGCGCAGCGCGTGGGGTTTGTCCACTTCGACCTCGGCGTAACGCACCTGCGGATGCGTCATGACCAGGTCGAGGATTTCCTGAGTGAGCCGTTCGAGCAGGGCGAAGCGGTTGTTCTCGACGTGTTGAATGATCGCCTTGGTGATGGTGCGGTAATTCAGCGCGCATTCGATATCGTTATCGCGCACGGCGTCCGCTGCGGGATACAGCATCGTCAGGTTGATCAGCACGTCCTGCTGGTTGAGGATTTCTTCTTCCTTGATGCCGATGAAGGTGCGTAGTCGCAGATCTTTGACGCGGATGCGCGCCATGGCGGGTTCCAGTCTAGGCATGGGATTCCTTCGCAAATCAGATCAAATGACGGCCGCCATTGACGGTCAGTGTGGTGCCGGTGACGTAGGGATTATCGAGCAGATAACGCAGGCTCTGGTAGATCACCTCGGCGCCGGGCTCGATACCCAGCGCGGATTTTGCCAGCGCCTTGCGTCGATAGTCCTCGTCGTCACCTTCGTTGAACTGTATCAGGGCCGGCGCGATGCCATTGACCTTGATGGCCGGTGCCAGGCTGGCGGCAAACGAAAGGGTGAGGTTGTCCAGCCCAGCTTTGCTGGCGGCATAGGCGGTGTGTTTCTTGCTGCCGATACGGGTGACATCGTCGCCGATATGGACGATATCGGCCGGACCTCCATGCCGCAGCAGCTGCGCGCAGTGAAGGTTGATCAGATAGGGCGCGAGCATATGCACGTCGAACATGCGCTGGAACATCTCGGCTTCCTCGCCCGATGCTTCGGGAAGCCAGTCCGATGCGTTGTGGACGATCGCACGTAGATGGCGGGTCTGCTGTTTGAGAGCTGCGATGAAGGCATGAATGCCCGCCGCTCCGGAGAAATCCGCCTGCAAGGTCACGGCACCGCGTTCGCGTAGCCGGGCGAGGCTCGGTCGATCTGTTCGGTAAGTGACGACCACCGGTTGCCCATCATCGAGCAGGCGTTCAGCGCAATGCAGGCCGATGCGCTGGCTGGCACCGGTAATCAGGATTGGGGCCGTTGGCTGGGTCATATCTTCTGGGGTCGACTGTCGCTGGTCAACGATCGCGCACGGCTGCGATGCTGGCGCCACGCATGGCCCGTCAGCTTACACCAGGGTGATTTCTGGCAGTACTCTGCAGCCTTCGAATGGCCGCGTCTGGCGAAGCGGCGCGGTATGAAACAGGAGCGAGCCCTATGAATGGCTGGGCGTGTCGACGAGCATGTCGACCGGGAGTTCCGGCTGCAACTCTGGATGCAGGCGCTGATGCTGCTCGTACAAATACGAACGGATGCGTTCGGCGTCCTTGTCATGTGGCTGTTCGACTTCATAGGCCGCCAACCCGTCTTCGGCAACGCGTACCCGGCGTGCGTCGATCATGAACGGTGTCTCGCCAGGCAGCGCCAGCCTCACATGCAGATGCTTGGGTGCCTTTTGGGGGCCGGCGTCCACCAGCAGCCCGTTGGGTGATAACTCATGGACGCTCAGCGCGGTCTCGTCACCGTTATCGGAGAGCAGGGGCAGGGGTTCGTCCAGGTGCAGGCGCCAGGCGCGAAGAACCGGCCCACGCTCGTATATGGTGGGGGGGGCGAGTTGTAGTCGGATTGTCTGAAGTTCGTCGCGGGTCAGCTGCAGCGGGAACGACATGCAGTAGTCGTCGAGTTCCGCGTCGAGCGTCAGGTTGGCTTTCGCCGCAAGCTGCAGTAGCAGGCCGTTGGCGCGCTCGCCGCCGTCGAGCTGAAAACCGCCCTGTGCTTCGCCCGATTCGGTTTGCGGGCCGCTGGTAAGTTGATTGATATACGCCAGCTCGGCGCTGGTGAGTACGGTCTTTTCTGGCATCAGATTTCCCTCTCAATGGCAGCAGGCCTGCCCATGCCTTGTGGCTGCGTCCGCAAATCCTCTGTCAGGACCGCCTTGCGACAACTTGCTGGACGATTAATTCCCTTGTCGCCTCGAGTCTGCGCCACCGTTATCAGCGTAGCTCCACCCAAGCGGGGCGTCGGTGCCAAATACGGCATAATGCTCGGCTTCAATTCGCAACGGAGCCCATCATGAAAGTCGCCATCCTTTCCGGTACGGTCTACGGCACAGCCGAAGACGTCGCCCGCCATGCCGCCGCAAAGCTGAAGGCGGCGGGTTTCGACGCCTGGCATGATCCGCGCGCGCAGCTGCCTCAGATTCTCGATTTCGGCCCGCAGGCGCTGCTGGTCGTAACCGCCACGACTGGCATGGGCGAGCTGCCCGACAACTTCATTCCACTGTATTCGGCCATCCGCGATCAGGTTCCGGCCTGGCAGGGCATGCCTGGCGGCGTCATCGCGCTGGGCGACGCCAGCTATGGCGATACCTTCTGTGGCGGTGGCGAGCTGATCCGTGAACTCTATGCCGAGCTGGGTATGCGTGAAACGCAGGAGATGCTGCGCCTCGATGCCAGTGAAACGGTCACGCCCGAAAGCGACGCCGAGCCTTGGCTGGAACGTTTCGCTGCAGCCCTGCGGGGCTGAGCGTGTCCTCTGCGGCCATCAGGCTGGCTGCAAAGGCGACTTCCGAACAGGCAGACGCTGGCTAGAATTCAGGCACCGTAAAACAACAAGAAGAGGTGCCCGTGACCGCTCTGCATTCGATCCAATCGCTGAAGAATCAGGTCAGTGCCGCCGAATGGCGGGCTCGCGCCGATCTGGCTGCTTGCTATCGACTGGTCGCCCTGCATGGCTGGGATGACCTGATCTTTACCCATATCTCGGCGAAGATTCCTGACACCGATGAATTCCTGATCAACCCCTACGGGCTGATGTTTCACGAACTGACGGCCTCCAGCTTGGTGAAGATCGATCTGGCCGGCAACAAGCTGATGGGCACGCCCGACGACATCAATCCGGCGGGTTACACCATCCATAGCGCCGTGCATGAGGTGCGTCACGACGTGGCCTGCGTAATGCACACCCATACCGCAGCCGGCGTCGCGGTGTCGGCGCAGAAGCAGGGGTTGTTGCCGATCAGCCAGCAAGCGCTGTTCGTACTCGCCAGCCTTTCCACGCATGGCTACGAAGGCGTGGCGCTCAACCATGATGAAAAGGCCCGGTTGCAGGCCGATCTCGGCGAGACCGGCTTCATGCTCCTGCACAATCATGGCCTGATGACCTGCGGCGGGAGCATTGCCGATACCTTTCTGATGATGTTCATCTTCCAGCGTGCCTGCGAAATACAGGTGATGGCCCAGACTGGCGGCGCCGAGCTGATTCCGATCCCCGAGCAGATTCTCGCCGGAGCCAAGGCCATGGCTGCCGGTGTTACGCGCAGCAAGCAAGGCATGGGCGGCGCGCTGGCTTGGCCGGCGCTGCTGCGCAAGCTCGATCAGCAATGCCCCGGTTACGACAGCTAATGGTTACTTCGTCTCGGCTTCGCTGAGCCGAACGAACGCCTGCAACTGCGGGTAGAAGTCGTGGAAATCCTGCTGGAGCGGCAGATATAGCCGTTCCAGCTCCTCGAACCCGCCGGCGAGGCCTTGCGGACGCGACAACCGGCTACTCATGCCGGCAACGACTTGTTCCATCACGGCGAAATTTCGGTAGCTGCCGAGCCAGTCCTGAGCGGCCATGCGTGGCGCTATCTGCGCCAGCTTGCCGGGCAACTCGGCTTCCTCTCGTAGAACCCGATACACGCGAGTGGTGAAGTCCTGCAAGGGCTCATCGGCGTAGTCATGCCAGTGCGCGGCCAGGCAGTGGTCGAAAAATAGGTCGATCAATATGCCGGCATAGCGTCGCCGTTCGCCGGGAAAACGCTGCTTGGCCTGTAGTACCAGTGGGTGGCTGTCGGTGAACGCATCGATCTGCCGGTGCAGGCGAATGCCGGCTTCGATATCGGCGGGCCAGCGGCCCTGCAAGGAGCCCTTGACGAAATCGCCATACAGGCTGCCGAGCAATTCGCCGGGCTGCGGGCCGCCAAGGTGGAGGTGTGCGAGATAGTTCATGCGACGAGTTTAGAATCTTTTCCCGTTTCGCTGTTGCACGATAACGCTGAACAGTCCCTTGAGATGCTTGCCGCCTTAGTTGACATCGGGCTGTGACGTGATCGAGTTGCCGTTAGGGTGAAGGTCCATGGCTGCCAAAGCACCATCGGCGCTTTCGGTATGTCTGAACCGGTCTCGTTCGGCTCGTTGCGGAGATGTCGGACCGTTATATCCGGGAACTCTGCGCTGCCGTACGGACCTATAACAGGCGTGCCGCAACGGCGCTGGGCCATCGCTCCTGCGTTTGGCTGCTCATCGGAAGCACGCCGCAGAGAACTCATCAGGACACGGAATGAATGTCTAGCCGCTATAACGAAATCCTCCCTCGGAGCGCGGCTTCGGTTGCCCGGAGGCTCCTCTCGTGATGCTCGCCGGGGAGATTTTTCCTTGGCGAGACGGCAACCGTTTTCGCTTGCTGATCGACGGTCCGGCATTCTTCCCGCGGATACTGGAATGCATCGAGGCGGCAGAACGACGGATCGACGTTGAGCTTTATCTGGTAGAAGACGGCCAGTGCGCCGATCTGCTGATCGACGCATTGGCGGCTGCGGCCACGCGTGGTGTGAGGGTGCGTTGCCTGTTCGATGGCTTCGGCTGTTTGAAGCTGGGGCAGAAGGCGCGGCAGCGGCTATCCGACGCGGGTGTCGAGCTGCGTCAGTACAACCCGCTGAAACTGCGGCTGCGATTTCGCAACCTGCATCGCGACCATCGTAAGTTGATCATCATTGATGACAGTTGCTGCTTTGTCGGTGGTGCCGGGGCTACCGACGAGTTCTGGAACCCAACCAAACCGGATGAGCACTGGCACGAGGCGATGGTGGAAATCGCGGGGCCATTGATAGAGAACTGGCGGCGGCTGTTCGACACGCAATGGACACTATGCCTGAAGCGCCGTATCTGGCAGTTGCCGCTGCCACAACGGCTTCCGAAAATTCCGGCCAACCCCCATGGTGGAGTGGGGCTGGGGCGGGTTGCCTACGCGGCGGCGCGGCAGCATAGCGACATCCTTCATAGCCTGCTGCGAAACCTGCAGCGCGCGGAACGGCGCATCTGGCTGGCGACCCCTTATTTCCTGCCCACGGGCAGGGTCCGCCGAGAGCTGATGCGTGCGGCAAGGCGCGGCGTCGAAGTGCGCTTGCTTCTGACCAGTCGCAACACCGATCACCCGTCGGTGCGCTACGCCGGCCAGCGCTACTACCCGAGACTGCTGCGGGCCGGCGTGCGTATTCATGAATATCAGCCACACTTTCTGCACTTGAAAGTGGTATTGGTCGACGACTGGGTCAGCATCGGGTCGTGCAACTTCGATCACTGGAATCTGCGCTGGAATCTGGAAGCCAACCTCGAGGCGCTTGATAAATCGCTCAGCACCGAGGTGGCGGAGAGCTTCGAGCGAGACTTTTCACACAGTTTGGAGATCGACCTGCAACGTTGGCACGCCCGCCCGCTGCGCCTGCGCCTTTATCAAAGAATGTGGGGGTTGCTTGATCGACTGGTGATCAACATATTCAACCGAAGCGGCTGACCGGGCGTTGGCCGTTAACCAACACTTACTGGGAGTGTGTTTCGATGGCTGCGAAGAAGATTCTGATGCTGGTCGGCGATTACGTCGAAGATTACGAAACCATGGTGCCGTTCCAGGCGCTGCAGATGGTCGGGCACAGCGTGCATGCCGTCTGCCCGGATAAGAAAGCGGGCGATACGGTGCGCACCGCGATTCACGATTTCGAAGGCGATCAGACCTATAGCGAGAAACCCGGCCACAATTTTGCGCTGAACTTCGATTTCGCTTCGGTGCGTGCCGAAGACTACGACGCGCTGGTGATACCTGGCGGTCGCGCACCCGAATACCTACGACTGAACGAGCAGGTATGCAACCTGGTACGGGCGTTCGACGACGCGAAAAAACCCATTGCTGCGGTTTGCCATGGCGCTCAGTTGCTCGCCGCCGCGGGCGTGCTGAAGGGCCGTGCCTGTAGCGCCTATCCAGCTTGCGCGCCGGAAGTGAAGCTGGCCGGCGGTGAATTCGTGGACATCCCGGTCGATCAGGCGCATACCGAAGGCAACCTGGTCACGGCACCGGCTTGGCCGGCGCATCCGGCGTGGCTGGCAGCGTTTCTGGAGCTGCTCGGTACGCGCATCACGCTGTAAGATGCTGACGGGACGAAGGACCTGGCATTCGCTGGGTCTTTTGCTATTGGCCGTCTCGGACGGTTTCGGATACAGAGGCCCTCAGTGCGAGAACCCACGAAAGACCCGCTCCATGGCATGACGCTCGAAGCCATCCTTGTCGAGCTACAGGCGCGGTACGGCTGGGACGGGCTAGCGCAGCGCGTCGATATTCGCTGCTTCAAGAGCGATCCCAGCATCAAATCGAGCCTGACCTTCCTGCGCAAAACCCCGTGGGCGCGGGAAAAAGTCGAGGCGTTGTTTATCAGGCTGCACCAAGCCCGGCGGTGACGTCACTGCTGTAAGTAAAAGGCCTGCACCGTGCCGCTTCGGTGAGACGCACCTCACGGTGAATGCTCTCCCATGGGCTCGCCGATGTTCATAGAGTCAGTAGGTCATTCAAAAACGACATGCCCTGAAAAACGAACCCCGCTAAATAGCGGGGTTCGTCATCACTCTGCGCCGGCAATAGCGGCACCTAGTTGAAGTTATTGCACTTCAACCGCCAGGTTTTCGGCAATCTTGCTCTGCCAGATCGCAGGCCCGGTGATGTGCACCGACTCGCCGTTAGTGTCTACAGCGACGGTCACCGGCATGTCCTTCACTTCGAACTCGTAAATGGCTTCCATGCCCAGTTCGGCAAAGGCCAACACCTTGGACTTCTTTATCGCCTGAGCCACGAGGTAGGCAGCACCGCCAACTGCCATCAGGTAGACGGCCTTGTTGTCCTTGATCGCGTCGATGGCGATGGGGCCGCGCTCGGATTTGCCGATCATGCCCAAGAGGCCGGTGCTTTCAAGGATCTGGCGGGTGAACTTGTCCATACGGGTCGCAGTGGTCGGGCCAGCCGGACCAACCACTTCGTCGCCCACCGGATCGACCGGGCCGACGTAATAGATGAAGCGGCCTTTGAGGTCCACCGGCAGCTCTTCACCCTTGTTCAGCATGTCGACCATGCGCTTGTGCGCCGCGTCGCGACCGGTGAGCATCTTGCCGTTGAGCAGGACGGTTTCGCCCGGCTTCCAGCTCTGTACTTCTTCCGGGGTGATGGTGTCGAGATTGACGCGACGCGCGCTCGGGCCGGCTTCCCAGACGATTTCCGGGTAGGCATCCAGTGGCGGCGGCGTGAGTTCGGCTGGGCCGGAACCGTCGAGCACGAAGTGCGCGTGGCGGGTGGCGGCGCAGTTGGGGATCATGCACACCGGCAGCGATGCGGCGTGGGTCGGGTAATCCATGATCTTCACGTCGAGCACGGTGGTCAGGCCGCCGAGGCCCTGAGCGCCGATACCCAACTGGTTGACCTTCTCGAACAGCTCCAGGCGCAGCTCCTCGATGCGGTTCTGCGGGCCGCGTGCCTTCAATTCATGAATGTCGATGGACTCCATCAACACTTCCTTGGCCATCACCGCAGCCTTCTCGGCAGTACCGCCGATGCCAATGCCGAGCATGCCCGGCGGGCACCAGCCGGCGCCCATGGTCGGTACGGTCTTGAGTACCCAGTCGACGATGGAGTCGGACGGGTTGAGCATGGCCATTTTCGACTTGTTTTCCGAGCCGCCGCCCTTGGCTGCAACATCCACTTCCACCTTGTCGCCGGGGACGATGGAATAGTGGATGACGGCCGGGGTGTTGTCCTTGGTGTTCTTGCGGGAACCCGCCGGGTCGGCGAGGATCGAAGCACGCAGGACGTTTTCCGGCAGGTTGTAGGCGCGGCGAACGCCCTCGTTGATCATGTCGTCCAGGCTCATGGTGGCGCCATCCCAGCGCACATTCATTCCCACGCGCACGAAGACGGTGACGATGCCGGTGTCCTGGCAGATCGGCCGATGGCCGGTGGCGCACATGCGCGAGTTGATCAGGATCTGCGCCATGGAGTCACGCGCGGCTGGCGACTCTTCACGCAGATAGGCTTCGTGCATCGCCTGGATGAAATCGACGGGGTGGTAGTAAGAAATGAACTGCAAAGCGTCTGCAACGCTTTGAATCAGGTCGTCTTGCTTGATCACGGTCATGCAGCGCGTCCTCTTGGCGGGGCGGAGACGGGCGTGTCGAGAAGAGACCGACACGCGCGGGATAAAAAAGGCGCGGCAGTATAACCCGCCGACCGGGCGGGTACACAGACGGACCAAAGGTGAAGGGATGCACAGAGGAACCGGGGCGGCGCGGCCGTCAATCGATCATCAAACGAGAGAACGAGCCGCAGGCTTCATACAGGCGCAAGGTATATGAAGGTTCGTTGGCAGAAGGCGACAGAATGGTCGCAATCGAGTCGATTGATATCTCGCCGCAGCTTCGAAACGGCTGCTTATGGGCTTTTTCGCTCGGTCAGCGTAAAGTGCGTCGAATTGCCACTATGGGATGGATTCCATGCGCACGCTTCGTGACGAAAGCGATCAGCAGGCGCTTCAGCAACTGGTGACCAAACGTTTCGGCATGGCGGCCGGCACCTATGGCCTTGCTTTGCTTTTGACCTGGATCACCGTGGCCGGTGGGTTCTACCAGGCGCCGCTGGACACTGCGATAGTCGGTTCGGTGATGATTCTGGCCAGCCAACTGGTGTTCTTCGGGATCTTCTACCGAGGCCACAATCTGCGCTTTCGCGACCCCAGCCTGACCGAACCGCAGGTGCTGGTTGCGCTGGTCTGGCTGACCTTCTTTCTGTTCAATCTCGGCGACAACCGCGGCTCGCTGCTGGTGCTTTATGTGCTGGTGCTGATGTTTGCGGTATTTCTCCATCCAAAGGTCTTCACCCGCTACGCTGTGCTGGCGTTGCTCAGCTTCGTCGGCATGTCGTTGTATGACGCTCAGCAGGGGCAACTGCGCGACCCGCAGGTGGCGTTGCTGCAGACCGGTGTGTTGTTGGTCACTTTGATCTGGATGTGCCTGTTCGTCGGGTACGTCTATAAGCTGCGTCAGCGCATGCGCCAGCGTCGTTTCGCCCTCCAGGCGCATCAGGAGACGCTGCGCGGCATGATGAGGCAGCTGGAGGATCTGGCGTCCACGGACGAGCTGACCGGGCTGTACAACCGTCGGCATTTTCTCCGGCGAGCCGAGGATGAGCTGAACCGGCTGCGTGCGGGGCACAGGTCTGGTCTCGCCCTGATCGATCTCGATCATTTCAAACGGATTAACGACCTGCACGGACACGCCACGGGTGATCGTGTGCTGCAGACCTTCGCCTCGGTGGCGCGCTCGTGTCTACGCGACGGCGACATACTCGCTCGTTACGGCGGCGAGGAGTTCGTGTTGCTGCTGCCGCACACCGACGCCGAGCAGTTCAGTGCCTGTTGTGAGCGCCTGCGCGAGGCGTTCGCTAATGCCCAGCCACTGGATGTGAATATGCAGGCAGGGCATCTCAGCCTGTCGGTCGGGCTTACGTTGCTCAATGCCGGCGATGACCTGGGCGAGGCGTTGCAACGGGCGGACGAGGCGCTGTACCGCGCCAAAGAAAATGGACGTAACCGCTGCGAAGCAAGCTGGGCGGCTGTCGATGCCTGAGATCCGTTGCGGGGCTCGGTCCTGGCGCGTGAGTGAGGGCAGCAACCTGCTCGATGCGCTCAACTGCGCGGGTCTGAACGTGCCCTACAGCTGCCGTGCGGGGCGCTGCCATGCCTGCCTGGTACGGTGCGTGGCGGGTGAACCAGAGGATGCTCGCCCGGATGCGCTCGATGTCGGTAAGCGTCTGCAGGGCTGGCGGCTCGCCTGTCAATGCACCGTGACCGAAGACGTCGAAGTCGCCCCGTTCGACCCCCAGCGAGAGGGCGTGGCGACGCGCGTGGAGGGGCTCGACTGGTTCGGTGGGGATGTTCTTCGGTTGCGCCTGATGCCCGATCGCCCTGTGCGCTACCGCGCGGGTCAGCATGCGCTGCTGTGGACTGGCGACGGTATCGCGCGTTCCTATTCGCTCGCCAGCGTTCCGGGCGAAGAGCCTTGGCTTGAGTTCCACCTGGACTGCGCCAGACCCGGAGCCTTCAGCGAGGCGGCGCGCAACCTGATTCTTGGCGATAGCCTGCGTCTCGGCCAGCTACACCAGGGCGCGCTGCATTACGACGTCGGCTGGCAGACCCAGCCCTTACTGTTACTGGCTGCCGGCACCGGGCTTGCGCCGCTCTGGTCCATTTTGCGCGAAGCGCTGCGGCAGGGGCATACCGGGCCTGTTCGGCTGCTGCATTTCTGTCGGGGTGAATCCTATCTGCGAGCCGAACTGGAGCGTCTCGCCGGGCAGCACGAAAATCTGAGCGTGAAATATTTCGAGCGGAGGCAGGCGCAAGACGTGCTGCAAGCGCTGCGCGTGGCGTCGCGGCAGGAGCGGGTTTTGATCTGCGGCGGAGCTGCTTTCGTCGAGGAAAGCGCCAAACACATGTTTCTGGCGGGGATAGCCCGAGGTCAAATTCTGAGCGATGCGTTCCTGGTCCGTCAGGCCTGAGCGAGGACGCCCGCGATTGGTTGAAAATGAAGCGTGCCGAAAGGCATGGCAGCACGGGCCATACCTTTCGGCGTGGTTGTCAGCTCAGCGGATCGCCGACGCGTAGGATCTTCATGGTGTTGGTGCCGCCCGTGGAGTCGTGATAGCTGTCGCCCTTGGTCAGGATGACCCAATCGCCCGGCTGCACGATGTTGCGCTTGACCAGTTCGTCTACCGCCGCCTGGCTGACTTTGTCGGCCGGCAGTGCGGCTGGGTCGAACGGAACGGTCTGCACGCCACGGAACAGTGCCACGCGGGCTTGGGCATCGCGATGCGGGGTGAAGGCGAAGATCGGCACCGAGGAGCGGATGCGCGACATGATCAGCGTGGTATAGCCGCTTTCGGTCAGGCTGATGATCGCCTTGACGCCCGGGAAATGGTTGGCGGTGTACATCGCCGCGAGCGCCGTGCTTTCATCGCTGCGCTCGAAGCGCTGGCCGAGGCGGTGGCCGGACTTGATGCTGGTCGGATGTTTCTCGGCGCCGACGCAGACGCGCGCCATCGCCTTAATCGCTTCGATCGGGTATTCGCCAGCGGCGCTTTCCGCCGACAGCATGACCGCATCGGTGTAGTCGAGCACGGCGTTGGCTACATCGGAAACCTCGGCGCGGGTCGGCATCGGGCTCTGGATCATCGACTCCATCATTTGGGTCGCGGTGATCACCACCTTATTGTTGCGACGTGCGTGGAGAATGATCTTCTTCTGAATGCCAACCAGCTCGGCATCGCCGATTTCCACGCCCAAATCGCCGCGAGCGACCATCACGCCATCGCTGGCACGGATAAGCCCGTCGAGGGCTTCGTCGTCGGCAACCGCCTCGGCGCGCTCGATCTTCGCGATCAGCCAGGCGCTGGAGCCGGCCTCGTCGCGCAGACGGCGGGCCAGTTCCATATCGGCGGCGTCGCGCGGGAATGAGACAGCCAGGTAGTCCAGCTGCAGATCCGCGGCCAGCTTGATGTCGGCCTTGTCCTTGGCGGTCAGCGCGGGAGCGGTCAAGCCACCGCCGCGACGGTTGATGCCTTTGTTGTCCGACAGCGGACCGCCGATCAGCACGGTGCAGTGCAATTCATCGGCGGTCGTCGCATCGACGCGCATGACCACACGGCCATCGTCGAGTAGCAGCTCGTCGCCGACGCTGCAATCCTTGACCAGGTCCGGATAGTCGATGCCGACCACTTCCTGGTTGCCAGCGTCGCGCGGGTGGGTGACGGAGAAGCGAAAGCTGTCGCCTTCGGCCAGCTCGATGCGCTTGTTGGTGAACTTGGCGATGCGAATCTTCGGTCCCTGCAGGTCGCCCAGCAGCGCGACGAAACGGCCATGTCGTGCGGCGATATCCCGTACCAGTTGCGCCCGGGCGCGATGCTCATCCGGCGCACCATGAGAGAAGTTCAGGCGCGCGACATCGAGTCCGGCCAGGATCATTTTTTCCAGTACTTCCGGCGAGCTGCTGGCCGGGCCTAGCGTGGCGACGATTTTGGTACGGCGCGAAGTCATTCATTGCTCCTTTTTCTGAATGGGCCGGAGGCTACTATGGCGTGCGGCTGTAGTCATCGTTGGCTTTCACTACTCTTTAAGGGGCGGGACGGCACATCGTTCGGGCGCCGAGCGGGCTGCAGTTTTTCTCGTCATGGTCGATAAGCCGGCATCGGAGGATTACTAACCCATGCGAACCCTTGCCATTCTTTTTCTGGCCACTCTCAGCGTAGGCTGTAGCAGCAGAAGTGCACTCGACCGCCATCTTGATGCCGCCTATACCCATTACCGCAACGACGATTGCGACAAGGTGATGCTCGAACTCTCCCAGGCCGAGCGTCGCAGTCGTCCCCGTGACAACCTTCAGCCGGAAATTTCGCTGTTGCGTGGCCAATGCCTGGAGCGCCAGGGCTTGTTCGTCGATGCGGCGGAAACCTATCGATTCATCCAGGCCCGTTATCCAGCTAGCGAATACGCCTTCCGTGGCCGCGCCAGACTGGAGACGTTGCGTCAGTTGGGGCACTATCAACCCGAGGAGCGGGTAGTGACCCATCCCGTCAAACCGTGAAACTGAGCTGGTCATCGTGACTGGACGGGAAGGAACCCATGCGTGTCGCATCCATACTGTTCGCAGGCTTGCTGGTCGCGCCGTGTGCAACGGCTGGTATTTACCGCTGGGTAGATTCCCAGGGAAATGTACATTTCGGCTCGCAGCCGCGCGCCGGTGCTGAGCAGGTCGAGGTGCGACCGCAGGTCATCGAGCGTGACGACGCGACTCGCGAGCGGGAGGCGCGTACCGAACGATTTCACGAGGCCCGTCGGCAAGAGCAGCAGCTGGCCGATGACGCCGCCAGCACACGCCGTGCCGAGCGCGAGCAGACGTGCCGTCAGTTGCGTCAGGAATTGTCGAGTCTGTCCCGAGGTGGCCGCTACTTTCGTGCCGATGCAAACGGAGGACGGGTCTACTACAGTGATGAGGAGATAGGGGCGGCGCGGCGGCAGTTGGCCAGTCGTATCAGTCAGAGCTGCAGCTGAGCGGCGGGCGATGGTCACGGCAATCAAACGTGCGGCAGGCGGGAACGATGAACATGACCAATCAGCGCAGTATCCAGCGGCACCAGTTGCCGTACTACCTCAACGTTTTCAATCGTTTCACCGACAAGCCACTAGGTTTCATCGGCAACCTTTCAGAGACCGGGCTGATGCTCATCAGTCCCTATCCGATGATGGTCGATGCGCGCTTCGAGATGCGTCTGAAGATTCCCGGTCAGCATGGCCAGCTGCGTTGCGTCGACTTCAGTGCAACCTGCCGCTGGTCCCGTGAGGACGTCACGCCGGGCAGCTTCGATTCCGGTTTCGAACTAGTCTCCGCGCCCAGCGAAATACGTCACATGATCGACGCGCTGCATCATTACTTCAGCTTTCGTCCGATGTCGAGCATCCCGCCGGCCCGCCTGCCGCTCAACGATGCTCCACGGCGCACGGCCGTCGACGAGGATCACTACCACGGTGGCTGAGCGATTCGGTTGCGTGGCCGGGCTTTGGTGGGTGGCGCTGATCGTTCGTGGTCCCGGTCAGCACGCCGGAAATGGTGCGCTGCTAGACTGGCGCCCGAACACCGATAGGGACGCCCCACGTGACATCCAGCATCTTCTGGTATGACTTTGAAACCACCGGTATTTCCCCGCGTTGCGACCGGCCGCTGCAGGTTGCCGGTATCCGTACCAACGAGGCGTTGGAGGAAATTGGCGAGCCGCTGAATATCTATTGCCGCCTCAGCGACGACATCCTGCCGCATCCGGCTGCGTGTCTGGTAACCGGCATCACCCCCACGACTTTGGCCGAGAAAGGCTTATGTGAGGCGGAGTTCATTACTCGCCTGCATCAGGAGCTGGCGCTGCCGGGTACCTGTGGTGCGGGTTACAACACGCTGCGTTTCGATGACGAAGTGCTGCGCTACAGTCTGTACCGCAACTTCTTCGACCCGTATGCACGCGAATGGCAAAGCGGCAACAGCCGTTGGGATCTGATCGATCTGGTTCGCACCGCTTATGCACTACGCCCCCAAGGACTGGTCTGGCCGGAGGAGGACGGACGAGTGACGCTCAAGCTGGAGCGCCTAAGTGCGGCCAACGGCCTCGAACATCTACAGGCGCATGACGCGTTATCGGATGTGCGAGCAACCATCGCACTGGCCCGTTTGATACGGGATCGTCAGCCCCGGCTCTATGACTACCTATATAGGTTGCGCCGCAAGAATGCAGTCATCGAGCAGATCGAGCTTTTGAAACCGATGGTACATATCTCGGGGCGCTTTTCTGCCGCTCGGCATTATCTCTCCATAGTTCTGCCGCTGGCCTGGCATCCACGTAATCGCAACGCACTGATTGTTTGCGACCTCAACTCCGAATGCTCACCTTTGTGGGAAGAAACTTCCGATGATCTCCGCGAGCGGCTGTATACCCGGCGGGAAGATCTTGGCGAGAAGCTGCCAACCCCGCTGAAACTGGTACATGTGAACCGCTGCCCCGTATTGGTGCCCATGAATGTCTTGCGCGCCTCCGATATCGATCGACTGGGCCTGGATCTGCGTTGTTGCGAAACCAGGGCGCGCGATCTGCGCGGCCGAAAGGCAGAATGGAGCACGAAACTCGCCGATATTTATCAAGAGCAGGGGTTCGCTGACTTAGCGGATCCTGAGCAACAACTTTATGAAGCTTTCCTGGGCGAGCGTGATCGGCGTCTGTGCGAACAGGTCAGAAATCTGGTGCCGACTCAAACTTCGAGCGAAGTGCCGCCGTTTGATGATGCGCGTCTACCGGAACTGCATTTTCGTTACCGCGCACGCAACTTTCCTGAATGCCTTTCGGCGGCCGAGAAGCAGCAATGGGATGAGTTCTGCCGGCAACGCTTAACCGCGCCCGAGTTTGGGGCGCCCAATACGCTGGAGCAATTCGAAAGTACTCTGCAGGCGCAGTTGACGACCGCGACCTCGCAGCAGGCGCAGCTACTTCAGCAATGGGCTTCGTATGCCCAGGGCTTGCGTGAGCGGTACCTTCGCTGATTTGAGCAGACACAAAAAAGCCATTTGATCCGCATGCGTGGCATGAGGCGTCAGATGGCTTTCAGCTGTAGCGGGATAATTAGCCGAGCAGAGTGGCCCAACCTTCAACCTCTTCCGAGCCCCACTGCGCTTTCCACTCTTTCAGTGTCTTGTGATTACCACCTTTGGTTTCAATCACTTCGCCGTTATGCGGATTCTTGTATTGCTTGATACGGCGGGCGCGCTTGGTTGCGGCCGGGGCCTTTGCGGTACGTTGTGTCTTGCTGTTTCGGGCATCCGGATCAAGCAGTGCAATGATGTCGCGAAGCGATTTTTGATATTCGCCCATCAGTTCACGCAGTTTGCCTTCGAATTCAAGCTCTTTTTTCAGCTTGTCGTCTGCAGAAAGAGATTTCAGGCGTTCCTGCAGTTCCTTGATGGCTTCTTCAGTGGCGCGGTATTCATTGATTAGCGACATGTGACTTCCTTGGTATAGGTTTGAACGCAAGTGTTGGTAATCATAGACAGCCGCAATGCTCAAGTAAATATAGCGTTGAATAAAGTTTGACTATGGTTCTCTTTGAAATTGGCCGTTAAAGCCGTTCAGTTAGTCTTCGGCGAAATAATTCTTCCTTGAAGTTAGCGCTACGTCAGGTCCCGGTTACCAGGCGCCCCGCTCTGCATCGGCGGAGTAGCTGTCCGCGACACAATATTACGAAACCGGTATCTGGCGCTGTATAGGATAACCCTCAGGTTATTGGGGGTTCATGTGTACCTAAAATGGTGGCCCGGCGGCGAACACCGGGGAAGGGTGCGCGCTGGTGCGATCATGTGGTTACGGTTTTCTTCGCTGCGCTAGAATGCGCCACCTTTTTATAGCCGGAGTTAACTTTCATGCGCACGTTCAGGCTGGTTATTGCCTGCCCCGATGGCGTTGGCATTGTCGCCAAGGTCAGTAATTTCCTGGCCACTTACAATGGGTGGATCACCGAAGCCAATCATCACTCCGATCATCAGAGTGGCTGGTTTTTCATGCGTCATGAAATCCGTGCTGATTCGTTGCCGTTCGATCTCGCAGGTTTTCATCAGGCGTTCGCGCCGATAGCGCGTGAGTTCTCCATGGAGTGGCGCATTACCGACTCGGAACAGCGCAAGCGCGTGGTGCTGATGGCCAGTCGCGAGTCGCATTGTCTGGCCGATCTGCTGCACAGATGGCACAGCGGTGAGCTGGATTGCGATATTCCCTGCGTGATTTCCAATCACGACGACCTGCGTAGCATGGTCGAGTGGCATGGAATTCCGTTCTTCCATGTGCCGGTCAAGCCAGGACACAAGGAAGAGGCGTTTGCCGAGGTGTCGCGTCTGGTGCGTGAACATCAGGCCGATGTGATAGTGCTTGCCCGCTACATGCAGATCCTTCCGGCCGAGCTGTGTGAAGAGTTCGCGCAGCGCGTGATCAACATCCACCACAGCTTCCTACCTTCGTTCGTAGGGGCCAAGCCCTACCATCAGGCTGCGCAGCGAGGGGTCAAACTGATCGGCGCAACTTGCCATTACGTAACCGAAGAGCTGGATGCCGGGCCGATCATCGAGCAGGACGTGGTGCGTGTCAGTCACCGCGACAGCATTGAGGACATGGTGCGGCTGGGCAAAGATGTAGAAAAAATGGTGCTATCGCGTGGCCTGCGCTATCACTTGCAAGAGCGTGTGCTGGTTCACGGCAACAAGACCCTGGTATTCAACTGACCACCGCTTTCGGTACGGGAGGATGCATGACCGATCCATTGGAACAGGCCGGTGCTAGCGCGCCGCCGATCATCGGGAGTGGTTGTACGCAGCGCTACGATCCGGAGCATCTCGGCCCTGAACTCGGAACGGACTTTCCTGGCGCCGAAACGTTGTGGGAGCAGTGGACTGCTGCTGAGGTCGCCGCCTCCAACGGCTGAATAATGGGTGAGACGCCCGGCTGGCGTTGCTCGGCCATCCACGGTTATCCGTTCTGGAGACGGTCAGATGAAACATAACGATCGCGTCGTGCTGGGTGCGGATGCCACCGGTGAGGCCAATACGCATCCGCTTCGGCTGATCAATCGTCACGGGCTTGTCGC
Source organism: Pseudomonas sp. CBC3 (assembly GCF_037967085.1). NCBI lineage: Bacteria > Pseudomonadati > Pseudomonadota > Gammaproteobacteria > Pseudomonadales > Pseudomonadaceae > Pseudomonas > Pseudomonas sp. CBC3. The sequence goes on from NZ_JBANEO010000003.1 coordinate 269,842, forward strand.
TGGCGCGACAGGGACTGGCAAGACGGTGACCCTGCAGCGACTCGCCGAGCAATTCAGCAATGCGGGCATCTCGGTGTTTGCGGCGGATATCAAGGGCGATCTGTGTGGGCTGGGTGCGACTGGAGCGCCCCAGGGAAAGATTGCCGAGCGCATCGCCGACATGCCTTGGCTCGCCCACCAACCGCAGGCCTATCCCGTGACGCTCTGGGATGTGTACGGCCTGAGCGGACATCCGCTGCGTACCACGCTTACCGAAATGGGCCCGCTGCTGCTGGGCAGCTTGCTCGAGTTGACAGATAGCCAGCAGGCCGCGCTCTACGCAGCGTTCAAAGTGGCTGATCGGGAAGGCCTGTTGCTTCTGGATCTGAAGGACCTCAAGTCACTGCTCGGTCACCTTAAGGCGCAACCCGAGGTGTTGGGTGAGGATGCGGCGCTGCTAACCAATGCGTCTTCACAGGCATTGCTGCGGCGGCTGGCGGGCCTGGAGCAGCAGGGCGCCGAAGCGTTGTTCGGTGAGCCGGCGCTGGCGCTGGAAGATATCCTTCAGCCTGCGCACGATGGGCGCGGCAGGATTCATCTACTGGATGCCAGCCGGTTAGTGCATCAGGCACCCAAGATCTACGCGACGTTTCTGCTGTGGCTGCTGGCCGAGCTGTTCGAACAGTTGCCCGAGCGCGGCGATGCGGACCGTCCACTGCTGGCATTGTTCTTCGATGAGGCGCACCTGTTGTTCAATGACACCCCGAAGGCGCTGCAGGACAGACTGGTTCAGGTCGTTCGGCTGATTCGCTCCAAAGGTGTGGGCGTCTATTTCGTTACCCAGTCGCCGGCGGATCTGCCAGATGATGTTTTGGCGCAGCTAGGGCTGCGTATCCAGCATGGGATGCGAGCCTACACGGTCAAGGAACAGAAGGCCTTGCGTGCGGTAGCCGAGGGTTTCCGAGCCAACCCAGCGTTTTCCGCGCTGGACTCGCTGGTCGACCTCGGTATCGGTGAGGCGCTGGTGGGCGGGCTCGAAGACAATGGCACGCCGGCCATGGCCCAGCGCGTGGCTATCGCTCCTCCAGAGTCGAGGGTGGGGCCGCTCGACGAAGCGGAAAGGCGTGCGCTGATTGCCAGCTCACCGTTACGCACACGCTACGAGAAGGCAATCGATCGGGAGTCCGCCTATGAAATCCTGCGCGAACGGGCAGGGCAGGCAAGCAAAATCGAGCCACAGAAGAACACCCCGGCATCAAAGAATGAAGCAGGTGACGCTTTCGGTGATCTTGCCGAGCGAATGTTCAAGAGCGCCATGCGCCAAGCGGCGTCGCAATTAGGGCGGCAATTGGCAAGGGGTTTGATGGGCTCGCTGCTCGGTGGGAAGCGCTGACCGGAAGAAATAAAGAAGGGTGGTTCGGCTCGGGTCGCTTTGAATAGCAATCGGGCCGAGCACCGAAGAGTTATTCGGTCTCGGTTACCTTTTGCGATAGTTCTTTTTCTATTTTTTCCAATTCTTTCTGGAACACCTGATCGTGAACTGTCTGCTTTTTCCGCCAAGGCTTGCGTTCGGGGTCGGGCTGCGCGGCGTAGGTGGTTACTTCGCCCCCATATACGGTCTGGAAGCGCTTGGCCTGCCGTTCCAGTTCGGCGCGTAATTCATCTTTGGTCACTCTTTATCTTTCCTTCCTATAGTTTCGGCGCCGATGCACTGACCGATGCCGATAGCGGCACGGGCAGATAAGTCTGGCGATGGCTTTATTTAATGGGCTGGCCGGCTGCTTTGCAAGCATGGGGCGTGAACAAGTGTATGCGAAAGTTATCGCAAGGCGCTGGGCTAACAGATTGTCAGCGTAACACCCGATGATTCGATGGTGTTCCCTGCTTATGTAACAGCGCTATGTTTCGCCTGAACTGAGTACATCAAATGGAGCTGCACTTCGTTCAGATACGACAAAGCCGCGCCTGACGCTGGCGCGGCTTTTGGTGCAGCGTGATTCAGCGGGCCGAATGACTTGCTACATCGTCACGGGCGCGACCGTATACGTCGTCCAGTCGCTCGATGTCGTCTTCGCCGAGATAGCTGCCTGACTGAACTTCGATGATCTCCAGTGGAATTTTGCCGGGGTTGGCCAGTCGGTGGATGGAGGTTACCGGGATATAGGTCGACTGGTTCTCGGTCAGCAGGAAGGTCTTGTCATTGCAGGTCACCTGGGCGGTGCCGGATACGACGATCCAGTGCTCAGCGCGGTGATGGTGCATTTGCAGGGAGAGTTGCGCGCCCGGGTTGACGCATATCCGCTTGACCTGGAAGCGACCGCCCATATCGACCGAGTCATACCAGCCCCAAGGGCGATACACCGCGCAATGGTTCACCGTTTCGGAGCGCTTCATGTCATCGAGCTTGTTCACCAGCTTTTTGACGTCTTGGACTTTATCCTTGTGCGCGATCATCGTGGCGTCCTTGGTTTCGACCACTACGATATTGTCCAGGCCGACCACGGTTACCAGTTTGCCGTTGCCGTGAACGAGGCAGTTGCGACTGTCTTCGACGATCACGTCGCCTCTGGTCACGTTGCCGTTCTCGTCCTTTTCCAGCACGTCCCACAGCGATGACCAGGAGCCAACATCGCTCCAGCCTGCCGACATGGGCACGACGCAGGCCAGTTCGGTCTTTTCCATCACTGCGTAGTCGATCGAGTTGTCTGGACAGCAGGCGAAGGTCTCCGGATCGATCAGGACTTCATTACCATTTTTGGCGCTGCGCTCCAGCGCGGCCCAGCAGGTGTCGTAGATGTCCGGGTCATGTTTTTTCAGTTCTTCCAGGAATACGCTGGCGCGGAACAGGAACATGCCGCTGTTCCAATAGTAATCACCCGACTCGACATACTGCTGGGCACGCGCTTCGTCAGGTTTCTCGACGAAGTTGGTGACGCGGTTGACGCCTTCCGGCAAGCCATTGCGCTCGTTGTGATCGCACTTGATGTAGCCATAACCGGTCTCTGGGCTAGTCGCGGGGATGCCGAACAGCACCATCTCACCGTTTTCCGCCGCGTTCGTGGCAAGCGCCAGCGAGCGCTGGAATGCTTTGTGGTCTTCGATCACATGATCCGCTGGGAGAACCAGCAAGAGTTCATCGCGGCCTTCTTCAATCAGCTTCATCGCCGCGATGGCGATTGCCGGTGCGGTATTTCGGCCGAAAGGCTCGAGCATAAGGCCCTGAATACTCAGCTTGCGTGCGGCCAGTTGCTCCTTGACGATGAAGCGGTGCTCCTGATTGCAAACCAGCAGAGGCGGCTGCATGCCTTCGAAAGCGAGCCGCTCGATGGTTTGCTGGAACAGCGTCTGCTCAGCCGTAAGGGCGAGAAACTGCTTGGGAAACGCTTTGCGCGAAAGAGGCCAGAGCCGGGAACCGCTACCGCCTGAGAGGATGACCGGAATCATGTTGTTTCTCCTGAATCGTTGAGAAGGGGAGTTCTTCTTGTCCATTTGGCTGCACGGATTCGTGCGCGTCCTACGCTTCTGGTTGGCCTTCAGCTGCGGCTCGCCGCCAGGCTCTTTTTTCCAGCAATGAAACTGCCTTCGGAGCCACTGCGTGGTCCGAGCATGGAATATGTGGTTTTGTCTGGACCGCAGACGCTCTTGGTGCTGCGGCGCTGATCACCGCTCCGAAATGGGTGGCCGCAAGCCCTCCAATCCGATACGGGCAGAAGTGCGCTGTTTTCGGCTGCGCTCCGCCCCGCTGATTGTGGCGCGTGAGGCAATGGCGGTGAGTCCCTATCTTGCTTCGGTCTGATCTCAGCGAATCATATGCAACGACCGTAGAGGGCCACTCTGGCTGATCCGTTGAGCTCTGTTTTGAAATCCACTGCACGTTCATGTGCGACGTCCCTTTCCATCTGGAAATGCCGGTACGCGCTTATGATTGCCGGTGCCTTCGGATAGTTCCCTGAGTAGCTGCCGCTGATCGGGGAGTTTTTTTGAATTGACGAATAAAGCTCGCCAGACCGCGAACTAGACGGCGACGGACGCCAGACGGCGTAGTGATCAGCGATGAGTGGCAGGCCGAGAGAGGGAGCGGAAGAACCCCCGCGGCTCTCATCCGCCGCGAGGGGAGGGCGGGTTCAGGACTGAACGTCGCGCAGGAACACCAAATGGTCGCTGGATGAGTCAGACGGACTGTAACGATAGCCATCGTAAGCGAAGTCCTTCAGTTGCTCGGGCCGCTCGATGCGCTCTTTGATCACATAGCGGCTCATCAAGCCGCGCGCTTTCTTGGCGTAGAAACTGATGATCTTGTACTGGCCGTTCTTCATGTCCTTGAAATCGACATCGATGACGCGGGCATTCAAGGCCTTGCGTTTGACCGCGCCGAAATACTCATTCGAAGCCAGGTTGAGCAGGACGTCATCCCCTTGTGCCGCCAATGCGTCGTTTAGCCAGTTGCTGATGCGCTCGCCCCAGAAGGCATACAGATCCTTGCCTCGGCTGTTGACCAGTTTGGTGCCCATCTCCAATCGATAGGGTTGCATCAAGTCGAGCGGACGCAAAACCCCGTAAAGCCCGGACAGCATGCGCAGGTGCTTCTGGGCGAAATCGAAATCCGGTTCGGTAAAGTCGCTCGCATTCAGTCCAGTGTAGACATCGCCCTTGAACGCGAGAAGCGCTTGCTTGGCGTTGGCCGGTGTGAATTCGGGCGTCCAACTGCCGTAGCGGGCAACGTTCAGAGCGGCGAGCTTGTCCGAAAGGTGCATCAGTTCGCCGACTTGTTGCGGCGACAGTTCGCGCAACCCTTCGATCAACTGCTGGGCGTGGTCGAGGTGCTCGGGTTGAGTGAAACGTTCGGTCGTCGGTGGGGAGTCGTAATCCAGGGTCTTGGCCGGCGATATCACCATCAGCATGCATCGGTCTCCTTTGAAGGGGGCCGATTCTAGGCTTTATCGGTGCCATGGCTCCACCTATGGACTCGATTAACCAAAAGCTTGACCTTGCCGTGGGGGAAGGGGACAAGCTCGGCATGCCGGATTCAGGAGCGCTTTATGACCGACTGCAATCATTCACACTGGACGCCGTCTCATGACTATCGTCCGCTCGAACACGGGGCCGAGCGACAGACCTGGGCGGTCGTGGTGCTGACCGGGTTGACCATGGCTGCAGAGATCGCCGCTGGCTACCTGTTCAATTCCATGGCGCTGCTCGCCGATGGCTGGCATATGGCGTCCCATATGGTGGCCATCGGCATGGCGGCGATCGCCTACCTGCTGGCGCGCCGCTACGCCAATGATCGGCGCTTCGCGTTCGGGACCTGGAAAATCGAGGTCCTTGCGGGGTTCGCGAGTGCCGTGCTGCTGGTCGTGGTGGCGCTGATGATGATCGGCGAGTCGCTGTCGCGCTTCTGGTCGCCGGCGCAGATCGGTTTCGACGAGGCGCTGTGGGTGGCGTTCATCGGGCTGGCTGTGAACCTGCTGTCCGCCTGGTTGTTGCGCGAGCAGCATGATCACCACGGCCACGGCCACGGCCACGGCCACGGCCACGGCCACGACCATGAGGCGGCGCCAGGGCGGGATCTCAATCGCCACGCGGCCTTCGTTCACGTGTTGACCGACGGGCTGACGTCAGTCGCTGCGATTATCGCTCTGTTGGGAGGCAAGTATTTCGGCTGGAACTGGCTGGACCCGCTGATGGGCATCATCGGGGCGGTGGTCATTCTGGTCTGGGCCAAAGGGCTGTTGCGCGACACCGGCAAGGCGCTACTGGATCGCGAAATGGATGATCCACTGGTGCAGCGCGTGCAGAAGCGTTTGGAGGCGGTGCCCGATACGGATGTGGCAGACCTGCACCTGTGGCGGGTCGGCCGCGCGCAATACAGCTGCGTCGTCACGCTCGTCACCCACCAAGCGTATTCGGCTGATCGCTACAAAGCCGAGCTGGCTGACTTCTCGGAGTTGGTTCACGTGACGGCGGAGGTGAACCGGTGCGGCAAAAGTGTCCGGGTTGATTATTGAGCCTAGTCAGCGTCTGGAAGCCCGCCAAGCGCAGTTCGTCGTTTCGATAAAAAAACGTCGGCGAATGGAAAAAGACTTTTTCCTGTCATCATTTTTGCGGTATTACGACATCAAGACCGCCGAAACCTGCACTCACAGGTGGCGGCCTCTGGGTGGCCCCAAGCCCCTGCCTCCCAAGTCCGCTCACCTTGCGCACGGTGGTTTTTCTGCGGCGGAGAGCATTCGGCCCTCCGTCGTCCGGCTCCGAAAAGGTGATCGTGTATGGATGACTACGGCAGACCCCGCGCTACTCAGCCCACCCTTTACGTTCTCGATACCAACGTTCTGATTCACGACCCCAACGCGATATTGAATTTCCAGGAACACCAGGTCGCCATTCCGATGACGGTTCTGGAAGAGTTGGACAAGCTCAAGACCGGCAAGCACACCGTGGCGGCAGAGTGCCGCCAGGCGATCCGTCTGATCGACAAGGTGCTTGGCGACGCGACGCCCGAGGAGGTCGAACTCGGCGTGCCGATTCAGCGCGAGAAGAGCGGGCCCTGCGGCAGCCTGTCGATTCTCATGAGCAAGGGCGCCGACTCCAGCGCACTGCCGGAAGACCTCAACGACAACAAGATCATCAATCAGGTCGTGGACCTGCAGCGACGCCGCACGGGTGTTCCTGTAGTGCTGGTCACCAATGACATCAACATGCGTTTGAAGGCGCGGGCATGTGGCGTGGCCGCGGAGGATTATCACACCGACAAGCTGGTAGACGACGTGGGCCAGCTGTCGCGCGGTTATCACAGCCTGAGCGGATCGTTCTGGGATCGCGTCAGCAAGGTCGATACCCATCAGGGACATGGACGAACCTGGCACCGTGTCCAGCTAATCGACAACCTGCCGGCCGTGCACATCAATGAGTTCATCCTCGACGAGCAGGGCTTCGTCGGCTGGATCAAGGGTATCAAGGCGGACGAGCTGCTCTTGCTCGACATGCATCAGGAGCCGTTGCTGCATCAGGAGGCCTGGGGGCTTCGTCCGCGGGATATCCATCAGGCGCTGGCATTGTTTGCCTTGCTTGATCCAGACATTCATCTGGTCAATCTCTCGGGCGCCGCGGGCTCCGGCAAGACCATCCTGGCACTGGCCGCCGCCATCGAGCAAACCGTGGCGAGCAAGCGTTACCGCCGGATTATCGCGACGCGCAGCGTACAGGGGCTGGACGAGGACATTGGCTTCCTGCCTGGCACCGAAGCGGAAAAGATGGAGCCCTGGCTCGGCGCGATCACCGACAACCTCGAAGCGCTGCACATGGATGACGAGAACACCCACGGCAGCGTCGATTACATCCTGCAAAAGGTGCCGCTGCAGTTCAAATCGCTCAATTACATTCGTGGCCGTAGCTTCCAGCAGAGCCTGATCCTCATCGACGAGTGCCAGAACCTTACGCCGCACCAGATGAAAACCATCATCACGCGGGCCGGCAGTGGGTCGAAAGTTGTGTGCCTGGGGAACCTGGCGCAGATCGACACGCCCTATCTATCTGCCACCAGTTCGGGACTGACCTATCTCACAGAGCGCTTCAAGGACTTCCCGCACGGCATGCACATTACCTTGCAGGGCGTGCCTCGTTCGGTGCTTGCCGAGTACGCAGAGGCCCATATGTAACCAAGGCACAAAGACCGATGGCAGCGCTGGAGAGCTGGACGGTGGCGGGCATTTCGTCCAGCCTCCAACCTCCATCGGTTAGACTGGCGGCCTGTCCCAATAACAAAAAGGTTAGCAATGCTCACCCATCTCGATTCCCAGGGGCGGGCCAACATGGTCGACGTTACCGCCAAAGCCGTTACGGCACGCGAGGCGGTGGCGGAGGCAAAGGTCCGCATGCTTCCCGAAACCCTGCAGATGATTCAGCAGGGCGGACACCCCAAGGGCGACGTATTCGCGGTCGCCCGCATTGCCGGCATCCAGGCGGCAAAGAAGACCCATGAACTGATACCACTCTGCCATCCACTGTTGCTGACCAGCATCAAGGTCGACTTGCAGCCCGAAGGGGACGACTGCGTGCGTATTCAGGCGCACTGCAAACTGGCCGGCCAGACCGGTGTGGAAATGGAAGCGCTGACTGCGGCGAGCATTGCCGCGCTGACCATCTACGACATGTGCAAAGCCGTCGACAAGGGCATGGTCGTGGAAGGGGTGCGGCTGCTGGAGAAGCTGGGCGGGAAAAGCGGACATTGGCAGGTGCCAACATGATTCACGTGCAGTATTTCGCTCGTTATCGCGAAACCCTTGGGCTCGATGCCGAGCAGCTGGAGTGGAATGCATCGCTTCGGCACGTGGACGACCTCAGACAGCAGCTGCTGGCACGCGGCAGCGAATGGTCGGTACTGAGCGAGGGGGGGCTGATGTGCGCGCGCAATCAGGAGCTGTGCGGACTCGACGAGCCGCTGGCCGACGGCGACGAAGTGGCATTTTTCCCCACCGTGACCGGAGGTTGATATGAGCGTGCGTGTCCAGCATGACCCGTTCGATCCGGGCGCCGAGCTAAATGCGCTACACGCCGCGAACCTCGGTATCGGCGCGGTAACTAGCTTCGTCGGCTATGTTCGCGATTTCAACGATGGGCATGATGTCGCCGGTATGTTTCTCGAGCACGCGCCGGGCATGACGGAAAAGGCGTTGCAGAAGATCATCGAGGAGGCGACTGCGCGATGGCCCTTGCTCAAGCTGGAGATCCTGCACCGGGTTGGACGACTCGAACCAGGTGAGCCGATCGTCTTCGTCGGCGCAACCAGCGCACACCGCGAAGCGGCATTCGACGGTTGCCGCTTCGTCATGGATTACCTGAAGACTCGAGCGCCGTTCTGGAAGAAGGAAGACACCCCGTCCGGCCCGCGCTGGGTCGAAGGGCGCTGTAGCGACCAGGCCGCCGCCGAGCGGTGGCGGCAGTAACGTCAGCCGAAGGTGATCTGCAGTTTGTAGAACAGGGTGGAAAGCATCGACAGGATGCCCAGCCCGAGTAGCGCGACACCCCATCCCCGCTCGCGAAAGTTGAAGCCGGCGCCCATCAGGATGAAGCTCGCGATGATTAGTATCAGCATGGTGTCGATGTCGACCATATGCTTGGCTCCTGCTGTGAAGGGTTTCCTTCACTGTAGGTGCTTATAGGACTTGATGGGTGATTTGCGTCAGTTCGACTGCAGTGACAGGGCAATTCGGGCATAAAAAAGGCGAAGCCGCAGCGGCTTCGCCTTTTCGCTTTCTGAGGTGCTCAGCGCTTGGCCGGAACGGGCGCCAGGAGCTCTGCGGGTGGCATTTCACAGCTGATGCTGCGGCCCAGCAATGCTTCGATGGCCGGCAGGGCGAAGGCGTCATCCTCGCCGGCAAAGCTGATCGAGGTGCCGCTGGCGCCGGCTCGACCGGTGCGTCCGATACGATGCACGTAGTCGTCAGGTACTTCCGGCAGAGTGAAGTTGATCACGTGGCTGATGCCGTCGACATGGATGCCGCGTCCGGCTACGTCGGTTGCCACCATGACGCGAATCTTGCCCTCGCGGAAACCTTCCAGTGCGCGGATTCGCTTGTGTTGGGGCACGTCACCGGACATCTGCACGGCGCTGATACCGTCACGGGTGAGGCGCTCCTCGATACGGCGTACCTCGTCCTTGCGGTTGGCGAACACCATCACGCGGGTCCAGTCGTTCTGAGTGATCAGGTTGTAGAGCAGCTTGTACTTGTCACTGCCCGCTACGGCATAAACGTGTTGCTCGACCGTATCACTCGCAACGTTAACCGCTTCGATCTCGACGATCGCCGGATCGGTGGTCCACTGCTTGGCGAGGTTCATCACGTCGTCGGTGAAGGTGGCGGAAAACAGTAGCGTCTGGCGCTCGCTCTTGGGTGGCGTCTGGCGAATGATCTGGCGAACCTGGGGGATGAAGCCCATGTCGAGCATGCGGTCGGCTTCGTCGAGTACCAGCACTTCGACCATGTCCAGATGCACTTCGCCTCGTTGGTTGAAGTCCAGCAGGCGTCCCGGTGTAGCCACCAGAATGTCGCAGTAGCGGGACTCCAGCGCCTTGAGTTGCTTGTCGAAGTCCATGCCGCCGACAAAGCTCATCACGTTCAAGCCGGTGTACTTGGTCAGGTTCAGTGCGTCGTTGGCAATCTGCACCACCAGTTCGCGGGTCGGCGCAATGATCAGCGCCCGCGGCTCACCCATGTAACGGTCGCTGGGCGGCGGCGTCTGCAACAGCTGGGTGATGGTGGAAATCAGGAAGGCCGCAGTTTTGCCTGTGCCGGTCTGTGCGCGACCGATTGCATCGCGGCCTTTGAGTGTGAACCCCAGAACCTGTGCCTGGATCGGCGTGCAATACGGGAAACCCAGGTCGTGAATGGCGTGCATCAGTTCCGGGGCGAGTTTGAAGTCATGAAAGCGCGTTTTGCCTTCGGCCGGTTCGACCTGGAAGTCTTCCAGTTTCCAGGCGGGGGCGGGCGGTGCTGCGGATTTGCGTGAGCGCTCTCGGCGAGGCTTGGGCGCTGCTGCTGCGTCGACCGACTGCTCGGTTGTTTTAGGGCGCGCAGGGCGAGGAGTGTCGATAGGTGTCGAGGTGTCGCTGGCAGGCTGGGCGGCTGGTAGCTCTGCCGGACCTTTGCCAAAAATTTTCTTGAGTGCTTTGAGCACGGTTTCCGTCTCTGTCTATAAGGTTCGCCCGCCAGTGTAATGCAAGAAGCAGATACGGCGAAGACTTGCTCTGAGCCGCCATCGCAGTTGCCCGCTCGTCAGCCGCAGACGCAGTTTCGTCCTTGCGCCTTGGCCTGATAAAGCGCCTGGTCGGCGATCTGGATCAGCCTTTTCAAATCGTCATTGGGTTGCATCGGCGCGACGCCGATAGAAATCGTGACGCCCGGCAGCGTGCCGATCGGCGAGCGGAACGAAGTGATTTCATCGAGGCTCTGGCGCAGGCGTTCGCCAACGTTGCGTGCATCGTCCAGTCCCATATCGGGAAGCAGGATCACAAACTCCTCGCCTCCGTAGCGCACCAGGCTGTCGCTCGGACGGAGCAACTTCCCAAGCGTGTCGACCACAAGGCAAAGCGCATGGTCGCCAGCCAGATGTCCGTGTCGGTCGTTGTAATCCTTGAACCGGTCGACGTCGAGCATCAGGAGCGACAGCGGTTGGCCGTTGAAGGCGCAGCGGGTGCTCTCGCGGTTATAAATATGTTCCAGCCAGCGGCGGTTGAAAGAGCCGGTCAGGGTGTCGACGTTGGCATTCTGCTCACTGTTGATGATCAAACGATCGCTCAGGCGAACACGCTGGCAAAGCAGCTCGGCAAGGTTTTGCATCAGTCTGGGCGACCGCGTCAGCAGCGGCATCGAGCGGCGATGAAGCCGCAGTAGTTCCGAAGACTCGAGCGCAACGACGTAAGCCGATGGCGGCAGATTGTCCATGAAGCTGATTTCGCCGGCGCAATCGCCAGGTCCAATGGCGCGTACGGGTGGGCTATCGAGCGAGTCGAGGTGAACGGCGAGTTCGCCACTGAGAACCAAGTAAAGATATTGATTGTGCTCCAGCGGCGTGAGCAGAACGTCTCCGGCGGCGAGCGTGCACGGCTCGAAAGCCTCCTGCATCAGCCGCAGGCAGGGTTCGTCGACATGCTCCAGAAGGCGCGCCTGTTTGAGGTGCCGCATCTCGGCCCGCCGTTCGGCAAGCTTCATTGCTGCCATATCCGGCTGGAAGGCTTATTCGTCATGGCTATCGCAAGGGCCTTGTAATGACCGGCAGGGTCGGCTTCGTCTGGCCGCGATGTGCGTTGCAATGGCAGGCGCATCGAGTTTGTTCTACCAACCCCAAGCGTAGCCTTGTTTTGTGATCAGGACAGGCGCGCGGCATCACATTTTCTTCAGCTGCGCGCTCGCCTGTCTTGCCGATCAACCGAGGCGCGCAGTGAGCCAATCGCCGATGTCGCGGATCTCATCGAGCACCACTTCGTGGGCCATTGGATAGTCCTTCCACTGGGCCGAAACCTCGTTTTGCACCAGGCATTCATAAGCGGCTCGTCCCATAGCGGGCGGCACGACGTCATCTCTCGATCCGTGCAGGCAGAGCACCGGCAGGCTCGCCTGTAATGGCGACAGCTCCAGATCATCGTTGAAGGTAGGCGCGTAGGTCGACAACGCCATAACCCCGCCGAGCGGCCCGGCCCAGCGCAGGAAGGCGGTGTGATAGGCCACCGCGCCGCCCTGGGAAAAGCCTGCCAGGAAAATTCTCCTAGGGTCGATCCCGCTGTCGCGCTGCGCCTCGATCAGCGCTATCACGGCCTGCGCCGACTGCTCGAGTTGGGCCTGGTTAATGGCCCGAGCCGGGCTCATGGCGATGATGTCGTACCAGCTTGGCATCGCCCAGCCGCCGTTGATCGTCACCGCCTGGGTAGGCGCTTGAGGCAGCACGAAGCGTGTCTGCAGCAGGCGCTGCTGCAGCGCTTCGGCCACCGGTAGAAAATCGTAGCGATCGGCACCGAGGCCGTGCAGCCAGATGACGCATGAGTCCGCGGTGTTGGCAGGTTCGATGATCAAGGGGTCGCTCATGTTGGGCTCCGTCTGGGCGCCCGCCTCAAGTTGGGGCAGGCGCGAAAGGTGAATGCGGCAATATGCGGCGAGGTTACCTGCACCGGCCCGTGCGATGAAGCGGCAAGATAGCGGGAAATGCGCTTTCGCTCGATCTGGTATGCCGCTTGCTTTGGCCCTTGCGCCATCTGCGCCGGTGTCGTCTGCGTTCTTGCAGGCGAACGCATCGGGAGGAGTTGCCGATCATCAATCGGCGGCTAGACTCAGGTCAGGTCCTTCGGCCGTTACGTCGGCAGGCATATTGCGATGCAGGCGGAAGACCCCGACCCAGCAGAATAAAAAAGCAAACTGGAGGTTTCGATGACAAGGGTTAAATCCACACTGGCCGTGCTTGGTGCCGCGACACTTTTGGGCGCCAGCGGCTTGGCTCAGGCAGGGGCGACCCTGGATGCCGTGAAAAGCAAAGGCTTCGTGCAGTGCGGTATCAGCGACGGGTTGCCGGGCTTTTCATATGCCGACGCCAAGGGCGAGTACAAGGGAATCGATGTGGATGTCTGCCGCGCGGTAGCGGCTGCGGTATTTGGCGATGCGAGCAAGGTGAAGTTCAGCCCGCTGACCGCCAAGGAGCGCTTCACCGCACTGCAATCGGGTGAGGTCGACGTGCTTTCGCGCAACACCACCTGGACCAGTTCGCGCGACTCGGCGATGGGGCTGAATTTCACGGGTGTCACCTACTACGACGGCCAGGGGTTTCTGGTGAACAAGGAGCTCGGCGTGTCCAGCGCCAAGGAACTCGATGGCGCCACTGTGTGCATCCAGGCTGGCACCACCACCGAACTGAACCTCTCCGACTATTTCCGCGCCAACAGCCTGAACTACACACCCATCACTTACGACACCTCGGATGAGAGCGCCAAGTCGCTGGAGTCCGGACGCTGCGACGTGCTCACCTCCGACCAATCCCAGCTCTATGCCCAGCGCATCAAGCTGGCCAAGCCGGACGATTACATCGTGCTGCCGGAGGTCATCTCCAAGGAGCCGCTCGGCCCTGCGGTGCGCCAAGGTGACGAGGAGTGGTTCGATATCGTGCGCTGGTCACTCTTCGCCATGATCAACGCCGAAGAGCTTGGCGTTACGGCGGCGAACGTCGAGGACACCGCGAAAAACACCAAGAACCCGGATGTCGCGCGTCTGCTCGGTGCTGAAGGCGAATATGGCAAGGATCTGCAGTTGCCGAAGGACTGGGCAGTGCAGATCGTCAAGCAAGTCGGCAACTACGGCGAAGTGTTCGAGCGCAACATCGGCTCCGGTAGTGAGCTGAAGATCGAACGCGGGCTGAATGCGCTCTGGAACAATGGGGGCCTCCAATACGCACCGCCGGTGCGTTGATCGAGCCGGGCCGGCGCATAGTCGGCCTTGTTTCAAGGATGAGCGATGCCGGTGCGCTCGCACCGGCGCCGCCGAATGAGGTTTCTTGATGCGAACCATTGCCAAATCGGGGGCGGCGCGCGGCTCGCTGCTCACGGATCCACAGGCGCGTGCCTGGCTGTTCCAGGTCATCGCCGTTATTACTGTCATCGCGATCGGCTGGTTTCTGTTTCACAACACCCAGACCAATCTTGCCCACCGGGGCATCAATTCCGGTTTCGGATTTCTCGATAACGCCGCCGGCTTCGGCATCCCTCAGCACCTGATCGACTACAGCGAAAGCGACTCATACGGCCGGGTCTTTTGGGTCGGTCTGCTCAATACGCTGCTGGTGAGCGTAGTCGGCATCATTCTGGCGACTATCATCGGCTTCATTCTCGGAATAGGCCGATTGTCGCCGAACTGGCTGATCCGCCAGATCGCCACTGTTTATATCGAGATCTTCCGCAACATTCCGCCGCTGCTGCAGATATTCTTCGTCTATTTCGCTGTGCTTGCCCCTTTGCCCGGGCCGCGCGACAGCCTGTCCCTGTGGGACATCATCTTCGTCAACAACCGGGGCATACAGATGCCTTCGCCGAGCGCGGGGGAAGGCTTCTGGCCGTTCTGGATCGCGATGTTCCTAGCATTGGCGGCCATCGTCCTGCTCAACCGCTGGGCGCGGGCCCGGCGTCATGCCACGGGGCAGTCATTTCCAGTGTTCTGGACCAGTCTCGGATTGTTCCTCGGGATTCCAGGGCTGTGTGCAGTGGTGTTTGGCGGGCCGTTCCTCTGGGAGATCCCCGAGCTGCAACGCTTCAACATTCGTGGCGGCTGGGTGGTGATTCCCGAACTTGTGTCCATCGTGCTGGCACTGTCGATCTACACGGCAGCTTTCATCGGCGAAACCGTGCGCGCCGGCATTCAATCGGTGAGCCATGGCCAGACCGAAGCGGCCGCTTCGCTGGGGCTGCGACCCAGTCGGGTGCTGCGGCTGGTCATCGTGCCGCAGGCGTTGCGGGTGATCATTCCGCCGTTGACCAGCCAGTACCTCAATCTGGCGAAGAACTCCTCGCTGGCGGCCGCCATCGGCTACCCCGACATGGTCTCGCTGTTCGCTGGCACGGTGCTCAACCAGACCGGTCAGGCGATCGAAACCATGGCAATCACCATGAGCGTCTACTTGGCTATCAGCATCAGCATTTCGCTGCTGATGAACTGGTACAACAAGCGCATCGCGCTGATCGAACGGTGAGGGCAGGCTCATGACGACTCATATGTTCAAGCCTGACCTGCCGGCACCTTCGCGCAACATCGGCGTGGTCGGTTGGCTGCGGGCCAATCTATTTTCCAGCTGGATCAATACGTTGATGACGCTGGTCGGCTTGTATCTGATCTGGGTGATCGTCCCGCCGATCATCGACTGGGCCATCATCAAGGCTGACTGGACCGGCGAGACGCGCGCCGACTGCAGCCGGGAGGGCGCGTGCTGGGTGTTCATCCAAACGCGTTTCAGTCAGTTCATGTACGGCTTCTACCCGACGGAGCTGCGCTGGCGGGTGGATGCCGCCGCCTGGCTGGCGGTCCTCGGCGCGGCGCCGCTGTTCCTCCGGCAGATGCCGCGCAAGGTGCATTACGGCATCGGCTATCTGTTGCTCTATCCGTTGCTGGCCTACTGGCTGCTGCACGGCGGCTTCTTCGGTCTGGAAATGGTTCCGACGTCGCGCTGGGGCGGGTTGATGCTGACCATCGTGATCGCCGCAGTGGGCATTGCTGGCGCTTTGCCGATGGGCATCCTGCTGGCGCTGGGGCGCCGCTCGGACATGCCGGCGATCCGTGTGCTGTGTGTCACCTTCATCGAATTCTGGCGCGGCGTGCCGCTGATCACCGTCCTGTTCATGTCATCGGTCATGCTGCCGCTGTTCCTGCCCGAGGAGATGAACCTCGACAAGCTGATGCGGGCCATGGTGATGGTGATCTTCTTCGAGGCCGCCTACATCGCAGAAGTGGTACGCGGCGGTCTGCAGGCGATACCCAAGGGCCAATACGAAGCGGCGGCGGCGATGGGTCTGGGCTACTGGCGCAGCATGGTCCTGGTGATCCTGCCGCAGGCGCTGAAGATGGTCATTCCCGGCATCGTCAACACCTTCATTGCGCTGTTCAAGGACACCAGCCTGGTGATCATCATCGGCCTGTTCGACTTCCTCAACAGCATCAAACGCGCAACTTCGGATCCTGCCTGGCTCGGCATGTCCACCGAGGGTTACGTCTTTGCCGCGCTGGTTTACTGGATTTTCTGTTTCGGCATGTCGCGCTATTCCATGCACCTGGAGCGCAAGCTCGACACCAGCCACCGGACTTAGGGGAGACACCATGAGCGATACATCACTGCAAGCCGGGCAGCCTGAGCGCTCCGGCGAACCGGTCATCCAGATGCAGGGCGTGAACAAATGGTTCGGCCAGTTCCATGTACTCAAGGACATCGACCTGAGCGTCACCCAGGGCGAGCGAATCGTGCTGTGCGGGCCCTCCGGCTCGGGCAAATCGACCACTATTCGCTGCCTCAACAGGCTCGAAGAGCATCAAAAGGGCCGCATCGTGATCAACGGCGTGGAGCTGACCAACGACCTCAAGCAGATCGAGGCGATTCGCAGCGAAGTGGGCATGGTTTTCCAGCATTTCAATCTGTTCCCGCACCTGACGGTGCTGCAGAACTGCACGCTGGCGCCCATGTGGGTGCGCAAGCTGCCGCGACGCCAGGCGGAAGAGATCGCCATGCATTACCTGGAGCGCGTGCGCATTCCGGAACAGGCTGACAAATTTCCTGGGCAGCTTTCCGGCGGCCAGCAACAACGCGTGGCCATCGCTCGTGCCCTGTGTATGAAGCCCAAGATCATGCTGTTCGACGAACCCACTTCGGCGCTGGATCCGGAAATGGTCAAGGAGGTGCTGGATACCATGGTCGGCCTCGCCGAGAGCGGCATGACCATGCTCTGCGTGACCCACGAAATGGGCTTCGCCCGCACCGTGGCCGACCGGGTGATCTTCATGGACAAAGGCGAGATCGTTGAGCAAGCCGATCCAGAGGTGTTCTTTACCAACCCAGTCAATGAGCGGACGAAACTGTTCTTAAGCCAGATACTGCATTAACAGGGTGGGCTTCAGCCCACCGATGGCTCTGGTGGGCTGAAGCGGAGCGCCACCCGGCCCACCCTACGGCGTACCCTGAGAACTGCCCCTTGCCCATCGTCATAGGCTAGAATACGCGGCCCGACTGCTCCCTCTCCGAGGCTGTTCCGACGATGTTGATCCTGCGCGGCGCTCCCGCTCTTTCCGCCTTCCGTCACGGCAAGCTCCTGGCACAACTGACCGCGAAGGTCCCCGCTGTAAGCGGGCTGTATGCCGAGTTCGCTCATTTCGCTGAAGTATCCGGCACGCTTGGTGCGGACGAGGAGCAAGTGCTCGCCCGGCTGCTCAAGTATGGCCCGAGCGTCCCTGTGCAGGAGCCGGCTGGCCGGCTGTTCCTGGTGGTGCCGCGTTTCGGCACCATTTCGCCCTGGTCGAGCAAGGCCAGCGATATCGCCCACAACTGCGGTCTCGGCAAGATCCAGCGCCTGGAACGCGGTATCGCCTTCTACGTACAAGGCGAGCTTGGCGATGCCGAGGCACAGCTGATCGCCGCTGCGCTGCATGACCGCATGACCCAGCTGGTGCTCGAGCGCTTCGAAGACGCCGCCAATTTGTTCAGCCACGCACAGCCCAAGCCGCTCACCGCAGTGGATGTGCTGGGCGGTGGCCGGGCCGCGCTGGAGCAGGCCAACGTCGAGCTGGGCCTGGCCCTGGCCGATGACGAAATCGACTATCTGGTGACCAGCTTCGAAGGGCTGGGGCGCAACCCCCACGACATCGAGCTGATGATGTTCGCCCAGGCCAACTCCGAGCATTGCCGGCACAAAATCTTCAACGCCAGCTGGGACATCGACGGCGAGAGCCAGGACAAGTCCCTGTTCGGCATGATCAAGAACACCTACCAGATGCATTCCGAGGGCGTGCTGTCGGCCTACAAGGACAATGCCTCGGTGATCGTCGGCCACGAGGCCGGGCGTTTCTACCCGGATGCCGCGACCGGCGAATATGCCGCGCACCGCCAGCCGGTGCATATCCTGATGAAGGTGGAAACCCACAACCACCCGACCGCCATCGCACCCTTCCCCGGCGCAGCCACCGGTTCGGGCGGCGAGATTCGTGACGAAGGCGCCACCGGTCGCGGCTCCAAGCCCAAGGCCGGGTTGACCGGCTTCACCGTGTCCAATCTGAACATTCCCGATTTCGAGCAGCCCTGGGAAAAGCCCTACGGCAAGCCCGAGCGCATCGTCACCCCGCTGGACATCATGATCGAAGGCCCGCTGGGCGGCGCCGCGTTCAACAACGAATTCGGCCGTCCGGCGCTGGCTGGCTATTTCCGTACCTTCGAGCAAAGCATCGAAACCCCTCGCGGCGAAGAAGTGCGCGGCTATCACAAGCCGATCATGCTCGCCGGCGGCCTGGGCAATATCCGTGAAGATCACGTGCAGAAGGGCGAGATTTCGGTCGGCGGCAAGCTGATCGTGCTCGGCGGCCCGGCGATGCTGATTGGCCTCGGCGGCGGTGCGGCCTCTTCCATGGCCACCGGCGCCAGCTCGGCGGATCTGGATTTCGCCTCGGTGCAGCGCGACAACCCGGAAATGGAGCGTCGTTGCCAGGAAGTGATCGACCGCTGCTGGCAGCAGGGCGAACAGAACCCGATCAAGTTCATCCACGACGTCGGCGCGGGCGGTCTGTCCAACGCCTTCCCCGAGCTGGTCAACGATGCCGGCCGCGGCGGCCGCTTCGATCTGCGCAACATTCCCAACGACGAACCGGGCATGGCGCCGCACGAGATCTGGTGCAACGAATCCCAGGAGCGCTACGTGCTCTCGGTGGACGCCGTTGATTTCGAGCGTTTCAAGGCCATCTGCGAGCGCGAGCGCTGCCCATTCGCGGTGGTCGGCGAGGCTACCGAAGAGCCGCACCTGACCGTGGCCGACAGCCATTTCGGCAACAAGCCGGTGGACATGCCGCTCAACGTGCTGCTCGGCAAGACGCCGCGCATGCACCGCAGCGCCAACCGCGAAGCCGAACTGGGTGATGATTTCAGCGCGGCCTCGGTCTATCTGGATGACGCCGTTGGCCGGGTGCTGCGCCATCCGGCGGTAGCCAGCAAGAGCTTCCTGATCACCATCGGCGACCGCAGCATCACCGGCATGGTGGCGCGCGATCAGATGGTCGGCCCCTGGCAGGTGCCGGTGGCTGACTGCGCCGTGACCACCACCAGCTACGACGTCAACACTGGCGAAGCCATGGCCATGGGCGAGCGCACGCCGCTGGCGCTGCTGGACGCCCCAGCATCCGGACGGATGGCCATCGGCGAGACGCTGACCAACCTTGCCGCTGCGCGCATTGAGAAGCTGTCCGACATCAAGCTGTCCGCCAACTGGATGGCCGCCGCCGGTCATCCGGGTGAAGACGCGCGGCTGTACGACACGGTCAAAGCCGTCGGCATGGAGCTCTGCCCGCAGCTGGGCCTGACCATTCCGGTGGGCAAGGACTCGATGTCGATGAAAACCCGCTGGGGTGAGGACGGCGCCGAGAAGAGCGTCACTTCGCCCATGTCGCTGGTCGTCTCCGGCTTCGCGCCGGTGGTCGATGTACGCAAGACCCTGACGCCGCAGCTGCGGCTGGACAAGGGCGCCACCGACCTGATCCTGATCGACCTAGGCCGTGGCCAGAACCGCATGGGCGCGTCGATCCTGGCCCAGGTGTACGGCAAGCTTGGCCGCCAGGCACCGGACGTCGACGATGCTGAGGATCTGCAGGCGTTCTTCGCGGTGATCCAAGGGTTGAATGCCGATGGCCTGCTGCAGGCCTATCACGACCGTTCCGACGGCGGTCTGCTGACCACTGTGCTGGAAATGGCCTTCGCCGGTCATTGCGGGCTGAACCTGAACCTGGACGGTCTGCTGGACGATGCGGACGAGATTCCGGCCGTGCTGTTCAACGAAGAGCTGGGCGCGGTGATCCAGGTGCGCCAGGACGATACCGAAATCGTCTTGGCACAGTTCAGCGCCGCCGGCCTCGGCGATTGCGTGGCGGTGATCGGCCAGCCGGCCAACAATGGCTACATCTCGATCCGGCTTGCCGGCAGCGAAGTGTTTAGTGGAGATCGCCGCCTACTGCAACAGCAGTGGAGCGAGACCAGCTATCGCATCCAGCGCCTGCGCGACAACGTCGAGTGCGCCGATCAGGAATTCGATGCGCTGCTGGAAGAGGACAACCCCGGCCTCAACGTCAAGCTCAGCTTCGACGTCAACCAGGACATCGCCGCGCCTTACATCAAGCGCGGCGTGCGACCGCAGGTGGCAATCCTGCGTGAGCAAGGCGTTAACGGCCAGACCGAGATGGCGGCCGCTTTCGACCGCGCGGGGTTCGCCGCTGTGGACGTGCACATGAGCGACGTTCTATCGGGACGCATCAGCCTGGAACGCTTCAAAGGCCTGGTTGCTTGCGGCGGTTTTTCCTATGGCGACGTGCTCGGCGCCGGTGAAGGCTGGGCCAAGTCGATCCTCTTCAACAGCCGTGCGCGCGAGGAATTCAGCGCTTTCTTCGAGCGTAGCGACAGCTTCGGTCTAGGTATCTGCAACGGTTGCCAGATGCTTTCCAATCTGCACGAGCTGGTGCCTGGTAGCGAGTCCTGGCCGCACTTCGTGCGCAACCGTTCCGAGCAGTTCGAGGCGCGCGTGGCCATGGTCCAGGTGCAGGATTCGCCGTCGATCTTCCTTCAGGGCATGGCCGGTTCGCGTCTGCCGATCGCGATTGCGCACGGGGAAGGGCATGCGGAGTTCGAAAGCGAGGAAGCACTGCTCGAGGCGGATCTATCCGGCACCGTTGCTCTGCGCTACGTGGACAACCATGGCAAGGTCACCGAGCGTTATCCGGCCAACCCTGGCGGCTCCCCGCGCGGTATCACAGGTTTGACCACGCGCGACGGTCGCGTGACCATCATGATGCCGCACCCGGAGCGTGTCTTCCGTGCCGTGACCAACTCCTGGCGCCCAGATGAGTGGCAGGAAGACGGTGGCTGGATGCGCATGTTCCGCAACGCGCGGGTCTGGGTCGACTGAAGCCATGCAGTACTGAGAGAAGCCCGGACACCTGCGCGTGCTCCGGGCTTTTTTGTGAACCAGTCACCAGCGTTTCGCTGAACCAAGCCCGCGGGGACACGTCTGATCGTTGATCGGTAGCAGTGCTTGATGTTTCGGCTTCTGGCAAATTGGTTTTGTAAGCGGGCATCTGTTCCGCCCCTGGTTCCGGAGAGGCTGATGTACAAGCTGTGTTTCTATGTTCCCGAAAGCCATCTGGGCGAAGTCAAGGAAGCGGTTTTCGCAGCGGGCGGCGGTCGCATCGGGGCTTATGACCATTGCTGCTGGCAGGTGCTCGGGCACGGCCAGTATCGACCGCTGGAAGGCAGCCAGCCGTTCCTCGGGCAGCAGGGCCAGGTGCAGCCGGTTGCCGAGTGGAAGGTGGAACTGGTAGTCGCCGACGAATTGATCCACGACAGCGTCAAGGCGCTCAAGCGTGCGCATCCTTATGAAACGCCTGCGTTCGAGGTCTGGCGGTTGTCGGATATGGTTTTCTGAGAAGACGAAGCAGCGTCGGAGTTCCGACTGGCCTACGGACGAATCTCGATCAGCGTGCCGTCTTTCACCAGATTCCATATCTCACGCATGTCGTCGTTCTTCAGCGCGATGCAGCCCTCGGTCCAGTCAAGGGTATGGAAAAACCACTCGGGGTATTCCTCATCCAGCGGCGTGCCATGAAGCATGATCATGCTGCCTGGTCGCGCGCCCTCGGCACGGGCGCGGGCCAAATCCCTGGCGTTCGGGTAGGAGATGTGCATCGCCAGGTTGTACTTGTCGGACGTTTTGCGCCAATTGATCCAGTACAACCCTTCCGGCGTTCGCTGATCGCCTTCGCGCTGCTTGGGACCGGGCTGTTTCCCCAGCGAGACGCGATAGCTTTTCATCGTCACGCCCCGGCTGATCAAGTGCAGCTGGCGTTCCGATTTGACCACCAGCACCTTGTCGATAAACGAGGCATCGAAGACTGGCGCAGCGGTGGCATGGGAAAGAGTGGCAAAGGTGAAGCAGACGATCGCTAACAGCCAGCGCATGAGGCGTTCCTGAATCCTTACGACATCAGACCTGTCTGCGCGCCATCGGTATAGGTGCGATGGCTTCGTTGCGCACCGGGAAGGTCTGCTGCACCCGGTCGGCGAAAAAGTATTCTAGGGTACGGCCCACGGTCGGGAAAGCCAGCTCTGACCAAGGGATCTCGGCCTGGCTGAAAAGCTTGACCTCGAGACTCTCGTCTCCTGCACAGAATCGATCATCGAGCAGCTCGGCGCGAAAGAACGTGTAGACCTGGTTGATGTGCGGCAGGTCGAACAGCGTATAGAGACGCAGGCCCGTAACTCTGGCGCAGGCTTCTTCCAACGTTTCTCGCTCTGCTGCCTGCTGCATGGTTTCGCCGTTTTCCATGAAGCCGGCCGGCAATGTCCAATAGCCACGCCGTGGCTCGATTGCGCGCCGACAGAGCAATATAGAGTCGCCCCAGACGGGCAGGCAACCGGCAACGATCCGTGGGTTCTGGTAGTGAATCGTGTCACAGGCTGCACAGACGAAGCGGATTCGGTTATCTCCGTCAGGTATTTGTTCTGTGATTGTGCTGCCGCATTGGCTGCAGTATTTCATCGCGCTTCCTTCGGTCTACGGATCATCGTTACAGCCTTGGTCGAACACGCACGAGCTACCGCTCAGAACTAGTTTGTCGTGAGAAGTCCATTCGTGCCACTGCCGATTGCCGTCGAGCATGGTTTTGGTTGCGCCTGTCTTGGGCGCCTCGGTGATTCATGCCATGATGCTTGCCAAAGACGGAAAGAGACGTTTCATGCTGGACAAAATACTCCAACGGGTGCGTGACTATTCCCCGCATCTTCTGGAGCCGGAAGGCCGGATGCCCGAAGCGGCGGTCTTGATGCCCATCACACGTGGCGATTCGCCGGAGCTGGTCCTGACCCTGCGCGCCAGTGGTCTATCCACTCATGGCGGCGAGGTGGCATTTCCCGGTGGCCGGCGTGATCCCGAAGATCAAGATCTAGTCCATACCGCATTGCGCGAAGCCGAGGAAGAAGTTGGCCTGGCTCCGGGGATAGTAGAAATCGTCGGACCGCTGAGCAGCCTCGTATCGCTGCATGGTATCCACGTCACGCCTTATGTCGGCATCGTGCCGGACTATGTCGAATACCGCGCCAACGATGCTGAGATTGCCTCGGTGTTTTCCGTGCCACTGGACTTTTTCTGCCAGGACGCGCGGGAGGTGACCCACCGAATCGATTACCAGGGTGTTGCCTGGTACGTCCCGTCTTACCACTATGGCGAATACAAAATCTGGGGATTGACGGCCATCATGATCGTCGAGCTGGTGAACCTGGTATACGACGCCGGGATCGAAATGCACAGCCCTCCCGCTTCTTATATCGATTTGAGCCAGAAGAGGTCATGACCGTGAAATATCGCCTGGGTGATTCCCGTGTCGAAACCCATCCCGAGAGCTGGGTCGCACCAAACGCTACTCTGGTCGGCAAGATCCGCCTTGATGCAGGGGCCAACGTCTGGTTCGGTGCGGTGCTGCGTGGCGACAACGAACTGATCCATGTCGGCGAAAACAGCAACGTGCAGGACGGCAGTGTCATGCACACCGACATGGGCTATCCGCTGACGCTGGGAACCGGCGTCACCGTTGGGCACAACGCCATGCTGCACGGCTGTACTGTCGGCGATTACAGCCTGGTCGGGATCAACGCGGTGATCCTCAACGGGGCGAAGATCGGCAAGTACTGCATCATCGGCGCCAACACACTGATTGCCGAAGGTAAGGAAATCCCCGATGGCTCGCTGGTGGTGGGGTCGCCCGGCAAAGTGGTTCGCGAGCTGACCGAACAGCAGAAGAAGATGCTCGAAGCGAGCGCTGCGCATTACGTACACAACGCCCAGCGCTACGCGCAAGATCTGGCGGAGCAAGACGATTGATTGCTGACGATAAGCCGGTTGCGTCTCCTTGCGTCAGCATCTGCGCGCTGGACGAAGACGATTTCTGCACCGGCTGCCAGCGCAGCATCGACGAAATCCGCCGCTGGAGCCAGATGGGCATTCCGGAGCGGCGGCAGGTGCTGCTGCGTTGTCACGAGCGGGCACGCGTCAGCGGCCTGCTGTTCTGACGCCGAAGCGCAACGCGTCGGCGCGACTTTATTAGTGTCTGCATAACGAGGACTTCCATGCCCCGAATAGGTACTCCGCTGTCGGCCAGCGCAACCCGTGTGCTGCTCTGTGGCTCTGGTGAGCTCGGCAAGGAGCTGGTCATCGAGCTTCAACGCCTGGGCGTGGAAGTCATTGCGGTGGACCGTTACGCCAACGCTCCGGCCATGCAGGTGGCGCATCGTCATCATGTCGTCGATATGCTCGACGGCGCTGCGCTGAGGGCGATCATCGAGCAGGAAAGGCCACATTTCATCGTGCCGGAAATCGAAGCGATCGCCACCGCGACGCTGGTGGAGCTGGAGCGCGAAGGTTATACGGTCATCCCTACCGCGCGGGCCGCGCAGCTCACCATGAACCGCGAAGGTATTCGCCGCCTGGCTGCTGAGGAGCTTGGTCTGCCGACTTCGCCGTACCGTTTCGCCGACTCGCTGGAGGAATGTCGCGCGGCGGCTTCCTTGCTCGGCTTCCCCTGCCTGATCAAGCCTGTCATGAGTTCGTCCGGCAAGGGGCAATCGGTCCTGCGAAGTGAAGCCGATATCGTCACGGCCTGGGACTATGCGCAAGCTGGCGGTCGAGCCGGGAAAGGGCGGGTGATCGTCGAAGGTTTCGTCGATTTCGACTATGAAATCACGCTGCTGACCGTTCGGCATGCAGATGGAACCACCTTCTGCCAGCCGGTTGGGCATCGTCAGGAAAAGGGTGATTATCAGGAATCCTGGCAGCCGCAGCCGATGACTGCAGGCGCACTGGCCGAGGCTGAACGCATTGCGCTGGCGGTCACCGACGCGCTGGGTGGGCGCGGTATTTTCGGTGTCGAACTTTTCATCAAGGGTGACAAGGTCTGGTTTTGCGAGGTTTCACCCAGGCCGCACGATACGGGCCTAGTGACCCTTGTCTCCCAGGATCTTTCCGAGTTTGCGCTGCATGCCCGGGCGATCCTTGGGCTACCGATTCCGGCGATCCGTCAGTTCGGACCATCGGCTTCGGCCGTAGTGCTGGTGGAGGGTGAGTCCGAGCAGGTGAGCTTCGGCAATCTGGCCGCCGCGATGGCCGAGCCAGATACCGCACTGCGTCTGTTCGGCAAACCGGGCGTCAGCGGGCAGCGGCGAATGGGAGTGGCGCTGGCTCGCGACATGTCGATCGAGGCTGCGCGTGCCAAGGCGATGCGGGTGGCCTCGGCTATCGATATCGAATTCTGAAACTCAGGCGGGACCGGGCGCCGCAACGAATTATGGCGTGTCGCTCGGTTCTTCCTGAATATCTTCGGCCACCCAGGCGCGCACGCTTTTGACGCGATTGTCTGCGGCCTGCAAGACTTCGAATCGATACTGCTTGATCTGCAGGCAGATACCGCTATTTGGAATATGCTCAAGCGCTTCGGTAATCAATCCGTTAAGCGTCTTCGGTCCGTCGCAGGGTAACTGCCAGCTCAGCGCTCGGTTTACTTCGCGTAGATAGGCGGCGCCGTCTATCACCAAGGTGCCATCGTCCTGGGGGTGTATATCCGGGCTGCGCAAGGCATCCTGGTTGCTGAACTCGCCAACGATCTCTTCGAGAATATCTTCCAGGGTAACGATCCCCAGTACATCGCCATATTCATCCACCACGATGCCGATGCGGCGCTTTTGTTTTTGAAAATTGAGCAACTGGGTAGAGAGCGGGGTATTTTCGGGGACGAAATAGGGCTCGTTGCAGGCTTCGAGCAGGTTGTCCTTGGTCAGTTGGTCGTGACTGAGCAGGCGGGCGATCTGCCGCATGTGCACGATGCCTTCGATCTGGTTGATGTCCTTGCGAAACACTGGCAGGCGGGTGTGCGGTGTGGTGCGTAACTGGCCAACGATGGTTTCCAAGTCATCCTCAAGATCAATGCCGGCGACTTCGTTGCGCGGGATCATGATGTCATCGACAGTCACCCGTTCGAGGTCGAGAATGCCGAGCAGCATGTTCTGTCGATTCAGCGGCAGATCGCTGCCGGATTCACGCACCACGCTGCGTAGCTCTTCGGTGGACAGGCTATCGGTGCCTTTCTTGGACGGGTCCACACCGAGCAGTTTGAGCAGTCCATTGCTGATCCAGCCGAGCAGTGCGACCAGCGGATACAGCACCTTCTGTAGCAGCATCAACGGCAGGCTGACTGGATAGGCGACCACCTCTGGGCGCAGGGCCGCTAGCGTCTTGGGCGTGATCTCACCAAAGATCAACAAGATGATTGTCAGGCCGATGGTGGCAATGGCAATCCCGGCCTCGCCCCATAATTGCATCGCCAGAACTGTCGCGATCGAAGAAGCGAGGATATTGACGAAATTGTTACCTACGAGAATGGTGCCCAGCAGGCGGTCGGGCCTGGACAGCAATTCGATGGCTCGTTTGGCTCCGGAGTGACCTTCTTTTGCCTGATGGCGCAAGCGATAGCGGTTGAGGCTGAGCATTCCGGTTTCGGAACTTGAAAAAAAGGCTGAGCACAAAAGCAGGAAGACCAGCAGGCCAACCAGAAAGCCGGGATGTAGATTTTCCACGTGGTGGCCCTAGATGTGCAGGATGAATTCGCGGACCAGCTTGCTGCCGAAATAGGCCAACATCAGCAGACAGAAGCCCGCCAGCGTCCAGCGAATGGCCTTATAGCCGCGCCAGCCAAGCTGATGGCGCCCCCACAGCAACAGGCCGAAGATTACCCAAGCGATGACTGATAGCAGTGTTTTATGCACCAGATGCTGGGCAAACAGATTGTCGAGGAACAGCCAGCCGGAAATCAGCGATGCCGATAGCAGCAGCCAGCCGGCGAGGAGGAAGCCGAACAGCAGGCTCTCCATGGTTTGTAGGGGCGGGAAGTTCTTGATCAGGCCGGACGGGTGTTTGTGCTTGAGGTGGTGGTCCTGCAGCAGCAGCAGCAGTGACTGAAAGACCGCAATCGTAAGCATCCCGTAAGCAAGAATGGAAAACAGGATATGCGCCAGTATCCCTGGCTCCTCGCTGATGGCCGGCGCGGTGCCGGACGGCGCGAACTGGGCGAAAAGCACTGTCAGACAACCGAGCGGAAAAAGAAGCAGCAGAAGATTCTCGACTGGCATGCGATGAAGCGCGAGCAGAATCAGGAGAATCACGGCTGCGGCAATCAGGCTCGAGGCCGTGAAGAAATCCAGGTGAAGTCCGCTCGGCGACAGCAGCTGGATGAACAGGCTCACCCCGTGCGCAACGAGCGCCAAGGCGCCCAGGACGATAAGCAGGCGCTTATTCGGCACGGTGCGTTGCGCCAGGCGTAGGCCTTGGTATCCGGTGACGCCAGCATAAAGGCAGGCGGCAGCTAGGCTCGGTAGCAGAGGGTGCATAGGTCTGTTAACAGGCTCGAAAGGCGCTGAGTGTGGCATAAACACTCAGCGCAAAAAAGCGTGCAGGCGAGCGGTATGGTGCCGCGTAGCTCGGTGTGTGGGCGCGTTATCGGATGATGCGGTGCCCAGTTGTTGGCGCTGGTTGGCCTGTGACGATGAAAAGCATGGTCGGCGGGGTACCGGCCCGAGGCTTGCAGCTTCTATAATCGCTGCCTTAACCACATCCAGCGTGGAAACGGCACATGTTTGAAAACCTAACCGACCGCCTCTCCCAGACGCTTCGCCATGTTACCGGCAAGGCCAAGCTGACCGAGGACAATATCAAGGACACCCTGCGTGAAGTGCGGATGGCGCTGCTCGAAGCTGACGTCGCACTGCCGGTGGTCAAGGATTTCGTCGCCAAGGTCAAGGATCGAGCTGTCGGAACGGAAGTATCGAAGAGCCTGACCCCGGGCCAGGCATTCGTGAAGATCGTCCGCGCCGAGCTGGAAGAGCTGATGGGGGCGGCCAACGAAGATCTGGCACTGAGCGTGGCGCCGCCCGCCGTAGTGTTGATGGCCGGGTTGCAGGGTGCGGGCAAGACCACTACGGTGGGCAAGCTTGCGCGATTCCTCAAAGAGCGTAAGAAGAAATCCGTACTGGTGGTGTCTGCCGACGTCTACCGTCCCGCGGCAATCAAGCAGCTCGAGACCCTGGCCGCTGAAGTCGGGGTGACCTTTTTCCCTTCCGACACCAGCCAGAAGCCGGTAGAGATCGCTCAGGCGGCGATCCGCGAAGCCAAGCTGAAGTTCATCGACGTGGTGCTGGTGGATACCGCCGGTCGCCTGGCCATCGATGCCGAGATGATGGCTGAGATCCAGGCCGTGCATGCCGCCATCAACCCGGCTGAGACGCTGTTCGTGGTCGACGCCATGACCGGTCAGGACGCCGCGAACACAGCCCGCGCCTTCGGTGAAGCATTGCCGCTGACCGGCGTGGTGCTGACCAAGGTCGATGGTGATGCTCGTGGTGGCGCCGCGTTGTCGGTGCGTCACATTACCGGCAAGCCGATCAAGTTCCTCGGCATGGGCGAGAAGAGCGATGCGCTCGAACCCTTCCATCCGGATCGCATCGCTTCGCGCATTCTCGGCATGGGCGACGTGCTCAGCCTGATCGAGCAGGCCGAGCAGACCCTCGACCGCGAGAAGGCCGAGAAACTCACCAAGAAGCTGAAGAAGGGCAAGGGGTTCGACCTCGAAGACTTCCGCGACCAGCTGCAGCAGATGAAGAACATGGGTGGCCTAGGCGGGCTGATGGACAAGCTGCCCTCGATCGGTGGCATGAATCTATCTCAGATGGGTAACGCCCAGGGCGCTGCGGAAAAGCAGTTCAAACAGATGGAAGCCATCATCAACTCGATGACGCCCGTCGAGCGTCGCAACCCCGACATCATCAGCGGCTCGCGCAAGCGCCGCATCGCCATGGGGTCGGGCACGCAAGTGCAGGACATCGGGCGGCTGATCAAGCAGCACAAGCAGATGCAGAAGATGATGAAGAAGGTCACCGGCAAGGGCGGCATGGCCAAGATGATGCGCGGCATGGGCGGCATGTTCCCCGGCGGCGGGATGCCGAAATTCTGAACGACAGCTGCAAGCCCCGGGCTGTCAGGCCATGAGTAAATGATCCGGCGCGTTCGGGTTTTGCATTTACTTGTAGCTTGCGGCTTGAAGCTTGCTGCTTTTACTCGTAAAATGCGCGGCCTTTCGGGCCCAGGCCCATTTTAAGTGTGTGCCTTAAGTTAGCACCGACTACAGGAACGATGTTCACATGGTAACTATTCGTCTCGCCCGTGGCGGCTCCAAGAAGCGCCCTTTCTACCACCTGACCGTGACCAACAGCCGCAATGCGCGCGACGGTCGCTTCGTTGAGCGTATCGGTTTCTTCAACCCGATCGCTTCGGGTGCGGAAGTGAAGCTGTCTGTAAACCAGGAGCGTGCCGCTTACTGGCTGAGCCAGGGCGCACAGCCGTCTGAGCGCGTTGCTCAGCTGCTGAAGGAAGCTGCCAAGGCCGCTGCCTGAATCGCATGAACGCAACGTCTGCCCCGGCCGAAGATCTGATCGTAATCGGCAAAGTCGTTTCGGTGCATGGCGTGCGTGGTGACGTAAAGGTCTATTCCTTTACCGATCCGATCGACAATCTGCTGGATTACCGTCGCTGGACGCTCAGGCGAGGTGACGAGGTCAAGCAGGTCGAGCTGGTTAGTGGGCGTCTCCAGGGCAAAATCCTGGTGGCTACGCTGAGAGGGTTGACCGATCGGGAAGTTGCGCGAACCTACGCCGACTTCGAGATCTGCATTCCTCGTAGTGAGCTTCCGCCACTGACCGGAGAGGAATACTACTGGTATCAGCTTCAGGGCCTGAAAGTCATCAACCAGCTCGGGCAAGTGCTCGGACGGGTTGACCATCTGCTCGAAACCGGTGCCAACGATGTCCTGGTGGTCAAGCCGTTTGATGGCAGCCTGGATGATCGTGAGCGGCTGCTGCCCTATACCGACCCTTGCGTGCTGAAGGTCGATCTGGACGCAGGCGAGATGCATGTCGAATGGGACGCGGATTTCTGAGCGACATGTCCAGCTTTCGTGTTGAAGTGATCAGTCTTTTTCCAGACATGTTCGCTGCCATCCGTGACTACGGTATTACCAGTCGCGCGGTGAAGCAGGGGTTGCTCCAGCTGCGATGCTGGAACCCGCGTGCCTATACCGAAGATCGCCACCAGACGGTGGATGATCGCCCTTTCGGTGGTGGCCCCGGCATGGTGATGAAGATCAAGCCGCTGGAGCTTGCCTTGGCAGATGCCAGGCAGGCCGCCGGCGAGAAGGCGAAGGTGATCTACCTTTCGCCGCAAGGACGTCAGCTGAAACAGACCGATGTCCGTGAACTGGCGAGGGAGGAGGGGCTTATCCTCATCGCCGGGCGCTACGAAGGTATCGACGAGCGTTTTATCGAAACGCATGTCGACGAAGAATGGTCGATTGGCGATTACGTGCTGTCCGGCGGCGAACTGCCGGCTATGGTGCTGATCGATGCGGTGACCCGATTGCTTCCTGGAGCGCTGGGTCATGCTGATTCTGCCGAGGAGGATTCGTTTAGCGACGGCTTGCTCGACTGCCCGCATTACACGCGACCGGAAGTGTATGCGGATAAACGTGTTCCAGAGGTGCTGCTCAGCGGCAATCACGAACACATCCGGCGCTGGCGTTTGCAGCAGTCCCTCGGAAGGACCTGGGAACGCCGTGCCGATCTTCTGGATGGCCGCTCGCTTTCTGGAGAAGAACAGAAACTGCTGAAGGAATACATCCATCAGCGGGACGATAGTTAACGTATCGATGGCAGGCTACAAGGGCTTGTCTCAGGAGCACACAGCATGACCAACAAGATTATCCAGGCGATCGAAGCCGAGCAGATGACCAAAGAACTGCCTCCGTTCGCCCCCGGCGACACCGTGATCGTTCAGGTCAAGGTAAAGGAAGGCGAGCGTGAGCGTCTGCAGGCCTTCGAAGGCGTCGTGATCGGCAAGCGTAACCGCGGTCTGAACAGTGCCTTCACCGTGCGCAAGATCTCCAACGGTGTGGGTGTGGAGCGTACCTTCCAGACCTACAGCCCGATGGTTGACAGTCTCAGCGTCAAGCGCCGCGGCGATGTTCGCAAGGCCAAGCTGTACTACCTCCGCGCGCTGTCCGGCAAGGCAGCCCGTATCAAGGAAAAGCTGTCCTGAGGACTGCGCTCCTTGTAAGAAAAAAGCAGCCTTCGGGCTGCTTTTTCGTTATTGCGATGTTTTTTGAAGTTTCGTTAAACCCTGATTCCGTTCCCTGCCGGCGTGCCTGGTAGCGTGACAACAAAGACAAGATTCGCAGCACGGTGGCCACACTACTTGCGAGAAGTGGCATGACCCCAAGAGATATTGAAGTTCAGCGTCGTACCGATCTGTCCGTCACGCATGTGACCAAGGCGGTGTTCCCACCGACCACCAATCATCACAACACTTTGTTCGGCGGCACCGCACTGGCCTGGCTGGACGAGGTTTCGTTCATTACTGCGACACGCTTCTGCCGGCTGCCACTGGTTACCGTGTCTTCCGATCGAATCGATTTCAATCACCCGATTCCCGCTGGCTCCATCGTCGAGCTGATTGGTCGCGTGGTTAAAGTGGGCAATACCAGCCTGAAAGTGGACGTCGAGGTGTTCGTCGAGAGCATGTATCACGACGGACGCGAGTTGGCCATCAAGGGCACCTTCAGCTTCGTCGCAGTGGGCGAAGACAACCGGCCGGTGCCGGTATTGCCTGATCACGTCTGACCACGCTGGCTGTTTGCTGGCGCCTTGTGAAACACTGCCGCGTCGAGTCTTTCGGATACTGCCATGCCTGCCTTGGATGCTCCTGTAATTGACCGTTTTCTGGATGCCTTGTGGCTGCAGAAGGGACTGTCGGACAACACGCGGGATGCCTATCGCAGTGACCTGGCGCTGTTCAACGGCTGGCTGGCCGAGCGTGACCTGAAGCTGGAAGATGCCGGGCGCGTGATCATTCTCGATCATCTCGCCTGGCGTCAGGCCAACGCCTACAAGGCGCGCTCCACCGCGCGCTTTCTATCTGGCCTACGTAGCTTTTATCGTTTTCTGCTGAGCGAGGGATCGATCAGTGTCGATCCGACCTTGCAGGTCGATCTGCCACAGCTGGGGCAACCCTTGCCCAAGACGCTATCCGAGGCGGATGTCGAAGCGTTGTTGGCCGCCCCGGATATTGGCGACCCGCTCGGCTTGCGTGATCGGGCGATGCTGGAAGTGCTTTATGCCTGCGGGCTGCGGGTGACCGAGCTGATTTCGCTGAGCCTCGACCAGATCAACCTGCGTCAGGGGGTGTTACGAACTCTCGGCAAGGGCAACAAGGAGCGTCTGGTGCCGCTGGGAGAAGAGGCCTTGCACTGGCTCGAGCGTTACCTTCGTCAGGCTCGCGGCCTGTTGCTGGGCGACAAGCCAAGCGATGTGGTGTTTCCAAGCCAGCGTGGCACTCAGATGACTCGTCAGACCTTTTGGCACCGGATCAAACTGCATGCCTCGGTGGCAGGTATCGGCGCGGCGATATCGCCGCATACGCTGCGCCATGCGTTCGCAACGCATTTACTCAACCATGGTGCTGACCTGCGCACCGTACAGATGCTGCTGGGTCACAGCGATCTGTCGACCACCCAGATCTATACCCATGTCGCCCGTGCACGCCTGCAGGAGCTGCACGCCCGCCATCATCCGCGAGGCTGATCGGACTCGAGTAAGGGCGCAGCAGCATGCGAACATCGGTCGAATGAATTCCCTACCTGCTGGCCGAATTGAATGTTTGAGCACAACGTGTAAGGCCGAGCTTGTTGGGTCAGCGGCCACCATCGAGGTGCGCTGTAGCCCACAAACCCATCATGCAAGGCCGTCCCAGCAGTTGCTTGGATGGTGGCTATGATAATCTTCGCGCCCACCCCCTTGATCGATGTCGCCAGGAGTTTCCATGCGCGTGATTCGTCTGTTCGCTGCCGTGGCTTTGGGCCTGGCCAGTTCCTTTTCCATGGCTGCCGATCCGGACAAGGCGATCCGTCAGTCGTTGCAGTCCATCCAGCCCGATATGCCGATCGAGGCCATCGCCGAAAGTCCCATGCCCGGTGTCTACCAAGTGCAGCTCAAGGGCGGTCGCCAACTGTATGCCAGCGCCGATGGGCAGTTCATCATTCAGGGCTATCTGTTTCAGTTCAAGGATGGTCAGGCGCGGAATCTCACCGAACAGGCTCAGAGCCAGTCGGTCGCCGCGGCCATCGATGCGATTCCGCTCAATGAGATGGTGATCTTCGCGCCGGAAAAACCCAAGACCCACATCACGGTGTTCACCGACACCGATTGCGGCTACTGCCAGAAGCTGCATAGCGAAGTGCCGGAACTGAACCGTCTGGGCGTGGAAGTTCGCTACATGGCGTTTCCACGCCAGGGAATGGGTAGCCACGGCGCCAATACGCTGACCAGCGTCTGGTGCGCCAAGGACCCGCAAGAGGCGATGAACAAGGCCAAGGCCCGTCAGGAGCTTCCCGCAGCCACCTGTGACAATCCGATCGCCGAGCAGTACGAGCTGGGCCAGCTCATAGGTGTGCAGGGCACGCCGGCCATCGTGCTCGCCGATGGGCAGATCATTCCCGGCTACCAGCCAGCGCCCCAGTTGGCTGAAATCGCTCTCAAGGCCAAGTGATCGCACGAGGCGGCGTCTTCCTGGCGACGTCCGTCGGCCCAAACTGAACTGTCTCGCTCCCAGCGCTCAAAGTCTGCAATACCGACGGAGGGCGCGATCATGAAGCTTGAAGGTTCCTGTCACTGCAAAGCCGTGCGTTTCTCGCTGGAGTCGGCTACGCCTTACCCATTCATGCGCTGCTACTGCTCCATCTGTCGCAAGACGGCAGGTGGTGGCGGCTATGCGATCAACCTGGGCGGCGATCACCGTACGCTGAACGTCGAAGGGCGCGAGCACCTGAGCGTCTATCGGGCGCGCATGGCCGATCCGCAGTCCGGTGCAGTTCGTGTCAGCGACGGTGAGCGTCATTTCTGCAAGCACTGCGGCAGCGCGCTCTGGTTGTGGGATCCCAACTGGCCGGAGCTGGTGCACCCCCATGCGTCGGCTATCGACACCGATCTTCCCACGCCGCCCGAGCATACTCACCTAATGCTTGACTCGAAGGCGAGCTGGGTCGAGCCGCAGGTGTTCGATACCGACAGGTGTTTCGCCGACTATCCAGACGAGTCGCTGGCTCAGTGGCATGAGCGCCTGGGCTTGGATGGGGCAAAGGACTAGCGCTTCGCCAACCCGCCGCTCGCGCAGCGATTTGACTAAAACCCCGCCGATTCGTAATGTGCGACTCTTTTGTTCGGCTGGTGCATCCGGCCGTTCGCTGGGAATGGGGAGTGCAGCTTGAAACCGGTGAAAGTTGGCATCTGTGGGCTGGGAACCGTCGGTGGCGGAACCTTCAATGTGCTCAAGCGCAACGCCGAGGAGATTGCCCGCCGTGCCGGGCGTGGAATCGAGGTTGCGCAGATCGCGACCCGGCAGCTCAACCCCAAGTGCGACACCGGCTCCATTTCCATTACCGACGATGTTTTCGCCGTCGCCAACAATCCTGAAATCGACATCGTCGTCGAGCTGATCGGCGGCTACACCCTGGCGCTCGAGCTGGTGCTCAAGGCCATCGAGAACGGCAAGCACGTGGTCACGGCCAACAAGGCGCTGATCGCCGTGCATGGCAACGAGATCTTCGCCCGTGCCCGCGAGCAGGGCGTCATTGTCGCCTTTGAGGCTTCAGTTGCGGGCGGCATTCCGGTAATCAAGGCGATCCGCGAAGGTCTGGCGGCCAACCGTATCAACTGGCTGGCCGGTATCATCAATGGCACCGGCAACTTCATTCTCACCGAGATGCGCGAGAAGGGCCGTGCCTTCGAGGATGTGCTCAAGGAAGCGCAGGCGCTGGGTTACGCTGAGGCCGACCCGACCTTCGACGTAGAAGGCATCGATGCCGCGCACAAGCTGACCATCCTCGCCTCCATCGCCTTCGGCATCCCACTGCAGTTCGACAAGGCTTATACCGAGGGCATTTCGCGTCTGACTACAGCCGACGTGAACTACGCTGAGGCGCTGGGCTATCGCATCAAGCACCTGGGCGTCGCGCGCCGGACCGACGCTGGTATCGAACTGCGCGTGCATCCGACGCTGATCCCCGCTGATCGCCTGATCGCCAACGTCAATGGCGTGATGAATGCGGTGATGGTCAACGGTGATGCGGTGGGCTCGACGCTTTATTACGGTGCAGGCGCCGGCATGGAGCCAACCGCCTCGGCAGTGGTGGCCGACCTGGTGGACGTGGCGCGAGCGCTGACCACCGACCCGAACAACCGCGTGCCGCACCTGGCGTTCCAGCCCGATTCCCTGTCGGCTCATCCGATCCTGCCGGTCACCGCCTGCGAGAGCGCCTACTATCTGCGCATCCAGGCCAAGGATCATCCAGGCGTGCTGGCCCAGGTCGCGACCATCCTGTCCGAGCGCGGCATCAATATCGAATCGATCATGCAGAAGGAAGCGGAAGTCCATGACGGGCTAGTGCCGGTCATTCTAGTGACCCATCGTGTGGTAGAGCAGCGCATCGATGAAGCCATATCGGCACTCGAGACGCTCGATGATGTGGTCGACAAGGTCGTGCGGATTCGTGTGGAACAGCTGAATTAACCAGAGCTGGAAGCTGGAAGCCGGAAGTCAGAGCGAATCGCCGGGCTTCAAGCTTCAGGCTTCAAACTCAAATCGAAGGTTTGACGATATGCGCTACATCAGTACCCGTGGTCAGGCTCCGGCCCTGAATTTCGAAGACGTGCTGCTGGCTGGGCTGGCCAGCGACGGCGGCCTCTATGTGCCGGAAAACCTGCCGGGCTTCACTGTCGAGGAAATCGCTTCCTGGGCCGGCCTGCCATATCACGAGCTGGCATTCAAGGTGATGCGCCCGTTCGTGGCTGACAGCATTCCTGACGCCGACTTCAAGCAAATTCTCGAAGAAACCTATGGCGTATTCGCCCATAGTGCCGTGGCACCGCTGCGCCAGCTGGATGGCAACGAATGGGTGATGGAGCTGTTCCACGGCCCGACCCTGGCCTTCAAGGATTTCGCCCTGCAACTGCTCGGTCGCCTGCTCGACTACGTCCTGGCCAAGCGCGGCGAGCGCGTGGTGATCATCGGCGCCACCTCGGGTGACACCGGCTCGGCGGCCATCGAAGGTTGCCGCCGTTGCGATAACGTCGACATCTTCATCCTGCATCCGCACAACCGCGTTTCGGAAGTGCAGCGTCGGCAGATGACCACCATCTTCGGCGACAACATCCACAACATCGCCATCGAAGGCAACTTCGACGACTGCCAGGAGATGGTCAAGGACAGCTTCGCCGACCAGGGCTTTCTCAAGGGCACCCG
This sequence comes from Pseudomonas sp. CBC3, assembly GCF_037967085.1. Classification (NCBI taxonomy): domain Bacteria; kingdom Pseudomonadati; phylum Pseudomonadota; class Gammaproteobacteria; order Pseudomonadales; family Pseudomonadaceae; genus Pseudomonas; species Pseudomonas sp. CBC3. Next base: position 306,515 of record NZ_JBANEO010000003.1, read on the forward strand.
TCTGGTGGCGGTGAACTCGATCAACTGGGCGCGGATCATGGCCCAGATCGTCTACTACTTCCATGCAGCCTTGCAGCTGGGCGGTCCGGCGCGCTCGGTGGCGTTCTCGGTGCCGACCGGCAACTTCGGCGACATCTTCGCCGGCTACCTGGCGCGCAACATGGGCCTGCCGATCAGCCAACTGGTGGTGGCCACCAACCGCAACGACATCCTGCACCGTTTCATGAGCGGCAACCGCTACGACAAGGACACCTTGCATCCCTCGTTGTCGCCGTCCATGGACATCATGGTCTCATCCAACTTCGAGCGATTGCTGTTCGACCTGCACGGCCGCAATGGCGCTTCCGTGGCCGAGCTGATGAGCGCCTTCAAGGCCAGCGGCAAGCTGTCGGTCGAGGAAGCGCGCTGGACCGAAGCACGCAAGCTGTTCGATTCCCTGGCCGTGGACGACGAGCAGACCTGCAAGACCATTGCCGAAGTGTTTGCCAAAACGGGCGAATTGCTCGACCCCCACACTGCAATTGGCGTCTACGCCGCCCGTGAATGCCGTCGCAGCCTGTCGACGCCGATGGTGACCCTTGGCACTGCACATCCGGTGAAATTCCCCGAGGCGGTGGAGAAGGCCGGTGTCGGCAAGGCGCTGGAATTGCCGGCGCACCTGGCCGATCTGTTCGAGCGTCCTGAGCGTTGCACCGTGCTGGCGAACGATCTCAAGGCCATGCAGGCTTTCGTGAGCGAACACGGCAATCGCGGCAAGCCGCTGTAAGCGGACCCCGATGCAAAAGGCCAGTCACGTGACTGGCCTTTTCGTTTGTAAGGGTAGGGTGGGCTTTAGCCCACCAAGGCGGGATAGCAACCGTGTCGACCGCGGGGTTTGGTGGGCTGAAGCCCACCCTACGGGCTGGAGGCGGGAAAGCTGGGTGAAAGGGCCGCTCCGAGTCGCTTTTTCGTCCAGCCTCACGCCTCCAGCGCTCTTGTCGGCTTCACTCGTCGAACTCTTCCCAGCCACCCATTTCCTTCCAGCGATTGACGATGCCGCAGAACAGCTCGGCGGTCTTTTCGGTGTCGTAGCGGGCCGAGTGAGCCTCTCGACCGTCGAAGTCGATGCCCGCGGCCTGGCAGGCCTTGGCCAGGACGGTCTGGCCGTAGGCGAGGCCGGCAAGCGTCGCCGTGTCGAAGCTGGAGAAGGGGTGGAAGGGGTTGCGTTTGATGTCGCAACGGGCAATCGCTGCGTTGAGAAAGCCCAGGTCGAAGCTGCTGTTGTGGCCCACCAGGATGGCGCGTTTGCAGCCGGCCGATTTCACCGCCTTGCGCACGCTGCGCAGGATCTCGCCCATCGCGTGGGATTCAGCGACGGCCATGCGCAGGGGGTGATCCAGCTTGATTCCTGTGAACTCGAGCGCGGCGGCTTCGATATTGGCGCCGGCAAAGGGCTCGACCCGGAAGAACATGGTTTCCTGCGGATAGAGCAGGCCTTGTTCATCCATGCCGATGGTCACCGCAGCGATTTCCAGCAGGGCGTCGGTGGCGCAGTTGAAGCCGCCGCATTCGACGTCGACCACCACCGGCAGGAAACCGCGGAAACGCTGCGCCATGGGCGAGCGCGGTTTGCCCGAGAGGTTGTTCTCCAATTCGTCGTCGAACGAGTCCTCGCTCATGCGCTTGCCTCCAGACGCCATTGCAGGGTTTCGCCCGCGCGCAGGGGCACGACGTTGTGCTCCCCGAAGGGCAGGTGGCCAGGCACGTTCCAAGGTTCGCGCACCAGCGTGATCTGCTCGGTGTTGCGTGGCAGACCGTAGAAATCGGCGCCGAAATGGCTGGCGAAGGCTTCCAGGCGATCGAGTGCGCTGCGCTGCTCGAATGCCTCGGCATAGAGCTCGATCGCCGCATAGGCGGTGTAACAGCCGGCACAGCCGCAGGCGTTTTCCTTGGCATGCTGGGCGTGAGGTGCCGAGTCCGTGCCGAGGAAGAATTTCGGGCTGCCGCTGGTTGCGGCGTCGAGCAGGGCTTCCTGATGGACGTTGCGCTTGAGGATCGGCAGGCAGAAGAAGTGCGGACGAATCCCGCCCACCAGCATGTGGTTGCGGTTGTAGAGCAGGTGATGTGCGGTGATCGTGGCGCCCACGTTGCTGCCGGCGGCCTCGACGAATTGCACCGCATCGCGCGTGGTGATGTGCTCGAACACCACCTTCAGCGTCGGGAAGCGCTCGGTGATCCGACTCAGCTGCTCTTCGATGAAGTATTTCTCGCGATCGAAGATGTCGATTTCCGAGCGAGTTACCTCGCCATGGACCAGCAGCGGCAGGCCGACCTCGGCCATGGCTTCCAGCACTGGAAAGATATTGTCGATGCGGGTCACGCCGGACGCCGAGTTCGTCGTCGCGCCAGCCGGGTAGAGCTTGGCGGCATACACATAGCCGCTGGCCTTGGCTGCACGCACGTCGTTAGGCTGCGTGCCGTCGGTCAGGTAGAGCACCATCAGCGGCTCGAAGGCGCTGCCCTTCGGACGGGCGGCTATGATTCGCTGGCGATAGCTATCGGCTTCGGCGGCGTTGCGCACTGGCGGCACGAGGTTCGGCATGATGATCGCGCGAGCGAACTGGCGCGCGGCGTCCGCCACGGTGTGTGACAGCGCTGCGCCGTCGCGCAGATGGATGTGCCAGTCGTCGGGACGAAGAAGGGTGATACGGTCGGACATGCAGATTTCCAGGCGGATCGAACGTGCGCGAATGCTACCGGAAAATCCGCTGGCCCGCTTCCGACCGGAAGACTATTAGCTCGATTGGATGGAGCGGGCCTCGGGCGGTACCGGCAGCTATGGCTGCGGGCAGCCGCTGTCGGGAGTCGCTGCCCATTGGCGTGCCGTTCGGGCGATGGTAGCCGCCAGCCCGGCGATGGCACGCTGGTGGGCCAGTACCAGGCTGTCCACCTCGCTGCCGGCCTGTTCATGGATCACGCTGGCGCAGGTCAGTGCCCGGCTCTGCCGGCCGCGCTCGCTCATTTCCAGGCTCCACATTACGTCCAGGGCAGCATGCCGGCCGGGCAGCGAATCGAAGCGACGAACGTCGGTGCGCAGGCTCAACACTGGAACGTTCGTCCGGCCAGGCAGACCTGCCAGGTCACGCACGCCGAGGCGCTGTTCCAGTTCGATCGCCAGCGCATCGTGAAATTCGTCTGCTGGGGGCGAGGCCCAGAGCGCGGTTTCCAGGATCGCCAGGCGGCCATCGCTTTCGCGCACCACCAGGCTCGGCTGGTCCGTCTGTACCGGAATGCGCACCGGTAGCACCTGCAACTGGAATCCGGCCGCTTCGGCTGGCGCTTCGGTCATGTGCGGCTGGGCGGCGATGAGTGTGTGATAGCGCGTCGGGGTCGAGCTGCAGGCGCTCAGGACGAACGCGCCGGCGAGCATGAGCAGAGAGGGGCGCAGGTTCATGGCTGGTGCTCCGAATTCAGTTCTCGCGAGGTGGCTTGGCCTTTGTAGTTCGCCGGTGTTTCGTCGCCGCTGCGGCCGCGGATCAGCGATTCGGGGTGACGGCTGAGGTAGTCCGACAGTGTCCGCACGGAGCGCACGGCGCGCTGGACTTCATCGAGGGTATCGCCTAGTTGTTGGCGCTGTGGCGAGTCTTCAGCAAGCGCCTGGTTGGCGTTCTGCAGGGTCTGTTCCGATCGCTCCAGGGTGCGCTGCAGTTGCGGCAGGACATCGCCGTTGACCTGCTTCAACGTTTGGCGCAGCTCGTCGAGACTGCCATTCAGGTTGTCGGCCAGCGATTCGATGGGCAGCTTGCTGAGCTTGTCGACCATGGCCTGCAGTTGCTCCTGCAGTTTGTCGAAGCTGCCGGCGATGGTCGGGATGACCATGGGCCGGGCATGCTGATTGAAGGCTACCTTGGGCGCCCGCGGGTCGAAATCCAGTGAAATGTACAACTGGCCGGTGAGCAGATTGCCAGTGCGTGCCTGCGCCCGCAGGCCGCGGTCGACGAACATTTGCATGAGGCGGGCGGTGTGTTCTTCAGTATCGCCGCCCAGGGTCTGGGACAGTTTGTCATGCGCGGCGCCCAGCCGACTGGGGTAGATCACCGCGCCGACCACCGCAGGGAAGCTTTTGTTCTTTTCGTCATAGTCGAGTTTGACCGAGACCACGCGGCCGATGGGCACGCCGAGAAACTCCACCGGCGCATCGACGTTCAGCCCGCGCAGCGTCTGGTCGAAGCGCATCTGTACATAGCGCGGCGGGCCGTCGGCGGGCGCCATCGCCTGGCGCACGTCGGCAAACAGCGTGAACTCGCTGTCCGGCGCGGCCGGGCTGGCGTCGGGGCTGTAGTTAGGGGCGCGGAAGGCGATGCCTCCGGCGAGTATGGTAGAGAGCGATTCGGCGTTAACCCGCAGGCCATCTGCAGCGACGGAAACATCTACGCCACTAGCGTTCCAGAAGCGCGTGTCGTCGGTGACGAAGCGATCGTAAGGGGCGTTGACGAATACTTGAACCTGGACCCCCTTGCCATCGTCGGCCAGCCCGAACGAGATCACCTGGCCGACCTGAAGGCGGCGGAAGTACAGCGGCGAGCCGACACCGAGCGAACCGAGATTATCGCTGCGCAGGGTGAACTGCTTGCCTTCGGCGCCGAAGGTCACCGGTGGCGGTGCTTCCAAGCCGAGGAATTCGCGACGGGTTTCCTCTGCGCGCCCGGCATCGGCCCCAATGAAGGCGCCGGACAGCAGGGTGTCGACGCCGGATACACCACTGGCGCCGATGCGCGGCCGCACCACCCAGAATTTGGTGTCTTCACGAGTGAAGGGCTCGGCGTGCTGATCCAGTTCGACCGTGGCGATGACACGGGTGTGATCCTCGCTGAGGTTGATGGCGGTGACCTGGCCGATGACCACGTTCTTGTACTTGACCTGCGTCTTGTTGGCTTCGAGCCCTTCGGCGGTCTCGAAGCTCACGGTGATTTGCGGCCCGGCAGAAAGCCAGTTCTGCATGACCATGGAAAAGCCCACCAGCGCGGCGGCGATGGGCACTAGCCAGACCAGCGAGACGCGGACCGGCCGATGCCTGATCTCGGGCGTGCCGGCAGGTGATTCGGTGTGGTGGGGGTTATCTGACATCGTCTTTCTCTGCATCCCAGATCAATCGCGGATCGAAGCTCATCGAGGCCATCATCGTCAGCACCACGACCAGGCCGAAGAACAAAATACCCAGGCGCGGCTCGATGGTGCTCAGCGCGCGGAATTGCACCAGTGCCGCGACCAGCGCGACCACCAGCACATCGAGCATCGACCAGTAGCCGATGATTTCGATGAAACGGTACAGCCGCGCGCGTTCGCGCATGGCCCAGCGGCTGCGCCGCTGGGCGCTGATCAGCAGCATGCCGAGCACGAAGAACTTCATGCAGGGCACGCCGACGCTGGCAATGAAGATCAGCAGCGCGATGTCCCAGGACCCGTCGTTCCAGAACTCGATCACGCCGCTGAGAATGGTGTTTTCGCTGCCGTTGCCAAACATATCGGTGTACATCACTGGCAGCGTGTTGGCTGGTACATAGAGGACCAGCGCGGCGACCAGCAGCGCCCAGGTGCGCGGAATGCTGTTCGGTTTGCGTCGATGCAGTGGCGCGTCGCAGCGTGGACAGTCGCTAGCTTCCGCGCGGCATGCCAGGCCGCAGTCGTGGCACAGCTGCACGCCCAACTCCGAGGCGTAGGGAGGTTGTGTCATCGTATCGGCACCTGCAGATCGTCCCACAGGCCGCGCACGTCGCGGCCGGCTATCAGGAGGATAAGGACGGTCAGGATGGCCATGGCCCAGAGGCCGATGCCGGGATGCACGTCGAGCATGCCGCCGAGCTTGATGATGGCGACGAGAATCCCCAGCAGGCACACCTCCAGCATGCTCCAGGGACGCAGATGCTCCAGCGCCCGCATGCAGGTTCGGAAACCCGGTGCGATCCGGCCGCTACGCGCATGTACCAGCACCCAGGCCAGCAGGATGATCTGCAGGCCCGGCGCGAAGATGATGCTCAGGCCAGCGACCAGCGCGATGGGTGTGATCTGTCCTTGGGCCAGCGCTTCGACGGTCCCCCATAGAGTCGCCTCGTTGCTGAGCCCTTGCATGCCTATCTGCATGATGGGAAAGGCGTTGGCGAACAGGAACAGGATCGCGGCAGCCAGCGTGAGCGCCAGCAGTTGATCGGCGTTCAGATGTCGGGCCTTTTCCAGTAGCGCGCCGCAGCGCTGGCAATGGGCTGTCTGCCGGCGTGCCAGGGTAGGGCGCTGGTACACCGAATCGCAGTGTTCGCAAATGATCAGCGACGTCCCGACCAGCGCGCTCGGGCTTGGCGTCGAGGCGCGTTCGGCAGCCTCGGCTGTCTGGCGGGTTAATGCGCTGTTCGGCTTCAAAGCATCCACTCGATGGGAAGAATCGATAGAAACGATACGACGGCTCTTTTCCAGACGCTCGTTTCCGGCTCGCTATCATGGCGCAATTGCTGACCATCGCGTTGCTCCAGCCAATAAAGTTCGCCTGATTCGCTCAGCCTGACTTCATAAGAGCTGGCGGGAATGGTTTTGTCGAATGCCTGTTCGATGGCCAGCGCCATGCTCGGGCTTTCGATCACGAAGCCCAGCTCGGTGTTGAGGTTGGCCGAGCGTGGATCGAAATTGAACGAGCCCACGAACACTCTCGTCTGATCCACGGCAAAAGTCTTGGCATGCAAGCTGGAGGCGGAGCTGCCGAATGGGCCGCGGCCTTCGATGTGGTCGTTTTTCGGCGATGTGCGGCGCATCTCATAGAGCCGAATGCCCGCCTCAAGTAGATCCTTGCGGCGCTTGGCATAACCGGCATGCACGGCCGCAACATCCGTGGCCGCCAACGAGTTGGTGAGCACGCGAATCTGTACGCCGCGATCGGCCATCTGCAAAAAGGCCTCGGTGCCGGCGGCGGTTGGTACGAAATAGGGCGAGACCAGTTCGATGTGCCCTTGCGGTTCGCCGAGGATTTCGCCGAGCTGGTGGGTCAGCAGCCCATCGGGTTCGGCCTGGCCGAGGCCTTTGGCCGGGTCGTCGCTGACCATCCGGGTAGCGGCCCATTCGAATGCCAGATCACCGCGCAGCAGGTGCGCAATGAACGCCGAATCGCGGATCGCCCGGACATACTCGGTAGCTGCAGAGGCACTGGCCATGCTGGCGGCTGCATCGGCGAAGTGCTGTAACTGTCGCGCGCCTGCTTCGGGCAGGATCAGGTCGACCGGGTACGAGGAGTCGCTGGCCCAGTAGCGGTCGAAGTCGCTGGAGACGTCAGCGACCACCGAGCCAATGGCCAGCACATCCAGATCAGCGAATAGAACGCCATCGGTCGCCCCGAAGTACTCGTCGCCGACGTTGCGCCCGCCAATGATGGTGGCCTGGTTATCAGCGGTGAGCGACTTGTTGTGCATGCGGCGGTTGGCTCGCATGAAATCGGTCAGGTAACCGATCGCCTTGGGCGTGCGAATCACGAAGGGATTGAACAGCCGGATTTCGATGTTTGGATGACTATCGAGCGCCGCTAGCTCGGCATCGAGCCCGGCAGTGCCGTTGTCATCGAGCAGCAGGCGGACCCGCACCCCTCGCTCCGCGGCGGCACGCAGCTCATCGAACAATAGGGTTCCGGTGATGTCGCCGCGCCAGATGTAGTACTGCACGTCCAATGTCTTTTCAGCGCTTCTGGCCAGTAGCGCCCGGGCGGCGAAGGCGTCGTGCGGGTCGATCAGCGCATGAATGCCGGTCTTGCCCGGATGGGCCTGCCGGCGCGGCGATATCGCGCGGCCGAGCGCCGTATCTGCACTTTCGCTCTGGTTCAGCGCGGACGAGGCGATGCGACCGTCGAGATCAGGCAAGGTGCATCCGCCCAGGAAGCCGCTGAGCAGCACGAGCGCAAAAGCCCAGCTGATGGGGGAGCTCCTGGCGCAGATTTTCGGGCGGACGATCATCGGCTTACTCATGTTGGTTCGGAGGTGAATGCTAACGGATGCGTGTTGCGCCGTGCGATACCACGATTTGGCCCAGCCACGTCGCCGGCCCCGGCGCCTCAAGTTTCCCCGACCCGGTCCGATACCCATGAGACTGCTTTGCCCCTGGAGTCCATCGTGCGACTGCGCCTTCTTATCCTGGCTTGCCTGTTGGCCTCGCCGGCCAATGCCCTGACTTTCCAGACCCGTCTGGAAAGGGTGGAGTGGCAGGTCGAGGGCGATCAGTTCGAATGCCGGCTGGTACAGCCGATTGCCGGTTTCGGCACCGGTGAGTTCGTCCGCCGGGCAGGCGAGCAGGCTGTTTTCCGTCTACAGTCGCCGGATCGCTGGTTGGGCAACGGCTCGGCGACCTTGTTGGCGGCAGCGGCACCCTGGCATCCCGCACGCAGCGATATCAACCTGGGAATGGTGTCGGTGGGCGGCGGCGAGATTCCGTTCAACAGCTCGCACCTGCAAGCTGGGCAGCTGCTCAGTGGCCTGCTGGAAGGGCGTAGCCCGGTTGTGCGCCATCACACGCGTCATGGTGGTGAAGCGCTCGAGGTGCGTCTGTTGCCGGCGCGTTTCGGCAAGGCGTATGAAGACTACCGCGCTTGTACGGCCAAGTTGCTGCCGGTCAACTTCGATCAGATTCGTCAGTCGCAGGTCGGTTTCCCCACCAGCGATGTGGCGCTGGATGACGTGGGGCGTGCCAAGCTCGACATCATTCTGCAATTTCTCAAGGCCGACCCGAGCGTCAATCGCATCCAGCTTGATGGTCATTCGGACAACAGCGGCAATCGGCTCACCAACCGCGACCTTTCCCGTCGCCGTGCGCTGGCTGTCGAGGAGTATCTGATCGCCAATGGCGTGCCGAAAGAGCAGATCACGGTGCGTTTCCATGGCGAGCGCTACCCCCTGGTGGCCAACAACGGGCCGGCCAATCGTGCGAAGAACCGCCGGGTGGCCTTGCGCCTCGAGCGTGCGCCGGTCACCACGACCGCAGCGGCCGAACAGGCTACTCCGTCGTCCTGAGCCGCAGCGACGCTCGCGCCCCTATAAAACCCGCGTCGCGACCAGTAGAATTGCCGCTTTCCTTCAATCCCGGGAGTGGATGGCAATGGCCGACGTAAAGAAGGTAGTCCTGGCGTATTCCGGTGGCCTGGACACCTCGGTGATTCTCAAGTGGCTGCAAGATACCTATAACTGCGAAGTGGTGACCTTCACTGCCGACCTCGGCCAGGGCGAGGAGGTCGAACCGGCTCGTGCCAAGGCCAAGGCCATGGGCGTCGAGGAAATCTACATCGACGACCTGCGCGAAGAGTTCGTCCGCGATTTCGTCTTCCCGATGTTCCGTGCCAACACCGTTTACGAAGGCGAGTACCTGCTGGGTACTTCCATCGCCCGTCCGTTGATCGCCAAGCGCCTGATCGAGATCGCCAACGAGACCGGTGCCGACGCCATTTCCCACGGCGCCACCGGCAAGGGCAACGACCAGGTGCGTTTCGAGCTGGGCGCCTATGCGCTGAAGCCGGGCGTGAAGGTCATCGCGCCGTGGCGCGAGTGGGATCTGCTGTCGCGCGAGAAGCTGATGGACTACGCCGAGAAGCATGCCATCCCGATCGAGCGCCACGGCAAGAAGAAGTCGCCGTACTCCATGGATGCCAACCTGCTGCACATCTCCTATGAAGGCGGCGTGCTGGAAGACACCTGGACCGAGCACGAAGAAGACATGTGGCGCTGGACCAAGTCGCCGGAAGCCGCGCCGGATACACCGACCTACATCGAGCTGACCTACCGCAACGGTGACATCGTCGCCATCGACGGCAAGGAGCTGAGCCCGGCTACCGTACTGGCCGAGCTGAACCGTATTGGCGGCGAGAACGGCATCGGTCGCCTGGACATCGTGGAAAACCGCTACGTGGGCATGAAGTCCCGCGGCTGCTACGAAACTCCCGGCGGCACCATCATGCTCAAGGCCCACCGCGCCATCGAGTCCATCACCCTGGACCGCGAAGTCGCTCACCTGAAAGACGAGCTGATGCCCAAGTACGCCAGCCTGATCTACAACGGCTACTGGTGGAGCCCGGAGCGTCTGATGCTGCAGCAGATGATCGATGCTTCCCAGGCCACGGTGAACGGCGTGGTACGCCTGAAGTTGTACAAGGGCAACGTGATCGTCGCCGGTCGCAAGTCCGACGAGTCGCTGTTTGACGCCAATATCGCCACTTTCGAGGACGATGCTGGCGCGTACGACCAGGCCGACGCCGCGGGCTTCATCAAGCTCAACGCACTGCGTCTGCGCATCGCCGCCGGCAAGGGTCGTTCGCCGCTCTGAGACCTTGTAGGTGCGGGGCTGCTCGCGCCTACAGAAACACCGCAACCCCGGCCACGAGCCGGGGTTTGCGTTTAGATCGTGAACAAGTTGTTAGACGAGGAGAAACCTGATGAGACTACTCCACACCATGCTGCGCGTCGGCGATATGGACAGATCCATCGCCTTCTACACTGAAGTGTTGGGCATGACCCTGCTGCGCCGCAAGGATTACCCCGACGGCAAGTTCACCCTGGCGTTCGTTGGTTACGGTGATGAGGCACACAACAGCGTGCTGGAGCTGACCCACAACTGGGGCGTCGAGAGCTATGAGCTGGGCACCGGCTACGGGCACATCGCCCTGGAAGTGGAAGACGTCTACAAGGCGTGCGAAGACATTCGCAGCCGTGGCGGCAAGATCACTCGCGAACCGGGGCCGATGCTGCATGGCAGCAGTATCCTGGCATTCGTCGAGGATCCGGATGGCTACAAGGTCGAGCTGTTGTCGCCGACCCGCGGGGACTGACTCTTACGATCTGACCGAACGAAAAAAGCCCCGGAGTCGGGGCTTTTTGCTTACAGATCGAAGTCGAACTCGTTGAGCTGCTTCTGCAGGCGGCGTTCCTCGAGCAGATTGTCGATGATCCGGCGCTTGGTCAGGTTGGTCTTGGCCACTTCCACCGGGGCCTCAGCGGTATCGTCTTCGTCTTCACCGGCGAAGTCGTCTTCAATCTGGATATCTTCTTTCTCGGACACTTGTTCACTCCACGGCTAAGGCGCGTTGTTGGCGCACCTTATAGCGACAAAAAACAAGGCCGTAAAAAAGATTTTTTCAATCGCCCGATAGGTTTTGCACTTGCTCGCTCAATCGTCGGAAGTCTTGTGCTTGTATTCGCACAGGTCTTCGATTCGGCAACTGCCGCACTGCGGTTTGCGCGCCTTGCAGACGTAGCGCCCGTGTAGGATCAGCCAGTGGTGGGCGTCGAGTAGATAGTCCTTGGGCACGAACTTGATCAGCTTGCGTTCGACCTCCAGCACGTTCTTGCCAGGTGCGATGTTGGTGCGGTTGGATACGCGGAAGATATGGGTATCGACGGCCATGGTGAACTGCCTGAATGCGGTGTTGAGCACCACGTTGGCGGTCTTGCGGCCGACGCCGGGCAGGGCTTCGAGATCTTCGCGGTTGTCCGGCACCTGGCTGCCGTGCTTCTCGATGAGGATGCGGCAGGTCTCGATGACGTTCTTCGCCTTGCCCCGGTACAGGCCGATGGTCTTGATGTACTCCGACAGCCCCTCGACGCCCAGCGCGTAGATCGCCTCCGGTGTGTTGGCGACCGGGTAGAGTCTGGCCGTGGCCTTGTTGACGCCGACATCGGTGGCCTGCGCCGAGAGGATCACCGCGATCAGTAATTCGAACGGCGTGCTGTAGGCCAGCTCGGTCTTGGGCTCGGGGTTGTCCTCGTGGAAGCGACGAAAGATCTCCCGGCGTTTTTCGGCATTCATGGTTACTCGATCACTCCGGTTACCCGCACCCGGCGGCTCTGCACTTGTACTTCCGGCTGCTGCGCCTTGGCCCGTTCGGCCAATTGGAAATCGATGCGGTTCTTCAGGGCAATCAGCAGACCGAGCACGATGAACGCGCCCGGTGGCAGGATCGCCAGCAGGAAGCCCTTGTAGTCGCTGATCACGGTGATCTGCCAGTCGGCGGCGATGGGGCCGAACAGCAGGTGCATGTTGGCGAACAGCGCACCGGTGCCGAACAGTTCGCGCAGGCCGCCCAGCACCAGCAGCACCAGAGCGAACCCCAGTCCCATGACCAGGCCGTCGAAGCTAGCGATCAGCGGATTGTGCTTGGCGGCGAAGCCGTCGGCGCGACCGAGGATCACGCAGTTGGTGGTAATCAGCGGGATGAAAATGCCGAGGATCTGGTACAGCTCGTAGGTGTATGCCTGCATCAGCAGTTCGATACAGGTGGTCAGCGCCGCGATGATCATCACGAAGGCCGGCAGGCGGACCGCCGTGTTGACCACACCGCGCACCAGCGACACGCCGAGGTTGGAGCAGGCCAGCACCAGCGCTGTGGCAAGGCCAAGGCCAAGGGCGTTGACCGCTGAGTTGCTGACCCCGAGCAGCGGGCAGAGGCCCAGCAGCTGCACCAGCGCCGGGTTGTTCTTCCACAGACCGTTGATGCTCAATTCGCGATAGCTGGGCGTGCTCATGGCGTGTCACCTGTCTGCTCGGGCTGTGGATCAGTGATCTGCATGTCATCACGGGTTGCAGCGCCGCCAGCGCGGGTATGACTGGTCGTTTCGTCGGGCTCGCTCAACTCCGGCAGCGCCTGCCCGGGCTCAACCGGGTGGGTACTGGCGCCGAGCAGTTCATCCTTGTGCGCATCGAAATACTGCAGAGCGCGGTGCACGGCGCCGACCACGGCACGCGGCGTGATGGTGGCGCCGGCGAACTGGTCGAACTCGCCCCGATCCTTCTTCACGGCCCAGCCGGATGACGCGGGGTCGGTCAGTGAGCGATTCTCGAAGCTGCGTATCCACTGACTCTTGGCCAGCTCGATCTTGTCGCCCAGGCCGGGCGTTTCGCGATGCCGGACTACTCGCACACCAGCGACGCGGCCATCGGCGAGTACGCCGACCAACAGGTGGATCGCGCCGCTGTAGCCATCCGGCGCGATGGCCTGCAGGATCACTGCGGCGGGTTCACCGTTCTTGCGGGCGATATAGGCCGCAAGCGGTTGTCGGGAACCGAGCAGCGGATGCTGGATATCGACACTGCTGTCGAGCAACTGGTTGTCGTAGCTGCCACGAGGCAGAATTTCGTTCAGCGCTCGAAGTTGCGCCGCACGCTCGGAAGCCTGGATGCGTTCGGCGGTGAACTGTTGCAGCAACGTCACCGCGCCCACGGTGACGACCGCGAACAGCCCCAGCACCAGAGCGTTCTTGAACATCGAGCGGCTGAGTTCGGGAAGGATCATTGTCATTCGCCCAGCTTGAAGCCGCGCTCGGCCTTGCGGTGGCCGTAGGTGCGCGGGCGGGTGTAGTAGTCGATGGTCGGCGCCGCCAGGTTCATCAGCAGCACGGCGAAGGCGACGCCGTCCGGATAGCCGCCCCAGGCGCGAATCACATAGACGAGGATGCCGACGCCGGCGCCGAACATCAGCCTTCCCAGGTTGCTGGTAGCGCCGCTTACCGGGTCGGTAACGATGAAAAAGGCGCCGAGCATGGTGGCGCCGCTGAGCAGGTGAAACAGCGGCGAGCCGTGGCTGTCGGAGCCCGAACCGTTCCAGAACACCAGGCTCATCACCGCCAGCGCCGCGAGCATGCCCACTGGTGCGTGCCAGCTGAACAGCCGCTTGTGCAGCAGGAACAGCCCCCCAGCGAGGAACGCCAGGTTAACCACCTCCGAGCCGATGCCGCCGAAGTGCCCGAACGCCGGGTTGGCCCAGAGCTCCTCGACGGTCAGGCTTCTGTTCAGCTTCATCACGTCCAATGCTGTGGCCTGGCTCCAGCCATCGGGCAGTGCGGCGATGCCGAGGATATGCTGCAAGCCGGCGCCCAGGCCGACGCTGTGGGGTACGGGCCAGGTGGTCATTTCCACCGGGAAAGAGATCAGCACCACCACGTAGCCGATCATCGCCGGGTTGAACGGGTTCTGCCCCAGTCCGCCATAGAGTTGCTTGCCGAAGACGATGGCGCTGCCGGTGGCGATCAGCGTCAGCCACCAGGGCGAGTAGGGCGGCAGCGCCAGTGCCAGCAGCACGGCGGTAACCAGGGCGCTGCCATCGCGCAGAAAGAACTGCACAGGACGTTGCCGAACCTTGAGCAACAGCGCTTCGAAACCCAGCGCGACGGCGCTGGCCCAGCACAGGTTGATCAGCGTGCCGGCGCCATAAAGCCAGGTGAGGACGATCACGCCGGGCAGGGTGGCAGCCAGTACCAGCAGCATGACCCGCTGGGTGCGGTTGCTGCCGGTGGCGTGCGGTGAAGTGATGCGTGGCAGGGCCATTGGCTCTCCGGTCGAATAGGTGCAGGGTGCGGTTTCACGAATGGCCGCTCCCGGATAGTTGCGCCTGGAGCGCCGCTACTTATGAGTCGGTGTATTCCTGCAATTTGCGTTCGGCCTCGTTCAGACGCTGGCGCGCGGCCTCGACACGGGTGGCGTCGCTGTCGGAGTCGCGCTCCAGCTTGCGCAGGTCGGCGCGGGCGAAGGCTACTTCGGTTTTCAGCGCGCGGGCCTGCTCGTCTATCGGGCGCTTTTCGGTACGAACCAGCTCCGGTGCGGGCTTGGAGGATTTTTCTTCGGCCGCATGCAGGGCCTGTTCGGCGCTGGCCAAGCCATCGCGCAGCTTGCTGAGCTCAGCTTCGTCGGCACCGGCTTTCTCGGCCTTCTTCAGTTCGGCGCGCTTCATCGCCAGTTCGATCTTGGCTTTCTTCAATACCTCGTCGCCGGCCGGTTTGCTCGGGGCGGTGGGTGCGCCTTGCTGCGCGCCGGCCAGTGCTTGTTCGGCTTCGGTCAGTTGGGCTTGCAGGCGGGTCAGTTCGGCCTGCTGCTCGTCATCGCGGGTTTCGAGTTTTTCCAGCTTGCGTACTTGGGCCCGCAGCATGGCGGCTTCGATCTTGGCCTTCTTGGCCGCTTCGTCGTTGGCCGGGGCGGGTGTGGCTTGCGCAGGCGGAGCGGCGGCATTGGCAGCGTCCAGCGCCTGTTGAGCGCTGCTGGCGGCGATGCGCAGTTCGGCGACCTGTGCTTCCAGCTCGGGCGTGGCATGGGCGGCGAGCTGCTTTTCGGCTTTCTTCAAGGCGACCTGGGCCATGCTGGCTTCGATCTTGAGCTTCTTCTGTTCTTCGGACAGGCCAACCTTCTGCGCCTGGACTCGGGTAACCGGGTCGTCCTGGCTGGCGGTTTGCGCCTGGGCTTCCTTGGCACGCGCGGCGCGTTCGGCGCGGGCCTTGCGATCGGCTTCCTTCTGCTCTTCTGCGCGGCGCAGACGTTCCTGGCGCAGTTCGAAACGTTGTTTGGAGTGCTCGGCTTTCTGTTGTTTCTGTTCCAGCGCGCGGATCTCACCTTTGGCGGCGCGGTAGTACTGCACCAGCGGAATGCTCGAGGGGCAGACGTAGGCGCAGGCGCCGCATTCGATGCAGTCGAACAGGTTGTAGGCCTTGAGCTGCTCGTGCTCCTGGCCCAGGGCGAAGAAATGCAGTTGTTGCGGCAGCAGGCTGGCCGGGCAGACCTCAGCACATTCGCCGCAGCGGATGCAGGGCAGGGCCGGCGGCGGTGGCGGCAGCTCAACCAGGGTGCTGGCCAGCAGGCAGTTGGTGGTCTTGATCAGCGGCACGTCCATCGACGGCAGGGTAAAGCCCATCATCGGGCCGCCCATGATCAGGCGGTTGAGCTTGCCACTGTCGAGGCCTGCGAAGGTCAGCAGTTCGGCCACTGGCGTGCCGATCAGCGCCTCGACGTTCATCGGCTGGGCGAGCGCTTCACCGGTCAGGGTGGTGATGCGCGAGATCAGCGGCTTGCCCAGCAGCACGGCGTCGTGGATGGCCACGCAGGTGCCGACGTTCTGGCAGAGCATGCCGATATCGGCCGGCAGGCCGCCACTGGGCACTTCCTCGCCGGTGAGGATCTGGATCAGCTGCTTCTCGCCACCGGAGGGATACTTGGTGGGAAGGACCTTAACCACATAGGGTCGATTGGCGACGGCAGCGCGCACGGCGGCAATCGCCTCGGGTTTGTTGTCTTCTATGCCGATCAGCACTTCCTGCGGCTGGATCAGGTATTCGAGGATCTCGATGCCCGCGATCAGTTCGGCGGCCTTCTCGCGCATCAGCAGGTCATCGGCGGTGATGTAGGGCTCGCATTCGGTGCCGTTGATGATCAACGTGCGAATCGTCTGCGTAGGCGGTGCAGTCAGCTTCACCGCGGTGGGGAAGCCGGCGCCGCCAAGGCCATTGATACCGGCCTGGCGGATGATGTCCAGCAGCTCGGCAGGGAGTAACTGGCGATAATCGGTATGCGGCTGCAGCTCGATCCACTGGTCGAGGCCGTCGCTGTCGATGATGATGGCCGTCGCGGTCATGCCCGAGACGTGCGGGTAGGGCTGCGGGCCGATGAAGCTGACGGTGCCCGAAGTGGGGGCATGCACCGGCGCACTGACGAAGCCGCTGGCCTCGGCAATCTTCTGGCCTTTGAGCACCTGCTCGCCGAGCGCCACGCAGGGCTCGGCCGGGGCGCCCAGGTGCTGGGCGAGCGGTACGATCAACCGCGCAGGCAGTGGCATCCGCTGGATCGGTGCGCGGTTGGACAGATCCTTGCACTCCGGTGGATGGATGCCGCCATGAATGTCCCAGACGTTCAGCGAGGTCATGCGGCCTGCTCCCGGTCACTGGCGATCAACTGGCCTGGTGCCAGCGGCTGGTCCCACTTCCAGCTCTGCAGGTTACTGCCCAGTTCGATCATGTCGATGCAGTCCACTGGGCAGGGCTCGACGCAGAGGTCGCAGCCGGTGCATTCAGAGACGATCACGGTGTGCATCTGCTTGGCGGCGCCGACGATGGCATCCACCGGACAGGCCTGGATGCACTTGGTGCAGCCGATGCACTCGGCCTCGCGGATGTAGGCGACGCGTGGCGGTACTTCGCCTTCCATGGCATCCAGCGGCTCCGGCTCGACATCCAGCAGGTCGGCCAATGCCTGGATGGTGGACTCGCCGCCTGGCGGACACTTGTTGATTTTGTCACCGCCAGCGATGGCTTCGGCGTAGGGCTTGCAGCCCGGATAGCCGCACTGGCCGCACTGGGTCTGCGGCAGCAGGGCGTTGATCTGCTCGGCGATCGGGTCGCCTTCGACGCGGAAGCGCACCGCCGCAAACCCCAGGATCGCACCGCACACCAGGCACAGTGCCAATAACGCCAGCACGGCGATCAGGACCAGGCTCATAGCTTGATCAACCCGGTGAAGCCCATGAACGCCAGCGACATCAGGCCGGCGGTGACCATGCCGATGGCCGCGCCCTGGAACGACTTGGGAACGTCGGCGATGGCGATGCGCTCACGCATGGCGGCGAACAGCACCAGCACTAGGGAAAAGCCCAGGCCGGCGGCAAAGCCATTGGCGGTCGCGGTGATGAAGGTGAATTCGGACTTGTTGGCATTGAGCAGGGCGACGCCCAGCACGATGCAGTTGGTGGTGATCAGTGGCAGGAAGATGCCCAGCACGCGGTATAGAAGAGGACTGGTCTTGTTCACCACCATTTCGGTGAACTGCACCACCACGGCGATCACCAGGATGAAGCTGATGGTGCGCAGGAATTCCAGATCTAGCGGTTTGAGCACGTACTGCTGCACCAGATAGCTGCACATCGCGGCCAATGTCAGCACGAAGGTAGTGGCCAACGACAGGCCGATGGCGGTTTCGATCTTTTTCGAGACGCCCATGAACGGGCACAGGCCGAGAAACTGTACCAGCACGAAATTGTTGACCAGGATGGCGCTAACCATGATCAGGGCGAGTTCGGTCATGCGGGTTCCTGTGGTGCTCTGCACGAGCCCGAGCTAAAAGGCCGCTATTATCGGGAAGCGATGGCGGCCATACAAGGCCGCGACTGCCCGGACGCTGCACGATCCGGGGCCATGACATATATGGAAATGCGCCAGCTGTCAGGTCACTCGTCAGCCTTTCCTCTACTGTGGTCTGATGTGACATGGTCGCAACGTTCAAGCAGAGCGGCTGCTGGAGGTATTCGATGAAGATTCCATTGGTGATCTTGCTGCTTGGTCTGGGCTTCGGGACCCAGGCATACGCGCAATCACGAGGTGGCGTGTGGGTGTATCAGCCGGATGGCGGCAGTTATCGCGTCGAAAACCGCGCTTACCAGTACGATCCGCGCAGCCCGTACTCGCAGCACCGGCAATATCCGCAGAATTTGCCGCCGCGCTATCAGGGTCAGCTACCGCCGCAGTATTACGATCGACATCGGGGAACGGACCGGCAGCGCTGGAGCCATGAGCGCCGCGGTGAGATTCACCGGCCGCAACGTTGGAATGATGGACGCAAGTCAGGGTTCGACCGTCCTCAACGTTGGCATCGCGAACACCCCCAACGCTTTGGTCGGTCGCCAATGATTCGTGACGGGCGTGACTACCGGATGCATCAGCGTCGTGATTTCAACGGCCGGCATCATCGGCGTTGAGAGGTTGACCCGCTTTTTCGGCACGCTCGGGTGCGCCCAAGCCTGGGCGTGACCGAGCCGTTGCGGTCATAACGGGCTAACGATTTCTCCAGCGCGGTTCGCGCTTCTCAAGAAAGGCGTTGACGCCCTCCAGGGTATCTTCGGCTTCGAACAGATCGACGAAGGCTTCGCGTTCGGCAGCTGCGAGCATTACTGGTCCGCGGCTGCGCATGGAATCTATCAGTGGTTTGATCTTGCGTATGGCCACAGGGCTCTGACTTGCCACGCGGGAGGCTAGCAGCAGCGCATGCCCGCGAGCCTCGCCAGGTTCCACCACTTGTTCTACCAGACCGATACGCATCGCCGTTTCCGCTGTTATCCGTTCACCACAAAGAATCATCCGCTTGGCCCAACCTTCACCCACCAGCCAGGCAAGCGCCTGTGTGCCTCCGGCGCATGGCAACAGGCCGACCGAGGCTTCCGGTAAACCGAGTTGTACGTGCTGTTCGGCAATGCGGATATCGCAGGCCAGTGCACATTCCAGCCCACCGCCGAGAGCGAAGCCGTTGATGGCGGCTATCGATACCCCGCGAAATTCGCGTAGAGCCTCGAAAGCCTCACCGAAGCGTCTCGCCATTTCTCGAGCGCGGGTTCGATCGCCATCAGCGAAGAGTTTGAGGTCGGCGCCAGCGCTGAAGAATTTCTCACCCTGCCCGCAAATGACGAGCGCGTACACGTCGTCGTCATGATTCAGGTGTTCGACGACCTGTTTGAGGCCGATCAGTGATTCGCGGTCCCAGGTATTGGCGGGTGGGTGGTTGATGGTGATCAGTGCGGTATGCCCATGCTTTTCTACGGTCAGCTTGTGGGTCAGATCGAAGACCCCAGACTTGTAAGGTTCAACTGCGGTGCTGCTCATGATGGTCGTCCTCGTCGGAATCAACTACGTGCGACTTGTCTGCATCAGATACGCGATTGAGCCGCGCGTTGCAGAACGATGGTCATGACGGAAACCGTTAGATGAAGTCTAGGCGCGATCCGTCCAGGTATGACCAGGACGATCGGAATTGTCGCTGGGACAGATAAGACCAGTGCGCGCGCTGATGCGCAAAGAGTGAAAAACGTCGGAGCGGCACGGGCTGGACAGCGCCGCTCCGGCTGCGGGTTATTGCAGCGCCAGCGTCTGATTGCCAGAGCGGCGTTCGGCCTGCCATTCGGCAAGGGTTGGCGCAGCCTGCTCTCCGGTCAGGCGATGAACGATTTCGAAGTAGTCCTGCTTGAAGCGGTCCTTGAGCACTTCCTCGCGCGGCTTGACCTTCACCGCGTACACCGTCTGAACGTTCTGATGATCGAAGGCCCGCCATTGCTGCTCGTCCTTGAGCAGAGTGTAACGATGACCTTCGAGCGCCGCGATGATTCGCTCGCTGTCGAGGCTGCGTGCGCGATTCGCGGCGTCGGCCCACTGGTAAACGATGCTGTAGGCCGAGGCTGCGGAACTGGATGGATGGGTCTGGTAACGCTCGTCGAAACTTTTGACGAACTGCTTGCCAGCGACCGACCCTTCCAGCTCTGGTACGCGCCAGGTCCACGGCTCTGTGCCCAAAACGCCGCGCATGATGTCCGGCCCGGCCGTTTCGACCATGCTCAGCGTCAGGTTGGGCACCGCGACCTGCATTCTCTTGTTCAGGCCGAGTTCATCGGCGATCCGCATCGCGCGGACCAAGTCTTCGCCGAACAGCACCAGCACGAGTACCTCGGCCTCGCTTTTGGCTACTTCGGTCAGGGCGGCACGATAGTCGGAAAGGCGTGCGCCGGGAAAAGCCGTGCTGATGCTGGGATGTCGGCTGCTGTCCTGCGTGCCGGTTGCCTGGCGCAGAGAGCTTTCGCTGGTATGGCCCCAGGTGTAGTCGGAGGTGATGTAGAAGTAGCGCTTGTTGGGCAGGTGCTGGTTCAGATACTGGCCCAGCACCTTTGCGCTCATCCAGGCGTTGTTGCACTCGCGGAACATGTAGCGATGGGCATCCTTCCCGGTCGTGTCGTTGGAATAGGTGAGGGTGCCGAAATAGAGCAAACCGCGTTCCTTGGCACGCTTTCCGGCGGCAATGGCGACAGCACTCGAAGCGCCACCAAACAGCATGGCAGCCCCCTCGTCGGCTAGCTTGTCGACGTTGGCTACGGCTTTTTCCGGGCGCGACGCGGAGTTGCGGGTGGACAGCTTCAATGGGCGGCCCAGTACGCCGCCTTTGGCGTTGATTTCATCGATGGCCAGCAGTGCGCCGCGCATCTGCGAGAGGCCTTCCTCTTTGTAACTGCCGGTGCGGGGGTAGTTGAGGCCGAGAGTGATCGGATCGGCAGCTTCGGCAGCCAGGCAGAACCCTAGCCCCAGAGCCAGGAGCGTAATCCGTTTCATTGCAGAGTCCTTATTGTATTTGTTGTTGGTGAGAGGCTTTTTACTGTGCCCTGCGGCTTTTCGTCACGCATTCATTGGTCGTATACGGGGGAACCTTTATGTAAGTGTGCGGTAGGCAACATTCCGCGAAACGAATGTTTGGGCGGCCTCGCGCGTTGACTCCCCGCAATCCTTTGCTTAGGGTTCAGCGCCTCGCAATCAGGGCAGCGCTATGAGTCAGGTTGATCGCGTCAAACTCGAAGAAAGCTGGAAGGCCGCGTTACAGAACGAGTTCGAGCAGCCTTACATGAAGGAGCTGGGTGCGTTTCTGCGCAGCGAAAAAGCGGCTGGAAAGATCATCTATCCGCCGGGACCGTTGATCTTCAATGCATTGAATTCCACCCCTGTCGATCAGGTCCGGGCGGTCATTCTGGGGCAGGATCCCTACCACGGCGCCGGGCAGGCACACGGCTTGTGCTTTTCGGTACAGCCAGGCGTGGCGCCGCCGCCGTCGCTGCAGAACATTTTCAAAGAGCTCAAGCGCGACCTGAATCTGGACATCCCTCGCCATGGCTATCTGCAGCACTGGGCGGATCAGGGCGTTCTGATGCTCAACACCTCATTGACGGTCGAGCAGGGGATGGCAGGGTCCCACGCGAAGAAAGGTTGGCAGCGCCTGACGGACAGAATCATCGAAGTGGTAAGCGAGCGATGCTCGAATGTGGTGTTCATGCTCTGGGGCGCGCATGCTCAGAGCAAGGCAAAGCTGATCGATCCGACCAAGCATTTGCTGCTCAAATCGGTACATCCGTCGCCGCTATCGGCTCACAGAGGGTTCATCGGTAACGGACACTTCAGTCGCGCCAACCAGTTCCTCACACAACAAGGTAAGGAGCCGATCGACTGGCGACTCCCTAGCGAAGTCTGAAGCGTGGCGCCGCGTCTGCGGCGCCAATCGACAGTCTTACTGGTTACCACCGTGGGCAGCGGCCAGTTCCTGGGCGTGCTGCAGGTGCTGCTCCAGCTCCTTCAGCGTCGTTTCGGCAAACTGCTTGAGTTCGGCGTTTTCACCGTTCTTTGCATATTCGCGGTACAGCTCGATGGTTTGTTCATGGGCCATGACCTGATTGTTGGCATAGGCTTGGTCGAAATTCTCACCATCACGCAGCTTGAGGATCATGGCTTTGGCCTTATCCATGAGAGCCGCTTCGTCCGACATTTCCAGATCGTCGTGCTGGCCGGCAATCTCGGCAAGCTTCTGATTCGATTTGGTGTGGTCGTCGATCATCTTCTGCGCGAACGTCTTGACGTCTTCAGCAGTGCCTTTGTCCAGCGCCAGTTTGGCGGTTTCGATTTCCGCCATGCCTTTTGCGGACGCTTCGTCGACGAAATTTTCACCTTCCGCCGCTAATGCAAAGTTTGCCGCCACACCGAATAGCACTGCTGCAGCACCAGAAAAGAACGCTTTAGGGGTCATTGTTGTTCTCCTTCATCTACCTGACAGACAGGTGCGGCCGAGACGTGACCGGCGCACCAGCGTGATACGGCAAGTACGCCGTTAATCTTGTGACTTGGCGCGGCGGTAGCGGTTCATTGCATGCGGCCAACGGTCAGCAACCTGAGTCCAGGCGCGGCAGGCGAGAAGGATTGCGGGTGCCAGGCAGCACCCGCGAGGGGTTACTGCAACATGCTCATCGCCGCATCCATCGCGGCGGACAGATCTTCGTCCTCCTGTAGCAGCGTATTCGGGTTGAGCCCCAGCTTGCTGAATGCGGGAATCTGGTTCCAGTCGAGTTGGGTGTAAGGATGGGAGGTTCCGATGTAACTCTGCAAAGTAGCGACCTGAACGATGTCGACGTAATCCACCTTGTCCGAGATGCGAGAGAAATTCAGATGCTGGCCGGGAACCGCTGCGATTGGCTCGGGGAATTCCCAGGCGCGCAGAATCTTTTCCCCAATGACCGGATGGATTCGATCGATGACATGATTAAGGCTGATGGAGTCGCTGAGCAGGGCGCTATGTTCTTCTGCGTACGTCAGGATCGGTAGAACGCCGATCTGGTGAATCAACCCTGCCAACGTCGCCTGATCAGCCGGAAGCCGCGTGAAATTACGGCACAGAACATGGCTAATGGCGGCTATTTCGGTGCTCTTGTTCCAGACCTCGCGCATTTTGCGATCGACCACGTCCGTCGTCGCCTGGAACATCTGCTCCATGGCAAGGCCGGTCGCCAGGTTCGAGGTGTAATTGATGCCAAGACGGCTTATTGCCATCTGAAGGTCGTTGATCTCCCGGTTGGTGCGCAGCAGGGGGCTGTTCACGACCTTGATGATGCGCGCCGTGAGAGCAGTGTCGTTGCCGATCACCTTCGCTAGGGTCGGGATGCTCACGTCGGGATCTTCCGCAGCTTCACGGACTCGCAGTGCCACTTCCGGTAGCGTCGGCAGGACCAGCTCGTCACTTTCGATCGCTTGCATCAGTTCCTGCAGAACTTTATCGGCAAGAGTACTCATGTCTCTCCTTAATGGGTGATTCTGTGTTGGGCATGGCAAGTAAGGCTAACGCTGGATTTCGCGGTCCGCGTTCAGGGTGTACGGCAGGTCGCGCAGGGTCAGCGGAATACCATCGGGCGAGCCGAGGAATACTCGCCCGTCGGCTGCGGCGTCTTCCTGCAGAACTGCTAGCAGTTCCAGCCCGCCCGCAGCGCTTGCCGCCAACACCACTTCCCCAACGCTGGAACCATGGACTGGTGAATACAGTTCGACACCCGGTTCCGGCACCGTGGTATCGGTGTTTTCAGCGGCAAGCCGATGCAAACGGCGCTTCAGCTTGCCGAGATATTGCATCCGCGCAACGATTTCCTGGCCGGTATAGCAGCCCTTCTTGAAGCTGACCCCGCCCAGTGCCTGGAGGTTGATCATTTGTGGGATGAAAAGCTCCTGGGTGGCAGCTACGACCTGGCCAATACCTGCACGAATTTGCGCCAGCAACCAGGACTCGATCGATGCTTCGGAAAGCTGGGCGGCGAGCCGCAGGCGTGTGGTTTCGGCATCCTTCGCGCGCGTCCATAGTTCGGCGCGGCCATCGGCAAGGCGGACGGCGATGAATCCGTGGGTGGAGACCACTTGATCCGCGTTCGCGGAAAGATCCAGGCCGAGACTGACCAAGGCGCCGTCCCCGGCGCTGAGGCCGAAACGAACCCATTCGTCGCTTTCGTCATACAGCTTGGATTTCGAGAACGCTGCGTATTTGGTGAGCTCGGCAAGCTGCGTTTGCACCAGGGCGCGATCCATCGCCAACAGATACCCATCGCCTTCCACCAGAATGCGGAAGCTAGATTGCATACGCCCTTTAGGCGTGCAACGCGCACCGAGACTCGAATGTTGCGCGTCGAGGTAGTTCAGGTTGCAGGTCAGCTGTCCCTGCAGAAACTTGTTCGCGTCCGGGCCGCGTACGGCCAGGACACCTTCGTGCGACAGGACGCAGAAAAAAGCAGTATCGGTCATGACGGGGCGCCGTGGAGAATCAGGACCGGCATCATAGCAGGACGCCGACAAAACACAGTGTGCACCAGCTGCCACTCCGCATCGGACGTCAACAGGGCGCCGGCCGTTGCGCCAGTCGGTATAATGCTGGCCCTTCACTCAGGAGTATTTGCATGGTCGAACAATCCGAACTCAATCGTCTGTTCTGGCAGAGCCGTCGCGGCATGCTCGAACTGGACGTTCTGCTGGTGCCCTTCGTCAAGGAGGTTTATCCAGAGTTGAACGACGAGGATCAGCGTCGCTACCGTAAGCTGCTGAGTTGCGAGGATCAGGACATGTTCGGTTGGTTCATGGAACGTGCCGAGCCGGACGATGAAGATTTGCGCTACATGGTTCGCATGATCCTAGATCGTGTCCAGCCCAAGTAGCCAACTGTTCGAATGCCGCTGGCAGAGATCTGGCGTGCTGCTGGGGCTCTATATCGCAGTACTCTCGTTGGCAATCGTTACCCTGCTGGTGATGCCGGTTCCGTTCTGGCTGTGGTTGCTCGGCTTGCTGCTATGCCTATTGCATGCCGCCTGGATCGTACCGTCGCATATCCTGCTGGCTCGTGATTCATCCTGGCTCGGTCTGCGTCACGACCAGCAGGGCTGGTCGCTCTGGAGCCGCCGCGCTGGCTGGCAACCCGTCCAGTTGCGGCCCGACAGCATCGCGCTGCCCCTGGTAGTGGTGTTGCGCTTCAAGGTGCCGGGCGACTGGTTCGTTCAGAGCGTCTGCATTCCGCGAGATGCAATGTTGCAGGCGCAACATCGGCGTCTGCGGGTCAGGCTGAAGTTCAGTCGCCGTAGGTGGGCGGCGCCAGAATAGTGTCCTTCGCTTCCGGTAGTTGCTCGGGATAATCCAGCGTGAAATGCAAGCCTCTGCTTTCCTTGCGCTGTATCGCCGAACGGATCATCAGTTCCGCCACCAGCGCCAGATTTCGCAACTCGATGAGATCGCGGCTGACTTTATAGTTGCTGTAGAACTCGTCGATCTCGCCCAGCAACAAGCGCACTCGGTGCTGCGCGCGCACAAGACGCTTGCTGGTCCGCACGATGCCAACGTAGTCCCACATGAAGCGCCGCAACTCATCCCAGTTGTGCGCGATGATGACGTCCTCGTCCGAGTCGGTAACCTGGCTTGCATCCCAGGTTGGCAGGGAGTTTGGCGCTTGGACCGATGGCAGCTCGCTAAGGATGTCCTGAGCGGCGGCTTGGGCGTAGACGAAACACTCCAGAAGTGAATTGCTCGCCATGCGATTGGCGCCGTGCAGGCCGGTGAAACTGGTTTCACCAATGGCATAGAGTCCCGGAATGTCGGTTCTTCCTGCCCGGTCGACTACGACGCCACCGCAGGTGTAGTGGGCTGCCGGTACCACTGGAATTGGTTCACGGGTGATGTCGATACCGAACGTCAGGCAGCGCTCATAGACGGTAGGGAAATGTGCCTTGATGAATTCCGTGGGCTTATGACTGATATCCAGGTAGACGCAATCGATACCTAGGCGCTTCATTTCATGGTCTATCGCCCGAGCCACGATGTCGCGTGGTGCCAGTTCGGCGCGGGCGTCGAAGCGCGGCATGAAGCGCTCGCCGTTCGGCAATTTGAGAATCGCGCCCTCGCCGCGCAATGCTTCGGTGATCAGAAAACTTTTGGCTCTGGGGTGGTACAGGCAGGTGGGGTGAAACTGATTGAACTCCAGATTGCCGACTCGGCATCCGGCGCGCCAGGCCATGGCGATGCCATCGCCGCAGGCACCATCCGGGTTACTGGTATAGAGGTAGACTTTCGCGGCACCGCCTGTCGCAAGCACGACGAACCTTGCGTGGAAGGTATCCACCTCGCCGCTCGCTCGATCCAGCACATAGGCGCCGAGACAGCGCTTGCCGTTCAGGCCCAGCTTGCGCTCGGTGATCAGATCGACGGCGACGCGCTGGTGCAGCAGGTCGATGTTGTCTCTGTCTTGGGTGCGGGCAAGCAGAGTATTGAAAATGGCTGCGCCAGTCGCGTCAGCGGCATGAATGATGCGGCGGTGACTGTGTCCGCCTTCCCGCGTGAGGTGATATTCGAAGCTGCCATGCTCGCGATCGGCTTCATCCCTGGTGAAGGGAACGCCTTGCTCGATCAGCCAGTGGATGGCTTCGCGGCTGTGTTCGACCGTAAATCGTACGGCTTCCTCCTTGCACAGCCCGCCGCCGGCGATGAGAGTATCGGCAACGTGAGATTCGATCGTGTCGGTATCATCCAGCACGGCCGCAACGCCACCCTGGGCCCAGTATGTCGAGCCATTAGCCAGGTCGCCCTTGCTCAATACCGCGACACGAAGCGTGGTAGGCAAATTGAGCGCAAGCGTCAAACCGGCGGCGCCGCTACCTATGACAAGAACGTCGTACTGATGATGTTGGCTCATTTTCGAATCTCATGTCTGAGGGGCTGCGGAGCGCATGGCGTTTGTAGTGCCGGGAATTGCCAAGGCTGCGTTCCGCGCCTTGTCCGGCTTCATTTTGGGCGGCAACGCGACTCGCAGCGAAACGGAAATAGGCCCTAGTATATAGAGGTGCATCCCCGGCAAAATAGCGGCCCGTTTTTATGTGGCTGATGCTTTGGAACTTTTCTTGCAAGCCTGTCTCTATAGACAGTTGTGTAGGCGACCCGACTGGCCATCGTTCAAGGGGCGGTTGGATTTTGCTGCGAATACTAAGAGGGCGTTATCAGGGCGGTCCGTCCTGACGCGTCGCTCGCCAATGCCGTTAGGTGTGTTGCAGAAAAGCTTGCTTGAAGGGGGAGAACTTTTGTGTAAAGCCCGGGTCTATTCTGGCAGGTCAGCTCGCAGGCGGGCGCAGCACCCCTTCCAGGTCAGGGAGGAGTGTTTATGCTAACGCAGGAGCAGGACCAGCAACTGGTCGAGCGAGTGCAGCGGGGAGATAAGCGGGCTTTTGATCTGTTGGTACTGAAGTATCAGCATAAGATCCTTGGGTTGATCGTGCGCTTCGTACATGATTCCCATGAGGCGCAGGATGTTGCGCAGGAAGCCTTTATCAAAGCCTATCGCGCGCTTGCGAATTTTCGCGGGGACAGCGCCTTTTATACCTGGCTGTACCGCATTGCTATCAACACGGCAAAAAATCATCTAGTGGCGCGAGGAAGGCGGCCACCTGACAGTGATGTCAGTTCCGAAGACGCTGAATTTTATGAAGGCGACCACGCTCTCAAAGACATCGAGTCGCCGGAAAGAGCGCTTCTCAGGGATGAAATAGAGGACACAGTTCATAAAACCATACAGCAACTTCCAGAAGATTTACGCACGGCTCTAACACTGCGTGAATTTGATGGTCTTAGTTATGAAGACATTGCAAACGTGATGCAGTGTCCGGTGGGTACAGTCCGCTCGCGGATATTCCGAGCGCGGGAAGCCATCGATAAATCTTTGCAACCCCTGTTGCATGAATCCTGAGACAGCGGCGATAGCCAAGAGAGGAACCGCCATGAGTCGTGAAGCCCTGCATGAATCGCTGTCCGCGGTGATGGATAACGAAGCGGACGAGTTGGAATTACGTCGAGTGCTCGCCGCCGATGGCGACACCGAAATGCGATCGACCTGGTCGCGTTATCAGATTGCTCGTGCCGCAATGCACAAGGAGCTGATTGAGCCGCGCCTGGACATCGCTTCGGCGGTAACTGCCGCACTAGCTGACGAGCCGGCCATCACAGTGGCCAAGCCACAGCGTTTTGCCTGGCGCAACATAGGGCGTATTGCTGTTGCAGCTTCGGTAACCGTAGCAGTACTAGCCGGAGTACGCCTGTACAATCAGAGCGAAGTTGCCGGTCCACAGATTGCTCAACAGGCTGCGCAGCCGAGCATCGCCGTGCCGCAGGCCAACCAAGGGCCAGCCGTATTGGCGGGCTACAGTGAGGGCGCAGGCGCACCGGAAGCTCAAGTAGCAGCTGCTGAGGGCTCTTCGGAAGGCTGGCATGAAAAGCGGTTGCCGGCGTATGTTCGTCAGCATGCTCAGCAGGCCGCTTTCGGTAGCGGTTCTGAAGGTGCACTGCCATATGCGCGTGCCGCCAGTATGGAAGAACGTTAAGGAACAACATGCGTGTAATACCGCTATGTGTGGTGCTTGGAGGCTGGCTATCGATGCCGGCCTTCGCTGCTGATGCCAGTACGTGGATGCAGCGTCTTGCGGTGGCTGAGGAGAAGCAAAGCTATCAAGGGACTTTCGTTTACGAGCGCAACGGCAGTTTTTCCAGTCATGCCGTCTGGCAGTTGGTGGAAGGGGAAGAGCTGCACGAGCGCCTCTTGCAGCTTGACGGTCCGCCGGTCGAGGTTTCATTGGTGGACGGCCAGGTCAAGTGCGCCAGCGAAGATCTAGCGTCTCAAATACGAGATGCCAAGCCATGGCGCCAGCAGCAGTTCGACCCCAAAAAGCTTTCCGATTGGTATACCTTCCAGGTAATAGGTGAGTCCCGGGTGGCTGGGCGTCCGACGGTGGCGCTGGCAATACGACCGCAGGATCAGCACCGCTACGGTTTTGAGTTGCATCTCGATCGAGAGACAGCGCTGCCGCTCAAGTCCCTGTTGCTTGATGAAAGCGGCCAATTGCTGGAGCGCTTTCAGTTCGTCCAGTTTTCGCCCTCGTCTGTCGAGCACGCGGACATAGAAGCCGGATCGGCCTGTGAGCCAGTCTCTGTGATTGCCGCGCAGGAATCGACACCGAGCAAATGGCGATCGGACTGGCTTCCGTCCGGGTTTCAGCTTCTCGATTCGAACGTTCGCTCAAGTCCCGCGTCCGGTGAACCCGTAGCCTGGCTGTCCTATGGCGACGGGCTTGCTCGTTTCTCGGTGTTTCTCGAGCGGCTGGAGGGCGCTGTCGTCGAAGATGCGCGCAGTCAGATGGGACCGACAGTGGCGGTATCCAAGCGTATTTCAACTACCACTGGCGACGTCATGGTGACGGTTGTTGGTGAGATTCCTCTAGGCACCGCCGAACGAGTGGCACTGTCGATGCGATCCGGGTCCGATCAGGCGGCGCAATGATTGAGGAGCCCGGCCGCGTAATTGCAGTGGAGCCTGGCGCGGTCTGGGTTGAGACACGGCGTAGTAGCACCTGCTCCGGCTGTTCCGCCAAAAACGGGTGTGGCCAAGGCCTGATGGATAAACTTGGCGTTCACCAGCAGCGTGGGCTGATCCGGGCGTTGTCCGATTTCCATTTGGACGTAGGCGATTCGGTTATTGTCGGCATCCGTGAAAGCGTATTGCTGCGCGGCGCCCTTCTTGTCTATTTTTTTCCGCTGATTGTGCTGCTGGCGTCTGCCCTCATTGCTTCTGAGCTTTCGGCTGCCGAGCCATATGTAGTGCTTTCGGGAGTTGGCGGTTTCCTTTTTTCCTGGCTGATCGTACGCAAGCGCAGTCAGCAAACTGCCGATGATCCGGGGTTGCAGCCCATTGTGCTACGCGCAATGCTGGCAACCACCGAAGGGTACGGTCAGGCCGGTTTGTTTTCGTCAAGGGAGAATGATGTTGAAGGTTCTACGCAATAGCGGCTTCGCTTTTTTCGCTGTGTTGTTGTTCTTTGGGCAGGCCGCGGTGGCTAATGCCCAGCTGCCAGATTTCACGCCCTTGGTAGAAAATGCCTCGCCTGCAGTAGTCAATATCAGCACCAAGCAAAAGGTACCGGCTCGTGGCGCGAATCCGCACATGCCGGATCTGGAAGGGCTGCCGCCTATTTTTCGTGAGTTCTTCGAACACAGCATTCCGCGCATGCCGGGTGGCGGACAGCAGCGTGAGGCTCAGTCGCTTGGGTCTGGATTCATTATTTCGGTTGACGGTTATGTGTTGACCAATAATCACGTGGTTGCCGATGCGGACGAAATAATCGTTCGCTTGCCGGATCGCAGTGAGCTGGAAGCCAAGCTTGTCGGCGCCGACCCTCGTACCGACGTGGCTTTGCTCAAAGTCGAGGCGACAGGGCTGCCAACGGTCAAGCTGGGTCAATCCAGTTCGCTCAAGGTCGGCGAGTGGGTGCTGGCGATTGGTTCGCCCTTCGGCTTCGATCACACGGTTACGGCTGGCATCGTCAGTGCGACGGGCCGCAACTTGCCCAACGAAAGCTATGTACCTTTCATTCAGACGGATGTCGCAATCAATCCAGGCAATTCTGGTGGACCGTTATTCAATTTGCAGGGCGAAGTGATCGGCATCAATTCGCAAATATTCACCCGCTCCGGCGGTTTCATGGGGCTGTCGTTCGCCATTCCTATCGATGTGGCTATGGATGTTTCCGATCAGTTGCGTGCGGACGGCAAGGTCAGTCGTGGTTGGCTGGGCGTAGTGATACAGGAGGTCAACCGAGATCTGGCCGAGTCCTTTGGTCTGGAGCGTCCAGCCGGTGCGCTGGTGGCGCAGGTGATGGACGGAGGGCCGGCAGCCAAGGGTGGTCTACGGGTCGGCGATGTGATTCTCAGCGTTGACGGCAAAGACATCGATATGTCCGCCGACTTGCCACACATGATTGGTACGATCAAGCCGAACACCAGAGCGAAGCTAGGTATCGTTCGTGATGGCGAGCGCGAGACGCTTACCGTCACCATCGGAGCTTTGCCAGAAGAAGGCGAAGGAATGGCGGCAGCCGATAGTCGTACAGAAAAAAGCAGCAATCGACTTGGCGTCAAAGTGTCTGAATTGAGCGCCGAGCAGAAGCGCAGCCTTGATTTGCCTGGTGGAGTGGTCGTGAGTGAAGTGCTGAACGGTCCTGCCGCAATGATCGGTTTGCGTCCAGGTGACGTGATTACCCATCTGAACAATCAGGCCATCGACTCCGCGTCGACCTTTGGCCGCGTTGCAGAACAGCTGCCGAAGAACCGCTCGGTCTCCATGCGGGTGCTGCGCCAGGGTCGAGCAAGCTTCATCACATTCAAGCTCGCTGAGTAGATTGATAGACGAAGAAAGAAAAACGGCCTCCGGGCCGTTTTTTTTGTGCTCGGAAGGACATTTCCAAGCGTGGCACTGCATTCGCAGAGCAGGGAAGCTGCCCCAGGGTCCAGCGTGGCGCTGAATAGACCTATCAGGTACACTTTGCGGCTATTTTCGGCGGGCAATCAGCCCGCGGCATATTGGGTGTTGAGCTGTGAGCGACCTGAGTCATATCCGCAATTTTTCCATCATCGCGCACATCGACCATGGCAAGTCGACCCTGGCCGACCGTTTCATTCAGATGTGTGGCGGTCTGACCGAGCGTGAGATGAACGCTCAGGTACTTGATTCGATGGACCTCGAGCGCGAACGAGGCATCACCATCAAGGCGCACAGCGTTACGCTTTACTACAAGGCTCGGGACGGCAAGACCTACCAGCTGAATTTCATCGACACCCCCGGACACGTTGACTTCACTTATGAGGTGAGCCGTTCGCTGGCGGCCTGCGAGGGTGCGCTGCTGGTCGTCGATGCGGGCCAGGGCGTCGAAGCGCAATCGGTTGCCAATTGCTATACGGCAATCGAACAGGGCCTGGAGGTCATGCCGGTACTGAACAAGATGGACCTGCCGCAGGCGGACCCGGAAAAGGTCAAGGGTGAGATCGAGCACATTATCGGTATCGATGCGACCGACGCTGTCGCTTGCAGCGCCAAGAGCGGCATGGGTGTAGATGATGTCCTGGAGCGTCTGGTCGAGGTCATTCCGCCGCCGACAGGGGAGCTCGACGCACCGTTGCAGGCGTTGATCATCGATTCGTGGTTCGACAACTATCTGGGTGTCGTCTCGCTCGTGCGGGTGCGCCATGGTCGGATCAAGAAAGGCGACAAGGTACTGGTCAAGTCCACCGGCAAGGTGCATCAGGTCGATAGCGTCGGAGTCTTCAACCCCAAGCACACCAGCACTGCTGATCTGAAAGCGGGCGAAGTGGGCTTCATCATTGCTGGCATCAAGGACATCCACGGCGCGCCGGTCGGCGACACGCTGACGCTGTCCAATACGCCGGACGTCGAGGTGCTACCTGGCTTCAAGCGCGTCAAGCCGCAGGTCTATGCCGGCCTGTTCCCGGTCAGCTCGGATGATTTCGAGGATTTCCGCGAGGCGCTGCAGAAGCTCACCTTGAACGACGCCGCACTGCAGTACGAACCTGAAAGTTCCGATGCGCTGGGCTTCGGTTTCCGTATCGGCTTCCTCGGCATGTTGCACATGGAAATCATCCAGGAGCGACTCGAACGTGAGTACGATCTGGACCTGATCACCACCGCGCCCACGGTGGTTTACGAGTTGGCGCTCAAAAATGGTGAGACCCTCTACGTCGATAGCCCGTCCAAGCTGCCGGATCTGTCGTCGATCGAGGACATGCGCGAGCCAATCGTAAGGGCCAATATTCTTGTGCCCCAAGAGCATCTGGGAAGCGTCATTACCCTCTGTATCGAGAAGCGCGGTGTGCAGCGGGATCTGCAGTTCCTCGGATCGCAAGTGCAGGTGCGCTACGACCTGCCCATGAGTGAAGTGGTGCTGGATTTCTTCGATCGTCTGAAATCAGTCAGTCGTGGCTATGCCTCGCTGGATTACAGCTTCGAGTGTTTCCAGTCGGCGAACTTGACTCGTTTGGATATTTTGATCAACGGCGACAAGGTCGATGCGCTGGCGCTGATCGTGCACCGTGACAATGCTCATTACAAAGGGCGCATCCTCGTCGAGAAGATGAAAGAGCTTATCCCTCGGCAGATGTTCGACGTGGCGATCCAGGCGGCAATTGGCGGTCAGATCGTTGCTCGGAGCACCGTCAAGGCGTTGCGCAAGAACGTTCTGGCCAAATGCTATGGCGGTGACGTGAGTCGTAAACGCAAACTTCTGGAAAAGCAGAAGGCCGGCAAAAAGCGTATGAAACAGGTCGGCAACGTAGAAATCCCGCAAGAAGCGTTTCTCGCGGTGCTGAAGGTAGATAGCTGATATGTCGATCAATTTCCCGCTGTTGCTGGTGATTGCCGTTGCAGTATGCGGTTTTCTGTCGCTGCTCGACCTGATGTTCTTTGCGCCGCGTCGTCGTGCTGCGATAGCGAACTATGAAGGTCGCACCGGTGGCCAGCCTGATCAGTCGACACTGGACGCCCTGAGCAAGGAACCGGTGCTGATCGAGTACGGCAAATCCTTCTTTCCAGTGCTGGCGATCGTCTTGGTGCTTCGCTCGTTTCTGATCGAGCCGTTTCAGATTCCATCGGGTTCGATGATACCGACGCTCGAGGTCGGCGATTTTATTCTGGTCAACAAGTTTGCCTACGGCATTCGCCTGCCGGTGGTGGACACTAAGATCATCGACGTCAGCGATCCAAAGCGTGGCGATGTGATGGTCTTCCGCTATCCGAGTGACCCGAACATCAACTACATCAAGCGAGTCGTTGGCCTGCCGGGAGATATCGTTCAATACAGCAGCGACAAGCGGCTCACCATAAACGGCAAGCCGGTCCCCGAAGTGCTGATCGGCGAAGAGCCGGGCAGCCTGGGTAGCGCCAAGCTGTACCGGGAGCAGCTGGGCGAGGTCGAGCATCAGATCCGCAAGGAGATGGGTCGCTACCGAGTCGAGCCCAATCGCGAGTGGCGCGTCCCTGAAGGTCATTACTTCATGATGGGCGACAACCGCGACAACTCCAACGACAGCCGCTATTGGCAAGATGCAGCGATTCCCGCTGAGTTTGCCGGCATGGTTCCGGACCGCAATATCGTCGGTAAGGCGTTCGCCGTGTGGATGAGTTGGCCGGATCCGAAGTTCAGCAATCTGCCACACTTCTCCCGAGTCGGTTTGATTCACTGAGTCTGTGATTCAGGGCCGGGTTCCCCTGGCCCGGCTCGCTATATTTGAGCAGCCCCGATTGGTGGGTAACGTACGACATAGAGGTCGACATGAGTTTTGCTCGTTCGCAAAAAGGGCTGTCCATGCTGAGCTGGATCGTGATGCTTGCGCTGGTGGCGTTCGTGGCCAGCACTGCTTTCAAGATGCTGCCGCACTATTTCGACTATATGTCCATGGACAAGATCATCAGCGGAGTCGAAAGTGACAAAACGATGGAAGTCCGCACCGTTCGGGACTTTTACAGCCATGTCCGCAAGGGGATGGATGTAAATGGCATTCGCGACCTCGATCTAGAGGAAGCAATGAAAGTCGTCATCGAGAACAATGAATTCAAGGTCCATCTGGATTACGAAAAACGCGAGCCCCTGATCCATAACCTCGATCTTGTGGCGAACTTCGATAAAGTATATCGCCTAAGGATGCCGTGAGCACTTCGTTAGCCCGTCTCGAGCGCAAGCTCGGTTATCAATTCAAAGACCAGGAGCTGATGCTGCTGGCCCTGACGCATCGCAGCTATGCCGGACGCAACAATGAGCGTCTGGAGTTTCTCGGTGACGCCATTCTCAACTTCATCGCTGGCGAGGCACTGTTCAGCCACTTCCCACAGGCCAAGGAAGGGCAGCTGTCCCGCCTGCGTGCGCGGCTGGTCAAGGGCGAGACCCTCGCGGTGCTCGCACGAGGTTTCGAACTCGGTGACTATTTGCGCCTCGGTTCGGGTGAGCTCAAGAGCGGTGGATATCGCCGTGAGTCTATCCTGGCCGACACGCTCGAAGCCTTGATTGGTGCAATCTATCTGGACGCCGGCATCGAGGCCGCGCGCGACCGCGTACTCGCCTGGCTTGCCAACGAACTGCAAGGACTGACGCTGGTCGACACCAACAAGGACCCTAAAACCCGCTTGCAGGAGTTTCTGCAGTCGCGCGCCTGTGAATTACCGAAGTACGAAGTGGTGGCGATTCAGGGAGAACCGCATTGCCGCACGTTCTTCGTCGAGTGCCAGGTGTCGCTGCTCAACGAGAAGACACAAGGGCAGGGCGCCAGCCGGCGCATTGCCGAACAGGTTGCCGCCGCCTCGGCATTGATCGCCCTTGGCGTGGAGAATGGCCATGACTGATGAACATCTGCAGGACGATGCGGTAAGCCGCTGTGGTTATGTCGCAATCGTTGGTCGTCCCAATGTCGGTAAGTCGACGTTGCTCAATCATGTGCTCGGGCAGAAGCTCGCAATCACTTCACGCAAGCCGCAGACCACGCGCCACAACATGCTCGGGATCAAGACCGAAGGTGCTGTCCAGGCCGTCTACGTCGATACGCCCGGACTGCATAAGAACGGCGAGACCGCTCTTAATCGCTACATGAACCGTACGGCCTCTTCGGCATTGAAGGATGTCGATGTGGTGGTGTTCGTCGTCGACCGCACGCGCTGGACCGATGAGGATCAGCTAGTGCTGGAGCGCGTTCAATATGTCGAAGGGCCAGTGATCGTCGCGGTGAACAAGACCGATCGCGTCGAGGACAAGGGCGAGCTGCTTCCGCATTTCGAGTGGCTGGCACAGCAACTGCCGAGAGCCGAGATCGTG
The DNA here is from genome assembly GCF_037967085.1 of Pseudomonas sp. CBC3. Taxonomy (NCBI): domain Bacteria; kingdom Pseudomonadati; phylum Pseudomonadota; class Gammaproteobacteria; order Pseudomonadales; family Pseudomonadaceae; genus Pseudomonas; species Pseudomonas sp. CBC3. The sequence goes on from NZ_JBANEO010000003.1 coordinate 342,306, forward strand.
CCGATTTCCGCTCAGCACGGGCAGAACCTGGATGTGTTCGAGAAGCTAGTGGCGTCGCACCTGCCGGAAGGCGAGCACTTCTTTCCGGAGGATCAGATTACGGACCGCAGTAGCCGCTTCCTCGCCGCTGAGCTGGTGCGCGAGAAGATCATGCGTCAGCTGGGCGCCGAAGTGCCTTACCAAATCACCGTCGAGATCGAGGATTTCAAGCAGCAGGGGCATGTTCTCCATATCCATGCGCTGATCCTCGTCGAGCGCGACGGACAGAAGAAAATCATCATTGGTGACAAAGGCGAGCGGATCAAACGCATCGGTCAGGAAGCGCGCAAAGACATGGAAGTGCTGTTTGATTCCAAGGTCATGCTCAATCTCTGGGTGAAAGTGAAGAGCGGTTGGTCCGATGACGAGCGAGCCCTGCATTCGCTGGGCTACCAGTAAGCGATAAGACGAGAAGAGAGGCTCGGGGCGAGCGACTGAAAGCTTGAACCGATTGCAGGTATGGGCCAAGGGATTGGCCCAAGTTTTCCAGCTTCCAGGCGCTTAGCCCATGGACTCCATGCTTCCCCAGACCGCCTTCGTCCTGCATAGCCGTCCCTATCGCGAGAGCAGTGCTTTGGTGGACTTCTTCACGCCTGAAGGACGACTACGAGCCGTGCTTCGCGGGGCGCGTGGGAAAGCAGGGACGTTGGCGCGGCCGTTCGTGCCGCTCGAGGTGGAATTTCGTGGGCGTGGCGAGCTGAAGAATGTCGGGCGGCTGGAAAGCGTCAGCCAAGCCTACTGGCTCGACGGCAACGCACTGTTCAGCGGCATGTATCTCAACGAATTGCTGATTCGCCTGCTTCCCGCTGAAGATGCTCACCCGGCCATGTTCGATCACTACGCCGCGACATTGCCTGCGCTGGCGGCCAAGCGCCCGCTCGAACCCATACTTCGTGCTTTCGAATGGCGATTGCTGACCGAGCTCGGCTATGGGTTCGCCCTCGATCAAGATATCGCTGGGCAGCCGATCGTCAGCTCCGGGCTTTATCGATTGTTGCCGGATACCGGCCTCGAGCCTGTCGGTCAGTTTCAGCCCGGGTTATTCAAAGGCGCGGAACTCCTGGCCATGGCCGAGGCCGATTGGGAAGTGCCAGGCGCTCTAGCCGCAGCGAAGCGATTGATGCGCCAGGCGCTGGCGCCACATCTGGGTGGTCGACCTCTGGTCAGCCGTGAATTGTTCATGAACATAAAGGAGGTCCCGCGTGACTGAAGCCAATCGAATTCTGTTGGGCGTCAATGTCGATCATGTTGCGACGCTGCGTCAGGCGCGCGGCACGCGTTACCCAGACCCGGTCAAGGCGGCGCTGGACGCCGAAGAGGCGGGAGCCGATGGCATTACCGTGCATCTGCGCGAAGACCGTCGGCACATCCAGGAGCGCGACGTGCTGATGATGAAGGACGCGCTGCAGACCCGGATGAATTTCGAAATGGGCGTGACCGAGGCGATGCTGGCTTTCGCCGAGCAGCTGCGTCCGGAACATGTCTGCCTAGTGCCGGAAACGCGTCAGGAGCTCACCACCGAGGGTGGCCTCGACGTCGCTGGCCAGGAGTCGCGCATTCGTGATGCCATTGCTCGCCTTGCCGCCTGCGGTGCGGAGGTCTCGTTGTTCATCGACGCTGATCCGCGGCAGATCGAAGCGGCAGCACGCTTGGGCGCTCCGGCTATCGAACTGCATACTGGACGTTACGCCGATGCGCATAGCGTGGCCGAACGGGCCTGCGAGCTAGCGAGAATTCGCGAGGGTGTCGAGTTCGGTCTGAGCCACGGATTGATCGTCAATGCCGGGCACGGCCTGCACTACCACAACGCCGAGCCCATCGCGGCGATCCGCGGTGTCAACGAGCTGAACATTGGCCACGCGATCGTCGCCCATGCGTTGTTCGTCGGCTTCAAGCAGGCCGTCAAGGAAATGAAGCACCTCATCGTCACCGCCGCGGCTCGCGGCTGACAAGCGCGGCGGCCTGCTCACGGCGGGTCACCTCGACAGCCTGTTAGCGCCGGAACAGATCGGGTCTGTTGACGTTTCGTAAGCGGCCGCGCCGGAGCCTGTTTTTGCGCGAGGCAAGGCACGAGGAGTGAAGTTTGGTTGTTCCAAATGAGCCACGAGAAACGCCGCCTCGCGCAAAAACAGGCCCGGCCCGAAGGGTTGCGCGGCAAATGTCGCCAGGCGGCGTTGCGGGACTTGGCAAGAGAACAACCATTACCTGCGTCCCGCGCCTTGCGGAACGCCGCCCGGCCTGGCGACATTTGGCGCAGCAACGCGGCTCGCGACGAAACGTCAACAGACCCTAGCACCACGTTCAGAATGATCATCGACGTGATGGGAATGAAGGTACGGCTGCGCTCCGACTCAATGCGGATATCACCCGGCAGCCTGCCAACCAGCTCAGCAACCCGGGCGCGTAGTGGAGCACCACACCGAGCAGAAGCAACAACAGACCTGCGCCCATCAACCATTCGCCATACCGCCTCTCGTTCTCCTGTCGTACCCGATCAGACCGACTACTTGTGATACGCCATAAAGGCCGCAATGACATGCCGCGAGAGCACATCCACCGGCTCGCTGCAGTCTGCGGCGCGTAGCAGTTTTATCTGGTAGTCGCCGAGTTTCGGCAGGCTGCTGCTTTCTTCCAGACGTTTCAGCGGATGCCTGATCAGGCTCAACGGATAGGGCGCGACCGCCAGGTCGGCCATCATGGCTGCTTCCTGTCCGGCGCATTGCTCGCTGGAATAGGCGATGCGATAAGAACGGCCTGCACGGTCGAGCGCATCCAATGCCTGACGTCGCCATGAGCACCCGGGACTCGCCAGCGCCAGCGGCAAAGGGGTGCGCTCGACCGCGACGCCGCCCGCTCGACCAGCCCAGACCAATGGTTCGCTGTGAATGGTCTCGCCACGCGAGTCGTCCTGGCCAAGGTTGCCGACACTAATGAGTGCGACATCCAGTTCGCCGGCATCGATGCGTTGGATCATGTCCAGGCTACGACCCACAGATACATCGACCTCGATTCCCGGATGAGTGCGTGCGAACAGTGACAGCAGGCCCGGCAGGATATGCGTGCCGAGGTCGCCCGGCGTACCGAACCGAACCCGCCCGACCAGCCTCGGCGCAATGAAGGCGTTGACCGTTTCCTCGTTGAGTTTGAGCAACCGCCGGGCATAGCCCAACAAGCGCTCGCCATCGGCCGTCAGTGCGATGCGTCGGGCCTCGCGAACGAACAGCGTGCAGCCAAGCATGGTCTCCAGCCGTTTGATTTGCATGCTGACGGCCGAGGTGGTGCGAAAGATCTGTCCGGCTGCTCGTGTGAAGCTGCCGCTTTCTGCAATCGAGACGAAGGTACGCAGCACATCGATTTCAAGCAGCGGCATGGCGGATTGGGGAAGTTCTTCGGGCATACCTGGCATGGGATGGCCTTCAATTTTCTTGAACCTGAAGTTTTATTGTAGTCGTTTGTCTGAATCGTCAAGGGCGCTCAATCTGATTCTGCCGATCGCGAATGACGGTCGGTTGGTATCGGGTGCGCCCATGCGCCCTCTTAGCAGGAGGATGCAATGCGAGATTTAGAACGTCAGCCAGAACGGCAGCACAAACGTGACGTGATTGGCGATCGGGATCGGCCAGCAGTGCCGGAGTTCTATATGCCGGCCATGTGGCCAGTCGAACTTCAGCAATTATTGACCGATTGGTTCGTGGCCTGGCGGAAACGGCGCTTGTACCGGTGCCTGCTCAGGCTCAGCGACCAACAACTGGACAGGCGTGATCTGAGCCGCTCGCGGCTCGTCGAGAGGGAGCGCATGCCGTTAAGGCAAATAGTGGCGGAGCAGCGTTGCCGACGCGGGTGCCAGGAAGCGAACTCGTAAGCCTATGGCTTGCGTGCGATCAGCACGGCACGCATCGGCGCCGGTAACCCTTCGATGGTCTTGCTGTGATCCTGGGGGTTGAGAAATTCCGGCAGCGACTGATAGCGCATCCAGTCGGTGCTGCGCTGTTCCTGGACGCTGGTGATGCTGACGTCGACGCAACGCACATCCACGAAGCCTGCACGGCGCAGCCAGCATTCCAGCGCCGCCACCGAGGGCAGGAACCAGACGTTGCGCATCTGCGCATAGCGGTCTTCGGGGACCAGCGCGGTGTGTTCGTCGCCTTCGACCACCAGGGTTTCCAGCACCAGTTCGCCGCCTTTGAGCAGGCAATCTTTCAGGTCGAGGAGATGATCGACGGGTGAGCGGCGGTGGTAGAGCACGCCCATGGAGAACACGGTGTCGAAGCCTTCGAGCTTGGCCGGCAGCTCTTCCAGAGCCATCGGCAAGTGCCAGACCGGCAGTTCTTCGAGGTAGCGCTTCATCGCGTGGAACTGGCAGAAGAACAGCCAGTTCGGGTCGATACCCACCACCGAGTCGGCGCCAGCACCGAGCATGCGCCACATGTAGTAGCCGTTGCCGCAGCCGACATCGAGGATGCGCTTGCCGGCAAGATCGAGATGCGGCGACACGCGATCCCATTTCCAATCGGATCGCCACTCGGTGTCGACGTGCACGCCGAACACGTCGAACGGTCCTTTGCGCCAGGGTGACAGACCGAACAGCGCGTCATGGGTAACGGCGCGGGTAGCGTCGTCGCACTCGGCCTCCAGGCGGAAAGCATCGCGCAGTTCAACGGCGCTGGGCTGGATGTCAGGCAGCGCATCGACGGCACGACGCCAGCGCGGCAGATCGCCGTGGCCGATGGCGAGCTTGGCGTCGAGTTGCTGTTGCAGGCCATTGGCCCATGCGGCCAGCGGGGTGCCGGCCAGGCGCCAGGCGAGGGGAGTCAGATCGAGGTTCATGGCAGGGCGATCAACGAGGCGAAATTCAGACACTGGAACCAGGGCACCACCTTGGAAAAACCGGCATCCAGCAATCGCTGGCGGTGGGTTTCCAGACTGTCGGGCTTCATCACGTTTTCGATGGCGCTGCGTTTCTGGGCAATTTCCAGCTCGCTATAGCCATTGGCGCGCTTGAAGGCGATATGCAGGTCGGTTAGCAGCTCTTGTTCCTGCTCGTCTTCGAAACGCAGCTTTTCCGAGAGAATCAGCGCACCGCCGGGTACCAGCGCCTGGCGGATGGCGCCGAGCAAAGCCGGCCGCTGTTCACGTGGGATGAATTGCAGGGTGAAGTTGAGCGCCACCAGCGAGGCCGGTTGGTACTGCAGTGCCAGCACATCCGCCTCGATCACGTCGACCGGCAGCAATTCCTGAAACATCGAATCCTGAGCATGCAGATATTCGCGGCAGCGCTCGACCATCGCCGATGAGTTGTCGACGGCAATCACTTGGCAATTGTCGGTTTTCACGTGCCGGCGCAGCGCCTGGCTTACTGCGCCTAGGGAACAGCCGAGATCGTAGAGGCAGGTATTCGGCTGGGCGAATTGCGCCGCCAGCACGCCGATGTTTTCGACGATGGTCGGGTAGCCCGGCACCGAGCGCTTGATCATGTCGGGGAACACGCGCACCACGTCTTCGTTGAACGCGAAGTCCTGGGGTTGGGCGAGGGGCTTGGCGAACAGGCGGTCTGGGTCGTGGATCACGGCGGTGTCTGGGCAGGCTGAAAAACAGGGGCGGCATTGTAGCGGAAAGCCGCTCGTGTCGCCGTTGCCGACTGGACGATCGGCACGGATATGGCAGTCGCGGTTACTGCACTTCGATACGGCAGTCGAACAGGCCGGCGGGCTCGTCCTCGGTTTCCCATGGGCGCTGATAGGTCAGGTACAGCCGACCTGCGCCGGCCTGTTCGGCCTGGAAACGCCACGTGGAGATACCATCGCCGCCGATCAGATCGTTCTTCGCCGAGCTGAACACCTCGGGGCCGAGACTCTTCAACTGCTCGGACGAAACTTCACGAAGATGCCAGCGATAACCAGTGGCCGGGTTGCTGGGCAGGCTGAGGATCAGGGTCTGGCCAGATTGCAATGACAACGGGCAAGCCGCGTCGTCATTCAGCGCGACACTGCCGGAGGGCTTACTGGCGCAGCCGGCAAGCAGCAGCACGGAGGCGAATGACAGCAGGCGGGGCAGTGTAGACATGGGCGAACGGGGCTCTGTATAGGCGGGCTTGCGTCGAACCATAAGACGCCTGTGGCCAATCGTAAAGGCTGTGCTTTTACTAGAAAGCAGCTTGCTGGCGATGCCTGGCCACGGATCGCCAGCAAACTGGTTGTCACGATTGCGGCTATCGGAGCCTGAATCGGAGGGTTCCGACACCGCACTGGATCGTCAGAACAGCACCTTGACCACATCACTGAAGCGCTTGGCGAAGTGCATCGTCAGGCCTTCCTTCAGGTAGTCCGGTAGCTCCTCGAAATCACCGCGGTTCAGCTCGGGAATGATCAGTTCGTAGAGCTTCAAGCGCCGCGCGGCGATTACCTTCTCACGCAAGCCACCGATGGGCAGCACCAGGCCGGTCAGGGTCAGTTCGCCGGTCATCGCCACGCCTTTTTTCGGTGCCTGGTTGCGTGCCAGCGACAGCAGCGCGCTGGCCATGCTGATGCCGGCGCTCGGGCCGTCCTTCGGCGTCGCGCCTTCCGGCACGTGCATGTGCACGAACGCCTGATCGAAGAACTTCGGATCGCCTTTGAATTCCTTCAAGTGCGCGTTCACATAGCTGAAGGCGATTTCGGCCGACTCCTTCATCACGTCGCCGAGTTTGCCGGTGAGTTTGAAGCCTCGGTTCAGCGTATGGATGCGTGTCGCCTCGATCGGCAGGGTGGCGCCGCCCATGCTGTTCCAGGCCAGCCCCGTGACCACGCCGACACCGGTGAGCAATTGCTCGGGATGCCAGAACGGCATACCCAGATAGCTCTCGACGTTTTTCGGGCCGATCTTGATCTTGCTGTCTGGCTCGTCGAGCAGCTTGACCACCGCTTTGCGCACTATCTTGCCGAGTTGCTTGTCGAGCTGGCGCACCCCGGCTTCCCGCGCGTATCCCTCGATCAAGTAGCGCAATGCGCTGTCGCTGACGGACAAACGATTCTTCGGGACGCCAGCGCGCTCCAGCTGCCTCGGCCACAAATGGCGCTTGGCGATGGCGAGCTTTTCTTCGGTGATGTAGCCGGACAGTCGGATGATCTCCATGCGATCGAGCAGCGGACCGGGAATTGAATAGAGGCTGTTGGCGGTACAGACGAACAGCACCTTGGACAGGTCGAGGCGCAGATCCAGGTAATGGTCGAGGAAGCCAACGTTCTGCTCGGGGTCGAGGGTTTCCAGCAGTGCCGAGGCCGGATCGCCCTGATGGCTGTTGCCCAGCTTGTCTACCTCATCGAGCATGATGACCGGGTTCATCACCTCGACTTCCTTCAGCGCCTGCACCAGCTTGCCGGGCAGGGCGCCGATATAGGTCCGGCGATGACCCTTGATTTCCGCTTCGTCGCGCATGCCGCCGACGCTGAAGCGATAGAAGGGTCGCCCCAGCGATTCGGCGATGGATTTGCCGATGCTGGTCTTGCCCACGCCTGGCGGACCGACCAGCAGCACGATGGACCCGGCGATCTCGCCGCGGAACGCACCGACGGCGAGAAACTCGATGATGCGGCTCTTGATGTCGTCCAGGCCGGCGTGGTGATCGTTGAGTATTTTCCGTGCGCGTTCGAGGTCGAGCTTGTCCTCGCTGTACAGGCCCCAGGGCATCGAGGTTGCCCAGTCCAGATAATTGCGCGTCACCGCGTATTCCGGCGAGCCGGTTTCCAACACGGACAGCTTGGTCAGCTCATCGTCGATGCGCTTCTGCACGGCGGGCGGCAACACCTTACCTTCCAGCCGTGAGCGGAATTCGTCGGCGTCGGCGCTGCGATCGTCCTTGGTAATGCCCAGCTCCTGCTGGATGATCTTCAGCTGCTCTTTGAGAAAGAACTCGCGCTGGCGCTCGCCAATCTTGCGATTGACCTCGCCGGTCAGCTCCTTCTGCAACTTGGCGACCTCGACCTCCTTGCGCAGCAGTGGCAGCACTTTCTCCATGCGCTTGAGCACGGGCACGGTGTCGAGCACTCCCTGCAATTCAAGGCCGGGCGCAGTGGTCAGGGCTGCGGCAAAGTCGGTCAGGGGGGACGGCGCGTTCGGGCTGAAGCGATTGAGATAATTCTTCAACTCTTCGTTGTACAGCGGATTGAGCGGCAGCAGTTCCTTGATGGCATTGATCAGCGCCATGCCGTAGGCCTTCACCTCGTCGCGCGGGTCCTCGTCGCTCTGCGGGTAATCCACCTCGACCAGATACGGAGGTTTGCGTCGCAACCAGCCGCGAATGCGCACCCGCGCCATGCCTTGGGCGACGAATTGCAGCTTGCCGCCTTCCTTCGATGCGTGGTGCACGCGGACCATGGTGCCGTGCTCGGGCAGGCTGTCCGGGTCGAAGCTGGCGGCGTCCTGCACCGGCGTGTCCATATAGAAGAGCGCCAGACGCTGATGCGGCGTCTTGGCGACCAGCTCCAGCGTTTCGGCCCAAGGGTCTTCATTGACGATGACCGGCAAGACTTGAGCGGGGAAGAAAGGCCGGTTATGCACCGGAATGATGTACAGCTTGTCCGGCAGGTTCTGGTCCGGCAGCACCAGTCCAGTCGATGAATCGTCCTGCTCGAATTCGTGATTGATGTCGTCGTTCATGCGGCACCTGTTGCGAGTACGTGCTCTTTAGATGGGTCTGCGGCAAATGATTTCAATCCAATTTCCCACGCATCCCCGGCAACTGTAAAAAACCGCCCGGCTCCAGTAGAGTGCGACGACACGTCAGGTATCCCGCCATGCTCAACGCCCGTCTGCTTCGCCTCGATGATCAGGCCCACGAACACGCGCACGACTACCATCAATTGGTACTGTCGCTGGCCGGCAGTGCGGAGTTCGAAGTGGATGGTTCTGGTGGGGAAGTCTGCCGCATGCGCGCCTGCCTGGTGCCGGGCCACGCCGAGCATGAATTCGCCGGCAAGGGCGATAACCGCATGCTGATCATCGATCTCGACGAGCAGGACCTGAGCGCCGATGATCCTCGGCTGCTGGCCCAGCTGTTCGAGACTCCGCGTTATCCGGCGTTGGATGCCGACTTTCAGAACCTGCTCAATTACGCCGGTGCCGAACTGGCCCGCTACGGCAGCGATCCACTGCTGGCGCGTGCGCTGGGTGGCGTGCTGCTGCGGGCCTTGCACTTGCGGGTGTTCGGTGAGTCGACGCGTCGACCGACCGGTGCGATGGACATCGCCCGCCTGGATGCCCATATCGAAACCAATCTGGCGCGCCGTATCACCGTCGCCGAACTGGCCCAGGTCGCCTGCCTGAGCCCCAGCCATTTCCACGCGCAGTTCAAGGACAGCGTGGGCCTCACGCCGCATCAATACCTGCTGAAAAGCCGTCTGGACCGAGCCGCTCGGCTGCTGCGAGAAAGCCCGCTGCCGTTGGTACGAATCGCCGAGGAGTGCGGTTTTTCCAGCCAGAGTGCGCTGACCACCGCGACCCGGCGCTATCTCGGACTCACGCCAAAGCGCCTGCGCAGCAGCGAAGGCTGAAGTTTTTCTGGCGAACGCTGAGACGAGCGGTGCAGTCTGGAAATCCCGTAGTTTTCTGCAAAAGTTCAGTAGCTTCGCGCAACAACACAAAACCCTCTCGCCGTAGATTCCCCTACCGTTTGGCGTCCGCTGCCGTGTAATCACTGGCGTGCGCGTCCGCTAAGCTGATTCGAACAACACTCCACGAGAGGAGCGGCGCGATGTTCAAAGCCGGTCAAGCCTTGCAGGGCGATTTCGCCAATCTGAAAGCCGCCGAATTCTTCCCCGCCATCAGCGCCAATTACAGCGTTGACGAGGCGGCCTATCTGACTGAACTCCTGCAGCTGGCCGATCCCGGCGAAGCGGGCATCGAAGCCATCCGCCGTGAAGCGCGCAGCCTGATCGAGGCGGTGCGTGGCCGTGACAATGCGGTCGATACGCTCGACGCGCTGCTGCGTCAGTACAGCCTGGATACCCACGAAGGGCTGATGCTGATGTGCCTGGCCGAGGCGTTGCTGCGCGTGCCGGATTCGGCCACCGCCGACGCGCTGATCCGCGACAAGCTCAACGCCGCCGAGTGGGAACGCCACTTGGGCCAGAGCGACAACGTGCTGGTTAACTTCGCCGCCTGGGGCCTGGTGATGACAGGCAAAGTTGTCGACCCGGACAACACAGATGGCCGTCCTAAGAATGTCATCGGCCGGCTGATCAAGCGCTCCGGCGAGCCGGTAATTCGCGCCGCGATGAACCAGGCGATGAAGCTGATGGGCAAGCAATTCGTCCTGGGTCGCACCATCTCCGAAGCGCTGAAGAACGGCCGCCCGGAGCGTGAAAAGGGCTACACCTATTCCTTCGACATGCTCGGCGAAGCGGCACTGACCGCCGAGGATGCCGCCAAGTACATGGCCGATTACCGCCAGGCCGTCAAAACCGTCGGTGCCGAGCCTCAGGTTGGCCCCGGTCCGCGTCCGTCGGTATCGATCAAGCTGTCCGCGCTGCACCCACGCTACGAAGTTGCCCAGCGTGAACGGGTGCTGACCGAACTGTTCGAGAGCGTCCGCGAGCTGGCCGTTTTGGCGCGCTCGCTCGATGTTGGCATCACCATTGATGCCGAAGAGGCCGACCGCCTCGAACTCTCGCTGGAACTGTACGAAAAACTCATGCGCGACCCGGCCATTGCTGGCTGGGGTGAATTCGGTCTGGTCATTCAGGCCTACTCCAAGCGTTGTCTGCCGGTGCTGGTCTGGCTGACGCTGCTGGGCAAGGAGCTCGGTGCGCGTATTCCGCTGCGCCTGGTCAAGGGCGCGTATTGGGACAGCGAAATCAAGCAATGCCAGGTCCAGGGCCTGGATGGCTATCCGGTTTATACCCGCAAGGAAGGCACCGACACCTCCTATCTGGCCTGTGCGCGTTACCTCTTGTCCGAGCACACCCGCGGGGTGATCTACCCGCAGTTCGCCAGCCACAACGCGCATACCGTCAGCTGCATCCTGAACATGGTCGGCGAGCTGAAGGCGCCGCGTGAGTTCGAATTCCAACGCCTGCATGGCATGGGCGACGCGCTTTACGACACGGTGATCGAGAAGTACCGCAAGAGCGTACGCATCTACGCGCCGGTCGGTGCTCACAAGGATCTGCTGCCGTATCTGGTGCGACGTCTGCTGGAAAACGGCGCCAACTCGTCGTTCGTCCATCAACTGGTCGACCCGCGCGTGCCGGTGGAAACACTGATCGATCATCCGGTCACCCAGCTGCGTCAGTTCAAGACCCTCGGTAACCATCGCATTCCGCTGCCGCCGGCGCTGTACGGCAACCGGACCAACTCGCAAGGCATCAACATGAACATCCAGACTCAGTGGAACGAACTGTCCAGCGCCTACCAGACCTTCCTTGATCGTCAGTGGCAAGCGGCGCCGGTCATTGGAGGGCAGACGCTCTCCGGCACACCGAGCAAGGTGCACTGCCCGTATGACTTGGGCAAAGAAATCGGCACCGCGCAGTTCGCCACCGCCGAGCAGGCCAAGCAGGCCGTTGACGGTCTGGCCGCGTTCTGGCCGCGCTGGAACGCCACACCGGTCGAGCAGCGCGCGCGGATTCTCGAGCGGCTGGGTGATCTATTGGAAGCCAACCGTGCCGAGCTGATGGCCATGTGCACGCTAGAGGCCGGCAAAACCCTGCAGGACGGCATCGATGAAGTGCGTGAAGCGGTCGACTTCTGCCGTTACTACGCGCAGCAGGCGCGTCTGAAGCTGGGTCGCGAAGAACTCAAGGGCCCGACCGGCGAGCGTAACGAGCTGTTCCACGAAGGCCGCGGCGTGTTCGTCTGCATCAGCCCCTGGAACTTCCCGCTGGCGATCTACCTCGGTCAGATCGCCGCGGCCCTGGTTGCAGGCAACACCGTCCTGGCCAAGCCGGCCGAGCAGACCAGCCTGATCGCGGCCCGTGCGCTGGAGCTGATGTTCGAAGCCGGCCTGCCGAAGGACGCGATTGCCTTCCTGCCGGGCGACGGCGCCACCCTGGGCGGCGTGTTCTGCCGCGATCCGCGCGTGGTGGGCGTGTGCTTCACCGGCTCCACCGACACGGCGCGCATCATCAACCGTCAGTTGGCTGAGAAGGAGGGCGCCATCGCCACGCTGATCGCTGAAACCGGCGGCCAGAACGCGATGATCGTCGATTCCACCGCGCTGCCCGAGCAAGTGGTCAAGGATGCCGTCGGCTCGGCTTTCACCAGCGCCGGCCAGCGTTGCTCGGCCCTTCGCGTGCTCTATGTGCAGCGCGACATTGCCGACCGTGTCATCGAACTGCTCAAGGGCGCCATGGCCGAGCTGAAAGTCGGTCCGACTCATCTGCGCGAAAACGACTTGGGCCCGGTCATCGATGCCGACGCCCGTGATGGTCTGCTGGCGCATATCCAGCAGCTCAAGGCCGAAGGCAAGCTGATCGCCGAAGCCAAGCTGCCGGGCAGCCACAATGGTCATTTCGTCGCACCGGTGGCGTTCGAGATTGGCGGGATCCACGAGTTGAAGAAGGAACACTTCGGTCCGGTGTTGCACGTGGTGCGTTTCGATGCGGCGGATCTGGAAAAGGTCGTCGCCGATATTAATGCCACCGGTTACGGCCTGACCCTCGGCATACACAGCCGCAACGAGGAAACCGCAGCGCGCATCGAGGCCTTGGCGCGGATTGGCAACCTCTACGTCAACCGCAACCAGGTCGGTGCGGTGGTCGGCGTGCAGCCGTTCGGTGGCTGCGGCCTGTCCGGCACCGGCCCGAAGGCGGGCGGCCCGAGCTACCTGCTGCGCTTCGCCAACGAGCGCACCACGTCCACCAACACCACTGCCGTAGGCGGTAACGCTTCGCTGCTGTCGCTTGGCGACGACTGAGGTAGACGAGCTGTATTCGCCGCGAGGGCGCGCCTCCACACAACGGTAGCGGTGTCCACCTGCTGCTTTATGTGGGAGGCCCGCCCGGGGCGAAGCTTCTGGCTTTGCTTGCGGTACTTGATTTACCTCGGCCGCCTCGACGGTCGGAATACAACAACAGAACAGTTGGCGGATCGCTCTTCCGCCACTGATGGACCCGATTGGGTCCGTCGCCGGTGATGGCGCGAGCCGCCATCGCCCTCTGCCAGATGGGATCGGGAATACCCTCGCGCCCATCAACAATAACTAACGAGGGAACAAGATGAGCATCAGTACACCCACTCTGGTCACGTTCGTGATCTATATCGGCGCGATGCTGTTGATTGGCTTCGTCGCCTATCGCGCCACCAAGAACTTTGACGACTACATTCTCGGCGGCCGCAGCCTCGGCAGTTTCGTCACGGCCCTGTCGGCTGGCGCTTCGGACATGAGCGGTTGGCTGCTGATGGGACTCCCAGGGGCGATCTTCGTCGCGGGCCTTTCGGAAAGCTGGATCGCGATCGGCCTGATCGCCGGGGCCTGGCTGAACTGGCTGTTCGTGGCCGGACGCCTGCGCGTGCACACCGAGCGCAACAACAACGCATTGACCCTGCCGGATTACTTCTCGCACCGTTTCGAAGATGACAGCCGCATGCTGCGCATTTTTTCGGCATTGGTGGTTTTGGTGTTCTTCACCATTTACTGCGCTTCGGGTGTGGTCGCTGGCGCGCGTCTGTTCGAGAGCAGCTTCGGCATTCCCTACGACGTCGCGCTGTGGGTCGGTGCCGCTGCAACCATCCTCTACGTATTCATCGGCGGCTTCCTCGCGGTGAGCTGGACCGACACCGTGCAGGCCACGCTGATGATCTTCGCGCTGCTGATCACACCCGTGTTCGTCGTGCTGGCGCTGGGCGACATGGGCGCCGCGATGGATACCATCGCCACCCAGAACCCGGCTGCCTTCGACATGTTTAGCGGCCTGTCCTTCGTTGCGATCATTTCGCTGTTGGCCTGGGGCCTGGGCTACTTCGGCCAGCCGCATATCCTGGTGCGCTTCATGGCAGCCGACTCGGTGAAATCCATTCCCAATGCCCGTCGCATCGGCATGGCTTGGATGATCCTCACCTTGGCGGGAGCCGTGGCGGTGGGCTTCTTCGGGATCGCCTATTTCGCAGGGCATCCTGAACTGGCTGGGCCAGTCAGCGAGAACGGCGAACGCGTGTTCATGGAGCTGGTGAAGATTCTATTCAACCCTTGGGTCGCCGGTATCATCCTCTCTGGCGTACTGGCCGCGGTGATGAGTACCCTCAGCGCGCAGCTGCTGGTGAGCTCCAGCGCCCTGACGCAAGACTTCTACAAAGCCATGCTGCGCAAGAACGCGTCGCAGACTGAGCTGGTCTGGGTTGGCCGTGCAATGGTGCTGCTGATTGCGTTCATCGCGCTGGGCATCGCGTCCAATCCGGACAGCAAGGTGCTGGGGCTGGTGTCCTATGCTTGGGCCGGCTTCGGCGCTGCGTTCGGTCCGGTAGTGCTGATTTCGCTGCTGTGGAAAGACATGACTCGCAATGGTGCGCTGGCCGGCATGATCGTTGGCGCTGTCACCGTGGTGGTGTGGAAGGAATTCATCGGCCTGGGGCTGTACGAGATCATTCCGGGTTTCATCCTCGCCAGCATCGCCGTCTTCGTCTTCAGCAAGATTGGCCAGGGCGCCTCGCCCAGCATGATCAAACGGTTCGAAGAGGCAGCGAGCGAATACCACGGCCGCTGATTGAAGGTCGTTGAAAAGACAAACCCCGCTGTCGTTCACCGGCAGCGGGGTTTCTTTTTGTCGGGACGCCGCCGGGTGTGTTCAGTCGTCGGCGATCAGATTTTCGCGATCATCCTTGGCGCCTGCCGCTATCAGATGTTCGGCCTGGTCTTCGGTGAGGTGCGTGCTGGCGCCGTCGATATGTGCGACCGACATGCGGGCGGCGGGATCGGTGCTGACTCGCACATCCATTATCGCGCTGCGGTAGGTGGTGCCCTGAATGACGGCAGAGCAGGTGCCGGTCGGAATATCGAGAGTGACTGTCATGGCAAGCCTCCGAAACGCTTTCGATGGAGCCGCAGCACGAGCGCGGCTGTTGCAAGTGAGACAGTGCCGGGCGCGATCCGTTTTGCACGACGGGTCGTGTGTTGGGCTGACCGGCAGGAAATCGGCCTGTCAGGGTCGGCCTGAAGCCGACTGGTCGGTAATTGTCGATACCGCCTGGTCACAAGCGCGGACGGCGCCGAAACGCTATGCTTTCGGCCTGTCGACCATCCGTTTACCAGCACTGCGCAGCCTAGCGCTCGCGCTTCGTCAGTGGAGACGGGGGACAACCTCCGCAGCACAAGGAAATAACAATGAATGTGAGCACCCCAACACTGATCACTTTCGTGATCTATATCTTGGCGATGATCCTCATCGGCTTCATCGCCTATCGCGCGACCAAGAACTTCGACGACTACATCCTCGGTGGCCGTAGCCTCGGCAGCTTCGTCACGGCGCTGTCGGCGGGCGCTTCGGACATGAGCGGTTGGTTGTTGCTGGGCCTGCCCGGCGCGATTTTCGTTGCCGGTCTGTCCGAGAGCTGGATCGCCATCGGCCTGATCGCCGGTGCCTGGCTCAATTGGCTGTTCGTTGCCGGCCGGTTGCGCGTGCATACCGAGCACAATCACAACGCGCTGACGCTGCCGGATTACTTCTCGCACCGCTTCGAGGACACCAGTCGACTGTTGCGGATTTTCTCCGCGCTGGTGATTTTGGTGTTCTTCACCATCTATTGCGCTTCGGGTGTGGTCGCTGGCGCGCGCCTGTTCGAGTCGACGTTCGGTATGTCTTACGATACGGCGTTGTGGGTAGGCGCTGCGGCGACGATTCTCTATGTGTTCATTGGTGGTTTCCTCGCGGTGAGCTGGACCGACACCGTGCAGGCGACGCTGATGATTTTCGCGCTGCTGATCACACCGGTGTTCGTCATCCTCGCCCTCGGCGATGTAGGCGCAGCCATGGACACCATCGCCGCGCAGGATCCGTCGAACTTCGACATGTTCAAGGGCCTGTCCTTCATCGCGATCATTTCATTGCTCGGCTGGGGGCTGGGTTATTTCGGCCAGCCGCACATTCTGGTGCGCTTCATGGCCGCCGATTCGGTGAGGACCATTCCCAACGCCCGCCGCATCGGCATGACCTGGATGATTCTGACACTGGCCGGCGCGGTGGCCGTAGGCTTCCTCGGGATTGCCTATTTCGCGGACAACCCAGCGCTAGCGGGTGCGGTGACCGAGAACGGTGAGCGAGTCTTTCTGGAGCTGGTAAAGATCCTGTTCAACCCCTGGGTCGCGGGCATCATTCTTTCTGGCGTGCTGGCGGCGGTGATGAGCACGCTCAGCGCACAGCTGCTGGTCAGCTCCAGCGCCCTGACACAGGATTTCTACAAGGCATTCCTGCGCAAAGGCGCGTCGCAGACCGAGTTGGTCTGGGTCGGTCGCGCCATGGTGCTGTTGATCGCGCTTATCGCCATCGGTATTGCGTCCAACCCCGAGAGCAAAGTCCTTGGCTTGGTTTCCTACGCTTGGGCCGGCTTCGGCGCTGCCTTTGGACCGGTCGTGCTGATCTCGTTGCTGTGGAAGCGCATGACCCGTAACGGCGCGCTGGTTGGCATGCTGGTAGGGGCGATCACCGTGGTCGTCTGGAAGGAGTTCATCGGCCTGGGGCTGTACGAGATCATTCCTGGGTTCATCCTTGCGAGCATTGCCATCTATTTCGTAAGCCTGATGGGCAAGGAGCCGGCTGCTTCCATTCAGCAGCGCTTCGAAACGGCTGACGCGGAATACCGTGCGGGTTGATCGCAGTGGTGGGCGTTTAGCTCGCTACGAGCATCATCCCTTCGCCTGAAACTGACGGCGCACGCATTCAAGACCCCGGGGCTCGCTCCCGGGGTTTTTCGTTTCGGGCCGATCGCAACCGCTGGCAGCGTGACGCAAGGCCAGTGATCGACATTCGAATAAAGTCTTAATTGTTACGATATAACATGTTAGATTCTCCGCCGCTCAGGAAGCTCCGCTCCTGCATCGCCACAGTTCGGCGGCCTTGGAAGGCACCGCCACATTCTGGAGAGTCGTATGAAACCGAAACATCACCCACTGGCCTGGGCAATCAGTCTGGCCTTTGTTCCCGCGGTTTGGGCGGCCGATCCAGTCGAACTTGATCCCGTCGTGGTCAGTGCAAGCGGTCTGGGCAAGCAGAGCCATGAGATGACGACACCGGCGGCGGTCATGGAGGGTGATGAACTGGTGCTGCGCCGTGAGGCAACCCTGGGCGAAACCCTGGAAAGCCTGCCTGGCGTACGTTCCAGCAGCTTCGGTGCTGGTGCGGCACGCCCGGTTATCCGCGGCCTGGACGGCGCACGCGTCAAAGTCCTGAGCGATGGCATCGAACTGCTCGATGCCTCCACCATCAGCCCCGACCACGCCGTCACCAGCGAGCCGCTACTGGCCGAGCGCATCGAGGTGCTCAAGGGGCCGGCGACCTTGTTGTACGGAGGCGGTGCCATTGGTGGTGTGGTCAATGTGATCGACAAGAAAATACCCACTTACGTCCCGGAAAAGGGCTACGAGGGAGAGCTGGAACTACGCGCCAATAGCGTGGCGAACGAAGGCGCTGGCGTGTTCGGCATCACCGCCGGTAGCGGCAACTTCGCCGTACGAGCCGAAGGCACCAAGCGCCAGGCCGGCGAATACGAAATTCCGGGCTCGCCAGATAAGCAAGCGGGTTCCTACAACGACACCGATAGCTTCACCCTGGGCGCCAGCTTCATTGGTGAGCGCGGTTACATCGGCATGGCCTATGGCGAGCAGAACAACCGCTACGGTTTGCTGGCCCATGAACATGCCGATTGCCATACCCACGGCAGCGACTGGCATTGCGGCGGTCACGATGATCATGCTCACGACGAGCACGGCCACGATGAGCATGACCATGAGCACGGCAGCGTCCCTTACGTCGACATGCATCAGAAGCGCTGGGATCTGCGCGGCGAGCTGAGCGATCCGCTGCCAGGCTTCGAGCTGGCGCGCCTGCGAGTCGGACACAGCAACTATCAGCACGAGGAAATCGAAGGCGGGGAAGTAGGCACGCGCTTCAATAACGATGCCACTGACGCGCGCCTGGAACTGACCCATCAGCCGCTGTTCGGC
Source organism: Pseudomonas sp. CBC3 (assembly GCF_037967085.1). Lineage (NCBI taxonomy): Bacteria > Pseudomonadati > Pseudomonadota > Gammaproteobacteria > Pseudomonadales > Pseudomonadaceae > Pseudomonas > Pseudomonas sp. CBC3. Next base: position 360,472 of record NZ_JBANEO010000003.1, read on the forward strand.
TGGCGCGGCGTGGTCGGCGCACAAACGCTGCGCCGCGACTTCGAAGCCCTGGGGGAGGAGGCCTACGTGCCGCCGACGCTGACCCGCAACCACGGGCTGTTCCTGCTCGAGGAGTACACCGCCGGGGCGTGGCGCTACGAGTTGGGACTGCGGCATGAGTGGCAGGACATCGAGGCCGATGGCCAGCGGGACACCGATCACAGCGGCACCTCGATTTCAGCCGGTGCGGTCTGGACCTTCGCGCCGGAGTATTCCCTGGGCTTCTCGCTGTCGCGCTCGCAACGCCTACCCACAGCCGAAGAGCTCTACGCCAATGGCCCGCACGCGGCGACTCGCACCGTCGAGCTGGGCAATGTCGATCTCGAAGAAGAAACCTCGCACAACGCCGAACTCACGCTGCGCAAGTTCGCAGGCCGCACCACCTTCAGTTTCAGTCTGTTCCGCAACGAGGTAGACGACTTCATCTATGCCGCCGACACTGGGAATGACATCGGCGGCGGCTATCGCGAGATCGAATACCGCCAGCACGATGCCGTGCTAACCGGCGCGGAAGGCGAGGTGCGCTTCCAGGCCACCGATGCTACCGCGCTTACCTTGTTCGGCGACCACGTGCGCGGCAAGTTGCGCGACGGCGGCGGCGATCTGCCGCGCATTCCGGCTGATCGTCTCGGGGTGCGTGTAGACCAGCGCTTAACCACTACCCTGAGCGGCCAGCTGGAGTTCTATCGCGTGCAGCGTCAGGACGAGATGGCCGACTACGAGAGCGAAACCGGCGGCTACAACATGCTCGGCGCTGGTCTCAGCTACAGCGGCTCGTTGCAGCGGACCGACTATCTGCTCTACCTCAAAGCCAACAACCTGCTCGATGAAAAGGCGCGCCAGCACACCTCGTTCATCAAGGACGATGTATTGCTACCCGGTCGCAACCTGACCGTTGGCATGCGCTTGGCTTTCTAAGGCGCTCACGGCGGGCAATGTCATCATTGCTCGCCGACTCGCTCGCGCACATCGGAATCCCATCCTGATACCGGTCCCGTTGCCGTTATAAGCGCGCCGGCAGTCGAGATATTCCCAATACGACTCACCGGTCGTCTCCTCGACATTTCCTGCATTTGACAGGTCCAAGCTTTCTGCCACGTTTAGTCGAAGTGCGCGTAGTGCTTCGCTTGGCAGTTCTGGCAAAAGCTCGCATCAATAGAACAAAAACAATAATTCAGGAGACTTCCCATGCTTCCAAGCAAGTTGGCTTCAGCCTGTGCGCGCGCCATTGCCGGCGTGATGCTGGTAGGTACGATCGGGATCGCCGCTGATGTTCAGGCTCGGTCGAAACCCATCAAACCACCGGTGTCCCACAGCGAATCACGTGAGCAGGATTCGCGCATCTTTGTTCCGATCGTATCGCCGCTGGCGGCGTTTCCTGGGCTGCCCAGTGAGCGCTGGACCGGCATTTACCAAGGCTCGTCCTACCAAATCGAAGTTCCGCCGAACTGGAACGGCATGCTCGTCATGTACGCCCATGGCTATCGTGGCACCGAACCCGAACTCACCGTCGGACCACCCCCGTTCCGCCCATGGCTGCTGCAACAGGGCTACGCCTGGGCCGCATCCAGTTACAGCAAGAATTACTACGATGTGCGCGCCGGCGTCGAAGATACCAACGCCCTGGCGCTGGCCTTCAGCAGCCTGACCGGCAAGCCCCAGCCGACCAAGACCTACATCACCGGGCATTCCATGGGCGGCCACGTCGCAGCAGCGGCGGTGGAAGCGGAAACCTATGCAACGGCCAACAATCGGGTCCGCTACAGCGGCTCGGTGCCCATGTGTGGCGTGACCGGCGACGTCTATGAGTTCGAATACCTGATGCACTTCACCCTGGCTGCGCAGCACCTGGCCGGCCTGGGCCCGACCACATTCCCGGCGACGGACTTCCAGGCGAAGCTGCCGCAGATCATCGGCGCGCTATGGAATAGCTACCCGACCGATCCGTCGCCTCAGGGCGAGAAACTCGAAGGCATCGTGCGCGAACTCAGCGGCGGCGAGCGCCCCATCTTCGCCGAAGGCTTCCGCACCAGCCTACAAAGTGTCGTGCTTGGCACCGGCGGCCGGGATGGCTCGGTAGACGGAATTCTCGCCGACTCGCTAACCGGCAACCTCGCCACCCGCTATCAGTTCGACACGAACAAGGCGATGTCCCGCGAGGAGCGCGAGTTCAACGACTCGATCATCCGCGTGATCGGCCATCCCCCAGCCAACAGCATCCGCCCGGACGGTCTGCGCTGGATCCCGGTGGTTAACGGCCAGTTCAACGTCCCGGTGGTCAGCATCCACACCCTTGGCGACCTGTACGTGCCGTTCAAACACCAACAAATCTACCGCCGCAACGCCGAAGCCAACGGCAACGGCAACCTCCTGGTACAACGCGCCATCCGCGCACCCAGCCATTGTGATTTCACCTATCAGGAACAGGTCGAAGCCATGGCGGCAATGCTGCAATGGGAGCAGCAGGGCATCAAACCGGCGGGTGATGATGTGATCAATCCACGAGTTGTCGCCAATCCCGCCTATGGTTGCCAGTTCACACGTAACGATGGCACTCAGAACCGGACGTCGCTGCCGGCTTGTCCGGAGATTTGAAACATTAGCGCCTAGGCGATAAGCCCTGCACATGCAGGGCTTTTTTATTAATCCGAATACCCTGGTCAGGCTGGCTTTTCTTTGTAAGGGCCGACGCATGACCGAACGCTCAGCAGCAAGGGAATTCGTAGCGCCTGGAGTTGGCCAACGCCGACGCTGGTCCCTGCGTAACAGTTCAGCGTCGTGGTCGAGAGAACCTCCCGCGAACTGCGCGGCACGCCCTGCCTCGAACGGGAAGACGTAACCCCACTCAAGCAGGAAAAATCTGCTGCTCACGCCTGTTCGGCGACCGCCTGCTCGAGCTCGCTCCGATCCGCGAATTACGCCGCCCGCGCCTGCGAAAAGTTGCTCGCCAACAGTTCATGTGCAAACGCGTGCGTGTCAGCATCCGCACCGGCATCTTCAACCCCGACGAACCCAGGTTCGCCAAAGGCATCGTCTGCGAACTGCCATACCCCACCGACGACACCCGCTACATCACCCGCGCCGCCATCGCCGGGCTTGAGCTGATCTACCGAGAAGGCTTCGCCTTCAGCAACGCCGAAGTGCTGCTGATGGAGCTCTGCCAGCGCGGCGAATACACAGACGACCTCTTCACCGAGACCCAACCCGTCGCTGCAGAGCGCGTCATGGGCGTGCTCGATGCCGTAAACGCGAAGTGGGGGCGGAACACGCTCAGGCCGGGGCGCATCCCAACAGCGCCGGATTGGGGTATGCGGCGGGAAATGATGAGCCAGAGTTTTACGACTCGGATGGATCAGTTGTGGGAGGTGCGCTGTAGATAAAGCGGCCCGGCAAACATTGCATGCCTTTCGAGTTCTGGAGCGGGCGAAGGGAATCGAACCCTTTTGCTTAGTGTGTCGTTCCGTCTCAAAGCGTGTCGTTACGAGTTTTTCAGCTAACTTTCCTGCTCGTTTCGGCGCAGTACGTCACAGTGGTTTCGACACTTTATCGACACCACGTCTAGAGATCCAGATACTCACTGTACTAGCGACACCGAAGGAAGCGGGGTGCGAGTAAGCTGGAGAGGGAATCATGATTCGTTTTGTTGCTGCTTGTTTGCTGGCGGTATTTACAGTTTCTCTGGTTGCGTTTTCAATTGTATTGATAGACTCGGGCGAGTATGCGACTTTAAAAACGGCACTTATTATTGCTTTCATCGCGGGAGTGGTTTCTGCTGTGATCACTGCAATATGGGTGGTTCCGATGCATATGATTTTAGAAAAACATAATTTTGTGAGTTTAGGTTGGTATGTCGCTTTGTCTGTCGTTGCCAGCTTAGCCTTCTCGGTCTTCTACAGGATCTGGGCAGAGATAGAGTTTGATATTGCTTCGTACGCTAGTTGTCTCGTAGCTGGAGTGCTAAGTTCGATAGTATTCTGGTATATAGCGGTGTGTAATAAATATAAATGACAATTTTTAGGAAGGTAGACGCCGCGATATTGCTATCAATTTCCCTAATGCCAGCAGTCACTCAGCTTCTATTTGGCGATCCGCTTTATTTTGGGATTTGGTATTACTTGGTAGTGCCGACAGCAGCTATTGCCATCGGCACCATGGCACGTGCAAAACCACTGTTTATGCTGGGCACATCCTTAGCCGTTTCTATAACGCTTCTGATATATGCCGCAGTAAATCTATCGCTAGCCAGACCTGAGGGGTTGCTTGCTCTCGGTCACCTTTTCTCGTTGCCGGGTGCGGCGGCTGGTACGCTAATTGGTGCATTCTTATCACGGCGTCTGAGCAGACCGATTTCAGTCTTGGCGCTTGGTTTCGCTGGAACGCTGGTCGGCTTCTTTCTTAATCAGGTGGTTGTTTGCAATACGCTCATGTGGTGCGGACCGTTTTCGCTGCCGATTAGTTAAGGGCTGTTGGTGCGGTTATTTGCTTCGCTAACCGCCGACCGGGTTACGGCATGAAGTTGTTGGCCGCTGCGCATGCCGGTTTGTATCGGCTACACATCTGCTTGTAAGCGACCTTGGCACCTTTTCGGCAGTTACGGTAAATCAGCGAGCCGCGTTTGTAGTTTTGGCATACGGTGCTGAAGTCGATCTGGTCGTTTACGACGATCCACTGGAACTGGCCGCTGACGCGCTGCTTGTTATGGCCGTTCTCCCAGCTCCAATTGCTGATGTGGGTCTCACGGCTTATCGAGCGCTTCTGAGTGCTGCTGGACGAATTGGAAGCGTAGTAGCGGGCCGGTGGTGGCCGCATCGTGTTGGCGACCGGGCGGAGAGTGTAGTTTTCGTCGCTAAAAGAGGTTTGCTTGCGCTCTATCGCGCGCGCTGAAGCCGCTTCGAACCATTCGATCTCAGCCTGGGTCAATGGGCGTTGCCCTTTTGCGTCAGGCGCCGCTGATGGTTCCGGTGTGTCGTATTGTGCTATCGAAGGTTCGCTAGCTGGATGGGTGGGCTGTGTCTGCTCTTGGTTGAACCAGGCCTTGCCGGTGACATGGGTGCCTGATTGGATCTGGTTGATATCCTGCGCAATAGGATCTGCAAACAGAGCAGCTAATCCCAGCAAGACCACCGATCCAATACCCAAGATAGCTAGGAACCGCCATGGGATGTCTTTTTTTTTGCTGCGTAGATATTCAGGTGCATCTTCCCATTCTGATCTCATGTCGCCTCCTTGCGTTTAAATCAGGGGTACTAAATAAATATGTCCCCTTTGTTTAGGTGATTAATAGGCTGATAGTAGCTGTTTGACTGGCTCTTTAAGAAGCTCTTTAATCTCGTCGTACGGTACAGTTACGATAGGAAGCCCTGCTGCAAACGGTGCTACTTGATAGGACGAAAAATTGAATTCCAATCCTTCATCCGAAAAGCTGTAGTTTTCCAGATGGCTCCATTCCTCTGTGCCGCCTGTAACCCAATCATCAGATTCGGATTCGGTGTTTGCATATAGGAAATGCATTAGGTGAGTGCGAACCCTTTCTCTAACGATTGGTAGAGCCTTGGCTGGCTCTTGGAAAAGCCATTTTATGGTCTCTATTCGAAAAAGCGGGCTTATGCAAAAATTATAAGTAGCGATAGCGTAGCTGCCATGTGCTGCGCCGCATGGATAATAGTGATGCGTATAGCTAGCGGACATTAGCCTTCCTCTGAAAGAAAGCTTGTTTAATATTATGTCGAGAGTGTTTGTTCGTTGGAAATCCTCTTGCGCGTAGCTAAAAAAAGATGTGTCCTGCTCTAGTTTTGTCATCCTGCAGGAAAGTAGTGAGGAATATAGTTCACCATTAATTATATGGCTGGCTTGCTCTATATTTTTGTATTTATTCGACTTGAGTTCCAGTGTCTCTATGCTTGCTTCATAGCCCGGTAAGCCTTCCCAACTCTCTTTTATAGCCCTACTACCCCAAGAAACATGTTCTTCTTCTTGGAGCTTTTTGATAGCAACACCATATCGCTCCAGCTGGTATTGCACAGCATCTTCGATAGCCTTCGCACCTTCGCGATCATAGCCAGGGGTCATTTGCAGATGGGCGAGATGTTCAGGCCTTTCGATATCTTTATCTAAAAGCACAGGAATTAGGTAGATATCGTCGGGCAATTTTTCTTCTAGGTTCTTTAGAGCGAGTTTTACTTCTCGCTGGATGTAGCCTCGTTTTTGTTCAGAATTTTTTGAGATGAAAAGAATAACAATGCTTGCTCTGTTAAACGCTCGCCGTATTTCGAAGTCCCAGTTCTGGCCCGGTTTAATCTTCTTGCAGTCCATCCATACGTGAAATCCAGTCGCGGACAGCCGGTCGTAAAATGGAATTACTCTGTTTTGATCTAAGGCTGTGTAGCTTATAAATATCAAATGTTCTTTTTCTTGCATGCTAGATCCATTTGTTGGTTGTAGCTTCCACTGCCTTGCGGACTACCACGGGAATACCAGCGCCTAGCCACTTCCGTTGTGATCGCTATCCCGCGTTTTGATAAGGGAAAATGGGGACAGATTTATTTTCCGCAGAGCCAGCCAGCAGCTCTATCCCAAACAAGCCAAACCTTAAACGAAAAAGCCCTGCGATTGCAGGGCTCGTCTAATCTGGAGCGGGCGAAGGGAATCGAACCCTCGTCATGAGCTTGGGAAGCTCAGGTAATGCCATTATACGACGCCCGCGTAGGCAGCCTTTGTACCAGAAGGGTAGGGCGAGTAGAAGCGGTGCGGCGTTTGGGCTGATGAATGTTTTCAGATCTGCGCGATTTCCGCAGGGGTCAGGCTGCGGTACTGGCCTGAGGCGAGGATGGGGTCGAGCTGCAGCGGGCCCATGCGTTCTCGGTGCAGTGCGGTGACCTTGTTGTTGAAGTGGCCGAACATGCGTTTGACCTGATGGTAGCGGCCTTCATGCAGCGTCAGGCGGGCCTGGTGCGAGCCGAGCAGTTCGAGTTCGGCGAGCAGGGTGGTGAGGTTCTCGAAGCGGAAGTAGAGGCCTTGGGCAAAGCGCTCGACGCAGGCAGGGTCGATTGGGTCTTCGGTTTCGACGAGATAGGTTTTGCCCAGCAGGCTTTCCGGCTGGGTGAGGCGCCGGGACCAGAGTCCGTCGTTGGTGATGATCATCAGCCCTGTAGTGTTGAAGTCCAGCCGACCGGCGATGTGCAGTTCTTCCTTGTCCTGTTCGTTCAGCAGATCCAGCACCGTGGGGTATTGCGGATCGGCGGTGGCGCTGACGCAGCCGACCGGTTTGTTCAGCATAAAGAAGCGCGCGGGTTTGCCTGCCTGCAGCACCTCGCCGTCCAGCTCGATACGGTCGAAGATGCGAACGTCCCAGGTGCCGTCGCAGACCGTCTTGCCATTTACTAAGGCACGGCCCGAGGCCAGCAACAGGCGCGCCTGGCGATGACTGCAATGGGGTAGGTTGGCAAGGAAGCGGTCGAGGCGCATTACGGGTTTGCAGGCGACTCGCCGCGAGCGCAGCGCGGGCAGATGCAGGCTTTATTCAGCGCGTCGTCTGGAATCCGCTCACGGGCTTTGGGCGCTATCTCGGTAGTGAAACACCAGCACGGCTGAGTGGCGGTCGCTGGGTTGGATAGCGCACATGTGTTGGGTTCGCCACAGATGGGGCAGCGGCTGGTGTCAGGTGAATCAGTCATAACCGCCTCCGGGCTGTGGCAGCGCTTAATCTGTTGGATTCCAAAAAGAAGCCCGGCGTTGCGCCGGGCTCCCGTGCTATCGCGTCGTTACTTGACGCGCTGACCGGGCTTGGCGCCGCTGTCGGGGCTGAGCAGGTAGATCTCTTCGCCGCCAGGGCCGGCGGCCAACACCATGCCTTCGGAGACGCCGAACTTCATCTTGCGTGCGGCGAGGTTGGCAACGTACAGCGTTAGGCGGCCTTCCAGTTTGCTTGGGTCCGGGTAGGCGCTCTTGATGCCGGAGAAAACGTTGCGCTTGGCATCGCCAATGTCGAGAGTCAGGCGCAGCAGTTTGTCGGCGCCTTCGACGAATTCGCATTTCTCGATCAACGCGATACGCAGGTCCACTGCGGCAAAGGCGTCGAAGGCGATTTCTGCGGCGATCGGCTCCTTGGTCAGCTCGCCGTTGCCAGTCTCGGGGGTTGCGCCGGGCACGGCGGCTTCGGTGGAGGCGAGGTCTTCCTTGGATGATTCGATCATGGCTTCGATTTTCGCAGGCTCGATACGGGTCAGTAGCGGGGTGAAAGCGTTCAGCTGATGGTTGGTCAGCAGCGTTTGCAGATCCGTCCAGCGCAGTGGCTCGACGTTGAGGAAACGTTCGGCGTCGGCGGCTAGGTTCGGCAGCACCGGCTTGAGGAAAATCACCAGCTGGCGGAACAGGTTGATGCCGGTGGCGCAGATCGCCTGCACTTCATTCTGCATGCCTTCCTGTTTGTTGAGTGCCCAGGGCGCCTTGTCGGCGATCCAGGCATTGGCGCGGTCGGCCAGCGCCATGATTTCGCGCATGGCGCGGGCGAAATCGCGGTTCTCGTAAGCGTCGGCAATGGATGGTGCGGCGGTCTGGAAGGCGTCGGTCAGTTCCGGCGCGGCGTTGCGGTCGACCATCACGCCGCCGTTGCCCTTGTGGATGAACCCGGCGCAACGGCTGGCGATGTTGACGACTTTGCCGACTAGATCGGAATTGACCTTTTGCACGAAGTCTTCAAGGTTCAGGTCCAGGTCATCGACGCCACGACCGAGCTTGGCCGCATAGTAGTAGCGCAGGTACTCGGGGTTCAGGTGATCGAGGTAGGTGCGCGCCTTGATAAAGGTGCCGCGCGACTTGGACATCTTCTGCCCATTCACCGTCAGGTAGCCGTGCACCGCGACGGCAGTGGGCTTGCGGTAGCCGGCGCCTTCGAGCATGGCGGGCCAGAACAGGGTGTGGAAGTTGATGATGTCCTTGCCGATGAAGTGGTACAGCTCGGCGCTGGAGTCTTTCTTCCAGAAGGTATCGAAGTCCAGTTCAGGGCGGCGTGCGCAGAGGTTCTTGAAGCTGGCCATGTAGCCGATGGGCGCATCCAGCCAGACGTAGAAGTACTTGCCGGGCTCGTCGGGGATCTCGAAACCGAAGTAGGGTGCATCGCGGGAGATGTCCCATTCGTGCAGGCCGCCATCGAGCCATTCGGCGATCTTGTTGGCGACCGAGTCCTGCAGACTGCCGCTGCGGGTCCACTCTTTGAGCATCGCCTCGAAGTCGGGCAGCTTGAAGAAGAAGTGCTTGGAGTCGCGCAGCACTGGCGTGGCGCCAGAAATGGCCGAGCGCGGGTTTTTAAGCTCGGTGGGCTCGTAGGTGGCGCCGCATTTTTCGCAGTTGTCACCGTACTGATCTTCAGCCGCGCACTTCGGGCAGGTGCCCTTGATGAAGCGGTCGGCGAGGAACATGCCTTTCTCAGGATCGAAATACTGGGTGACCGAGCGTGTGGCGATGTGGCCGGCGTCGCGCAGCTTCGTGTAGATCAGGCTCGACAGCTCGCGGTTCTCTTCGGAGTGGGTCGAGTGAAAGTTGTCGAAGTCGACCAGGAAGTCGGCGAAGTCGGCGCTGTGTTCGGCTTGCACGTTGGCGATCAGCTGCTCTGGCGTGATGCCTTCCTTTTCAGCGCGCAGCATGATGGCCGAGCCATGGGCGTCGTCGGCGCAGACATAGATGCACTGGTTGCCACGCAGTTTCTGAAACCGCACCCACATGTCCGTCTGGATGTACTCGAGCATGTGGCCTAGGTGAATCGAACCGTTGGCGTAGGGCAGGGCACTGGTAACGAGGATCTGGCGAGCTTCGGACATGGGGGAAATCTGCAGTCGAGGTTGCGAAGTGAGTCGGCCACTATAAAGGTGCAATGGTTTTTTTTCATCCGCACTGGCGCCAGCGGGGGCGGTCGAATGGCCTGCGCCGCGCCCGATTGCCGCGCTGGATGAGCTGGGGTGGCGCCACGGGGTAAGATGCCCGTCTGTTTTACTAGGTTTCTTTGGGAGTAGTCATGACCGTTACACGCGAGGCTGTAGAAGCTGTACTGCGCCAGTACACCGACCCGAACTTGAACCAGGACCCGGTGAGCGCCGGTTGTGTACGTTCCATCGAGGTTCAGGGCGATCGCGTGGGCGTGCAGCTCGAGCTGGGTTATGCCGCCGGACTGTTTCGTAGCGGTTGGGCGCAAATGCTTGCGATGGCGATCGAGCAGCTCGAAGGCGTGACGCGTGCTGACGTCCAGGTCGACTGCGTAATCAAGCCGCACAAGGCGCAGGATCAGGTGCCGGCGCTGGCTAATGTGAAGAACATCATCGCGGTGGCCTCCGGCAAAGGCGGGGTGGGCAAGTCCACCACTGCGGCCAATTTGGCGCTGGCGCTTGCCCGCGAAGGCGCGCGCGTTGGTGTGCTGGATGCCGATATCTACGGGCCGAGCCAGGGCATCATGTTTGGCATTCCCGAGGGGACCAAGCCGCAGATTCGCGACCAGAAATGGTTCGTGCCGCTGGAGGCGCATGGCGTACAGCTGATGTCCATGGCTTTTCTGGCCGATGACAAGACGCCGATGGTCTGGCGCGGCCCGATGGTTTCCGGGGCCTTGTTGCAATTGATCACGCAGACCGCCTGGAGCGATCTCGACTATCTGGTGGTGGACATGCCGCCGGGTACCGGTGACATCCAGCTGACCTTGGCGCAGAAGGTCCCGGTGACCGGTTCGGTGATCGTGACCACGCCGCAAGATCTGGCGCTACTCGACGCCAAGAAAGGGGTCGAGATGTTCCGCAAGGTGAATATTCCGGTGCTGGGTGTGGTGGAGAACATGGCCATTCACATCTGCTCCAATTGCGGCCACGCCGAGCATTTGTTCGGTGAAGGGGGCGGCGAGAAGCTGGCGGGCGAATACAATGTCGACCTGCTGGCTTCGCTGCCGCTGTCCATGGCCATTCGCAGCCAGGCCGATGCTGGCAAGCCGACGGCAATTGCTGACCCGGAAAGCCAGATCGCCATGATCTATCAGGAAGTGGCGCGAACAGTCGGTGCGCGAATCTCGCAGAGCGGGCAGATCATTGCCCAGTCGATGCCGAACATTGTGGTGTCTGACGACTGACCAAGCGAGTAAGGCGGCGCTTGGCGTCGCCTCTGCCTAGTTGTACCGACTGGCAAATCTCAGGCACAAAAAAGCCCCGCCGAAGCGGGGCTTTTCTTAAAGAAGCTTCAGGTTAGATAACCTGAACTTCCTCAGCTTGCATGCCCTTCTGGCCGCGAGTAGCGACGAAGGAAACTTGCTGGCCTTCTTTCAGGCTCTTGAAACCGTCGCCTTGGATGGCGCGGAAGTGTACGAAGAGGTCGTCACCGGATTGCGGAGTGATGAAGCCGAAGCCTTTTTCATCGTTGAACCACTTAACGGTACCGGTTTGGCGATTGGACATTTGAATGTCTCCTTGAACAATGTAGAGATGATTTGAACGGGCAAATACCCCGAACGGTGACTGTGTGCAAGGAGTTAGGAGTCGTAGCAATGATCGGATCGAAATCTAAACATGTAGCGATTCACGGTGACACATGCAGCAGCAGCCAAGGAAAGATACTCCATTTCTGTCGCAATGCGAGCATTATTTTCAGTTTCCGGCCAAAGCGTCAGAGATGCGACGCAAGGTCCTGAGTCACGGCCTTTGAACCGGCTTCATGGCCTCGGTAAGATGCGCACCTTATCTAACGCCCACCAGCCAAATCAGGACGCCCGCCATGAGCATCAAATCGGACAAGTGGATTCGCCGGATGGCCCAGGAGCACGGCATGATCGAGCCCTACGTTGAGCGCCAGGTGCGCACCGAGGGTAACGAAAGGCTGATTTCTTACGGCGTGTCCAGTTATGGCTACGACGTGCGCTGCGCCGATGAATTCAAGGTTTTCACCAACATCAACTCGGCGACCGTCGATCCGAAGAATTTCGACGAGAAGAGCTTTGTCGATATCAAGAGCGACGTCTGCATCATTCCGCCGAATTCCTTTGCGCTGGCCCGTACCGTCGAGTACTTCCGCATTCCGCGTAACGTCCTGACTATCTGTCTGGGTAAAAGCACCTATGCCCGCTGCGGCATCATCGTCAACGTGACGCCGCTTGAGCCGGAGTGGGAAGGGCACGTGACGCTGGAATTCTCCAACACCACTACGCTGCCGGCGAAGATCTACGCCAACGAGGGCGTCGCGCAGATGCTCTTCCTCGAATCGGATGAAGAGTGCGAGACGTCTTACCGTGATCGCGGCGGTAAGTATCAGGGCCAGCGCGGAGTGACGCTGCCAAAGGCGTAAGCCTCAAGCCCCGGATCGCTGGTGGATCCCTCGATGCGAGTGATGACTAACGTTGCCACTCGCATCGTCGTTTCTGGCGTCTGAACGGCACCGGTTCATTGCTTCACCAAGGCAATGGCTCGCCCTGATAGTCAATGAAGCGGTGACCGCCCTGACCGGCAGCGCGCTTGACCTGCTCGACCATGCCGCGGCAACTGGTTTCGACGTCCAACGGTGCCTCCGCTCCGCCCATATCGGTCCTGACCCATCCCGGATGCATCGACAGCACCGTAAGGCGCGTGTCTTCGCCGAGTTCGGCTACGAAGGTTCGGGTCAAATGGTTGAGGGCCGCCTTGCTGGCGCCGTAGAGCGGCATGCCCATGCCGGGGCCGGTTTCGACGCTGCCCATGATCGAACTCATGAAGGTAATGACGCCGGTGCGCGGATTAACCAGCGGCAGCATGTGCCTGGCCAGCCGCACCGGCGCGATCGTGTTGGTCATGAACAGCTGGCTGATGTCTTCGGGTGTGGTGGTGTCGGCTGAGAGCGCGCGCGAGCCGGAAACGCCTGCATTTATGTAGAGTACGTCCAGGGTGATGCCGGACAACCGCTGGGTGAGGGCGTCAACGCCCGCGACATCGTCTATGTCCAGCGCTTCGATACGAACATTCGCGACGGTCTTCAGCGCATCCGCACGCTGTGGATCGCGGACGGTCGCGATCACTTGCCATCCTTCGTTGGCGAACTGCTTGGCCAGACCCAAGCCGAGACCGCGTGATGCGCCGATGATCAACACTGTGTTGGACATTGGGAAAGCTCCGAGAGAGACGGGCTGACAAGCATAGTCGATGCCGTCTAGGCATTCGCCGGGACCCGGCAGCTGCGCGTGTGCCTGAAACGAAAATGCCCGCATCACCGGGATGCGGGCATTTCGGTTGCGAGCGCCACGGAGCGGGGTGAGCCGTCCCGTGTTGCTAGCGTGGCGACTCAGCCAGCGAAGTTCTTCGCGACGAAGTCCCAGTTGACTACGTTCCAGAATGCTTCGACGAACTTCGGACGCGCATTGCGGTAGTCGATGTAGTAAGCGTGTTCCCAGACGTCGCAAGTCAGCAGCGGCTTGTCACCAGCGGTCATCGGATTGCCGGCACCGATGGTGCTCGCCAGGCCGACGCTGCCGTCGGATTTCTTCACCAGCCAGGCCCAGCCGGAGCCGAAAGTGCCGATGGCGGTCTTGGTGAACTCTTCCTTGAACTTGTCGAAGTCGCCGAAAGCGGCGTTGATGGCGTCAGCCAGGGCGCCGGTCGGCTGGCCACCGGCGTTCGGTGCCATGCAGTTCCAGAAGAAAGTGTGGTTCCAGACCTGAGCGGCGTTGTTGAAGATACCGCCGGACGAAGTCTTGATGATGGTTTCCAGATCCTTGCCTTCGAACTCGGTGCCCGGGATCAGGTTGTTCAGGTTGGTGACGTAAGCCTGGTGATGCTTGCCGTGGTGGTATTCGAAAGTCTCGGCGGAAATGTGCGGCTCGAGGGCATTCTTTTCAAACGGAAGCGGCGGCAATTCGAAAGCCATGGTGTATCTCCTGCTCAGGTGTCGAGAATAGATGCGGCTCGGAAGGAGGCAGTCTGCGCTGGTGATCAGCGCCTCGCGGAACGGGGAAACTACTGCACTGATGTTCGTCCGTTGACGCCTGTTGTTCCCTTCGCTCGCTACATGCGTGCGTATTCTTTCGGCCGTTCACGGGCACGACCGTAATGGCGGGCTGAAGCATTCCGCTCCATACCCGCGAACCAGGGATCATAGCACCCACCCTGTGGCAAAACCACGCGCCAACTGTGTGGAAAACCGAAGCCAGAGCGCCCCAGTGAAGGCCAGGGCAGGGTGTGGTGGTACCGTAAGCCCTCTGCGTGGACACCCGATCCGGGCGGGTGTTCCTCAGGCGTAGACAACCAGTTGTGCGGCAATGGCGAACATCATTCCCGCCACTCCCAGATCGATCAGCCGCCAGGTCATCGGTCGCGCAAGCCAGGGTGCAAGCCAGGCCCCTCCGAGCGCGAGAATCAGGAACCACAGGGTCGATGCGCTCGCAGCACCTAGAGTGTAAGCACCGGGCTCGGGCTGCTGGGCGCCGAGGGAGCCGATCAGCAGCACTGTATCGAGATAAACGTGCGGGTTGAGCAGCGTGACCGCCAACGCCGCAAGCAGCACGCTGCGCAGTGAGCGCGGAGCGCGCTGGGCATCTTCAAGCAAGGCTTGCGGTCGTGCCGCACGGCGCAGGGCGATGACGCCATAAAACAGTAGGAACGTGACGCCACCCCAGCGGGTGATTTGCAGCAGCAACGGGTTCTCTGCCAATACAGCGGCGAGACCGAAGACCCCGACGCTGACCAGCAGGATGTCGCAGAGAATGCACAGCGCGGCGACAGGCAGATAGTGTTCGCGTCGTAGGCTCTGGGCCAGGACGAAGGCGTTTTGCGCGCCGATGGCGATGATCAAGCCCGCCGTGACCAACAGCCCATTGAAATAACTCTGCCACATGGCGTGCTGCCTGTTTCCATTGAAAGACGGCTCGCAGTCTCGGCGGCTCTTACGTATAAGGAAAACGAAATATGCTGATGCCATATAAGGAAATCTGATGTTCGATTACAAACTGCTGGCGGCTCTGGCTGCGGTGGTCGAGCAGGCTGGTTTCGATCGGGCAGCGCAGGCGCTGGGACTGTCCCAATCGGCGATATCCCAGCGCATCAAATTGCTCGAGGCTCGGCTGGGCCAGCCGGTACTGCTGCGCGCCTCGCCACCGCAGCCAACCGAGGTGGGCCGACGTCTGCTCAATCATGTGCAACAGGTGCGTCTGTTGGAGCGCGATTTACAGGGTCAGGTGCCGGAGCTGGATGAAAACCGTCTGCCCGAGCGGCTGCGCATCGCCTTGAACTCCGACAGCCTCGCGACTTGGTGGGCAGAAGCGGTGGCCCCGTTTTGCACCGAGCACGGGGTTGTGCTTGATCATGTGTTGGAAGATCAGGCGGTAGGTCTCAAACGTATGCGAGCCGGGGAAGTGGCGGCCTGTGTTTGCGCTGTGGAGCGCCCCTTGGCCGGAGCTCGCAGTCAGTTTCTCGGTGCCATGCGCTATCGCGCCCTTGCCAGCCCAGCATTTATTGCGCGTCACCTCGCTAGCAACGCACCGGCGGAAGCCTTGTTGCGGGCCCCGGCCATTGTCTTCGGGCCGGATGATCAGCTGCAGCATCGCTATCTGGATTCGCTGGGTTTGAGCGGCGCCTTCAGCCATCACCTTTGCCCGTCGTCGGAGGGATTCGTTCGCTTGTTGGAGAGTGACTTGGGCTGGGGCCTGGTGCCTGAACTTCAGGTGCGCGCCGAGCTTGCCAGCGGAGCTCTGGTGGATGTGTTTCGTGGTAAGCCGATCGACGTGCCGCTCTACTGGCATCATTGGCGCAACGGTGGTGAGTTGCTCGGTGAACTTACCCGGCAGCTGACGCGCTCGGCGAGGCAATGGCTGGTGGACTGAGCGCTCAGCCGAGAACCCGTTGCCCGCGATAGATACGTACCGAAGGTTCACGCTTGCCGCCATCGCCGATTGAGGCCGGTTTAGCTGTAACTGGCGTATGTGTGTCGGTGAAGGTGGCCAATTGTCTGCCGAGTTCGCGCGTCATTTCATCTGTTGAGCGGAGGCAGGCCGTCAACATTGCCTGAATGGCATCGGGCTGGCTCAGGCGGATGTCCAGCTGCTGCTCGTCGCGCAGCCGGCGGCGCAGGTTCCGCATGCAATCCAGTAAAGCCTTATTGAACTCCATGGCGATTCGTCCTTCTGATGCTGCCGCAGAACACGAATTTCAGGGCCCGACATCCATGTCGGAAAGCGCTATCCAATGGCAAGACTGACAAAGCAATGGGCGTACCAAGTCCAGCTTTAGCAGCGCCCACATCGGTGGGATTTCCTTGTCAGTCCCGTCGCGTCTGGGTTTGACGGTTTCGCCTTGTTTCAAGAGCAACGGAGCAGTCCCGTTATCGCACCGCATTGTTGCGCCTGGACTGCACGATCTTGAGCCGCGGCCGCGCCAAACGCGTGATCGAGGTGCACTGATTGCCTCATTCACACCGCTGAAGTGGCTTCACTGAATCGTTATACTGCGCGCTGTCTCTCGCTTCGCGCTACCAAAGGTATCCCATGCGCAACGATGCTCACGACGAACTGGACCACGTACCCAGCCTCACCGCCGGCCGTGACCGCGACCCCTATCCTGCGCCTGAACTCGATCCGGTCATCCGGCCTGCCAGTGGCCGTACCGACGATGTGCGGCATAAGCGCCGTGCGGCCAGCACCGCGCCGTTGTGGATCATGATCGTGGCGCTTTTCGCCCTGTTGGCGGCGCTGGGCTGGTGGAGCATGCAGCAGATTTCCCGGCTGGAAGTGCAACTGGTTGCCACGCAGGAAAGCTTTGCGCGCATCAGCGAGGACGCCGCCGGCCGGCTGCAGGATATTTCCGGAAAGATGGTTGCCACCGAGTCCAACGTGACGACCGAAGGCGAAGCCTTGAAGTTGCGCATCAAGCAATTGGAAAAACAGGCGCTGGATCTGGCCGAGCAGCAACGTGCGATCACGACCCAACAGCAGAGCCTGACCGGCAAACAGGGCAATCAGGACCAGCGCCTGGATGAGCAGGGGATACGTATCGGTCGCGTCGCCACCGACGTGCGGGATCATCAGTCCGCTACCGCAACGCTCACCGAGACCGTCAAAGGCGTTGCCGGTGAACAGGCTGGGCTCAAGTCTTCGGTAGCGAGTCTGCAGGGCTCGGTGGCTGAGCTGAACAAACTGTCGGCGCAGATCGATGGGCTGAGTAATTTGTCTGCCCGGATCGACGGGTTGAGCAAGGACATCGCAGCGCTGAAACAGCGAGGCGACGGCAGCCAGGCGGTCAGTCGGCTGGAGCAGGACATGTTGATTCTGCGCAGTGAGCTGGACAACCGGCCCGCTGCCACGCCTGGCGTCAATACCGCCGAATTCGATGCCTTCCGGGCGCAGATGACCCGCAATATCAGCACCCTGCAATCGCAAATTGCCAATTTGCAGGGGCAGATCAGCGGTCGTTGAAGCTGGCCGAGGAGCAACGGCGGAAATTTTCTCTGAGCGGCAGTATCAAGCCGTTCATAGAAACGCTACCGGCCAAGCTGCCCCCCGGTGCAATGGTGAGATCTCCGCGCCCGGCCTTGGCCGGGCGCGCTGTACGGAATTCAACGGTCGTCGTTCACGCCGAAAACATGTTTGAGATAGGCGACGAAGGCCTCGTCACGACACATGGTTTTGCCTGGCGAATCGGAGATCTTGGCCACCGGTTGGCCGTTGCAGCTGGTCATCTTGATCACCATGTTGGTTGGCTGCACGCCTGGTATGTCACAGGTCAATTGGGTGCCGATACCGAAGCTGGTGTTGCTGCGTCCCGCCAATGCGCGGTAGATGCCAAGCGCTCTGGGGAAGTCGAGACCATCGGAGAACACCAGTTGCCGCGTCATCGGGTCGATGCCGAGACGGCGGTAGTGGGCGATGGCTTTTTCCGCCCATTCGATGGGGGCGCCCGAATCGTGGCGCAGGCCATCGAAGAGTTTCGCCAGATACAGATCGAAATCTGCGGTGAAGGCGTCCATGGTGATGCAGTCGGTAATGGCGATGCCCAGCGCGCCGCGGTATTCACGAGCCCAGCAATCCAGGGCAGCGCTCTGGCTGTCGATGAGTCTGGGCCCCAGCTGCTGGTGCGCCATGATCCATTCATGCGCCATGGTGCCCATGGGCTTTAGATCGAGCGTCCGGGCGAGATGAACATTGCTGGTGCCGACGAAATTACCGGGAAATCGGTGCTTCAAGCGTTCGACGATCAGCGCCTGCACGGCAAAGGAGAAGCGTCGGCGGGTGCCGAAGTCGGCGAGATTGAACCCCGCCAGCTCTTCATCAGTGGCTTCGTCGCGCAGCCACTGGAGTTTTTCGTCGAGCCGCGCGCTGGCCTGTTCGAGCGTTACGTTCGGGTAGCGGGCTCGATTGCGCACCTCGCTGATGATGGCCAGCAGCGGCACTTCGAACAGAATCACATGGAGCCATGGCCCGCGTAGGTAGATCACCAGTTCGCCTGCTTCGAGTTCGGCGCGCACGTAGCGCAGGTCGAAGCGGAACAAGCCGAGGAAACGGATGAAATCCGGCTGCATATAGGGGATGCGATCGAGAAAGGCGAGTTCGTCCTGGCTGATTTTGAGTTCAGCGAGCGCCTCGATCTGCTGACGAATGTCGTTCAGGTAGGGCGCCAGATCTTCCTTGGATCGGCTGCGGAAGGCCCATTCGACCTCGGCGTTGGGGTAGTGATGCAGCACCGCTTGCATCATCGTCAGTTTGTAGTAATCGGTATCCAGCAAGCTCTGAATGATTCGGTCGGAGAAAATGCTGGCGCTCATTGGCTGCTCCTGATGCTGGAAAGGCTGGTATCAGGCCCCGCCGATACCTTCGATCACCTTACCCGTGCCGCCACAGTTTTGACATTCTCCGGACTCGTTGCGTCCACTGCCGTTACATGTCGGGCAGATATTTTCACCAGTACCCGGTGTGCCCGGAACGGCTTCATCGCCCGGATTGAGCGGCGACGTTTCGTTGGTTATTTGGCTCATGTCCTGGGCCTTTTCAGTTCTTTAGTTGTTAATTAATGGTTCATGTAGGGCGTTAATTGTTGCGTCGGTTTATTGTCGTGATGCTAATAACGATTATTTAACCCGATAAACAAAAAGGGCAAAGGTTTTACCCTTTGCCCTTTTTGTAACGAGGCGCATCAGCTGTTGCTGTTGCGTCCACCGCCGTGGCTGTTCTGACCACCTTTGCGGCCTGCTTCAGAGGCCTTTTCACGGTCGTTGGCGAAGTTGCCGCCGCTGTTATGGCCGCCCTTCTTACCAGCTTCAGACGCCTTTTCGCGGTCGTTGGCAAAGTTGCCAGGATTTTTGTTTGCCATGTCTTTTTCTCCTCGATGGATAGAGACTTTCTGCGGGGCTGTACTACTTCACCAGCCTTCATGGATACAGAGCTTGGTTGCGTCTCAGGAGTTTCCAGAAAAGAACAAGCGGCAGACGAATGGTTACTAACTGCTCTTTATTAATGGCGTTATGGTTGCACAGCGAAACGGCAACATCGAAGTTTTATAAAGTTATTAAGCGGCCAGCGTTAGCTGACGCTGTGCCAGTAACCGCATCACATAGCCGATCTTGAGTGCGGTGGGGCCCAGAATCACCAGCGCATGGCAGCCGACCACCGCGCCCAGAGCCAGATGCCGATCGAAGACGTAGGCACCTGCAACGCCGAACAGAAGCAGAACCAGGCCGATCGCCATGGAGAGATTGGCGATGCTGAGCAGACGGTGCGGGTCGAGCGGTTGCAGGGTCATCGTAATTACCTCGTGACGATGGTGCGGATGACGGGCCGGTGTAGGCGGCCCGTCCGGGTTGAATCACTCCAGCGCTGACGCCGGCCCGAAAAACTCGTAGCGGGCTTGCTGTTCCGGTACGCCAAGCGCTCGCAACTGTCGACGAATCGCCGACATGAAGGGTTTAGGACCCAGGAAATAGGCGTCCAGATCGCGATCGGCAGGCAGCCAGGCGTCCAGCCGCTCCTCGGTCATCAGGCCGACGGCGTCTGGTTGGCTGTCGTCGCCCTGATGCTCGTCGTAACAATAGAAACGCTTGAGCTGGCCGTGCCGCTCGACCAGCGTGTCGATGGTCCGGCGGAACGCATGAGCGTCGGCATTGCGGGCGCAGTGAATGAAATGTATCGGTCGAGCCGTCTTGACCGCTTCCTCGAGCATCGCCAGGGTCGCCGTGATCCCGACACCGCCACTGATGAGCACCAGGGGCTTGTCGCTGTGCTGTAGGGTGAAATCGCCAGCAGGCGCGAACAAATCGAGGCTTTGGCCTTCCTCCATGCGGTGCAGCGCGTTGGAGGCGACGCCGTTAGGTTCGCGCTTGACGCTGATGCGGTAGTCACGACCGTTGCCCGCAGCGGAGAGCGAATAGTTGCGGCGTATCTCCTCGCCATCTACCAGCAGGCGCAGGCCGATGTACTGGCCAGGCTGGTGTGCAACGACCGCGCCGCCGTCTTCGGGCTCCAGATAGAACGAGGTGATCTCGCTGCTCTCGACTACCTTGCGAGCAATCCGGAACGCGCGCGCGCCACGCCAGCCGCCGGGTGCCTCGGCCGTCACGCTGTACATCTGTTCTTCAGTGTCGATGAGGATATCGGCGAGCTGTCCATAAGCGGCGGCCCAGGCATCGATGACCTCGTCGGTCGCAATTTCTTCGCCCAGCACTTCGCGAATCGCTCGTAACAGGCAGGAGCCAACGATGGGGTAGTGCTCCGGCAGTACTTGCAGGGCCACGTGCTTGTTCACCACCTGGGATACCAGCCCGCCGAGCTGATCCAACCGATCGATATGCTTGGCATACATAAGCACGCCGTTGGCCAGTGCTCGTGGCTGATCGCCGCTGGCTTGGTGCGCCTGATTGAACAGGGGACGCACTTCTGGGTGCTCGGCCAGCATCAGCTTGTAGAAGTGATTGGTCAGGGCTTCTCCACCGGTCTCCAGCAACGGGACGGTGGCTTTGATCAGGGCACGTTGTTCAGCACAAAGCATGGATAACTCCAGTAATTGGGAGGGCCCGTCTCTCTTGTGTTCGCAATCGATGCGCAGCAGCCGGACGGGTCGTAGTGACCCTTGCGATATTCGTTCCAGGCTGGAATTGACCGGAATCAAGGGCGCCGCAACGGCCCTTGGTGAATACAACCCTGATAGGTGCGGTTTTAATGACCGTCTACGGTCATGGTTACCCTGCCCATTCTCCGCAACGTATCGAACCGCTACGCGCGCCCGCGTTCCAAGCTTCGACTATTGAGAAGCTTATGGAGGCAACTATGGAGCACTACCACATCACGCACGACGGCGATCGCTGGGTGCTGCGCGAGGAAGGGGACAAGCGGGCGTTGCTGGAGGCGTCGACCAAGGAGGACATCGTCAACGAGACGCGGGACTACATGAAGCTGCGTACCGCATCGGTGAAGATTCACACCCTCGACGGGCAGATCGAAGAAGAGCGGACCTACCCGCGCGATCAGGATCCGCGTGCGACCAAGGGCTAAACGCGTTCACTTCGCCTGGATCGCCAGCGCTGTCCCAGCGCGACCAGCCAGCAAGCCATGATGAATGGCATGGTCAGTGGCGGCAGACCCAGACGGTCGAATCCGGCCCTGAGCAGCACTGCCGCGATGATCGCCAGCAAGGGCGCCACCCACGAACGATGGACCTGGCTGACCGCCAGCGCGGCGAGGGCCGGGTTGTAGCCGGCCAATCCTGCCAGGGCCTGCTGCTCCGAACCGCCTGCCATCAGCACCAGGGCAAGGCCACCGACCGAGCCGCAAAGCATCCAGGCCGCGGCTTTGCGATCGGCCAGCCATACGGCTACCAGCAACAACAACCCGGCCAGCGGTTGGCCGAGGAAGATCACCTGTCCGATACCCGAGGTGACCGCGAAGAGCAGCCCCGGGCCATCCAGTATCAGCGGCGCGTCGAGCCGCGCCTGGGTGACCAGATCGAGTGCCCCCGCCAGGCCCAGCGCAAGCCAGCCGAACAGTACGAAGGGCAGGGTGAAGCCGGGCAGCCAGTTGCGTTCGCGCATGGCAGCCATCAGGCGCACCTGCAGCAGATTGGCGATTACGGACCCGAACGCAATCAGCCCAAGCGTGAGCACCGACAGCCCCAGCAACAGCACGAACAGCAAGCCCAGCAGCGCCGCGTTGTAGCCGTAGAGTCCGATATCGATATCGGACTGGCGATAACCCAGTACGACGGCGCTGGAGGTGCCCACCAGCGCGCCGATCACTGCTCCGACCACCAACGCGGGCGCATGAAAAGCGATAGCCAGCAGGATCAGGAACCCGCAGCCGGGATGTGCCTGCAGAAATATCTGACTGAAGCCGTTCAGAACGGCAAGAGTGCAACGCGATGGGCTAAGAGTGGGCATTTGCTGTTATGGCAGGAGGTGAGTGGGCTGCGTTGCAGGAAGGAATCGCGCTGGTAAACGAAGAACGACGAGCCGAAGCTCGCCGTTCTGGATGAACACAGTCACAAGGCCCGTAGGGTGCGCTCCGCGCATCGTATAAGGGCTCAAAAGGGCCGCGTCTGCAGACACAATTCGTCGCTGGCCTCGACTCGCTTGGTGCGCGGAGCGCACCCTACATCTAACCGGCCTCAGTTGAGCGTTTCGATCCTTAGCGAGTTGGTCGTCCCCGGCTGGCCGAGCGGCACCCCGGCGGTGATCAGCACCGTATCACCGGTGCCGGCCATGCCTTGGGCGCGGGCCAGTTCGAGTGCGTTGAGGCAGACGTGCTCCATGTCCTGCATCGGCGCATCGATCACCGAGTAGACGCCCCAGGCCACTGTCAGCTTGCGCGCGGTGGTGACGTTCGGCGTCAGGCTGAGGATCGGCGTGCTGGGCCGCTCGCGTGAGGCGCGCAGGCTGGAGCGCCCGGACTCGGTGTAGTTGACCAGCACCGCGATCGGCAAGATGCCACTGATCCGGCGGATCGCACAGCTGATGGCATCGGGTAACGTCGCTTCGGCGCTCGGGCGGTTTACATCAAGCTGAGCCTGGAAGTCCGGGCCGCTTTCGACCTGGCGGATGATCTTGCTCATCATGCTCACAGCCTCCAGCGGATAGTCGCCCGACGCGGTTTCCGCCGAGAGCATCACCGCGTCGGCACCTTCTGCCACGGCGTTGGCCACGTCGGTGACTTCGGCGCGGGTCGGAGCCGGGGAGAAGCGCATGGATTCGAGCATCTGCGTCGCCACCACCACCGGCCGGCCGAGCTGGCGGCAGGTGCGGACGATGTTCTTCTGGATGCGCGGCACGCTTTCGGCCGGTACTTCCACGCCCAGATCGCCACGCGCTACCATGATCGCGTCGCATAGGCGGGCAATTTCGCGCAGGTGCTGCACTGCGGACGGTTTCTCGATCTTGGCCATCAGGAAGGCGCGGTCGCCGATCAGTTCGCGTGCTTCGTGAATGTCCTGCGGACGTTGGACGAAGGACAACGCCACCCAGTCGACGCCCAGTTCAAGACCGAAGCTCAGGTCGCGGCGGTCCTTCTCGGTCAGCGGGCTCAGTTCCAGCACCGCCTCGGGCACGTTGACGCCCTTGCGGTCGGACAGCTCGCCGCCGGCCACCACGCGCGTCTCGATGGCGTCTGCATGCTTGGCAATCACCGTCAGGCTGAGACGCCCGTCATCCACCAGCAGGCTCATGCCCGGCTGCAGGGCGTCGATAATTTCCGGGTGCGGCAGGTTGACCCGGCTGGCATCGCCAGGCGTCGGGTCGAGGTCCAGGCGCAGGGTCTGCCCGCGCACCAGTTGCACCTTGCCTTCGGCGAAACGCCCGACGCGCAGCTTCGGCCCCTGCAGATCCATGAGGATGCCGATCGGCTGGTTCAGCTGGCGCTCGACCTCGCGAATCCAGCCGAAACGCTCGGCATGGTCGGCATGCTCGCCGTGGCTGAAGTTGAGGCGGAACAGGTTGACCCCAGCTTCTACCAGCGCGCGCACATCATCGATGCTGCGTGTGGCCGGGCCGAGGGTGGCGAGAATCTTGACCTTCTTGTCGGGTGTCATGGCAGGCTCTATCGGCAGTTGTTGTTATGGGACGCGCGTAGCTGGCGCGCGCAGCAGACACGCGCTGGATCCGTTTTCAGGCGGACGGTGGCAGTACCAGAATCGCGCGGAAATCGTTGACGTTGGTGCGGGTCGGGCCGGTGATCAGCAGCGCGTCGAGCGCCTGGAAATATCCATAGCCGTTGTTGTTGGCCAGTTCGTCGGCCGCGCTGAGCCCCTGCGCCTCGGCGAGGGCGTAGGTGTCCGGGGTCATCAGCGCGCCGGCATTGTCTTCCGAGCCGTCGATGCCATCGGTATCGCCAGCCAACGCATAGACGCCGGGCAGGCCCTTGAGATTCTCGGTCAGGCTCAGCAGAAACTCGGCGTTGCGCCCGCCGCGACCTTCGCCACGGATCGTCACCGTGGTTTCGCCGCCGGAGAGAATCACGCAGGGCGCCGGGAGCGGCTGGCCGTGAAGTACTACCTGACGGGCGATGCCGGCATGGACCTTGGCCACTTCCCGCGACTCGCCCTCCAGATCACCGAGGACCAGCGGCGTGATGCCGGCGGCACGGGCTTTCACGGCGGCCGCTTCCAGCGATTGCTGCGGTCTGGCGATCAGCTGGAAATGGCTACGCGACAGGCAGGGGTCGTCTGCCTTCACCGTTTCCGAGCGTGGGTCTTCCAGCCACTGGCGCACGTTGGCCGGAATCTCGATGTTGTAGCGGGCAAGGATTTCCAGGGCTTCGGCGCTGGTGGTCGGGTCCGCTACCGTCGGGCCGGAGGCGATCACCGTGGCTTCATCGCCGGGTACGTCGGAAATCGCGTAGGTGTAGACGCTGGCCGGCCAGCAGGCCTTGGCCAGGCGCCCACCCTTGATTGCTGAAAGATGCTTGCGTACGCAGTTCATTTCGCCGATGTGAGCGCCGGAGCGCAGCAGCGCCTTGTTGATCGCCTGCTTGTCGGCGAGGCTGATGCCTTCGGCCGGCAGCGCCAGCAAGGATGAGCCACCACCAGAAAGCAGGAAAATCACCCGATCACTTTCTTGAAGATTGCTGACCATCTCCAGCACGCGGCGGGCGACGCGCTCGCCGGCATCGTCCGGCACCGGATGTGCGGCTTCCACCACTTCGATCTTGCGGCAGTCGGCGCCATGACCGTAACGGGTCACCACCAAGCCGGAAATCTCGCCTTCCCAGGCCGCTTCGATGGCTTCGGCCATGGCGGCGGCGGCCTTGCCCGCGCCGATGACGATGGCCCGTCCGCTGCGGTCGGCGGGTAGATGGTCGGCCAGCACCTGGCGTGGATGGGCGGCATCGATGGCGGCGGTGAACAGCTCGCGCAGCAGGGCTTGGGGATCGAGGGTCATGTGAAGTTCCTTGTATGAGGTCTGGGGCCGATTCCAGACCTTAGGGCTCGTCAATGCAAGCCCTAAGGTTTGGAATCGACCCACCCGGCAATCGGGCCGTGACTCCTTCTGCCGAGCGGGTCGAAAGGGGTGCCGTCCGAAAACGGCGGTGAACGCCGGCTGCGCAAGGGCCTGGTCGTGGGGGACGCTGTGATTCCGGCCTTGCACACCCGTGTTCAACTCTCGGAGCGCCGCTGGCGTCGAGTATCGCGGTAACCCACCACCTGGGTTCTGTCTGTCCTGAAGGTGGGTGCGCTAGTTCGACTCAGCGGGCTCGGAGCTGTTTCAACCCTTGCGGATCGAGAAGTTGGACATGTGCTCCAGGCCCTTGATCAGCGCCGAGTGATCCCAGCCGCTGCCACCGAGGGACGCGCAGGTGCTGAACACCTGTTGCGCATTGGCGGTGTTAGGTAGGTTAAGGCCCAGTTCGCGGGCACCGGCCAGCGCCAGGTTGAGGTCCTTCTGGTGCAGATTGATGCGGAATCCCGGATCGAAGGTGCCCTTGATCATGCGCTCGCCGTGTACTTCGAGAATCTTCGAGCCGGCGAAACCGCCCATCAGCGCTTCGCGAACCTTGGCCGGGTCGGCGCCGTTCTTGGCGGCGAACAGCAGCGCTTCGGCTACGGCCTGGATGTTCAGCGCCACGATGATCTGGTTGGCGACCTTGGCGGTCTGGCCGTCGCCGTTGCCACCGACGCGGGTGATGTTCTTACCCATGGCTTCGAACAGCGGCAGGGCGCGGGCAAAGCTTTCTTCGCTGCCGCCGACCATGATCGACAGGCTGCCGGCCTTGGCGCCGACTTCACCGCCGGAAACCGGGGCGTCGAGGTACTGCGCGCCAGTGGCGTTGATCTTCTCGGCGAACTGCTTGGTGGCGCTCGGGGAAATCGAGCTCATGTCGATCACCAGCTTGTTCGGGCCAACGCCTTCGGCGATGCCGTTTTCGCGGAACAGCACGTCTTCTACATGCGGGGTGTCCGGCACCATGACGATGATGAACTCGGCTTCCTGGGCCACTTCCTTCGGGTTGGCCAGGGCCACGGCACCGCCCTCGACCAGCGCGGCCGGAGCGGGATCGTGATGAGTGGAAACGAAGATACTGTGACCGGCTTTTTGCAGGTTCTGAGCCATGGGCAGGCCCATGATGCCGGTGCCGATAAATCCGATTTTAGCCATGAGTGTTCTCCTCTTTATTCGTCTGGGTCGCGTCAGTTCAGATCGCGTTATGCGCTTTCATCCAGCCAAGGCCGGCTTCGGTGGTGGTGGCCGGCTTGTATTCGCAGCCGATCCAGCCCTGGTAGCCGATGCGGTCCAGATGCTCGAACAGGAAGCGGTAGTTGATCTCGCCCGTGCCCGGCTCGTTGCGGCCAGGGTTGTCGGCCAGTTGCACGTGGTTGATCACCGCCAGGTTGTTTTCCATGGTGCGGGCCAGGTCGCCCTCCATGATCTGCATGTGGTAGATGTCGTACTGCAGGAACAGGTTGCTGCTGCCGACCTTGTCGCGAATCTCCAGCGCCTGAGAGGTGTTGTTCAGGAAGAAGCGCGGGATGTCGCGGGTGTTGATCATTTCCATGACCAGGCGGATGCCGGCCTCTTCGAGCTTCTTCGCCGCGTAGCGCAGGTTCTCGATAAGGGTCATTTCCAGCTTGCCGATGTCGGCGCCCTTGGGGGCGATGCCGGCCAGGCAGTTGACCTGGGTATTGCCCAGCACCTTGGCGTAGGCGATGGCCTTGTCGACGCCGGCGCGGAATTCCTCGACCCGCTCCGGATCGCAGGCGATGCCACGATCGCCGCCCGCCCAGTCACCGGCTGGCAGGTTGAACAGCACCTGGGTCAGGCCGTTGGCGTCCAGCTGAGCCTTGATTTCCTCGGCGGGGAAGTCGTAGGGGAACAGGTACTCGACACCGCTGAAGCCGGCCTTGGCGGAAGCGGCGAAACGATCCATGAAGTCCAGCTCGGTGAAGAGCATGGACAGGTTGGCGGCAAAACGTGGCATGGGTATCTCCTGTCTGTCTGTAGGGACATTTCCGGACGGGTTGGAAGCTTCCGTCCCGTCCGGCTGTGGTGGTGGATACGCTTCGCGATAGCCACCCTCGGCTTACTGCCTGTTGCGTTGCTAAATCAGTCCAGCAGTGCGACCGCGGTCGGCGCGTCCTCGCGACCGTTGGCCAGCTCTTCGAACTCGTTGATGGCGTCGATCTCGGTGCCCATGGCGATGTTGGTCACACGCTCCAGGATCACTTCGATCACCACCGGTACCTGATGCTCGGCCATCCAGGCCTGGGCCTGTTCGATGGCCGGGCGCAGGTCTTCCTGCTTGAACACGCGGATCGCCTTGCAGCCCAGGCCCTCGACCACCGCGACGTGGTCGACGCCGTAGCCTTCCATGCCGCTCTGGTCGGCATTGATGTTCTCGAAGCCCAGCTGCACGCAGTAATCCATCTCGAAGCCGCGCTGCGCCTGGCGAATCAGGCCCAGGTAGGCGTTGTTCACCAGGATGTGGATGTAGGGCAGCTTGAACTGCGCACCCACCGCCAGCTCCTCGATCATGAACTGGAAGTCATAGTCGCCCGAGAGCGCCACGACCTTGCGCGACGGGTCCGCCGCAACCACGCCCAGCGCCGCCGGAATGGTCCAGCCGAGCGGGCCGGCCTGGCCGCAGTTGATCCAGTGGCGCGGCTTGTAGACATGCAGGAACTGCGCGGCGGCGATCTGCGACAGACCGATGGTGCTGACGTAGCAGGCGTCCTTGCCGAAGGCGTTGTTCATGCACTGGTACACGCGCTGCGGCTTCATCGGCACGCTGTCGAAATGCGTCTTGCGCAGCAGGGTGCGCTTGCGCTCCTGGCAGTCGGCAGCCCATGGCGTGCGATCTGGCAGCTTGCCGGCAGCCTTGCGTTCCTTGGCCACTTCGACGAACAGCTTCAGCGCGGCGCCCGCATCGGAAGTGATGCCGAAGTCCGGCGAGAACACCCGACCGATCTGGGTTGGTTCGATATCGACGTGTACGAACTTGCGGTCCTTGGTATAGACCTCGACCGAACCAGTGTGGCGGTTGGCCCAGCGGTTGCCGATGCCGAGCACGAAGTCCGAGGCCAGCATGTTGGCGTTGCCGTAGCGATGGCTGGTCTGCAGACCGCACATGCCGGCCATCAGCGGATGGTCATCGGGAATCGAACCCCAGCCCATCAGGGTCGGGATCACCGGCACGCCAACGGTCTCGGCGAACTCCACCAGCAATTCTTCGGCACCAGCGTTGTAGATGCCGCCACCGGCAACGATCAGCGGGCGCTCGGCGGCGCAGAGCATGTCGATGGCTTTCTCTACTTGCTTGCGGGTCGCTGCCGGCTTGTAGACCGAAAGCGGTTCGTAGGTGTCGACGTCGAACTCGATCTCAGCCATCTGCACGTCGAATGGCAGGTCGATCAGCACTGGGCCGGGACGACCGGAGCGCATCACGTGGAAGGCCTGCTGGAACACGCGCGGTACCAGTGCCGGCTCGCGCACGGTGACGGCCCACTTGGTGACCGGTTTGGCGATGGATTCGATATCTACGGCCTGGAAGTCTTCTTTATACAGACGGGCACGTGGCGCCTGGCCGGTGATGCAGAGAATCGGGATGGAATCGGCCCAGGCGGAATACAGGCCGGTGATCATGTCGGTGCCGGCCGGGCCGGAGGTGCCGATGCACACGCCGATGTTGCCGGCCTTGGTGCGGGTGTAACCCTCAGCCATGTGCGAGGCACCTTCGACGTGGCGCGCCAGGATGTGGCGGATGCTGCCGTCAGCGCGCAGGGCGGAATACAGCGGGTTGATCGCGGCACCGGGGATGCCGAAGGCGGTGTCGATGCCTTCCTTGCGCAACACCGCGACGGCAGCATCAATTGCTCTCATTCGGGCCATGGGTCGTTCCTCCTGACTTTTAGAATTTTGTTCACGATCTGCTGCGCGTCGGCCCTGCTGCGTTAAAACCAGGCTCGGAATGCTCATTTGCACCAGCAAACTCCGCTTCCTCGCCTGCTTTTGCCTTGCAGGTCTCTAGCTCGCAAGATCGTGGCTGTTTTCTTGTTCGATAGTTTTTAT
Source organism: Pseudomonas sp. CBC3 (assembly GCF_037967085.1). Taxonomy (NCBI): domain Bacteria; kingdom Pseudomonadati; phylum Pseudomonadota; class Gammaproteobacteria; order Pseudomonadales; family Pseudomonadaceae; genus Pseudomonas; species Pseudomonas sp. CBC3. Next base: position 389,965 of record NZ_JBANEO010000003.1, read on the forward strand.
ACGTGGCCCAAGGATGCAGGGCTGGAACGAAAGGCGGAATTGGTCGAAACTTCAGTTCTGTCGATATCAGGAGTATCGAATGGATCGTTACACAGCCGTACACAGCTTCGTACTGGTCGCAGAAGCCGGTAGCTTCGCCGCCGCTGCATTGAAGGAGGGGGTGACACCTGTCGTTATGGGTCGCCGGCTCGATGCGCTGGAGCGTCACTTGGGCGTCAAGCTGATGCACCGCTCCACACGTGGGCTGGCGCTGACCGACCTGGGTGAGCAATACCTGGAACGCGCGCGCGGGTTGCTCAAGGATTTCGACGAGGCCGATGCCAGCATCGCCAAGGACCGCACTTCGGTGCGCGGCCATCTGGTGATCTCGGCGCCGGCGGCATTCGGTCGTCGGCATATCGGCCCGCATGCGCCGGCCTTCCAGGCGCGCTTCCCCGATCTGCAGCTGTCCTTCAACTTCACTGACAGCGTGGTCGACCTGGTGCGCCATGGTTACGACATGGGCATCCGCATCGGCGAGGTCACCGATCCCAACTATGTGGCGGTCAAGCTGTTTCCCAATCGCCGGGTGGTCTGCGGCGCGCCGGATTACTTCGAGCGCCAGGGCGTGCCGCGCGAGCTGGAAGACCTGGCGCGGCACAACTGCCTGGCATTCAACCTGCAGGGTGGGCAGCAGCGCGGCTGGACCTTTCTGCGCGACGGCAAGCAGGTGGCGGTGCGGGTGGACGGCAACCTCGACTGTAACGATGGCGAGCTGCTGTTCGACTGGGTCAAGCAGGGCCTGGGGATCGGCTGGCGCTCGACCTGGGAAATCCAGGCCGAACTCAAGCGCGGCGAGCTGGTGACGGTGCTCGACGAGTACGCACTGCCAGCCTACGACATCCAGGCGGTCTACCCGCAGCAGCGCTACCTGCCGGCCAAGGTGCGCTTCTTCATCGATTACCTGAAAGCGATCTACAACGCACCGGGCTATTGGGAAACTCGCTGAGCCGAACCTCGCTGTGGGGGTGGGTCGGAGTACATTCCGGCCTTCCATCCTCGTCTTCCAGGGCGCTTTTGGTGGGCTGAAGCGGAGCGCCGCCCGACCCACCCTACGTCTGAACCGAACCACTTAGTGCCGTAGGGTGGGCTTCAGCCCACCGTTATCGCCGAAAAGGCGTGTCGTCCTGCAGAGTTCCACGCAAGGCCAGCTGACGCGAACCTCGCACCGTCACCGCGAGTCACAACAAGGGTCATCTATCGGTGCGAGGCAGCCTGTGGACTCCCTGAAAATCGCCACCTTCAACATCAACGGCATCCGTGCGCGCCGCACCAACCTGCTCGAATGGTTGGAGCGCGAGCAGCCCGACGTGGCCTGCCTGCAGGAGCTGAAGGCGCAGGACGCCGACTTTCCCATCGACGATATCCGCGCCGCCGGCTACGGCGCGATCTGGTACGGGCAGAAATCCTGGAATGGCGTGGCGATCCTGTCGCGCGGCGACGACCCATTGGAGATTCGCCGCGGTCTGCCGGGCGATCCGGACGACAATCACAGCCGTTATCTGGAAGCCGCGGCCCACGGCATTATCGTCGCCTGCCTCTACCTGCCCAACGGCAACCCGCAGCCGGGGCCGAAGTTCGAGTACAAGCTGGCCTGGTTCGAGCGCCTGATTCAGCATGCCGAAGGGCTGCTGAATAGCGGACATCCGGTGGTGCTGGCCGGCGATTACAACGTGGTGCCCACCGACGAGGACATCTACAACCCGCGCTCGTGGACCAAGGATGCGTTGCTGCAGCCGGAAAGCCGCGAGTGCTATCAACGTCTTCTAAGCCAAGGCTGGGCCGACGCCCTGCGTGCCAAATATCCCAACGAGCGCATCTACACCTTCTGGGACTACTTCCGCCAGCATTGGCAAAAGAATTCCGGCCTGCGTATCGATCATCTTCTGCTCAGCAAAGACCTGGCGCCGCGCCTGAAAGACGCTGGCGTGGATCGCTGGGTTCGCGACCAGGAACACGCCAGCGATCATGCACCAACTTGGGTCGAATTAGCCTCTGACGCGCCGCCAAAAAAGCCGACCAAGCGCCGGTCGTCGACGAAAGCGGAGTAGCTCAAGAAGGGCACTAGGCTCAAAACAAGGCTCTGCTGCGTATTTCTCTGAAGCCGCCAAGGCGCCTTGATTCTTCCGATGGAAGATGGCGAGGGATGGTTATGTTGAACCGCGATTCTGATGGGGTTACCGGCAGCGATATGTCGTTGATGGTCGACGGGTTTGAGCGTGGCAGGCTATCCATTGGCGAGATGCTTACCGAGGCGCTGGAGCTGGTTCGCCAGCATCTACGAATGGAAGTGGCGTTCATTGGAGAATTTCGGGACGGAAGGCGGGTATTTCGTTATATCGAAGGGCAATACCGCTCGATGTCGCTGGCCGTCGGCGACGGCAGATTGCTAGAGGAAAGCTACTGCCAGCGCATCGTCGACGGACGTTTACCGGAACTCATCCGCAACGCTGGCGAATTACAGGAAGCGCTGGCGCTTCCAGCGACCCGGGCGTTGCCCGTCGGTGCACACATGAGCGTACCGATTCGCTTCAGTGATGGTTCGCTTTACGGGACCTTTTGCTGTTTCAGTACGCAAGCCGACGAAACCCTGAACGAGGCCGACCTGGAAACCTTGCGCCTGTTCGCCCGTTTTGCCGGAAGAGTACTCGAGCGGCACGCGCTCAGCGAACAGCAGCGCAATGAAAAACTCGAGCGCATCAAGGCGGTGATCGCCCAGCGTGATTGCTGGATGGTCTACCAGCCGATCTTCCATCTGGTGCACAACACCATCATCGGCTACGAAGCGCTGGCGCGCTTTCGTCCCGAGCCATACCGCTCACCGGACCTCTGGATGGGCGAGGCAGGCGAGGTCGGGCTTCGCACGAAACTTGAAGTCATGCTGCTCGAAACGGCGCTCGAGGCGCTGCCGTTGATTCCCGAAGATGTGTACCTGTCCCTGAATGTCTGCCCCGATGCACTGTTGGATGGCTCGGTAGTGGCACTGCTCGCCAAGCAGCCGCTGCATCGCCTGATGCTGGAGGTAACGGAGCACAGATCCATCGTCAACTACGCGCTGCTCGCCGCGATTCTCGAACCGCTACGCCAAGGTGGGCTGCGGCTGGCAGTCGACGATGCGGGCGCCGGCTATGCCAGCTTTCGCCACATCCTCAAGCTCAAGCCTGATGTCATCAAGCTCGACCGCAGCCTGATCAGCAACGTCGATAGCGACAACGATACCTGCGCGCTGGCTGCTGCGCTGATCCGCTTCGCCGAACAGACCGGCAGTAACATCATTGCCGAGGGCGTCGAGACGGATGCAGAGCTGACGACCCTGCGCGGCCTGCAGGTGACCAAGGCGCAGGGCTTTCTGCTTGGAATGCCGAAGCTTTTGGACGAAGCGGCAGGCTGAGCGTCCAAACCGCTGAATGTCTGGTTACCTTGCTGAAGAAGTGCGCGCGTTCAGGATACGGGCGGGTCAGTTCTATCGTCGTGGCGTGGTGCGCACCAACCGGGAAATCTACAATCCAATTCGCCACGCACCGCCTCCAGAGCCGTTATTCAGTCATTGCTCTGTGAGATTGCCGTGTTTTCATCCTGCCGGAGCTATCAGTTTCCCCATGCACCGTCCCCGTCGCGCCCCGATCTGGATAGCCGCTCTGGCCCTGCTGCTGCATCTGTTTGCGATGCCGTTAATGGGGAGCGGTGCTCTGGGCATGCCCGGGCACTGTCCGATGGCCGAGGCCAGCCGGCACGTTTCTTCCCATTTCACCGCGCATAACGGCCACGCGACGGCTATTGACCACGCGGCGCAGGGCAGCGAGTCCGCACCGAAGCCACTGCATCACCTCGGCATGCCTTGCTGTTGCGCCGGCTCGGCATCGATGGCTGCAATCCCCGCCACCGCGACGGAGCTGCACGAGCGGCGACTGATGCAGCGCAATGCCTTGCCGTTCGACCTGGCACCGCCGTTGTCGCTGCGTTATCGCTGGCCCAGCCTCAACCCTCGCGCTTCTCCGCTCACCTGATCGTATCTGCTGAATCTGACCACCGCGGGTAGCGGTCGTCCGCTTCGCCAATCCTGCAGCGCTGGGTTGGTTGTATTTCTCGATTCGAGTGAGCTTTCATGCCGTCTTCCCATGCCCAGCCGGAGGCACCGCCTCTTGCATCCCGGGCGCAGCGACCCTTGCTGGTGCTGCTGATCCGCCTGCATCTGTACGTTGGCCTATTCGTCGGGCCTTTCATCCTCATCGCGGCCTTGAGCGGCTTGATCTACGCGCTGACGCCGCAGCTGGAGAGTCGGCTCTATGCCGAACAACTGTTCGTCGACAGCGACGGACCTTTGCTGCCCCTGGCGCGGCAGATCGAAGTCGCGCAAGCGCACATCGGCGAGGCGGCGACGCTGTCGGCGGTGCGTCCGGCACCGCAGCCCGGCACCACGACACGGGTGATGTTCAGCGCGCCGGAGCTGGGTCCGTCGGAGAGCCGCGCCGTGTTCATCGACCCGGTAACGGCTGAGATACGCGGCGATCTTCTGGTTTACGGCACCACTGGGGTATTGCCGCTGCGCACATGGCTCGATCAGTTTCACCGCAGCCTGCTACTGGGCGAGCCGGGCCGGATCTATAGCGAGCTGGCTGCCTCTTGGTTATGGGTCGCGGCGCTGGGTGGGCTGGCGCTCTGGGTTATCCGGCGCCAGGGTAATCGCAAGGCGAGCGTGGCCAGGACGCAACGGTTGCGGCGCTGGCATGTCACGCTGGGGCTGTGGCTGGTGGTGGGCTTGTTGTTCTTTTCTGCCACCGGTCTGACGTGGTCGCGCTGGGCGGGGGACAACATCGGCGTCGCGCGGGCGGCGCTGGGGATGTCCACGCCGAGCGTGTCCACTGCACTGACCGGCGAGCCGGTGGCACCAGCGGGTGAACATGCCCATCACGTTGGAATGCAGATCGCTGCGGCTGAGCCGGGCGATCCTGCCTTATTCGATGCCGTGCTGGCCGCTGCGCGACGCGCCGGGATTGATGCCGGCAAGCTAGAAATCGTCCCGGCGTCGGGCCCGGATCGCGCCTGGACGGTGACCGAAATTGATCGCAGCTGGCCGACTCAGGTCGACGCGGTAGCCATCAATCCGCGCTCGCTGACGATCGCTGACCGCATCGATTTCGCCAGCGTCCCGCTGGCGGCCAAGCTGACGCGCTGGGGTATCGATGCGCACATGGGTTCGCTGTTCGGCCTGGCCAATCAACTGTTGCTTGCCGTCACCGCGCTCGGTCTGGCGACGCTGGTGATCTGGGGCTACCTGATGTGGTGGCGCCGCCGCTCGCCGGTGCGCAGCGCGGGTATGCTCACGGCGCTGCGCGATCTGTCGCCGGCAGCTCGGGCGCTGACGGTGGCACTCGCGGCGCTGTTCGGTTACTGCCTGCCGGTGCTCGGCGGCAGTCTGCTGGTATTCCTCGTCGTCGAATTGGCACTCGGCGGAGCCCAGCACACGGATCGCAAGGCCCTGCGTCAGCCGGGCTGAGCCCTCAGCGACTGGGCTAAGCCTTCAACGCTCGGTGGTGGCCTGCCAACCACCGCCGAGTACCTGATAAAGGCTGATCAGCGCATTGAGCTGGCTTTCGCGCAGTTGCACGGCGGTCAGCTCGGTATTGAACAGATTGCGCTGGGCATCGAGGGTTTCCAGATACGACGAGTAGCCTGCGCGGTACCGATCCTCAGCGAAGGTCAGCGAGCGCTCAAGAACTGCGCGGCGAGCCTCGACGCGCTCGATCTGTTGCCGCAGATTGCCCACCGCCGAAAGGCTGTTTTCGACCTCCGCGAATGCTTGCAGCGCAGTCGCGCGATAGGCGAAGGCCGCTTCATTGCGTTGCGCGACCGCGATGTTCACGCCCGCTTCGAGGCGCCCGGCGTCGAAGATCGGAGCCAGCACGCTGGCACCGATATCCCAGACGCGGACCGGGTCGTAATCGAGTGAATTGACGAACAGCTGGCCGAGGCTGGCTGACACCTGCACCTGTGGCAGAAAGCGGTCGCGCTGGGCTTGCAGGTTGAGGTCGCTGGCCGCCAGCAGCAGTTCGGCCTGATGGATATCCGGCCGCCGCCGCAGCAATTGCGAAGGTAATACGCCAGGCACCTGGGGAGGATCGAGTGCGAGCAATCCGACGCCGCGCTGCACCGTGCCCGGTAACGCTCCGGTGAGCAGACGCACCGCATTTTCCTGCTCGCGAATCGCCTGTTCCAGTTGGGGCAAAAGCTGCGCTGCGGCTTCGTATTCGGACTGCGCCTGGGTCAGTTCCAACTGCGAGGTGTAGCCGAGACCCGCGCGGTCCTCGGCGACACGCAGCGCCTGCTGACGCGACTCGACGGTTTCGCGGGTCACGTACAGCTGCCGATCCAGCGACAGTAGCGAGACGTAGGCGCGTGCCGTGGTGCTGGCGACGGCCAGGCGCACGGCGTCGCGTTCGGCCTCGCTGGCCTGATATTGCAATTGCGCGGCTTCGCGCAGACGCCGTAGCCGGCCCCAGATATCCGGCTCGTAAGACACCTGCAGCGAGGGCTGCACTGCCGTGGTGTGGGCGATGCCGAGCACGCTGAGCTCGCGCGTGCGCTGCACGCCCAGCACCGCGTCGAGATTCGGCAGCAGCGAGGCGTGGGACAGACGGATCTGCTCGCGTGCCTGTTCGACCCGCGACGCGGCGATCAGCACGTCGGTGTTATGTGCCAGCGCCGCTTCGACCAGTGTCGTCAGCTGCAGATCACCAAACGCCTGCCACCAGGTCGCGGAGATATCGCTCGTCCGCGCTGCGTCGTCGCGCCATTGCGCGGGCGGGGTGAATGCAGCGTCGGGCGGTAGCGGCTGCCGCGGTGGCATGCAGCCTGCCAGCGTGATCAGCAACAGGCTCGGCAACAGACGAAGCAAGGGATGGTACGTGCAAATCATCGCGTGCCGTCCGCTGCGGTATCAGTGGTTGTCACGTCGCCGCTGGTATCCACGTGCGTGACCACCGACAGCCCCGGTCGCAGGCGTTGACTCAGTGGCTGGTTCGGATCGATGGAAATGCGCACCGGTATCCGCTGCACCACCTTGGTGAAGTTGCCGGTCGCATTATCCGGGCGCAGCACGCTGAATTCCGAGCCGGTGGCCGGTGCCAAACGCTGTACACGCCCGCTCAGGCGAGCACCGTCCAGCGCATCGACCTCAATGGAAACCGGCTGGCCTGGGCGCATGGCGAAGGTTTGGGTTTCCTTGTAATTGGCGATGATCCAAAGTTGCTCCGGCACTAGATAGAGCAGCTGCGAGCCGGCCGCGACGTACTGGCCCTGGCGCACCGTGACTTCGCTGACCTGGCCGTCGCGCGGCGCTTCGATGACCGTGTTGTCCAGGTCAATCTGAGCCCGCTTCAATGCCGCTTCGCCAATCTCCACTTGCGCCTGAAGTCCGCCGCGTGAGACTTCGCTAGCCTTCAACGTCTGCTCGGCAATGGCGATGGCAGCCTGGGCCTGCTTCACGTTCGCCGCCGCTGCGCGGGCGCTGGCGCGGATCTGGTCGCGTTCGCGAATCGAGACCGAGCCACGTTCGGCCAGCTCGTTGACGCGTTTTTCGTCGGCCAGGGCGCGTTGCAATTCGGCTTCAGCGGCGGACAACTCGGCGCGGCGTGACGCCAGCGTGGCGCGGTTGGAGGCCAGGGTTTGTTCGAGGTTCTCCAGTTCGAAACGCTGCGCAGCCAACTCGGCACGGCGCTGCTCGACCAGCTGGCGATACTGTCGATCATCGATGCGCACCAACGGCTGGCCGCGCGCGACTTGCTCGAAATCCTGCACCGGCACCTCGGTGACGTAGCCGTTGACCTGCGGCGCGAGCACGGTGATCTGCCCGCGCACATAGGCATTTTCGGTGACCGCGACACGGTTGCTGAACGGCCACAGCTGCCAGGCGTAGAGGATCGCCAGGATGCCGGCCAGGGCGACCAGTACCATCAGAATGACCGTGCGCCGGCTCGGCTTGATCGTCTTCGGCGGATCGTCCGGCGCTGGGCCGGCGTCCGTCATCGCGGCTGAGGGCTGCGGTGGTTGAGCCGTCTGCAAGACTTCTTCTTCGTCGGGTCGTTTGGTTTCACTCATGGAGGCGGGGCATTCCTGTTCTGCCGCGCGATGCGCAGTGTGTGGTAGAGCGTCCAGCCGAACACGCCGATGGCGAGCATGCCGATCAGCCGGAATACATCATTAAAGGCCAACACGTTGGCTTCGCGCGTGGTCGCTTGGCTCAGCTGCGCCGCGCTCTGTGCCTGGCGCAATTGAGGGTCGCTCTGGCGCGGCGCCAGCGCCTGGCTCTGGGCTTGCAGCCGTTGCGCGATGCGCGGATCGCCCGGCACCACCTGCTCGGTCAGATGGCTGGAATGGTATTTCTCACGCATCACCTGATAGGTGCCGAACAACGCTGGCGCCGCGAGCCCGCCGAGGCTTTGGGTCATGGTGAACAACACGATGAAGCTGACCAGGTAATTCGGCCCGTTGCGCAGCGCCTTGCCGATCCCGGTGATCAGCAGCGGGCCGAGGAACATGCCACTGGCGAAGGCCAGCAGGCCCTGGCTAAGAAACATGTCGTGCGGGCGGGTGAGGTTGGTGGCGTCGATGTCGAGGAAACTGGCGATTGCGATCAGCACGATCGACAGCAGGATTTGTGGCAGGGCGGTGGTCGGGCTGAAGGTCATCGCGCTGCCGGCGATACCCATGCTCAACCCGAGCAGAATCACTGCATACAGCGGCTGTAACTGCTCAGTGCCCATGCCCAAAGTTTGCAGCAGGCCGACCGCGCCGTAGGTCTGCTCTGACAACAACAGACGCAGCGCCAAGGCACCGAAGGCGAAGCGCAGCATTTCAGCGGTGCCGAGCCAGCGGGTATGCAGCAAGGGATTGCGTCTGTGGTGTTCGATCATGAACGCTGTGCACATAAGCACCAGCGCGACGATCAGCGCGTAGCCGAGCCAGGGCTGTTCGGTCCACCAAAGTATTCGACCCTGGGCCAGCACCGCAGCGATCAACGCCAGCGCCGGGGCGAGCAGGGCGAAGGTGAGAAAATCCAGCGGCTCGAAGACCTTGATGCGTTCGCCTAGGGGCAACTTGAGCACCACCACCGCCGCCAGCGAACAAAGCGCCAGGCCGCTCTCGAACACGTAGAGGCGGTGCCATTCGCCCATGTCCAACAATGCCGGCGACATCAGCCAGGCCAATGGCGTGCCGAGCTGAGAAATGCCGAAACCGAGGATCACCCCCTTTGGCAGATCCGCTTTGCGGAACGCCTGCAACATGTAGAACAGCCCGAGGGAAGAGGTGGTGGCCGCCGCCAGGCCACTGGCAGCGCGAACGAACACCGCCATTTCCAGCCCTTCGACGAAAACGTGAGCGATGCTCAGCAGCGCATAGAGCGTCAGCCCGATCTCGGCGAAGCGGCGCAAGCCGTACTGCTGGCGGAACTTGATCATCAGCAAATTGGCGGAGACGTTGACCATGAAATACGCTGCCGGCAGCCAGGCGGCTTGCGACGGCGTCAGGCCAAGGTCGCCCTGAATGCTCGGCAGGTTGGCGATGAACAGCGCGTTGCCCAGGCCGCCGGTCAGCCCGACCAGCACGGCGACACAGGCATAGGCGATGCGCATCGGCATCGGATGCAGCAGGATCGCCGGCGAACCGGGCATGGATGGACGTTCGTGGGGTTCCCAACGGGGAACGGGGGCGAGGTATTCCGGCATGTTTCGCAGGGCTCGACGGCGATGGCTCAGGATTATGTGCGCTTCTGCCGGGACGGCAGTCATTCTTGGGACAATCGCGAGCGCGAAACGGTTGTTCGAAGTTATCGACAGGGCACATCGCCGAGGCAGGCGGGCTGAACCTTTGACGAAGCGGGGCAGTCGACTTAATAGGTTGGCCGTGCTGTTTCCGGCCGTTTTAGCAAGCCCCAGGAGGACTATTCAATGGATACCAAAGACACCATTTCCGTGCTCAACGATCTCATCGAAACCAGCAAGGACGGCGAGAAAGGCTTCCGCGAATGTGCTGAAGACCTCAAGAACCCCCAGCTGAAGACCACCATGACCCAGCGTGCGCAAGACTGCGCCACGGCCGCCGCCGAACTGCAGCAACTGGTGCGCACCCTGGGTGGTGACCCGGAGACTTCCACCAGCGTTGCGGGAGACATGCACCGTCGCTGGGTCGACCTCAAATCAATGGTCACGGGTAAAAGCGACGAAGCGATTCTCAACGAATGCGAGCGTGGCGAAGACGTGGCCCTAAAGAGCTATCGCAAGGCGCTCGAAAAGGACCTGCCAGCCGATATTCGCGTGGTGGTCCAGCGCCAGTTTCAGGGCGTGCAACGCAACCACGATCAGGTCAAAGCCTTGCGCGACGCAGAACGCGCCCGTAGCTGATCGTTCATTGCTTCGAAAATTGCCGGCTAACGCCGGCTTTTTTTTGGAAGATAATTGGTGGCAGGCGGCATAGCGGGTCAACAACAGCTACGCTGATTCCCTTCGCATCAAGGAGCCTGCCCATGAATTCATTCATCGCTCCGTCAGACGATGAAACCCTGGCACAGCGCGCCGAGCTGGCGCAGCTAGTCGAACGTTTCGTCGATGGCGATGGCGTGCACCCGACCGCCATTGATCCCCTGCATCTGATTTGCTGCGCGGAGCCGGGCGAGCCGGTCTGGGGCGTGCACAAGCCGGCGCTGTGCATCATCGTGCAGGGCGGCAAGGAAGTGCGTTTGGCCGACGAGCTGTACTGCTATGACCCGCTGCATTACCTGGTGGTCTCGGTCACGCTCCCGGTGGGAGGTTGCGTAGTGCGCGCCTCGCCGCAAGAGCCTTACTTGTGCATCAGACTCGACATCGATCCGTCGCTGATCGCCGGGTTGATCAGTGAATCCGGCCAGCTCGCTGCAGTGGACGAGGCACCAGGGCGCGGCCTGTATCTGGACCGTATCGACGCGTCGTTGCTCGACGCGACCCTGCGTCTGGTGCGCTTGTTGGATAAGCCAAAGGACATTCCGGTACTGGCGCCATTGGCGCTGCGCGAGATCTTCTATCGCCTGCTCTGCGGGCCACAGGGCCAGCATCTACAGGAGGTAGCATTGCAGGGTAGCCAGTCGCATCGGGTAACCCGCGCCATCGAGTGGCTCAACCAGAACTATGTCGCGCCGCTGCGCATCGAGGATCTGGCGCGGCGGGTCAATCTCAGCAGTTCCAGCCTGCATCACCGTTTCAAGGCGCTGACCGCCATGAGCCCGCTGCAATACCAGAAACAGCTCAGGTTGCAGGAGGCTCGGCGGTTGTTGATGGCCGAAGGGGTGGAGGTGTCGGTCGCGGGTTACCGGGTCGGCTACGAAAGCCCCTCGCAATTCAGTCGCGAATACAGCCGGTTGTTCGGCGCCTCCCCGATCAAGGACATGGCGCGGCTGCGCAGTATCGCCTGAGCCTCAACGCGTCGCTGTCGGATCCGGCACTTCCCGCAGCGCTTGCGCCGCATCGATGGCGCGCGGAAAACCAGCGGTAACGGTGGTCAGATAGATCACCTCTTTCAGCTCATCGCGCGTGACCCCGAGCCGCAGCGCATAGCCGGCATGGACCTTCAGGTACGGCAGGTTGCCTTGCGCGGCGAACGCAGCGACGGTCGCCAGCTGGCGGGTGCGATCATCCAGACCTGGGCGAGCCCAGACATCACCGAGCGCGTAGGCGGTAACGCCCTCGGCGAGAAAGGGATAATCCTGTTGCAACGCATCGAGCACCGGTTGCCCGGCGCCGCCGGAGAGCCGTTCCATCACCTTCAGGCCTCGCTCGTGCCGCTCGCTCTCGTCGGCTGCGCAGGAAGCGGCCGTCGACAAGCCAGCGAGCAATGCCAGTCCAGCTGCTATCAGGGTTCTGCTTGCATTGCCATTCATGGGCGTGTCCTCAGTAGGGGCTGGCGGTGGGGCGGACGATCAGCTCGCTGACATCCACATCGGCTGGCTGATCGATGGCATAGGCAATCGCACGGGCAATGGCCTCGGCGGGAATGGCGATCTGGCGGAAATCGCGCATGGCCGAGCGCGCGTCTGCATCAGAGATGCTCTCGGCCAGTTCGGATTCGGTCACGCCGGGGGATATCAACGTGACGCGGATGTCGCCACCGACCTCCTGGCGCAGCCCTTCGCTGATGGCGCGTACTGCATATTTGGTTGCGCAATACACCGCAGCGGTCGGGCTGACCGCGTAGGCACCAATGGAGGCGATGTTGATGAACTGCCCGCTGCGCTGACGCTGCATCAGCGGCAGTCCAGCGGCGATACCGTGCAGCACGCCGCGGATGTTCACGTCGATCATCCGGTCCCACTCGTCGACCTTCAGCGCTTCGAGCTTCGAAAGCGGCATCACGCCGGCGTTGTTGACGATGACGTCGACACGCCCGAACTGCTGTTCAGCGAAATCGATAAAACCTTGCATCTCGGCGCGGTTCGTAACGTCCAGCGCCCGGACCACCGCACTGCCACCGTCATCGATGATCGAGGCGGCCAGCGCTTCGAGGCGTTGCAGCCGCCGTGCGCCCAGAACCACTCGCGCACCCTGGCTGGCCAGCAGGCGCGCCGTCGCTTCACCGATGCCGCTGCTGGCACCGGTGATGGCGATGGCTTTTCCGTTGATGTTCGACATGCGCAGACCCTCCGATTGCATTCATGGATGCAGCACTGCTGTGCTGTGGAGTGAATGCTAGGGAGGCGCGCAAACCAGGCGTTAGGCGGATTCTGCCCAGTACTTGCCTGATTCTGGCGGTCCGGATCGCTGGGTCGAAGCCTGGGCGCTGACGTCGCGCTCGGGGCGGCATGTATCAGCTGTCAGCGCGTTCGCACGGCCTCGTTGGCCTTGGCCTCGATCTCGAACGCGATGCTCCAGTTATGCAGCGGGTAGGGTTCGTCCACCAGCGCGTCGATATTGGCTTCCGGCCACATGCCTTCGTCCGGTAGATATTCGTAGTGGGCGTCAGCCAGGGTTGGATCGCTGTCACGCAGCTCGCCGGCGCCGCCGACCGCGCGGCTGGCGTAACGGATGCGCGGCGTACCGCTCAGATCACGTCCGGCGGTCAGGCGCACGATCGTACCGGCGGCGATCTCGACCCCTTCGATCGGCACCTCACCCTGCTCGTCGCTCATGGTGAAACCGCGACCGTCGATCATTCGTGCCTGCTGGCCAAGGTAGGGTTCGTCGAAGGTCAGCGGAGGATGCGGGACGTGAAAATCGATGAGGATTTCACGGCCCTCGACCGTGGCGCCAAGCGGCGACAACGGCACCCAGTTGCGGCGCTCGACCACGACTTGGTGATAGACCTTGCCAAGCATCTGGCCGAACCAGCGATAACCGTTGGCCGAAAGATGCGTGCCCTTGTCCACGTAGGGGTAAACCGGGCCGGCCAGGTACCAGTTGGGCTCTTCCTGCGCCAGTTCCCACTGGGCCATGCCGATGTCGAGACTGCCGTCCACGACCGACGTCTTGGCATCGGTCTGGTAGCTGATGAAGGCAGGCATGCGTTGCTGCCCGATGGCCTGCGCGGTGTCGGCGTAGAGGTCATCGCGCAGCTGGCGCATCATTGCCTTGTAGGTTTCCTTGTCGTTGATCCCGCCCTGAACCTCGGCGTAATCGTACTCGCCCTGTAACCAGAACAAAGCGCTGAGGCTGTAGCTCGCGCCTTCGTCATCCGCCAGTTGCTTGGCCTGATCGACGGCTTGCAATACCCGTTGGTACTCGTTGGTGCCACCAACCTTGGACAGTTGGGCGATGGAGCGACCGGACGTTGCGGCGTTGCTGGCGACGAACAGATGCTCGGGATCGGCCTCGACGCGGTGCTTTTCCAGATACAGCCGGCGCGCCATGTTCAGCGCGCCGACTTCAACGGACTCGCCTTCTTCCTGGGCGTGCTTTTCCAGCTTCGCGATGGCATCGCCGTCGAGAATGATCTTGGGATCGCGCTTGAACTGCACCACCGCCTTGAGCGGTTTGAATGCTGCCCCTCCGACCGGTACGAAGCGATCGCCGCTGAAGGTTGCCGAACGTGTTGCATCGCCCAGCATCAGATTGTCGTAGCCCGGCTGTTTCGACAGTGCCGGCCAGCCTTCGGCGGCAGAAGCCAGCGACTGGCCGTAGGTGATGATGTGGTTGTACTTGGCGCTCGGGGCGGGGGAGAGGTGATTGGGCTTGGCCATCAGCTGTTCGGTGAGGCGCTTGTTCTGCGCATCGCGGTCGATTAGAGATTGCGTGTCGGCCAGCAAGGGCAGCGAACAACCCATTAGCCACACGCCCAGCAGCGCTGCGGTGCTCCGTTTAGTGGGGCGGGCAAGCGGACAGGGGATATACCGAGGGGCGGGCATGGACGATTCCTTCTGATTGACAGGCGAACGGCATAAGTCAGGGCGAACCGCAGCGGCTCGGAACACGCGTTTCGACGGCCCTGCATGTGGTTAGTTCGCGACGCGGCGAGTCTCGTCGGACAACCGCAGGCGGATCAGAGTGCGGCCAGGCTCGTCAGTTCGGCGCTTTCAATGGCAAGTTTCAACGCCGCGCCCAGCTCTTCGAGGCGGTAGGGCTTGGCCAGCACATGCACGCCTTCGGCCTCCGCCGACTTTCTCGCCGCCTCGGCGTAACCGCTGGTGAGCAGGACGGGAATGCCGAGTTGCCGCGTGTGGATTTCTCGCGCCAGTTCCACGCCGTTCATGCCGCCGGGCATCATCACGTCGGAAAAGACAACGTCTACTCGGTGCCCGTTCGCCAGTGCCCCGAGGGCAGCGGCAGCGCTGCCGGAATGGATCACCTGGTAACCGAGGTGCTCGAGCATCTCGCCCACCAGCGCGGCGACTTCTTCGTCGTCGTCGACCAGCAGGACGCTACCTGCGGACACGTCGGGAGATTCATCGATGCGGGCATCCTCGATGTGCACTTGACCCGGCACATGCGCCGAGCGAGGCAGCATCATGATCACGCTGGTGCCTCGCCCGCATTCGGTATCGAGCCACACCGTGCCGCCGGACTGGCGGGCGAAACCGTAGACCTGAGCAAGCCCCAGGCCGGAGCCCTTGCCGATTTCTTTGGTGGTGAAGAAGGGGTCGAATACCCGTTCGCGCAGATCATCCGGGATGCCGGTACCCGAATCGATCACCGCCAGCCTGACGAAATCACCCCGGCAGCCCAGCACCTGCTCGTTCGGCGCATTGGCTGCCTGCAGCAGAATCGAGCCGCCTTCGGGCATGGCATCGCGAGCATTCACCGCCAGGTTGAGGATCACCAGTTCCAGCTCACCGGGATCGACCTCGATTGGCCAAAGGTCCGGCGCAAACTGCACCTGAACATGAATATCACCGCGCAGGCTGCGATCGAGCAGTTCGCTCATCTGGCTGATGCGCAAGGCAAGGTCCACTGGCTCGGGTGCCAGCGACTGGCGCCGGGAAAAAGCGAGCAACTGGCGGGTCAGGGCGGCTCCGCGCTGCGCGGCCTGACGCATGCCATCCATCAGACGCTGGCGACGCTCCGGATCCGCTCGCCGATCGATCATATCGAGGCCGCCGGAGATGACCATCAGCAGGTTGTTGAAGTCGTGAGCGATCCCGCCCGTGAGCTGGCCGATGGCTTCGATTTTCTGCGTCTGGCGCAGGGTTTCCTCTATATGGGCGCGTTCAGCCATTTGCGTGCGCAGTTCGCCATTGGTCTTCTCCAGTTCGCTGGTGCGCTCCATTACCAGCGCCTCCAGTTCGAGGGATGCCTGTTCGCGAGCTTCTATCAGCGCTCGCACTTCATATTGGCGATGTCGGCCGCGTAGCGCCGTCTGGAGGGCGCTGGTGAGGGTAATGCTCTGTACCGGACGTTCGAGCAGCGAGACGTTGCGCAACGCCGCCACCATGCGCTGACGCCAGGCGGTGACTGCAGGTTGCTGACGTTTGCTGGTTAGCACGACGAACGGGAAATCGGACCACGTCGGTTGCCGATCGACCCATGCAGACAGCGCGTCGAGGTCTTGGCCGAACAAGCCTTCTTCGGCGATGAACACCGCATCGGCATCCGTGTCGGCGCGCTCCAACACCTCCTCGACACTGTGACAGACGATGGCATCCATGCCGCTGCGGCGGAGCAGGTCGGCTGAGGCAGGACCGTCCCTGCCAATGGGGGCGTAGACGGCTACTGTCGGGCTTGCTTGCTCAGGCGTCGTCATGCTCGTCTTTCATGAGAGGAGTGGCATCGCCGGTGTACTCCGGCGTGCCTGAGAATATGCCGCTGAAGTTCGAAAGCGGTGGCCCGACCTTGATGCCGGAATAACCAAGCTGGAATTCCCGAATGGTGTTTTCGTGGCGGCCGCTGCGTTTCTTGACCACCGACAACGCGCGCCGAACGACACCAGCATGCTCGAAATAGCGCAGCATGATAACCGCATCACTGAGATAGCTGATATCCACGGGCGTTTCCATCGGTCCGACCAGGCCATGCTGAGCCAGAACCATCACGCTCATCACGCCTTGCTGGCCCAGATAGCTGAGCAATTCGTGCATCTGCAGAATCAGGAAGCGGCCGTCCGGCATCGCATTTAGATAGCCGTTAAGACTGTCCAGCAGCACCAGCCGTGCGCCCTGCACCTCGACACTGTGGCGCACCGCGGCGGTAAATTCGCCAGGTGAAAGCTCGGCGGGATCGATTTGTTGCAGGTGCAGCAGCCCTTTTTCGATCCAGGGCTCGATATTGAGTCCCAGCGCTCGGCCACGGGCCAGCAGCGTGCCGATGCCTTCATCGAAGATAAAGAAAGCAACCTGCTCGCCACGTTGGCACGCCGCTATGGCGTAACCCAGCACCAGCGAAGACTTGCCAACGCCGGCTGCGCCGATCAGCAGCGCGTTGGTGCCGCGCTCCAATCCGCCGCCGAGCATTTTGTCTAGCCCGGCATTGCCGCTGGAGATCAGTTCGCCGGTAAAAGCCGCGTGATGTTCGGCAGCGATCAGCCGCGGGTAGATGGCCAGCCCACCCCTCTTGATGCTGAAGTCGTGATAGCCACCGCGGAACTGGATGCCACGCATCTTGATGACCCGCAGCCGCCGTCGCTCGGCGCCGTAATCGATGGCCAACTGCTCGAGCATCACCACACCGTGGGAGATCGAGTGCAGCTGCAAATCCCCGCTTTCCGAGGTCTGGTCATCGATCAGGATGACCGTGCAGCGCCGGGTGGTGAAGAAGTGCTTGAGCGCCAGCACTTGCCGGCGATAGCGCAGCGGGCTCTGTGCCAGCAGGCGCATCTCGGACAGGCTGTCGAATACGACGCGGGTCGGGTTGGTTTGGCTGACGCGATCAAAGACCTGCTTGGTGGTTTCGCTCAGCTCCATCTCGGCCGGGTGCAGTACCGTCAGCTCGAGTTCGGGGTCGAGGCTGGCCTCCGGTGACACCAGTTCGAACACATCGATACCTTCGAGTGTCCAGCCGTGGCGCTTGGCAACAAGCTCCAGTTCCTGCTTGGTTTCTGAAAGGGTCACATAGAGCACCTGCTCGCCTTTGCGTACGCCTTCGAGCAGGAACTGCAGAGCTAGGGTGGTCTTGCCGGAACCGGGGCTGCCCTCGTAGAGGTACATCCGGTTGGGGTCCAGTCCACCGCCGAGGATGTCATCCAGGCCTTCGCTGCCGGTTGAAATACGCGGCGAGTCGTCGTCTTGGGTGAAGGTAAGATCAGGGGATTCGGTCATTCCATACTCCTTTCGCGGGCTCTGCATAAGGTCGCCGCGTTCCTTTACTTCTGGCGCTCCGGCCATAGAGCGGTTGCCGATTACGAGGCAAAGTACGCCCAACAATAGCCGGGCTAAGCCGCTCGATGGGCGCCTGCGGGGGGATATTGCGCAGATGATATGCGAGAGGCGCCGTTATTCAATCCGACTCGGCTTTTACCAAGCCGTTCCGCATGGCCAGCGCGTTAGAGCGGCATTCCTGGCGTCGCCGCGACGGCGACGCGAGGTGAAAAGCCGGGGTGGTGGGCGTTTCGCTGACGCGAAAAGCTGCTCGAATGGGGCAGCACTGAAGCCCTCATCACCCATCGTCGACCGCAGCGTTTCCGCGCGCTTTCGCATTTACAGCTTGAAGCGGCTCACCATGGCGATCAGGCGGTCGTTGGATGCGGACAGGCCATCGGTGCTCTTGCTCACCGTCACGCCGGATTCCACCAGTTCGTCGACCATATCCCGCACCGCAACCATGTTCTGGTTGATTTCCCCGCTGACGGCACTCTGCTCCTCGGCAGCCGCGGCGATTTGCGCGCTGAGGTCGTGGATGCGGTTGACCGAATCGGCCATTTCATCGAGCCCGCTATTGACGCGGGTGGTCCGCTCGGCTGTGGCCTGGCAGCTGCCTTTGGTTTTTTCCATCGCGTCTACCGCAGCATCGACAGCGCTCTGCAAGGCCGCGAGCATCTCGTTGATTTCCGACGTGCTCTGCTGTGTCCGCCCGGCGAGCGCGCGCACTTCGTCGGCGACCACGGCGAACCCGCGCCCTTGTTCACCCGCGCGGGCGGCCTCGATGGCGGCGTTCAGCGCGAGGAGGTTGGTCTGCCCGGCAATTTCACCGATCACGCCCAATACATCGTTGATGCGGCGCGCGTCCTGCTGCATCGCCTGGACGCGCGCGGTAGCCGAGTCGACTTCATTGACCAGCGCCAGCACGCTTTGCGCCGCTTCGTCGACGGTGCGACGCGAATGCGCGGCGTGATCGTTGGCAGCCTGGGTGAAATTGGCGGTTTCGTTGGCGCTCTGGGCGACCGAGTCGGCCGTGGAGCTCATTTCGGTGATGGCCGTCACCGCCTGATCCGTTTCGCTGGCATGGCGAGCCAGAATGCCGTTGGTGTGATCGGATTGCTGCTTGAGCTGTTCGAGTTCGACCGAAATCTGGCGGGACGAGGTGGCCAGGTCGGCGATCATTTCCTGCAGATAGGCGATAAAGCGGTTCACCGCGACACCGATGCGGTCGACTTCATCGTTGCCCTTGATCTCGATGCGGCGGGTCAGATCCGCATCGCCGGACGACAGCGACTGGATGTTGGCCGACAGCAGATGCAGTCGACGCATCAGGTTGCGCAGCGCGACGACCATCAGCAGCAAAAGGAAACCCACCAACGGCAATTGCAGCCAGCCCAAGGTGCCGAGCACCGAGCGGGTCTTCTCGGTCAACAGGTGGCTGGGCAGCGCGGTTGCGAGCAGCCAGGGCGTGCCCTCGATGGGTTTGAGGAAGAACGAGGTCTGCTCGCCATTCTGGCCTTCGAACTCGGTAAAGCTGCGCTGGTCGCCACGGTCCAGCGCGGCCTTGATCTGCGCCACGAACGGCGTGCGTGACGCCAGCTCGGAGACGTTTTTCAGGACGGTCTGTTCGCTCAGGGCAGGCAGGTTGCTGAGAATCTTGCCGTCCGCCTCGACGATCATGATCTGGCCCTGGATTTCCTTTTCCTTGGTCGCAACCAGTTCATTGAAGAAGCCCAGCGTCAGGTCGATCGTCGATACGCCATAGACGCTGCCGTTCTTGTTGATCGCCATGGCGCAGTTGGTGCGTGGTTCGGCACTGGCGTCGTCCTTGTAGGCGGCTGCCCAGGCGCAGCGCCCGCTAGGCGTTTGCGCGCCGGCCCGGTGCCAGGGCTGCTCGAAGTAGTTCAGCGACTCGGCGCTGTTCCAGTGCGTGTTGATCTTCAGCTGACCGCTGGCGTCACGGTGATAGAAGGTGCTGTGTTTCGCTACGCCGGGCGTCCGAGCGTTGGGCAGCGGCCAGATGCCTCCGCCGAACACCTTCTGATCGCCGTACTGGTCGATAAGCCCAGGCAGCACCGCGTCGATCTGGTCGCTGTCGAGCAGCGCGACGGTTTGGGTAATGGCGCGGGACTGGCTTTCGATCCGCGCCAGATTAAGCCGAATTGCCTGGGCGATCTCGTCGACTTTTTCTTCCACTAATTGGACTTCGGTGGCTTTCAACTGGGGTGCGACGAATTGATAGATGCCCAGCAGCGTCAGGCCGATGGCGACAAGGATGAAGGCCGCGAAAGTGGTGAGGTAGCGTGCCTGGATCGTTTTCAAGAAGGTCATGGTTGTGCTCGTTACAAGGGGCTACGGCGGAAGAACGCCCATACGTTCGCGTTATCGGCGCACCCTTCTGAAGCTGTAGGGCTATTGGTCGACTCGGTACGCTTGGCGAGCCGGGGACGCGAGCGTTTCTCGATGGCTGCATTGGCGGCAGGTCCGCAAGCGCTTCGAATCCTGTTTAAAATCGCGCGCTTTCTCTAACTAACGATGACCTTCATGCACGCCGATGCCCTTGTCACTTTGCAGAACCACCTCGCCACTGCCTTGATGCAGCTGCCCGATGAGACCCGCCGTCTTTTTCATGGACGCGGTCGCTGCTGGGAGGGGCTCGAGCATGTGACGGTCGATTGGCTACAGGGCATCGTGCTGGTTTCGTTGTTCCGCGCGCCGGCGGACGCCGAGCTGGATGCGTTAAGGCTCGGCTTGTCGACGCTCACCCAAGGTGCCGAGTGGCAGAACAGTGGGGCGCATAGCCTGCTGTTGCATCACCGCTATCTGCCCGACAGCCACATGGAACAGCTGCTGGGCGAGCCGGTCAACGAATGGCTGATCAGCGAGAACGAGCTGCGCTACAAGCTGGATCTCGGCATCAAGCAGAACAACGGGCTGTTTCTGGACATGCGCTACGGCCGTCGCTGGGTGCAGGAACAGGCGCACGGCAAGCGGGTACTGAACCTCTTCGCCTACACCTGCGGTTTTTCCATCGCTGCCATCGCGGGTGGCGCCGAGCATGTGGTCAACCTCGACATGGCGCGCGCCGCGCTCAGTCGCGGGCGCGACAATCATCGGCTCAACGATCATGACCTGAGCAAGGTCAGCTTCCTCGGCCACGAGCTGTTCAAGTCGTGGGGCAAGGTGAAGAAAAGCGGCCCGTATGACATGGTCATCGTCGATCCGCCATCGTTCCAGAAAGGTAGCTTTGCGCTCGACAAGGATTACCGGAAGATCCTCCGGCGCTTGCCGGAGCTGCTGACGCCCACGGGTACGGTGCTGGCCTGCGTCAACGATCCCGACGTGGGTCCCGAATTCATCATCGAAGGCGTTGCTGCCGAGGCGCCGGACTTGGTATTTCAACAGCGTTTGCCGAACCCGCCGGAGTTCCCGGATGTCAACTCCGACAGTGGCTTGAAGGCACTGGTTTTCAGCCGCACGCCGGAGTAGCGACGGCTGACGAGGGGGCGTCGAAGCATTCCTGTCGCTGTTACTCTTCGCTGAAACTTCACGGCCTTTGGCTGACCACTACTCTGGCCTGCGGCCTTGTACCTTCACGGCGGGGCGAGCACTCATAGCAACGTCGCGGGCGCGAATTCGACCCGCCACAGGAGACATCGCCATTCCTGATCCAGGCCAGCAAGTACAGGCAATTTTCAACGCCGCCAGCGACTGCGCCATGCTCACCACCGATTGCGACGGCATCATCACGGCCTGGAGCTCGGGTGCCGAGCGCATCTTCGGCTGGACGGCGCAACAGATGTACGGACAACCCTTCGACCGCCTATTCAGCGGCGATGGCCGCAATGCGGAACTGCTGCGCGAGCAGATGCAGCGCGCCCTGCAGCAGGGCAGCACCAGCCACGAACGTTGGTATATCCGCGCCGATGGGTCACGTTTACATGGCGCGGGCACGCTCACGCCGCTGTTTGGCGAGAAGGGGCATTTCGGCTTCCTGAAAATCCTGCGTGACCGCACGGCGGAGGATGAGGCCGCGCGGCGATTGACCGAGAGCGACAACCGTTACCGCCTGCTGTTCGAGGCGATCGATGCGGGCTTCTGCATCATCGAGATGAAATTTGACGCGCAGGGTAAGCCGATCGACTATCGGTTCGTTGAAACCAATCCGGCCTTCGTACGCCAGAGCGGGCTGGTCGATGCCGGCGGCAAATGGATGCGCGACCTCGCGCCTGCACATGAGCAGCACTGGTTCGATATCTACGGTGAGGTGGCGCTGAGCCGCCGCCCGGTGCGTTTCGAGAACCATGCCGAGGCCTTGCAGCGTTGGTTCGAGGTGCAGGCGATGCCGATCGGCGAGCCGTCCGAACAGCGTGTCGCGGTTCTGTTCAACGACATCTCCGCACGTCGCAACGCGGAGCAGGCCCTACAAGCCCTAACCGCCTCGCTGCGCGAGGACGTCGCAACCCGTACCAAGGACCGTGACCAGCTCTGGGAGTTGTCCAGCGACGTGATGCTTCGCTGCCGTTTCGATGGCGACATCATCGCGGTCAATCCAGCCTGGGAACGGTTGCTGGGCTGGCCCGAGGAGCAACTTCTGGGTGCCAATATTCTCGACTTCATCCACTCGGACGACCTGGCGGACACGAGTGCGACCGTTGGACAGTTGTCGGAGGGGCGCTCCTTTCTGCATTACGAAAATCGCTACCGCTGCACCGATGGCAGCTATCGCTGGCTCACCTGGTCGGCCCGGCCGGCGGACGGTGTGATCAATGCCGTGGGGCGCGACATCACCGCCGAAAAGGAACAGGCGCAGGCGCTCGCCCAGGCAGAGGCGCAGCTGCGCCAAAGCCAGAAGATGGAAGCCGTCGGCCAGTTGACCGGCGGCCTGGCGCATGACTTCAACAACCTGCTGACCAGTATCGGCGGCAGCCTGGAACTGCTCGAAAAGCGCATCGAGCAAGGCCGTGTCGAATCGCTCGCGCAGTACGTGACGGTGGCCCAGAACGCGACCCGCCGAGCGGCGGCGCTGACGCACCGCTTGCTGGCGTTTTCTCGCCGCCAGACGCTCAACCCGATGGCCACCGATGTCTGCGAGCTGATCAGTGACCTGCGCGAACTGCTCAGCCGCACGGTCGGCCCTTCGATCACGCTGCAGACGCAGTGTGCCGAGGATCTGTCTCCAACGCTGGTGGATCGCAACCAGCTGGAAAACGCCTTGCTCAACCTCGCCATCAACGCCCGTGACGCGATGCCCGACGGTGGGACGCTGACGATCGGTGTCAGCAACATCTGGCTGGACGACCGCAAGGCGATAGATCTCGACGTGCCGACCGGGCAATACGTGCTCGTATGCGTCACGGATACCGGAGTCGGCATGTCCAAGGAAGTCGCCGCGCAGGCATTCGATCCGTTTTTCACCACCAAACCATTGGGCATGGGAACCGGTCTGGGATTATCGATGGTGTACGGCTTTACCCGGCAGTCGGGCGGGCAGGTGAAGATCCAGTCCGAACCGGATCATGGCACCACGATCTGCCTGTATCTGCCGCACGTAGTCGCGAATGTGCAGCAGGCCGATACGGTGATCGATCCCAAGTCGACACTTCAGGTAAGCGGTGGGTCAGGCGAGACGATCCTGGTCGTCGATGATGAACCGGCGGTGCGCCTGCTGGTGGTGGAGGTTCTCGAGGAGTTGGGCTATCGGGTGCTGCAGGCAATCGATGGTAAAAGCGGCCTGAGTATTCTTCAGAGTGGCGAACCGGTTGCACTGCTGGTCACGGACGTCGGGCTAACGGGCGGTATGAATGGCCGCCAGCTAGCCGACGCCGCTCGCCAGTCCGACCCCGCGCTGAACGTGCTGTTTATCACCGGCTACGCGGAAAGCACCGTGATGGGCAACGGTCAGCTCGAACCGGGCATGGGTCTGTTGACCAAGCCGTTCACGATCGATGCGCTGGCAGAGCGCATCGAAGCGTTACGCGGCAGGAACTGATGCCGCCATCGAGCCTGACCGTAACCGCCGGTTTGGCTCGCGACGGCGCCCGAACGCCGCCAGGATCAGTAATGGGCCTTTACGATGAAGTTGGTGACATTGTTGTCGGTGTTGAACGCAGCGCTGTCCTGCACACCGTATTTGTCCGACCAGTAGTCGTACTCGATACCGACGTATAGCTTGCCAGGGGTGTAGTCCAGCGCTTTGCCCAGGTCATACTTGACCTGCGGGTTGATGTGCAGGTTCTTTGCGACGAAGTCGTTGCTGGTTTTGGAGCCGGCATCATTGACCACCCAGTCGATATAGCCATCGAAGAGGATGTCGGACTTGCCCAGCGGGAACGTGATGGCCCAGGTTGGCGTGATCTGCCATTGGCCACTGGCCTGGCCGGTGATGCCGTCCGGCTTGCGGTAATAGGTGTTGATCGACAGACGATCGAAGCCCGGTACGGCCAGGTCGATGGCGGGGCCGAGCAGGTAGTTGCGGTTGCGTCCTTCGCCTCGCTCATAGGTCGCCGAAAGCAGAACGTCGGTGACTGGCCCAAACGATAGGTCTTGCCCGGTGATCTTGCCCAGTGAAAGACGAGGGCTGAATTCCCCGTAATAGGTGCGGCCATCATTGCCCGAATGACCGTTGAACCACTTGTGGTCGACGAACAGGAACATGTCGCCCCAGGTCCAGCCACTGGCATGTTCGAAGGTAATGGTCTGCTGGATATCGGCCTCACGCCCATCCTCGCCTGAGTCGACGGCGAAATTTTTGCCGTAGAGGTAGGTCAGGCTGTTGTTCTGCCAGAGCATTGGGTCGGCCATGGCTTGGCTGGCGAAAGTCAATCCCGCCGCGAAGACGGCGGTGCTGAGGCTGCATTTCATCGATGTGCTCCCTTGTTGCAGTTGCGGCTGCTTTATTTTGAGCTTTGTCCAAACGGGCAGGCGTTGTGCTCGAAGCAGTGCCGCGCCAGTCGATCAAGCGCAGCGGAAATACCACAGAAATCGTTTTATTTCATCGTTTCGTGAGGGCGCAACGCTGTCGCGTGGCGGTTTTGGGAGAAGCGGTCGATAACGAGCAAGCGAATAAGCGGCTCGTATCGGAGCTGTTGTACGCGTTTCGATCCGAATTCGGTTGCGGGTCGATCGCCTAAGGGAGCGTGAGTCAGAGGAACGCAGGCGGCGGCCCCAGAAACGAAACTGCCGGCGCAAGGCCGGCAGTCGCGAGGTGTAGCGCGGATCAGTGTTGGGTAACGATCGCCATGTTATTGAGGCCAGCCTGGCGGATCAGGGCGTTGTTGCCCATGCCGCTCTGGTCGACCAAGGCCTCATGGCCGGTGCCATTTTGAATGACGGTCGCCAGATGGCTTTCGCCGTACTGGGACAGAATGGCCATGTTGTTTACACCGTCCTGGGTGATGCTGGCCAGGTTGAGATCGCCGTCCTGGACGATATCGACGTCGTTACCAGCGTTGCTGCTGGAACCGGTGATGCGGTTGCCTTCACCTTCTTGCACGGCGCTGAGCATGTTGTACGTACCGGACTGGTTGAAGTTCAGCTCGTTGGCGTTGCCCAGCTGGTCCACCGTCGCGTTGTTGTAGCTACCATGCTGACCAACTGTGGCGACCTGATCACGGCCGTCCTGATCGAGCACTGCGCCGTTGCCAAACCCGTACTGATTGGCAGTGGCGGTGTTGCCATTGCCGCGCTGGGCGAGGTTGGCGTCGTTCTCATTGCCCTGCTGATAAACGAAGGCGTTCTGGTAGCTGCCGCGCTGATCCACGTTCAGGTTGTTGTTGTCACCACCCGAATAAGTATAAGCCTCGTGGTTGGCGCCAGTCTGGCTGACGGATGCATTGTTGAGGTTGCCGGCCTGCTCGACTTCGGTGATCGAGCCAGCACTCCAGTTCTGAGCGATCTCCGCGGCGTTCTCGTTGCCTAGTTGGTCGATCATGGCGCGGTCGTTCGAGCTGAACGACTGGCTGACGCTTGCATCGTTGAGGTTACCGTCCTGGTAAAGCTCGGACTTGCTGCCGTTGGCCAGCGCCTGATAGCTGTTGGCGTAGTTCCGGTTGCCCAGCTGCTCTGTAACGGCGTCGGCGCCACGGGTGGCGACCTGTTCGGTTTCGGCGATATTGGCGTTGCCGTGCTGATGCTGGTCAGCGCTGCTGTCCCAAGTACCGCCCTGGCTGATGCTGGCCTCGTTGCCTTTACCGTTCTGCCATTGCTCCGCGGTGCTGCGCAAAGCGACCGTCTGGTTGACCTCGGCCTTATGGAAGTTGGCGATCTGGGTTTGCAGGACCGAGGACGAGAACGAGCTGTTCTGCTCGACCATCGCGCCGTTGCCCCGGCCGCTTTGCAGCTGCGTGGCTGTGTTCGAGCTGCCAGCGCTCTGCGTGACTTCGGCGATGTTATCGATGCCGTTCTGGCGTTGTTCGGAGGTGTGCTCAGCGGCGAAGGCCTGGGCAGTGGCGATAGTCAGGATGGCAGCTACAAGGGGTTTGATCTTGAACATTGTTATCTCTCCATGGAATGTTTTCAGCGGTACTTCCTGGTGGTGCTTTGTTTCAGCGGTACTGGCGAACCAGCACGCTCAGACCCTGGCCGTTCTGCGTGACGCTACTGCGATGCCCGGTACCGGTCTGTTCGATCAGCGCGTTGTTGTGCGCGCCGTATTGCTCGATCCGGGCCTGGTTGTAGGCGCCTGATTGAACAATTAATCCCTGGTTGTGGCTGCCGTGCTGCTCGATGGATGCAGCATGCGCATAGCCGCTCTGAAGGATGAAAGCTTCCAGAGCGCTGCCGGTTTGAGTGATAGAGCTGGTCAGGCTGTCGCCAAGCTGGGTGACGAGTGCGAAGTTCCCATGCGCGGCGCCGATGGCTGGCCGGGTCGATGCAATCGAATGGTTCTGGCTCGATGCGATTTCGCTGGGCCACAGATCGAGTGAGGATGGACGATCGGTCGCGTGGAGGGCTGGGCTGGCTAACCCTGCGAGAAGCAGCGGCAGCAGCGCTTTGCGGGCAATCCATTGCGCCTGGCTCATCAGTCATCCCTGGTTGAATCGCGGTAGGTCATCCTGTCCTAAACCGCGATCCGGCAAATCCATCAAACGGATGAAACCGCTGCGTTTGTTTCTGGGCTGTTTCATGCCCAGAAACAGAACGACCTACAGCTTGGTCGGCGCCGCGAGGTACTTCGCCAGTTCGGCCTCGATTGCGGGTGTCGTTTCGGCGGTCTGCCATAGCCGACGGTCGACGCCTTGGGCGATCAGGTGGGCGACCGCCGCCTCGATCGCCGACAGCACGCAGAGTTGCGCCGGTTCGTTGGTGGTATAGCCGGCCTCGGCCTCGAGCAGCTCCTTGAACTCGATGAACTTGTAGACGTTGGCGCTGCGCCCGATGGAATAGATCGTCTTGGTCGTCATCACGTTGGAGAGCACCTGGCCGCTGCGCACGTCGACGGCGCGCAGATTGACCGTGACCTGATCGACCCGGTACTCCTGCGATACGCCGATACCCAGATACCGCGCGCCCTGGCCACCGCTGCGCACGTTGGTTTCGTAGGCGACGATGGCGCCTTCCATGATGATGTTGGCGGCCAGCAGCGAGGGCAGTTCCGACTGTATGTTCGGTGCCACGTCCGGCTTGGCCTGGGAGGCGCGGATGATCTTGCGCTCGGTCAGCACGTTCTGCAGGCCCTCGCGCTCCAGCACGATGAACCAGCCGCTGGCCTGCATGGCATCGACCAGCATGCTTGCCGCGCCCTGGGTGACGGCGGTGGAAAAGGAACTCGCCGGGCTTGGTTTGTACTGCCCGGTCTGGTCGCGGAAGCCGTAAACGGCGGCGAC
Source organism: Pseudomonas sp. CBC3 (assembly GCF_037967085.1). Taxonomy (NCBI): domain Bacteria; kingdom Pseudomonadati; phylum Pseudomonadota; class Gammaproteobacteria; order Pseudomonadales; family Pseudomonadaceae; genus Pseudomonas; species Pseudomonas sp. CBC3. Next base: position 417,577 of record NZ_JBANEO010000003.1, read on the forward strand.
CAGCGGGCCTTTGGGGCGGGGCAGTTGCAGCAAGTCCTGATAGGTCGAAGTGCGCGGGGTAAGGGTGGGTGTTTCCTGGTCTGCGGACATCGGTTCGCGCACTGCGCAGCCCTGCAGAACGGCCATCATCCCGATGGCGACGAATAGGCTTCTCATGGCCTTTGCTCTCCTTGATCAGTTTTCGCCGATGACGATTTCGGACACTTCGCCGGTCAGCCGGTCGGTGATGCTTACAACCAAGTTGCCGAGGTCGTCGTTGATGACATTTACGATGAAGTCATCCGTTGTGACCGACCCGGTCTTGCCGTCTCTAGCATCATTAAGCAGATCGCCAAGCAGCCGTGATTCCAACTGACTGGTGAAACGGTCCAGCGCCGAGGTGCCGGACAGCGAGGAGCGGTCGATCGCGTCCGGGTCCTTGGTGTCGTTTTGGGCCTGGGCATTGCCCAGCAGCCAGGCGCCGTTCAAAGGGCTGCCGCCAAAGGACGGATTGACTGGGGTATAGACCAGTTCGGTTGCCGTAACGGCAGAGCTGAGCAATAGCCCGGCCAGGAGAATGCCGGTGGTTTTTTGTTGTGGCCGGTTCATAACTCATCCTTCGCAAGATCAATGGTGTCTTCGAACATTGCTTCAACTTTCTTACGGTTTATCTCTTGCAGCACGTAATCCGCCGCGTCATAAGCGGTTTGCTCCATGTCGCCGACGTTCGGTTGTAGAAAGCGGCGGTAAAGCGGCTGGTTGTTCTGCTCGACCCAGACCAGAATGCCCCAGCGTGCCGACGGTCTTTCCTTGACCGCCAGGTTGAAGTCCAGGGAGCTGGTGTCGTTCAGGCGTTCGCAGAACTTGCGGTAGAACTCCTGACCGGATCGGGTAACGGTGTTGTTGGTAATGAAGCCCTTGAGCTCTGCTTCTTCGGCATATGCCTGCACAGCGAAAAGTAGCATCAGGCACAGGCACGCGGCCTTCATGTGCCGGCCTCGCTCACGTGCCCCAGCACCAGCGACGCACCCTGCGCGCGGTTGGATGCGCCCAGTTTGCCCAGTGCGTTATGGATATGGCTCTTGATGGTGTGAGTGCTCAGGTGCAGGCGGTCGGCGATTTCCGAGTTGGACAGCCCCTTGCCGGCGAGCGCGAGGATCTGCTTTTCGCGCACCGATAAATCATCGATGGCGCGCGACGCATGGGTCAGCTGACGATAGCGACCGAGCAGTTTTTCCATCAGCGCGCGGGGCAGCCAGTCGCCACCGTTGAGCATGACAGTGACGCCGCGGCTGAAATTGCTGCGGCTTGTGCTCGGGTAGAAGACGCCCTTGATCCAAGGGTGTAGTTCCAGCAGCCGGCGTGCCTGTTCCGGCTGCGCATTGACCAACGCGGTGACGGTATCGCGCAGCTGCCGGAGTAGGCGCAGGCATTCGTCATCGGTAAAGCTGCCGACGTCGACCAGTAGCAGGTCTGCATCGCTCACGCCGGGGCGAAGCGCGTTGCTGCGCGTCAGACGCAACTGAGCGCTGTCGTGAAGATGTTGGTGAAATGAGTTGTCCAGCAGCTCGCTGTTGGACAACAGGACGAGACGCGCTGAGGGGGCGACGAGGGCCGTGCGGGCTTCATCGATCATGTGCATTTCCTTTGCTGTTCATGGCTGTGTCGGGCTGCGCCCGCGATCCTTGCCGGAGGCCTGGCGCTTTGACATTAACGCTAACAAGGTAGTTCAGCTGGGTGACAATAAAAAGTCGGAACTGTGAGTGCATGCCAGTTTTCCGACGAACTGCCTGCGCGGGTTCGAATTGCAAGCCTGGAAAGCCGAAGTCCGCTCGACTACATTCAGTGTCTTTCCTGCTCATGACTGGAGAGCCGAAATGTCGGACCCGGCGTTCTGGTTGGTCTTTTTCTCGGCTGCTCTGGCACTGAACCTGCCGCCCGGTCCCGATCTGCTGTTCGTGCTGTCGCGTACGCTCTCCGGTGGGCGGCGTGTCGGCGTGGCCTCGGCATGCGGCGTCTGCAGTGGTGCTCTGGTTCATGTGGCAGCCGCCGCGCTGGGGATTTCGGCGATTCTGGCTACTTCGGCGCTGGCCTTTACGGTGGTCAAGTATGTAGGTGCGGCCTATCTGCTGTACCTGGGCATCCAAGCGTTGCGCTCTGCGGGTGCCGGTACGCAGCTCAAACTTGGAACGACGCCACGGACTACCGCCTGGCAGGCCTATCGCCAGGGCATTCTCGTGGACATTCTCAATCCCAAGGCGGCAATTTTCTTCATGGCGTTTCTGCCGCAGTTTGTGCGTCCGGACCAGGGCGCGGTGGCGCTGCAGCTATTGGTGCTGGGTGTGTTAGTCGTTCTGGTGGCAATCGTCGTGGAATGCACGCTCGTGCTGCTGGCGGCTCGTGCCAGCTCGGCGCTACGCGGCAATCAGCGACTGAGCCAATGGCTCGATCGTGTCCTCGGGTCGGTGCTGATCGGCCTGGGTATTCGCCTTGGCTTGGCCGAACGCGCATAACCGTGGGAACGTCGGCGCCCTTATCGGTCTGAATGCGTATGCGGTGCGTCTTGTACGACGGCGATGGCCGCGGCAATCGGAAGGAGCTTTCATGTCCCTGTACAGCAAAAACACCACATCCAATCTCATCCCCTGTCTGCATTACCGTGACGTACCCGCGGCGCTGGACTGGCTGTGTCGAGTGTTTGATTTCGAGCAGCACCTGGTGGTCGAGGACGCGCAAGTGGGCGTCATTCACGCGCAGCTCAATTTCGGTAGCGGCATGCTGATGCTCGGTCCGGTTAGCGATTCAGAATATGGTCGCCAGGTGCGGATGCCGGACCAGGTGGGCGGTGTTTCCACGCAGAGCATCTATGTCATCGTCAACAGTGCCGATGCGCTCTATACCAAGGCCAAGGCTGCCGGGGCGGAGATCGTCATCGAGTTGAAAGACGAGGATTACGGTGGCCGAGGCTTCAGCTGCCGCGACCTGGAGGGACACCTGTGGAATTTCGGCACCTACGATCCCTGGGCCGAGCCGGTCGCTGAGCAGAACGTGCGAGGGAACGGCTGATGCGCACCCTGACACTGACAGATGGAACCGAAGTCCCTGTGATTGGCCAGGGCACTTGGCACATGGGTGAGAATCCGGCCGAACGCAACAACGAGGTAGGAGCGCTGCGCCTCGGCATAGAGCTGGGCATGACGTTGATCGATACCGCGGAAATGTACGGCGAGGGCGGTGCGGAAGAGGTTGTCGGTGAAGCGATACGCGGTCGTCGCGACCGGATCTTTCTGGTCAGCAAGGTTTATCCGCACAACGCCAGCCAGAAGGGCGTACCGGAAGCCTGCGAGCGCAGCTTGCGTCGGCTCGGTACCGAATGCATCGATCTGTATCTGCTGCACTGGCGCGGCCAGTATCCGCTGGCGGAAACCGTCGAAGCCTTCGAGCGGCTCAGAGAGCAGGGCAAGATCCGCCGCTGGGGGGTGTCGAATCTCGATCTGGACGACATGCGTGAGCTGAATGCACCCGCTTGTGCGGCCAACCAAGTGATCTACAACCCTAGCGAGCGTGGGATCGAATTCGACCTGCTGCCCTGGAGCCAGGCTCAGGGTATGCCGGTCATGGCGTATTGTCCGTTGGGGCAGGGCGGTGCGTTGTTGCGGCATTCGGCAGTGGCCAACGTTGCCCGCCGACACGGTGCGCAGCCCGCTCAGGTGGCGTTGGCCTGGGCCTTGCGCCAACCCGGCGTTTTGGTAATTCCCAAGTCTTCCAACCCGGCTCATCTGCGCAACAATGCGTCTGCCGCAGAGCTGCAGTTGACGGCTGAAGATCTGAACATCCTCGACGATGCCTTCCCGCCACCGTCTCGCCGGCAGGCGCTGCAGATGGTTTGACCCCGACGATCCTCCGGACGGCGGGGAATGTTTGCCTCGCCGCGGCTGTCAGCTGTTAACGACAGCAAACCGGAGAATCGGGCATGACTGAAAACAGACTCGAAGGCGCGGTGGTGGTCATCACCGGTGCGTCCAGTGGTATTGGGCGCGCCACCGCACAAGCATTCGCACGTCGGCGTGCCCGTGTGGTGTTGGCTGCACGTGACGAGGAGGCGTTGCAGGAGGCGGCTGAAGAATGCCGGGCGCTCGGCGGCGAAGCGCTCGTGGTGCCAACCGACACGACCCTCAGCGACTCGGTGGAACAACTGGCCACTGCCGCTGCCGAGTTCGGCCAAGGGCGCATCGATATCTGGATCAACAATGCCGGTGTCGGTGCGGTCGGCACATTCGACGAGACGCCGCTGGATGCTCACGAGCAGGTCGTGCAGACCGATTTGATCGGCTATCTGCGGGGCGCGCATGTGGTGCTCCCTTACTTCAAGCAGCAGAACGCCGGCATTCTGATCAATACGCTCTCCGTCGGCAGTTGGGTGCCGCAGCCATTCGCGGTGGCCTATTCGGCCAGCAAGTTCGGCCTGCGCGGTTTTTCCCAGGCGCTGCGCGGTGAGCTGGCGCAATGGCCGGGAATACATGTGTGTGATGTATACCCATCGGTGGTCGACACCCCCGGTTTTCGCGACGGCGGCAACTATGCCGGGCGTTCGCTGCAACCGCCGCCACCGCTGTGCGATCCCCGGCAGGTGGCCGAGGCGATGATCAGCCTGGCGTTGCATCCTCGCCATACCACCTCGGTTGGGATGGTGGCGACCTTGCTGCGCTTCGCGCATTTCGTGACGCCTGGTTTCAATCAGCTGTCGGGACTGCTGACCGGTGCCGCGCTGCGGCGTGCCGATCGAGTGGCGCCTTCTTCCGGCAATCTGTTCCATCCAGCACTGGGCCAGCGGCGAATAGATGGCGGATGGCGTAAAGACAGCCACCCGCAGCGCACCTTGATGCTGGCTGGAGGGGTTGCGGTAGGCGTAGTCGGACTGCTGTTGTGCTGTCGTAAACGCTAAGGAGGCCGCAGTCAGCGCGACTCCGGCAAGCAGGCCAGCGAGCCCAGATCCTTGCGCACGTTCTCCAATTGGCCGTCGAAATGGCTTCGCTGGTCAGTATCGGACATCGCGTAGAGGTCGCTGGCCAAATCCAGGGCAGCCTGTTCGATGCGGTCGAAGGCCGCTCGGTACTCGGCAGTCCAGAAGGCTTCGCCGCCTTGTAGCAGCCGCGCGATGCGATCATCGAATCCCACTTCGTGACGTTGGGCGACCGCGGCGCTCAGGGCGTGTTGCCATTGCACCCGGTTGTCCAGCCACAACCGGTTATGTTCTCCGAGGCTATGCGCCCAGACGAGAATGCGCTGCCGTTGCGCCGCGCTGATCGTACCCAGCCAATGCTCGACCCGCTCGCCCATGCGTTCGGCACGCTCTCTGATCTGCTGGTCCAGTGGTGGCTGCAAGTATTTTTCGGCCCGCTCGCGACGGTCTTTCTCTAGCGCCTCGTTGAGCGTTCTGACCTGTGCATCGTCAAGATCACGCAGAAGCTGCGTGGTGGTCGGGGTGATCTCTTCGGTAATTGCCTGAATCGCCTGTTTCGCATGCTGGTAGTGAGTGCGCAGCGTGGCCTCGTTGATTTCATCCCGCCGAACCTGGTGCTGCAGCTGTCCGATGATGTCGAGATAGACCGGTAATTGCGTTTGGCAGTGCCAGCTCAGATGGTCGCGCAGCTGCGCGCGGAAGCGCTTCTCCTGAGCGCGATCCAGGTCCAGATAGTCGTCGATCCACCACGGGATCAGCGTGTCCAGGTTGCGGTACGCGAGGTTGATGCGGCTGCAGCCGGCGATGATAAGCGTGAGTGCCACCAGCAATAGGAATGGCTTGCGGCCAGGTGTCTGACGGATCTGCATCGGAGCCCTCGTTTTCTCGGTATGGGCATCTCTCGATAAGGACGAAATGGCCTTCTCGCCTATTAATAGAACGACAGGACGTCCTGGCAGTTCGAGCCAAAACAGCAACGGTTTGTTTCGGCGAGAAAAACGGTCGAACTTGTGGTCCCTTTATTGAAGAGGGTGTGCCGCCGGCACGCCTGCAATAACGGTAATAGACGTGGAGGTAGGCATGCAGACGACGATCAGACAGCTGACCGGAGACCAGGTACCGCAGGGCTGGCGCCCGACCTGGGTGACTTGCTGGGTGGTGGAAATGGACGGCAAGACGATCGCCGGCCCCTATGCCACGCGCGAAGAGGCGCAAGCCGTGATGGATGGGGAGCAGGAACCCAAGGTATCGCAGACACCTACACCCCGGTGAGGCAGATCACAGGCATTTAGTGGGGCAGGGATCGACCCGCTCGGGTATTGGTGGCGGCGGCTCGACGAGCTGGGAAACCAGCTCCAGAGCTTTGTCGAAGGATGGATAGCCGCTGCGCGCGACATCCAGCTCGGCGTAGGCCTGGCGATATTCCTCGGCCTTAGTGGCGTCGCGTTCGTCCAGCAGATAGGGCTCCTGGTGCATTTTGTAGAGCAGCGCCGTCGCATGCGGGTGGCCCTTGGCGCGCGCCTGTTCGAGCAGGTTCAGCACGCCCGCTTGTTGCGGTCCCTGGCGTATCAGCAGCAGTGCCTGATAGAACTCGATTTCGCCGTGCTCGTCGAGATGAGCACTGCGTTCGAGCAGGGCGTCGGCCAGTTCATAGCCGTCTTCGTCGCCGATGGAGATGAGAATCTTGGCCTGCAAAAGATCGTTCTGATAGAGCAGTCGCTCCGCACGACAGGAGCTGCCCGGTTGGTCACAGGGTTGAGAGGCGCAGCCGCCCAGGACGATGAGCAGTCCGAGTAGTAATGAGTTCTTCATCGCTGCCTTGTTCTCTGGATTGTTTATATGTGTCAGCGCGAGTTCTGACCTGCGAGTTTCGTTTCTGTTCAGCCCGACTCACGGCTCGCTGGCGATGGGCTTGAGGCCATAGTGAAACAGAAGGACCTGCCACTCGGGGTTAGCTGGAAGGGTACTGAGCAATTGATCAAGATAGTCTTTCACCGCTTCGTCCAGCGTGTCGGTTATCAGCATGTGCCGCGCGAACTGGTACAGGGGCGTTGACGATATGTATAGCTCGCCCGGCTTATGTTCCTTGCGGTAATGGAGCAGGGTGGAGCGAGCGATCAATAAAGTATTGATGCGCCCGGAGAGCAGCTTCTCAAGGTTCTGCAGATCGTTGTGTACATTCTGGCGTTCTATCGCACCCTTGGCGATATCTTCCTCAAGTCCCTGATACCGGTGGCCGAGCACGCCACCCAGAACCAAGCCGTGCAAGGATTCCGGCCCTTCATATTCAACCGGCGCATCGGGTAGTGAGACGAATACCTGTTGATCGATCAGTAGCGGTTCCGACCATCTGGCGTTTGCTGTCTGCGCGGCAGTGAAAAAGCTCGGCGTTGCCCAGAGCAGGATGCCGGGGCGGTTTCGGGCGAGGCGAATGTCCACACGCTTGCGCGGTAGCTCCACTAGCTCGAAACGGAAGCGGCCACGGTTGGCCGGGTCGCGATTGAGCAGTTCGACGAACGCGTGTGAAAGGCCCTGCCCATCGCCGAGTATGAATGGGGGCGAGAAGTGATAGTTCCACACCTCGATCCGCTGTTGCGCGGTGCAGATCGAAGGCAGTAGAGCGAGCATGAGCACCACAACGAGTCGTTGCATGGCGCACCTTCAGAATGATGGCGAAGCGGCCGGTCCAGGACTCGGTGATGCTGCCCGCGGATGGCTTTTGCCTGTTCGATGATGAACAAGCATAGTCGACAGGCGGCAGGGAGCGAGCAGCCAGGCTGGTTCGTTTTTTTGCCGAAAGGCTGTTTCCGTTCTAGAAGCGTTCGTGCTCGCCGAGAAAGCGCCACTCGCCGACAGGCAGTTTGGCCATCGACAGGCGACCGACGCGTATGCGTTTGCAGCTGAGCATCTGCAGGCCGATGGCTTCGCAAAGTTGTCGCAGATCGCCCGCTTGCGGTGCCTTGAGCACGATGCGCAGACGGGTTTCGTTCTGCCAGCTGGCCCTGGCTTTCGGCAGAATCCGGCCGCGGTGCCCGATGCCTTTGGCCAGTAATGCCAGGCCACCTTCCTCGGGTTCGCCGGCGACTTCCACGATGTATTCCTGTTCGAGCTTGTCGCGAGGGTCGGCGAGTTTGCGGGTCACCTCGCGCTGCTGGCTGAACATGACTAGCCCACTGGCATCCGGCTCCAGCGGTAGCAGTGCGGTCTGACGAGCGAAGTGCCGATCACGCGGTGCGAGACGAGCATCATCGCCCGTCCAGTGAGTGGCCTTGGCGAGCTGTTCCATGACGCCCGCCGGGTCTGCGGCGGTTGCCTGGCCGGCCGGTTTGTGCAGCAGCAGCGTGACGGGCGGCAGCTCGGCTGCGATGGCGCCAGGCAGGAGTTCGATTCGCTGGTCGCCGACCTTGAAATAGGGGGCTTCGATGATCTGCCCATCGACGCTGACCCAGCCACCCTCAATGTACAGCTCAGCCTCACGCCGCGAACAGCCGAGTTGCTCGGCGAGGCGTTTGGACAAGCGTATCGGGTCGGTCATGGGTATCTCGGATGTCGCGGGAGGGGAAACCCGGCGAGCCACTGCAGTACTGCGTGACAGCTGAAGCTCGCGGTCAGGTGTTGCGGGTTTACTGCTTAGCTATTTATTTCTATTTCTTACTGATGGTGATCTGCCGCGATGGGCCTTGAGTCTGGCCACTGACGCCGTTGGGAATCTTCTGAACTTCACCGCCGGCCTTCAGAAAGGCTGCCATTTGCTCGGCCAAGGACTGGCTGGTTTCGCTGGCGGGTTCGGGTTTGCGTTTCGCGGATGTGGTCTTGGAGGCCATCGTCATCGGATTCCTGTGGATCAATCGAACCGGCCATTATACAGATCTGGCTAATTTTTGTTCGAATTTTCCTTGAGCGGTCATCAGGTGAGCAAATCGCTTCGTCTATGGTCTTCACTAGATACCTGCCCGTTTCGCTCCGGAGGATTCTTCATGCCGCGCCATGCCATTCGCGCCATCATCTGCTGCACCACGCTTTCCTGTTCGACCCTCGCGGTCGCCGAGGTCGAATATTTCGACAGCGAGCAGGGTCGTGTCTCCGTCGAAGAAATCGCTACCGGTCTGGAGTACCCCTGGGCCGTTGCCTTCCTGCCGGACGATGCTGGCATGCTGGTCACAGAGCGTCCCGGCAGGTTGCGTGTGGTTGACGGCAACGGGCAGCTTTCCGAGCCGCTCGACGGCGTGCCCGATGTCTATGCGCAAGCGCAGGGCGGGTTGCTGGACGTGCAGCTATCGCCCAGCTTCGCGCAGGATCGGTTGGTCTACCTCAGCTATGCCGAAGAAGGCGAGGGCAAGGCCGGCACCACCGTGGGGCGTGGTCGGCTGGCCGATGACCTGAGCGGGCTGGAAGATTTCACAGTCATTTTTCGCCAGCAGCCAAAGCTCTCGAACGGCATCCATTTCGGTTCGCGACTGGTCTTCGATGGCAGCGGCCACTTATTCATAGCGCTGGGGGAAAACAACCAACGACCTACCGCTCAGGACTTGGACAAGCTGCAGGGCAAGCTGGTGCGGATTCACCCGGACGGCAAGGTTCCGGACGACAATCCGATGGTGGATACCGAAGGCGCCCGGCCAGAAATCTGGTCCTACGGTCATCGCAATCAACAGGGGGCCGCGCTCAACCCCTGGAGCGGCGCTCTGTGGACGCATGAACATGGCCCGCGTGGCGGTGATGAAATCAATATTCCGCAACCGGGGCTCAATTACGGCTGGCCGCTGGCGACTCATGGCATCAACTACAGCGGCCAGCCGATCCCCGAAGCCAAGGGTAAAACCGTGGACGGTACCGAGCCGCCGCACTATGTCTGGGAGCGTTCGCCCGGCATCAGCGGCATGGCGTTCTACGATGCGGAACGCTTCCCCGCATGGCAGCACAACTTGTTCATCGGCGCGCTGGTGGACCAGTCGCTGATTCGTCTGCAACTCGACGGCGACAAGGTGACCCATGACGAGCGCTTGCTGAAGGATCTCGGCGCGCGAGTTCGCGACGTTCGCCTGGGACCCGACGGCTATCTTTATCTGCTGACCGACTCGGCCAGCGGCAAGCTCCTGCGCGTTGGTCTCGATGCGAGCGAAGGCGGACGTTGAGGGCATCTCATCGAGAGTGCTTGCACCTGCGCGTCTACGACGTCCCCACCGCCCAAGGAGTTGCGCAAGTGGCGGTCGCCGGCCGGCGGGCAAGCCGCTCCGATGACCTATCTGAGTCGTGCGGGCCGTCAAATAGTGGTCGTGGTGGCCGGCGGTCATGGCGCGCTCAGAACCAAAGCGGGCGATTCGATCATCGCCTATGCATTGCCGCAATGAGTTACTCAGGGCGGACGTATGTCCAGCCTCGCCCTTGTTTCAGTGCTATTCAGCTAACCGGGCGGGCGCTGGTACTCGACCGGCCTGCTAGAATCGCCGCATTCGACTCACAGGATCTTTCACATGGCCGCAATCGGGCGCTTCAATAGCATGCAAATCGTCAAGCACACCGGTTTCGGCCTTTACCTGGATGGCGGTCCGGATGGCGAAATCCTGTTGCCCAATCGCTACGTCCCGAAGAATGTGCCGACCGAGGTCGATGACTGGCTGAACGTCTTCGTTTACCTCGACAGCGAAGACAAGCTCATTGCGACTACGGAGAAGCCGAAGGTGCAGGTGGGCGAATTCGCCAGCCTCAAGGTCAAGGAGATCAACCGCGTTGGGCTGTTTCTCGACTGGGGGCTGACCAAGGATCTGCTGCTGCCGCATTCCGAGGAAAAACGCCAACTGAACGAGGGCGACTACTGCGTCGTTCACGTCTACCTCGACAAACACACCCGCCGCATCACCGCCACGGCGCGGCTGGATCGCTACCTGGACAAGACGCCGCCTCGCTACAAGGTCGGCGAAGCCGTTGACTTGCTGGTCGTGGAGGCGACCGACCTTGGCCACAAGGCGATCATCAATGGCAAGCATTGGGGGCTGATCCACAAGAACGAGGCGTTCAAGTTCCTGCGCAGCGGTATGCACGAAAAGGGCTTCATCAAGGAAATGCGCGCCGACGGCAAGATCAGCCTGAGCCTCCAGCCGGTGGGCAGCGAAGCCGCTGACGCCCTGCAGGCGCTGATTCTGCAGAAGCTGCAGGAAAACCAGGGCAGCCTGCCGGTCAGTGACAAAACCGCAGCCGATGAGATCGCCCGGTTGTTCGGTGTCAGCAAAGGCAATTTCAAGAAGGCCATCGGCGGCCTTTACAAGCAGGGCCGCATCGTCATCCATCCGGATCGCATCGAGCGCACCTGATCCGTTGGCGCGGCCACTGCAGCCAGGCGCCGACGTACTTCTCCTCTCCTACGACTGCGCGCAGGCGCTGGGCTTTCCTGCGCCGGCTGTCTTTGCGTGACGCAGCCAAATGGCTCGTCTCGATCAGTCGTTGCTGAATGTTACAGGCCTGTCGTTTGATCGCTGACTGTAGCGTTCACGACCTTGACTCCAGCAAGGCCGCAGCTTCAGTACTTGCCGATATGCACATAACCGGTGGCGCTAGCCTGTCCTGACGGGTCGTTGCGCGTGCGTTTATGGCGCTTTGTTCCGCCTCGCCCATTGATTCTGCAACTGTCCGGGATATTTGCGGTCTGTTGCGTGTCTATGCCTCCTCACAAGAACAGGCGTCGCGGCCAGAGTGCAGGCATGAACAACTATTTATCTCCGAGAAGGGATTCCATATGAGGAACATCACGCTTCCAGGTGTATCGCTACTGTGCCTTGTCGCTACCAATAGCTGGGCAGAGAACGAGCCGCAGGATATTCGCATCGGTGGTTTCGAGTTCACGCCTACGCTGGTCGTACGCGAGAGCTACGACGACAACTATCGCGGCTTGTCGGATAACGAGCAGGCATCCTGGGTTACCGGAATCAATCCGACCTTCCTGCTCGGCACAGGGAACCGCAATAGCGAGTACGAACTCGAGTACTCGTTCAATAGCGACATCTTTCATTCGGACTCCGAAGCCAGTAATACCGACCATCACTTGCAGCTCAGAAGTGTCATGGAATTCACGTCTCGTCATCGCTTGAGCTGGGGGCTTGCCTACCATCGCGTAGAGGAAACGGCGGATACCGAAGTCGATACCGAAAACGACAAGTACAGCCGGGCCATCGCCCGCGCGGCTTACCGCTTCGGTGCCCAGAGCGCGCGCAACCAGCTCGAGTTCGGTACCAACTACGAACAGCGTCGGTACCACAACAGCGACAATCTCAACGCCTCCGAAGAACGCGATAGCCTGATGTTCAACTCCATCTGGTTCCATCGTCTTGGCGCCGACACGCGCTCACTCGTCGAGGTTCGTCACACCGACCACGATTACAAACTCTCCAGTGCGCTGCGCGACAGCACCAACGTGGCGCTGCTCGGCGGTATGACCTGGGAAGGCGGCGCGAAGACATCCGGCTCGGTCAAGGTCGGTGCCGAGCGCAAGGACTTCGACAGCGATCAGCGTGAAGATTTCACCAGCCCCATGTGGGAAGTCGGCGTTACTTACAGGCCACGTACGTATTCGGCATTCTCGATCGATTCCCGCCGTGCTTTCGATGAGGGTGACGACGGTGCCAGCACCATCAATGATTGGACGACCGTCGCCGCCTGGAATCATGACTGGACGTCGCGCATATCGACCGAACTGCTCTACCGCTTCTCGGATCGCGAGTACGAAGGCATCAACCGGGACGACGAGCGCACCGGCTACGGCGCCGGCGTGACCTGGTCGCCGGATCGCTGGATCGATGTGACCCTTTCATACCTCCGGACGGAGAACGATTCCAACTTGGACATCGAAAGCTACGACCGAAACGTTTACCTGCTGAGTTTCGACCTGAGCCTTTGAGGCCGGGCAGGACATTAACCCGTGCCTAAGGAGGAGCCAATCATGCGCATCCCGAACATCTTCAAATTCCTTTCCGTGCTCGTGCTGCTGGTATTCAGCGCAGCGGCCAGCGCCGCGCAGTACCAGTTGGGGTCGGGCGACATCATTCGTATCAACGTACACGGCGAGCCGGACCTCACCTTCGAAGAGATTCGTCTGACGGACGCCGGAACCTTCACCTTTCCCTTCATCGGTGAAGTCGATGCCAACGGCAAGACGCCGGGCGAGGTGCGCAACCTGCTGGTCGAGAAGCTGAAGGATGGCTATCTGATCGACCCGCGCGTGTCGGTATCGGTTGCCAACTATCGGGAGTTCTACATCTCCGGCGAAGTGAAGCTTCCCGGCGGCTATCCATTCCAGCCTGGGCTGACCTTGGATCGGGCCATCGCCTTGGCTGGAGGCCTGACCGAGCGCGCATCTACCAGGCGCATGACCATCGTTCGCGGCTCCGAAGGCAGCCGCGCCGAAGAAAAAGCCACCATGAACACATTGGTTCGCCCCGGCGACACGATCAACATCGATGAAGGATTCTTCTGATGAACAGCCCAGTTCGCCCGGATCGGCCATGGCAGCGCCCCGTCGGGCCGGCAACCGATAGCGATTTCATAGACCTCAAGAAAATCTGGCACGCGGTCTGGTCGCGCAAGTGGGGGATTGCCCTGCTGGTGGGCATCGTCGCGCTGCTCACGATCATTCTGCTGTCGCGGATGACGCCTATTTACAAGGCCGTCGCGACGGTGCTCATCGAGACGAAAGGCACGCCGGTATTGTCTTTCCAGCCTGCGTCCGATTCCCCTGTTGAGCTCAGCGAATACCTGCAGACCCAGCTCAGCCTGATGCAGAGCCGCGGCGTTGCCGAGCGTGTGGTGCGCGATCTTAATCTGACCGAGCACCCCGAGTTCGACCTGCGTCAACAGTCCGGACCGCTGATCGACTTCAGTGGCATTGCCGCTGCCCTGACCGGTGAAGAGGAAGAGGCGCCTACCGAAGCGCAGATCCTCGACTACGCCACTCAATCCCTGATGGAGCGGACGTCGGTATGGGTCGAAGGCAAGAGCCAGCTGGTCTATCTGTCCATCGCGATGGCTGACCGCATGACTGCCGCCGAAGCGACCAACCAACTGGCGCAGGCCTATATCGAAGCGCAGCTGGAAGCCAAGGTCGACATGTCGATGACCGCCGCCAGCTGGATGAACGAGCGTCTGGTCTCCCTGCGTGAAAATCTGCAGGACTCCGAAGACCGTCTTCAGGCCTACCTGGACGCCGAAGGTCTCGTGGATCTGGATGGTGTCGGCACCATCAGCGCCAACGAGCTGTCGCTGACCGGTGACCGCATGATCGATGCGCGTCGTCAGCGGGCCGAAGCCGAGAGCCAGTATCGTCAGGTCGAATCCATGCGCAGCCAGGGCTGGGAGCGTCTCGCCAGTGTGCCGGCCGTTCTGGGTCACCCGCTGATTCAGCAGTTCAAAGCGGATCAGGCACATGCCCGGTCGCGTGTCGAAGACCTGTCCCGCCGTTATGGTGATCGTCATCCGTCGATGGCTTCCGCACGCTCGGATCTCAACGCGGCTACAGCCAGTCTGCGACAGCAGGTCGAGCAGGTAGTGGCGAGCATCGAGCGCAACTATCAGTTGGCGTTGGCCAATGAAAACTCTCTGCGTGCTTCGTTCGACGAGAACAAAGGCCGCATCCAGGACATCTCGCGCAAGGAATTCAAGGTGCGTGACCTTCAGCGTCAGGTCGAAAGCGACCGCGCGCTGTACGACACCTTCATGACCCGCCTGCAGGAGACCACTGCGACTTCGGACCTGAGCACCACCAATGCCCGCGTGGTCGATTCGGCCATCCCGCCGACCGAACCCAGCGCGCCGAACAAGAAGCTGATTCTCGTCGTGGCGTTGTTCCTGGCCCTGGTAATTGGCGTTATTCAAGCGATCGTCCGCGAAATTCTCGACAACACCTTCAAGAGCTCCGAAGAAGTCGAAAACAAGCTCGGGCTGCCGGTCATGGGCATCGTTCCGATGGTGCCGCGCAAGCTGCGCAAGGAAGTCAGCCATCTGTTCGAACGCAGCGGCGACAAGCGCTTCTGCGAAGCCGTGCGGACCATCCGTACCAACCTTTTGCTGAGCGAAGCCAATCAGCCGCGGCAGGTGCTGGTGATCACGTCCACGGCGCCGGACGAAGGCAAGAGCTCGGTATCGGCCAACCTCGCGTTCGCCATGGGGCAGTTGCATCGTGTGCTGCTGATCGACGCCGACCTGCGCCGCGCGACCCTCGACAAGGCGTTCGACTTCAAGCCGGGTACGCCGGGGCTGGTCAATCTCATCGGCGGCAACGCCAAGCTCGAGGAGTGCATCCACACGGTCGGGAACGTCGACATGATCGCTGCCGGTGCGGTGCCTTCCAACCCGCTCGAGCTGCTGTCCTCGCCACGCTTCGCGAAACTGCTCGAAGTGGTCAAGGGCCGCTATGACCGCATCATCATCGACTCGCCGCCGAGCCAGGCGGTCAGCGATGCCGCCGTGCTGTCGACCCTCGCCGATGCGGTGATCTATGTCGTCAAGTCCGACGCCACGCTGATTCCGCATGTACAGAAAGGTGTGAGCCAGCTGCAGAACAGCAATGCGCCGCTGACGGGTGTAGTGCTCAATGCCGTCGATATCGAGAAAGCCAAGAAGAACGGTCAGTTCCGTGGCTATTACGACCACTACGGCTACAGCGAGCAAACGGTCTAAGCCGGCTCGTTCATCCGTCACGGGTCAGGTTCGGCCAGCAAGGAACCTGACCCGTTTGAATCTGCCCAGTTTTGCGCCACCGGCCACCGAAAGGGTCGCGCCGAGGCATGCCTGTTTCAATGTCTAATCGAGGATCCTGCTATGAACATCACCGTCGTTGGAAGCGGCTACGTTGGGCTGGTTACCGGTGCCTGTATCGCTGAAATGGGCAACACGGTTTACTGCGTCGACGTCGACAAGACCAAGATAGAGAACCTCAAGCAGGGCATTCTGCCAATCTACGAGCCAGGCCTCGAAGACATCGTCGTCGAGAACCACACCTCAGGACGTCTGCACTTCACCACTTCGCTGAGTGAGGCGGCCGAGCAGTCTGAAGTCTTCTTCATCGCTGTCGGCACCCCGCCTGGCGAAGACGGTTCGGCGGACTTGCGCTATGTGCTGGAAGTCGCTCGGCAGATCGGCGATACCCTGAGCGGCCCGGCGATCGTGGTGAACAAATCCACCGTGCCGGTCGGGACGGCGGACCTGGTGCGTACAGCGGTGGCGGAGCGTCTCGAAGCGCGCGGCGTCGATATCGAGTTCTCGGTGGTATCGAACCCGGAATTTCTCAAGGAAGGTGCTGCGGTCGATGACTTCATGCACCCCGACCGGATCGTGATCGGCGCCGACAACGATCACGCCCGCGAGGTCATGAGTGCCCTCTACGCGCCCTTCATCCGCAACCGCCCGCGCACCATGTTCATGGGCATCCGCGATGCGGAGATGACCAAGTACGCCGCCAACGCAATGCTGGCGACCAAGATCTCGTTCATGAACGAAATCGCCAGCCTCTGCGAGCGCCTCGACGTGGACGTCGAGAACGTGCGCCTGGGCATCGGCTCGGACGAGCGCATCGGCTACCACTTCATCTATGCCGGTTGCGGCTACGGTGGTTCGTGCTTCCCGAAAGACGTCAAGGCATTGATCAACATCGCGCATCAGAACGACTTCGAGCCGAAGCTGCTGCAGGCGGTCGAGGCCCGTAACGAACAACAGAAGCACTCGCTGTTCAACAAGATTTCCACCCACTTCAACGGCGACCTCAGCGGCCGGACCTTTGCCGTTTGGGGCCTGGCGTTCAAGCCGGGTACCGATGACATGCGCGAAGCGCCGAGCGTGGTGCTGATCAACAGCCTGATCAATGCCGGCGCCAAGGTGCGCGCCTTCGATCCGGTCGCCCGCGAGACAGCGCGCCGCGAATTCCCGGAAAGCTGGTTCGCCGACGGTCGCCTGCAGATCGTCGAAGGCCAGTACGAGGCCGCCATCGATGCCGACGCCCTGTGTCTGGTTACCGAGTGGAAGCCATTCCGTCGTCCGGATTTCCGTGCGCTGAAGCGCTTGTTAAACACTCCGCTGATCATCGATGGGCGTAACCAGTACGACCGCGAGCAGGTCAAGCGCGAAGGCTTCAGCTACTACGGCGTCGGCCGTCAGCCGGTTCAGGCCTGAACGAGGGCTAGCGAGTGAGCGCCATCGAACAGCCCAACATGCGCAGCGGCTCCGCCCCAATCAGGGAGCGGCTGGCCGCGCTGCTGCGTGGCGGCCTGCGTAGCAAGCTGCTGCGCAACATCCTCACCGTGGTGACCGGTACCGCCGGTGCGCAGGCGATCACTCTGGCATTCATGCCGGTGATCACGCGTATCTACGGGCCGGAAGCTTATGGCGTGCTGGGCACCTTTCTTAGCGTGACCATGATGCTGATTCCGGTCGCGGCGCTGACCTATCCCATCGCCATCGTGCTGCCCAAGCGCGATGGCGATGCGCGGGGCCTGGTGCGGCTGGCGCTGACGATTGCACTGGCGCTGGCTTCGGTGGTTGCGCTGGGGCTGTATCTGTTCGGTGTGCAGCTGACGACCGCGCTGGAGATGCAGATCATCCAGCCGTTCCTGATGCTCATCCCGTTCGTGATGTTCTGTGGCGCGGCACTGGAAATCTGCCAGCAATGGCTGTTTCGCACCCAGCGCTTCCGTATCACGGCGAGCGTGGCGGTCGGGCATTCGCTGCTGTTCAACTCGATGCGGACCATTGCCGGGTTGGTGCAGTCCTCGGCTTTGATGCTGGTGTGCACCACTGCGCTGCAGCAGGCGTTGCACGCGGCCATGTTGGGCCTGGCGATGCTGCGGGCCAAGCCCCACGAAGATAATCACGCCGGTGAAGCGGGGCAGGAGCGCCCCGGTATGCTCGAACTAGCCCGTCAGCACAGCGACTTTCCCAAGTTCCGCGCCCCGGTGATGCTGATCAATGCCGTCTCGCAGCATCTGCCAACCCTGGTTCTCGCGGCGTATTTCGGTCCGGCGGCCGCTGGGTTCTTCGCATTGTGCAAACAGGCGCTGACCATGCCGACCAATATGATCGGCAAATCGGTGGCCGATGTTTATTACCCGCGCATCAGCCGCGCCATTCACGACCGGGAACCGGTCGCAGCCATGTTGTTGAAGGCGACCACCGCGCTGGCGTTAGTCGGTCTGGTGCCGTTCTCGTTGGTGGTGGCGCTCGGGCCCTGGATGTTCGCGTTTGTGTTCGGTGAGCAATGGCATGTGGCAGGCGAGTATGCCCGCTGGCTGGCGCTGGCCGAGTACGTGATCTTCGTTTCGCGCCCGTGCGTGGTGGCGGTCCCGGCGCTGTCGCTGCAGGGCCGGTTCCTTCTGTTCGAGATATTCAGCACCAGCTTGCGCGTGCTTTCGCTGTTTGTCGGAGCACTGCTGGTCGGTAGTGCACTGGCAACTGTGCAGGCCTTTGCCGTCGCCTGCATCGTCATCTATTCGTCGCTGATCGCGATCGTGCTGATTGCCGCGCGCCGGTGGTATGCGGCCCAGCGTATTAAAGAGAGCCTAGATCAATGAAGGTTTTGCATTTGGTCGCTGGCGAATTGACCGGAGGCGCTGCTCGCGGCGCGTACTGGTTGCACCAGGGGCTGCGCTCGCTGGGGGTCGATTCCCGCGTCTATACCAATAGCCAGGTCACCCATGGCGATACCTCGGTGGTATCCGTCAGCCGCAGCAAGAAAGACAAGATCATCAGCATCGCCAGAAGCCAGGCCGACCAGGCGTTCGCCAGTTTCTACCGTGGACGCCAGTCGGGCATGTTCAGCGCTGGCGTGATGGGTGCCGATTTCACCAAGAGCGATGAGTGCCGTGAGGCTGACGTGGTGCATTTGCATTGGGTCAACGGCGGTTTCGTCGATATGAAGCACCTGGCTCAGCTGCGCAAGCCGGTGGTCTGGACAATGCGTGACATGTGGCCGATGACTGGTGGCTGCCATTACGCCATGGGCTGCGAGAAATTCACCACCGGCTGCGGCAGTTGCGATCAACTCGGCAGCCGCTCCGACCGAGACTTGTCGCGCTTCGTGCTCAACCGCAAACGCAAGTATCTGCCCAAATCGATGAAGATGATCGGCATCAGCGACTGGGTCTCCGAACAGGCCCGGCAGAGCCTGCTGTTTCGCGACTTCGACGTGCGCACCATTCATAACAACGTCGACGCCAGTGAATTCTTCCCGCTGGACAAGCAGCTGGCTCGGCAACTGCTCGGGTTGAATACCGAGAAGAGGATCATCCTCACCGGTAGCACCAGCGCTAAGGACACTTACAAGGGCTTCGGCAAATACCTCGAGATGCTTAAGCACCTCGATCCGGCCAAGTATCACCTGTGCTTCTTCGGCAAGCTGGACCAGTCCATCGCCGACGGATTGGGTTTCGACTACACCTCGTTCGGCTATCTGCACGACAGCATCTCGCTGCGCCTGCTTTATTCGGCCGCCGATGTGTTCATCGCGCCGAGCCTGATGGAGGCGTTCGGCAAGACGCTGGCCGAAGCCATGGGGTGCGGCACTCCCGTGGTGTGCTTCGACGCCACCGGCCCGAAGGACATCGTGACCCATAAGCACGACGGCTATAAGGCAGCACCCTTCGAGGCGCAGGGCCTTGCTGACGGCGTCGAGTGGGTCACGGGCGAGGCGGACTATCCACAGCTCGTGCTCAATGCGCGGGAAAAGATCACCAGCACATTCGACAGTCCTGTCATCGCCAGGCAATACCGGGCGCTGTATGAGGAAATGCTCGCATGAGAGGCCCGTCTGTCCGCACCAGGCCGCTCGGTAACGCCTCGTTAACCTTGGCTGCCAACAATCAATCGAACCAGCCGTCTGGCGGAGCAGGGCGCCTGGGCGCCGATGCGTCGTCCATTCGGTCTTGCATCAACACCCTTGTCATCTGGAACCTACAGGTACATTGAAATGGAAAAGAAACGCGCGCTGATCACCGGGATTACTGGCCAGGACGGTTCCTACCTCGCCGAACTCCTGCTGGAAAAGGGTTACGAAGTGCATGGCCTCATACGCCGTGCCTCGCAGTACAACACTCAGCGGGTCGACCACATCTGTCAGGACCCGCATGTCGAGCATCAGAACTTCGTTCTGCATTACGGCGACCTGACCGATTCGTCCAACCTGACCCGCATCATCCAGGAAGTGCAGCCGGACGAGGTCTACAACCTGGGCGCGCAGTCGCACGTCGCGGTCAGCTTCGAGTCGCCTGAATACACGGCCGACGTCGATGGCATGGGCACTCTGCGTATCCTCGAAGCCATTCGCCTGCTGGGGCTGGAAAAGAAAACGCGTTTCTACCAGGCCTCCACCTCTGAGCTTTATGGTCTGGTACAGGAGATTCCGCAGAAGGAAACTACGCCGTTTTACCCGCGTTCGCCCTATGCGGTGGCCAAGCTGTACGCCTACTGGATCACCGTCAACTATCGCGAAGCCTATGGCATGTACGCCTGCAACGGCATCCTGTTCAATCACGAATCACCGCGCCGCGGCGAGACCTTCGTGACGCGCAAGATCACTCGTGGCCTGGCGAACATCGCCCAAGGTCTCGAGAAATCTCTGCATATGGGCAACCTCGACGCGCTGCGTGACTGGGGCCATGCCAAGGATTACGTGCGCATGCAGTGGATGATGCTGCAGCAGGAGCAGGCCGAAGACTTCGTCATCGCCACCGGCGTGCAGTATTCGGTGCGCGAATTCATCAAGTGGTCGGCGGCCGAACTGGGCGTCGAGTTGCGCTTCGAAGGGAGCGGCGTGGATGAGCGCGCTATCGTGGCAAGCATCGAAGGAGACAAGGCGCCGGCGCTCAAGGTCGGCGACGTCATCGTCCGTGTCGATCCACGCTTCTTCCGTCCGGCTGAAGTGGAAACCCTGCTCGGCGACCCGACCCGCGCCAAGGAACAGCTCGGCTGGACGCCGGAAATCAGCGTGCAGGAAATGTGCGCCGAAATGGTCCGCGAAGACCTGAAGATCGCCCAGCGCCATGCCCTGCTCAAAGAGCACGGCTTCGACATTCCAGTGTCCGTGGAGAACTGATATGAATCGTGACGCACGTATTTTCGTTGCGGGACATCGCGGCATGGTGGGCTCCGCCATCGTCCGTCGTCTGCAGGCGCTGGGGTACGACAACCTCATCACGCGTGGACGTGAGGACCTGGATCTGGTCGATCAGGCAGCGGTAAACGCATTCTTCGCCGAGAACAAGATCGATCAGGTGTACATGGCTTCGGCAAAGGTTGGCGGCATTCATGCCAACAACACCTATCCGGCCGAATTCATCTACCAGAACCTCATGGTCGAGGCGAACATCATCCATGCGGCGCACTGCAACGACGTCAACAAGCTGCTGTTCCTCGGCTCGTCGTGCATCTATCCGAAATTCGCCGCACAGCCCATGAAGGAAGAGGCGCTGGTCACCGGTGTGCTCGAGCCGACCAACGAGCCGTACGCGGTCGCAAAGATTGCTGGTATCAAGCTCTGCGAAAGCTATAACCGTCAGTACGGTCGCGACTATCGCAGTGTCATGCCGACCAACCTCTATGGCCCGAACGACAACTTCCATCCAGAGAACAGTCATGTAGTGCCGGCGTTGCTCAAGCGCTTCCATGAAGCGACCCAGCGCGGTGACGACGAGGTGGTGATCTGGGGCAGCGGCAAGCCGCAGCGCGAGTTTCTTCATGTGGACGACATGGCCGCCGCCAGCGTGCACGTGATGGAGTTGGATGACGCGACCTACCAGGCGCATACCCAGCCGATGCTGTCGCATATCAACGTGGGTACCGGCGTCGATTGCAGCATTCGCGAACTGGCCGAAACCATTGCCCGGGTTACCGAATACCAGGGCCGGCTGGTTTTCGACAGCTCCAAGCCGGATGGGACACCGCGCAAGCTGATGGACGTATCCCGCCTCAAGGCGCTGGGCTGGCAGGCCAGCATCAGTCTGGAAAATGGCTTACGCGATGCCTATCGCTGGTTCGTCGAGAACCAACACCAGGCTCGGCATTGATTGATCGACAGCGCGGCAGCACAGTAGAACTGTGTGCGCTGCGCAGCAATACAGGGAAAGGCAGGGAAGAGGGCGGGACAGAGCAGACGCGCATCTTTTGGCGACTGAAAAGCAGAGGCCGGTAGCGCCTGGATGACGAACTCGGTGCCTTTTGGCCACGGCGGCGGACTTTTTTGTCGCTGTCGTTGTCCATCCATGGCACCTGATTCCTCGCCGTGGTGAACCGTCCTCCAAGGTCGTCAATCCAAGCCGGTTCGGTTCTGTGTTCGCCACGTCACATCTGGAAAATTGGGGAAAGCGCTTGTTAAGGAAAGTTCTGGCGTACAAGAATCTACTGTTCATGCTTCTGTTGCTGAACTCCACCTGCTTCTTCCTGACGGATGATAAGCGGGCCGGAATTCCATACTTTCAGGAGCTGTTCCTGCTGCTGGTCGTGGCAGCGACCGCCTGCCTATTCGTCGCATGGAAGTGGGTCTATCAGTCCAAAACGAGCCTGTGGATCATTTTCATGGGCGTCATGCTGCCGTTGATATCGGCAGTGCTTGCAAACCTGAATTTTGGCCAGCCGCTGGTGTACGGGTTGTTGGAAGAGCGCCGTTTCCTGCAATACCTGGTGTTCTTCCCGACGCTGTTCCTGCTGATCATGGCGTCTCCGACCCAAGAAGAGCTGGGGAAGTACTTCCTCTATGTAGCGCTGTTCTGCGCGACCCTGGGTTTTGCCTATTACCTGGGGATCATTCCCCAGAATAAAGGCGTTTCCTTCACCGTAGATGACTGGACGCAGTACGAAGATCTGTTGCGGCCGGATCGCTTCCGTATCGGCTCGCCCTTCGTCACCATCTCCGCATTCATGGTGATGTACAGCATGCGGGACCGCGTGACGGTCGGCAGGTTGCTGATTCTGCTCTACTTCGTCGCCTATCTGTGGTTGGTGCTGCAGACCCGGCAGACCATGGTGGTTTGGGCCTTGGCGGGTATGTGGATCTTCCGCAAGCGCATCGACTCGCTGATGAAGATGAGTGCGCTTGGGGTGGCGATTCTCGTTGTTTCCTATCTGCTGGCGCCGGAGTTCTATCACGCGCAATTCGCTCGATTCGATGCGTTGCTTTTCGACGCCACGTCCGGGCCGGGCGTACGGGAAAGAACCGTCGCGATCATTCTGGACGCCATTAGTGCGAACAACTACTTCGGTATGGGCGCGTTGTCTCTGCAATGGGACGGTGGATTCTCACGAATCTACAATTCGCACTTCTATCTTGCCGACGTCGGAATATTCGGTGTGTATTACCGATTCGGATTCCTGGCGCCTATCGCCGCTCTAGTGTTCTATGGCGGCTTCATCTGGATCATGCGCCAGTGCGCGGATAAAGGCGCTCTCCTGGCTGCGCTGCAACTGTCATTTGTCGTCAGTATGCTTAACTTTGCGCTTTCCAACGCGTTGACGTTTTCTGGCGATATTTATGGCATGGCTGCAGCGTTCTTCCTTTATTACGCCAAGCTGCAAACAGAAAACTCGACTCTTACGGCAAATCTCGAACAGGTGAATTATGGTCAGTTTCAGTATCGTAACTATAAACTGGAATAATTTTGACGGCCTGAAGGAGACGTATCGGAGCCTGGCCGCCCAAACTTACCGGAACTTCCGCTGGATCGTTATTGACGGCGCATCCAAGGATGGCAGTGGTGAGTGGCTGAAAAGCCTGGATGATAGTCAGGCGGAAATCACTATCGAGCCGGACAAGGGTATTTACGACGCGATGAACAAAGGGCGGCTTCGTGCAGTCGAAACGCCCGGCTATACCTTGTTTCTGAATAGCGGAGACTCGCTTGCCGACTCGAAGGTACTTGAGCGAATAAGTGAACAGCTGTCTAAAACGGTTATTCAGCCAAAGTTCATCTACGGTGATTTCTATCGCAAAGAAGCTAACGGCGATTTGAAACTCACCAGTGCTCACCCCATCGAACGTGCTCCGCTGGGTTTGCCCGCCAGCCATCAGACCATGTATTTCGAAAACGAGCGGCTGCGCACGTTCGAGTTCAGGCTCGATTACAAGTTATCGGCAGACTACTGTCTATTGCTTGAATTTCTGAAAGGGCTGGATCTTCAAAGCGAAGTGATGCAGTTGTCGTTCCCATTGTGCATCTTTGACACTTCCGGTGTTTCGCACAAACGACGCTTCGAGGCGATTCGAGAGGATATGGATATCAGAACGCGTTTTCTGAACTTTTCCAAGCCCAACGCACTGGCCCTCTATGTACTTCACTATGTGCACACCCATACAAAGCAATTACGTGCGTCGTTAGGGCGCTGAACATCGACAGGTTTGTCATCTGGAAATGGACCGTTAAAAGAACAGGACACAGGAGTGCTCGATGAATTACCGAAGCCTGAATGATCTATCACGGCTCAGCAATGAATGTGCCAGCAAGATTCCAAATGATATCGACCTGGTGGTTGGTATCCCACGAAGCGGGATGCTGGTCGCCAGCATCATCGCGCTGAAGCAGAACCTGCCGCTGACGGATCTCTATTCGTTCCTGCGCAATGATGACCTGAAGAAAGGCAACACTCGTACTTACAAGCATGCCGAACTGGTCAAACCCAGGGATGCGAAAAAAATACTGCTCGTCGACGACAGTATCTCCTCGGCCAAATCGATGCGGGCCGCCGAAGAGCAGATACGGGCTATCTACAATGGCAACGTCGTGACGATGGCAGTGTTTGCCGAGCGGCATAACCGCCACCATGTGGATATGTATCT
Source organism: Pseudomonas sp. CBC3 (assembly GCF_037967085.1). Classification (NCBI taxonomy): domain Bacteria; kingdom Pseudomonadati; phylum Pseudomonadota; class Gammaproteobacteria; order Pseudomonadales; family Pseudomonadaceae; genus Pseudomonas; species Pseudomonas sp. CBC3. Next base: position 442,317 of record NZ_JBANEO010000003.1, read on the forward strand.
CGAGCTCGTCGAGCAGCCCCGCGTATTCGAATGGAACATCATGCATCACCCGTTTCTGACCCAGGCCTGTCTGGATATCGACGGTGTGCTTTGTGTCGACCCGACGATCGAGGAAAACGATGACGGGCCGAACTATCGGGATTTCCTCAGTTGCACACGGCCCCTGTTCATTCCTTCGGTCAAGGTCGCGCATCTGGTGACCAGCCGCCTGGAAAAGTATCGCGCCGAAACGGAAGAATGGTTACAGCGCAATGGTGTGCAGTACGGAACCCTGCACATGCTCGACCTTCCCACCGCTGAAGAGCGTCGCCGGCTGAATATTCATCACAAGTTCAAGGCGGAGGTGTATGCCAAACAACCGCTGACCCGGTTGTTCGTCGAGAGCGAGGTCAAGCAAGCTATCGAGATCATGAAACTCAGCGGCAAGCCGGTGTACTGCATCGAAACCAACGAGATGTATGTGCCGGGCCAGGTCTACAACCTCAAGGCCAATACGCTGCGTAAAAGCTATAGCCTGAAGGCGAAGCTGATCGGCAAGGCCAAATCGATACTCGGCAGAGGAGTGCCGGTAGCACCTTCTTCGAAGAGCTGAAAAGAGAACTCTCGGCTGCCTGCGCAGCCGAGAGATGTCATTCAGGCGTTTGGCCCGATGCGGGCGCATTCGCCCTGACCGACGTACTTGCTGAGAATGTCCCACTGCGGGCGGTCCTGACCGTCCTTCGGCTCAATGGACAGTTTGTATTTGCCCCATGCCGATCCTGCCGCCCAATACGTCATCGGAATGCAGTGTTCCTGCAAATAAGCCAGCAGGTTATCCATCGCTTCCAGCAAGCGCGGTTCATCTGCCGGAATACCAAACTCACCGATATGGCCTTGCCTGTCATGCTTGATCAGCCAATCGATGAAAGGTTTGACCCGTTTGACGCCGAGCATGGTGTCGAAGTCGTCTTCCAGCGGTTCCTTGTATTGTCCGCTACTGTGTTTGTCCAGATACAAGTGGGCGGAAAATATCAACTTGTCGGAGGGGTCTTTCAGTTGCAGCAGCGGATCATTGAACTTGGGCCAAAGAAAACTGCTCGACCAGAAGTTTCCTTCGATGAACAAGGGGCGCTTCTCGTCATGTTTTCTGATGGCGTCGATACCGGCCTGGGCTGCTGCCGGCCAGTATTCGTCGGCGCCGTGTGGCTCGTTCATGATGTCGTAGGCGTAAAGCCCTTTCTGATCTTTCCAGCGCTTGGCGATGCGTTCCAACAAGTCCTCATATGCCGATATCGGTACGGCTTCGGTTCCTATGATCTGTTTCTGATAGCGGGCATAGTTATGGATATCGAGGATCACGCGTATGTCATGGTCGGCGGCTTGTTGGAAGGTTTGCTCGATCAACTGTGCGTAATCTTCGTCAAGCTCTGCATACAATTCTCGTTGCAGGCGTTCCCACATGATTGGGAAGCGAATGGTCTTAATTCCCTTCTCCTGCCACTGGGCAAAGTAGCCGGGGGCGGGGAAGAAATAATTTGTTTTATATTTTCCAGGAATGACATTCCCGGAGAATGCGGCTCCGCCAATGTTGAGGCCGATCAAATCGATATTTTCTGCCTCGCTTGCGGCACTCCCGAGCACAAGTGCGAGTCCGAGGAGTATTCCTTTTGACCGTTTCGAAGCGCTGCGTGTCCTTATCATCTGACTACCTCTTCTTGCTCTTTGAGAAGGTGCCGCAGGGGCGGCTGCTTCGTTTGTCCGACATGGGCGGGCAATGTTCAGTTTTTTCTAAGCGAATCTTCCTCACCGCGGTGTGTGATCCATGACTTGTCGCGGCGGGTATCCAACGAGTTTTCAATCGAATTACAGACAGAGAAGCTATTTATGAAAAATCCCCTCACCAAAAGGACGGATCCTTTGATAGGGAAGCTGAAACTACTGGATGAAGTGGAGACCGGGCATTTCATTTCCGAGCTGAGAAAGCGTGAGTCGCCAACGATTCTTGGTTTTCTCAATCAGCACGGCTACAACATTGCGCAACGTCACCCTTCGGTTCGGGATAGTTTTCTCCAGGTCAATTACCTGCTGCGCGATGGCATAGGCATCAAGATCGCCTGCATGCTCAACGGTTTGGAACCGAAGGCCAATCTTAATGGTTCTGACTTCATTCCAGAGTTGATCGACGATCTGGTAGGTAACTCCGAGGATCGTTACGAGCTGTTTGCGATGGGCACGCGAGAGCCGTGGTTGAGCGATGGCGCCCGCAAGCTGTTTGGGAACCGCATGTTCCATGCGATAGATGGATTCAAGCGTTCCGAGGATTACCTGGCGTTTTATCGGCAGCACCATGTACCGGGTCGCTATCCAATCATCGTTCTGGCTATGGGCATGCCGAAGCAAGAGCATGTGGCTCTGCATCTTCAGAAGGCGATGGACACTCCTGCTTTGCTGATCTGTGGCGGTGCGATTCTGGATTTCACGGCGCAGCGCTTCCCGCGTGCGCCGATGTTTTTTCGTCGATTCGGACTGGAGTGGGCGTTCCGCATGCTCATGGAGCCGCGCCGGCTGTTCAAGCGTTACGCCGTGGGTATCCCGCTATTTTTCTATTATCTGTCGCGTAATGCCTTCGCTGGATCTCGGCGCGTCGGCGGCTTCAACGCACTCAAGCGCGAACCCTGAACACAGACGAAAGGACGGACGCGTTATCGGCGCGTCCAGCAGCCCCTTGAAACTTCCTGCAGTTGCCCTTTTCACTGACTCGCTAGCGGGGAATGACCCGTAGCGTCATTAGCAAGCTGAACAGGTAGTGGCCCGAAAGCGTTATTGCATAAAGCAGCAGCACCGAGGTGATCGGTAAGTCCAGTAGATGCGCGCTGACGAAACAGGCGACCGTCAGGATTGCACGCTGCACGTTCAACATCAGGAGCAGGCGCTGGCCTTCGAATATCGATAGCAGATGCGACGCTGGCGCGTGTATGAACTGGAACAGAAGGTAGATCGCCAGGATCGATGCCAGCTCACCCGCCAGCTCCCACTGAGCCCCGAACGCAAGGGAGAACAGCGCCGGGCCGAAGACCAGCAGCAATAGCGTGGGAGCGACCGCGAGTGCAAGCAGCCGTTTGATGACCGAATAGGTGACCACGCGAATTTCGGCCGGGCGTTTGCGTCCCATCGAGGCGATTTCGGCGTAATAAGCCTTGCTTGTGGAATGCCCCAGCAGATTCATGGGCAGCGCCAACGTCATCATTGCCAAACCCAGTTGGCCGGTGGTTCGGGCGTCATAGACGGATGCGGTCAGTAATAGTGGCGCCTGGCTTGAGAAAATTTGCAGCAACTGCGATGGCAAGCGGTAGGCGGGAAAGCTCCTGTAGCGCTGCAACATGTACCAGCCTCGCCTCAGCGTAACGTGGCGCCAGTAGCGTCTCACGTCCGCGCGAAACGTCCGTATCAGTGTCATCGTTCCCGCGCCGGCGCCCAAGACCTGGCCCGCGAGAAGCCCGAGCGGCTTCAGTCCCACCATTCCCAACGCAATCTTGGCAATCGACCCGATGACGCTCTGCTGCAGCTGAGTCCGAGCGATGGTCGAATAGGCGCGTCGGCGTACTGCCCAGATCAGCAGCACCTCATATATACCTGCACTGAACAGGGCGAAGATCAAAATCCAGCGGTACGGTATCAGTGCCTCCACCGAGGCCACGGTCAGCAGAGCGGGGCCGACCAGCGCGAGCATCACGCTCAAGGCCAAGGTCATCAGGACGATGAGGAGGGCGGACAGCGCCATCAGGATCATGGCCGTGCTGTCTCGGCGGGGCAGCGGGACGGCAAGCTCGTAACGCAGCGTCATCAAGGGCGTCAGTATCAGCAGCAGGGCGGTGAAAACCGAAAGAATGCCGAAGTGCTCGGGGCTGTAGATCCGGGTAAGGAACGGTATGGCTACCAAGCCCGCGATTCTCGCCAGCCCATTGCCGACGGCGAGAGTCGCCATACCTTTGAATATCTTCGCGGAAGAACCGCCTGCGAACCGTTGTGTGGCCGCAACGAGCTTTTCTGACAGGCTTAGAGTTGGCAATTGCAGTTCTCCCTGAGCATGCCGTTTAGAGCAAGCGGGTCCGTCGCGGTCCTATGAGGGTGTTGCGCAGTGGCGTTTGGCTCTATTGCTGGAGCCGGAATGCGGCGGCTGCGAGCGATCCAGCCATATGAAGCTATGAAGACAGAAAAGTTTCGCCCCGCTCCAGCCCGAGCAGGCTTCGCATGGATGCGGCTGCGGCCGCTGCTTCACTGCCTCTCAGCGTTGGCTGCGCTCAGGATGCGCCAGGCCCGGTTGTCTTGAGCGGCTCACCCGCACCTTCGTCGTAGGTCAGCTCGCCACGTTCCAGTCTTGCCGGCGAGGTGTAGGGATGCAGCGTCAGCCGTTGTTCGTCCTGGATATGCCATACCTCGATACCCTGCAGCTTCAGCACGTCCGACACCATGGAGCGATGGCATCGCCACCAGAGAACCTCCGCGCACATCATGGCGGTTGGCTGGCGGGCGGCCAGACGCAGGAGCCGTTGCAATCCGCTGGCGAACTCCTCGCTTTTCAGATGCTCGGCGTAGCCGCGGAACGAGGTGTTGCGCCACGCACTCATGCTCGGCCCTGGAGGAGCTCGGCGGCGGCCGCCGAGCTCCTCTATCCACTCATAGCCGATGCCATGCTGGGCGAGCGAGGCTTCCAGATTCGCCGACATGAACTGAGGCAGGCGTCTCGACCCCGGGAAGCGGCGAACATCTGCGATCGCCTCGATACGGTAGTGGCGTAGCAGCGCGATGAGCGCCTCGGGCGTGTGCGTGGAATGGCCAATCGTCCAGATATGTTGGGGCAGGGTCATCCGATTTTGCTCAGCGCGCTTCCTTTGTGCATCGCAACGTGGTCGGTCTTGTCGCTTTTGATCTCGTATTGGGGCTCGTCGGGGCTGGCCCTGCGCGTGTGCCCTTTGTAGTCGGTATCGCGCGTATGGACCTTGGTGATATGGCCAGTGACATGGCCGGCTTCTGAATTCCAGCGGACGTGATCACCGACTTTGAACGTGTGCTGCGTCATGGTGGCTCCGATTGCCGTCGTGGGGGTTCGTTTCGGGAATTACCGGGGCGGAAATCTCCCTTCCTCTCCTATCAGCCGACCGGAAATTGGAGGATCTTGCTGTGACCGTTCGTCGGTTCGTCCTATAGCCGAAAGCAAACCTGCCGAGGGCGAAATTCAAAAAAATGACGCCGACTTGGCGAGTAAATAAACGATCTAAAGCGGCTGGGATACTATTAGGCGCAATATCAAAAAGCCACATTCTAATAGCGCATTAATGGCTGGCCAAAAAGATGGCGGAGATTTGGCGATCTAATGCCGTCAAAAAAATTTTGAGTTCTTTTTAAAACCTATTATAAAGCCGCCACGCAACGGATTGCCGGGTTCACCCACTAGGTAATCCGGCGTCCTTTGCCAAGCGGTTCGTCCGGTTGCGCGTAGTGAGATATCTGCCAGTAAGCGCCTGTACGACTTAATTAACTCCCGCACTTTTTTAAAGGCTCCGGCCTTTCGAAGTATTAAGTTTCGGAGAGACTGAATGTCTATCAATGTTTTTACTGGTGCCCCTAAGGCACTTGTTCGCTCCATCGCTCTTGCTGCAGCATTTGGCACTTTCGCCATGAGCGGTCACGCAGCTGCTGATATTTCGATAACTGCATCGTCGGCGACTGCCTTCACCTCCTCGATCAACAAGTTCAACAGCACCGATTTCCTCAATGGTGTCTGGCGCAAGTCTGCAGGCCTTTCGGTCCCGGCATCGTCCGCTGCGATCGCCGCATTCAAGCCGGGCGTACAGATCAAGTTCGCTGACGGCCAGGTGCGCAAGATCACCCGCGTCTACGTGGTTGGTAAGAACATCAGCCTCTACGTCGACGGCGGCCTGCTCGATGGCGCCAAAGTTGGTGCACCGCGCACTGTCAGCACCGTAGTCAGCTCGAATACTGCCGCGAAGCCAGCGCCGGCGCCGACTGCGCCCGCACCGACTCCGGCTCCGACTGCACCTAGCAGCAGCTACACGGCCAGCATGAATAGCTTTACCAACACAGATTGGGAAAATGGCATCTACCGTAAGTCGGCTGGCTTCTCGATCCCTGATAACGCCGCTAACAAGTCCGCGTTCGTTGTCGGTACCTCGGTGAAACTGGCCGACGGTCAAGTGCGTCAGGTCGCTGCGGTCTATGACGTTGGCGCTCACCTGTCGGTGATGCTGAAGGGCTCTGCACTGTCGGCCAGCGCTGTGGGCTATCCGAAGACCATCAGCGTGGTGTCCAGCACTGGCGCGACCACGCCTTCGGTATCGAAACCCGCTCCGGCTCCGGCTCCAACGCCTGCTCCGACTCCAGCTCCGGCGCCTACCCCCCCGGTGGTCTCCGACGGCAGCGGCATCGACCTGGTTGGCGTCAACTTCGGTTCCGGCGTGTTCGATCCGGGCACCGTTCCGGGCGTCTACAACAAGGGCTACACCTACGCTGACGAGTCCTACTACAAGCGTCACAGCGAGCTGGGCTTCAAGCTGGTCCGTCTGGGCTTCCTTTGGGAACGTATCCAGCCCAAGCTCGGTACAGAGCTGAACGCGGCTGAGCTGGGGCGCATCAAGCTGTCGCTGGATCATGCACAGAAGCACGGCATCAAGGTCATCCTTGATATGCACAACTACTACCGCTATTACGGCAAGGTGATCAACTCACCGGAAGTACCGCGGGCGCAGTTTGCCGAGACCTGGCGCAAGATTGCCGTGGAGTTGTCCAGGCACCCGGCGCTGTATGGCTACGGTCTGATGAACGAGCCGTACAACACTGGCAATAACATGTGGCCGCAAACTGCCCAGGCAGCTGGTCAGGCGATCCGTAAAATCGACCCCACCAAGTGGATCATGATTGCCGGCGATCGTTACTCCAGCGCCTTCCATTGGCAGAAGTACAACACCCAGCTGATCAACGATCCGTGGATGCGCGATCCGAAGAACAACCTGGTCTACGAAGCGCACCAGTATCTGGACTTCGATTACTCGGGTACCTATACCAAGCGCGCCGAAACCTTCCATCCGATGCTTGGCGTCGAGCGGGTCAAGCCGTGGGTGGAGTGGCTGAAGAAGAACAAGCTGCGTGGTTACATTGGCGAGCATGGCATCCCGGATTTCTCCCCGTCTGCTGTCGTCGCTACCGACAACCTGCTGGCCTACCTGAACGAGAACTGCATCCCGAGCACCTACTGGGCAGCTGGTCCGCGCTGGGGTGAGAACATCATGTCGCTGGACGTTCGGAGCGGTAAGCACCGCCCACAATTGGCTCCGCTGCAGAAGCATGCAAAAGCCAAGAAAACTTGCTCCACCATCGGTCCGCTGTAAACCGCGACCAAAAATGAAAACGGGCCTACGGGCCCGTTTTTTTATGCTTTGAAAAAGGCGGCTACAAACAAGAGTGCTGCTCGTCGGATGCGGTTTCGCTCGGTGGGAAGGGTGGGGCGCGACTTCGGTTTATCTGAGCTGTTTAAACTATCGAGCAACCGTTTCGCTTGTTAGCTACGCCGTTACGCTTAAACCCATTAGTTTGGCGGCATTGCAAAGAATTGCGGGCAAGTTGCCATTAGCCGGGTTTGGAAAAGTTAAGAAAAAAGACAAGTTTACGCAACTAACTTTCCCGGTCGGGGGGCTTGCCGAAATAAGGGAACTCGAAAATACAGACCCGGTCACCATATATGTGCGCACCGAAATTACACAGTTCGCGGTTCTGCAATTGCTGTTTTTTTACGGACCGTGGTCTTCCGGCCAAGCCATATAAAAGGTGAATCAAAATGACGACACCCGACGAAGAAATCACTGGTTACGGTGGCCAGCCCAAGACCGGCCCCAATTCTGCTTCCAGCACTCCAACCTCTACCTCCAGCCAGTCCACCACCGGCTCGACGATGGGGCATGCAGCTGAAGACGCGAAAGCCAAGGCTCGGCACGCTGCCGATGAGGTGAAAACTCAAGGCAAGAGCCAGCTTGAAGGCTATCGCGAAACAGCTGCCGATGAGCTAGAAGCTGTCGCTCAAAGCGCGAAGGCAGCTGCTCAGGAACTGGAAGGTCAGGATCGTCTGGGCTTGTCCACTTATGTTTCAACCATGGCGCAAAGCATGGTCAAGCTCTCGGATGATCTACGCGGAAAGAGCGTGGATCAGCTGTTTCAGGACGTGAATCGGCTGGCACGGGATAACCCGGGCTTGTTCATTGCCGGCAGCGTTGCCCTCGGTTTCGGGCTGACCCGGTTCGCTCGTGCCTCCAGCAAGCGAACTTCTCATGGCGACTATGGCCATCACGATAGCTCCACTTCGTTTTCATCCTCGGGCCGGGGTGGCCATTTCTCCGATCAGGATGAGCTGAACGAACGTCTGAACACCGGTGAGTCTGGAACGATTGGCAGCATCAGCAACGCCGGGGTTTCCTCAGCCACCAGTTCGCGTCCCGCTACGTCTACGAGCGGAACGGGCGCCGGTATCGGTAGTGGCACCACTGGCGCAGGCGTCGGGTCCGGTCTTGGCACCAGCAGCACTGGGACCAGCACAGGCACCGGTAGCGGCCTGGGTTCGACATCGGGCGCTGGTCTGGGCTCCACAACCAACCGCGACGGCAAAGGTACTGACGGAGGGCTTTTCCCATGAGCGAAGCACGTAAGACAACCACGACCACGGTGACACCGGAGCCAGGCATGCGCACCGAGAACGACACCTCCGTAGGAGGGCTGCTGCGACAGCTGACTCATGAAGTGCCATCTCTTGTGACCAAAGAGCTGGCGCTGGCAAAAGCCGAACTGAGCGAATCCATCCGCGCCACCAAGGCCGGAGCTGCCAGCGTTGCGACCGGCGGTGCGGTGCTGCTTGGTGGTTTCATCGTCCTGCTCATGTCGGCGGTGTATGGCCTGAGTACGGTCATGGAGCAATGGCTCGCCGCGCTGATCGTTGGCGGTGTCGTCGTAGTGATCGGGCTGGTGATGGTGTCTGCCGGCAAGAAGAAGTTCGAGGCCTCCTCGTTCAAGCCTGAGCGCACCATTCACTCGGTCAACAAGGATAAAGAAGCCGTCAAGGGGCACACATCATGAGCACACGTAATCAGATAGATGCCGAAGCACAGAAGGATCCCGCCGAGCTGGAGCGGGAAATTGATCAGCAGCGAGCCGAGATAGGCAATATCGTTCACGCGCTGGAGAGCAAGTTGTCTCCGGGCGAGCTCATCGACACCGCACTGGGGTACGTGAAAGGTGGTGGCGGAGAGTTCTTTTCCAACCTGAGCAATACAGTCAAGGCCAACCCTGTGCCGACGGTACTGACATCGATAGGGTTGCTTTGGATGATGGCGGGGCAGAATCGTCAGCCGCATTCGAATATCACCACTACCAGCTATGGCGCCTCAACCGGACCCTCGATGGGTGAGAAACTTTCGGCCAAGGCCGCTGGGGTCAAGCAACAAGGCGCTAGCATCAAGGACAAGGCCAGTCAGATGAGCCACAACATGTCCGAGTCGCTCGGCAATGCCCGTACACGGGCCAGCGACTCTGGGCGCCATGCCTCCGAAAGGCTGCGCGGTGGCGCTGACCGGGCGCGTGGTGGCTTCAATCAACTGCTCCAGGAGCAACCCTTGGCACTTGGTGCCATCGGTATCGCGTTGGGTGCGTTGCTGGCTGCTTCGGTGCCGCCGACGCGGCGTGAGGACGAGATGCTGGGTGAGGCCAGTGACCGCATGACCGACAAGCTTCGCCACAAGGCTGAGGAGGGATATCAGAAGACATCCGCCAAAGGCGAAGAGGTCGCGGCTCAGGTCAAGCAGCAAAGCGCCGAACACAGCGAAGCTCCTCGATCGAACTTGAGTTCGGCCAGCACAACCGGCTCGACCTCGGCTGGCTTGTGACGTCACGCAGCGTCGCTTCCGGCTCTGCCAAGCGGTAGATTTCGCCGGGAAGGGGCTTGAGCCGCACCGGCGAAACTCAATGATGCGCCGCTTGTTGCCGGTGTAGCTCAGTAGGTAGAGCAGCGCATTCGTAATGCGAAGGTCGGGGGTTCGACTCCTCTCACCGGCACCAGTAAATTCAAGGCCTGCAGCGATGTGGGCCTTTTCTTTTCAAGCGACTGGAGTGGCTTGCATCAGGTAAGCAGAGGCTGAAACTTCCAGGCCGCCAGCGATGTCCAGAATGGGAAGGCGGTACCTGCCCACACGGCAAGCAAAGGCGCATGAAGCCGTGCCTGATCGCCCGGAATCCGGGATTGATCGTAGCGCTGCTAATCCAGCCAAGCCGTTGGGGCTCATCAGAGTTGCACAGGGCAAAGACATGCTACGGGACAGTGCAACAACGTCCTTTCACACAACCTGATCAGGTACAGCATATGACCTTTCTACCCAAGCCCTTTTATCCAGCCCTGTTGGCAGGCCTGCTGCTCAGCCTGGGCGTCAACGCCAATACCCAGCTGGAGCAGCAAGTGCGCAAGGATGCCGCCGCGATAGAGCCCCAGCTGATCGAGTGGCGGCGGGATATCCATCAGCACCCTGAATTGGGCGAGCAGGAAACCCGCACCGCCAAGCTGGTCGCCGATCATCTCAAGTCGCTGGGCCTGGAAGTCACGACCGACATCGCCCGTACCGGCGTCGTCGGTATCCTCAAGGGCGCCAAAGCCGGGCGCACGGTAGCGTTACGCGCCGATATGGATGCGCTGCCCATCAAAGAGCCGGCGGGCTTGCCCTTCGCCTCCCAGGCGCGGGGCGACTACCACGGCACTGAGGTGGATGTGATGCATGCCTGTGGCCACGATGCGCACACGGCCATGCTGATGGCCACTGCCAGTGTCCTGGCCGGGATGAAGGACCAGCTTGAAGGCACGGTGATGTTTATCTTCCAGCCCGCCGAGGAAGGTTCCAGCCTGGTCCAGCCAGGACCAGACGCCAGCTGGGGCGCAAAGAAAATGCTGGAGGAAGGGCTATTCGAATCGTTGAAGCCGGACGCCATCTTCGCCCTGCACGTTATGCCGGGCCCATCAGGGCAGATTAGCTGGCGCACCGGTGCGACCACCGCCGCCAGCGACATGCTCAATATCCGCGTCACCGGCAGCCAAGGCCACGGCGGCATGCCTTGGAATACCGTTGACCCCATCGTCACGTCGGCTCAAGTGATCAACGGCATCCAGACCGTAGTCAGCCGCAAAGCCAACCTCACGCTCTCGCCGACGGTCATCACTATCGGCACCATCAACGGCGGCAGCGGGCCGAATATCGTCCCGGAAACCGTAGAGATGTCCGGTACCATCCGCACCTACGACGAGGGTGTCCGCGCGCAGGTCGGTGATGACCTGAAGCTCAGCGCGCAGAAGATTGCCGAAAGCGCTGGAGCAACGGCGCAGGTATCGGTCGAGCCCATGTACAGCACTACTATCAACGACGCCGAACTGGCCGAGCGCATGGCCCCTGCCATCGAACGGGCTGCCGATGGCAAGGTGGGCACTGCCGAACTGCCAGGCGCGGCTGAAGACTTTTCCTTCTTTGCCCAGCAGGTGCCTGGTCTCTATATGTTTCTCGGTATCACTCCGGAGGGCCAGGATCCGACTACCTCCGCACCCAATCACAATCCTGAGTTCTTCGTAGATGAGAGCGCGCTGGTGGTGGGAACGCGAGCGATGTCGACGATGGTGGTGGACTTCCTGTCAGGCGGGAACTGACAAGGCCTGCTCCGCTGCTAGCCCTAACCACAGTGAATTGTTTGGTTAGGCTGTTCATGCATAGGAGCGTTTGAGCAGAGCTGCTGGCATGACGGATCGTCAGCAAGCCGGCTCTTACGACAACGAAGGAGCAGACCTTCCTGCCCCTATCGCCAATCATCGGTCGCTCCAGAGGGAGCGACCTTGCAGGCAGCCGTTAGCGGTGTGAATTTCGTCACCGCATCGTTGCGGGTGTTTGCCGCTGTTTTTCACGTGCTTGTCGGGAAGCTCAGTTCGCGGCGAGAGCTTCTGAATCGGGTTGCCCATTTGTCGCCGTCTCGCCTCGAACCGGCGCCTGCTCGTAAAGTTTGACCATGTGGTCGAGATTGGCGCGCACGCGGCTTTTCATGGCTTCGACTACAGCCCGCAGCTCGGCTCGCTGGGTGTCGCCGAAGGCGTTGATCAGGTTGGAACCGATCTGGCTGATCTGGGGGACCTCCGCGAATCCGCAAGACTGCTTCGGCACCCAGGTTTCGAGAAAACTCGACAGTTTGACGACGCGCTGCGGAAGCAGCGCGATCTGCGGAACGGCATATGCCAGGGCGGTGATGGCGCCATGCAGGCTGGTGCCGCAGTAGAGCTTGCTGGTGGCGATGCAGCGGATGATGTCTTCGATGTTGCCGCTGTCGACACGGTAAGCGCGCTCGTCGCCCAGCAGGCTGTGCAGCTTGTCGAGCGGGCCGTCGTCGGAATGCCCAGGGGCCTTACCGATGGTGAGTAGGGCGATCTTCAGCCCGGTGCTGACGTTGAGTTCGGTCAGTTGCTGGGCGATCGCCTCGATGCGCCGCTTGGCGTGGTGATCGGATATATGGAAGACGATATGGCCGGGCTCGGTCGAGTCGACCTGCTGCGGGAAAATATCGGATATGAGAATGGCGCTGTCGGGCACCAAGTTGTGCTCGACACCAAGCTTGTCCAGTTCGGCCGAGGTCTCGCGGTCACGCACCGAAACATAGGTGCAGTCCTTGAGATTCCGTCTGATGGCTTGATGAATCAGCGGTTTCTTTCGGCTGATCTCGTTACCGCCCACGCTGTTGTACATCACCTTGTAACCGGGCAGGTCGCGCTCGCCCAATACCAGCGGGATATCCGACGGAATCGAGGTGAACAGTCGGCTCAGGCGAATGAATGCCTTGTGGCCGATGAGGTAGGGGCTGGCCTTAATCGGGTAGTAGATCGCCTGCGGCGCGAGGTAGCCGATGATGCTTTCCCATTGCGCGGTCAGGCATTCGCCGCCGGCGACGATGAGCATGGTTTTAGGCTGGTCACGGGTTATTTCCAGTGCTTTCTTCAGCGGAATGGTAGGTAGCGCGCCATAGCTCGAAAGATCGGATTTCTTGGTCGCCGCGACCAGTACGGAAAAGCGGCCGTCCGCTTCCAGATAACGTTTGAGGACGATTGCAAAGAGCAGGTCGCCATAGTTGTGCCGGTCATAGGCTCCGTAAGCAATTACGTTTACCCGGTCAGTCATGGCGTCGGACTCCTTTCGATTTGTTTGAACTGGACGTAGAGCAGGGCGTTTTTCAGTGTCAGCGCCACGGCGGTGGCGAAACAGGCGCCATTGACGCCGTAGCGCGGAATCAGAATCAGGTTGAGCGCCACGTTGATCACACAGGCGGCGATGTTGTTGTGCAGGTAGCGGCGATGGTTGCCTGTCATGGTCATGAAGATGCCAAGCGGTCCTGCGGCCAGCACGAAGAAATAACCAGCAGCCAGCACCAGCAACGGGTAGACGCCCTGTTCCCGATACTCGGCGCCGAACACGGCCAGGATGTATTCGCGCAGCAGGCCGATGGCGAGCAGGATCACCAGGGCCAGCGCAAGCATGAAGCGCGAATACTTACGCACGATGGCGAATGCCCCCGCACGGTCGTTCCGGGCCCAGCGTTTCGAGATGTCGGGGGCGATGGTGCCGTTGATGATGAACAGCAAGGTCGTCGAGAGCGCGGCGATCTTGGCAGCTATGTAATAGATGCTGACCTCGCTGGCCGAGCGCAGTACGCCGAGCATCAAGGTGTCGGACAGCTCGATGATGCTGTTCATCACGGCGATGAGCATCAGCGGTATGCACAAGGTGAGCATTTCCCGCCAGCTGAGCGCGTGTTCGGAGTCGGGCGCCGGTAAGCTGGAATGGGCGCGCCATATCGAGCCAACAATGGCCAGGCCGTAGCTGATCGCAAAGCAGCTGGCCACGGTGGTCAGGTCATTGCCGGAGATCGCGACCAGCAGCAACGTCAGGGTTGGTTGAAACGCGGTCTGCCAGAACAGTCCCTCGCTGGTTCTATGTTTGGCTTTCAGCGTCTCGCTGGAAATGCTGAGCAACGACAGGCCGAGCGCGGTGACCGCGAACAGTACGGTGGCGTGAGCGAAATGCGCCTGGGTGGTTTCGGAGAAATACACCACCGCCAGGCCGATCAGAAAGACCGGAACGTTCATCAGCGTGGCGAGGCCCAGCGCACGGTGAAAGTAGCGGCGTTGCTGGCCATTGCTCAATGAAGAAATACTCTTCAGACAGGCGATGTCCAACCCAAGCCGCGCCAGCAGCGACAGAAAGATGCCCAAGGCGACGCAAAAGAACACCGTACCGGCGAGCTCGGGAACCAATAGGCGCGCCAGCAGAATATTCAGGCCGAGCGTAGCCGCGGCGCCGCTGCCTTTGGTAAAGATCAAGCGGGCGTATTTGAGAAGGTCTGCGCTCATTCGTGGCTGTGGGGCGTCCGTTGCATATCCCGATTTCATTCGATGCTCCTGCGGCCGCGAAAGCGGCATAAGCCATATCTGGCGTATCCGCGTGGCAATTTTCGGGGCGAGCCGAGATTCCGACAGATCAACCGCATGTTCCGGTCGTTGCGCTGCGCGGTTGCGCCTGCATTCAGCGATGCACTGAACTGAGACTCCATCAAGAGCGTTGGCGAGGCCGAAAGTTCCTTGGTTACCGTTGCCATACGCAACAATTACGCTCCGCTCAGGCCGATAACGCGGGCCACTCCGGTACGTCATGGATACCGGCGCAGGCGGATTTCACGAGTCTCTGTCTGGGCGACAGCCGGGGCGGCCGTAGGAGAACTCTTGTACGGTCCGGTCGTCCCATTTTTTGATGGTTTCGGTTTTTATCAGCTCGGGGGTAACGCAATGGCATTGCTGGATACGCGCGGCATCGGCAGTTTCGAGTTGCTGAAACGCACCGTGAAGGAGTTCAGCAACGATGACATGACGACCTATGCATCGGCGCTGGCCTATCGAGCGATTTTTTCGTTGTTCCCCTTCCTGCTGTTCCTGATTGCCATGCTGGGCATGCTCAATCTTGAGGATTTCTTCGCCTGGCTGCGCGAGCAGGTATCGCTGATGCTTCCGCCCGATGCACTGCAGCTGGTCAATCCGGTGATCGACCAGATGCAGGAGCAGAAAAGCGGGCTGCTATCGATAGGTATTCTTGTTGCGTTGTGGTCCGCGTCGATCGGCGTTCGCTCGCTGATGAATGCCATGAACAAGGCCTACGACGTCAAGGAGGGCCGGCCGACCTGGAAGCTGATGCTGTTGGCGGTCGTTTATACCGTCGGCCTGGCGCTGATTCTGCTCTCGATGGCAGGTTTGATGGTGACTGGACCGCAGGTGATCGAGTGGCTCGCAGAGCAGGTAGGCCTGAAGGACATTGTGGTAACGCTGTGGACGTGGCTGCGCTGGCCGGTAATCGTGTTTCTGATGATGCTGGTCGTGGCGTTGCTGTACTACGTCACGCCAGACGTCGAGCAGGAGTTTCGCTTCATCACGCCGGGTTCAGTGCTGGCGGTCATCGTCTGGATTGCCGCATCGGTGGGCTTCGGTATCTACGTGCAGAACTTCGGCAACTACGACGCCACCTACGGCAGTATCGGGGCGGTCATCGTGCTGCTGCTCTACTTCTATATTTCCGCAGCGGTGCTGCTGTTCGGAGCGGAGATGAATGCTGTCATCGAGCATGCGTCGTCCGAGGGCAAGGATGAGGGGGACAAGCGCGTCGATGGCTAAGGTCGCCGACTCGGCTCGCGCGAACAACTGTCAAGGCTGGTTGTCCATTGATTTCATTGCAGAATCTTTCGGGCGCAGCCGGCGCTAGCCGCGGTGGGTACCGGCTGAGCGAGTTAGCCGTCGCTCGTCTTCCGAAGGTGCTGCATCGAGACCTTACGGAGACGCTCCATCTTGCATATCGCCGACATGACAATGTTCTACGCCCCCGCCAGTGGTGGGGTGCGTACCTATCTCGAGGCCAAACACCGCCGGCTGCAACTGTATTCGGGGGTGCGCCACAGCATCTTGGTGCCGGGCGACAGTCATAGCCATAACGGCGGCATTTATCAGATACCCGCACCGGCGCTGCCTTTCGGCAAGGGCTACCGTTTCCCGGTACGGCGCGCTCCGTGGCGCAATCAGTTGCACATCCTGCGCCCCGATGTGATCGAAGTCGGTGATCCGTACATGACCGCCTGGGCGGCGTTGGACGCGGGGCGACGTCTCGACGTTCCGGTCATCGGGTTCTATCACTCCGACCTGCCGCTGCTGGTAAGCAACCGCATCGGCGGGTGGCTGGGCACGAACATGAACGGCTACGTCTCGCGGCTGTACAGCGGCTTCGACCGTGTGCTTGCGCCGAGTCGGATAATGGCCGAAAAGCTGCAGGACCTTGGCGTCGGCGATGTCTATGTGCAGCCCTTGGGCGTGGATCTGGAAACCTTCCGCCCAGATCGACGCGATCCTGAACTGCGCCGGAAGCTGGGGTTGCCAGAGGAGGCGCGGCTGATGATGTTTGCCGGACGCGGCTCCAGAGAGAAGAACATCGATGTCCTGCTGGACACCGCTCGGTCACTTGGCAAGCCCTATCATCTGTTGTTGGTTGGGTCGCGCATGCCTCACCGGGTGCCGGAGAACGTTACGGTGATCGACCGTTTCTGTCCGGCAGCCGATGTGGCGCGTTATATGGCCAGCTGCGATGTGTTGCTGCATGCCGGTAACCAGGAAACGTTCGGGCTGGTAGCACTGGAGGCCATGGCCTGTGGCATTCCGGTGGTTGCTGCGCGAGCCGGTGCATTGCCTGAGCTGGTGCCGTTTCATACCGGCCGCCTGTGCCGCCCGCTGGATGCACTGGCGATGGCGCAGACGGTGCGCGAGATCTTCGAGGACGACCCACGCTTGCTGGGTGCCCAAGCCCGCCAGCACGTCGAAGCTCATCATGCCTGGGACGCCGTAGTGGCCGGCCTGCTCGCGCACTATCACGCAGTAATGGGTACTGTCGATCTGCCGGTCGCCGTGCATGGCTGAGCGCAGCCTGATGCTGGTGCTGCATGACGTGGCGCCGGAAACCTGGCCTGACTACGAACCCTTTGTCGAAGCCGTCGATGCGCTGGGCGGGATTCCGATTTCCTGGTTGGTGGTGCCGGATTTCCATCACCGCAACCGACTCGAAGACCATCATCAATTCAGGCATATGCTCGATGGGCGTCTCGCCCGCGGTGATGAGCTGATACTGCACGGCTACCATCACGCAGACGAGGCGCCGGCGCCTCGCACGCCTCGCGAGTGGTTCATGCGCCGGGTGTTTACGCATGAAGGAGAGTTCTATTCGCTGGATCGGCACGAGTCAGCCAGGCGCCTGCAGCGAGGCATCGAGCTGTTCGAGCGAAACCAGTGGCCTTTGCACGGTTTCGTCGCGCCGGCGTGGTTGTTGGGTACCGGGGCGCGGCAGGCCTTGGCGGCAACTGGTCTGAGCTACACCAGCGATCCGGGGCATTTCTACCTGTTGCCCGATTACACCGCAATAGACGCACCCGGCTTGGTCTGGAGCGCGCGCAGCGCCTGGCGCCGCGGCATGTCACATCTAGTCAGTGAAAAAATGCTCAGCCGGCACCGTCAGGCAGCGGTGTTGCGTCTCGGGCTGCATCCGGTCGATATGCGCCACGAGTTTTCTCGTCGCTACTGGCTTGATCTGCTGGCCAGGCTGCTGGCGGAAGGAAGAACGCCAATGACCAAAATCGAGTGGTTGCGCCGGCACGCACCTGTATCGAGCGCCGTGGCATGAACCGCCGCTGGTGGCTATTGTTCGGCGCCTTGCTGATCGCGGCACTGGTTCCGTTTCTGTTGGGCGGCAGCGGACTGTTCGAGCGGTTGCTACGCTTCCCGCCGGGGCTGTTGTTGGCGATGCTTGGCATGATCGTGCTCGGCTGGTATCTCAATGCGTTTCGGTTGCGACTGCTGATCGGGCGCCGTCGCCTGCGGCAGCCTCGTGCGCTGGGCATCGTCATCGCCACCGAGTTTGCAATCTGCGCCACGCCGGGCGGGGCCGGCGGGCCGCTGACGATGATGGCATTGTTGCTTCGCCAGGGCGTGACGCCTGCCAAGGGCACCGCAACCTTTGCCGTCGAACAATTGGCCGATCTACTGTTCTTCAGCTGCGCACTGGTGGGTGTGTTGATTTACGCGGTAACTCACTCGATCAACACCTATATCGCCAGCCTGCTGGGTTTCAGCGCTGCGTTGCTGCTCGGCCTGATGGTCCTGCTGGCGTTGCTCGGGCGTTTCCATCGGCAGGTATTTTTGATCAATGGTTGGCTGGCCGGTCGTCTGGGCATGAAGGCCCCACGAAAGCGCTTCTGGGCGCGCAAGGTGTTGAGCTTCCGCAATGCTCTGTTGGATTGTTTCCGGCTGCCGCGGGCGATCCTGCTTGGCGTGTTCGTACTGACGACACTGCACTGGCTGCTGCGTTACAGCGTGCTTTACCTCACCCTGCAGGGGTTGGGTAGCCAACTCGCCTGGGCGTGGACCTTCATCATCCAGCTACTGGCCCTTACTGCCGGGCAGTTGAGCTTGTTGCCGGGTGGTGCAGGCAGTGCCGAGTTGGCATCGGCTGCCTTGCTCGCGCCTTTGGTAGGCAAATCAACCGCTGCGGCCGCCATCCTTGTCTGGCGCTTCGTTACCTATTACTTCTATCTGATCGTTGGCGCGCCGCTATTTTTTCACCTGGCCGGACGACCGCTGTTCAACCGGCTGATGAAAAAAGCACGTAGCGGTTGAACCTTTCTGGCCTGGAAGCGTGTCGATACCGCTTTTCGGAAAAGCGAAACTATCGCGCGATTGGCTCGGTCCATTGTTCATAACCCACGAAGCGAGAGGAACATGCCATGAGCAGCTCTGAAGACAAAATGAAAGGCAACCTCAATGAAGCGGCCGGAAAGGTAAAACAAGGGCTCGGTGAGGCTACCGACAACCAGCGCATGAAGAACGAAGGGCAACGTCAGGAAGTCAAGGGTGACGCGCAGCAGGTGAAGGGTGAAGCCAAGGATACCCTGAAAAAAGGCATCGATCGCGCCTGATGACGCCATGAGAAATGCCCGCTCCCTGCGGGAGTGAAATGACGAACCCCACTTAAGAGTGGGGTTCGTCATTTTTGGCGAGCCTGAATGCGTGGCGGTTAGCCTGCTCGCAGCGAAGCGAAGCCGCTCAAATAAAAAGCCCCGGCTAGAAACCGGGGCTTTTAGTTGGAGGCCCTGCATGCAGGGCTTCAACAGCTGTGGCTATCAGCTCTGACGCTTTTTGTCGTCGTCCTGCTCGTCGGCTTCGTCAGCCTCAGGCTCCGCTTGCGTGGCGGGCTTGAACGGCTCTGCCTCGGGTTGCGTGGTCTCGGCGAAGACTTGTTCGACTTCCGGCTCTGTTGTGAACTGCTCAGGCTGTGGGGCGGCTTCAGCAATCTTTTCCTCGCCGCTGGCTGCGCTGGCCGTTTGTTCGGCTGGTGCATCGCCAATTGGCGCGCTCACGATCTCCGGGCTGGCCAGGTCTGACGACAAGTCTGCTTCGGCTTGAGTTTCGGTTGCTGTCGGAGCCCGAGTTTCGGCTGCTTTTGCTTCAGTTTCAGCGGCTTCCTTTGCCAGACGCTCCTGCTCGATGCGGCGACGACGTACCTCGCGCGGATCGTTAGGCGCACGACCGGTCATGGTCGGGGCTGGTGCCGGCTCGATCGACGCCGGAGCAGGCTGCTCAGCGACAGGTGCGGCTGCTTCAGTGGGAGTGGGCTCGCTCACGATCGACTCAGGCTGGCTGGCTACCTGTGGGGCAGGGGCAGGGGCAGGGGCAGGGGCAGGCTCGGCTTGCGCAGCGACTACCTCAACGGTGTCTGCCTGAGCAATCGGTGCGACGCTTTCGGCTGGCTCAGCCACTTCGGTTTCGGCAGCGGTCTCGTTGGCCGTTTCAGCTTGTATCAGTGCTTGTGGAGCAGCCTCGACGTCTGCCTGGGCTACAGCTGGCGCCGTATCGGTATCGGCCGTGTTAGCAGCGAGGGCCGCTGCGGTCGCGGCAATGGCGACCTGCTCGGATTTCACCGGAGCATTGCTTTCGTTGACTTCGGCTGTGGTGGTCTCGCTTTCGCCGTCGATCTCGTTCCCGTTAGCGTCGCGCTGACGATCACGGCGGTTGCTGCGACGACGCTGACCACGGGAACGGCGCCGTGGGCGATCACCGTTCTCGGTCGAATCCTGCTCGTCCTGGGCGTTCTCAGCCGTTTCGCTCTGTTGCAACTCCTCCGCGCTCACGCTTTGCTCCGCGCGCGGCTTGCGATCCTCGCGAGGCGGGCGCGGCTTACGCTCGGTAGTCTCCTCACCGGTGCCGGCGTTTGGAGCGGTCTGCGTTGGTTCGTCGAGCGGTGCGCGCAGTTCGCGCTTGCGCTCTTCGCGGGGCTGACGGTCTTCACGAGGGGTGCGTTCGCGGCGTGGCTGCTGCTGCGAAGGGCTATCGTTGGCCTCGATCGGCTCACGGGCTTCGCGTGGCTTGCGCTCTTCGCGTGGCGGGCGCGGCTGACGCTCTTCGCGGGCCGGGCGTTCTTCACGAGGGGCGCGCTCTTCGCGCGGAGCACGTTCCTCGCGTGGCTTGCGCTCTTCATCACGATTACCGCGTGCGTCGCGACGGCGGTTTTGTTGACGACCGCTACGGCGCTCATCGTTGCGTTGCGGGCGGCTGCTCGCGGCAGGTTTCTTCTCGGCTTCGACCGTCGGTGCTTCCTGCTTGCCGGCGAAGAGGCCAACCAGGGACTTGACCAGCCCCTTGAACAGGCTCGGCTCCGGAGCGACAGGCGCAGTTGCTATTGGCGCGGGGGCGGGCGTCGGTGCAGGGGCGGTGCGCTGTGGTGCAGTTTTCACTGCGGCTTCCTGGCGAACCAGCGTACGTGTAGAGCTGACTGGCTGAGCTTCCTCGACCTCGGTCGGGCTCATTTCGTAGCTAGCCTGACCGGCGACGATTTCCGGGCTGTCGTCACGCAAACGCTGCACTTCGAAGTGCGGCGTTTCCAGGTGATCGTCCGGCAGAATGAAGATCCGCGCGCGGGTGCGCAGTTCGATCTTGGTAATGGCGTTGCGCTTTTCGTTAAGCAGGAAGGCGGCAACCTGGAAGGGTACGCGGGCGCGAACTTCGGCGGTGCGGTCCTTGAGTGCTTCCTCTTCGATCAGGCGCAGGATGGCCAGGGAGAGTGACTCGACGTCACGGATAATGCCTTGGCCGTTGCAACGAGGGCAGACGATGCCGCTGGTTTCGCCGAGCGATGGACGCAGACGCTGACGGGACATTTCCAGCAAGCCAAAGCGCGAGATGCGACCGACCTGAATGCGTGCGCGGTCGGCTTCGAGAGCCTCGCGTACCTTCTCTTCCACGGCGCGCTGGTTTTTCGCTGGAGTCATGTCGATGAAATCGATAACGATAAGACCACCGATGTCACGCAGGCGCAGCTGACGAGCGATCTCCTCGGCTGCCTCCAAGTTGGTCTGCAGCGCGGTTTCTTCGATATCGCCGCCTTTGGTGGCGCGTGCCGAGTTGATGTCGATGGACACCAGGGCTTCGGTGGGGTCGATGACGATGGATCCGCCGGACGGCAACTTCACTTCGCGCTGGAAGGCGGTCTCGATCTGGCTTTCGATCTGGAAGCGGTTGAACAGCGGCACGCTGTCTTCGTACAGCTTGATCTTGCTGGCGTACTGCGGCATCACTTGCTGGATGAACGAAAGGGCTTCGTTCTGCGCTTCGACGCTATCGATCAACACCTCGCCAATGTCCTGGCGCAGGTAGTCGCGGATGGCGCGGATGATGACGTTGGATTCTTGGTAGATCAGGAAGGGAGCGGGGCGGTCCTGGGAGGCTTCCTTGACTGCGCTCCATAGCTGCAGCAGGTAGTCCAGGTCCCATTGCATTTCTTCACTGGAGCGACCAAGGCCGGCGGTGCGGACGATCAGCCCCATGTCAGCGGGTACGTTGAGGCCGTTCAACGCTTCGCGCAGCTCGTTACGCTCTTCGCCCTCGATGCGGCGGGAGATGCCGCCTGCTCGCGGGTTGTTCGGCATCAGTACCAGATAGCGGCCAGCCAGGCTGATGAAGGTGGTCAGAGCAGCGCCCTTGTTGCCGCGCTCTTCCTTCTCGACCTGGACGATGACTTCCTGACCTTCGCTCAGAACGTCCTTGATATTAACGCGGCCTTCCGGAGCCTTTTTGAAGTACTCGCGGGAAATTTCCTTGAGGGGGAGGAAGCCGTGGCGGTCGGCGCCGAAATCAACGAAAGCGGCTTCAAGGCTGGGCTCGACGCGAGTGATCTTGCCCTTATAGATGTTGGCCTTCTTCTGCTCGCGAGCACCAGATTCGATATCGAGATCGAACAGGCGCTGGCCGTCGACCAGTGCAACACGCAACTCTTCGGGTTGAGTTGCGTTAATCAGCATTCTTTTCATGTAGTACCGTCGGTTTCCAGGGCAGCGGAAACGGCGTTCGGCACACACGACTCTCGCGGTCGGTGTCAGGTGAGTCAGGAATGGTTGTAAGGCACTCCAGTGTCCAGCGATGTGAGGCCAGTTGGGCCGGCGTCGCGACGACGTCTCCTGCTTCTGTCGGAACAGAGGCAATTGTTCGGGGAGGAGGAATCAGCAATCGGTAGCGGACGGAATGAAGCGTCTGTGAAAGCCTTTGCTACGCAATCCGATGGCTGTGCATCTCCACCCAACACTCATACTTTGAAAATCGGGTGCCGCTCACAGAGTCCGGGAGCGGGTTATCGATTATCGCGATTCCCCAGCGGGGGCACGCATCATGTCTTCAAGGCTTGTTTCGGTGCCTCTGCTACTGAGAGAAGCTCCGTCGGACGGCCTCACGTCCTCGAACAGTACTGAGTCGGGAATGGCGGTTTCGCTGGCATCCCTCGACTTGGCCGCTTTTGGCGGCGTCTGGACTATAACAGCAATGTTTCGGTGCTTCAAATAAGGGAAAATTGCTATCATCCGCGAATGACCAATACCCCCTCTCAGACCTCCGGCGTGCAACTGCTCGAGGTCTCGCCGGAGCTTGCCGGCCAGCGCATCGACAATTTTCTCCGTACTCAGCTCAAGGGCGTGCCCAAGACGCTGATTTACCGCATCCTGCGTAAAGGCGAGGTGCGTGTGAACAAGGGGCGGATCAAGCCCGAATACAAACTCCAGGCGGGTGACGTCGTTCGTGTGCCGCCGCTTCGGCTGTCAGAGCGGGACGAGCCGGTTCCGCTGGCGCAGGGGCTGCTCGAGCGGCTGGAAGCAGCGATCGTCTACGAAGATAAGGCGTTGATCGTGCTGAACAAGCCTGCAGGGATCGCGGTGCATGGTGGCAGCGGTCTCAGCTTTGGTGTCATCGAAGCGCTGCGCCAGCTGCGCCCGGACGCAAAGGAGCTGGAATTGGTGCATCGCCTGGATCGGGATACGTCCGGGCTGCTGATGATTGCCAAAAAACGCAGCATGTTGCGCCATCTGCATCAGGCGCTGCGCGGAGACGGTGTCGACAAGCGCTACATGGCACTGGTGCGTGGCCGCTGGGATGCCGGTAAGAGGCAGGTGAATGCGCCACTGCTGAAAAATACCTTGCGCTCAGGTGAACGGATGGTCGAGGTCACCGAGGAGGGCAAGGAGGCGCTGACGCTTTTCCGTGTGCTACGTCGTTTCGGTGACTTTGCCACGCTGGTCGAGGCTAAGCCGGTGACGGGACGTACTCATCAAATCCGTGTACACGCGCGTCATGCCGGTCATGGCATCGCCGGAGACAGCAAATATGGCGATGAAGAATTCTCCAGAGTCATCCGTGAGCTGGGCGGCAAACGTTTGTTTCTTCATGCCTATGCCTTGACGGTGCCCCTGCCGGACGGCGGCGAACTGAGCCTGGAAGCGCCGGTTGATGATACCTGGGCGCGGACGCTGGAGAGGCTTGGTGAATAGATACGATCTGTTGATCTTCGACTGGGATGGAACCCTGGTGGACTCGATCGGGCGCATCGTCGAGTCGATTTCCGTCGCGGCGGCGAACTGTAGCCTGCCCGCCCTTGACGACGACATCATCAAAGGCATCATCGGGCTCGGTCTGCCCGAGGCGATCGCCGCGCTGTATCCGCATGTGACGGATGTGAAAAGGGTCGAGGCGTTTCGTCGTGCCTATGCCGATCATTATCTTCTACTGGAAGCTGAGCCATCGATGCTCTATCCGGGGGTTGCGCTGGCATTGCAGCAGTTACGCGAGCAGGGACACCTGCTTGCCGTTGCGACTGGAAAAGGGCGGCGCGGGTTGGATAGGGTGCTCGCAGGTCAGGGTTGGAGCGATTTTTTCGATGTGACCCGCTGCGCGGATGAGACCGCGAGTAAGCCTGATCCGTTGATGATTCACGAGATTTTGGCGCACTGCGGCGTCCGTCCTGAGCGGGCCTTGATGATCGGGGACTCGTTGTTCGATCTCGAGATGGCCAGGCGGGCGGGGGTAGACAGTGTCGCTGTCTCCTATGGTGCGCAGACCCTTGAAGTATTGCAGGCCTGTGCGCCGTGCATGTCCATCAATCACTTTTCGGAGCTCGGTGACTGGCTGTGCTCCACTGATACCGCTCTCGAGGTAGTTGAATATGTCGGATGAATGGAGAGCGCCCGTAGTCGAGGCTGAGGACAAGGGAGAGCGCAACAGCTGGAAGGTACTGGAAAAGACCTTGCTTGCCGGTGTGCAGGAACAGCGGCGAGCTCGGCGCTGGGGAATATTCTTCAAGCTGTTGACCTTCATCTATCTCTTTGGCGCTCTTTTGCTGTTCTCCCCGTTGTTGCAAGTCGGTGACGGCAAAGGTGCGAGCGGTAGCCATACTGCGGTAATCAACGTCCGTGGAATGATTGCCGATG
This sequence comes from Pseudomonas sp. CBC3, assembly GCF_037967085.1. Taxonomy (NCBI): domain Bacteria; kingdom Pseudomonadati; phylum Pseudomonadota; class Gammaproteobacteria; order Pseudomonadales; family Pseudomonadaceae; genus Pseudomonas; species Pseudomonas sp. CBC3. Next base: position 467,244 of record NZ_JBANEO010000003.1, read on the forward strand.
AGGAGTCGGCGAGTGCGGACAATATTGTCGGGGCGCTGAGAGCGGCCTTCGAAGATTCCAGCACCAGGGGCGTGGTGTTGCGGATCAATAGCCCGGGCGGTAGCCCAGTGCAGTCTGGCTACATTTACGACGAGATTCGCCGGTTGCGTGGCGAATATCCTGCCGTCAAGGTCTATGCGGTGATTACCGATCTGGGTGCATCGGGCGCCTACTACATCGCTAGCGCCGCGGATGAAATCTATGCGGACAAGTCGAGCCTGGTCGGTTCCATAGGAGTCACGGCGGCTACCTTCGGATTCGTCGAAACGATGGATAAGCTTGGGGTGGAGCGCCGGGTCTACACCTCGGGTGAGCACAAGGCGTTTCTTGATCCATTCCAGCCGGAAAAACCGGAGGAAACCGAATTCTGGCGAGGTGTGCTGGGAACCACTCATCGCCAGTTCATCGAAAGCGTCAAGCGGGGTCGCGGAGATCGTTTGCAGGTTGCTGAGCATCCCGAGCTGTTTTCCGGGCTTATCTGGTCTGGTGAACAGGCGCTGGAGCTCGGCCTGATCGATGGGCTTGGAAGCACCAGCTACGTTGCGCGCGAGGTGATCGGAGAGGAAGAGCTGATGGACTTCACCGTCAAAGATTCCGCTCTGGATCGTTTTACCAAGAAGCTGGGTGCCAGTGTCGGTTCACAGCTGGCTTTGTGGATGGGGTTTCAAGGGCCGCAGCTGCGCTAGCTGTCAGGGCACCTCGATCCCAGCGTTATTGAGCATGTCGACCAATCGAATCAGGGGGAGCCCGATCAGGCTCGTGGCATCGGGGCCTTCCGTGGCTTGGAACAGGCTAACCCCCAGTCCTTCGGCCTTGAAGCTGCCTGCGCAGTCAAAAGGCTGTTCGGCTTGCAGGTAGCGCTCGATCTGTTGATCGTTGAGCTCTCTGAAGTGCACCGTAAACGGCGTGCAGTCGACCTGGATGGCTCCGCTTCGGCTGTCCAGTAGTGCCAGTCCTGTCAGAAAGCTTACGCCTTTGCCGCTGCAGGCTCGCAGTTGCTGCTTTGCTCGTTCGAATGTGTGAGGTTTGCCTAGGATTCGTTGTCCCAAGACGGCGACTTGGTCGGAGCCGATGATCAAATGATCCGGGTAGGTGGCTGCCAAGGCTCGAGCCTTTTCACTGGCCAATCGGCGTACTAGATGTTCGGGTAGCTCGCCTGGGCGTGCGGTTTCATTTATTTGCGGGGCGCTACAGTCGAAAGTCAGCCGCAGTCGTGAAAGCAGTTCGCGTCGATAGGGCGAGCTGGAGGCGAGAAGCAGGCGGCGCATTTTTCTTCCTTTATATGGGTGTCTGGTTGCCGGTCGGCTACGCTCGATTGTGGGATTGAATTCCTTTGACAGTCGAGGGGTGCGTCCCTAGAATGCCGCGCTTATGTTGAAAGGACCAATACCACCGCACGTTGAACCGCGCAAGCTCGCTGACCGAGCGGCCACTTTGAAGGGTGAGCTGCAATTGTCGGAGCTGAGGCGGCTCGTCGATCCTCTCGAGGATGACAAGGGTGTGGTGCGCGCCAGTTTAGTTTTCGGGCGCGACGAGCAGCACACAGTGGTAATTCACAGTGCGCTGGATGTTGAGGTCACGATGATTTGCCAGCGTTGTCTGGAGCCGGTTGTTCTGCCTATTCACAGCGAATGCGTCTACGCCGTGGTGAATGAAGGCGCGAGCAGTCAGCACCTGCCTAAGGGCTATGACGTGCTGGAAGTGGGAGAAGATCCGTTGGATCTGCTGGCGCTGGTTGAAGAGGAGCTTCTGCTTGCTCTTCCGATTGTTCCACTCCATGACCAAGAAGTTTGCCAGCCGCCGGTTGGGCCTGATGAGCCCGAGCCGAATGAGGACGAGGTATCGCGGTCCAACCCGTTCAGCGTACTGGCTCAGTTAAAGCGTGACCCAAACGTTTAGGAGTTGATCCAATGGCTGTTCAGCAGAACAAAAAATCTCGTTCCGCCCGTGACATGCGTCGCTCGCACGACGCGCTCGTGCCGAACGCCCTGTCTGTGGAAAAGAGCACAGGTGAAGTTCACCTGCGTCACCACGTTTCCCCGGAAGGTTTCTACCGTGGTCGTAAAGTGATCGACAAGGGCGCTGACGAGTAAATCTTGTCTGCTCCGATCATAGCGATCGATGCAATGGGTGGGGACTTCGGTCCCCACTGCATTGTTCCGGCCAGCCTCCAGTGTCTGGCTGAAATCCCCTCGCTGCACCTGGCCCTGGTTGGCCAATCTCCCGTTCTTGAAGAAATCATCGCTCGGCATCCGGCTGTGGATCGCGCTCGTCTGGCGATTGTCAGTGCCGACGAGGTGATTGGCATGGATGAACGCCCGACGCAGGCGTTGCGTGCCAAACCGCGCTCTTCCATGCGTGTTGCGCTGGAGTTGGTGCGTGACGGTCATGCTCAGGCCTGTGTCAGCGCCGGCAATACCGGTGCCCTGATGGCGCTTGCTCGTCACGTATTGAAGACGCTGCCTGGTGTCGATCGTCCGGCCATGATGGCTGCAATACCTACGATCGAGGGTGTCTGCCTGTTGCTTGATCTTGGCGCGAATGTGGATTGCACTGCCGAGCAGCTCTATCAGTTCGCGGTGATGGGGTCGGTTGCGGCAGAGAGTCTCGGTATCGAGCGTCCGCGGGTTTCGTTGCTCAACGTGGGCACTGAAGACATCAAGGGCAACCAGCAGGTCAAGGCGGCCTCGGGGCTGTTGCAGCAAGCTGGCGATATCAACTATCGAGGCTTCATCGAGGGTGACGGGCTGTTTCGTGGAGAAACCGACGTGGCGGTGTGCGATGGCTTTGTTGGGAATATCCTGCTCAAGTCCAGCGAAGGATTGGCGCATATGGTCGCCTTGCGTGTCGAAGCGCTTTTCCGCCGCTCGTTGATTTCACGCGCGGTGGGGGCATTGGTGTTGCCATTGTTGCGGCAGTTGCGCGCCGATCTACGGCCGGCGCAGTACAACGGTGCGAGCTTTCTCGGGCTTCAGGGTATCGTGGTCAAGAGCCACGGTAGTGCGGGCGCGGAGGGATTCCGGTCGGCGATCCTGCGCGCGGCTCGGGACGTTCAGCATAATTTGCCGGAGCAATTGCATAGTCGGCTCGAGCACCTGCTCGTGACCAATCGGTCAATAAGCGGCGCTGGTGATGTGACCGCTGCCGGCAGCTCGCCATCCAACTGAAAATTCGGTGCGTCCCCGCGGCGTATTCATTCTGACGAACAACCACAAGAGAGCCGTTTTCATGTCCGCATCACTTGCATTCGTCTTTCCAGGCCAAGGATCCCAGGCCCTCGGCATGCTCGCCGAGCACGGCGCACGGTCCCTGATCATCGATACCTTTGCCGAGGCCTCTTCGGTGCTTGGTTACGACCTCTGGGCACTGTCTCAGCAGGGCCCAGAAGACCATCTGAATCAGACCGACAAGACTCAACCGGCTATTCTCACTGCCTCCATTGCTCTATGGCGCTTGTGGTTGGCCGAAGGCGGCGCGAAGCCGGCATTCGTCGCTGGGCACAGTCTTGGCGAGTATTCGGCACTGGTCGCGGCAGGAAGTTTAGCGTTCGCGGATGCCGTGAAGCTCGTTGAGCTACGCGGTCAACTCATGCAGCAAGCCGTTCCGGCCGGCACTGGTGGTATGGCAGCGATACTTGGATTGGAAGACGCGGATGTCCTGGCGGCTTGCAGCGAAGCTGCGCAGGGTGAGGTCGTCAGCGCGGTCAATTTCAATGCGCCTGGCCAGGTCGTGATCGCCGGTAGCGCTGCGGCTGTCGAGCGTGCTATCGAGGTCTGCAAGGGCAAAGGCGCCAAGCGCGCGATGCCGTTGCCGGTCAGCGTGCCGTCGCATTGCGACCTGATGCGTCCAGCGGCAGAGCGTTTTGCCGACTCCCTCGCTGGAGCGGCCTGGCGGGCTCCGGAGATTCCGTTGGTCCAGAATGTCAGTGCGGCTATCGTTTCGGATCTCGATACGCTCAAGCGTGACCTGCTGGCCCAGCTCTACAGCCCGGTTCGCTGGGTCGAGACCATTGTTGCGTTGAGTGCGCAGGGCGTGACCGAACTGGTCGAATGTGGCCCGGGCAAAGTGCTTTCCGGTCTCAACAAGCGGTGCGTCAAAGGCATCAACACTTACAATCTGGACACCCCGGAGGCCTTTGCTGCCGCTCGCGGCGCTCTGGTCTGAACAAGGAGACATCTATGAATCTGCAAGGCAAGGTCGCCCTGGTAACGGGCGCCAGTCGTGGTATCGGCCAGGCCATCGCTTTGGAACTTGGTCGTCAGGGCGCCATCGTGATCGGCACGGCGACCTCTTCCTCGGGAGCCGAGCGCATTGCCGAGACACTCAAAGAGAACGGTATCGAAGGTGCTGGGCTGGTGCTGGATGTTTCCAGTGACGAGTCGGTGGCGGTTACGCTGGAGCATATCCAGCAGCATCTCGGACAACCGGCTATTCTGGTCAACAACGCCGGCATCACTCGTGACAATCTGATGCTGCGGATGAAAGACGATGAATGGCACGATGTGATCGATACGAATCTCAGCAGCCTTTATCGCCTGACCAAGGGGGTTTTGCGCGGTATGACCAAGGCTCGCTGGGGGCGGATCATCAGTATTGGTTCCGTAGTAGGTGCGATGGGTAACGCGGGGCAGGTAAACTACGCTGCGGCCAAGGCCGGGCTCGAAGGTTTCAGTCGCGCACTGGCTCGTGAGGTCGGCTCGCGTGGTATCACGGTCAATGCCGTGGCGCCAGGTTTCATCGATACAGACATGACGCGTGAGCTGCCAGACGCTCAGCGTGACGCTTTGCTGGGGCAGATCCCGCTGGGTCGCCTTGGGCAGGCGGAAGAGATTGCCAAGGTCGTCGCTTTCCTTGCTTCTGACGGCGCTGCCTACGTTACCGGGGCCACGGTTCCGGTGAATGGCGGCATGTACATGAGCTAATGTGACGTCTAACGCAAGCATGCAGTCATAACGGCTGATTCGTTTCGTTATAAAACTGCGGTTAGCTTATAGACAGAAGGTTGAAAGCAGGTTCATGCTTGCCCGCTTTCAGCTTGAAATGCGGAAAACGCTTTCTATACACTACCGCGCAGATCAGCTGCCTGATTTTTCCATAGGAGTGAAAACAAGGTATGAGCACCATCGAAGAACGCGTCAAGAAAATCGTTGCCGAGCAGCTTGGCGTCAAGGAAGAGGAAGTCACCAACAGCGCTTCCTTCGTCGAAGACCTGGGTGCCGACTCCCTTGATACCGTTGAGCTGGTCATGGCTCTGGAAGAGGAATTCGAGACTGAAATCCCGGACGAGCAAGCCGAGAAGATCACCACTGTTCAAGAAGCTATCGATTACATCAACGCCCACGCGCAGTAAGTTGTAATCCTGCTTCGAACCAGTAAGCCGCACTGCCTCTGAACGGGGCAGTGCGGCTTTTGTTTGAGATAGTTAAAATCGGCTGGTCGTGCACTTGTGCGATGCCTGATGGTTCGTCTTCCGTCCGTTGCGAGCGTTGAAGAGCGGAACGAGCCAAATATAGACGTAAGGAGAATTGCTGTGTCGCGTAGACGCGTCGTAATCACCGGGATGGGGATGCTATCACCGCTGGGTAACGATGTGCCAAGCAGCTGGCAGGGGATTCTCGCCGGCCGCAGTGGCATCGGCCCAATAGAACATATGGACCTTTCTGCCTATTCCACGCGCTTTGGTGGATCGGTCAAGAACTTCGACGTCGAACAGTATCTGCCTGCAAAAGAAGCGCGCAAGCTCGACCTGTTTATCCAGTACGGGTTGGCAGCCAGCTTTCAAGCTGTACGTGATTCCGGACTGGAAGTTACCGATGCCAACCGTGAGCGCATCGGCGTTGCCATGGGCTCGGGAATCGGCGGCCTGACCAATATTGAAAACAGCTGCAAGGCCTTATTCGAACAAGGTCCGCGACGAATTTCCCCGTTTTTCGTGCCTGGCTCGATCATCAATATGGTTTCAGGTTTCCTCTCGATCCATCTGGGTCTGCAGGGACCCAATTATGCGATCGCCACGGCTTGCACTACCGGTTCACATTGCATTGGCATGGCTGCACGCAATATCGCTTACGGCGAAGCCGACGTCATGGTTGCCGGCGGCTCGGAAATGGCTACCAGCGGTCTCGGCATCGGCGGATTCGCCGCAGCGCGCGCGCTGTCCACTCGCAACGATGATCCGGCCGCAGCCAGTCGTCCGTGGGACAAGGACCGTGATGGCTTCGTATTGTCCGACGGCGCCGGCGCACTGGTTCTGGAAGAGCTCGAACATGCCAAGGCACGCGGCGCGAAGATCTACGCCGAGCTAATCGGTTTCGGTATGAGCGCCGATGCCTTCCACATGACCTCGCCGCCGGATGACGGCGCTGGTGCTGCTCGCTGCATCCGCAACGCTATTCAGGATGCCCGGATCGATGCGGCTCAGGTGGATTACATCAACGCTCACGGCACTTCCACGCCGGCCGGCGACAAGGCCGAAGCCGCGGCGATCAAAACCGTGTTCGGCAGCCATGCTTATGAACTTTCGGTCAGCTCGACGAAATCGATGGTCGGTCATTTGCTAGGTGCAGCGGGTGCTGTCGAGGCGATTTTCAGCGTGCTTGCCCTTCGCGACCAGGTTGCGCCGCCAACCATCAACCTCGACGAGCCCGATGACGGCTGCGATTTGGATTTCGTGCCTCACGAAGCGAAGCAGAGAGCAATCGATATCGCTGTTTCCAACTCCTTTGGGTTCGGTGGCACCAACGGCTCTCTGGTTTTTCGCCGGTTCGCCGAGTGACATTGAGCTGGGTAGACGGGCAGCCTGCCAATGGGCTGCCCGTTCATGATCGCGGATTCGCATACGGTGACGGCCTGTTCGAAACTATAAAGGTAATGAACGGGCGACCGGAGTTGCTCGATCGTCATCTGAATCGCCTCGGTCTCGGTTGCCAGCGTTTCGCTATCCCTTTTGATGTAGATGCTCTGCGTTCGCAGATCATGGCGTTCAGCGCCGTGCTGGAGACGGGTGTAGCCAAGCTGATTCTGACGCGCGGCGATGGTCTGCGGGGCTACGGTCCGCCGTTAGCCTGTCGGCCCCGGACAGTGCTGACGGGCGCGCCGCTGCCGGCCTACGCGCCTGAACGCTCTACGGTGGGCGTGCGCCTGTATCCCTGTAAAACTCGTCTTGCCGAGCAGCCTGCTCTCGCTGGGCTGAAACATCTGAATCGCCTGGAGCAGGTACTAGCGCGCGCCGAATGGCATGACCCAGCTTTTGCCGAAGGATTGATGCGCGATACCTCTGGACGTATCGTCGAGGCTGTTTTCAGTAACCTGTTCATCGTTGAAACCGGTGTACTGCTGACGCCATCGCTCGAGCGATGTGGCGTGGCTGGCGTGATGCGTGAAGAGATTCTCGATCGGGCGCGACAGGCCGGAATGCCGCTCCAGGTCTGTGATCTCTCGCTCGAGCGAATGCTTGGTGCTGACGAAGTCTTCGTGTGCAACAGCCTGTATGGCATCTGGCCGGTGCGGCAGTTGGAAGCGCGCGTCTGGCCGGTAGGTCCGCTCACACGTAAACTTCAACGCCTGGTTGATGATCTGTCGAGTAATACGTGATTCGAAAACTGACTTTCGCATTCCTGGGCGCTGTGCTGGTCGCCGCGGTGGCGCTCGGCCTGGCCGCCTGGAAACTCCACGCCACGTTGGAGCAGCCGTTGCAGCTCAGCGAGGCGCACACGCTGGAGGTCCGATCCGGTGATACGCCCAGTGGCTTGTTCCAAAGGCTGGAGCAAGAGGGAACGCTAAGCGACTCGTTCTGGCTGAGGTTGTACTGGCGGCTGAATCTCTCCGGGCAAACATTGCACAGCGGGGAGTATCGATTGCAACCAGCGATGACCGCGCGCGACATGATCGGGCTGTGGCAGCGCGGCGAGGTTGTGCAATACGCTTTGACAATCGTCGAGGGTTGGAGCTTCCGCCAAGTTCGCGTGGCGCTGGAGACAATGCCTACGATCCAACAAACGATCACAGGTCTGTCCGATAACGAAGTCATGGAACGGCTCGGCCATCCCGGTCTGCATCCTGAAGGACGCTTCTTCCCCGATACCTACAATTTCACCCGTGGTGTAACCGACCTCGAATTGCTTAAGCGGGCCTTTACGCGCCTGGAAACCGTTCTGGCGCAAGAGTGGCAGCAGCGCAGCGAAGGTTTGCCTTATCAGGATCCGTACGAGGCATTGATCATGGCTTCGATCATCGAAAAGGAAACCGGTGTGCCATCGGAGCGCGGCGAGATTGCCGGCGTCTTCGTGCGCAGGCTGGAGCGGGGCATGTTGCTGCAGACCGATCCTACCGTCATCTACGGCATGGGCGAGCGATACAGAGGTCGGATTACCCGTAACGATCTACGCAGACCGACGCCTTATAACACCTATACCAACAGCGGGCTGCCGCCGACGCCGATTGCTATGGTCGGGCGCGAGGCCATTCATGCTGCGTTGCATCCGGTAGACGGCAAAAGTCTATATTTTGTCGCGCGTGGCGACGGTAGCCATGTTTTCAGCGAGTCGTTGAGCGAGCACAACCGTGCGGTGCGTGAATATCAGCTCAAGCGCCGCGCCGACTATCGCTCCAGCCCACCGCCGCAGCAAGCTCCGGCACCGACCGAGACTAACCAGTGACAGGACTCTTTATTACCCTGGAAGGGCCGGAAGGTGCGGGCAAGAGCACCAACCGTGACTATCTCGCTCAGTGTCTTCGCGACCGCGGCCTCGATGTCGTACTGACCCGAGAACCCGGCGGGACGCCGCTGGCCGAACGAATCCGGGACCTCCTTTTGACGCCTGCGGATGAGCCCATGTCCAGCGACACGGAGTTGCTGTTGATGTTCGCGGCGCGGGCGCAGCATCTGGCTCAAGTCATTCGACCTGCGCTGACGCGGGGCGCCATTGTGCTATGTGATCGGTTCACCGATGCCACCTATGCCTATCAAGGCGGTGGGCGTGGCCAGTCGGTTCAGCGCATCGAGCAGCTCGAGTGTTTCGTGCAGGGTGACATGCGTCCGGACCTGACGCTGATCTTCGATCTGCCTGTGGAAGTCGGGCTGAGCCGTGCCGCCGCGCGCGGGCGTCTCGATCGCTTCGAGCAGGAAGGGCTGGAGTTCTTCGAGGCCGTGCGTAGCGCTTATCTCGACCGCGCCCGCCAGGCTCCGCAACGCTATCGCGTGATCGATGCGGGGCAGCCATTATCCGCAGTGCAGCAGGATCTGGACGCGCTGTTGCCTGAGCTGTTCGAGCGTGCCCGTGGCTGAAGGCATCCTTTCGTGGCAAACCGATCTGTGGCGCTTGCTCGCAGGCCGCCAGCAACATGCCCACGCCTACCTGCTGCACGGTCCGGCCGGCATCGGCAAGCGCGCGCTGGCCGAACGCCTGATGGCACTCTTGCTGTGTCAACAGCCGGCGCCGAGCGGAGCCTGTGGGCAGTGCAAGAGCTGCATGCTGCTTGCCGCTCAAACCCACCCCGATCATTACATTCTGGAGCCGGAAGAAGCGGACAAGGCGATTCGTGTCGATCAGGTCCGCCAACTGGTCGGATTTGTCAGCCAGACCGCGCAGCTCGGCGGGCGCAAGGTGGTGCTGCTCGAACCGGCCGAGGCGATGAATCTGAACGCTGCCAACGCGCTCCTCAAGAGCCTCGAAGAACCAGCAGGCAATACCGTGTTGCTGTTGATCAGTCATCAGCCCAGTCGATTGCTACCGACGATCAAAAGCCGCTGTGTTCAGCAGAGCTGCCCGTTGCCGGTCCGTCAGCAAAGCCTGGACTGGCTTGCAGGCAAGCTTCCGGAGCTGTCGGCGGCTCAGCGCGAGGAGCTGTTGACGCTTGCGGCGGATTCGCCCTTGGCGGCGCTCAAACTGCACGCTGTAGGCGTGCTGGAGATGCGTGTGCAGGTGGTGGATGGGGTGAAGAAGCTGCTAAAACGGCAGCAATCGCCCAGTCAGTTGGCCGAAGCCTGGAACCCGCTATCGCTGATTCTGTTGTTCGACTGGTTCTGTGAATGGGCCCACCTGATTCTGCGTTTTCAGATGACCGGTGATGAGGAAGAGCTTGGCGCCGCCGATATGCAGAAGGTCATTCAGTACCTGGCGCAGAAAACCTCACCTGCCAAGCTGCTAGCGTTGCAGGACTGGCTACTGGCCCATCGACAGAAAGTGCTGGGTAAAGCCAACCTCAACCGTGTCTTGCTTCTCGAAGCGCTCTTGGTGCAGTGGGCAAGCTTGTCCGGACCAAGCTAGAATCCTTTGGAATAGTCGTTAGGGAATACCGCATGAGTCTGCCTGCAAACCTTGGTCCGCGTAACGGCATTCTGTCTCTGACGATCAAGGACAAGTCGGTGCTCTATGCCGCGTTCATGCCATTCATCAAGCATGGCGGGTTGTTCATCCCCACCAACAAATCCTACAAGCTCGGCGACGAAGTGTTCATGCTGCTGAGTCTGATGGATGAGCCGGAAAAGATTCCGGTCGCCGGCAAGGTCGTGTGGATTACACCTAAGGGTGCGCAGGGCAACCGGGCAGCCGGTATCGGCGTGCAATTCAACGAAGGCGATTCAACCGCTCGTAACAAGATCGAAACCTATCTGGCCGGCGCGATGAAGTCCGATCGACCGACACACACGATGTAAGCGAGCTCCAGCGCAGCCCTCTCTGATCGCTTGCAGCTTCCTTTCTTCTACAATGCACGCCGGTCATGGCTTGATGAGTAGCGTGTTCAAATGCTGGTAGATTCCCACTGTCATCTCGATCGTCTCGATCTCACTGCGCATCAAGGTTCTCTTGATGCGGCCCTGGTCGCTGCGCGTGAACGTGGCGTTGGCCACTTTCTCTGCATTGGCGTCAGTGCCGACAATACGGCGGCTGTAAAGGCTTTGGCAGAGCGTTACGACGATGTCGACTGCTCGGTCGGTGTACATCCGCTGGACCTCGATCCGGGTGCGGAACCCGCGCTTGAGTGGCTGCTGCAGGAATTGGAACACCCTCATGTCGTGGCAATCGGTGAGACGGGCCTGGATTACCACTACGAACCGGAAGCTGCTGCGTTGCAGCGACAATCCTTTCGTCTTCACCTGGACGCGGCGAAAGCGAGCGGCAAGCCGGTAATCGTTCACACCCGTGCGGCTCGTGCCGACACGCTGGAACTGCTTGGCGAAGCGGCGTTGCCGCAGGCTGGAGTACTGCACTGCTTCACGGAGGACTGGGAGATGGCGAAGGCCGCGCTGGATCTTGGGTTCTACATCTCGCTGTCCGGGATCGTCACCTTTCGAAATGCCGACGCACTTCGCGACGTCGCCCGCCGCGTTCCAGCGGATCGCTTGCTGGTCGAGACGGATTCGCCCTATCTGGCTCCGATTCCCTACCGTGGTAAACCGAACCTTCCGCAGTACGTACGTGAGGTCGCCGAGTTTCTTGCGCAGTTGCGTGGTGTCGATTTCGAGGTCCTGGCTGAGCAAACCACGAATAACTTCAAGCGGTTGTTTCCCTTGGCTCGGGTCCGTGGCTGATTAACACCTATCAGTCGAAGCGATGCGCTTGTTTGAATCTCTCGATCGCTGATGCCGTGTACAATTCGCGCCGCTTCGGTCCGCATGTCGACAATCGGCATGCGGACACGATGGTTCCGCTTGGCTCCGTATCTCCACTCATCACGGGCCGCGCCGTTTCTCGTCACAGACCCAACAAGGTGACGCCATGTCCAGCGATTCGCTGCATACCGGGCCGCTTCAGCGCGGCCTAAAAAACCGGCACATCCAGCTCATCGCGCTCGGTGGCGCTATCGGCACGGGGCTCTTTCTCGGTTCGGCAGGCGTGCTTCGCAGTGCCGGTCCGTCGATGATTCTCGGCTACGCCATTGCAGGATTGATCGCCTTTCTGATCATGCGGCAGCTGGGCGAGATGATCGTCGAGGAGCCGGTTGCCGGCTCTTTCAGCCACTTTGCGCATAAGTACTGGGCACCCTACGCTGGCTTTCTCTCGGGCTGGAATTATTGGGTGCTCTATGTGTTGGTGGGGATGGCTGAGCTAACCGCGGTCGGTAAATACGTGCAGTTCTGGTGGCCGGAAGTGCCAACCTGGGCCACCGCGGCGGCTTTCTTCGTACTGATCAACCTCATCAACCTGGTAAACGTGAAGGCCTTCGGTGAAACCGAGTTCTGGTTCGCGATCATCAAGGTCGGCGCCATCGTCGGCATGATCGCGCTGGGCCTCTATCTGTTGCTGAGCGGCAAAGGCGGCGAGCAGGCCAGCTTCAGCAACCTGTGGAGCCATGGCGGATTCTTTCCCAACGGCATCAGCGGCATGGTCATGGCGCTGGCGATCATCATGTTTTCCTTTGGCGGGCTTGAACTGGTCGGGATCACCGCTGCTGAAGCATCGGATCCGAAAACCGTCATTCCCAAGGCCATCAATCAGGTTGTCTACCGCATCCTGATTTTCTATATCGGAGCGCTGAGTGTGCTGCTGGCGCTGTATCCCTGGGACAGCCTGCTGGAAACGCTGGGGGCCGCGGGCGATCCTTACAGCGGTAGCCCCTTCGTGCAGATATTCTCACTGATAGGTAGTGATACCGCTGCGCATGTCCTGAATTTCGTGGTGCTGACAGCGGCGCTTTCTGTCTACAACAGCGGCGTTTACTGCAACAGCCGGATGCTCTATGGCCTGGCCGAGCAGGGCGATGCGCCCAAAGTATTGATGACTGTGAATCGTCGTGGGGTGCCGGTGCTGGCGATCGCTTTCTCGGCGGCAGTGACCATGCTCTGCGTATTGGTGAACTACTTGCTTCCCCAGAATGCGCTCGAACTGTTGATGTCGCTTGTGGTTGCTGCGCTGCTGATCAACTGGGCAATGATCAGTCTTGCTCATCTGAAATTCCGCAAGGCGATGAGGGAGCAGGGCGTCCAACCTTCGTTCAGGGCGTTTTGGTACCCGTTCAGCAACTACCTTTGTCTGGCGTTCGTGGCCCTGATCGCAGCCATCATGCTCTCGATGCCGGGGCTCCGTACGTCGATTATCGCCATTCCGTTCTGGGCGCTATTCATCTGGGTCTGCTTTCAGCTTCGGCTCGTCAGTCGGCGCGCCAGGCATGCCTGAAGAGCCGTTCAGCTGGCTAGGCAAAAAAAACCCGGCCTCAAAGGAGCCGGGTCAAGACCATTAGGAGTATGAGGTCACGTTCCTCGCTCCCTCAGCTGGCCGAGCATTGGGGGATTGCGCGGCCAGTGCTTGAAGTATTGGTCCTGATCGACAACTTTGCAGGCGCGATTGATGCCGTTCTTAAACGGATTTGGAATAGCTGCTCGTACCTTGATTGCGCTCACTTTGCGAGCAGGCCACGAATCACTGCCAGCGACTGCTCGATGACCTCCTGGCGCGTGTAGAAGTGTGGCGAAAACCGTATCCCTCCGCCACGAAGCGCGCAGACGATCTGCTCCGCCTTGAGGCGTTCGAACAATGCTTGATTGTCCCAACCATCGATCTTGAATGTGATGATACCGGCGCGCCGCGTCGGGTCGGCAGGACTCAGTAGCTCGACGCCGGGCATGGCTGACAGTTCGTGCTGCAGAAAGTCGACGCGCTCTGCTAGCGCTAAGCCTACTTCGTTCATGCCGACTTCTTCGAGCAGGGACAGGCTGGCGTCTAGTGCCATGGCCCCCAGCAGGTTCGGACTGCCGCATTCGAAACGACGTGCGCTGCGGGCTGGCTGCCAATCGCTGCGCTCGTAGTCGCCAGCATGTTCGAGCATGTGCCAGCCGTATTCATGAAGTTTCAGCTTGGCGCGCAGATCGCTGCGGCAGTAAAAGACGCCGAGCCCCTCGGGACCCAGAAGCCATTTGTGGCCATCGGCCATGGCGAAGGCGCAGCGGTATCGCTGAACGTCGAATGGTTGGGCTCCCAACTGTTGGATCGCATCGATACAGAGCAGGACTCCGCGTTGTTCGCAGCCTTCGCCAAGGCGCGGCAAGTCAAGCCGCAATCCGCTGGCGTACTGCACGGCGCTGATCGCCATCAGGCGCACCTTCGGACCGCAGGCGGCCAACAGGTCAGCCTCAGGATCGTCGCCCTTCAGGTTGACCTGTAGCACTTCGACACCCTGAGGTTTCAATGCCTCCCAGACCACACGGTTGGACGGGAACTCTTCGTTACTGATAACGATCTGGTCACCTGCTTTCCAGTCCAGACCGAATGCCACGAACGAAAGCGCCTCGGAAGTGTTCTTGACCAAGGCGATATCAGCCGACGACGGAGCGTTGAGCAATCTGGCCAGGCGGCCGCGCAGGCTGGTTTCGACCGCAAGCCATTGCGGATAGTTGCGCGCGCCGAGCGTTATGTTCTGCTGGGCGAACGCAGTGACGGCGTCGGCGGCTCGGCGCGGCCAGGGCGCGACCGCAGCATGGTTCAGGTACCGTAAGCCTTCGATCTGAGGAAATTCGTCATTCAATGTGCTCATGGGAATGTTCCGTGCATTTTCTGACTGGATAGGCATAATCGTCTGCTTCTACTCTGAGCTGCAGCTTCTTATGCAAACTGAACCCCGGAAGGTCCGCGAATTCCGCCGTCGCGAGCAAGAGATTCTCGATACTGCGCTCCAGCTGTTCTTGGAGCAGGGAGAGGACAGCGTTACCGTCGAGATGATCGCTGACATGGTTGGCATCGGCAAAGGCACCATCTACAAGCATTTCAAATCCAAGGCGGAGATTTACCTGCGGCTTATGCTCGATTACGAGCGGGATCTGAATGAGCTTCTGCATGCGCCCAACCTAGACCAGGACAAAGAGGCGCTGTCGCGTGCCTATTTCGAGTTCCGCATGGGTGATCCGCAGCGTTATCGCCTGTTCGATCGTCTTGAGGAGAAAGTCGTCAAGGGCAATCAGGTGCCGGATATGGTCGAGGAGCTTCACCGCATTCGCGCCTCCAACTTCGAGCATCTGACCCAGCTGATCAAGGGCCGCATTTCCGAAGGCAAGCTGGAAGATGTGCCTCCCTATTTTCACTATTGCGCCGCCTGGGCGCTGGTGCATGGTGCGGTAGCGCTTTATCACTCGCCGTTCTGGAGCAATGTGCTGGAGGATCAGGAAGGTTTCTTCCAGTTCCTAATGGATATTGGTGTGCGCATGGGTAATAAGCGCAAGCGCGATTAGCCCACCGCGTCAGGTGAAAAGGCGCCGGGCAAACAGAGCTGTAACCCGTTGAGTGCATCCCCATCCGCGATATCGAGCCGGTCGTTCCGGTTGGGGGACGCTCTCCGAATGACGGAATGGCAACAAGCTTGTATCCCGACGACCGGCAATCTAAACGCGGCGCGCTATTCGAGTGAAACCAGATAATCGACCAGCGTTCTGGCACACGCATCCATGCTCTCTTGCAAGATGACCTCGTAGCCGTGCGTGTTCTCGGTTGGAATCGCCAGGCAAGCGGCGCGGGGTGAGGATCCCGAACCGAGCACGGCACTGGCATCCGACGCGAATCCGGGCATTAAGGCAGGCTGTGGACAGTAACCGCAGCGTTCAGCCGCTTTAAGCAGGCCATCCGATATCTGCTTGGAGTAGTAGCCCTTCTCATCACCGGTCAGCACGATGGGGTCGAGCGCCAGGCGCGTATCGTACTCGGCGGCTATCGGCCCAACCTCAAGCGCGATGCGCACCGAGCCCGGCAAGGTCCGGGCTGCGTACTGCGCCCCGGAGTTGGTTTCCTCTTCATTGGTCGTCAGGACAATTAGCACGTCACCGCGCAACTCATCCCGTCGCTTTGCCAGGCGCCTGGCAGCTACTAGCGCCGCGACGACAGGCGCTCGGTCATCGAGGAAGTGGGCTGCAACGCAATCTCGTATTAGGAATGGCTTGCGCCAATGCTGGCTCAGCACCACCCGCGTGCCGGCGCGCACGCCTAGCTCGCCGAGTTCCGCCTTGCTGTATCGGGTAATCACATGCACGTCGGTCCATTGCACGTCTCCTTTGAGCACGTGCATCGACTGGCTCGACTCGCTCGTCCCGTGCATGGTGCCGAAGGACAGCGCGCCGGCAACCGTTTGTGTGTCTGCGAGAATATCCACCGGACACATGCCGAAATTGACTGGAAACGCCCCGCCCAGCGCCACAACCCTCAAGCGACCATCAGCGTCTATGCGTTTGACGACCATCGCAATCTCATCCTGATGGGCCATCACGCGCGTTGAAAGGCGCTCCGCTTCATCACGCGGAACGCCGACAGCCTTGATGCGGCCGATGAGGTTTGCTGCTGGATCCTGCCAGACCTCGTCGCAGCACTGTTCCAATTCGCGCCGGCATATTTCCCTGACTTCTTCCTCCTGGCCTGCGGGACCACGCGCAAGCAAGAGCTCCTCAAGCAGGGCCAGTTGTTCTTGATTGGTCATTAAGCCTCCAGATCCGTTTCGTCAGGCTTATGACTCGATCAGTCACCAGCCGTGCGACGGAATCGCCACGAGCGGTTGATCGAGCCAGCTTCACTCCATTGCAGTGCTTAAGAAATGGAACAAGTTACCGGGACGACTACTGCGACTTTGACTCGACCGCAGCTGGCGTATTTGACTACGCTTGTTGCAGTTTCCCGCGGTGTTAGGGCGGCTTTCGTCAGTAAGAACTGCGCTCAGTAAGCGCTCTTTGTTGAACGTGTTTTCTAGTCGTTGGAATGCATTCGTGTTTCGCTGCGGATATACGTCCGCTATCGAGCGCCCAAAGAATGTTTTTAACCCGGGCAGGCGGTTTGTCGGCGCAGACCGCAGCGCCATTGCAAATCCGCTGCGCTATGCATGGCGAGGTGGTCTTAGCGCTTGCGTAGAACTGGCTCGTTTGCTGCATCGCTTTGCTATCCGCCGGTTTTCCGCCAGAGGCAGGAACGATGATGAATGTGTGGAGCCTTATCGCAGCCGTGTTGCTATTGAGCGGGTGTATGAAGGTCAGCGATATGGCTGAGAGTACTCGCCATCAACTGCGAGACGTGGGCATTCTCGATCACAGTGAGACGGTGAGATCGGCATCCTGGCGTCTGCAGCCCGATTCGTTCATCTATATCGCTCAGGGCCACTTCGTCCCGCCGGGCGATGCCTATCCGCGGCCAAACGTGGTTGCCGAGGAGGCGTTCAAGGGCTTCGTCGAGTACTTTCCGCTCGTCCGTCGTGCCCCTGAACCTGCCGGGTTGGAGGAAGCGTTGAACCAGGCGGCCTCCGCAGGTGCCCATTACTTGCTATACACACGTTTTGCCGCTGCAGACGACCGCATCGGTAGTTTCGATGAGTTCAACGATCAGCGCGCTCTGGATCGTCTGGGTGTGGACACCAGCGTGATTCAGCTGATGCTCATCGAGACCAGCACTAGATATTTGGTCGATACGGCGCGTATTCGAAGCCGTGGCGGACTGTTGAACATTTATGACGCGACACCACAGGTACTGTTGGGGCCGCCTTTGCGCGACTATGCCCGGCGCCTGACAGGCCTTAGTCGCTGAGGAGTCGCTTATGAGCAATTCTGGGAAAGCTGCGGATCTGCTGAGCCAGATTCCGAAGGCTGAGAAGAAGGGCATGCCGCCGGTACACCTGTGGAACCCGCCGTTCTGTGGCGATCTGGACATGCGAATCGCCCGTGACGGCAGCTGGTTCTACATGGGCACGCCGATCGGCAGGCCTGCGATGGTACGGCTGTTTTCCACGGTCATCCGGCGCGACGGCGATGATTACTTTCTGGTGACGCCGGTAGAAAAGGTTGGCATCAAGGTGGACGATGCGCCTTTCGTGGCGGTTGGGCTGGAAGTGGAGGGGAGTGGCGAGGCGCAGGTGCTTCGCTTCGTCACCAATGTCGGCGATGAAGCCGAAGCAGGGCCGGAGCATCCCATGCGCGTCGAACTTGACCCAACGAGTCAAGAGCCGGCGCCCTATGTGCATGTGCGGGCCAACCTCGAAGCGCTGATTCATCGCAACGTCTTCTATCAGCTGGTGGAACTGGCCGTGCCGCGAGAAATTGACGATGCCGGTTGGCTGGGTGTCTGGAGTAGCGGGCAATTCTTTCCGATCGGACGCGCTGAATAGTCATGACTGAATGAGGCGATCCGTCCGATACGCATTTTGGACCAGCCGAAACAATGGATATGAAAAAGGCTCCCGCAGGAGCCTTTCTTGTTTTACATGTTGGGGTAGTTGGGCCCCCCGGTTCCCTCCGGCGCTACCCAGGTGATGTTCTGGGCAGGGTCCTTGATGTCGCAGGTCTTGCAGTGCACGCAGTTCTGCGCGTTGATCTGAAAGCGCTTGCTGCCATCGTCATTGGCTACCACTTCATAGACGCCGGCCGGGCAGTAGCGCTGCGCGGGCTCGTCGTACAGTGGCAGATTCTTCTCGATGGGAATGCTTGGATCGGTCAGCTTGAGGTGAACCGGCTGCTCTTCTTCATGGTTGGTGTTGGAGAGGAACACCGAGCTGAGCTTGTCGAAGCTGAGCTTGCCGTCAGGCTTGGGATAGTCGATCTTCTTCGATTCTGCTGCGGTCTTCAGGCATGCGTAATCCGGCTTGGTGTCATGCAGCGTGAACGGAATCTTGCCGCCGAAGATGTTCTGATCGATGAAGTTGAACGCGCCACCCTTAACCGCACCCCACTTGTGAATCGCAGCGCCGAAATTGCGGCTGGCGTATAGCTCCTGGTAGAGCCAGCTGGCCTTGAAGCCTTCTTCGTAGCCGGTCAGCTCGTCACCACCCTCGCGGCCCGCGAACAAGGCGTCAGCCACCGCTTCGGCGGCCAGCATGCCGGACTTCATTGCGGTATGGCTGCCCTTGATCTTGGCGAAATTCAGTGTGCCGGCGTCGCAGCCGATCAGTGCGCCACCGTTGAAAACCATCTTCGGCAAGCTATTGATGCCGCCCTTGGCGATGGCACGTGCACCATAGGAAACACGCTTGCCGCCTTCCAGGTACTGCTTGATCACCGGGTGATGCTTGTAGCGCTGGAATTCATCGAATGGGGAGAGGAACGGGTTGCTGTAGGACAGGTCGACGATCAGGCCGACCACCACTTGGTTGTTTTCCAAGTGATAAAGGAAAGAGCCGCCGGTGTTTTCGTCGTCGAGTGGCCAGCCTGCGGTATGCACGACCAGGCCCTGTTCGTGCTTGGCCGGGTCGATGTCCCACAGCTCCTTGATGCCGATGCCGTAATGTTGCGGATCGACATTGGCATTGAGCTGGAAACGATTGATCAGCTGCTTGCCGATATGACCGCGGCAGCCTTCCGCGAACAGCGTGTATTTTGCGCGCAGTTCCATGCCGGGTGTATACATGCCTTCCTTCGGGTTGCCTTCACGGTCCACGCCGAGGTCACCGGTAAGAATGCCGCGAACCACGCCTTGGTCGTCGATGAGTGCTTCCTGGGCGGCAAAGCCTGGGTAGATTTCGACACCCAGGTTCTCTGCCTGCTGGGCCAGCCAGCGGCAAAGGTTGCCGAGCGAAATGATGTAGTTGCCCTCGTTATGCATGGTTTTGGGGACCAGTGCATTGGGCAGCTTGCGAGCCGCTTCGGCGTTCTTGAGCAGATAGATGTCGTCGCGCTTGACCGGGGTGTTGAGCGGCGCTTCGAGTTCTTTCCAGTTGGGGAACAGTTCATTCAGTGCGCGCGGCTCGAACACGGCGCCAGACAGAATGTGGGCGCCTACTTCGGAACCCTTCTCGACGACGCAAACGCTGATTTCCTTTCCGGCATCAGCGGCTCGCTGCTTCAGTCGGCAGGCAGCGGACAGGCCCGCGGGGCCGGCGCCGACGATGACTACGTCGAATTCCATATATTCGCGTTCCATTGGCTATCTCCTACTCAAGGCTTGATTGTTCTATAGATGGAGGGCTGGATCGTGTCCCTGATCAAGCCGAGCTGGCGCATTATATATAGCCGCCGTAAAGGGTCCAATACAAACGTTTGTTTGAATTTCCCTCGAGCCTGTTTAGTATGGCGAAACTGCGTTTATAGCTGGGTATATGCGTTATTGACCCCGACTATTGCCTGCAGTCAAGATACGGGCAGTTTGCGCTCGCCGAACAGTCCGACGGCCGATCGATGGCCCGGATCTCGAGCACGGCTCGGTTCGCCTCGGCGAAATTCTATTCACCGGAGAGTAACGAGGAATCCATGAAGGTTCTTGTAGCTGTCAAACGAGTGGTCGATTACAACGTCAAGGTTCGCGTCAAGGCGGACAACTCCGGCGTCGACCTCGCCAACGTCAAGATGTCGATGAACCCCTTCTGCGAAATCGCCGTGGAAGAAGCCGTGCGCCTGAAAGAAAAGGGCGTGGCGAGCGAAATCGTCGTGGTTTCCATTGGTCCGACCGCTGCCCAGGAGCAGCTGCGCACCGCGCTGGCACTGGGTGCCGATCGCGCTGTGCTGGTCGAATCGACCGAAGAACTCAACTCCCTGGCCGTGGCCAAGCTGCTCAAAGCGGTCGTCGACAAGGAGCAGCCGCAGCTGGTCATTCTCGGCAAGCAGGCCATCGACAGCGACAACAACCAGACCGGCCAGATGCTCGGCGCGTTGACGGGCTACGCCCAGGGCACCTTCGCCTCGAAAGTCGAAGTGGAAGGCGACAAGGTGAAAGTCGAGCGCGAAATCGATGGCGGCGCGCAGACCGTTGCGCTGAACCTGCCGGCGATCGTGACCACCGACCTGCGCCTGAACGAGCCGCGCTATGCGTCTCTGCCAAACATCATGAAGGCCAAGAAGAAGCCGCTGGAAGTGCTGACTCCGGACGCGCTGGGTGTCACCACCGCCTCCACCGTGAAGACCCTGAAAGTCGAAGCGCCGGCTGCTCGCAGCGCGGGCATCAAGGTCAAGTCCGTGGCTGAACTGGTCGAGAAACTGAAGAACGAGGCGAAGGTAATCTAAATGACTATCCTGGTTATCGCTGAACACAACAACGCCGTTCTGGCTGCTGCGACCCTCAACACTGTGGCTGCCGCCCAAGCCATTGGTGGCGACATTCACGTACTCGTCGCTGGTAGCAACTGCGCCGCCATCGGCGAAGCAGCTGCCAAGATCGAAGGCGTATCCAAGGTACTGGTCGCCGACGATGCAGCCTACGCCCACCAGCTGCCGGAAAACGTCGCGCCGCTGATCGCCGGTCTGGCCAGCAATTACAGCCACGTCCTGGCTGCCGCCACCACCAACGGCAAGAACTTCCTGCCGCGCGTTGCAGCGCAGCTGGACGTCGACCAGATATCCGAGATCATCGCCGTCGAGAGCGCCGATACCTTCAAGCGCCCGATCTATGCCGGTAACGCCATTGCCACCGTGCAATCCAGCGCGCCGATCAAGGTGATCACCGTGCGTGCCACCGGTTTCGATCCGGTCAATGCCGAAGGTGGTTCGGCTGCGGTCGAGCAGGTTTCGGGCACTGGCGATAAGGGTATTTCTTCCTTCGTGGGTGAAGAGCTGGCCAAGTCCGACCGTCCCGAGCTGACCGCCGCCAAAATCGTCGTTTCCGGCGGCCGCGGCATGCAGAACGGTGAGAACTTCAAGCATCTGTACTCGCTGGCCGACAAGCTCGGCGCTGCCGTTGGCGCCTCGCGTGCGGCAGTCGATGCTGGTTTCGTACCGAACGACATGCAGGTCGGTCAGACCGGCAAGATCGTTGCACCGCAGCTGTACATCGCCGTGGGTATCTCGGGGGCCATTCAGCACCTGGCCGGTATGAAGGACTCCAAAGTGATCGTCGCGATCAACAAGGACGAAGAAGCGCCAATCTTCCAAGTCGCCGATTACGGCCTGGTGGGTGACTTGTTCGAGATCGTGCCGGAGCTCGAGCAGCTCGTTTAATCGAGCCGCCTTAAAAGAACCCGCTCTCGCAGCGGGTTTTTTGTGGGCGCTCGGCTGCGGCGGCCAGTGGTAACATCCCGTCTGGCGCCGATGGGTGCCTGTCCGAATTCGAATGATGAGGTTCTCGATGCGCAGTGCCGTTCAGTTCGCTTTGATCGCCTTGCTGCTGGCAACACCCTTTGCAGCGGGCGCGGCGGCTTCGAAGTGCGACCGGCTAATCGCGACCGGTGGCGCGGATAACCCGCCATTCCTGTGGCGCGACCCGCAGAACCCCAAGCGTCTGGTGGGCGCGAACGCCGAGCTGCTGAAGAAGATCACCGACTCGCTCGATCTGAAACTCGAGGTTCTTTACACCGGCGATAGCGGCAAGGCGCTCGAGGAGGTTCGCAGCGGCCGGGTAGACCTGCTGGTCGATGCGCTGCTCAGCCCGAAAGAACTGGCGTACCTAGACTTCATCCATCCTTCCATCACCGTTCTGGAAACGGCCGCTTGGGTACGCAACGAGCCGGGTTTTTTCTATTCCGGTCGAGACGATCTAAAGGACAGGCCTGGCACCTATGTCGCAGCGACGCGTTTCGGTGGTGAGTTAGCGACCTATGCGAAGAACAATCTTCGCTTGAGTTCGGCTCCCTCCCTGGCGGAAGCCGTGAAAAGGCTGATGGCTGGCCAGGCCGATTACATACTGCATGAGCGCTACAGTGCCGTCGCGCAAGCCGGATCGCAGGGGGTGCTGGACGACATGCAGCGGCTTGAGCCATCGGTCGGTAGCCGCGGCATGCATTTCGCTGTGGCACACGATTCGGCCTGCAACAGCCCTTGGCTACGCGGACAGCTCGCAATAAAAATGACAGAATTGCGCGCCGCCGGCGTGCCGCAGCAACTGCTGGTAGAGAATCTCGAGCGGTGGAAACAACGCCAACCGGCACCGTCAGGCGATTCGCAACGCTAGGAATCCAATCTTGATAAGACTTCTTCCATGCATGCTGGTGCTGGCGATGATGGCCGGCTGCGCCAGCGATCCGGCACCCACCGAACAGCTGCGTCTGACCGAGCAGGCGTTGATCCAGGCTCGTTCAGTTGGTGCTTCGCAGGCGACTCCAGAGTTGGTATTGGCCGAACAAGCGTTCGCAGCTGCCGTCGCTGCGATGAAAGACGAAGATTATCGGGAAGCACGCCTGCAAGCCGAGAAAGCTGAACTGGACGCTCGGCTGGCGGAGGCAAAGGTGCTCAACGATAAAAGCCAGCAAGAACTGGCAGAAGTGAACCGCCGCATCGAACGGCTCCGTGAGCAATTGAGGGCCTTGCAGTGAAGCCTATTCTTCTGGCCTCTGTATTGCTGGCGTCGCTCGTCGGGCTCCAGGGTTGCGCCACGCACGCATCGCAACAGCAACTGGAACAAGCGGCTGCCATGTTCCAAAGCGTCAGTGAGGACCAACAGGTGCTTCAAGATGCGCCCAAAGATGTGATGCGCGCGGCCGAATCGCTGGATAGAGCCAAGCGGTTTGCCAGCTATTGGGGCAGCACGGAAGATGTTGGCCATTACGCCTATCTCGGCAAGCGCTACAGCGAGATCGCTCGCCAGCACAGCGAGCAATTGCAGAATCAGCGGCTCGCCACCCAGCAGGCGATGGAATGGGAGCGCCTGCGCCAGGCTCTGCAGGAAGCCAAGCTGCTCGATCTGCAGCAACAGGGCCGTTGGCTCGAAGACCAGATGATTGGCCTGGCGGCAGCCGAAACTGAGCGCGGCTTGGTGATGACTCTGGGCGATGTCTTGTTCAGGGCCAACAGCGCCGAACTGGGATCATCGGCCAATCGCACCTTGCTCAAGGTCGTGCATTTTCTACAACTCAATCCCAAGCGCAAGATCCGCATCGAGGGGTACACCGACAACCGGGGCGGTGCGGCCGAAAATCTCGTCTTGTCTCAGGCACGCGCCCAATCGGTGGGTAATTTTCTGCAGAGCCTGGGGATCGACGCAGCGCGCATGGAAATGGTCGGTTACGGCGAACAATACCGCGTCGCGGAGAACGCGTCGGCGCGTGGCCGTGTGCAGAACCGGCGGGTCGAGATCTTGTTTTCGAACGAGCAAGGGCAGCTGGGCAGCGCTCGTTGATCTATTGACGGCAAACGTAACTGACTGTGTCGGCGAGTTCGCCGGTAACTGTATTGGTTTCGCATAACGGTGTTGTACTACTGTTATGGTTCAGTTGCCGGAGCCGGACGAAATGACCAATCTGTTGCTTTATCAGCGCATCGCACACCAGCTTGCCGAAGACATTCGTCGCGGCGTCTACCGTCCGGGCGAGCGCGTGCCCTCGGTGCGCAAGATGAGCATGCAGCTGAATGTCAGCCATGCGACGGTCCTGCAGGCCTATGCCAATCTCGAAGATCAGGGAATGATCCGGGCGCGTCCGCAATCAGGCTTCTACGTTCACCACACGCCGGCGCTGACCGCGCCCACACCGGATATTGCGCAGGTCGAGCGGCCAACCCTGGTCACACGCAGCAGCATCATCAATCAGGTTCTCAGCGAATCACGCCGCGACGGGCTCATTCCGCTGGGGGCCGCGGTGCCTCATGTGGACTACTTGCCGGCTCGCGCCCTGCATCAACAGCTCGCCAAGGTCACTCGCTTTCAGAGCCAGTGGGCGTTCAGCTATATGTTCAGCCCCGGTTACGAGCCGTTGCGCCGGCAAGTGGCGATTCGCATGCGCGACGCCGGCGTGGTCGTCGGGCCGGACGAAGTGGTGATCACCCACGGTTGTGTCGACGCGCTGCAGATGTCGTTGCGGGTGCTGACCAAACCGGGCGACCTGATCGCCGCCGAGTCGCCCAGCTACTACGGGTTGCTGCAGTTGGCCGACCTGCTCGGGCTCAAGGTCATCGAAATTCCCTGCGATCCGGATACCGGTCTCAGCCTGGAAGCGCTGCAGCTGGCCGCCAGCCAATGGCCAATCAAAGCCTTGGTCTTGACGGCGCGCTTGAGCAATCCGCTGGGAGGCAGCGTACCCGACGCGCGGCAGAAGCAGTTGCTGAAACTGGCGGCGAGTTTCGACATCCAAATCGTTGAGGACGATATCTACGGCGAGCTACTGTTCGATGCGGGATCGATCAAGGCGCTCAAATCCAATGATCGAGAGGGGCGAGTGATCTACTGCTCGAGCTTCTCCAAGACGATCTCGCCAGGTGTGCGCATCGGCTGGATCGTTCCCGGTCGTTATCGAGAAGAAATACAGCGCCTGCAGACGTTCAGCACGCATTCGGCCTGCAGCGTTACGCAGATGGCGGTTTCGGCGTATCTGGAAAATGGTGGATACGATCGCCATCTGCGATACATCCGCCATGAGTATCGAAAGAATCTAAGTGCCGTTCAGTTGGCGGTGCAGCGTTACTTTCCAGAGGGCACGCAAATGACGCGGCCAACGGGCGGTTTCATCCTCTGGGTCAGCCTGCCGGCTCGGGTCAATGCCAAGGAATTGCATCAGCAGGCCCTGAAGCGCGGAATCAGCATTGCGCCCGGTCTTATTTTCAGTAACACCGAACAGTTCAACCACTGTGTGAGGCTCAACTGCGCATTGCCGTTGGCGACCGAAGCGGAGCGGGCATTGAAGACCCTTGGCGAGCTGGCAGGGGAGCTATGTCGGCAGGTCAGTGAACCGATCGGGTAGGGCGGGAATCTAGAGCAAGGCACGGCAAACAGGCTGTCATGCGCATGCGTTAACTGCGATAAATCGGTTGGTCGAGTGCCGTGGTTTTTACATCGTCTGGAAGGAGGGCGTTGGCAGATGAAATGGTCGAGTTTGCTGCTTGCGCTGCTTTTTCTGAGCGCCTGTGATGGAGACGATCTACCGTCCCAGCCTGGTCCACCGGCTGCGCCTGAGGTCCAGCCTTCGGTCGATCGCAACGCCGCAACCGCGCCCGTGCAACGAGAAACTGATATCCCACCTAAAATCGAGATCGAACTCGAGCCTATTACTACCGGCGATCCCGAAGAGCTGCCATCCGAGCGAGTCGTGCCGGCAACCGAATCGAAGGCCGTTTCGGCCGCGCCGAAGAAAAAGGTCGCGGTCGAGCAGGTCAAGTTGCCCGAGCCGGAGCTGGATTTGAGCCTTCCCGAGGATTGGGCCGAGGAGCTCGAACCTGCCCCGGACGCAGCGGCCTTGAAGCTACTGCCGCCGTTGTTCGAATCAGGCGAGGACTCTCGCTCGGTGCAAATGAGCGGCAGTCTGTTGCCGGGGCTGGAACGCGACGACGCGCTGATCGACGGGGCTCAGATCAATTTCGAACTCAAGCGCTGACCGGTCGGGCACCGTTATGCAGGGTTCCGACCTATGGCTCGGTCTCGACGCCGCTCAACAGGGCACGGAAGTCCGTGGTCATGAGCGGATGGCTCATGTAGAAACCCTGCATTTCGCTGCATCCATTGGCGAGAAGTCGTTTCAATTGTTCCGAGGTTTCAACGCCCTCGGCCGTGACGCGCATGCGCAAGCCATGCCCGAGTTCGATCAGCGCCTTGACGATGGAGTGGTCCTCGACGGAGTGCTCCATGCCGGAAACGAAGCTGCCATCGATCTTGATGGTGTCGAACGGGTAGTTGCGCAGGTTGCTGAGCGATGAATAGCCAGTACCGAAGTCATCCATGGCAAGCCTTACGCCAAGTGTTTTTAGCTCGCTGAGCACCGCCAGTGTGCGCTGGCTTTCCTGGAGCAGCGCTGTTTCGGTTACTTCGAGTTCGAGGCGATTGGCCGCAAGCCCGCTCTGTTCCAGCGCCGCTTGAACTACTTCAACCAGCTCATCGTTGCGTAACTGTAAGGGCGAAAGGTTGACTGAAACCATGATGTCGCTTGTCCAGCTTGCCGCCTCGATGCAGGCCTGACGTAGCACCCATTCGCCGAGCGGATCTATCAGCCCAGTTTCTTCTGCCAGCGGAATGAAATGCTCGGGCAGCAGCAGGCCGTGAGCGGGATGTTTCCAGCGCAGCAGGGCCTCTGCGCCGATGATGTGCATGCCGTCGCCGAAATATCGAGGCTGGTAATGAACCTCGAACTGATCCTCGCTGATCGCTTGACGTAGGTCGTCTTCCTGTCGGCGTCGCTCCAGCAGTCGTTTATCCATCTCGCTGCCATAGAACCGCCAGGTCCCTCGACCACCCGCCTTGGCCTGATACAAGGCGATATCCGCACAGCGCAGCAGCTCGTTGGCTTGCGTCGCATCGGTAGGCGCTATCGCGATACCGATGCTGGCACCGATATGAATTTGTGTACGTTCATAGAAAAAGGGTTCGCTGATCGCATCGACGACGCGCGCGCAAAGCTGCTCGATGTCTTCGTTGTGCTGCAGGCGACTCATCACCATGACGAACTCGTCGCCGCCTAGGCGCGCGACCAGGTCGTCTGCTCTGATGCACTGCGTCAGGCGGCTGGATACGCCGGTCAGTACCTCGTCGCCAGCACTGTGGCCCAGTGTGTCGTTCACCGGCTTGAAACGGTCCAGATCGATATACAGGACGGTCAGTCGGGATGCGCTGGTGAGCGAGGCGAGTTTGGTGTCCAGATAGTCGCGCAAGTGGTTTCGATTGGGCAGGCCGGTCAGGGCGTCGTGCTGCGAAAGGTACTGAACGCGTGCCTGGGCTCGGGTTTCCTCGGTGACATCACTGGCAGTGCCTCGGTAGCCCAACAGCTCGTCGTTTCGGTAGATTCCACGTGCGGATAGCCGGCAGTGGCGCTCGCAGGCGTTCGCCGCCTGGTAGCTGCAGCGCAATGGTGTCTTGTGCGGAGCGGCCAGCCAGTCCTGCAGCGCCGCGTGATCAGTGATCAGAAGGTCGATCAACGGTCGGCCAATCCAGGCGGCTGGATCGTGGCCGGTAATCTCCTCGAAACGCCGGGAGAGGTACGTCAGGCGGGCATTCTGGTCGGTTTCCCAGATCCAGTCCGATGCAGCTTCCGCTACGTCGCGGAAGCGCTCTTCGCTGGCGGCCAGTGCGCTACGGCTTCTTGCCAGGCGCTCGTAGTTGACGTTCATGATTCTTACGGTCTTCATCGCCTGGCGCAGCAGCAACCAGGCAAGCAGACCAAGGCCAAGGGTGACCGCCGCGAGCACCGGCAAGGTCATCCACAGCAGATACCGGCCAGGCCGGGATAGCGTCCAGGTAAATGATAGGGGCGATCCATCAAGCGTCCGCAGGGCAAGCACTTCATCCTTGCTCCGGGCGGTTTCGCCGTTCAGGCGCAGGCCGTTGATCGCATAAGCCTGACCCAAGTCGAGCAATCTTTTTGGCTCCAACACATCGGCGAAAACCAGGATCGAGGCGGGATCGTCCATTTCCTCGACGTCGCTGTCGCCGGACGTCATCACGGCGGCGGCCACCATGGCCGGGTGGCCTTCGGCCGAAAGCATGCCGACGGCGGTCTCTCCCTGTTCCAGCGCTTCGCGGGCCTGGGCGAGCAATGTGTCGAGTCCGTTGCCAAGCCAGGCGCGCGCATCGATACGCACCAGCTCCCCGCGAATGACCGAGTAGGTCGTTTCACCGCTGGCGTCGATCACCAACACCGCCTCATAGCCGAAATCGTCATACAGCGAAGGGCCGAGGTTCGCCTGCTCGTAGGCCCAGTTCAGATTGACCTCTTTGCTCAGGTTGGCGTAGGCGTCGCCCCAGAATCCATTGTCGGCGACATGGCGGGACATGCCATTCATCTGCGCCTCGAATGCTTTGCCAGCGAGAAAATGTTCCAGAGCCAGGGCGTCGTGATCGATGGTGCGGGCGATGTGTATCACCGCGATCGCCGCGGCGAGCAGGGCTGCGGCCAGTAGGCAGGCGATGCCGGGCAGAATCCGTCGGGAGAAAGCGACCTGCGCCTTCGGGCTGCCGGCTCCGAACGAAGAGAAAACTGATGACATTGATGCTTCCTTCAAAGGAGGCAGACGGATTACTTGGATGAAGGCCCAAAAGCCCCCTTTTAACTGTCGGGCCAGTCGGCGTGATGGGTCGGGTGGACATGACCGACGGTTGGCTGCCAGCAGGCGCTACCTGTTCCGCGCGTCTTCGGCATCCGCTTCGGCGTTGCGTTGGGCAATTCGTTGTTTCTGCTCTTCGGTGAGCGGGATCTTGCGGGCGCCGGCGCGCAGCATCAAAAGCCCGCCAACGATCGTACCGAGCACCAGGGCCAGCAATAACCAGATATACCAAGGCATGTTCTTTACTCCTGATGACGACGCGGTTCATTTCACCTTACGTCACGAACCGTAGCGGCGCCATTATGTGATTGGACTGCCTGGCGGGCGACGCCCTCGCGTGCCGCCTGGACGATGTTTTTTCTGCGACAATGCGCGCCGAAAATTTGCCGAGGAATCGCTATGACTTGCCAGACTCCCATCATCGTTGCGCTCGATTTTCCGTCCCGTGATGCTGCGTTGGCGCTGGCCGGCCAACTCGATCCGGCGCTTTGTCGCGTCAAGGTCGGCAAGGAGCTGTTCACCCGTTGTGGTCCGCAAATAGTCGAAGCGCTACAGGCACAAGGATTCGAGGTGTTTCTCGATCTGAAATTCCATGACATCCCCAACACCACGGCGATGGCGGTCAAGGCGGCGGCGGAGCTGGGCGTGTGGATGGTCAACGTGCACTGTTCGGGTGGCCTGCGGATGATGGCGGCGTGTCGCGAAACGCTGGACAAGGCGAGCGGGGCGAAGCCGCTGCTGATCGGCGTCACGGTGCTGACTAGCATGGAGCAGGCCGACCTTGCCGATATCGGCCTCGACCTAGCACCGCAGCAGCAGGTGTTGCGTCTGGCAGGCCTGGCGGCGGAGGCCGGGTTGGACGGCCTGGTCTGTTCGGCGCAGGAGGCCCAAACATTGAAGGCGCAATTCGCCCGGCTGCAGTTGGTGACGCCGGGCATTCGTCCGGCTGGCAGCAAGGCGGATGATCAGCGGCGGATTCTCACGCCAGCCGAGGCCATGGCGGCGGGTTCGGATTATCTGGTAATCGGTCGCCCTATTGCGCAGGCGGCCGATCCGGCCCAGGCGCTGGCCGCAGTAGTCGCCGAGCTGGCGTGAATGATGAGCCGATCGCCTGATGCGGCCGGCTCGGTCCATACGGCTTAGCTGACCTTCAATACCAGCTTGCCAAAGTTGCCGCCGGTGAAGAGTTTCATCAGCGTGTCGGGGAAGGTTTCCAGCCCCTCGACGATGTCTTCCTTGCTCTTCAGCTCGCCGCTCTGCATCCAGCCTGCCATGTCTGTCATGGCCTCGGGGTAACGCGGCACGTAATCCATCACCACCATGCCCTGCATGCGCGCGCGGTTGACCAACAGGGACAGGTAATTCGCCGGCCCCTTGACCGCCTCCTTGTTGTTGTACTGACTGATGGCGCCGCAGATGACGATGCGGGCTCCGACGGTAATGCGCGTCAGCACTGCGTCGAGAATATCGCCGCCGACATTATCGAAAAATACGTCGACGCCCTTCGGGCAGGTGCGTTTCAGGCCGGCGGCGACGTCTTCACTCTTGTAGTCGATGGCCGCATCGAAACCGAGCTCCTCGGTAAGGAAGCGGCACTTGTCGGCGCCGCCTGCGATGCCGACCACGCGACACCCTTTTATCTTCGCGATCTGCCCGGCCACGCTGCCCACCGCACCGGCAGCGCCGGACAGCACCACGGTTTCGCCGGCCTTCGGCTCGCCCACCGCCAGCAGGCCAAAGTAAGCGGTCATGCCGGTCATGCCTAGCGCCGACAGGTAGCGCGGCAGCGGTGCCTGGTTCGGATCGACCTTGTAAAAGCCTTTCGGCTCGCCGAGGAAATAGTCCTGCACACCCAGCGCGCCGTTGACGTAATCGCCTTCAGCGAAATTGGGATGCTGCGAGGCGATTACCTTGCCCACACCCAGCGCGCGCATCACTTCGCCAATGCCGACCGGCGGGATATAGGATTTGGCATCGTTCATCCAGCCGCGCATGGCCGGGTCCAGCGACAGGTATTCCACCTTGACCAGAATCTGGTTCGCGCCGGGCTCGCTCACGGGTTTTTCGACGAATTCAAAGGTGTCGCGGGTTGGCGCGCCGATCGGGCGCTTGGCCAAGAGGAACTGGCGATTGGTCGTGTCCATGTAAACCTCGGTCTATGTAAGAACCTTGGTTTAGCCCGCCGAAGCCGGCCGCGCAAGCAAGGCGAGAATCTTGGAATGCAGTGGCATCCGCCTGAGTGATATCGCCCTTGAACCCTTAATCCGCGCCTGGGATGGCGGTATAACCATGACCCGCGTTTGGCTTGCAGTCATTTTTCGGACTCGGCGCCTTCATTCAATCGATCAGGGTATCTAGCATGAGCATGTCTTTTTCCGGTCAGGTCGCGTTGGTAACGGGAGCTGCGGCGGGCATCGGCCGCGCGACGGCGCTAGCGTTCGCCGAGCAGGGGCTGAAGGTGGTGGTGGCGGATCTGGATGAGATGGGCGGTGCGGCATGCGCCGAAGCCATTCGCGAAGCCGGCGGCGAGGCGATATTCGTGCAGTGCGATGTCACTCGCGACGAGCAGGTCAAGGCGATGGTCGAGCAGGCGGTCACGACCTTCGGTCGCATCGACTACGCGTTCAACAACGCCGGCATCGAGATCGAGAAGGGCCGTCTGGCTGAAGGCAGCGAGGCGGAGTTCGACGCCATCATGGGCGTCAACGTCAAGGGTGTCTGGTTGTGCATGAAGCACCAGCTGCCGGTGATGTTGGCGCAGGGCGGAGGTGCCATCGTCAACACCGCGTCGGTTGCTGGGCTTGGTGCGGCGCCGAAAATGAGCATTTATGCGGCGTCCAAGCATGCGGTGATCGGACTGACCAAGTCGGCGGCGATCGAATATGCCAAGAAGGGCATTCGCGTGAATGCGGTGTGTCCGGCGGTGATCGATACCGATATGTTCCGCCGTGCCTATGAGGCGGACCCGCGCAAGGCGGAGTTCGCGGCGGCCATGCATCCGGTTGGGCGGGTCGGCAAGGTTGAGGAAATCGCTGCTGCGGTGCTTTATCTCTGTAGCGACGGTGCGGCTTTCACCACTGGCCATGCGTTGGCGGTGGATGGTGGGGCGACGGCTATTTAGGGTTTTGGTTCGGGCAATCCCTGTGTTTGGAAGGTTTGGGTTTATAAGTGTTTATTGAGTTGTTTGATGGCTTGGTTTCGCCCTGCTGGGCGAGTTTCTTTTGGCAGTCGCCCCAAAAGAAACCAAAAGGTCTTGCCCCTGCATCCGGCCCCGGCTGCGCCGGGGTTCGTTCGCTCCATCGTCGCTCCAGGGGCCGGCTTACAAGGGCCATCCATGGCCCTTTAAGCCTCTCGCCGCATCCATGCGGCTCGCTCCCTTCCGCAACGATTGCGCTCACCCTCCTGAAAGGGGCGATTGATGTCGCCTGACGGTTCGTGCAAAAGAAGCTAAGCAAAGCATCAACGATCTTTCAGGCAACTCGGACCCTGTTCCCCTTCAGGAGGCCGGATGTTGGGGCGGCCTTCTTTTAGGTTCCTTTTTCTTGGCCAAACAAGAAAAAGGGACTCGCCCAGCAGGGCGAAACCTGAACTGTCAGCACACTCAGCAATCATCCCGGCAAAGCGATTCATGCCATCTGTTTCTGAAAACAGCACGCGTTTTCAAACCCGCCTCCCCAAGATCACCAACGTCACCACCCCAGCAATCAACCCCCACAGCGCCGCGCCAATCCCAAACAGCGTCAGTCCGGAAGCGGTGACCATAAAGGTAATCAGCGCCGCTTCGCGCTCGTGCGGCGTCTGCATGGCTTGGGTCAGGCCGCTGCCGATCGAACCGAGCAACGCCAACGCCGCGATGGACAGCACCAGTGCTGCCGGAAAGGCCGCGAACAGCGCCGCCAGCGTCGCCCCGAAAATGCCGGCGATGCCGTAGAACAACCCGCACCATACCGCGGCCGTATAGCGCCGGGCGGGATCGGGATGCGCTTCGGGACCCGCGCAGATCGCCATGGTGATCGCAGCCAGATGGACACCATGCGAGCCAAACGGGGCGAGCAGAACCGACGCGATACCGGTGACCGAAATCAGCGGCGAGGCCGGCACCTGATAGCCCTCGGCGCGCAGCACGGCCAGCCCCGGCATGTTCTGCGACGCCATGGCGATCACGAACAGCGGTATGCCGATGCTGAAAATGGCCGCGAAAGACAGGCTCGGCGTGGTCCACACCGGTACCGCGATTTTCAGGCTCAGTTCGCTGAAGTCCAGCAGCCCCAGCACGCCGGCGAGCACACAGCCGACGATCAGCGCCGAGAGCACGGCGTAGCGCGGTACCAGACGCTTGGCCAGCAGGTAACTGAAGAACATGCTCAGCACCAGCACAGGCTGAA
Source organism: Pseudomonas sp. CBC3 (assembly GCF_037967085.1). Taxonomy (NCBI): domain Bacteria; kingdom Pseudomonadati; phylum Pseudomonadota; class Gammaproteobacteria; order Pseudomonadales; family Pseudomonadaceae; genus Pseudomonas; species Pseudomonas sp. CBC3. The sequence goes on from NZ_JBANEO010000003.1 coordinate 500,439, forward strand.
CGTCCACGGCACGGAAGATCTCGCTGCCGATGTTGAACAGCACGCCGGCCAGCAGCGCCGCCGCCAGCGAGGCGGGTACCTTGCGCATCAGGCGTTCGAAGCTGCCGGTAAGTCCACATACCGCAATCAGCACCGACGCGAAGATGAAGGCGCCAATCGCCTCGCCATAGGGAACGCCGGGCAAGCTACTGATCAGCAGCGCCGCGCCGGGAGTCGACCAGGCGACCACCACTGGCGTGCGATAGCGCAGTGACAGGCCGATGCTGCACACCGCCATGCCGATCGACAGCGCCCAGATCCACGAGGAAATCTCCGCCCCGCTGAGCCCTGCTGCCTGTCCGGCCTGGAACATCAGGACGAGCGAACTGGTATAGCCGGTAAGCATGGCAATGAAACCCGCCACGACGGTCGAAGCCGAACTGTCGGCGAAGGGGCGGGATAGCGAGTGGGCGGCGTCCGGCATGGTTGTCTCTGTTGGGTTTTTTCGGCCTAGCCTAGGGGCGCCGGTCGCATGCGTCACCATACAGTCGACGGGACGATCTACGTTACAGAATCGATAAGCGCTGGAAGCTGGACTACCGAGCAGTCGCAAGCGGCTAGCCACGAACTTATCTGGCACCGATGTTGCAATTACCCCTGTGCTTGCTGCGAAGCGTCAAAAAACCGCGGCTGTTGGAGGAATAATGAGCCAGGGTATCGAATTCAATCGCTTGATGCTGGAAATGCGGGCCATGCAGACCGATGCGATGGCGCGCGCCAAGCCCGTGACCGCTACCCCCGAGGTTGGCGCTCCGAGCTTTTCCGACATGCTCGGCCAGGCCGTCAACAAGGTGAGCGAAACCCAGCAAGCCTCCAGTCAGCTGGCCACTGCTTTCGAGATGGGGCAGGGCGGGATCGACCTGACTGAAGTCATGATCGCGTCGCAGAAAGCCAGTGTTTCCTTTCAGGCCATGACCCAGGTGCGTAACAAGCTGGTCCAGGCGTATCAAGACATCATGCAGATGCCCGTTTAAGGCAGGGTTTGAATAATGGCTGAAGCGCTTAGCAAAGTTCCTGTAACGGTCGATTCGGACGCTCCGAAGAAGCCGCTGTTTGGCCTGTCGTTCCTGGAAAACCTTTCCGAAATGACGATGTTGCGGCAGGTCGGCCTGTTGGTCGGGCTGGCTGCGAGCGTCGCCATCGGCTTTGCCGTGGTGCTCTGGTCGCAACAGCCGGACTACCGTCCGCTGCTCGGCAGCCTCGCCGGGATGGACGCCAACCAGGTGATGGAAACCCTCGCTGCTGCCGACATCGCTTACACCGTCGAGCCCAATTCCGGCGCCTTGCTGGTCAAGGCCGATGATCTCGCCCGTGCGCGGCTGAAACTCGCCAGCGCTGGCGTTGCACCGACTGATAGCAACATCGGCTTCGAGATTCTCGACAAGGAGCAGGGCCTCGGTACCAGCCAGTTCATGGAAGCCACCCGCTACCGTCGTGGTCTGGAAGGCGAGCTGGCTCGTACCGTCTCCAGCCTGAACAACGTCAAAGCGGCGCGCGTGCATCTGGCGATTCCGAAGAGTTCTGTATTCGTGCGCGACGAGCGCAAGCCGAGCGCTTCCGTGCTGGTCGAGCTCTATCCGGGCCGCAACCTCGAGCCGAGTCAGGTGATGGCGATCATCAACCTCGTCGCTACCAGCGTGCCGGAGCTGACCAAGTCGCAAATCACCGTGGTGGATCAGAAGGGCAACCTGCTGTCCGACCAGCAGGGGCTGACCGAGCTGAGCATGGCCGGCAAGCAGTTCGACTACAGCCGTCGGATGGAAAGCCTCTACACCCAGCGCGTGCACAACATCCTGCAACCGGTGCTGGGCAGCGGTCGCTACAAGGCCGAAGTCTCCGCCGATGTGGATTTCAGCGCCGTCGAATCGACGTCCGAAACCTTCAACCCGGATCAACCGGCGCTGCGCAGCGAGCAGAGCGTCAGCGAACAGCGCCAGAGCAGCGTCGGCCCGCAAGGCGTTCCGGGTGCGCTGAGCAATCAGCCTCCAGGCCCTGCCACCGCGCCGGAAAATGCGCTGGCTGGACAAGCCGCCGCGGGTGCGGTCGCACCGGGGCAACCTTTGCTGGACGCCAATGGTCAGCAGATCATGGACCCGGCGACCGGCCAGCCGATGTTGGCGCCGTATCCGGCAGACAAGCGTGAGCAAGCGACCCGTAATTACGAGCTGGACCGTTCCATCAGTTACACCAAACAGCAACAAGGTCGCCTGCGCCGCTTGTCGGTTGCGGTGGTACTCGACGACCAGGTGACGGTCTCTGCTGATGGGCAGACCACTCGTGTACCGCGGACCGCCGAAGAATTGGCGCGCTTCACCCGCCTGGTGCAGGACGCCGTTGGTTTCGATGCCAGCCGTGGCGACAGCGTAAGTGTGATCAACGCACCCTTCGCCGCCGACTCGCTAGAAGAGACCTTCATCGACGTTCCGTTCTACTCGCAGCCGTGGTTCTGGGACATCGTCAAGCAAGTGCTTGGAGTACTGTTCATCCTGGTGCTGGTGTTCGGTGTGCTGCGGCCCGTACTGAACAACCTGACCAATGCTGGAAAGGGCAAGGAGCTTCAGCCTGTCGGTAGTGACGGCGAACTGGCTGACATGGACGGTTTGGATGGTGCGCTGAGCAATGATCGGGTCAGCCTGAGCGGGCCGCAGAGCATCATGCTGCCGAGCCCGACCGAGGGGTACGATGCGCAACTGAATGCCATCAAGAATCTGGTAGCAGAGGATCCGGGCCGGGTGGCTCAGGTCGTCAAAGAGTGGATCAACGAAGATGAGTGATGCACGAGTTCCAGCCAAGCTGAACAAGGTCGACAAAGCCGCGATTCTGCTGCTCTCGCTGGGTGAAGCCGATGCTGCGCAGGTTCTGCGCCATCTCGGTCCAAAAGAGGTACAGAAGGTCGGCACCGCCATGGCGCAATTGCGCAACGTCCAGAAAAACCAGATAGAACAGGTGATGGGAGAGTTCGTCGAGATCGTTGGCGACCAGACCAGCCTCGGGGTCGGCTCCGACGGTTATATCCGCAAGATGCTCACCCAGGCGCTGGGCGAGGACAAGGCGGGCGGCCTGATCGATCGCATTCTGCTGGGCGGCAACACCAGTGGCCTGGACAGCCTCAAGTGGATGGAGCCGCGCGCGGTCGCCGACGTGATTCGCTACGAGCACCCGCAGATCCAGGCGATCGTGGTGGCTTATCTAGACCCCGACCAGGCGGGCGAGGTGCTGTCGCATTTCGATCACAAGGTGCGGCTCGACATCGTGCTGCGCGTGTCCTCGCTCAACACCGTCCAGCCGGCGGCGTTGAAGGAGCTTAATCTGATCCTGGAGAAGCAGTTCTCTGGCAACTCCAATACCACCCGCGCGACGCTGGGTGGCGTCAAGCGCGCGGCGGACATCATGAACTACCTCGACAGCTCGGTCGAAGGCCAGCTGATGGACGCCATCCGCGATGTCGACGAAGATCTGTCGTCGCAGATCGAAGACCTGATGTTCGTCTTCGACAACCTGGCGGATGTCGATGACCGGGGCATTCAGGCGCTCATGCGTGAAGTATCCTCCGATGTGCTGGTAATGGCGCTCAAGGGCGCGGACGAAGCGATCAAGGAGAAGATCTTCAAGAACATGTCCAAGCGCGCCGGAGAACTGCTGCGCGACGACCTGGAAGCCAAGGGGCCGGTGCGCATCAGCGAAGTCGAGGGCGCCCAGAAGGAAATTCTCACCATTGCCCGCCGTATGGCCGAAGCCGGGGAAATCGTTCTCGGCGGCAAGGGCGGCGAAGAAATGATCTAGGTCTAAGCGAGCCGTATGTCCAAGGAAAATCCCAGCGATGTGATCCGCGCGAAGGACGTCAACCTCTTCGATCGCTGGGCCTTGCCGAGCTTCGATCCGCTAGGCGGAGAACCGGCGGAGCCGGAGGCGTTCGAGGAATCGGGCGCGGAACAGGACCTGTCGCACAGCGAGGACGTCCCGGTCGAGGAAGTCAAACCGCTGACGCTCGACGAACTCGAAGCGATTCGCCAGGAGGCCTACAACGAGGGCTTCAGCACGGGCGAGAAGGACGGCTTTCATGCCGGACAACTGAAAGCCCGGCAGGAAGCCGACGCGGCGCTGGCGCCCAAACTCGCGAGCCTTGAGCAGGTGATGACGCAATTGCTCGAGCCCATCGCCGATCAGGATCGCAACCTCGAACACGCCATGGTCACGTTGATCTGTCAGCTGACACGCGAGGTGATTCAGCGCGACTTGCTGATCGATTCCAGCCAGATCCGCCAAGTGCTTCGGGACGCCCTGAAGCTGTTGCCGATGGGCGCCAGCAACGTGCGCATCCATATCAATCCGCAGGATTTCGAGCTGGTCAAGGCGCTGCGCGAGCGCCATGAAGAAACCTGGCGAATCGTCGAAGACAGCGATCTGTTGCCGGGCGGCTGCCGGATCGAAACCGAACAGAGTCGCATCGACGCCAGCGTCGAAACGCGGCTGAGTCAGGCGATCAAGCAGCTATTCGAACAGCAGCGGGAAAACGCCACCAGCCCGCCGGAAGCGGATCTGCACCTGGATCTGGACAGCTCAGATGCGCCTTGAACGCACCAGCTTCGCCAAACGCTTCGAGACCTACAGCGAGGCGATCAAGCTACCCAGCCAGCCGATCCTCGAGGGTCGGCTGTTGCGTATGGTCGGCCTGACGCTGGAGGCCGAAGGCCTGCGTGCCGCCGTCGGCAGCCGCTGCCTGGTGATCAACGACGACAGCTACCACCCGACCCAGGTCGAAGCCGAGGTCATGGGCTTTTCCGCCGGCAAACTTTATCTGATGCCGGTTGGCAGCCTGGCCGGCATCGCGCCGGGCGCGCGTGTCGTGCCGCTGGCCAATACCGGACGCCTGCCGATGGGCACGTCGATGCTGGGGCGCGTGCTCGACGGTGCCGGCCGCGCCCTGGATGGCAAGGGCGGAATGAAGGCCGAGGACTGGGTGCCGATGGACGGGCCAGTGATCAACCCGCTCAACCGCCACCCGATCAGCGAGCCGCTGGATGTCGGCATCCGCTGCATCAATGGCCTGTTGACGGTCGGCCGCGGGCAACGTCTTGGCTTGTTCGCCGGTACCGGTGTGGGCAAGTCGGTGTTGCTAGGCATGATGACCCGCTTCACTGAGGCCGACATCATCGTCGTCGGTCTGATCGGCGAACGTGGCCGCGAGGTCAAGGAATTCATCGAGAACATCCTCACCGAAGAGAGCATCAAGCGCTCCGTAGTTGTCGCTTCGCCTGCGGACGATGCGCCCTTGATGCGCCTGCGCGCGGCAATGTATTGCACGCGCATCGCCGAATATTTCCGTGACAAGGGCAAGAACGTCCTGTTGTTGATGGATTCGCTGACCCGCTTCGCCCAGGCCCAACGGGAAATCGCGCTGGCCATCGGCGAGCCCCCGGCGACCAAGGGTTACCCGCCTTCGGTGTTCGCCAAGCTGCCGAGTCTGGTGGAGCGCGCCGGAAACGCCGAGGCGGGCGGCGGTTCGATCACGGCGTTCTATACCGTGCTGTCCGAGGGTGATGATCAGCAGGACCCCATCGCCGACTCCGCGCGGGGCGTGCTCGACGGCCACATCGTGTTGTCGCGACGGCTGGCTGAAGAGGGCCATTACCCGGCGATCGACATCGAGGCCTCTATCAGCCGGGTCATGCCGCAGGTGGTCAGCCCCGAACATGTGCGCAGTTCGCAGCGGTTCAAGCAGCTGTGGTCGCGCTATCAGCAGAGCCGCGATCTGATCAGCGTCGGCGCGTACGTACCGGGTGGCGATCCGGAAACCGATCTGGCCATCGCGAGGCAGGCGGAGATGGTCCGCTATCTCCGGCAGGGTCTGGACGAAGCCGAACCCCTGGCGCAGAGCGAGGCTGCACTGATCAATGTCTTCAATCCCAAGGCCGCAGGCTAAACCTTGGCGACGAGTCGTGCCGCGCGGCTGGCGCCCGTGATCGACATGGCCGAGCGGGCCGAGCGCGACGCCGCGGGGCAATTTGGACAGGGGCAAACCCAACTGTCCCAGGCCGAAACCAAGTTGGGCGAGCTGCGCCAGTACTTCAGCGACTACCAGCAGCAATGGATGAGCCAGGGCAGCCAGGGCGTATCCGGGCAATGGCTGGTCAATTATCAGCGGTTCCTTTCACAGCTCGAATCGGCCATCGCTCAGCAGCAGCGCAGTGTCGACTGGCATCGCAACAATCTCGACAAGCTCCGCGAGCAGTGGCAGCAGCGACGCGCACGGCTCGATGGGCTGCGCAAATTGGTCGATCGCTATATTCAGGAAGCGAGAACGGCGGCCGACAAGCGCGAGCAAAAGCTGCTCGACGAATTCTCGCAGCGGCTGGCAAGTCGGCCCAGACAGGATTGATGCTTGCTGTGCCGGGGTTTGGGTGCTAAATCTTCATCAGTTTGTTTACTGCAGTACGGCCAGCCCTAAAAGGCGCCGGCGGATGCGCCTCGTTCGTCCGGCAAACACGGCTGCCACGTTTCCGCTTGGATCAGGAGTGCTACATGACCATCAGTTCACAGCTATCGGCAGATGGACAGGAGCTGACGATTACCATCCAGGGGCGCTTCGATTTCAATGCTCATCAAGCATTCCGCGATGCCTATCAGCGCGCTGATTGCACGCCCAAGCGCTACGTGATCGACCTCGCTGGCGCGACCTATCTCGACAGTTCGGCCCTCGGGATGTTGCTGCTGCTGCGCGATCACGCCGGCAGCGATAAGGCCGATATCCGCCTGATCAACTGCAACCCAGATGTGCGAAAGGTCCTTTCGGTATCCAATTTCGAACAACTGTTCGCGATAGCCTGATGCCTCGCCGGCTCTCCATACTCATCGCCGAGGATGGCGCGGCCGACCGCATGCTGCTGGCCGCCATCGTCGGTCGTCAGGGGCATCGTGTAACTACGGCGTCCAACGGTGCAGAAGCGGTCCGATTGTTCGAGAGCGAACGGCCACAACTGGTGCTGATGGACGCGCTGATGCCGGTGATGGACGGCTTCGAGGCCGCGCGGCAAATCAAACAGCTGGCCGGCAACGAGCTGGTGCCGATCATCTTTCTCACCTCGCTCACCGAGCACGAAGCGCTGGTGCGCTGCCTCGAAGCGGGAGGCGATGATTTTCTCGCCAAGCCCTACAACCCGGTCATCCTCGAAGCGAAGATCCAGGCCATGCATCGTCTGCGCAGGCTGCAGGCGACGGTGCTGGAGCAGCGTGATCTCATCGCGCGACGCAATCAGCAATTGCTCGACGAGCAACGCGCCGCCAAGGCGATCTTCGACAAGGTGGCGCATGCCGGTTGCCTGAGCGCACCCAACATCCGTTATCGACAGTCTCCGCGCGCGCTGTTCAATGGCGACCTGCTGCTTGCCGCGCATGCGCCTGCCGGCAGGATGTTCGTGCTGCTGGGAGACTTCACCGGCCATGGGCTGCCGGCCGCCATCGGTGCCATGCCGCTGGCCGAGACCTTTTACGGAATGACCGCCAAAGGCTATTCCAGCGGAGAGATCCTGTGCGAGCTCAACGCCAAGTTGAAGCTGATCCTGCCGGTGGAAATGTTCTGCTGCGCCGCCTTGCTGGATATCAACCTCAAGCAGGGCATGTTGCGCGTCTGGAACGGCGGGCTGCCGGATGGTTATCTGCTCAGGGCCGCGGAGGGCGAGCGGCTGCCGCTGCGCTCCAGGCATTTGCCGCTTGGCGTACTCGATGCGCTCCATTTCGATGACAGTTTCGAGACCTTGCCACTGGCGATCGGTGATCGCCTGCTGCTGATGTCCGATGGTGTGCTGGAGAGCACCAGTGCCGATGATGAATTATTCGGCGAGCAGCGGCTGTTGGCGGTCATGGATGCCAACACCGAGCCCTCGACCTTGTTGGATGAAATCCAGGCCGCTCTGCATGATTTCCATGGTCAAATACTTGACGACCTGAGCCTCGTCGAAGTGAGCATGATCGAGGCGGAGGATGCCGTTGCGGCGCAATCGTCGGCTGTTTTCCCACTCGGCGCGCCAGAGTTGCGTGCGAGAGATTGGTCCGCCAGTTTCGAGCTGCGCCCCAGCAGCTTGCGCGAGTACAACCCACTGCCGATGACCATGCAGCTGCTGTTGCAGATATCACCCCTGCGCCACCGTGCCGGCACGATTTACACGGTGCTGACCGAGCTTTATGCCAATGCGCTGGAGCATGGCGTGCTGCTGCTCGATTCCTCCATGAAGTGCGACGCCGACGGTTTTGCCAACTACTATCAGGAACGCCAGCGGCGACTGGGTGAGCTTACCGAAGGCTCGGTGTCCATCGAGCTGAGCGTCAAGTCCGAAGAGACCCGAGGCTATCTGTGCATCGCAGTGCGCGACAGCGGACCGGGATTCGATGTGCAGCGGGCGCTGGACCAGCAGTACTGTGCCGGATGCCTGGGCGGGCGGGGGCTGCGGATGATTCGTCAGATGAGTGAACGCTTCTACTGGGAGCCGGACGGCAAGGTTCTGAATGTCGAGTTCCATTGGGCCGCTCATGCATAATTCGCTGCTTTCCAGCCAGGAGCCTATCGATGGTCGATCATCTCGACACTAGCGTGCTGGCGACCCTTCAAGAGGTGATGGAGGCGGAGTATCCGGTGCTACTGGATACCTTTCTGGTCGATTCGGAAGAGCGGCTGTGGTTGCTTCAGCAGGCCTGTCGCAGCGGTCAGGCGGAAAACCTGCGTCAGGCTGCCCACAGCTTCAAGGGCAGTTGCAGCAACATGGGCGCAGCGTTACTGGCGGATCTCTGTCGCCAGTTGGAAGAAGCGGCGCGGCTCGAACAGATCGACGAAGCCCCGCACTTGATCGAACGCATCGAGCGTGAATTTGCCATCGTACGGATTCTCTACCGAGCCGAACGCCAGCGCTACGGCGGGCTCGGCTGACTGGCGGGTTTCATTGGCGTGCACCTTCGGTGGCCGGGTTACCGATACAGGCGTCTATAAAGCTTATGGCCTGGACTTTGCTTGAGTAAACGCAATGTCATCATCCTGAGCGGAAGACCCATGGCCGTTTCCCCCGATCTATTGCTCAACATCAAGGCTCCCACGGCTGTCGCAAAGGCAGCGAGCGCGACCCCTCAGGCCGCCCGCCAGCCCAGCCGGGACGAGCCTTCCAGCTTCGCCAACGTCTACGCCAAGGAGCGCCAGCCCAAGCCGGTCGAACGTCAGGACTCTGCGGCAAAGCCTGTCCGGGACAAGCCGGCTGGCGACAAGCCGAGTCAGGAAACCGCCGAAGCTGGCGGCAGCGAAAAGCCGACCGTGGCCGAAGCCGGCAACGAATTGCCTGCTGACGCCGAGATGGCCGATGGCGCCCCGCAAGACGGCGAGACCGAGCTCGATCCGTTGCTGTTGTTCGGCATGGGCGGGCAGGTGCCAGTCAGTGACGAGTCGCTGGCCACACAGCCGCCGACCGGCAGCGAGTTTCTGGCTGGGCTGGGGCTGGCTCAGGCCGGCGTAGAGTCCGCTGAAGCAGAGGCCGAGCCGGCTATGGTGGGCACGCGTTCCCTGGATATCCAATCCGCTGCTCAGAAGAGTCCGTTTGCCAACGCCGTGATGTCGGATGAAGCCTCCGAGCAAACCCAGGAAACGCTCTCGGCGAGCCTGTTGGTGGGCGAGGAACTGACGGAAGAGTCAGACGAGCTCTCGCTGGAGGAAAGTTTCAGTGATCTGCTGGACAAGCTGGATGCGCCGAAGGAGAGCCGCACGAGCGCCACCGATATGGCGGCCAATCGGCTCAACCCGCTGACCCAGGCGATTGCACAGCAGACCCAGGCTCAGCAGGCGCAGCGGCTGACGATTGTGCCGGGCCAGCCGGTGCAGATGCAGCAGTCAGGCTGGAGCGAAGCGGTGGTCGACAGGGTGATGTGGTTGTCGAGTCAGAACCTCAAGTCCGCTGAGATTCAGCTCGATCCCGCCGAGTTGGGTCGTATGGAGATCCGTATCGACATGAACAAGGATCAGACTCAGACACAGGTCACGTTCCTCAGCCCTCACGCTGGCGTACGCGACGCATTGGAAGGGCAGATGCAGCGCCTGCGGGATATGTTCGCGCAGCAGGGCATGACCATGGATGTGAATGTTTCCGATCAGTCCAAGGGCTGGCAGGGCGACGGTAGCGAGTCGCGCAGCCGGAGCGTAGCCGGCGTATCGGCTACCGGGGATGAGGAAATCGTTGGCGGCACGCTTGAAGTCAGCACGAGCCGTTCCGGGGGCGATCGCGGTCTGGTGGATTACTACGCCTGAGTGCTTTGTGATTGACCTAGGGAGCCGGGCTCGCGCCCGGCCCAAGACGCTGCACGCAAACGCCTCGCCCGGAGGTCTGGCCTCCCACTAAAAAGTCCGTTGCCCTAGTCCTACGCCGACGCTGTTCGTCGGAGGCGAGCCCTTGCGGCGAACGCGGACTTCGCGCCAACTATTCGTCTACAAATCAGCGCGGGCCTGTTGCAGTCGTTTACGGCTCCGCGTCCCTGGCCGATACTGGCACAGCAGTTGCTCGTAGCGCTTCGTTGCGAGTGAAATCACCTTGTGATGACGGATATTTGGCATGGCTAAGAAACAGGGACCCCCAGACGTACCGAGCCCGGCGGCTGCGAGCGGTGGCAAGGGCAAGCTCAAGTTGATTGTCCTGATCGTACTCGGCCTGCTGCTGGCGGTCGGATTGTCGATCGGCGGCACGTTCTACTTCATGAGTCGGGGCGATACTGAAGCACAGCCGGAAGCCGCTTCGGATACGCCGACTGCACCGCTGCGTCAGCCAGCGATCTACGAAGTGTTGGCGCCGGCATTCATCGTCAATTTTTCCAACACCGGTGGCCGGCAGCGTTACATGCAGGTTAGCGTGGCGCTGATGTCGCGTGATCAGGCGGCACTCGACGCGCTGAAGGAACACATGCCGCTGTTGCGCAATCAACTGGTTATGCTGTTTTCCAGTCAGGAGTTCGCCAGCCTGTCTACACCGGTCGGGCAGGAGATGCTTCGGCAGCAGGCCACCGCCAGCGTCCAAGAGCTGGCACAGAAGGAAATCGGCAAACTTGCCATCGAGCAAGTGCTGTTCACCAACTTCGTATTGCAATAGGGGTCGTTGTAGATGGCTGTTCAAGACCTGCTTTCGCAAGACGAGATCGATGCGCTCCTGCATGGAGTCGACGACGGTCTGGTCGATACCGAAAGCGATTCCGAACCGGGCAGCATCAAGAGTTACGACCTGACCAGCCAGGACCGCATCGTCCGCGGGCGCATGCCCACGCTGGAGATGGTCAACGAGCGTTTTGCCCGCTACACCCGCATCAGTATGTTCAACCTGCTGCGCCGCTCGGCCGATGTGTCGGTCGGTGGCGTGCAGGTAATGAAATTCGGCGAGTACGTGCATTCGCTGTACGTACCGACCAGCCTCAATCTAGTGAAGATCAAGCCGTTGCGCGGCACATCCCTGTTCATCCTCGACGCCAAGCTGGTGTTCAAGCTGGTGGACAACTTCTTCGGCGGCGACGGGCGCCACGCCAAGATCGAGGGGCGCGAATTCACGCCGACCGAGTTGCGCGTCGTGCGCATGGTGCTGGATCAGGCCTTCGTCGATCTGAAGGAAGCATGGCATGCGGTGCTCGACGTCAACTTCGAATACGTGCATTCGGAGGTGAACCCGGCGCTGGCCAACATCGTCAGCCCGAGCGAAGTGGTGGTGGTGTCGACCTTTCATATCGAGCTCGAAAGCGGCGGTGGCGACTTCCATGTGACCATGCCGTACTCGATGATCGAGCCGATCCGCGAAATGCTCGATGCCGGTTTCCAGTCGGATGTCAGCGATCAGGACGAGCGCTGGGTCAATGCCTTGCGCGAAGACGTCCTCGACGTGAACGTGCCGCTCAGCGCGACGGTGGTGCGGCGTCAGCTGAAGCTGCGCGACATTCTCAACATGCAGCCGGGCGATGTGATTCCGGTGGAAATGCCGGAAGACATGATCATGCGCGCCAACGGCATGCCCGCCTTCAAGGTCAAGCTCGGCGCGCACAAGGGCAATCTGGCCCTGCAGGTGCTCGAGTCCGTATTGCGGCCACGTTGATAGCTTTCAATTCATTTACCAGCCGGTCGAGGACTAACGATGGCAGACGAACACGACAACACTTCCGCCGAAGAGCAGGCGCTGGCCGATGAATGGGCATCGGCGCTGGCCGAGGCGGGCGATGCCAACCAGGACGATATCGATGCGCTGCTGAATCAGGGGCCAGCCACCGCGCCGGCACCTCCGCGCGCACCGCTGGAGGAGTTCGGCAGCGGTCCGAAGTCGGCCGCAACGGCCGGTCTCGACGGCCCGAACCTGGACGTAATCCTCGATATTCCGGTTTCCATCTCCATGGAAGTCGGCAGCACCGAGATCAGCATTCGCAATCTACTGCAGCTCAACCAAGGCTCGGTGGTGGAGCTCGACCGTCTGGCCGGCGAGCCGCTGGACGTGCTGGTCAACGGCACGCTGATCGCCCACGGCGAAGTAGTGGTGGTGAATGAGAAATTCGGCATTCGGCTTACGGACGTCATCAGTCCAAGCGAACGCATCAAGAAGTTGCGCTGAGATGAAAGCCCTGGTTTTCCTTTCGCTCGCGCTGGCATTGCCGGCAATGGCCGCCGAACCCGCGGCAAGCATGAGCAGCACGGGCATGGGCACGCAGATGACCAAGCTGCTGTTCGGCCTGTTGCTGGTGATCGGGCTGATCTTTCTGCTTGCCTGGCTGCTGCGTCGGATGCAACAGATCAATCCGCGCAGCAACCAAGCCATCAAGCTGATCTCCAGCCACGCCCTTGGGCCACGCGAGCGCCTGGTGCTGGTACAGGTCGGTAGCGAGCAGGTACTGCTCGGCCTGAGTGCCGGGCGCATCACGCCGCTGCATGTACTGGAAGAGCCGGTTCATCTGCCGGATGCGGAGCCGGCAAACCCCGAATTTGCCCAGCGCCTGATGGAATTGCTCGGCCGGGATCAGAAGGACAAACCCTGATGCTTCGATTGTTGCTGGCGGTCCTGCTGGTATTGGCCGCTCCTTTTGCTGTGGGGCAGGATGCCGGCGGTCTGATCACCCAGGGCGATAACCCGCTGTCGATCCCGGCCATCACGCTGAGCACCGACGCCGAGGGGCAGCAGGAATATTCGGTCAGCCTGCAGATTCTGCTGATCATGACGGCGCTGAGCTTCATTCCGGCGTTCGTCATGCTGATGACCAGCTTCACGCGGATCATCATCGTCTTTTCCATTCTGCGTCAGGCGTTGGGCCTGCAACAGACGCCCTCGAACCAGATCCTCGTCGGCCTGACGATCTTTTTGACACTGTTCATCATGGCGCCGGTGTTCGAACGGATAAACAACGAGGCGGTGCAACCCTATCTGAACGAGCAATTATCCGCGCAGGATGCGATCGCTCGGGCTGAGGTGCCGCTGAAGAACTTCATGCTCGCGCAAACCCGCGAAAGCGATCTCGAGTTGTTCGTACGGCTTTCGCGGCGCACCGACATCCAGTCGCCGGATGCCGCTCCCCTGACGATTCTGGTACCGGCATTCGTGACTTCCGAGCTGAAAACCGCGTTCCAGATTGGCTTCATGATCTTCATTCCGTTTCTGATCATCGACATGGTGGTGGCCAGCGTACTGATGGCGATGGGCATGATGATGCTGTCGCCACTGATCATCTCGTTGCCGTTCAAGATCATGCTGTTCGTGCTGATTGACGGCTGGGGTTTGATCATTGGCACGCTCGCCGGCAGTTTCGGCACGCTTTAGCGCGAGGAAGACGCCCATGACACCCGAAGTTGCGGTGGATCTGTTTCGCGAAGGCTTGTGGATGACGGCCATGATCGTCGGTGTGCTGGTGGTCCCGAGTCTGCTGGTGGGGCTGGTGGTGGCAATGTTCCAGGCCGCCACGCAGATCAACGAACAGACGCTGAGCTTTCTGCCGCGCCTGCTGGTGATGCTGCTGACGTTGATCTGGGCCGGGCCCTGGCTGGTCAGGGAACTGATGGAGTACACCCAAGGCTTGATTCAGAACATTCCATTGATCATCGGCTAGTCGTGATGATCACCGCCCGCATGGTGCGCCCCGATGCTTGAACTCAGCGATGCGCAGATCGGCGCCTGGGTCGGGCAGTTCCTGCTGCCGCTGTTTCGCATCGCGGCGCTGCTGATGAGCATGCCGATCATCGGTACCCAGCTGGTGCCGATGCGGGTGCGGCTTTACCTGGCGCTCGCCATTTCGATCGTGTTGGTTCCCGGGTTGCCGCCAGTGCCGGTGGTGGAGGCGCTGAGCGCGCAGGCATTGGTGCTGATTGCCGAACAGATTTTGATCGGGGTGATGCTGGGCTTCGTGCTGCAGTTGTTTTTTCAGCTGTTCATCGTCTCGGGGCAGCTGCTCGCTATGCAGATGGGGCTGGGTTTCGCGTCGATGGTCGACCCGGCCAATGGTGTTTCGGTGCCGGTGATCGGCCAATTCTTCAACATGTTGGTGATCCTGCTGTTCCTGGCGATGAACGGCCACTTGGTCGTGCTGGAAATCCTCACCGAAAGCTTCACCACTCTGCCGATCGGCGGCTGGCTGGTCGGCACCAATCATTTCTGGGAAGTGGCGGGCAAACTGGGCTGGGTGCTGGGGGCCGGACTGCTGCTGGTGTTGCCGGCGATTACCGCGCTGCTGGTGGTGAATCTGGCCTTCGGTCTGATGACGCGCGCTGCGCCGCAGTTGAACATCTTTTCGATCGGTTTCCCGCTGACCCTGGTGCTCGGCCTGATCGTGGTCTGGATCGGCATGGCCGATATCCTCGCGCAGTACCAGACCTTCGTCAGCGAGGCGTTGGGAATGCTTCGCGAACTGATCGGGCTACGCTGATGCCAATGTCTTGTTCACAGCTGCCGGAGGCCGCGCATGGCTGAGAGCGAAAGCGGTGCCGATAAAAGCGAGGAACCCACGGAGAAACGCCTCCGTGAATCCCGCGAAAAAGGTCAGCTCGCCCGTTCCCGTGAACTGAGCACCGTGGCGGTGACGCTAGGTGGCATCGGCGGTTTGCTGGCCTCTGGCGGCAGCCTGGCCGGTAGCCTGATGGCCATGATGCAAAGCAATTTCGAGCTCAGCCGCGAAACGCTGCTGGATGAAAGCGCCATGGTGCAACTGCTGATGAGCAGCGGGATGATTGCGCTGGAGGCCATCATGCCGCTGCTGATCGTGCTGCTGATCGTGTCCATTATCGGGCCGATCTCGTTGGGCGGCTGGTTGTTCTCGGGTAAGGCGATGGCGCCCAAGTTCAGCCGCATGAACCCTGGCCCCGGTCTGAAACGGATGTTCTCGACCAAGGCGCTGGTCGAGCTGCTGAAGGCGCTGGGCAAGTTTCTCGTGGTGTTGCTGGTGGCACTGGCGGTGCTCAACGCCTATCAGGACGACCTGCTGTCCATCGCCAAACAGCCGTTGGATCTGGCCATCATGCACAGCGCCGAGGTGGTGGGCTGGTGCGCGCTGTGGATGGCCTGCGGTCTGATCCTGATTGCCGCGGTGGACGTGCCGTTTCAGCTCTGGGACAACAAGCAGAAGCTGATGATGACCAAGCAGGAAGTGCGCGACGAATATAAGGACAGCGAAGGCAAACCCGAAGTCAAATCGCGGATACGCCAGCTGCAGCGCGATGCCGCTCAGCGCCGGATGATGCAGGCGGTGCCGGAAGCCGATGTGGTCATCACCAACCCGACCCACTTCGCTGTGGCGCTGAAATACGACGGCGACAAGGGCGGGGCGCCGATGCTGGTGGCCAAGGGCGGCGATTTCGTGGCCTTGAAGATTCGCGAGATCGCCAACGAGCATCAGGTGACGGTACTCGAATCTCCGGCACTGGCGCGGGCGGTGTACTACTCCACGGAACTTGACCAGGAAATCCCGGCGGGGCTCTATCTGGCCGTGGCGCAGGTATTGGCGTACGTCTATCAGCTACGCCAGTATCGTTCCGGCAAGGGCAAACGGCCGGATCCGCTGGGCAATCTGCCGATTCCGCCAGATCTGCGAAGGGATGAATGAGTGGCCCGAAAGCTGCGCTCGAGCTTGAACCTTCGTAATTGTCGTAGGGTGGGCTTCAGCCCACCGCAGGAAGGTAGCTCGAGTCTGGTGGGCCGGGCGGCGCTCCGCTTCAGCCCACCGCAACCGCAGCACTGTAGCCTGGGTCTGGAGGGCTAAAGCCCACCCTACGTGCTACGTACTTCCAGCTGCTCTTACTCAATCACCCCGCAGGCAACCCGAGCGCCGCCGCCGCCAAGCGGCTGTGGATGGTCGGAATGGTTGTCGCCACCCTTGTGGACCATCAGCGCCAGGCCTTTGATGTCGCCAAGGCTTTTCAGGCGGGGCGCGAGAACCGGCTGGCTGGCGTTGCCGGCACCGTCGACCATCAGCGCCGGAAGATCGCCCATATGGCCGTCGCCCCAGGGCTCGCCATGCTTGCCGGTGTTCTGCGGATCCCAATGACCACCTGCTGCGCCTGCCGCGACGGCTTCGCCGTCCTTGTCGGCCGGCCCGCAATCGCCTTTTGCGTGAATATGGAAACCATGGGCGCCGAATTCCAGGCCCGACAGTTCGGGACGGAATACCAGCCCGTACTGGCTGCTTTCGATCTTGACGGTGCCGACGGATTCGCCAACGCCTTGGGCGGTCACGGCCTTGACCGGTACGCTGAGGGTTTCGGCATGCAGGCCCATGGCCGTGCAGCCGGCAAGCGCCGCGATAATCCACTGTTTCATGGCAAAACTCCTGGTAGGTGAATAAAGCGGCAGGGCCGCCAGTCGCAGCACCGTCAGCCACGCTTCGGGCTGGCGACGATGCTAGGAGTGAGACTGCCCAGTCCCCGGTCGGTTCGAATACCGCCATGCCAGTCGGCATCGTCCTGGACGGTGCGCGCCGCCCGAACCGAACTCAGTGGTCTTGAGCAAGTTGGACTCCTTCTTGCTATAGCCTCGGCAGGGCGCGCTTCGCGTCAATTCTTTGGTCTGCTTTGCCGGGGTCTACATTGGATCGCACGCAACTCATCAACATTCGCAATGGCCTGGCGGGCGCAGGTCGCGGCAACCTTGGCGTGCCGCTGCTGCTGCTTGTGATGATGGGCATGATGATGCTGTCGGTGCCGCCGTTCCTGCTGGATCTGCTGTTCACCTTCAACATCGCGCTGTCCATCGTCGTGCTGCTGGTCAGTGTCTATGCGCTGAGGCCGCTTGATTTTGCGGTGTTCCCGACGATCCTGCTGGTCGCCACGTTGATGCGATTGGCGCTGAACGTGGCCTCGACTCGGGTGGTGTTGATCAATGGCCACGAGGGTGGCTCCGCAGCCGGACACGTGATCGAGGCCTTCGGCAACGTGGTGATCGGCGGCAACTACGTGGTCGGTATCGTCGTCTTCGCGATCCTGATGATTATCAACTTCGTGGTGGTCACCAAGGGCGCCGGGCGGATTTCCGAGGTGAGCGCGCGCTTTACCCTCGACGCGATGCCTGGCAAGCAGATGGCGATCGACGCTGACCTCAACGCCGGACTCATCGACCAGGCCGAAGCCAAAAAGCGCCGCGTCGAAGTGGCTTCCGAGGCGGATTTCTATGGCTCGATGGACGGTGCCAGCAAGTTCGTGCGTGGCGACGCCATCGCCGGCCTGCTGATTCTGTTCATCAACCTCATCGGCGGCGTCGGTATCGGCATGGCGCAGCACGGCATGAGCTTCAGCGAGGCGGGTCAGGTTTACGCCTTGCTGACCATTGGTGACGGCCTCGTCGCGCAGATCCCTTCGCTGCTGCTATCGACCGCAGCCGCCATCATGGTGACTCGCGTGACCAGCTCCGAGGACATGGGCCAGCAAGTCAACCGGCAGATGTTCGCCTCGCCCAAGGCGCTGGCGGTGTCCGCCGGCATCATGATTGCCATGGGTTTGGTGCCAGGCATGCCGCATATGTCTTTTCTCGGTCTCGGCGCGGTTGCCGCGGGCGGTGCTTACTGGATCTGGCATCGCCAGAAGCAGGTCAAGCAGCAAACCGAGCAGGAAGAGCAGAAGCAGTTGGAAGCGCTGCCTGCGCAGCGCGCGGCAGAAACCAAGGAACTGGGTTGGGATGATGTGACGCCTGTCGATATGGTCGGCCTGGAGGTGGGTTACCGGCTGATTCCGCTGGTCGATCGCAACCAGGGTGGGCAGCTGTTGGCGCGAATCAAGGGCGTACGCAAGAAGCTCTCGCAGGATCTCGGCTTCCTGATGCCCTCGGTGCATATCCGCGACAACCTCGATCTGTTGCCCAACGCCTATCGTTTGACGCTGATGGGGGTGAGCCTGGCCGAAGCCGAGGTCTATCCGGATCGCGAGCTGGCGATCAATCCGGGGCAGGTTTTCGGGCCGCTCAACGGCATCGCCGCCAAAGACCCGGCGTTCGGCCTGGAGGCGGTGTGGATCGAGCCCGGCCAGCGCGATCAGGCGCAGTCGCTCGGTTACACCGTGGTCGATGCTAGCACCGTGGTTGCGACTCACCTGAACCAGGTCCTGCACAAGCATGCCCACGAGTTGCTGGGTCATGAAGAAGTGCAGCAACTGATGCAGTTGCTGGCCAAGAGCTCGCCAAAGCTCGCCGAAGAGCTGGTGCCTGGGATGATTTCCCTGTCCACCTTGCTCAAGGTGTTGCAGGCGCTGCTGCAGGAGCAGGTGCCGGTACGCGACATTCGCACCATTGCCGAGGCCATCGCCAACGTCGCCGTCAAGAGTCAAGATCCCGCCGCCATGGTGGCTGCCGTGCGGGTCGCGCTCTCCCGCGCAATTGTGCAGAACGTTGTAGGGCTTGAGCCGCAGCTGCCTGTGATCACGCTTGAGCCCAGGTTGGAACAGATATTGCTCAACAGTCTGCAGAAGGCTGGTCAGGGCTCCGAAGATGGCATTCTTCTGGAGCCCGGAATGGCCGAAAAATTGCAGCGTTCCCTGGTAGAGGCGGCACAGCGTCAGGAAATGTTGGGTAAGCCGGCGATTCTGCTGGTGGCGGGTCCGGTCCGCGCGATGCTGTCGCGCTTCGCCCGGCTCGCGGTACCGAACATCCATGTCCTCGCCTACCAGGAAATACCGGATAACAAGCAGGTCACCATCGTTTCGACGGTGGGTCAGAATTAATCGAGGGTACAGGCCATGCAGGTCAAACGTTTCTTCGCAGCCGACATGCGTATCGCCATGAAGATGATTCGTGACGAGCTGGGCGCCGATGCCGTGATCACGGGCAACCGTCGTGTCGCTGGCGGCGTCGAGCTGACGGCCATGCTTGATTACCCGATGGAGCCCGCTGCGCCCAAGAAGCCGAACGCGGCCCTGGAAGCCGAGCTGCGCAAAACCCAGGCCCGTATCGCCAGCGCCCATGCCGAGCTGAGCGCGCCGTCGCGCAGTGCCGCTGGCCAGGATCGTCAACTGCTTGACGAAAAGCCGGCAGCGGTCGCTCAGCCGAAGCCGGTCGCTGCTCCGGCAGCGGCTGACTCGCGCGCGATGGAAGCCATGCAGTCCGAGCTTCAGGGGCTGCGTGAGCTGATCGAAATGCAGCTCGGCTCGATTGCCTGGGGCCACGAGCAGAACCGCCGTCCGCAACAAGCCAATCTCTGGCGCCGGCTGCAGCGTATCGGTCTGCCCGCCGACCTGTCGCGCGGCTTGCTGGAAAAGGTTGCCAATGTTTCCGAGCCGCGTCAGGCCTGGCGCATGGTGCTGGCGCACCTGGCCCAGGCGGTCAAGGTCACCAAGGTCGAGCCGCTGGAAGAGGGCGGCATCATTGCGCTGGTCGGTCCGGCCGGTGCCGGCAAGACCACCACGCTGGCGAAACTCGCGGCGCGCTACGTGCTCAAGCACGGCGCTCAGAGCGTCGCCCTGGCAAGCATGGACAACTTCCGCATCGGTGCGCAGGAGCAGCTGAAGACCCTTGGTCGCATCCTCGACGTGCCGGTCATTCAGATCGACCCCAGCCAGCCGCTGAGCAGGTCGCTGGAGCCGCTGGCCCGCAAGCGCCTGATCCTTATCGATACCGCAGGGCTGCCGGCCAATGATCCGATGATGCGCGCGCAACTCGATACCTTGGCCGACCGCGGTATCAAATCGAAGAACTACCTGGTGTTGCCGGCGACCAGCCAGAGCCAGGTGCTCAAGGCGACCTGGCATCACTATCGCCGTTGTGGGCTGGCCGGCTGCATTCTGACTAAACTTGATGAAGCCGGTAGCCTGGGTGACGTGCTCGGCCTCACCATTAGCCAGCATCTGCCGATCGCGTACCTCACCGATGGGCCGCGCATCCCCGACGATCTGCAACTGCCGCGCAGTCATCAGCTGGTCAGTCGCGCGGTGAGCCTGCAATCGGAGGAGAATCCCAGCGAGGAAACCATGGCCGACATGTTCTCCGGTCTGTACAACGGTTCTTCACGGAAGGTCGGATGAACGCTTTGCTCCGTGATACACACAAAGAAGACGCGTTCGGGCTGAACGCATCGAAGGCCCAAGGGCTCAAGCAAGATATAGGCGTGTGAAAATGGGTATGCATCCCGTACAGGTTATTGCAGTTACCGGCGGCAAGGGCGGCGTCGGCAAGACCAACGTGTCGGTCAATCTGGCGCTGGCGCTGGCCGATCTTGGTCGTCGGGTGGTGCTGCTCGATGCCGACCTTGGCTTGGCCAACGTCGACGTACTGCTGGGTTTGACCGCCAAGCGAACGCTGGCCGATGTCATTGCGGGCGAATGCGACCTGCGTGACGTATTGATTCAGGGGCCGGGTGGCATCCGCGTCGTGCCCGCGGCATCCGGCACGCAAAGCATGGTGCAGCTGTCTACACTGCAGCATTCAGGACTGATCCAGGCGTTTAGCGATCTCGGCAACGATATCGACGTGCTCATCATCGACACCGCGGCAGGCATTGGCGACGGTGTCGTGAGTTTCGTTCGGGCCGCGCAGGAGATTTTGCTGGTGGTGACCGACGAGCCCACTTCGATCACCGACGCTTACGCGTTGATCAAGCTGCTCAATCGTGACTATGGCATCAGCCGTTTCCGTGTGTTGGCGAACATGGCACACGCGCCCCAGGAGGGCCGCAACCTGTTCGCCAAGCTGAGCAAGGTGACCGAGCGGTTCCTCGATGTAGCGTTGCAATACGTCGGCGCGGTTCCGTACGACGAGGCGGTACGCAAGGCGGTACAGAAACAGCGCGCCGTATATGAGGCCTATCCGCGAGCCAAATGCTCGCTGGCGATCAAGGCCATTGCGCAGAAGGTGGATACCTGGCCATTGCCGGCGACGCCGCGGGGCCATTTGGAGTTCTTTGTGGAGCGCCTCGTCAGGCCCGCCACAGAGCCTAACGACTGACCGCGGCTGGACTCGTTATGTATTACAGCAAAGCTCAGGCAAAAGACTCGCAATACCAACTCATCGATCAGTACGCGCCGTTGGTCAAGCGCATCGCCTATCACCTGCTGGCGCGCTTGCCGGCCAGTGTGCAGGTCGATGACCTGATGCAGGCCGGCATGATCGGCTTGCTCGAGGCGTCGAAGAAGTATGATGCCGGAAAAGGTGCGAGTTTCGAGACCTACGCCGGTATCCGCATCCGCGGCGCAATGCTCGACGAGGTCCGCAAGGGCGATTGGGCGCCGCGTTCGGTACACCGCAATTCGCGCATGGTCAGCGAAGCGATCCGGGCGATCGAAGCCAGAACCGGTCGCGATGCTAAAGATCAGGACGTTGCGGCCGAACTTAAATTGAGTCTCGATGAGTACTACGGCATTCTGGGCGACACTCTGGGCAGCCGCTTGTTCAGCTTCGATGATTTGCTGCAGGAAGGTGAGCACGGGGAGTTTGGAGAGGATGCCGCCAGCGCCCATCCGGAGCCGTCCCGCGATCTTGAAGACGAGCGTTTTCAGCAGGCGCTGGCTGAGGCTATCGGCAACCTGCCCGAGCGTGAAAAGCTGGTGCTTTCGCTGTATTACGACGAAGAATTGAATTTGAAGGAAATCGGCCAGGTGCTAGGGGTCAGCGAATCGCGGGTGAGCCAGTTGCACAGTCAGTGCGCGGCGCGCCTGCGGGCTCGCCTTGGCGAGTGGCGCGGGCGCTGATCGATTCGCAAAAAAAAGCACTATAGGCCGCTTACGAGCTTCATTCATGAGGCCCGCAACAGACCGTGAGCAGGTTCTGGGGATTCGGGATTTACGGAGGTTTACTTGGACAAGAATATGAAAATCCTCATCGTCGATGATTTCTCGACCATGAGACGGATCATCAAGAACCTCTTGCGCGATCTGGGCTTTACCAACACTGCCGAAGCAGATGACGGCACCACCGCGCTGCCGATGCTCAAAAGCGGCGGCTTCGATTTCCTCGTCACTGACTGGAACATGCCCGGCATGAGCGGCATCGATCTGCTGCGCGCCGTCCGTGCCGACGAGCGCCTGAAGCATCTGCCCGTATTGATGGTTACCGCCGAGGCGAAACGCGACCAGATCATCGAGGCCGCGCAGGCGGGCGTAAACGGTTATGTGGTCAAGCCATTCACGGCTCAAGTGCTCAAAGAGAAGATCGAAAAGATCTTCGAGCGCGTCAACGGCTGAAGCAGTAACGCCGCGAGGGCACTATGACGCAAGCAGACCAAAGCCTGGCGGAGTTCGAAGCGACTCTGAAGGCTCACGCACCCCAACTGATCGAGAGTTTGCAGCAGGGCCGCTTCGACGAAGCGGCGCAGATGTTCAACGAGCTCAATCAGGCCCGTAACAACGGGCTTTACCAGGAAGTCGGCAAGCTGACCCGCGAGCTGCATAACGCCATCGTCAAGCTCGAGATGGATACCTGCGCTACGGGCGGTGATCCGTCACCCATCACCGACGCCACCGATCGTCTTTCCTATGTCGTGGAAATGACCGAAAAGGCCGCCAACCGCACCATGGATCTGGTCGAGGAGTCGGCGCCGCTGGTGAACTACGTCAGTTACGAAGCGCAAAGCCTGGTCGCCGACTGGCAGCGCTTCATGCGCAGAGATATGAACGCCGAGGAGTTTCGGGAGCTTGTTCGCCGCATTGACCAGTATCTGCAACGCTCCCTGAGCGACAGCAGCCAGCTGTCGCAGAATCTCAGCGAAATCATGCTGGCGCAGGATTTCCAGGATCTGACCGGTCAGGTGATCAAGCGGGTGACCCGGCTGATCACTGAGCTCGAAAGCAACCTGCTCAAGCTGGTGCTTATGGCTGGGCAGGTCGACCGCGTGGCAGGTATCCAGCATGACCGCGAAGCCATGCGCGCCGAGCAGGAAAAGAAAAAACAGGAAAAAGAGCCTTCCCATGGTGAAGGTCCGCAGATGCATGCCGATATACGTGAGGATGTCGTATCCGGACAGGACGATGTCGATGATCTGCTTTCGAGCCTGGGCTTTTAGGGGAAGGTGAATATGAGCTTCGACGCCGATGAAGAAATCCTCCAGGACTTCCTGGTAGAGGCCGGCGAGATTCTCGAACTATTGTCAGAGCAGCTGGTGGAGCTGGAAAGCAGCCCCGATGACACCGCCTTGCTCAATGCGATTTTTCGCGGTTTCCATACGGTAAAAGGCGGTGCCGGCTTTCTCCAGCTACATGAGCTGGTCGAGTGTTGTCACATTGCTGAAAACGTCTTCGACATCCTGCGCAAGGGTGAGCGTCGCGTCGACTCGGAATTGATGGATGTCGTGCTGCAGGCATTGGATTCCGTCAATGAAATGTTTGCCCAGGTTAGAGAGCGCACCACGGTAACCCCGGCGACTCCAGAACTGCTGGCGGCGCTGACGCGTCTGGCCGAACCGGCCGTGGAGGAGGTTCAGGCGGCTCCAGTCGAGCCAGAACCCGAGCCCGAAGCCGCGACGGCGGACAACGAATTCGAGCAGTTCCTTGGCGCGCTGGAAAATTCCGCCGAGGCCTCGACCGCAAGCGTCAGCGATGAGATCACTGACGACGAATTCGAATCCTTGCTCGATCAGCTTCATGGCAAAGGCCAGTTTGCGGTGGAGCCCATTCCGGCACCGGCCGCACCGGTCGCCGAAGCGCCTGTCAGCGACGAGATTACCGACGACGAATTCGAGGCGTTGCTCGACCAGCTGCACGGTAAGGGTCACTTCTCCGAGCCGGCTTCTGCTGCGCCTGCGCCGCCTGTCGAGGCGAACAAGCCTGCTGCAGCAGGGGGTGATGAAATCACCGACGACGAGTTCGAAGCTCTGCTGGACCAGTTGCACGGCAAAGGTAAGTTCGAACCCGAAGCGGCGCCCGTAATTCCAACACCTGCTCCGGCCGCTCCCGTCGCCGCTGCATCCTCTGCAAAGAAAAGCACGCCCGCGAAATCCGCGCCTGCGGCAGCGCCAAGCAAAGCCGCCGTTGCTCCGGCTAAAACGGACACGGCAGCCAAAGCTGCCCCTGCAACCGAGAAGCCAGCGAGCGAAGCCGAGACCACTGTGCGGGTCGATACCGCGCGGCTCGATGAAATCATGAACATGGTCGGCGAGCTGGTGCTGGTGCGTAACCGTCTGGTGCGCCTAGGTTCCAATAGCGGCGACGAAGCCATGGCCAAGGCTGTATCCAATCTGGATGTGGTGACCGCCGATCTGCAAAGCGCCGTGATGAAAACGCGCATGCAGCCAATCAAGAAGGTCTTCGGGCGCTTTCCGCGACTGGTTCGGGATCTGGCCCGCAGCCTCAAAAAAGAGATCAACCTGGAACTGGTCGGCGAAGAAACCGATCTGGACAAGAACCTCGTCGAGGCACTGGCCGATCCACTGGTGCACTTGGTTCGCAACGCCGTTGACCACGGTATCGAGACGCCGGAAGAGCGCGAAGCCGCCGGCAAGCCTCGCACCGGCAAGGTCGTGCTGTCGGCCGAGCAGGAAGGCGACCACATCCTGCTGCTCATCACCGACGATGGCAAAGGAATGGACGCCGAGGTTCTGCGTGCCAAGGCGGTGGAGAAAGGCTTGCTGGACAAGGATGCGGCCGACCGCCTGAACGACCTGGAATGCTACAACCTGATCTTCGCACCGGGCTTCTCTACCAAATCGGAGATCTCCGACGTGTCCGGCCGCGGTGTCGGCATGGACGTGGTCAAGACCAAGATTTCCCAGCTCAACGGCACGGTCAACGTGTTTTCCGCCAAGGGTCAGGGCTCGCGTGTGGTCATCAAGGTACCGTTGACGCTTGCGATCATGCCCACGCTCATGGTGATGCTCGGCAACCAGGCGTTCGCGTTCCCGCTGGTGAGTGTCAACGAGATATTCCACCTTGATCTGTCCCGCACCAACGTGGTGGACGGCCAGGAAGTGGTGATCGTGCGCGACAAGGCGCTGCCGCTGTTCTACCTCAAACGCTGGTTGGTGCGTGGTGCCGAGCAGGAGGAGCAGCGCGAGGGCCATGTGGTGATTCTAAACGTCGGCAATCAGAGCATCGGCTTCGTCGTCGATCAGCTGGTGGGCCAGGAGGAAGTAGTCATCAAGCCGTTGGGCAAGATGCTGCAGGGCACACCGGGCATGTCCGGCGCGACCATCACCGGCGATGGCCGCATCGCCTTGATCCTCGATGTTCCGAGCATGCTCAAGCGCTACGCGCGCCGGATATGATCAGTTCGCAGCGGCCCCGAGCGGGCCGCCGTCGCTAGGAGTGTGTTATGGCAGTCAAGGTCCTGGTGGTGGACGACTCCGGCTTCTTCCGCCGCCGTGTTTCGGAGATCCTTTCTTCCGACCCGAATATTCAAGTGATCGGAACCGCCACCAACGGGCGCGAAGCCATCGATAAGGCCATCGAACTGAAGCCCGACGTCATCACGATGGATTACGAGATGCCGATGATGGACGGCATCACCGCCGTGCGACAGATCATGCAGCGCTGCCCGACGCCGGTTTTGATGTTTTCCTCGCTTACCCATGAAGGCGCCCGGGTAACCCTCGACGCGCTGGATGCGGGAGCGGTGGATTTTCTGCCGAAGAATTTCGAAGATATTTCCCGTAACCCGGAGAAGGTCAAGCGACTGCTGTGCGAGAAGGTCAACACGATTTCGCGCAGCAATCGCCGCTATAGCAGCACCGCGGCAGCCGTAGCACTGGTAGTTCGTCCTGCGGCTACTCCTTCGGGATCGGCTCCAGCGGCGCCACGCACCGCAGCCCCCGCACAGGCGTCGGCGGCGCCTCGGCGCAAGGCGTACCGACTGGTGGCCATTGGCACCTCGACGGGCGGCCCGGTAGCGCTTCAGCGTGTGCTGGCTCAGCTGCCTGCCAGTTTTCCGGCTCCTATCGTGTTGATTCAGCATATGCCGGCGGCCTTCACCAAGGCGTTCGCCGAGCGTCTGGACAAGCTTTGCAAGATCCGCGTCAAGGAAGCCGAAGACGGCGACCTGCTGCGTCCCGGACTCGCACTGTTGGCGCCGGGCGGCAAGCAGATGATGGTCGACGGACGCGGTGCGGTGCGCATTCTGCCCGGCGACGAGCGCCTGCATTATCGGCCCTGCGTGGACGTGACCTTCGGTTCCGCCGCCAAGGCGTTCAACGACAAGGTATTGGCGGTCGTGCTGACCGGGATGGGCGCCGATGGCCGGGAAGGCGCGCGCATGCTCAAGCAGAGCGGCAGCCAGGTGTGGACGCAGGACGAAGCCAGTTGCGTCATTTATGGCATGCCGATGGCGGTGGCCAAGGCCAACCTCAGCGACGCCGTCTATGGCCTCGATGACATCGGCCGCCATTTGAGCGAGGCGTGTATCTGATGGATGTACTCAGCCTGATAGGGCTGGTCCTCGCGTTCGTCGCCATCGTCGGGGGTAATTTTCTCGAAGGCGGTCACGTTTCGGCATTGCTCAACGGCCCCGCCGCCCTGATCGTGCTGGGCGGCACGCTCGGCGCGGTACTGCTGCAGACGCCCATGGCCGTGTTCATGCGCGCCATGTCGATTGTCGGCTGGATTTTCTTCCCGCCGCGCGTCGATATGGCCCGTGGCATCAGCCTGGTCACCGGCTGGAGCGCCACGGCGCGCAAGGAGGGGCTGCTGGGCCTCGAACCGATCGCCGAAACCGAGTCCGACCCCTATGCCCGCAAGGGCTTGCAGTTGCTGGTCGATGGCGCGGAGCCGGAAGTGATTCGCAGCATCCTCGAAGTCGATTTGTACACCCAGGAAACCCGCGATCTCCGTGCAGCGAAAGTGTTCGAAAGCATGGGCGGTTATTCGCCCACGGTAGGGATCATCGGAGCCGTAATGGGGCTGATCCACGTGATGGGCAATCTCGCCGACCCCAGTCAGCTGGGGAGTGGCATAGCCGTTGCATTCGTTGCCACTATCTACGGCGTCGCCTTCGCTAACCTGCTGGTATTGCCGATGGGCAACAAGCTCAAGAGCGTGGTGCAGAAACACACCACCTACCGCGAAATGTTGCTCGAAGGCGTTCTGTCGATTGCCGAGGGGGAAAATCCCCGCTCGATAGAAATGAAGCTGCAAGGCTTCATGGACTGACCGCCTACGGCGCGCAATTTCGCCGCCGCAGACATGAGAACGAACATGGCAAGCGCTCCGATCACAGCCACTCACCGCCGTTATGCCACCGTTCCGATGGTGCGTGTGGCTGTGCCTGGCCGTTCGTATCCTTCGCGAGCGGCCTGAGCATGGCCCGACGCAGAGCACATGAGGAGCCGGAGAACCACGAACGCTGGCTGGTTTCCTACGCGGATTTCATCACGCTGCTGTTCGCTTTCTTCGTGGTGATGTATTCGATCTCCTCGCTTAACGAGGGCAAATACAAGATCCTCTCCGACTCGCTCGTCGGCGTCTTCAATCAGGTCGACCGGGCGGTCAAGCCGATCCCGATCGGCGAAGAGCGGCCCCGCACCACTGAACCCGACGTCTCGCAAGTAGACGAACCGCAATCATCACGAGAGCCGATCGATCCGCTACAGAGCATCATGCAGAGCATGCAAGAGGCCTTCGCCGATCTCATCGACGCGAAACAGCTCACCGTACGCGGCAACGAGCTCTGGGTGGAGATCGAGCTGAATTCCAGTCTGCTGTTCCCCAGCGGCGATGCGTTGCCCAACGATCATGCGTTCGAATTATTGGAGAGGGTTGCCGGGATTCTGGCGCCCTTCGATAACCCGATACATGTGGAAGGTTTCACCGATAACCTGCCGATCAGCACGAACAAGTTTCCGACCAACTGGGAGCTTTCCGCAGCACGCGCCGGTAGCGTGGTGCGGATGCTCGCGGCCGATGGCGTCGATCCATCGCGTCTGGCCGCGGTGGGCTACGGTGAGTTTCAGCCTATAGCCGACAACGCGACAGCGGAGGGCCGCGCGCGTAATCGCCGGGTGATACTGGTCATTTCCCGCAATCTCGATGTGCGGCGCAGCATCAGCGGGGTAGGGAGTGGTAATGCCCGCGCTGCCGGAGTGGCGCAGCACTCTGGCACACAATCTGCTTCCAGTGAGAGTCGTTAGGTGCCGCTTGCGGTGTCGTCAATTCTCCGTCGTCGGTCATGCCGACACGGCCTTTCCCGGTCTGGTTCGATCCGGATGGAAAACGAGTTATGAGAGTCTGGGCTGTAGCCAATCAAAAAGGCGGAGTGGGTAAAACCACCACCTCTATCGCACTCGCCGGATTGCTGGCCGATTCCGGCAAGCGGGTCGTGGCGCTGGATCTCGATCCCCATGGGTCGATGACGAGCTATTTCGGTCATGATCCCGATAATCTCGAGCACAGCGTCTTCGATCTGTTCCAGCACCAGGGTGCTGTGCCGGAAGGACTGCCTTGGCAGTTGCTGTTGCCGACCAGTCACGAACGGATCTCGCTGTTGCCGTCGAGTACGGTACTGGCGACTCTGGAGCGCCAGTCGCCAGGCCAGAATGGGCTCGGTCTGGTCGTTGCCAAGAGTCTTTCGCAGCTGTGGCAGGATTTCGATTACGCCATCATCGACAGCCCGCCGCTGCTCGGTGTGCTGATGGTCAACGCGCTGGCGGCCAGCCAGCAGCTGGTCATTCCGGTGCAGACGGAATTCCTGGCCATGAAGGGCCTTGAACGGATGGTCAGCACGCTCGCGATGATCAACCGCTCGCGCCGGCAGGCGTTGCCCTACACCATCGTGCCGACCATGTTCGACAGGCGTACCCAGGCATCGATGAATACCCTAAAGGTGCTGCGCAATAACTATCAGGCCAATCTCTGGCAGGCATACATCCCGATCGATACGCGCCTGCGCGATGCCAGCCGCGCCGGTGTGACGCCTTCGCAGCATGACCCCAACAGTCGAGGAGTCATTGCCTACCGCGCGCTGCTCAAGACGCTGTTGGCCGCGCAGGCTTCTCCTCAGGTTGCTTGAAGACGACGTACGGCCTGATCACGGTTCAAGTTCGCCGTGGTCGTGGCCGATAGCCTATCCAGTTGGTTCGCACGAGTTGGTTTCATGAGCCGTACCCTTCTTAAAGAAAGCCGATCGCAACAGACGCTGCAGTCCTATCTCGACGCGCTGCTGCAGGATGCCGTCATGGAGCTGACCGAGTCGGTCAGCCACGACGAGTTCCAGGCTGCAGTGCTCGAAGAGCAGCAACGCGACGTCCAGCGGGTGGTTCCGCTGCGGCAGGTCGTGCCCGAGCCGGAGCCGATTCCCGCGCCTACGCCTGTGCTGGTCGAGACGGAAGCCTTGCTTGAGCTGCCGCCCGAAACGCCGGCTGAAAAGGCACCGGTACTGGTCGAACCGATTGCGGATATCAAGTTGCAGGCGCACCTGCCCGGTGGCCCGCCGGAGTGGGGCGAGGAACCCTTCGAATGCTTGCTGTTCGATGTGGCCGGCCTAACCTTAGCGGTGCCTTTGGTCAGCCTCGGTTCCATTTATCCGCTCGCCGGTCAGGATCTGACGCCGTTGTTTGGCCAGCCCGCCTGGTTTCTCGGCATATTGCCAAGTCAGGCCGGCAACCTGAAGGTTCTGGACACGGCGCGCTGGGTCATGGCCGACCGTTATCGCGACGATTTTCGCGAGGGGCTTCAGTATGTGATTTCGGTGCAGGGATATGAATGGGGGCTGGCGGTGCATCAGGTCAGCCGCTCGATTCGCCTGGACCCGAGAGAAGTCAAATGGCGCTCGCAGCGCACTCAACGGCCATGGCTGGCTGGAACGGTGATCGATCATATGTGCGCGCTGGTGGATGTGGCCGCGCTTGCCGAACTGATCGCCAGCGGCGCGACCCGTCATCTCAAGGGCGTACCGTCGTAGACGAATTGAACAACCAGGGGCTCGCGACTAAACGTCAACAGACCCTGAATAACCGATAGAATCGACCGCCACAGCGGCATATGAAGAGGTGGGGCTATGAAGATGACTTCCGCACAGGGTTCCGATGATCCGGTTCTGCAGTGGGTAACCTTCCGTCTGGACAACGAGACCTATGGCATCAACGTCATGCAGGTTCAGGAAGTGTTGCGTTACACCGAGATCGCACCGGTGCCGGGCGCGCCTAGCTATGTGCTCGGCATCATTAACCTGCGGGGCAACGTGGTCACGGTGATCGACACGCGTCAGCGCTTCGGTCTCGACACGGCACCTGTTTCCGACAACACCCGCATCGTCATCATCGAGGCGGATCGCCAGGTGGTCGGTATTCTGGTCGACAGCGTTGCCGAGGTGGTTTACCTGCGCCAGTCGGAGATCGAAACCGCGCCCAACGTCGGTAACGACGAGTCGGCGAAGTTCATTCAGGGCGTCTGCAACAAGAACAACGAGCTGTTGATTCTGGTCGAGCTGGACAAGATGATGAGCGAAGAAGAATGGGCGGACCTTGAGAGCATCTGACAGATGATGGCGTCGCTGGTCGCGGCAGTCGTCGTGCTTGCCCTGTGCTGCCTGGCACTGCTGGGCTGCTGCATCTGGCTGTTCCGTCGCCAGCGACAGCAAGCCCAGTTGCAAGTGCGTGAAGACGCCGCTCGCGATAAGCGCATCAAGGAACTTGCCGCACGTCTGGATACTTACCTCGATGGCAGCGTGCGCATGGGCAAGAATCTGCACGAACTGTCACGGGTCGTTGCGCCGCTGCCTGAAAGGCTCACTCAGCTCGAGCAGCGCGATCCGAACAACTTCACCTTTTCCCAGGCTGCCAAGCTGATTGGCATGGGTGCCAGCGACGATGATCTGACGCAGTCCTGCGGGTTGTCCCAGTCGGAAGCCGAACTGATGCGCAAGCTGTATCAGGCGCGACGCAAACCGAGCTAGCTCCGCCCTCCCTTTCGTTGTTGCGGTTGCGTGACGAATGTCCGCAGCAGTGAACGATATGACTATTGCTTCCTCCAAATCAGGACAGGGTTCTGCCATTGTTCGTTGCAGACCCATGCCCAGAAAAGCGAGGAGGATGTGATGCTGCGCATTCTGATGCTGTGTCTGCTGGTCGCACCAATGTCGCTATGGGCGGCGGAAGCGCCGGTAGAGGTTGAAGGGGCGATGACCGTCAATGTGTTCCAGGCCAGGCAGCTGCATGAGCTGGGGGCCGTGTTCATCGATGTGCGCCCCAGCCGTGAATGGGGCTGGGGACATGTCGAAGGCGCGGTGCATATGGATCTGGCTCGCGAATTTCTCGGGCTGGCGCATACCGATTGGCCGAGAACCGTGCCGCTGGTGGTCTATTGCGACAGCGAAGTCTGTCCGGCCAGCGCCGAAGCGGTTCGTCTCGCGGTCGCTTGGGGTTACGAGCAGGTGTTCTATTTCCGAGAAGGTTATTTCGCCTGGGTGCTGGCAGACTTCCCGCAGGAGAAGAGTGGCTTCAACGGCATCACGACGCTCAACGCTCAGGCCCATTGAGTAGCGGAACGTCCGGTGAATGCCGTTGCTCGGAAAAGCCGGGCGGGCATTTGCCCTTCAGATACCAGGCGAACGCGATGATTTCGGCGATGGTGCGATAAAGCGCCTCAGGTATGGCATCGCCCAGTTCCAGACGCGCCAGCAGTTTCACCAGCTCGGCATTTTCATAGATCGGTACTTCATGCTCACGGGCGATCGCCAGTATCGCTTCGGCTAGTTCATCGTCGCCTTTGGCCGAAAGTGTGGGCGTGTTGGCGCCATCGTAGGTGAGCGCGATGGCCTGTCGCGGTGTGTGGGCTGTCATGCGGTTTCATCCACGAAGCGTTGATCGAGAGTGGTTCGCGGGCCTTGCGGTGGCGTTCCCTGGCGGCAGGCCAGCTCACTGACGGACAGCCCGGCGCTTACGAGACGCTGCCGCAGGTGATCCAGCTCCGCCGAGATCAGCGCAGCGGTACCGCTGCGTTCGGCCCATATCTGACTCGACAGGCTGCCCTGCAGCAGCTGCGCCTGCACCTGTATCAGGCCCAGGGGCGCCACATCGAAGGCCAATTCGACTTTCCAGAGGGTTTCCGGTTTATCCTTGCGGCTTTGCGCGGGTTCATCTTCACGCTGGAACTTCACCTGCAGCGGGACGATGTCGCGCTGATCGCGCATTGGAATTTCGATCTGCCAGGTCGTGACCTGAGTGCCGTCCGGGTTGGTCTGGGTCTGGGCCAGGCTGGACAACTGATGCGTCTGTAGTCGCGATACCGCGGCCGCGGCAAGTTTCAGCAGCAACTCTAGGTCAGCCTCGTCGTCGGCATTTGGCGCCAACCGGCTCGGCAACGGAAAGCTTTGCGCTTGGTGGCGTGCGTTGGGTTGTCCAAGCGCGCCCAGTGCATTGCGAGCAAAAGCCGGTAGCGCCTGTCCGAAAGCCCCGCCGGCCTGCATAGCGGTCTGCGGGGTGCCGCCCGGTAATCCGGGCAACTGGGCAATCAGGCGGAGCAGGGCTGCTTTCATGTCGTTTGGCAGGTCGTCCGCCTGTCCACTCAACAGGCTTGATTCGAGAAACGCCCCGCTGCGCGCCAGTGCCTGTGCCAACGTTTTTGCGTCGCTAAGCTGTTGCATGTCCGGAACCAGACCGAGCAAACGTTCGGCCGCGCCGCGCAATTGATCGGGCAATGTGGAGCTGGACGTGAGTGCGCCAAACAGCCCTTCGATAGAACCCTGGCGGCTATGTTGCGCAGTCAGTTGCTGGCCCAGCACCAGCTGATCGAGACGACCGCTCAGCGGCATGAACGACAGGGACTGATCGCCCTGGACACGGGCTGTTATCAAGCTACCCGGCGCGAGCGGCATGGCCGATTCGACGTTCAGCTTCTGCCCGGCAAGAGGGGAGTTGAGTAGGCTGATCACAACCTTGAACAGGGTTTTGCCGTCCTGTTGTATTTGTTGACTAGCCGTCACCTTTCCCTGCACGACGGTGCCCAGCGGAAGCAGATCGAGGTCGATGCTGCTCTGCGGCTGACGGTTGCCGGGTTGCAGCGCGGCATTCAGACGGGTGTCGGACAACGCTGTAACGAGCATGGCCGCTCCAGGCGCGGCCGCTCTGGCACTGCTGGTTTCGACGGTTGCTTGCCGGCCGTTCTCCAAGGTCAAGCGCAGCGTCAGCTGAAAGCTTTGCAGCGCTTCCTTTATGCGGACGACCTCGGCCTCGGCACTTTCCCCGGCGACGAGCAATCCCTGCATCGGTTGCAGCAGTTTCAACACCATCTCGGCCGGCGATGCCGTCGGGCGAGACGGGCCGGAGGCGGGGATCGCCGGGGTACTTTTGATCTCGGTCATTTTTACTTAAATGCTCTTACAACCTTTCGCCTTTGTGGCCTTCGGTGCCGGGGCTCGGCATGTATAATCCGGCCGCCCGACCTGATCTCGCTGTAGCGGCCGGGCTTCTTCCATCTTGAGGGTAGCCCTAGCGTGTCCAGTCCCTTTCTAGAAACTGTGGCGCTTTCCTGCGAGCGGGACTGGCGTCTGCTGTTCGAGAGGTTAGACCTACGGATCGCCAAAGGGGAAATGTTGCAGATCGCCGGCCCCAACGGCAGTGGCAAGACCAGTCTGCTGCGACTGCTGTCCGGGCTGATGCAGCCAACCGCGGGGAAGGTGCTACTCAACGGTCATGACCTCGAAAGCCAGCGCGGCGAACTGGCCCGCAACCTGTTATGGATCGGCCACGCGGCGGGTATCAAAGGGCTGCTCAGCGCGGAGGAAAACCTGACCTGGTTATGCGCACTGCACCAGCCTGCGAGCCGCGATGCGATCTGGCAGGCGCTCAAGGCGGTAGGACTGCGCGGTTTCGAGGATGTGCCCTGTCATACGCTTTCCGCTGGCCAGCAGCGCCGCGTCGGTCTGGCCCGGCTGTATCTGTCGCCGCCGCCCTTATGGATACTCGATGAACCCTTCACTGCGCTCGACAAGCATGGCGTGGCGCAGCTCGAGAAGCATCTGACGACCCATTGTGAGCAGGGTGGCATGGTCGTGCTGACCACCCATCATTCGCTCGTCGAAAAACCGGCGAGCTTCAGGGAAATCGATCTAGGGCAGCGGGCCGCATGAGTAACGTGTTCACGCTGCTGTTGGCTCGCGAATCCCGACTGTTGTTCCGTCGACCGGCGGAGCTGGCCAATCCGCTGGTGTTCTTTGCGATCGTCATCGCCCTGTTTCCCTTGGCGGTCGGCCCCGAGTCGCAATTGCTGCAAACAATTTCCCCCGGACTAATCTGGGTGGCCGCTCTATTGGCCGTGCTTCTCTCGCTGGACGGCCTATTTCGCAGCGATTTCGAAGACGGCTCGCTCGAGCAGTGGGTCGTTTCGCCGCACCCACTGGCTCTTCTTGTGCTCGCCAAGGTGCTGGCACACTGGCTGTTTTCCGGGCTGGCTCTGGTTCTGCTGGCGCCGTTATTGGGGCTCATGTTGGGCATGCCAGCCAGCGCGCTTCCGGTGCTGCTGGTCTCGCTTCTGTTAGGCACACCGGTGCTCAGCCTGTTGGGCGCAGTCGGGGCGGCATTGACTGTCGGACTCAAGCGCGGGGGCTTGTTGTTAGCGCTACTCATTCTTCCGCTCTATATCCCCGTGCTGATTCTGGGCAGCGGGGCTCTGCAGGCGGCGTTGCAGGGGCTGCCTGCGCTCGGTCACCTATTATGGCTTTCCAGCCTGACTGCACTGGCAGTCACGCTGACTCCCTTTGCAATAGCCGCTGGCCTGAAGATCAGCGTCGGTGAATGACGGGTTGCACGATGTATTTTTCCAGTACTGAAACGCGAATTGCCGAGGCGAGACGAGCGGCTTCGATGAATTTACTGATTGCGAACAAGTGGGTGCAGGCCTCTTTCGAGGCAGTATCGGCAGGCGCCGTGGAAGGGAGGCGGGTTCTATGAACTGGACATGGTTCCACAAGCTGGGTTCGCCCAAATGGTTCTACGAGATCAGTAGCCGCTGGATGCCGTGGCTGGCCTGGGCGTCGCTGATTCTGATCGGCGTAGGAGTAGTCTGGGGCCTGGCGTTCGCGCCGCAGGACTACCAGCAGGGCAATAGCTTCCGGATCATCTATATCCACGTGCCGGCTGCATTTCTGGCCCAGTCGATCTACGTGATGATGGCGATAGCCGGTGTCGTCGGGCTGGTGTGGAAGATGAAGCTGACCGACGTCGCCTTGCAGCAGGCCGCGCCCATCGGTGCCTGGATGACATTCATCGCGCTGCTCACCGGTGCGGTATGGGGCAAGCCGACCTGGGGCGCCTGGTGGGTATGGGACGCACGGCTGACATCGATGCTGATTCTGCTGTTCCTGTACTTCGGCATCATTGCGCTCGGCCAGGCGATCACCAACCGCGACAGCGCGGCAAAGGCCTGTGCGGTGCTCGCCATCGTCGGGGTGGTCAATATCCCGATCATCAAATACTCGGTGGAGTGGTGGAACACCCTGCATCAGCCAGCGACCTTCACCGTGACGGAGAAGCCAGCCATGCCAATGGAAATGTGGCTGCCGCTGCTGGTCATGGTGTTGGGCTTCTACTGCTTCTTCACGCTGGTGCTGTTGATGCGCATGCGCCTGGAGGTCCTGCGCCGCGAGTCGCGAAGCAGCTGGGTCAAGGCTGAGGTGAGCGCGCTGGTGGGCAAGTCATGAGCTTCTCGTCGTTTTCCGAATTCATCGCCATGGGGAATCATGGCCTGTATGTATGGACGTCGTACGGCATCAGCCTGACTGTCCTGATCCTGAACGTGGCGCTGCCAATGATGGCGCGCCGACGTTATCTGCAAGACGAGGCGCGCCGTTTGCGCCGGGAGGAGATGAAGTGAATCCTGTGCGCAAAAAGCGTCTGTTCATCGTGCTGGCCATTCTAGCCGGTGTGGGCATTGCGGTGGCGCTGGCGCTGACCGCTCTGCAAGAGAACATCAACCTCTTCTATACGCCAACGCAGATCGCCGCGGGCGAAGCGCCTGAGGGTACGCGGATTCGTGCCGGCGGTCTGGTCGAAGCCGGCTCGGTGACACGCAGCAGCGATTCGCTCACCGTCTCCTTCCGCGTTACCGATAACAACGAAACGGTCACCATCCAGTACCAAGGCATCCTTCCCGATCTGTTCCGTGAAGGGCAAGGTATCGTCGCCCTTGGGCGGGTCAATGCCGATGGCGTTCTGATCGCCGACGAGGTACTGGCCAAGCACGACGAAAACTACATGCCGCCGGAAGTCAGCCAGGCGCTGGAGAAGAGCGGGATGATGAAGCATTACGAAGGCGACAAGCAGGAGTATGCGAAATGATCCCTGAGCTCGGCCATCTGGCAATGATTCTGGCGCTGTGCCTGGCTGTCGTGCAGGGCACGCTTCCGCTGATCGGCGCCTGGCGGGGCGACCGCCAGTGGATGGGGCTGGCACAACCGGCGGCCTGGGGGCAGTTCAGTTTTCTGGCATTTTCCTTTGCCTGTCTCACCTACGCCTTCATGGTGGATGACTTCTCCGTCGCCTATGTCGCGCAGAACTCCAATAGCGCCTTGCCCTGGTACTACAAGTTCAGCGCCGTTTGGGGCGCGCATGAGGGTTCGCTACTACTGTGGGCTTTCATCCTGGCAGGCTGGACTTTCGCGGTAGCGATCTTTTCGCGGCAACTACCGGAGGACATGCTAGCCCGGGTACTGGGCATCATGGGATTGATCAGCATCGGTTTCCTGCTGTTCCTGATCGTCACTTCCAACCCGTTCGAGCGCCTGCTGCCGCAAGCACCGATGGATGGCCGTGATCTCAACCCGTTGCTTCAGGACTTCGGTCTGATCGTGCACCCGCCGATGCTCTATATGGGCTACGTCGGTTTCTCGGTGGCCTTTGCGTTCGCCATTGCCGCGCTACTCGGTGGCCGCCTGGATGCAGCCTGGGCGCGCTGGTCGCGTCCTTGGACGCTGGTCGCCTGGGCCTTTCTGGGCACAGGCATCGCCTTGGGATCCTGGTGGGCCTATTACGAGCTGGGCTGGGGCGGCTGGTGGTTCTGGGACCCGGTGGAAAATGCATCCTTCATGCCTTGGCTGGTAGGGACCGCATTGATCCATTCGCTGGCCGTGACGGAAAAGCGCGGCGTCTTCAAGAGCTGGACGGTTCTGCTCGCGATCGCGGCCTTCTCGCTCAGCCTCCTAGGCACGTTCCTGGTCCGCTCTGGCGTACTGACTTCGGTTCATGCCTTCGCCACCGATCCGGAACGCGGCGTCTTCATTCTCGCGTTTCTGCTGTTGGTGGTAGGCGGCTCGCTGACCCTGTTCGCCCTGCGTGCACCAGTGGTGAAGAGCCAGGTCGGTTTCGGCCTGTGGTCGCGTGAGACGCTGCTGCTGGTCAACAACCTACTACTGGTGGTCGCCACGGCGATGATTCTGCTGGGAACACTGTATCCGCTGCTGCTCGATGCGCTGTCGGATACCAAGCTCTCGGTCGGGCCGCCCTATTTCAACGCGATGTTCCTGCCGCTCGTCGGTGCCCTGATGCTCGCGCTTGGCGTGGGCGTGCTGGTGCGCTGGAAGGACACCCCAGTGAAGTGGCTGATGAGCATGCTGACGCCGGTACTGATCACCAGCGCCGTGCTTGGCGGCTTGGGCTCGATGCTGTTCGGCGATTTCCACTGGGCGGTGCTGGCGGTCTGTCTGCTGGCCGCTTGGGTGGTTACCGCCGGGGTACGCGACATTCTCGACAAGACCCGCCACAAGGGGCTGCTGAAGGGCGTGCGGAGCCTGGCGCCGAGCTACTGGGGCATGCAGCTGGCGCATCTCGGGCTGGCGGTCTGCGCCATAGGTGTGGTGCTGACGAGCCAGCAGAGCGACGAGCGCGACCTGCGTCTCGCGCCTGGCGAATCGCTGGAGCTGGGCGGTTACAGCTTTGTCTTCGAAGGTGCCGAGCATTTCGAAGGCCCCAACTACACGTCCGACAAGGGCACCATTCGCGTCTTCGATGGCGACAAGCAGATTGCGACCCTGCACCCCGAGAAGCGGCTCTACACCGTGCAGCAGATGCCGATGACCGAGGCGGGTATCGATGCAGGTTTCACTCGTGATCTCTATGTGGCCCTTGGCGAGCCGCTGGAAAATGGCGCCTGGGCGGTGCGGGTGCACATCAAACCGTTCGTTCGCTGGATCTGGCTGGGTGCTTTGATGATGTCCCTGGGTGGTGTGCTCTCGGTCAGTGACAAGCGCTACCGAGTGAAAGTCAGAACGCGTGTCCGCGAGACGCTCGGTTTGGCCCAGCAAGGAGCCTGAGATGAAAAGATTATTGATGTTGCTGCCGTTGGCGATTTTCCTTCTGGTGGCGGGTTTCCTCTACAAGGGGCTGTACCTCGACCCCACGGACATCGGCTCGACGATGATCGGAAAACCGATGCCGTCGTTTTCTCTGCCGTCGCTCGAGGATCCGCAGCGGCTGGTCAGTGCAGAGGACATCAAGGGCAAACCGTCGCTGGTGAACGTCTGGGCAACCTGGTGTCCGACCTGCAAGGCCGAGCACGAGATGCTCAACAAGCTAGCAGCCCAGGGTGTCCTTGTTTACGGAATCAACTACAAGGACAACGGCGATGCGGCTCGCGACTGGCTGCAGATGTTCGGCAATCCGTACGGCTTCAATGTCGAGGATCCCGACGGCAGTCTAGGCCTTGACCTAGGTGTCTATGGCGCGCCGGAGACCTTCGTCGTCGACAAGCAGGGCATCATTCGCGACAAATTCGTCGGAGCCATCGACGAGCGCGTCTGGGCCGAACGGCTCGGGCCGCTCTATCAGGCACTGGTGAACGAGCAATGATCCGTTTTTTCGCTACCGCGCTACTGGGCCTTCTGCTCAGCCTCGCTGCCCATGGCGCAATCGACACTTACGAATTCAAGAGCGAGGCCGATCGGGAACGATACCGCACGCTCGTCGAGGAGCTGCGCTGCCCCAAGTGCCAGAACCAGAACATCGCCGACTCCAACGCGCCCATTGCCATGGATCTGCGCCGCGAAATCTATCGCATGCTGGATGAAGGGCAAAGCAACGAGCAGATCGTCGACTACCTCGTCGCTCGTTATGGCGACTTCGTGCGCTACAAGCCGCCTGTCAATGCCAAGACACTCGTGCTCTGGTACGGCCCGATCGCCTTGCTGGCGCTGGGGTTCGTCGTGCTGGCGATCATCCTGATACGCCGCCGCCGTGGCGCAGCCAGCCAGGCGTCGAACACACTTTCCGAGGCCGAACGCACGCGCCTCGCCACGTTGCTGGATAAAAAAGAACCATGATCGATTTCTGGATAGGTGCGGGCCTGCTATTGCTGGCCGCCCTGGCGTTCCTGCTGCTTCCGGTGTTGCGGGGGCGTCGCTTACAGGCAGAAGAGGACCGAACTGCGCTAAACGTCGCGCTTTACCAGGAGCGGCTCGGTGAGCTGACTGCACAGCAAGCAGCCGGAACCCTTACGTTGGAGCAGTACGAGATGGGCCGCGCCGATGCGGCGCGGGAGCTACTCGACGACACCGAGGGTAGTGACGCACATCGCAGCAGCAACCTGGGCCGGGCCGTTCCGCTGATTGTGGCGATCCTGGTGCCCTTGTTTGGCTATGGTCTGTATATGCATTGGGGTGCGAGCGACAAGCTGCAACTGACGCGGGAGTTCGCGGTGCAGCCTGGAAGCATCGAAGAGATGACCGCGAGGCTGGAACGCGCGGTCAAGGCACAGCCCGAGTCTTCCGAGGCATGGTATTTCCTGGCCAGAACCTACATGAGCCAGGAGCGTCCGGCCGATGCAGCGGCGGCTTATGAGCAGGTCGTCAATCTGGCCGGGCGCCAGCCTGAACTGCTGGGACAGTGGGCGCAGGCGCTTTATTTTGCCGAAGGTCGGAGCTGGACGCCGCGCATGCAGCGACTCACCGATGAAGCCCTGCAGGCAGACCCCCATGAGGTCACCAGCCTTGGCCTGCTCGGCATCGCCGCTTATGAAAACGAGCGGTTCGATGAAGCGATAGGTTTCTGGGAACGACTGGTAGCGACCTTGCCTGCCGAAGATCCTTC
This sequence comes from Pseudomonas sp. CBC3, assembly GCF_037967085.1. NCBI lineage: Bacteria > Pseudomonadati > Pseudomonadota > Gammaproteobacteria > Pseudomonadales > Pseudomonadaceae > Pseudomonas > Pseudomonas sp. CBC3. Next base: position 540,849 of record NZ_JBANEO010000003.1, read on the forward strand.
GCGTGAGGCCATCCAGGGCGGCATTGCCCGAGCGCGGGAGCAGCTGGGCGAAACGGCTTCTGGCAGTGTGTCGAAACCCGCTGGCGAGCCGGTTGCAGCTAGCGATGCAGCCCTGACAGTCGATGTGCAGCTGGGCGCGGCACTTGTCGACAAAGTTAAGCCTACTGATACGGTATTCGTCTTTGCTCGTGCGGTTTCCGGCCCGCCGATGCCGTTGGCGGTGAAGCGCCTGACCGTAGCCGATCTGCCGGCTACCGTCAGTTTGTCCGACGCCGATGCAATGACTCCGCAGCTTCGTTTGTCCAACTTCGAGCAGGTCAGGTTGTTCGCTCGCGTTTCCCGGGAAGGAGACGCGACCCGGGGCGAATGGCAAGGCAGCAGTGAGCCATTGACGTTGAACAATGAAGATGCGATTGAGCTGACTATCGATCAACCGGAAGCGCCCTGACGTAGAGGCGCTCGAGAGGGCAGGGCTAATGGTGAGAGGTTCGGTTTCGGCAGGTGTCTCTTTCCTGCCTCGAATGGGCGCTGTAACGATGCTGGCGCTGCTGCTGGGCGCTTGTGCCGGCAATCCTTATCAGGCTTCGGAGCCGGCACCTACGCCGACTCCGCCGGCGTCCGAGCCTCGCGAGCCAGTCATAAGCCCGCCGCCGGTACGTACACCACCGGCACCGCGCCCGCCGGCCACGCAAAAAAGCCATCCACGTTATGCGCCGCCGCCTCATGCCCCTGCGCATTGGGACAATCGCCTGGGTGTCTATGTCGTGGAGGGACGGAACATGTTCTATCGCGAGCGGCTTTATTACCGCTGGGATGGCGACTGGTATTGCGCCGGTCGTCCGGATGGCCCTTGGGAGCCGGTCGCGCCTCCCAGCGTCCCTACTGGATTACGCAGCCTGCATTGATCGTTTTTAATCGGTCGTGCTAAAGGCTGATCGAAAATGGCCGATACAGGCTTCAGTCGCAGTAGACTCCCGAGCGGCCTTGCAGGCTCGACCTTTGTAACCAGTTCATCCGGAGCGGATCCATGAGTGCAGCAGTCAAACGTCTTGAGGAAACCGGCAACGCCTTGCGCGATGCGATGGTGCAGCAGGACTGGACCGCCATCAGTGTCCTGGATCTGCAATGCCGGCAGGTTGTCGAAGCTGCGATGAATGAAGCCCGCGAGGATGAGCCTGCGATTCGTCAGCGTCTAGAAGAGTTGGTGAGCCTCTATCGTGAATTGGTCACGACTTGTCAGACCGAGCAGCGCCGCGTCGCTGATGAACTCATTCAGCTCAATCAATCCAAGCATGGCGCAAAGGTCTACAAGCTGTTTGGCTGATCTACGCGCTGATCTACTAGCCGTTAGCGCGATGCCTTGCCTGTATCGCTAGGTTCTGGGTCCGTCAATGCTCCTGCCGATTACGTCTCGCGTTGCCTCTGACGTAGCAAATCCCATCTGTTCTGCCCATACCTGACGTGCAGAGGATCGCTTGGTTGTTTAGTTGATCCTCAGTGCGCTCCGCTCTCCCGTTTCCCACGAAAATACGACGCTTTCCTTGCTTTTTGTCGTTGAACTACGTCATAAATTTGACTCGACGCGTTTTTTTTAATTAACTACGTCTCATCTGCCGAGACGTAGTCGTTTCTGCTGGAGACGAGCGCAGGCCTCCTATCAGCCTCTAGAGCTATAAACAAGATGTGGCGTGAAACCAAGATTTTGTTGATAGACGACGACAAGGATCGTCGCCGGGATTTGGCGGTCATTCTCAGCTTTTTGAGTGAAGACCATATCGCTTGCGCCAGCAGCGAATGGAAAGCCGCTGTCGATGCGCTGGAATCGAGCCGCGCCGTGCTGGGCGTCCTGCTGGGTGAGGTGTCGGTCAAGGGCGGCGCGGTCGAACTGCTCAAACAGATCAGCAAGTGGGACGAGAACCTTCCGCTTATGCTGATCGGCGAGCCCGCCCCGGCGGATTGGCCTGATGAGATCCGTCGTCGGGTGCTGACTAGCCTCGAAATGCCGCCGAGCTACAACAAATTGCTCGATTCACTTCATCGGGCTCAGGTCTACCGGGAAATGTATGACCAGGCGAAGGCGCGCGGACGACAGCGCGAGCCCAACCTGTTTCGCAGCCTGGTGGGCACCAGCCGCGCGGTGCAACATGTCCGGCAGATGATGCAGCAGGTCGCCGATACCGAAGCGAGTGTATTGATCCTCGGTGAGTCGGGAACTGGCAAAGAGGTGGTTGCACGTAACCTGCATTACCATTCCAAGCGCCGCGGTGGGCCTTTCGTACCGGTCAATTGCGGGGCGATTCCCGCTGAACTGCTGGAAAGCGAACTGTTCGGTCATGAGAAAGGCGCGTTTACGGGGGCGATCACTTCCCGTGCCGGTCGTTTTGAGCTCGCTGAAGGCGGGACTCTGTTCCTCGACGAGATTGGCGACATGCCGTTGCCAATGCAGGTCAAGCTATTGCGGGTTCTGCAGGAGCGCACCTTCGAGCGTGTGGGCAGCAATCGCACGCAGAATGCCGACGTACGCATCATCGCGGCGACCCACAAGGATCTGGAGAAGATGATCGTGGACGGCAGCTTCCGTGAGGATCTGTATTACCGTCTCAATGTGTTCCCCATCGAAATGGCACCTCTGCGCGAGCGTATCGAGGACATTCCGCTGCTGATGAACGAGCTCATCTCGCGTATGGAACACGAGAAGCGCGGCTCCATCCGTTTCAATTCGGCGGCCATCATGTCGCTGTGTCGTCACGACTGGCCCGGCAACGTGCGAGAGCTGGCGAACCTTGTCGAGCGTATGGCAATCATGCATCCGTATGGCGTAATCGGCGTTATGGAGTTGCCGAAGAAATTCCGCCATGTGGATGATGACGACGAGCAGTACGTGGTCGACTTGCAAGACGAAATTGAGGCACGCGCGACTATCAACACCCCTCTTGTCGCAGCCGGGACGCAGGCCATGCTGCCCATCGAGGGTCTCGATCTGAAGGAGTACCTGGGCAATCTCGAGCAGGGTCTCATTCAACAGGCCCTTGAGGACGCTGGCGGCGTCGTGGCACGTGCCGCTGAGCGCTTGCGTATCAGACGGACGACGCTAGTCGAGAAGATGCGCAAGTACGGCATGAATCGGCGCGAAGACGATCTCGACGAGTAAAACTGTTTGCAACGCCGCCGTCCTGGTGGCGTGACGCCTGCCTTCCTCCTGCCTTCTGGGCATGATCCTTGCTGCTAGTCATTTCACCGACCATCTTTTTGACGGATACGCGTGCCAGTGACTTCAGCATTCTCCTCATCGGCTTCCCGGCGACCGGCCGAAACGACCGCGAGCGAAGAGCTTGAGCAATCGCTCGAGTTGTTTACCCGCATGTCCGGCCGGTTGAGCGAATCCCAGCAGCTGCTGCAGATGCGCGTAGCCGAGCTGAAAGATCAGCTGGCTGAAACCAGCGCGCAGCGCCTCCGCGAATTCGACGAGAAGGAGCGTTTGGCCAACCGGCTCCAGAGTCTGCTGGATCTGTTGCCCGGCGGCGTCATCGTCATCGATGCGCAGGGCGTGGTTCGAGAAGCCAATCCAGTTGCCCAAGAGCTTCTCGGCGAGCCGCTGGAAGGTGTGCTCTGGCGCGAAGTGATCGCCCGCAGTTTCGCCCCGCGTCGGGACGATGGTCATGAAATCTCATTGAAGGATGGGCGTCGCGTGTCCATCGCCACGCGCTCGTTGAACGGCGAGCCAGGCCAGCTGGTATTGCTCACTGATCTGACTGAGACGCGACGGTTGCAGGAGCAGCTTGCGCGCCATGAGCGCTTGTCTGCGCTAGGGCGAATGGTGGCTTCGCTGGCTCATCAGATCCGCACGCCGCTGTCCACGGCGCTGCTTTATGCAAGCCATCTGGAGCAGGGCGGGCTGACTGCCGAGCATCAGCAGCGCTTCGCTGGGCGCCTGAAGGACCGGCTGCATGAGCTGGAGCATCAAGTTCGCGACATGCTGGTTTTCGCTCGGGGCGATCTGCCGCTGGAGGACCGTCTGACCCCGGCCGAGTTGCTCGCGGCGCTGCGTGCGGCGGCCGAGGCGCGAGTGGGCGATATCACCATACGTTGGCAATGCGATGCGCACTCAGGTGCGCTGCTGTGCAACCGCGACATGTTGGTCGGTGCTTTGCTCAATCTGATCGAGAATGCGCTTCAGGCTACCGGCAACGACCGCCGGCTGAAGGTGCATCTCTACGCTCGGGGTTGGGCGCTGCGCATCAGTATCAGCGACAACGGTTCGGGCATCGACGCCACGACTCTGGCACGACTCGGCGAGCCGTTCTTCACCACGAAGGCGACCGGGACCGGGTTGGGGCTGGCGGTGGTCAAATCGGTGGCGCGTGCGCATTCCGGTTCGCTCGAGCTGCGCTCGCGGCCGGGTCGAGGCACCTGCGCCACCTTGCAACTGCCGCTGCTTGCGGTGCTATCACCGGCTATTTCGGAGTGAAGCCCATGGCTGCGAAGATTCTATTGGTCGAGGACGACCGCGCATTGCGCGAGGCGCTGGGCGATACGCTCGAACTCGGCGGCTATGCCTACCGCGCGGTCGAGAGCGCCGAAGCCGCGCTGCAGGCGCTGGAGCAGGAGCAGGAAGGTTTTGGCCTGGTGGTCAGCGATGTGAACATGCCCGGCATGGACGGTCACGCATTGCAGGTACTGATTCGCCAGCGATACCCCCAGGTGCCGGTCTTGCTGATGACTGCATACGGAGCTGTCGAGCGCGCAGTCGAGGCGATGCGCCAGGGGGCGGTCGACTATCTGGTCAAACCGTTCGAGCCGAATATGTTGCTTGGGGTGGTTGCTCGGCACGTCTGCGGCCAGCTGGGCGCGAGCGGCCAGGATGGCCCCGTCGCCGTCGAACCGGCGAGCCGACAGCTGTTGGCGCTGGCTGCCCGCGTCGCGCAGAGCGATTCGACAGTGCTGATTTCTGGTGAATCCGGAACCGGCAAAGAGGTGTTGGCCTGCTACATCCATCAGCAATCGGCACGTGCGAACAAGCCCTTCGTCGCAATCAACTGCGCGGCAATACCGGACAACATGCTCGAGGCGACGCTGTTCGGCCACGAGAAGGGTGCCTTCACCGGTGCCATCGCGACTCAGCCGGGCAAGTTCGAGCAGGCCAACGGCGGTACGCTGCTGCTCGATGAGATTTCCGAAATGCCACTGGCGCTTCAGGCCAAGTTGCTGCGCGTGTTGCAGGAGCGCGAGGTCGAGCGTGTAGGTGGCCGCAAGCCAATTGCGCTGGACATTCGTATTGTCGCCACCACCAACCGCGATCTGGCTGACGAGGTGCGCGGCGGGCGGTTCCGTGAAGATCTGTTCTATCGCCTTTCCGTGTTTCCGCTCGCCTGGCCCGCGCTGCGCGATCGACCTGCGGACATCGTGCCGCTTGCCGAGCGACTGCTGGCCCAGCACGCCGTGAAAATGCGCCAAGCAAACGTCCGCCTTACCGCCGAGGCGCGTCAAAGCCTGCTCAGTCATCCATGGCCCGGCAATGTCCGCGAGCTGGACAACGCCATTCAACGCGCCTTGATTCTGCAGCAGGGTGGTCTGATTCGGCCGGAGGACCTGTGCCTGAACGCCGTGGTCGGGTTTGCCCCGCGAGCGCAGATCATGGCGGTTGATGCCGTGCCGTCGATGTCTGCAGCCGTAGTGCCGCCAGTGCCGACCGAGGCCGCTGGCGCGCTGGGAGAAGATCTACGTCGTCGCGAGTTCGAGCTGATCATCGATACCTTGCGTACCGAGCGGGGCCGCCGCAAGGAGACGGCTGACCGTCTGGGCATCAGCGCGCGAACGCTGCGCTACAAACTTGCCCAGATGCGTGACGCCGGCATGGACCTGGATGCCGCCTTGTATGCCAGCTGAAAACCCTTGAGCGTTCGGTGCGGTTGGCTCTGATAAGCTCGACCGTCGATGCTCATGAGGATTTGGATATGGATGAAGGGTTCTGGCAGCGGCGCTGGGCGCGCAACGAGATCGGCTTTCATCTGAACGAGGTCAATCCATATCTGCGCCGTCACTGGCCGGGTATGCAATTGGCTAAAGGTGCCCGCGTGCTAGTGCCGTTGTGCGGTAAGAGCCTCGATATGCCCTGGTTGGTCGCGCAGGGTTTTGCAGTGCTCGGCGTCGAGCTGAGCGAACGTGCCGTGGAAGATTTTTTTACCGAACAAGGCCTGGTCGCTGAAGTCAGCACCCGTGGTGAATTCAAGGTGTATCGTGCCGGAGCGCTGGAAATCCGCTGTGGCGATTTCTTTGCCCTGAGCCGTAGCGATGTTGCTGATTGCGACGGGCTCTACGATCGTGCTGCGCTGATCGCATTGCCGGCGGCCATGCGCCAGCGCTATGTCGAGCATCTGACGAGCATTCTTGCGCCGAGCTGCCAGGGTTTGCTGATCACCCTGGATTACGAGCAGGAGCAAATGTCCGGTCCGCCATTCGCTGTGAGTGACGCTGAGGTTCGCCGATCCTTGGGCTCGCGTTGGGACGTCGAGCTGCTGGAACGAGCGAACGTGCTGGATGGCAATTGGAAGTTTCTTCAGCGCGGTCTGTCGCGTCTGGAGGAGACCTGTTATCGACTCGGTGTGCGGCGGTAGGGTGTTTGCAACGTGCAGGCTCGCGATCAACTCATGAATTCCTTCGCATCACTGATTGCTTTGCAGCTGACGAATGAACACGTCGGCCTCATCTATCGCCCGCTGCATGTCGGCCAGTAACTGATCGACGTTCCCCTCCAGCGTGCGGTATTCCCCCTGCAGTGCACCGATGGCGCGAGCGTTGAGGTTGTGCTTAAGGAACAGCACCTGGTCGCGCAGCACGTCGAGCACAGGGTCGATGCGCTTTTCCGCCGCCTTCATGCGTTGCAGTAGCACTCGATAGTCTTTCTGGGTGCGTTCCAGATCCTTGGCGCTGGCTGCCTTCAGGCTCGCATTGTTGTATTCACCAAGTTCTTGTTTCCACTCCCTGAACAATGCATTGGCGACGTCCTCGACCGCCTCGATCCTGTTTCGCACATCGCGCGCGCTGCTCTCGCTGGCTTCGAATTCGCTGTTGAGCGCCTCGTAGCGCTCTTCCAGCTCACCACCTTGAACCTGCACCACGCTGCGATAGCGCTCCAGGGCGTCCTTGAATTGTTCCTTGGCCTGTTGCTGGGAATCGCGGGCATCTTCAACGCGGTCCACTAGAATGTCGCGCTTGTGCAACCCGACCTTTTCCATCGCGGAGTAGTAGGCGCTCTGGCAGCCAATCAGGGCGAGCAGGGCGAAACCGAGCAGGAGGAAGCGGCGCATGGTGATGTTCCTTGTTCGATGAATGCGCTTGGTTCGACAGGCATACAGCCTCTATGTGCAAAGCCTGGGCGAAAAAAAGGGCGGCCTAAGCCGCCCTTGTCCCGCCGCGCTCGATTAGCCGCGCTGACGCAGGGCTTCGATACGATCTTCCAGCGATGGGTGGGTCATCAGCAGTCCGGCCAGGCCGTTGCGCAGAGCACCGTTGATGCTGAAGGCCTTGAGGCTGTCCGGCATGTCTACCGGCACGCCCTGTTCCGCACGCAGGCGCTGGAGGGCGCCGATCATGGCGGAGGTGCCGGCCAGCTGTGCGCCTGCCTCGTCGGCGCGGAACTCACGTTTGCGCGAGAACCACATGACGATGATGCTGGCGAGGATACCTAGTACCAGTTCGGCGAAAATGGTGGCGACGAAGTAGCCGATACCGTGGCCGTCTTCGTTCTTGAGAATCGCCTTGTCGACGAAGTTGCCGAAGATCCGCGCGAAGAACATGACGAAGGTATTCACCACGCCTTGTATCAACGCGAGTGTAACCATGTCGCCATTGGCCACGTGTCCTATTTCATGCGCCAGTACCGCCTTCACCTCGTCGGGCGAGAAGCGCTCGAGCAGACCCTGGCTGACCGCTACCAGCGCGTCGTTCTTGTTCCAGCCGGTGGCGAAGGCGTTGGCTTCGTAGGCGGGGAAAATACCCACTTCAGGCATCTTGATGCCGGCGTCGCGGGAAAGCTGTTCGACGGTTTGTAGCAACCACTGTTCATGGCGGGTGCGAGGCTGGCTGATGATCTCGGTGCGGGTACTCATCTTCGCCATCCACTTGGAAATGAACAGCGAAATAAGTGCTCCAGCGAAGCCGAATACCGCACAGAAAGCCAGCAGGCTGCCGTAGTTCTGACCCGTATAGCGATCCACCCCGAGTAGCTTCAGGGTGACGCTGGCAACGACCAGTACAGCCAGGTTGGTGGCCAGAAACAAGAAAATGCGCATCATGTTGCGGCAGACTCCAAGGGGAACAATAAGGAACGATAGGCTATATAAGGTGCCGGTCGGCGCTATTCAACCGAGCGACTATTTCAAGCTATGTCGCCTATGGTGCGGGTGCGCTCAGGGTCAGCTGGAGAGCGAGCTAGTGAAAAGCTCACGGGTCAGGTGCGCCAGTCGTTCGCCATGGCCGTCGCGTAGCGCCTGGCGCATTTGGTGTGCCAGGCTCGAGCGTACCCGGTGCACGCTGGGAGGTAATGTTTCGTCAGCCTGCGCGACGTTGGGAACGGCACTGGTCAAGCGCAGGAAGGCCTTTTCGGTAAGCACCGCCTGGTCGATGGCCAGGAACTGAATGGTGCTTTCGAAGCGTAGGTAACCTTCTTCGGCTAACCACAGCAGTGCTGCAAGGCAGCTTTGGTGTCGCTTGCTGGGCAGGCCGAATTCGTCGGGCTCTTCATGGCCGATCAGGTCTTCCACGTATAGCGTGATCTTCCGCGGAAAGGCTTGGTAAAGCATCAATAGCCCGGCCGCGGCATCTCGCTGGAAGTCGTCGATCTGTAGATCCATTCAGCTACTGGCTGTAGGTCTTAAGGAAACTACCGATGCGACCGATCGCCTGTTCCAAATCATCGACCCGCGGTAGCGTGACCACGCGGAAATGATCCGGCCAAGGCCAGTTGAAGGCAGTGCCCTGAACGATCAGCAGCTTCTCGGACAACAGCAGGTCGAGTACGAACTTCTCGTCATTGTGGATCGGGCAGATCTTCGGATCGATGCGGGGGAAGGCATAGAGCGCACCCATCGGTTTTACGCAGCTGACGCCGGGGATGTCGTTGAGCAGTTCCCAGGTGCGGTTGCGCTGTTCGAGCAGCCGGCCCGGCGGCAGCACCAGGTCGTTGATGCTCTGATATCCGCCTAATGCGGTCTGGATCGCGTGCTGCGACGGCACGTTTGCGCACAGGCGCATGTTGGCCAGGATGTCGAGGCCTTCAATATAGCTTTGCGCCTTGTGCTTGGGACCTGAAATGACCACCCAGCCTGAGCGGAAACCGGCGATCCGGTAGGACTTGGACAGGCCGTTGAAGGTCAGGCAGAGCACGTCCGGTGCAAGCGAAGCGGTGCAGATATGTACGGCATCGTCATACAGAATCTTGTCGTAGATTTCATCGGAGAACAGCACCAGTTTGTGCTGGCGCGCCAGTTCGACCATCCCCTCGAGCACTTCGCGAGGGTAGACCGCGCCGGTCGGGTTGTTCGGGTTGATCAGTACCAGCGCCTTGGTGTTCGGCGTGATCTTGGCCTTGATATCCGCCAGATCCGGCCACCAATTGGCCTGCTCGTCGCAGAGGTAGTGCACCGGTTTGCCGCCCGCCAGGCTCACGGCGGCGGTCCAGAGTGGGTAATCCGGGGCTGGGATCAGTACCTCGTCACCGTTATTGAGCAGCGCCTGCATGGACATCACGATCAGCTCGGACACGCCGTTGCCGAGGTAGATGTCTTCGATGGTCACGCCTTCTACCTGCTTCTGCTGGTAGTACTGCATGATGGCCTTGCGCGCGCTGAACAGACCTTTGGAATCACTGTAACCTTGCGCGGTGGGCAGGTTGCGGATCACGTCCTGAAGGATTTCTTCGGGGGCTTCGAAACCGAACGGCGCCGGATTGCCGATGTTCAGCTTGAGGATGCGATGACCTTCCTCTTCCAGTCGTTTGGCGTGCTTGAGCACCGGCCCGCGGATGTCATAGCAGACATTGGCGAGCTTGTTCGATTTGCTGACCTGCATGATCCTGAGTGTCCCGAAGTGAAGACGTGCCCGGCTCTCTTTGGCTGGCGACGTTTGGCATGAACCCGGGCGCCTTGGCAGCCTGAAACCCCGCTGCCAGACTAGGCGTCTAAGAGCAACGCATCATACGTGCGGCCCGATCACCGGAAAAGGTACAGATCCGCCTTTTTTAGAGAGGGTCTGTTCCGCTTCGTTTGCCGCCGCGCCGGCGCCCTGTTTTTGCGCGAGGCAAGGCATGAGGAGAGAAGTTTGGTTGTTCCAAATGAACGACGAATAACGCAGCATCGCGCAAAAACAGGCCCGGCCCTTCGGGTTGCGCGGCAAATCTCGCCATGCGGCGTTGCGGGACTTGGCAAGGGAACAACCATTACCTGCGTCCCGCGCCTTGCCTGGCGAGATTTGACGCAGCAACGCGGCTGGCGACCGAAACGGAAACAGACCCTTAGGAGGTGTACCGATGGACAAGCTAGAAAAACCGCTTGAAACCTGGCGTGAAGAGCTCTCCGACGAGCAATTTCAGGTCTGCCGACTAGGCGCGACCGAGCGCCCCTTCACCGGTAAGTACAACGACACCAAAACCCCTGGCATCTATCATTGCGCCTGCTGCGATGCGCCGTTGTTCGACTCGGACGCCAAGTTCGCGTCCGGCTGCGGCTGGCCGAGCTATTTCCAGCCGGTCAGCGATACGGCCATCACCAGCGTCGACGATTTCAGCCACGGCATGCATCGTATCGAGGTCAAATGCGCCCGCTGCGATGCACATCTGGGGCATGTATTTCCGGATGGCCCGGCGCCGACTGGCATGCGCTACTGCATCAATTCCGCCTCTCTCGATCACAAGCCGCGCGACGCCTGACGGCCCATCGCAGTGCCTTACCGGGACACCATCATGCGCGATCCGCTGTTCGAGATTCCTTGCATCACCATTGACGGTAACGAGACCACCCTGGCCGAATTCGGTGGCACCGTTCTGCTGGTGGTCAACACGGCGAGCCAGTGCGGCTTTACTCCTCAGTACAAGGGGTTGGAGGCGCTCTGGAAACAGTATCGCCAACAGGGGTTGGTGGTGCTCGGGTTTCCCTGCGATCAATTCGGTCATCAGGAACCGGGCGACGAAGCGCAGATCGCTACTTTCTGCGAACGGAACTTTGGTGTCAGCTTTCCGCTGTTCGCCAAGGTTCAGGTCAATGGTGGTGACGCACATCCGCTGTTCGTGCAACTGAAGAAGCGCGCACCCGGTTTGCTCGGCAGCAAGGCGATCAAATGGAATTTCACCAAGTTTCTGATCGCTGATGGAGGTCGCTCGGTGGAGCGGTTCTCGTCGCGTACGGCTCCTGAGGCGCTCGCAGAGCGCATCGAATCCCTACTTTAATCATGCTGCGGCACTGCCTGACGCATATGCCGCGCCTGTTCATCTGAATATCTGGAGTTGTTCGAGTGGATGCCGAGCTGAAAGCCTTTCTGCAACGTGCCGATGCGCTGATGACGCGCCTGGAACCCCTGCTGCCAGCGCCGCGAGCGCCAGTCGATTGGAGCAACAGCCTGGCGGCACGCTGGCATCGCGAAGGGCAGGGCGGTTATTTGCAGCCACTGCAGGTGTCGCTGGACTTGAATCTTGCTGATCTGGTCGGCATCGACCGACAGCGCGAGCTGCTGGCGAACAACACCCGCCAATTCGTGTCGGGCCTGCCGGCAAATCACGTACTGCTTTGGGGCGCGCGCGGTACCGGCAAGTCTTCGTTGATCCGGGCGCTACTGGCCGAGCATGCTCCGGCAGGTCTGCGCCTCATTGAAATCGAGCGGGATCATCTGGCTGACCTGCCTAAAGTGGTCGATCAGCTCGTCGGCCAGCCCCAGCATTTCGTAGTGTTCTGCGATGACCTGTCATTCGAGGCGGGTGAGGGCGACTACCGCGTACTGAAAAGCGTACTGGACGGGTCCCTGGAGCGAGCGCCGGAAAATGTGCTGCTGTATGCCACGTCGAATCGCCGGCATCTGGTCCCTGAGCGCCAGAGCGATAACGAGAATTGGCAGATGATCGACGGCGAACTGCATCCCAACGAGGCGGTGGAAGACAAGATCGCCCTGTCGGACCGCTTCGGGCTCTGGCTTTCGTTCTATCCCTTCAGTCAGGAGCATTATCTGAACGTGGTGCGGCACTGGGTCGGCTCGCTGGCCGAGCAGGCCGGCCTCACCTGGAGCTGGGATGAGGCGCTGGAGAAGGATGCGATTCGCTGGGCCACGGCACGCGGTAACCGCAACGGCCGCTGCGCCTATCAGTTTGCGCGGCAGTGGGTAGGGATTCGTTTGCTCTGAAACTTGGGTTCAGACGCCAGATATAGCTGCAAGCGGGTGTGTTTGGCTTTGTGCTGGCCGGGAATGATCGATTCGCCGCGGGCGGCCACCACGGAGTCGGCGTACCCGCTGCTCTTATAGGAGGGCCGCCCCGGCGCGAAGGCTTTTGGCTTCGGGGCAGGATGAATCAATCCGGCTGCTTCGCCTTCTTACCCATCTCGATGAGCTTTGCCGTCATGCGCTGCTCGCCCGGTAGCACGCTTTCCACCGAAGCAAGCCCTTTCATCCGGATGAAGTGAGCGGCCAGTGCCGGCCAGCGATTGGCATCAATCAGTGCGCCGCCATGTTCCATGTTGATCAGCTGGCAGGCGAAGGCGAGGTCCGCCATCGAAAGCTGGTCGCCGACAAAGTACGTTTTGTCGCCGAGTTGGCGCTCGAGATAGTCGAGGTGCGGCGGTAGCTTTTCGTTCAGAGCGGCCTGCACGCTTTCTTCGTTACAGGCGTGACCGGAACTTGGCTTCAGCACACGATTGCGGAAAACACCGAAGGTCGTCAGAGGCGCTAGTTCGTAGTCGGCGTACTTCTCCAACCAGCGGATCTGCGCACGTTCCACCGCACTGTTACCGTACAGCCGAGCCGTCTGTTCGTACGTTTCTTCTAGGTACTGGCAGATTACGCTGGAGTCGGCGAGGCTGAGTTCGCCATCTTTGAAGGCTGGGATACGGCCAAGCGGGTTGAGCTGCAGATACCACTCAGGCGGTGTGAATGGCATGACGACTTCTAGCTGGTAATCCAGACCCTTTTCCAGCAGGCAAAGGCGTGCCTTGCGAACGAATGGTGACAGTGGAGCGCCGAACAAGGTCAGGGACATTGATTTTCTCCGCGGCAGGACAGGCTCGGCGGTGCCAGTGAGTGGATGAGTATTGAGGTGCGAAGCACCGGAGCACGATGCGTTCGCCGCTCAAGCTATTTCGTGCACTCGTCCGGCCTACGCCTAGTAGATGTTGTTCTTCTTCCAGTCATCTTCGCTTTCGAAGTTCTTCAAACCTTCGGTCAGCTCGCTGGGTTCGTCAAGCTTCGGTTGTTGCTGAGTCTGCTCGAGCTTGTTGGCATGGGTGTAGTTCGCTTCGAGCTGCGCCAGTTGGGATTGGAACTCGGCAGGGTTGGGTTGCTTGCGGACGTGCTGAATGCCGCGTTCGAATGCGAGACGAGCCTTGTGTGCACTGCCTTGCTTCAGAGCCTGCTGGCCGACATTGGTGAAATATTCAATATGCAACATCACCGTCATGTGCTGGATGTGCTGGATCCAGCGTTTGGCTGCAGCCGTATCGAGCTGGTTCTGCTTATTGGCCCAGACGATCTGCGCGTAGAGGTCTTCCAGCCGCAGGCGAATTTCTTTCGCCTGAGCTTCTGTGTCTACTTTGACTGGTGTGTTCTGCACCTCGATCTCGTCGCCCTTGGCGACAGCGCTGCGCAGCGTGTCAACTCGGGCACTCACAGTGCTGTTCTTCTTGTCCAGCTGTAGCAGTCGTTCACCCAGATGCAGCTCCAGCCGCGCCAGCAACAACTTGAGCGCTGGCGTCATCATTTGGGCTGGTAGACCATCGGACAGATTGGCGCAGCGACGCATGCGATCGCCTAGCTCAGCTCGAACGCGCGCTTTCTCCAGGTTGTTCTTTTCGACGATCTGGTTGATCACACCAATGGCTATCAATATGAACAGGCCAGCAACGACCAATCCTGCAATCAGAACCGGGGACACGGGGCGCACCTCTCTAACCGGGCGGTTTCTGCCGAGTGTAGAGCGTTAGATGGCAAGCTGATAGCTCAAAAGCAGCTTCAATTAATCGACCTTTAAAAAATTTCAGCAAGGCGCTTGACGGCCCTATTCGAGCTCCATAGAATGCGCGCCACTTGCAGCGTGAAGCACAACACAGACGCTGGAAGCCGGAAGAAATATGAAGTTCCGGGCTGCGTCCCCTTCGTCTAGTGGCCTAGGACACCGCCCTTTCACGGCGGTAACAGGGGTTCGAGTCCCCTAGGGGACGCCATTTTTGTTGTAGATGTAACGCGGGAATAGCTCAGTTGGTAGAGCACGACCTTGCCAAGGTCGGGGTCGCGAGTTCGAGTCTCGTTTCCCGCTCCAAATAAGCTGCGAAAGGTCAAGACTAATCGCAAGCACAAAGAAAGCGACCTAGAGTCGCTTTTTTTGTGTCTGCAATTCCTGTCCGTTGTCACATCGAATGCGGGCAGCCGCTCAAGCTTGGCCCAAGCCCAGCATCGCTCAAAGCCCTGGCCAAACTCACCGAGCCCGTTACGGTCCTATCCCATAGACGCTCGTCGTGCTTCGTACGCAGCGGGGGCCGCTTGGTAGAACGACCGCTCGGTCGGCCCCTCCGTCAGTTACGAGCGACGAAAAGATTTCGATATCGGGGCCTTCATCATGGCAAGCACTCAAAGCGCCGCAGCAACGCTGCGCTCGGCATGGATTGCCCATGCACAGGCAAATCCCGTCGTCGCGCTAGGGCTCATCGGTACGGTTCTGGTCGTGTTGATATTGCTCGGCGCCAGTGCTTACAGCGCATTTCAGAACGGCGATGAAAGCAATATCCGCTATGCGCTGCTCGGCGGCACGGCAGGCTTCGCGGCGACGGCGCTGGGCGCGCTGATGGCGATTGCGCTGGGTAATATTTCCACGCGCACCCAGGACAGCATGCTTGGCTTCGCCGCCGGCATGATGCTCGCGGCCAGTTCGTTCTCCTTAATCCTTCCGGGGCTCGCGGCAGCACGGGATCTGTTCGACAGTGGCCCTGCGGCCGCATTGACCGTGGTGGTGGGCCTCGGCTTTGGCGTGCTGTTGATGCTCGGGCTGGATTATTTCACGCCGCACGAGCATGAAACCGCCGGTGCCTTCGGGCCTCATCACCAGCGCATGAGCCGGGTCTGGCTGTTCGTGTTTGCGATCATCCTGCACAACATTCCGGAAGGTATGGCGATAGGCGTGAGTTTCGCCAAGGGCGATCTGGAGGTTGGTTTACCGCTCACCACCGCGATTGCCATCCAAGACATTCCCGAAGGGCTGGCCGTTGCGTTGGCCTTGCGCACAACCGGCCTGTCCGCCTGGCGAGCGATACTGGTCGCGGCTGCGTCAGGCCTGATGGAGCCACTCGGCGCCGTGGTGGGCTTGGGCATTTCCAGCGGTCTGGCTGTCGCTTATCCGGTCAGCCTCGGATTGGCCGCTGGCGCGATGATCTTCGTGGTATCGCACGAAGTGATTCCCGAGACTCACCGCAATGGTCACCAGACGCCAGCGACGGTCGGTCTGATGGGTGGTTTCGCGGTGATGATGTTTCTGGATACCGCGCTGGGCTAGTAAGGAAACATCGACCTGCCGGTTACCGATATCGCTGCATCGCCTCTGATGACGGCGCAAGTCTGGTCAAAGTTGCTCGAGCAGCCGCCGTGCGGCCTCTTGGCCACTGAGCCAGGCGCCTTCGACGCGGCCCGACAGACACCAGTCGCCACACGCATATAACCCAAGATGGGTATCAGCCAGCGCGCCCCATTCATGGGACTGGCTGGGGCGTGCATAGAGCCAGCGATGGGCAAGGGTGAACTCCGGTGCAGGTACGACGCAGTCGATCAGCTCGGCGAATGCGCCGTGCAGGTGCTCGATCACCGATTCTTTGAGCATATCGACGTGTTGTCGGCTCCAGGCGCTACTCGCATGCAACACCCAGGTGTCGAGATGATCGTCGCGTCCGGGTCTGCTGTGATGGCGGGCCAGCCAATCAAGGGCATCGTCCTGAACGAAACACGCGTCGACACTGGTTTCGAGCGGCTTGGCGAAGCCCAGAGCAACGGACCAGGTTGGTTCCATGGCAACGCTGGCGGCGACGGCGGCCAGCTTCGGTGCCGCAGCGAGCAATGTACTGGCCTGAGGGGCGGGAATGGCGATGACCACCTGACTGAACGGGCCGTGGTTGTTTCCCTCGGCATCGACAAGCGTCCAATATTCCTCGCCTCGGAAGACTTCCGTCACGCGGCAGGAAAGCTTGACCTGCAGCTCGCCAAGCAACCCGGCGGCAATTGCATCCATACGCGGGGTGCCGACCCAGCGCAGCTGCTCGTCGGCCGAAGGAGACAGTTGGCCGTTACGCGACTGGTAAAGGTTGGGTGACCATTCAGCAGCCCAGCCCTCGGCTTGCCATTGATGGACGGTCTCGGTGAAACGACGATCGCGGGCGGTGAAATATTGGGTGCCGAGGTCGAGATGGCCAGCGTCGCTGCGTTTGCTGGTCATGCGTCCGCCGAGTCCGCGGCCTTTGTCGAACATCTGGACGGACTGCCCTGCGGCACGTAGTGCCTGCGCTGCGGAGAGCCCTGCGATGCCGGTACCGATGATGGCGATAGGAGCTTTGCTCATGCTTACCTCTTTCGATAGCGCCGCCAGTCTCCGCTGCGCGACAACTGCGCTGGTTCGTTCGGTCCTGGTGCCGTTTGGAGAGCAAAACGGCGATGCTGATGCCTTCTCTATCCTCAAACAGACCGTAGGTTTTGCCTAGGGGTTCGGATCGATGAAGCGTGCGCTGCGTGCTTATTTCCTTGCGGACTGACGAGCGGTGGGGTCGGTGAGTAAGGCTCGGGCGTGCTTTAAGTTGGGCCCGCTCATGAAGCTTCGTGTCATTGGTCTTGCGGCCGCAGGCGCTTCGTTCTTCGATAAGCCAAGCCTGCAGCGTCATCGACGTGACGCGACGCCGCCATTTGGTAGGCTCGTTAAAGCCCGACGAGTCAATGCGTTAGCGCGTAAAGGGATTGGTTGTAAGTTGGGAATAAGCCGGTACAATGGCGCCGCTCGCCGCCAGGCGGGTTTCGTTATGGTGGGCCCTGCCGGTCCCCTCGCAACGATCAGCCGTGAACCCGGTCAGGCCCGGAAGGGAGCAGCCGCAGCGGTGACATTGTGTGCCGGGGTGTGGCTGGTAGGGTTCACCTCCATAACGACGATCTCATTCCCCCTTATTTTTATCGTTCGATGCACCGACCTCTTTATGAGATTCGGCGAATCTGCGTGCCCGCTTGTTTCTCATGATCAATGGCGGACGGCGGTCGAAAGCATAAAGCTTCGCGCCGAGCCGGGCCTCCTACAAAGGAGCCAACGCGCACCGAACCATTGTAGGAGGCGCGACCTGGCGGCGAATGCAGGCCGCAGGCCCGCCGTGATCTGTATTCTTCGCGAGTATCATCCAGGCTCGATTACCTGGCATCTCTCGTTCAAGGAGTATTGATTTGTCGGTCAAAGCAAGCTGGGACATCTTCTGTGTGGTCGTCGATAACTACGGCGACATCGGCGTGACCTGGCGTCTGGCGCGGCAGTTGGTGGCCGAGCATGGTCAGCGGGTGCGTTTGTGGGTCGACGATCTCGATACCTTTGCCCGACTCTGTCCGGGCAGCAGCGCCACCGCCAGCCAACAATGGCATGACGGTGTCGACGTGCGGCACTGGCTGCCCGAATGGCCCGGTGCCGAGCCGGCGGACGTGGTGATCGAGGCGTTCGCCTGCCAGTTGCCGGCCGCCTATATCGAGGCGATGGCCAATAGCGAGCGCCGCATTCTCTGGCTCAACCTGGAATACCTGAGCGCCGAGGACTGGGTGGTCGGCTGTCATGCTCTGCCTTCGATGCAGCCCGATGGCCTGCAGAAGTACTTCTTCTTCCCGGGATTCGAGCAGGGCACTGGCGGCCTGATTCGCGAAGGTGACCTGATGGCGCGAAGGGAGGCGTTCCAGTGCGATCCGACGCTGCGCGAAGCTTTTCTGCAGAGCCTTGGTTTAACGGCAGAACCCGGCGCGCGATTGGTCTCGCTGTTCGCCTACGAAAACCCGGCCGTTGCGGGATGGCTCGATGCATTGGCGGTGGATATGCGCCCAACGCAACTAATGGTTCCTGAAGGTAGGGTCCTCGGCGATGTCGCACGCTGGCTAGGGGTAGAGCAGCTTCGAGCCGGCGATCGCCATAGCCGTGGGGCGCTGCAGATCGCTGTGCTGCCGTTCATGACTCAGAACGAGTACGACATGTTGTTGTGGTGCTGCGACTTCAACGCCGTGCGCGGCGAGGAATCGTTCATCCGCGCGCAGTGGGCTGGGCGCACATTGGTCTGGCACATCTACCCGCAGGAGGAAGATGCCCACTGGGTCAAACTCAACGCCTTCCTCGAACTCTATCTATGCGACCTGGCGCCAGCGGCCGCCGTCGCGCTCAAGAACTTCTGGCATGCCTGGAACAAGGGCGAGGGGAGCGGGGCGGCTTGGTCCGACTTGCTCCGTCACGAGGCCGAGCTGATCGCCCATGCCGAACGCTGGACGCACAAGCAGGTTGCCAACGGCGATCTAGCCGGAAAGCTGGTGTTTTTTTACACAGATTGGCTATGATACGCGGCCTGTTTTGTCTCTAATCCCATCGGATATTCGTATGAAAACCGCACAAGAGTTCCGTGCCGGCCAGGTGGCCATCATCAACGGCGCACCCTGGGTCATCCAGAAAGCCGAGTTCAACAAGTCCGGCCGTAACAGTGCCGTGGTCAAGATGAAGCTGAAGAACCTGCTCAATGGTTCCGCTACCGAGACCGTATACAAGGCCGACGACAAGCTTGAGCCGGTGATTCTCGAGCGTAAGGAAGTAACCTACTCCTACTTCGCTGACCCGCTCTACGTCTTCATGGACGAAGAGTTCAACCAGTACGAAATCGAAAAAGACGACCTCGAAGGCGTGATGACCTTCATCGAAGATGGCATGACCGACGTCTGCGAAGCTGTCTTCTACAACGACAAGGTGATCTCGGTCGAACTGCCGACCACCATCGTTCGTGAAATCGTCTACACCGAGCCGTCCGTACGTGGCGACACCTCCGGCAAAGTCATGAAGACTGCCCGCCTGAAGAACGGTGCAGAGCTGCAGGTTTCCGCCTTCTGCGAAATCGGAGACTCGATCGAGATCGATACCCGTACCGGCGAGTACAAATCCCGCGTCAAGGCCTGACCTTCGCAGGATTGCAAAAAGCCCGGCGATGCCGGGCTTTTTTGTGGGTGGGTGAACAGGAACGGGAGGGTTGCAGCGCCTTCGCGATTCAGCTGGAATCTGTTCCTGTTTCGGCGCGACCGCACCGGAACCCGGCGCGGAAAGTTGTGTGGCTCGTAGGACCGAGCTTGTTCGGCTTCTTCAATCTTGCGACCGAATGAATTCGGGCCCTACGGTGCAGCCGCAGAATGGTGTCAGAGGCTCAGTTGGCCCAGAGCCAGCCGACCATCAGATAGCAAAGGCCAGTCACCAGGAACACGCCAAAGATGTTCAAAGCGAAACCGGCCTTGATCATCGACTGAATGCTGACTTGACCGGTGCCGAACACGATGGCATTCGGCGGGGTCGCCACCGGCATCATGAAGGCGCAGCTGGCGGCGATGGCGGCGGGAATCGCCAGCATTTCCGGTGGCAAGCCCTGTGCGACGGCCAGTGCGCCGAGCAGCGGCAGGAAGGCGGCTGCGGTAGCGGTATTGGATGTGATCTCGGTGAGGAAGGTAATCACCAACGCAACCAGGCCGATCATCAGAATCAGTGGCAGCATACCGAAGCCCTGCAGGCTTTCGGCAATCCACTCGGCGAGCCCTGAAGCGCCGATCACACCGGCTAGCGACAAGCCTCCGCCGAACAGTAACAGAACCCCCCACGGGACTTTATTGGCGGTATCCCAGTCCATCAGGAACACCCGGTTCTTCATGTCGGCCGGGATGAGGAACAGGATTAGCGCCGCGGCGATGGCGATGCTGGTGTCGTTAACGCCATCGATGTACTCGACCAGAAACGGCTGGAAAATCCACGCCGCCGCAGCCAGGCTGAACACCACTGCGACCATTTTCTCTGCCTTGGACATGGGGCCGAGCGTAGCCATTTCCTGTTCCAGCATGGCGCGGCTATCTCCGCCGGCCAGTTTGAAACCGCCACGGGTCAGCCACCACCAGGTAAATAGCAGCATGCCGACGCTGACCGGCACGCCTAGCAGCATCCACTGGCCGAAGCCGATATGAACGTCATAGGTGTCGCGCAGAAAAGCGGCGAGCAGGGCGTTGGGCGGTGTTCCGATCAGAGTCGCAATGCCGCCGACGCTTGCCGCATAAGCGATACCCAGCAGCAGGGCGGTGGCGAAGCGTGTGCCTTCTTTTTCCTCGCTGCCTTCAACGAGCAGGGCAATCACGGAAATGCCGATGGGCAGCATCATGATGCTGGTGGCGGTGTTGCTCACCCACATACTGATGAAGGCCGTGGCGATCATGAACCCCGCAATCTGCCGGCTGGGCGCGTTGCCGACGGCCAGCAGCGTCGCCAATGCGATGCGCTTATGCAGGTTCCAGCGCTGCATGGCCAGGCCAAGCAGAAAGCCGCCAAAGAACAGAAAAATTGTCGGGTTGGCATAGGGAGCGGTGGCCTTAGCCAGCGTATCGATACCCAGCAAGGGAATCAGCAGGATGGGCAGCAATGAGGTGGCCGGGATCGGGATGGCCTCGGTGGCCCACCAGACGGCCATCAACGCCGCCATACCGACGGTTAACCAGGCGACGTCCGAGAGCCCGCCAGGCGGATCGGTCAGGATGCAAAGCAACAAGAGCAGCGGTCCGAGAAAAAGGCCGATGGAGGCTGCCAGGGCCGCTCCTTTGTTCTCTGGTGAATCGGTCATGAAGGTTTCCTCTTTCGATGACCCGGCTGCGAGAGGGCGTAGGAAATCCGGGTCAAATGCAGCGCGGATTCTACAGCCATTAATTAGCAAACGAATTAGTAGTTGGACTAATGATTAGTTTGCTAATTAATGTGAACTCCACTGCTGGCCGATCACGATGACGTACCGCATCAAGGGATTTAGACAGCACTGCGCGGTGTGGTGCCGGCCTCTTGTCGATCTGTGCAGGCAGCAGTACGACAGGAGAAGCCTTGAGCGGCTTCAAACTGCCGCAGCGGGGGGCAGCGCGTAGGGTGGGCTTCAGCCCACCGGGATTTTGAGGTTTGATTGGTGGGCCGAAGCGGAACGCCGCCCCGGCCCACCCTACAAGCGGTAAGAGTTATCAGCTCGGCCGCACCTGCTTCAGCGTCTCGGCAATCATGAACGCCATTTCCAACGATTGATCGGCGTTGAGCCGCGGATCGCAGTGGGTGTGATAGCGATCGGAAAGGCCGTCCTCGGTAATCGGGCGCGAACCGCCGATGCACTCGGTGACGTTCTGCCCGGTCATCTCGATATGAATGCCGCCCGGGTAGCTGCCCTCGGCGCGGTGCACGTCGAAGAACTGCCGCACTTCGGCGAGAACCCGAGCGAAGTCCCGAGTCTTGTAACCGCTGGATGCCTTCATGGTGTTGCCGTGCATCGGGTCCGAACTCCACAGCACCTGGCGGCCTTCGGCCTGCACCGTCTGGATCAGGCGTGGCAGACCTGCTTCGACCTTATCGGCGCCCAAGCGTACGATGAGGTTCAAGCGGCCTGGATCGTTGTCCGGGTTGAGGATATCGATCAGGCGGATCAGCTCTTCGCCGTCCATGCTTGGTCCGACTTTCACTCCGATCGGGTTGCCCACGCCGCGCAGGAACTCAACATGAGCACCGTCCAGCTGCCGTGTGCGGTCGCCAATCCAGAGCATATGCGCCGAGCAGTCGTACCAGCCGCCGGTCAGGCTGTCCTGCCGAACAAACGCCTGCTCATAATTCAGCAGCAGCGCCTCATGAGCGGTGAAAAAACTGGTTTCGCGTAGCTGCGGTGCGTTGTCCATGCCGCAGGCGCGCATGAACCTCAACGCCTGATCGATCCGCGCGCCCAGCCGGTGATATTTCTCGGCCATCTGCGAGTTGGCGATGAAGTCGAGATTCCATTGATGCACCTGGTGCAGATCGGCAAAACCGCCCTGGGCGAAGGCGCGCAGCAGGTTCAGGCTGGAGGTGGACTGATGATAGGCCTGCAGCAGACGATCCGGATCCGGCACGCGGCTTTTCTCGTCGAAATCGATACCGTTGACGATATCGCCGCGGTAGGCGGGCAGGGTGATGCCATCGATGGTCTCGTTGCCAGATGAACGTGGCTTGGCGAATTGCCCAGCCATGCGCCCGACCTTTATCACCGGACAGCCCGCGGCGAAGGTCATGACGACCGCCATTTGTAGCAGCACCTTGAAGGTGTCGCGGATCTTCGGTGCGGAAAACTCGGCGAAGCTCTCCGCGCAATCCCCGCCCTGCAGAAGGAATGCGCGGCCTTGGGTCACCTCGGCGAACTGCCGACGCAGCTCCCGTGCCTCGCCGGCGAATACCAGCGGCGGCAGGCTCGCCAGGGTCGCCTCCACACGCTGGAGGTGATCGGCGTCAGGATAGTCGGGTTGCTGCTGGATGGGTTTGTTTCTCCAGCTGGTCGGGCTCCAGGTATGGCTCATCGAATAGATTCTCTGCGCGAAAAGTGCGCGGATTTTACCTGATGCGCTGCGCCGTAGCTGATAGCCCTTGCCAATCGGGCTGCTAAGATGCGCCGACCGGTTTGGAGTGAGCGCAATGGACAAGCAGGAAGTAATGCTGGCCGAAGTACATGACGCTTTTGGCTTGATCCGCGTGCTGGAAGTAGGGGATTACCGGTTTCTCGAGTTCGGCGCGGCGGTCGAGCAAAGCTGTGTGTTCACGCGAGACCCAAGCTGGTTGGAGTACGACTACACACGCGCCATGCTGATGGGCGGCCTAATGCACGCACAGCCCGAGACCGCCCTGTTTCTTGGCCTCGGCGCGGGGACGCTGACCCAAGCGTGCCTCGAATTCCTGCCGCTGGAAGATGTCGAGGCCATCGAGCTACGCCCGGACGTGCCGGAGCTGGCAATGCGTTATTTGGGCCTGCAGAACGACTCGCGGCTCTACATACGCATCGGTGACGCGGTGGAGCTGCTCGACTCGGCCGAAACCGCCGATCTGATATTCGTCGATCTCTACACCGATGTGGGCCCGGCTGCGGCGCATCTGGCATGGCGCTTTCTCGAACGCTGTCAGCAGAAGCTGAACCCAGACGGTTGGCTGATCATCAATCAGTGGGGCACTGACGAAGACAAACCGCTTGGTGCTGCCCTGCTGCGTGGTCTGTTCCACCGCCATTATTGGGAGTGCCCGGTGAAGGAGGGCAATGTCGTACTGTTCGTTCCGGCCGATCTGGAACAGATGCTCGATATGGCCGCCTTGCGCGAGCGCGCCGCGACCCTGGCACCACGTCTTGGTTATTCACTGGATTCACTAATCGATGCGCTACGACCAGCCAGTTAAAGGCAGGGTGTCGCAGCCTCGCGCCGCCCCGAGGCGAAAAGCAAAGGTAGCTATTGCCGATGGGTTCGGGGATGGCTCCGAGCCTTGTAGGGTGGGCTTTAGCCCACGATGACCGCGTTGGTGGGCTGAAGCGGAACGCCGCCCGGCCCACCCTACGGCTTTGCACCAACCCCAACACTTAACGCAGACATAGCCAAAGCAAAACGCGTTCCCTGCCGAGTCGCCACGAACTTAACCCACAAGACAAAATGCGCGCACAGCTTCACAGAATTCCGGTATAGTACGCGCCGGCTGAAACCCAGCCTGCGTTCAGGTACTACAACACACGAAGCGCTGCTTCGGCTGCTGTCCGCTTCTCGCGGCTGTCCTAGACGATTCATCATTCAATACGTTTTCGCAAACCCCGCCGACCAGGCTGCCAGGGTGACCTTCGGGTTTTGCATGGCATGCGCAGCTTCGGAACATGGGTCTTTGCGGAGCATCAGGAAAAGACCCATGACCCAGGAAATCGGCGGCTTTGCCGCACTCGGTATTCATCCCTCTGTACTCGCTGCCGTTATCGCGGTGGGCTACGAAGAGCCTTCGGCGATCCAGAGCCAGGCTATCCCGGTAATTCTCGGCGGCCACGACATGATCGGCCAGGCCCAGACCGGTACCGGCAAGACCGCAGCCTTCGCGCTGCCCATTCTGTCCAAAATCGATCCGGCCAAGCGTGAGCCACAGGCACTGATCCTCGCGCCAACCCGCGAACTCGCCCTGCAGGTCGCTACCGCGTTCGAAACCTATTCCAAGCAGATGCCTGGCGTTGGCGTTGTCGCCGTCTACGGTGGCGCCCCGATGGGCCCGCAGCTCAAGGCCATCCGCCAAGGCGCGCAAATCATCGTCGCCACCCCCGGCCGCCTGGTCGACCACCTGAGCCGCAACAGCGCGCTGCTGTCGACCATCCAGTACCTGGTGCTCGACGAAGCCGACGAAATGCTGAAGCTGGGCTTCATGGATGACCTCGAAGTCATCTTCGAAGCCATGCCGGAAAGCCGCCAGAGCGTGCTGTTCTCCGCGACCCTGCCGCACTCCATCCGCGCCATCGCCGAGAAGCACCTGCGCGAGCCGCAGCACATCAAGATCGCCGCCAAGACCCAGACCGTCGCCCGCATCGAGCAGGCGCACCTGATGGTTCATGCCGACCAAAAAATCCCGGCCGTGCTGCGTCTGCTGGAAGTCGAAGATTTCGACGCGCTGATCGCCTTCGTACGTACCAAGCAGGCCACTCTTGATCTGGCCGCTGCGCTGGAAGCCAAGGGTTACAAGGCTGCCGCACTGAATGGCGACATTGCTCAGAACCAGCGCGAGCGCGTAATCGAATCGCTCAAGGATGGTCGTCTGGACATCGTCGTCGCTACTGACGTCGCCGCTCGTGGCCTGGACGTGGCCCGTATCACCCACGTTTTCAACGTGGACATGCCGTACGATCCTGAATCCTACGTGCATCGCATCGGCCGTACCGGTCGTGCTGGTCGCGAGGGTCGCGCACTGCTGCTGGTCACTCCCCGTGAACGCCGCATGCTGCAGGTCATCGAGCGCGTTACTAACCAAAAGGTTGCCGAGGCCCGTCTGCCTAACGCCCAGCAGGTGTTGGATGCGCGCATCAAGAAACTCACCAACAGCCTGTCGCCGCTGGTAGCCGATGCCGAAGCCAGCCATGGCGAACTGCTCGACAAGCTTGTGGCCGATATTGGCTGCAGCCCGCGCGCCCTGGCCGCTGCGCTGCTGCGCAAGGCCACCAATGGTCAAGCGCTGACCCTGGCCGAAGTGGAAAAAGAACAGCCGCTGGTTCCGACCAGCAGCCCGCGCGAACGCGCTGAGCGTTCCGATCGTCCAGAGCGCAGCGGTGACCGTGAGCGTCGCGCCCCGATTCCGCTGGCCGAAGGTCGCGCCCGTTGCCGTACTCCGCTGGGCGCCCGCGACGGCATCGCTGCCCGCAACCTGCTCGGCGCCATCCTCAATGAAGGCGGCCTGGCCCGCGAAGCCATCGGACGCATTCAGGTGCGTGATAGCTTCAGCCTGGTCGAGCTGCCGGAAGAAGGACTGGAGCGTCTGCTGGGCAAACTCAAGGACACCCGCGTCGGCGGCAAGCAGCTCAAGCTGCGTCGCTATCGCGAGGATTGATGCCTAACCACAGCGAAGCGCTTTAAGTTAAAGCCTCTCGCTAGCTAGAAAAATAAAGGGTGGGCCTCGGTCCACCCTTTTTTGTATCCGTTATTCGCTTGCGTAGGATGGGTGGAACCCATCACCGAACTTCGCGCGCCGGAGCGTCCAAACGTTCCGATGACGCCAACGAAACCCATCGCTTTCCCCAAGCTCGTCCCATCCCCTCCGTTCATATCTCAATTCCGCACAAAATCCCCTTACCTCGCCAGGCTGTTCAAACTCTGAACAACATGCTACAAACGAACGCAACCCAAATGATCTAGCCGCTTGAAAACGAAGGGAAAACCATGACCAAGTCGGAGTTGATCGAGCGTATCGTCACCCAACAAGGGCTGCTTTCGTCCAAGGATGTGGAACTGGCAATCAAGACTATGCTCGAGCAAATGGCCCAAGCACTGGCGACCGGAGACCGCATCGAAATTCGCGGCTTCGGCAGTTTTTCCCTCCACTATCGCGCCCCCCGCGTCGGCCGTAATCCCAAGACCGGCCAATCCGTCCCGCTCGATGGCAAATTCGTCCCGCATTTCAAGCCGGGAAAAGAGCTGCGTGATCGGGTGAATGAGGATGAATAAGAACCACTGTTGTTAAAGGTGTGAGGTTCAAGGCCAGCTTGAACCTCACACCACCTTTCGTCCGATAAATATGTGATTTGTGTTTGGCTTTGAGTCTCGCCCATGGCAGGATTCCGCCTTTTTTAGGCGCATCCTTTGGAGAGATTCATGCAGGACAAGGACACCCATCCAAATGCATACCGGGACGATGAAATCGATCTGGTGGAACTGTTCAAGGGGCTCTGGAAACAGAAGCTCATCATAATAGGGGTAACCATCGCCGTAACTGCATGCGCGGCTGCGTATGCATATCTAGCGAGACCCATATATGAAGCTCATGCGACTGTTTTGCCGCCGCTCCTTTCTGACATTACCGCCTATAACGCTGGCCGAAACGTACCGGCTTATAGAGCTGATCGAGATAATTCAACCGAGGGACTGCAGAAGACTTTCTCGACTGAAGATGTCTACGCCGTTTTTACACGCAATCTGAATTCATTGTCGTTGCGTCGCGCTTTCTTCAAAGATGTGTATCTCCCTTCTTTCCTGGATGGCCAATCTGCAGCGGACGACCGCCTTTGGACGAGTTTTAACGATCTGCTTTCTATCAAAGCGCCAGATAAGCAGCAACCGGATATGTATGAAGTGAAGGTCGAGCATCATGACCCAGAGCAAGCGGCGGCTTGGGTCAATGACCTTGTCAGCCGAGCTTCGGTTGCCGCGAAAAGCGATATGCAACGCAACGTAATGAGCGAAATAAATACGCGGATCCGTTCAACCGAACGTCGCATTGCCTCCTTGCGCAGTACCGCATCTCAGCGCCGCCAGGATCGTATAGCTGTGCTTCAAGAAGCGCTAGTGGTCGCCAAGGCCGTCGGGATGATCACACCTCAGGTGACTGCGGGCCATACTTCGTCGAGTGATGAGCTGGCACAGTTTGTCGATGGAAGCTTGACCTATATGCGTGGCGCCAAAGCCATCGAAGCTGAGCTGGCTGTTTTGGAGACGCGCAAATCCGATGACCCGTTCATCCCTGAATTGCGTCGCCTGCAGGAAGAGTTGTCCTTTCTAAATACTATCGAGATCGACCCCAGCACCGTCGCCGTGTTCACGCTAGACAGTGCTGCCCAGCAACCGCAAACCCCGATCAAGCCGAAGAAGATGATGATTGTTGCGCTTGGGCTGGTACTAGGCGGGATGCTCGGCATCTTTGTTGCCTTGATACGACTCATGATCGGCCGAAACGCGAGCCAGGTGTAAGCACGCTCGTCGCATTATGTTGCGGTGTTGTTGAGTTGGTATACGTTACTGCTCCTCTCCAAGGCGGAACGCTTAACTAGGTGCTATTGGTGTTAAAGGAATAACCATGAACTATCCACAAATAGAACATCACGGCGCCAAGGACGGCGTTACCGGCTCCTGCCACCAACTGCGCATGAATGCCACCGCCAGCCTGCTAATCGACTGCGGCCTATTCCAAGGCAACGATGCGTCGATTCCAGGCGAGCCTGGCACGGATCGTCTGTCCATTGAATTCCCGCTGGACACCATCAAAGCGTTGGTTGCCACCCACGTGCACATCGACCACGTCGGCCGCATCCCTTACTTGCTGGCAGCGGGCTTCGAGGGGCCCATCCTCTGTAGCGAGCCTTCCGCGAAACTGCTGCCGATCGTGCTGGAAGATGCCTTCAAGCTCGGCTTCAGCCGGGACCAGGCGCAGATCGAGAAATACATCCGCCTCGTCGAGCAGCGAATCATCGCATTGCCGTACCAGCAATGGTTCACCCTGACTGATACCGACGAGTTGTTGGCACGCATACGGCTGCAGCGTGCTGGGCATATCCTGGGATCGGCCTACGTAGAAATCGATCTGGCATACCCGCAAACAGGGCAGAGCAAGCGCGTAGTCTTTTCCGGCGACCTCGGTGCGCCGCACGCCCCCTTCCTGATGCCGCCCGAATCACCGGAACGCGCCGACATCCTGGTGCTGGAAAGCACCTATGGCGACCGCATCCATGAAGACCGTGCCAACCGCCGAAAGCGGCTCGAAGCCGTCATCGAACAAGCCCTCGAAGACCAAGGCACCGTCCTCATTCCCGCATTCAGCATCGGCCGCACCCAAGAGCTGCTCTACGAGCTCGAAGACATCATTCAAAACAACCAAAGAGCGACCGCAGACCAGTCCCCTCTCCCCTCTGGGGAGAGGGCTACCTCCGATCATCTCCCTCTCCCCCCTGGGGAGAGGGCCGGGGTGAGGGGCAAGGCTAACAACACCGATGCCAAGCCCAACACCGAACCAAACTGGCCTGAACTCCCAGTCATTCTTGACTCACCCCTCGCAAGCCGCTTCACCGAGACCTACCGAAGCCTAAAACCATTCTGGAACCAGGAGGCCCGCGACCGCATCCAATCCGGTCGCCGACCGCTAGCCTTCGAACAATTGATCACAATAGACAGCCACGGCGACCATCAGCGCATCGTCAATCATCTGACTCAGACTGCCCGTCCCGCCATCGTGATTGCCGGTGGCGGCATGTGCAGCGGCGGTCGCATCGTCAATTACCTCAAAGCGATGCTGAGCGATAAAAGACACAACGTCCTGTTCGTCGGCTACCAGGCCAGGGGGACGCCAGGCCATGCAATCCAGTCCTACGGGCCGAAAGGCGGTTACGTTGACCTCGATGGCGAACGCATCGATATCCGTGCTGGCATCACTAGTATCGGCGGCTACTCTGCTCATGCGGATCAGAAAGGGTTAGTTGAGTTTGTGACTGGGATGCAACAGTGGCCGACTGAGATACGGGTGGTGCATGGTGAGGAGGGAGCGAAACGGGCATTGGCTGCCCAGCTCCATGAGAATTACAAGCAGCATAAGAAGCCGCCCACCGAGATTAACACCGGCACGTAAGCCTAGATTAATTAGGCCGTATCCAATGCGATATGGTCACTTTTGCAGCCTGGCCCGCAAGTCAGCCAGGTAGGGGCATATTTTTATGAAAATCACAATTGCTGGCACCGGCTACGTCGGGCTTTCAAATGCTGTACTCCTTGCGCAGCACAACAAGGTCATCGCTCTAGACATCGTTCAAGCCAAGGTAGATCTAATCAATGATCGTCAATCGCCTATCGAGGACAACGAAATTGAACGTTTCTTTGCCGAGAAGTCTCTTGATCTCAGGGCTACCCTCAACAAGGAAGAGGCATATCGCAACGCCGAATTCGTAATCATCGCCACGCCTACCGATTATGACCCGCAAAGCAACTTCTTTAATACCCGCAGCGTAGAAGCCGTAATTGAAGATGTCCTGGCGATCAAACCCGATGCGGTCATGGTGATCAAATCCACTGTACCGGTTGGCTACACAAAGAGCGTACGCGAGAAGTACAACACCCAGAACATCATATTTTCGCCGGAATTTCTGCGCGAAGGCAGGGCGCTATACGACAATCTCCATCCCTCGCGCATCATCGTTGGAGAGCAAAGCGAGCGTGCCAAGGTGTTTGCCGAGCTGCTGCTACAGGGGGCCATCAAGCGGGATGTACCAGTCCTGTTTACAGACTCCACCGAAGCGGAAGCCATCAAGCTGTTCTCCAACACCTACCTGGCCATGCGCGTAGCCTACTTCAATGAGCTGGACTCCTATGCGCAGGTGCATGGCTTGGACACCCGGCAGATCATCGAGGGAGTAGGGCTGGACCCCCGTATTGGTACTCACTACAACAATCCATCTTTCGGCTACGGCGGCTACTGCCTGCCTAAAGACACCAAGCAATTGCTGGCCAACTACGATCAAGTACCCAACAACCTGATCAATGCCATCGTCGATGCCAACCGAACTCGCAAGGACTTCATCAGCGATAGCATTCTCGCTCGC
This sequence comes from Pseudomonas sp. CBC3, assembly GCF_037967085.1. Classification (NCBI taxonomy): domain Bacteria; kingdom Pseudomonadati; phylum Pseudomonadota; class Gammaproteobacteria; order Pseudomonadales; family Pseudomonadaceae; genus Pseudomonas; species Pseudomonas sp. CBC3. The sequence goes on from NZ_JBANEO010000003.1 coordinate 571,166, forward strand.
AGCCCGAAAGTCGTCGGTATTTACCGCTTGGTGATGAAATCAGGATCGGACAATTTCCGTGCCTCAGCCATCCAGGGCGTGATGAAACGCCTCAAAGCCAAAGGCATCGAGGTGGTGGTCTACGAACCTGTGCTGGAGGAGAGCAGATTCTTTCAATCCCGCGTAATCACTGATCTGAACGAATTCAAAACCGTCAGCGACGTCATTGTGGCCAACCGCCGCTCGGACGATCTGCAGGACGTTGAAGATAAGATCTACACCCGGGACCTGTTTGGGAGTGACGCGTGAAATACCTGATCACCGGCGCAGCCGGCTTTATCGGAATGCACACGGCCAAGCGCCTGCTGGAGCAAGGCGAAGAAGTGGTCGGGCTTGATAATCTGAATGACTACTACGACCCGGCACTAAAAGAATACCGCCTTGCCCAGCTCTCGCCGTTCCCCCATTTTCGCTTCGTTAATATGGACCTGGCCGACCGTGTAGGCATGGCTGCGCTGTTCAAAACCGAACAGTTCACCCACGTCATCCATCTAGCCGCCCAGGCTGGCGTGCGTTACTCGCTGGAAAATCCCTTTGCCTACGTAGACAGCAACTTAGTAGGCACCATGACCGTCCTCGAGGGCTGCCGTCACAATCCGGTGCAGCATCTGTTATATGCCTCATCCAGTTCGGTCTATGGCATGAATGCTAAAATTCCCTTCAGCGAAACCGATCAGGTAGACAGCCCAGTATCCCTTTATGCCGCCACAAAAAAAGCCAACGAACTTATGGCGCACAGCTATTCCAAGTTGTACAAGATCCCGACTACGGGTCTGCGCTTCTTCACTGTCTATGGCCCCGCAGGTCGCCCGGATATGGCCCCCTGGCTATTCACCGAGGCCATCCTAAAAGGCGAGCCGATTAAGGTATTCAACCACGGCAAAATGCAGCGCGACTTCACCTATATCGACGACATCGTAGAAGGCGTCATTCGCATCCAGCAGCAGCCGCCCAAGGGCGAAATGCCCTACAGCCTATTCAACATCGGCAACAACCAGCCCATCCAGCTTTCACGCTTTATCTTGGCTATAGAAACCGCCTGCGGCAAACAGGCAGAAAAAATCATGTTGCCCATGCAGCAGGGGGATGTTGAGCGTACCTATGCCGATACCAGCAGATTGGAAGAAAAGGTGGGCTACAAACCGAAGATGGAGATTGAAGAAGGTGTAGCTAGGTTTGTGAAGTGGCTCAAGGCATACAGTAGTAATGACTAAAAATCTTAAGAATAAGGCCCTGAAGGGCTTCGGTTGGATTTTCGCAGGCACACTTGGACAAAATGTTCTTCAGTTTCTGAGCTTAATGATTCTAGCTAGGCTACTTACGCCTGATGAGTTTGGGGTAGTTAGCATAGCTCTCGTAATCATTGGTTTTTTGAGGATATTCACTGAGCTTGGTGTCGGGCCAGCAATAGTACAAAGGCTGGAGTTAACAGAAGCCCATATTGGAACTGCTAACACACTGGCAGTTGCCCTGGGAGTAACTATCTCTTTTCTGTTATATTTGAGCGCAAATGAAATCTCTTATTTCTTTGAAATGCCCGAGTTGACGAATGTAGTTAAAGTTCTATCCTTAATGTTGCCGGCGTCCTCACTTGCTGTTGTCGGCCAGTCACTATTGCAGCGCGATTTGAAGTTCAGACAAATAGCGATATATAACGTGTTGAGTTACTTTGTCGGGTATGCCTGTGTTGCAATACCTATGGCACTTTTAGATCATGGTGTTTGGTCTTTAGTGTTTGCCCAGTTGGGACAGATACTAACTATAAATCTGATCATACATTTCGTTGTAAAGGAGACAAATCACTACTCGTTTAACTTGGCTAGTGCAAAGGAGCTGTTGAATTACGGAGCTGGTTATTCACTAGCTAGATTTTCAAACTTTATAGCTGGTGAAGGTGATAACTTAATAGTCGGAAAGTTTCTTGGTGCAGGTGCTTTAGGAGTGTATAGCAATTCATACCGGCTAATGCTTTTCCCCGCCTCACTGATTGGCGGTGTAATAGATAAAGTTTTGTTCCCTATTTTGTCTAATATTCAAGATGATAAGAAAAGGATTTCTCGAATCTATGTAGATATATTATCGTTAGCAACAATGCTTCTTGTGCCTATTTCGATTTATTTATATTTTTTTGCAAGTGAAATAATTATGTTGGTGTTGGGCGAGCAATGGGGCGATGCTATTATTGTTTTTCAGTTACTAATAGTTTTTCTTGCTTTTAGACTTAATTATAAATTTAGTGACTTGCTAGCAGCGGCATTGGGTGCGGTTTACCGTAGAGCGATCAGGCAATTAGTGTATGCGCTTGCTGTTATTTTTGGGGCATATGTAGGGCACTACTTTGGCACAGAGGGTGTTGCTGTCGGAGTTGGATGCGCAATTATATTAAACTATGTGATTATGTTGCACTTAAGCCAGGCTTTAATTGGCTTCAATTGGGGGGAGGTTGCGTTCATGCACTTCAAGCAGTTATGCATAGCTATGCCTACAATTGCACTCACCTATTTCTCTAAGCGCTATATTTTCGATGGGATAGATAATGAGTTATTGATTTTATGCCTGTCGGGTTTGTTTTTTGTTTCAACAACCTTAGTGCTTTGGTTTGTCTTTGCGAAAACGATGAAGAAAGAGTTTGAAATTTTGAAATTTGTTGCGGGTCGATTTGCGCACTAAATTAGCAATGTAGAAAACCTGAAAATCAGATGGCAAATATTGAGATTGAAAAGTATCGATAAAAGTAGTTGGGGCTGAAATCATTCTAACTGGCGTTTTATTTTTGGTATTGAGAAAATAGTGTTCGATAACAAATTAAAAAAAATTAAACTTCATGCCATAGTGGTTATTACATTTTCTTTCGTTTTTCTAAGAGCTGTAATTCCTGCAGGCATTGCTGATTTATCTTTTTTGGTTATGCTTTGTTTTTTTATTCCAAAAATTAAATTTAGTAAGCATAATTTAGTATTGCCCATGGTAATTATCTTGTTCTTGTTCTCTGTTCTGGTAAGTGCTATCGCGCATGCTGACAGTATTAATATAATGGACTTGATAAGGATTTCTGTATACAGCTTTGTGGCTATCTCAATAGTTGGACTTTCTCAAGCTATTAACCAAGAGAAAGAAATCTTTATATACATGATGCGGATTTTTCTGATAGTTGTTGCGGTTTATTCAGTGATAGTAGTTGTTGCATTTATTCTTTTTTATATGAACATCAGTGTTTTAGGGTTGCATGATCTGCTGTATATTAGACGTTCAATCGCAAGGGCATCTGGTTTAGCTGATAATCCTAATTACTATTCTTTCTCGATGTTTTTTGCTTTTGTAATCGCTTTTTTTGCTTATAAATTGCAAAGAATTTCAAAAATTGTTTTGGCTATAATATTTTTGGGTGGGCTGATTAGCCTTTCTCGGGGATTCATTTTGAGCGTAATAATATTCACCTTCGTTTACGCTTCTTTATCCTTTTCATCGCCCACAATGAAATTTAAGGGTAAGTATACTGTGAATCTGATTTTCACCTTTTTTGTGTCCTTTTTAATCTATTTATCATCGCAGTATGATTGGGTAATTTCGGAGACCCTGCAAAAAATATTTCTTCGATTTTCAGATGGCGGTGGTGGAGCAGGAGCGAGACTGGAATCGGTAACTAACTGGTATCAGTTTGGCACAAACTACCATTGGCAATTATTACTAGGGAATGGGTCTGATTTTTTTAGAGAACTTTCTAGTACTAACAACGCTGCTCATAATACATATATTAGAATTTTGGGTGAATTTGGACTTCCTTCGCTTATTGCGTTCCTTTTATCCTTGGTTGTATCTGGCAGGTTAAGCATAAGAAAGTTAGATATGTTTAGCTCTAGTGTGATTCTTTCCCTGGCCGTGCTGATATTTACTAATGACTATTACTTGGTCAGAGAAACTTGGCTAATTATGGCATTTTTATACATTGCACCTTCGCTGCAAGTCAATGACAAGTCTGGAGTGAATTTGAATGGGTAGATTGCTATTCACACGCTTTTGGCCATTGTTAAAACTAATGGTTTTGTTGTTTAAATTTATTCCCGGTTTCATTCATTGTCTGTTGTGGGGTGTAAGTACTTCTTTTTCTGGAATTTTCGCTGTTTTTTTGCGTTATTTATCTTTTTCATCTAGAGTAAAATCTTTTAATAGAAACTCATATATTGGTACTCATGTAGTTCTAAAAAATATAAAGAATATGCATGTTGGCGAAAATTTCAGTTTGCATGATTTTTGCTATATTGATGCGGTTGGCAACATTCAGATTGGAAATAATGTATCCATTGCGCATGGATCATCCTTGATCAGTTTTAATCATACGTGGGGCTCTACGGAACTGCCTATTAAATATAACCCTGTTAAAGTGGCACCTATAGTTATTGAGGATGATGTTTGGATTGGCTGCGGTGTTCGTATAATGCCGGGTGTAACCATTGGAGCGAGAAGTATTGTTGCTGCAGGGTCAGTAGTTGTTAAAGATGTTCCTGCCAATACTATTGTGGGGGGTGTTCCAGCCAAGGTAATTAAAAAAATATGAAAACTTTATTTGTGCATGATCATAAATTTAAGTGCCTTGGTGGGAAATACTATTCTAGTGGTGGATTACCATACTCTATCTGGCCTCGTTACACCAATATTCTGGGTCAGATAACTGTTGTAGGGCGGGACGGCGGTATTCTTGCCGACGCTGATAAAGGCTTTACTCTTTCAAGTGCTGAAAAAGTGGCTTTTCAGCTATTTCCTAATATTGCTAATATTAAAAGCTTATTATTTGGCAATGAGCAAGCCATGAAATCAGCGCGTGTTCTGGTGGGTGAGCATGATGCACTTATTGCTCGATTGCCCAGCAGGCTTGGTGTGTTGTTTGTCAAGGAAGCTATTAAACAAGGTAAGCCTTATGCAATTGAGGTTGTTGGCTGCCCCTGGGATGCTTTGTGGAACTACGGCGGATTAAAAGGGAAAATGTTCGCCCCCTATGCATTTTTGGAATTAAAAAAGATAGCCGGCAATTCCATGTTTGCACTTTATGTAACTGAGTCTTTCCTTCAATCACGTTATCCGGCTCACAAAGATGCGGTAACAACTTTCTGCTCAAATGTGGAGATTCCTTCTGTTGGCAGTCACGTGTTAGTCGACAGGCTGAATAAAATTGCCGGTGATACATCAGGGAAACCAGTTATTTTTGGGCAGATTGCCAACTACTCGTCTAAGTACAAGGGCATAGACATTGCCATTAAAGCTCTAAAAGAGGCGGATTTGTCGAACTGGCATCTGCAGGTGTTAGGTAATGGTAACCCTAGCTACTATCAATCTATTGCTGATGAGCAGGGCGTTGCAGACAGGGTGCATTTTGTCGGTAGCCTTCCGTCCGGCGATGCAGTTTTTGAATGGATAGATTCAATTGATATCTATCTGCAGCCCAGCTTAACAGAAGGATTGCCACGCGCCCTTGCCGAGGTCATGAGTCGGGCAGTGCCAGCATTTGCTAGCAATGTTGGAGGGATTCCTGAACTGTTGAATCGTTCCGAGCTGATTGTCGCTGGCGACCAGAAAGTCTTGGCGGAAAAAATAGCAAGGCTGGTAAATGATAAAGCCCTGCAAGCTTCACTAGCTGAGCATAATTATAACAAGGCGAAGGGCTATTACAAGAAGGTCCTTGATGAGCGCAGAAGGGCTTTTTGGCAGCAGTTCCGGCAAAGTGTGGACAGGTAGGCTCTTTCTATCAATGATTCTTCATTATTGTTAATTACTTTTTGGTTTATGGATATGGATACTTCAAACAGTTCTAAAGGTTTAAATCTCGCCATAATCGGACTCGGCTATGTAGGCCTACCCCTAGCCGTTGAGTTCGGTAAAAAACGCCCTTTAGTGGGCTTTGACATCAACACCAACCGCATTACCGAACTGCAATCCGGCTACGACTTTACTCTTGAAGTCAGTGGAGAAGATTTGAAGCAAGCCAGCCAGCTGAGTTACACCGCCAATCTGGACGATCTGCGCCAATGCAATTGCTTTATCGTTACTGTGCCAACGCCGATTGATGCCTACAAACGTCCTGACCTGACACCACTGATCAAGGCCAGTGAAACCATCGGCCAGGTGTTGAAAAAAGACGATATCGTGATTTACGAGTCTACGGTCTACCCTGGTGCTACCGAGGAAGACTGTGTGCCGGTGCTGGAGCGGGTGTCTGGCTTGAAGTTCAACGAGGACTTCTTCGCAGGCTATAGCCCGGAGCGTATCAATCCCGGTGACAAGCAGCACCGTGTGCACAACATCATGAAGGTCACGTCCGGCTCCACACCAGCAATTGCCGAGGTGGTGGACCGGCTGTATCAGGAAATTATTGTAGTAGGCACACACAAGGCCCCGTCGATCAAGGTGGCCGAGGCGGCTAAGGTTATCGAGAACACTCAGCGCGATGTGAACATTGCACTGGTCAACGAGCTGGCCCTGATTTTCAACAGGATGGGCATTGATACCCAGGCGGTGCTTGAGGCTGCTGGTACCAAATGGAATTTCCTGCCGTTCCGTCCCGGTCTGGTCGGTGGCCACTGTATTGGCGTGGACCCCTATTACCTGACGCACAAGGCGCAAGCCATCGGTTACCATCCAGAGATGATTCTAGCCGGGCGGCGCATCAATGACGGTATGGGCGAATATGTGGTCAGCCAGCTGGTTAAGGCGATGGTCAAGGCATCGATTGGCGTGGCAGGTGCGAAGGTTTTGGTTATGGGGCTGACCTTCAAGGAAAACTGCCCGGATCTGCGTAATTCACGAGTAGTGGATATTGTCGGGGAGCTTAACGAATACGGTGCTAAACCGATTGTCTATGACCCTTGGGTGAGCGCCTCTGAAGCACAGCAGGAATATGGCATTACGCCGGTCAGTGAGCCGCAGGCTGGTGCTTATGACGCCATTATCCTGGCCGTTAGCCATGAGCAGTTCCGTCAGATGGGCGCTGCCGCCATTCGCGCTTTGGGCAAGGACAAGCATGTGCTGTATGACCTGAAGTACCTGCTCGCCGCCGATGAAAGTGATTTGAGGCTGTAAAACCATGACTACGTATGAAAATTTGCTGGAGGCCTTGCCACAGCAACCTAAAACCTGGCTGGTCACCGGCGTAGCCGGTTTTATCGGCTCCAACCTGCTGGAAACCCTGCTCAAGTTGGATCAGCAGGTGGTCGGGCTAGACAACTTTGCTACCGGCCATCAGTACAACCTGGATGAAGTTCGGGGGCTGGTCACGCCGCAGCAGTGGGCACGCTTTCGTTTTATCGAGGGCGATATCCGCAATCTGGATGACTGCCGCCGCGCCTGTGAGGGCGTGGACTATGTGCTGCACCAGGCAGCACTAGGCTCGGTGCCGCGCTCGATCTATGACCCGATTACCACAGATGGCACCAATATTGGCGGTTTCCTCAATATGCTAGTGGCAGCCCGTGATGCCAAAGTCAGCAGCTTCACCTACGCTGCCAGCAGCTCCACCTATGGTGACCACCCGGCGCTGCCCAAGGTCGAGGAAAACATCGGAAAACCGCTGTCACCCTATGCCGTGACCAAGTATGTGAATGAGCTGTATGCCGATGTATTTGCCAAAAGCTATGGCTTCAAGTGCATTGGTCTGCGTTATTTCAACGTGTTTGGGCCGCGTCAGGACCCCAACGGCGCCTATGCCGCCGTCATCCCGAAATGGGCTGCGGCGATGATCAAGGGCGAAGAGATATTTATCAATGGCGACGGCGAAACCAGCCGTGATTTCTGTTTTATCGAAAATGTCGTACAAGCCAATCTACTCGCTGCCACCGCAGGCGATGAGGCGAAAAACGAGGTGTACAACGTAGCTGTAGGCGACCGCACTACGCTAAACGACCTGTTCTACGCACTTCAGGCGGCGCTGGCCGAAAGCGACAAGGCCTACGGGCAGCAGCCGGTATACCGCGACTTCCGCGCCGGCGACGTACGTCACTCGCAAGCGGATGTGTCCAAGGCGGCTAGCAAGCTCGGCTATGCACCGCAGTTTGACATTAGGCAGGGAATTGTCAGAGCGATACCTTGGTATGTTTCGTCTTGCTAAGGAAACTCTGAACAGCCATACCTCGAAGTTACCGTGCAGGCGGCGGCCTAAGCGCTGTGGCTTCTAGCCTGCGCTGGAATGTTAATACTTCAGAGCGTCGCTAAGAAATCGACCTGTTGCTAGTGGGAATTAAAGGAAAAATTCATTTGCCTTCCCGTATAATCGTCTTTGTTGTAAATGACCCCGCTTACTTTGTTTCTCATCGCATGTGCATCGGTCTACGCCTACTTGCAGAAGCTTATGCAGTACATGTCATGGCTCCGGGGCCATGTCCTGAAACGCTAGTGGGGCACGGCTTCATTTATCATGAGGTATCGATGTCTCGCAAAGGCAAGAATCCCTTGTCTGAGCTTTCAACTATTTATGAGCTGTATTCGCTTTTCAAGACACTCAAGCCGGACGTGGTACACTTAGTTACTATCAAGCCTTACCTTTATGGTGGCATTTCCGCGCGGCTTGCTGGTGTTAAAACGGTGGTTTCTGCTGTGGCCGGCTTGGGTATTCTGTTTAGCCAAAATACCCTTAAAAGTCGTGTTTTACGTGCAGTGCTTTACCCGCTTTATCGTTTTGCTTTTGGCCATCCACGGCAAACGGTTATTTTCCAGAATCAGGATGACAAGGCTTTGTTGCAGCGATTTGCCCGCCTGCCGAAGGAAAAGGCTGTTGTGATCCGTGGTGCGGGCGTTGACCTTGCTGCATACCCTTTTCTTCCAGAACCGCAAGGCGAGATTGTCGTTAGTCTTGCTTCCCGATTGCTCAAGGACAAGGGAGTGGTCGAGCTTGTCGAAGCCTCCCGCATTCTGCGGCAACGGGCTGTTGCTGCGGTTTTCTGGCTAATTGGCACGCCTGATCCCGGCAATGCCAATACTGTCACCCAAGAGCAGCTGGATGCTTGGGAGAAGGAAGGGCTGGTAAAGTGCCTGGGCTATAGGACGGATATAGCTGATATCTTTGCTAAGTCTCACATTGTTACTTTACCTTCCTGCTATGGTGAGGGATTGCCGAAGGTTCTCATTGAAGCAGCAGCTTGTGGGCGAGCAGTTATAACAACTGATCATCCAGGTTGCCGAGATGGTATTGAGGTTGATGAAACCGGCTTGCTAGTTCCGATCAAAGACAGTACTGCTTTGGCTGATGCCATTGAGCTTTTAATTGCCAATCCTGAAAAAAGGAAACAGCTCGGACAGGCGGGGCGCCGGCTGGCTGAAAGTGTATTTGATGTGGAAAAGGTCATTGATGAGCATATAAGGATTTATGATCAATTGTTGAAGCCCTGAGTGGATTTTTGGTGTTGAACCTGGCTACAGCCCAGGCACGCTGGCATTGGTAAAGCCGATGAGAATATATTGGAGCTATAATGGCTTCAAGGAGAGTTAATGAGATTGTTTTATTTCCCATGATCAAAATTATTCTGTCCGGTGCGAACGGTTTTGTTGGTTCTCGATTGTTCTCCGAGCTTAAGCAAGGCCCTGGGTTTCAGACTGTCGGGCTGTGCCGTCGCTTACCGCAGGGAGAGGACAGCTCCGGACTGGATGCTGTGGGGGATTTACAGCAGGCTGATTTGTCTGCCTTGTTGCCGGGCGTGGATGTGCTGATCCACGCCGCCGCCCGTGCCCATATCATGAAGGACGAAGTGTCCGATCCTTTGGCTGAGTATCGTCGCGTCAATGTGGAAGGCACGCTGAACCTGGCTCGTCAGGCTGCGGCTGCTGGAGTGAAGCGTTTTATCTTTATCAGCTCGATCAAGGTAAATGGTGAAGCAACCATTGATGGGAGGGCTTTCTCTGCTAATGACAAGCCTGCTCCCGAGGATGCCTATGGCCTTTCCAAATCTGAAGCAGAGCAAGGCCTGATGCAATTGGCTGCAGTAACTGGCATGGAGGTGGTGATCATCCGTCCCCCGCTGGTGTATGGGCCGGGCGTAAAGGGCAACTTCGCCAGCATGACCAAGCTGGTCGAGAAAGGGATTCCCCTTCCATTCGGCGCCATCCACAACAAGCGCTCACCGGTCGGTATCGACAATCTGGTTGATCTGATCATCCGCTGCATTGATCATCCCGCCGCCGCTAATCAGGTATTCCTTGCAGGCGATGGTGAAGACTTGTCGACTACTGAGTTACTGCATGGCGTGGGCAAGGCCATGGGTAAGCCTGCTCGGCTGATCCCCGTGCCGGCTGCTCTGCTGCAGTTTGGGGCTACGCTGCTGGGTAGAAAGGCCATGGCTCAACGGCTTCTCGGCTCGTTGCAGGTGGATATCAGCAAGACATGCGAGCTGCTGGACTGGAAGCCGCCTTATACGGTGAAAGAAGGGCTGAGGCGCTGCTTCGAGCGTTCCAATTGATCTTTTGATGGTGAATCCGTGATTCGAGTGTTTGATTTTGTTTTTTCGCTGTTGGGGCTCGTGGTTGGTTTTCCGGTGTTGCTGGTCCTGACGATTGTCGGCTTGTTCGATACCGGCTCGCCGGTTTTTCGCCAGGTGCGGGTTGGGCGCCATCAGAAACCTTTCACATTGGTCAAGTTCCGCACCATGAAGGTGGATACCGCATCGGTTGCCACTCACTTGGCCAGTAGTGCTTCCATTACCCGTTTTGGCCACTTCCTGCGCAAGACCAAGCTGGATGAACTGCCCCAACTCTGGAATGTACTCAAGGGTGAGATGAGCCTGGTGGGGCCGCGCCCTGGGCTGTTCAACCAGGAAGAGTTGACGGAAGAGCGCGCCAAGCGCGGGGTATTCGATGTTCGGCCTGGTATTACCGGGCTGGCACAAGTCAATGAAATCGATATGTCCACGCCGGCGTTGCTAGCGGAAACGGATCAGAAAATGATCCAGAGCCTGACGGTGGGGGACTATTTCAAGTACATCTTTATGACGGTTGCCGGGAAAGGGGCGGGCGACAGGGTTCGGTGAGGTAGCTGTGTTTTCTGCTGGGCTATTTTTTGATCGAGGCTGAAGCGCTCCCGCAGGTATGTAGCGAGCAAGCTGGCTCTTATCTATAGGAGGCGAGCTAGCCGTTATATTAGTTAGGCAGTGCTCGTGAATAGGGCCTATACCTTTTGGGGTACAAACGCGCATTAAGGTTGATTGGTTTGAGGTTTTCCTGTGTTGAGACTGGCTGAAAAACTGCGCTCCCGCCTAGTAAAGCTGCCACGTCGGCAGAAGCGTGTCATTCAGGTGGCCACGGATGTTCTGTTGGTCTGGATGGCGCTTTGGCTGGCCTTTTTCGTTCGTTTGGGTGATGCGGATTTTGTGCAGCCACTCGGTGGGCACGCCTGGTTATTCGGAGTTGCACCGCTGGTCGCGATTCCGTTCTTCATCCGTTTCGGCATGTATCGGGCCGTGATGCGCTACTTCGGCAACGACGCGCTGATGGCCATCGTCAAGGCGGTTACGCTCTCGGCGCTGCTTTTGTCTCTGGCGGTGTATTGGCGTACCGACGCGCCCAAGGTCATTCCACGCTCGATGGTGTTCAACTATTGGTGGCTGAGCCTGGTGCTGATCGGCGGTTTGCGGCTGACGATGCGCCAATACTTTATGGGGGACTGGTTTTCCCCGGATTCGCTTACCAAGTTCAAAGGCCGCGATGTGAGCCTTCCCAAAGTGGCCGTCTACGGAGCAGGTGCGGCGGGCAATCAGGTGGTTGCAGCGTTGCGTCTGGGACGCGCGATGCGTCCGGTTGCGTTTATCGATGATGATCCAAATCTCTTCAACCGCACTATCGCAGGGCTGCGCGTGTATTCGCCCAAGCATATCCAGCAGATGATCGACGAGACAGGAGCGGATGAGATTCTGTTGGCGATTCCGTCTGCATCGCGGGGCCGGCGGCGTGAGGTGCTGGAGACATTGGAGCATTTCCCCCTCCATGTACGCAGTGTTCCCGGTTTTATGGACCTGGCCAGCGGCAAGGTCAAGGTCGAGGATATTCAGGAAGTCGACATTGCCGACCTGCTCGGGCGCGACGCCGTACCGCCGCGGCAGGCGCTGTTCGAGAAGTGCATCCGCGGCAAGGTGGTAATGGTGACCGGTGCTGGCGGCTCGATTGGTTCGGAGCTGTGCCGGCAGATTCTGTCGAACAAGCCTCAAACGCTGCTGCTGTTCGAGCACAGCGAGTTCAATCTATACAGCATTCACATCGAACTGGAGCGAGCTATCGAACGGGCTTCGCTGCCGGTTCGATTGGTGCCGATCATGGGTTCCATTCGTAATCCCGAGCGTCTACTGGATGTCATGCGCACCTGGCAGGTGGAGACGATCTACCACGCGGCGGCGTACAAGCATGTGCCGATGGTGGAGCACAACGTCGCCGAAGGCGTTCTGAATAATGTGCTTGGCACCATGAACACGGCCCAGGCGGCGGTGCAGGCAGGGGTTACCAACTTCGTGCTGATCTCGACCGACAAAGCGGTGCGCCCGACCAATGTGATGGGTAGCACCAAGCGTGTCGCGGAGATGATTCTGCAGGCGTTGAGCCGTGAAACTGCGCCGGTGCTCTTTGGCGCTGGCGAGTCGGTGCATCACGTCAACAAGACTCGCTTTACTATGGTGCGTTTCGGCAATGTGCTGGGCTCGTCGGGGTCGGTGATTCCGCGCTTCTATCAGCAGATCCGTTCGGGTGGGCCGGTGACGGTTACTCATCCGAAGATCACTCGCTACTTCATGACCATTCCGGAAGCCGCTCAGCTGGTGATCCAGGCAGGCTCTATGGGGCAGGGCGGTGATGTGTTCGTGTTGGACATGGGCCAGCCAGTGCGGATTGCCGAGCTGGCCGAGAAGCTGATTCACCTGTCTGGCCTGAGCGTGCGTTCGGAGAAGAGTCCGCACGGGGATATCGCCATCGAATTCACTGGGTTACGGCCGGGTGAGAAGCTGTATGAAGAGCTGTTGATAGGCGACAACGTGAGCCCTACCGAGCATCCGATGATCATGCGCGCCGATGAGGAGTATTTCACTTGGGATGCGCTGCGCAGTGTTCTGGCGAAACTGCTCAAGGCGGTTGAGCAGGATGACTATCCGCAGGTCCGGGTACTGCTGCGCGAGGTGGTGAGCGGTTATGTGCCTGAGGGTGAGATCGTTGATTTGATTTATCAGCAGCGTAGAGCGGGGCCGGCTGAGTAGGGGTGGTTTGGAGCTGGGTTTGGCGATGTCAATAGCCTGAAAGCAAAAGCTTCGCCCCGAAGGCGGGCCTCCTACAGGTGAATCGCAGATTTTCGCTATGTGCTAGCCCGCTGCGCTGTAGAAGTGTTTTCCGATTCGGGCGATGTGATCGATCAGCTGTGGATTATCGAGTTGGTGATGCAGGGACAGGTCGATCTTGTAGGGCAAAAGCAGGTCGTCCAAGGCCAGCTCGATGTTGAGCAAGTCTTGATATGAGAGCTCATTACCTATCAAGGTCAGGTCGATGTCCGAGCCGGGCCGATAGGTCCCCTTGGCGCGAGAGCCATACAGGATTGCTTCGGTAATTTTTGGAAACAGCCGGAGCGCTTCTTGGATTGACTCGATGTCCTTATCTGATAAGCCAGAGTCGTGTGGATTCATGCGCTTGGCTCGACGCGGCTGAGCAGGGTCTGCTGTAGCTCCGTGAGCAAGGGATGGTGCTGCAACCGGATGTTCGTCAGGATCGCTTCGGCGGTTTCTTCGTTGTACGTATGCGAAGTGCGGTTACGATCCGTGAGCATTTGCATCCAGGCATGACCGTCGCTGATCAAATTCTTGCTGAAGGCTTCACGAATGGTATCGCGCGAGCCGACGATGCCATCAATGCCTTGCCATACAAGGAAATCCTTTAGCGTGTTCCAGCCAAGCTCATAGCAGTATTCGAAACCCTGAATGACACCTTGTTTTTCCAGTTTCGATAACTCACGTTGCTGCATGAGTTCCATTGCGTCATCGAGCTGTAGCAGAGCCCTGCTGAAGTTATCCAGGCGTTGTTGCCAGCGCACATCAATATTGTTCATTCGTGGGCCCTAATACGTTTGCGCATATGCTACAGCTTCGTCGTTGATAGGCCTATTTGTCTGACTCCTGCATCCATTTTTCGGCTTCGGATAAGGACGGTCCGACTTCCCCGCCTTGAGCACGGCGCCCGGTACGTCATGCCCGACTAGTTCCGGTAGGCTGGCGGCGCATTGGATCAGCTGATCAAGGTTAACTCCCGTATCCAGGCCCATGCGCTGGAACATGTGCACCAGATCCTCGGTGCAGATATTGCCGCTGGCGCCGGGCGCATAGGGGCAGCCGCCGAGTGAAGCGTCGAAGCGATCGATACTTGCATTCAGCGCTGCTGATGCATTGGCCAGTCCCATGCCGCGGGTGTTGTGAAAGTGCGCGTGAACACCGCTTCGGGCCAGTTGCTTAAGGCTTCACGGCAGATGCGCTCGACCTGCGCCGGATCATCCATGCCGGTGGTGTCGCAGAGGGTGATGCCTTGCACGCCGATATCCAGCAGGCGCTGCACCAGCTTGTATACACGGGGCTCCGGAATCTCGCCCCGAACGGGCAGCCGAAGGTGGTGGACAGCGAGGCGTTGATGAACACGTCGCTGGCACGGGAGACTTCGATGATTTCGCGGAACTGAGCCAGAGATTGCTCCGGCGTCATACGCAGACTGGATGTATAGGCGTTTGGTCATGATGTCTCCGGGAGTGGCATGCGCTGATCGTTCGATGACCATCAGGTTAGTTTGATAGTCCCAAGCTCCGCTGGAAACGGCACTGCGACGCTTTGCGTCGCTGGACGCTGAGCGTCCCGTTGGCGCTCCTACGCAGAGCGTGACAGCCATAAGATGCCCTTTGGGCAGCGAGTGGCTGGTGGGCTGAAGCCCACCCTACGACTGCTTCGTGCCGAGGGCTGGCCTCCTACGACATTTAAAGCCTACGCCGCACCGCTTTTTGTGGGAGGCGCGCCCTCGCGGCGAATACAGGCGATAGCTAACAAAACCAAAGCCTCGCCCCGCGGCGAACGGGTTTGATGGCTGCTCAGATAACTCCCCGTTCACGCAATCCCTGACGCTGCGCTTCGGTAAGGCCAAGCCCTGCCAGTACGTCTTCGGTGTGTTCGCCCAGCTGCGGGCCGCCGGTGCCGATGCGGCCCGGTGTGCGGCCGAGTTTGGGCAGCACGCCTGGAACCTTGAGCGGGCCGGCGAACGTTTGTACCTGCTCGATCATCTGCCGCGCCAGGTAGTGCGGGTCCTTGACGATATCGGCGGCGGTGTAGGGGTAGCCGGCTGGGACGCGCGCTTCTTTGAGCGCCTCGATCACCTCGTCGCGGCTGTGCTGCGCGGTCCATTCACCGATGGCGGCATCGATCAGTTCGGCATGCTGGGAGCGGCCGTCGTTATGGGCGAAGCGCGGATCATCGGCCAGGTCCTGACGCTCCATCAGCGTCATCAGGCGCTTGTAGATGCTGTCGCCGTTGCCTGCGATCAATACGTACGCGCCGTCGCTGCACAGGTAGGAGTTGGACGGCGTGATGCCGGGCAGGGCGCTGCCGGCTGGCTCGCGAATATAGCCGAAGGCGTCGAACTCGGGCACCAGACTTTCCATCATGGCGAATACCGATTCGTACAGCGCGACATCAATCTCCTGGCCCTTACCGCTGCGGTTGCGCTCCTGCAGGGCGAGCAGCACACCGATCACACCGTAGAGCGAAGACAGCGAGTCGCCAATGCTCACGCCTACCCGTACCGGCGGTTGGCCCGGATAGCCGGACAGATGCCGTAGGCCACCCATGGCCTCGCCGATCACACCGAAGCCGGGCAGGTCTCGGTACGGGCCGGTTTGGCCGTAGCCGGAGATGCGCAGCATGATCAGGCGCGGGTTGAGCTTGGCCAGTTCGTCCCAGCCGAGGCCCCAGCTTTCGAGGGTGCCGGGGCGAAAGTTTTCCACCAGCACGTCGGCTTCAGCCACCAGCTGACGAACGATTTGTTGACCCTCGGTTGCCTTCAAATCGAGGGTTATCGATCGCTTATTGCGCGACTGCACGTGCCACCAGAGCGAGGTGCCATCCTTGAGCTTGCGCCACTTGCGCAGTGGATCGCCGACGCCCGGCGGCTCGATCTTGATCACCTCGGCGCCGAACTCGCCGAGCATTTTGCTGGCGAAGGGGCCGGCGATCAGCTGGCCCATCTCGATAACCTTGAGGCCTTGCAGCGGCAAGCTGTTTTCATTCTTTTCGTTCATCACAACACCTGTGCCGGCTCGATTCATGTGCGGAGGATGACCGAGAGCCGCGACGCGGACAATTACCAACTAACCAAGCATGGTTTCGCAGAGTGCACAGGCTGTCGGTTGATGTCTTTTAATCGGGCGGTTTACCAGGGGTAGTGCAGGCCTTGGTTGGCGCGGGTGTGGTTGTCGCGGGGAGCGGTCCAGGCCTCGGTTTGCATAGGAGGCACGCCAACGGGGCGAGGTGTTTTTGCTCTGCCGGTGAGCTAACGAACGCCACCGGTTTTCGAATGGTGGTTCAGGCGCGCGGAGAATCTTGAGCCATTCGCCGCGAGGGCGCGCCTCCTACAGGATTTATGCAGGTTTCGGCGTTAGTGGCGGGCGTGGTGGTTGCAGGGGCGGCGCAGGCCTTCGGTTTGATGTAGGACTCGGGGCGAAGCTTTCAGGAGGGCTGTCAGAGCTGACGTCGCGGGCTGGGATCGAGGTGAATGTCGGCCCTATAATCGCGCGATATTTCCCAGGGGTATCGACATGGCTATCGACGATCAGCGTTTTGGCGGTATAGCCCGTCTCTACGGTGCTGCTGGGCTAGAGCGGCTGGCGGCGGCGCATGTGGCTGTGGTCGGGATCGGAGGGGTTGGTTCCTGGGCGGCCGAGGCGCTGGCGCGTAGCGGGGTCGGCGAGATCAGTTTGTTCGATCTGGACGATGTCTGTATTACCAACACCAACCGGCAGGTGCATGCGCTGGAAGGCGCCGTTGGCAAACCCAAGGTTGATGAGATGGCGGCGCGGATCAAAGCGATCAACCCCGCATGTGTGGTGCATGCCGTTGCCGACTTCGTCACGCGCGACACCATGGCCGAATACATCACCGAACAGATGGATTGCGTCATCGACTGCATCGACAGCGTGCCGGCCAAGGCGGCGCTGATCGCCTGGTGCAAGCGGCGCAAGATTCAGATCATCGCCACGGGCGGCGCGGGCGGGCAGGTTGATCCGACGCAGATCCAAGTCACCGATTTGAACAAGACCTTCAACGATCCGCTGGCCGCCAAGGTGCGTTCCCTGCTGCGGCGCGAATACAATTTTTCCCGCACGCCGGGCCGTACCTACAGCGTGCCCTGTGTGTTTTCCACCGAGCAATTGCGCTACCCCAAGCCGGATGGCGGTGTCTGCCAGAGCAAGAGTTTCGTGGGCGAGGGAGTAAAGCTCGACTGTGCCGGCGGTTTCGGCGCGGCGATGATGGTCACTGCCAGTTTCGGTCTGGTGGCGGCGGCGCGCGCCGTCGACAAGCTGGTGGCGGGAGCACGGCGGCCGGCGGAGCGTGCGCCGATAGGCTAGTCCTGACGCTGTTGCCTTTGTCTTCATTGAAGTCGAACCGTGGCGTTGCGCTTGTTGTCCTTTAGATTCATGGAAAGGATGGGACGCCAGAGAACGTGAAAAAGCTGCTCGGCAGGGTCGATACCCTGATCTACCTGATCGTCGGCCCGTTCGGCGTGCTCTATGTATTCCCGCGTTTCTTTCTGCAACTGGAACAGCAACTGGGCATCGAGCTGCCGCGCCTGGCAGTTCTGAAATACGCCGGTGTCACGCTGATGAATCTGGGAGGGCTGCTGGCGATCGTCTGCGCGCTGATGATGTACCGGCATGGCAAGGGTACGGTCAGCCCGCTCTCTGGACCGAAGGCTCTGCTGCGAGGCGGTCCGTACGGATGGGTCAGGCATCCGATGATGTGGTCGGGCACTTTCGTACTGATCGGCCTGATGTTGATCTACAGTTCGCCGCTGCTGGCGGTGTGGCTGGCGATCTGGAGCCGCTTTGCCGCGGTATATATCGCGCGCTATGAAGAGCCCTACCTGGAATCGGTGTTCGGTGAGCAGTATCGCGATTATCGCCGACGTACGCCGCGCTGGTTCCCCTGGCGCCCTGCCAGATGAGCTGCTATCGCGTTTGCCGGCTCAGTTCGCGCATGCGCGCCAATACTGCATTCATGCCGTTGCTGCGCGAAGGCGATAGCTGCCGCGACAGGCCGAGTTGGTCGAACCACTCTGCGATGTCGAGCTGCCGCAGCTGAGCAGCGTCGAGTCCGTTGACGCGCACTAGCAGAACGGCCAGAAGCCCGCGTAGCAGGCGCGCCTCGCTGGTACCCCGGAAATACAAGAGATTTCCCTGCCGCTCGCCGATCAACCACAGCTTGCTCTCGCAGCCTGCCACTTGGTTGGTCTCGTTGCGTTCGAGTTCGCTGACCGGCTCGAGCCGGTCGCCCCACTGCATCAGCAACCGCGCGCGCTGCTCCCAGCCGGCAGCCTGTTGAAAGCCGAGCAGGGCTTCGCTGGCAGAGGCAGGCAGCTCGCTCATTGAAGCAGCTCCAGCGATTGGTCCAGCGCTGCGAAGAAGCGTTCCAGATCGGTGCCGTCGTTGTACAGCCCGAGCGATACGCGGATGGCGCCATCGACTCCCAAGGCTTTCAACAGCGGCTGTGCGCAGTGGGTCCCGCTGCGTATGGCGATCCCTTGCTCGGTGAGCAGGTGCGCTAGATCACCGTGATGAATGCCGCTCACGGTGAAGCTGGCCAGCGCTAACTGCGGCTTGCCCAGCAGTCGCACGCCTTCACGTGCCGCGAGGCCTTTCAATAAGTGTTTATGCAGTGCTTGTTCGTGATCAGCCACTGCCGTTGCGTCCAGGCTGGACAGATAATCCAGCGTTGCGCCGAGCCCGATGACCGCACCGATGGGCGGCGTACCGGCCTCGAAGCCCAGCGGCGCGGCATGGAATTCGGCGTCCTGGAAGTCGGCGATACGGACCATCTCGCCGCCGAATTGCCAGTGCCTGAGCTTGAGCAGTGACTCGCCGCGCCCATAAAGCGCGCCGACGCCTTCCGGCCCGTAGAGCTTGTGGCTGGAGAGCACATAGAAGTCGCAGGCTAGCGCCTGCATGTCGTGTCGGCCATGGACCACGCCTTGGGCGCCGTCGACGATGGTCAGCGCGCCTTGAGCCTTGGCCAGCGGCAATAGCTCTGCAAGCGGTTGCCAAGCGCCGAGCACATTGGATAGCTGGCTGACGGCAAGTAGGCGGGTCCTTGGGCCAATCAATTGAGCCGCCGCTTCGAGATCGATCACTCCGCGATTATTCAACGGCAATACCACCAGCCTGGCATTGCGTCGCTTCGCCAGTTGCTGCCAGGGCAGCAGATTGGCGTGATGCTCCAGCGCGCTGACGACGATCTCGTCATCCGCTTTGATCAGCGGTTCGAGGCCATAGGCAAGTAGGTTGAGCGCCTCGGTGGCGCCACGGGTGAAGACGATTTCGGTCGGGCTGGCTGCGTTGAGCCACCGCGCCACCTTGATCCGTGAATCCTCGAAGGCGCGTGTCGCGCGCTCGGCCGGCTGATGCTGGGCGCGGTGAACATTGGCGGTGCCGCTGGTGTAATAGCCGGTCAGCGCATTGATCAACGCTTGCGGCTTTTGCGCCGTGGCGGCGCTATCGAGGTAGGTCTGGCCCTGGGCTTCGAGAATGGCCAGGGCGGGGAAATCGGAACGCCAGGGGGACAAAAGCATAGCGTTAAGCCTGAAGCTGGAAGCTGGAAGCCCAAGCGATGCGCGGTTGCTTCCGGCTTCCGGCTTATGGCTTCCAGCTAGCGGTCAGTTATGCGCGTGCAGCGCTTCGTTCAGCTCGATCGCGGACTTGTGCGTCTTGCATTCGACCGCGCCAGTCAGCGAGTTGCGGCGGAACAGCAGGTCGGTTTGGCCAGCCAGCTCGCGTCCTTTTACCACCTTGACCAGCTCGCCTTGCTCGTCGAGCAGGTTCACTTTGGTGCCAGCGGTGATGTACAGGCCGGCTTCCACGGTGTTGCGGTCGCCCAGCGGGATGCCGATGCCGGCATTGGCGCCGATCAGGCAGCCTTCGCCCACGGAAATGACGATGTTGCCGCCACCGGACAGCGTGCCCATGGTCGAGCAGCCGCCGCCGAGGTCCGAGCCCTTGCCAACGAAGACGCCCGCCGAGACGCGGCCTTCGATCATGCCTGGGCCTTCGGTGCCGGCGTTGAAGTTGATGAAGCCCTCATGCATGACGGTGGTGCCTTCGCCCACGTAAGCGCCAAGACGGATGCGTGCGGTGTCGGCTATGCGCACGCCAGTCGGGACCACGTAATCAGTCATCTTCGGGAATTTGTCGACGGAAATGACTTCCAGCAGATAGCCCTTCAGGCGTGCTTCCAATTGGCGCTCGGCCAGTTCAGCCAGATCCACCGCGCCCTGGTTGGTCCAGGCGACGTTGGGCAGCAGCGGGAAGATGCCGGCAAGGTTCAGGCCGTGCGGCTTGACCAGGCGATGGGAGATCAGATGCAGCTTGAGGTAGGCCTCGGGCGTCGAGGTCAGCGCGGCGTCTTCGGCAAGTAGTGTGACTACCAGCGGGCGCTGGCTTTCGGCCAGACGGGTCAGCAGTGCGTGCTGGGTGCTGTCGATCGATTTGATCGCATCCGCCAGTTGCGCGGCCTGGCTGGTGGAGATGGTGATGGCCTGATTGCCACCTTCATAGCCGAGCAGCGGGGCGATAGCGGCGACCAGCTCGCCGGCCGGTTGCAGCAGCGGCTGCGCGTAGAAAACTTCCAGCCAGCTGCCCTGACGGTTCTGTGTGCCGACGCCGAACGCCAGGCTGAATAGGTTTTTGCTCATGGGGAATCCCTTTATCAATCACGCTCGTCTTGGCGAGCGGGTCTCAGTTCTTGGCTGCCAGCTCGACAGCGTAAATATCCGGCTTGAAGCCAATCAGCGTCTTGTCGCCCAGATCGAATACGGGGCGCTTGATCATCGATGGCTGAGCCTGCATCAGCTCGATGGCCTTGGCTTGGTCAAGATCAGCTTTTTGCACGTCGTCCAGCTTGCGGAAGGTGGTGCCAGCACGGTTGAGTACGGTCTGCCAGCCATGTTCGTTGCACCAGGCTTCCAGGTGGGCGCGGTCGATGCCGGCGCTCTTGTAGTCATGGAACTCATAGCTCAAGCCCTGCTGGTCGAGCCAAGTACGGGCCTTTTTCATGGTGTCGCACGCCTTGATGCCGTACAGACAGAGTCCTTTGTGTTGATCGGGCATAACAGCTCCGCATTCTCCGGCCAAACTGGACCGCGGATTATGCCACGATGAACACGAACCTGCCGCTTTGAGCGGCCTGGCGCTTTAGCTAGCGGAGTTGTCCGCCTGGCGCAGCAGATCCTCGATAGCCTGGGTGCTGGTCGGACGCACCACGCGGTCGAGTTCTTCGCCCTGGCGCATGAGAATCAACGTCGGCCAGAGTTTGACGCGAAACGACCGCCCCAGTGGCCGCCCAGGACCGTCTTCGATCTTCAGATGACGCAGTGAGCGCTCGGCCATAGCAGTCGCCAATGGCGGTTGCGCCGCACGGCAATGACCACACCAGTCGGTGCCGAATTCGAGCAGGGTAAAACCTTCGAGATCATCCACTTCGTCTCGCGAAGGGGCATTGGCGGTGTAGGTTTCGTTCACGGGCATGGTCGGCTCCTTGAGAATCCTAATAAGAGTGGGAGTCGCCGCAGCGGCCATCGGTTCAGCGGTAAAGGTCGCAAAGCGGTTCGACCTTTTTCAGGCCATACGTTGTCCATTGATCACAATCGTAACGATGAGGTCATGTATGGCACGCAAGCATTTCGAAAACCATGAGGCCATTTCCTCCGCCGTTCCTGCCGATGATGGATTCGAGGCGGTGATCGCGGTGAAGCGTCGTGATACCGACGACACTGCCCGAGTATTCAAAGTCGCCAACGGCCGGCATTACGACCTTGCGTCCGAGGCCGAAGTAGCAGCCGAGGCGGCGCTGACCAAGGTCAGGGAGGTCAGCAACGACGGTGAGCTGATTTGGGAAGAGAACGCAATCTGAGGAGAGCGCCATGAACGAGCCCGAAAAGCCCAATGTGGAGGAGCGCGATGAGCGCGAAGAACCCATCACGGCGGACATTCCGGAGCATATGAAGCCGGAAAACCTCGAGAAACTGCGCGACTACGGTAAAGACAAGATTCCGCCAGGTGTCGCCTGAAAGAGGGCCGGACGCCGCCGCGTCCGGCTCCGGCTCAAAGCGTGGCGATAAACGCGCGGATGCGCTCGGCTGCTTCAACGCAATCGGCGAGCGGCGCCACCAGCGCCATGCGAACCCGATCCTTACCAGGGCTGACGCCATCGACTTCGCGTGACAGATAGGACCCTGGCACCACGGTCACATGTTCGCGGGCAAACAGCTCGCGAGTGAATTGTTGGTCGTCGACAGGCGTTTTCGGCCACAGGTAGAAGCCGCCATCGGGGCGCTGCACATCCATCACTGGTGTGAGGATGTCTAGAACCGCATCGAACTTTTCGCGGTACATCTGGCGATTGGCCTGGACGTGCGCCTCGTCGTTCCAGGCGGCGATGCTCGCGAGTTGGGTCTGCACCGGCATGGCGCAGCCGTGATAGGTGCGGTAGAGCAGAAACGCCTTGAGAATATCCGCGTCTCCAGCGACGAACCCGGAGCGTAGCCCCGGGAGGTTCGAGCGCTTGGACAGGCTGTGGAACACCACGCAGCGTTTGAAATCAGTGCGACCCAGCGCGGCGCAGGCGGTCAGCAATCCGGCTGGCGGTTGTTTCTCATCGAAGTAAAGCTCGCTGTAGCACTCGTCGGCGGCGATGACGAAGTCATGCTCGTCGGCCAGCGCGATCAGCTTCTGCAGCGTGTCGAGCGGCACCAACGCGCCGGTGGGGTTGCCCGGCGAGCAGAGAAACAGGATTTGCGTGCGCTGCCAGATATCGGCCGGAACGGCGTCGAAATCCGGATTGAACCCATTCTCGGCGGTACAGGGCAGGTAGTGCGGCGTGGCGCCAGCCAGAAGCGTCGCGCCTTCGTAAATCTGATAGAACGGATTGGGGCTGAGCACCAGGGCGTCCGCGCTGCGGTTGACGACGGCCTGAGTGAACGCAAACAGGGCTTCGCGGGTGCCGTTGACCGGCAATACGTGGCGCGCCGGATCGAGACTGCCAGCCGGTACGCCGAAGCGACGTTCGCACCAGCGGGCGATCGACTCGCGCAGCTCGGGGATGCCGAGTGTGGATGGATACACGGCCAGCTGGTCAAGACTGGCGGTTAGTGCCTGAGCAACGAAATCGGGCGATGGATGTTTCGGTTCGCCAATCGACAGCGCGATCGGGCGCTTTTCGCTCGGCGGTTGCGCGCCAGCGAGCAGGGCGCGGAGTTTCTCGAACGGATAAGGCTGCAGCAGAGACAGGGCGTTATTCATTGTGTGGTCTTCGAAACGTCGGGAAGCGCACAAATGCACGCTTCGATAAATCATTCGTTACGTGCACCGCCGTAATAGGCGCAGCCACGCAGGGTCTGGCCGTCGAGGCGCAGTTCGGCGGTCAAATGGCTGATCGCACCGCTGGCATCATCGACGCAACGCTGTGGCGCCACCCAGAGATCGAGGCGCTGGTTGTTGGCTTCGCTGCTGAAGCTCGACTGTCCGCCCGGAAGTTGTTCTTCCAGATACGGCACGGCCAAGGGGGCCTCGCCGGGACGTACGAGCAGCATGCCGCGGGTGGTGATCCTTACGCTCCAGCCTGGCTCGTTGCCACTGGCGCGCAGCGTCAATTGCTTGAAGTCGTCCGCGTCGCAGCCAGGACCTTCGGCTTGCAGTCGATAGACTTGGGTCAGTTGCAGTTGGCTATCGCCCTCTCGCGAAATCAGCGTGCCACGTACATCGGCAAACAGCGGTTGGCCGCTGTCGGACAATAGCGCCTGGGCATCTTCTGACAATCCGATCGCGTCGGTGTCGAGCAGTGTGATATGGCGTTCGCCCTGACAAGTGCGCAACGACAGCAGACCGTCGCGGTGCGTGACCTCGCCCTGAAGCCGCTCGGTTGGTTGTCTGCGAGGGCCGTCGCTCCAGGGTAACGATTGGCAGCCAGCAAAAACCGCCAGCAGGGCGAGCAGCAAGACGCGCGGAGAAGTCATGGTGAGATTCGCTGAAACGGCGGGCGATGACGCGCCGGCTGCCCGGCGCGGTGGTAATCAGTCACCTTTCACGGCTTTGTCGTCGACGGTGCCTTCTTCGAGCATGATTTGGTATTCCTTGCCGTCCTTCTCCACCTGATGCAGGCGGACCAGCATGTAGTCCCAGTCCTTGGCGAACCAGAGGATGGTCTGACGCTTGCTCTGCGTCGGATCACGCACGCGCTCGACCTTGATCGCATCGATCTGGCCTGCCTTGGTGCTGACCGCTTCCTCGCCGAGCACACGGAAGTCGTAGGTTTCGATTTCATCGCCATCGACGACCTGATAGCTCATGCTTTTTTCGCCCGCTGCCACCGCTTCCTGCAGCGCGATCTGGTAGGTGGACTTGTCCAGCAGGCCGCGGTTGAGCGGCAGCTTGACCGGATCACCACGATCTTCTCCGGTGACCTGCTTAGCCTGCCAATCGAAGTCGTGCTTGATGGATTTGCCTTTGCCTAGGCCGCTGCGCTTGAGACGGTATTTCTGCGGGATGAAGGTCTCGCCCTCGACGGTGAAGGTGCTGCGTTCATTGAAGCTGGCTACCAGCATGGAGGCTTCGAAATCCAGCTGCCAGGTATTGCCTTCGAGTTTTTCCAGGCTGCGCTGGGCGGTGCCGCTGACAGGCACTTGTTTCCAGTCTGCGGTGTAGCTGGCGGAGAAGGGCTTGAGCTCCAGAGCCTGGGCCGGCAGGGCCAGTACGGCGAGAGCGAGCAGCAAAGCGCGATGCATAAGATCTCCTAGATTCGTATCGGATGGCCGGAAGCCGGCAACGGAATGCCGTCAAGCATCGCGCCTTGCTCGGCAAGGCGCAAGCGGCCTTCGGCAAACCAGCGGACGGCCAGCGGATAGATGATGTGCTCGGCTGCATGCACCCGATCGGTCAGTTCGCCGATGCTTTCACCGGGCTCGATATTGAGGCTGGCCTGTATTGCCACGGGGCCACCATCGAGCTCTTCGGTGACGAAATGCACGCTGCAGCCGTGCTCGCGGTCACCGGCTTCGAGGGCGCGACGGTGGGTATCCAGCCCCTTGTATTTCGGCAGCAGGGACGGGTGGATGTTGAGCAGACGGCCCTGGTAATGGCGGACGAAGCTCGATGTAAGGATGCGCATGAAACCGGCCAGTACGACCAGCTGCGGCTCGTACGTATCAATGATCTCGGTCAGCGCGGCGTCAAAGGCTTCACGATCGGCGAAGTCCTTATGTTGCACGACGTGAGTGGCAATGCCGACGGCTTGCGCGCGCTGCAGGCCGAATGCTTCGGCGCGATTCGACACGACCGCGCGGATATGCACCGGATTCTTTTCACCGAGGCTGTCGATCAGGGCCTGGAGATTGCTGCCAGACCCTGAAATCAGCACTACGACATTGCAGGGCGCGCCGAGGCTCATCAGTGTTGTTTCAGATTGTTCAGCACGACGCGCTCGGCATCCGCACCAGCCGAGGCGATTTCACCGATCACCCAAGGGCTCTCGCCGGAGTCACGCAGGTTGCCGAGAACGGTTTCGACTTGATCCTGTGCCACACAAATGACCATGCCGACGCCGCAGTTGAGCACGCGGTGCATTTCATGCTCGTCGACGTTGCCTTTCTCCTGGAGCCAGTCGAACACCGCGGGACGATTCCAGCTGGCGATATCGAGGACGGCCTGACTGCCTTCGGGCAGTACGCGCGGGATGTTGTCCAGCAGGCCGCCACCGGTGATGTGGGCCATGGCCTTGACCGCGCCGGTGTCCTTGATCAGCTTGAGCAGCGGCTTGACGTAGATGCGGGTCGGCGCCATCAGCAGTTCGGTGAGTGGTTTGCCGCCGAGCTGGATGTTCTCGATATCGGCGCCGGCCACTTCGATGATCTTGCGGATCAGCGAATAACCATTGGAGTGCGGGCCGGAAGAGGGCAGCGCGATCAACGCGTCGCCGGCAGCGACCTTCGAGCCGTCGATGATTTCGCTCTTCTCGACCACGCCGACGCAGAAGCCGGCCAGGTCGTAGTCTTCGCCTTCGTACATGCCAGGCATTTCGGCGGTCTCACCGCCAACCAGCGAGCAACCGGCCAGTTCGCAGCCGGCACCGATGCCGGTAACCACGGTTGCGGCGATATCCACGTTGAGCTTGCCGGTGGCGTAATAGTCGAGGAAGAACAATGGCTCGGCGCCGCAGACCACTAGGTCGTTGACGCACATGGCCACCAGATCCTGGCCGATGCTGTCGTGCTTGTTCAGATTCAGTGCCAGGCGCAGCTTGGTGCCGACGCCATCGGTACCGGAAACCAGTACCGGCTGCTTGTAGCCGGCCGGAATTTCGCAGAGCGCGCCGAAGCCGCCCAGACCGCCCATGACTTCAGGACGCGCGGTACGCTTGGCCACGCCCTTGATGCGTTCGACCAGCGCTTCGCCTGCATCGATGTCGACACCGGCGTCCTTGTAGCTGATGGAGGGTTGCTTGCTCATAATCCGGACCTGTAAGGAGAGTGCGGGGCGACCGGTGGGACAAGGCTGTTGTCTCGACGCGGCGAGGGCGCCGGACCGGTCTGCGGAAAGCGCGCGATTTTATCAGGCTTGCCGCACAGCGGCCATCCCGCCGCGGTTCCCGTGGATGGATCGGCGAGTATGCGCCGCAGAGTAGTGATGTCCGACGCGCAACTCCGGAGCGCGGCGGTTGCCGCGGTTCAGACGCCTGTTTAAGGTATAGCGCTTGATTCCCCGTGGCCGAAGCTGATCGTCGTCAGTCGACCGGCAGGCTCCCCATGACTGGCCAGCCAGCGAGTATTTCCATGCGCCTCATTCCCCGTCTTTTGGCCCTTTGCTGTGCGGTCGTCTCCGCCCACGGCATGGCGGCACCTCTCAGCGATCTATACAAGGTGCGTGAACCAGTTGCCAGCCAGCAGCCGGATGAGCGCGAGGAAGCGCTGCGCAAGGCGTTCGATACCCTCGTACTACGCCTCACGGGCGAGCCCGAAACGGCAGCTGTTGCGCAACTGCGCAGCGATCCGCAGCAGCTCGTAAGCCGCTACGCCTATGAGGGCGATGCCGTTGTGGTGAGCTTCGATCCAATCACAACCGAGCGCGCGCTGCGGTCCGCGGGGGTGTCCCTGTGGGGAGCTGACCGCCCGAGCATCCTGATCTGGTGGCTGGGCGAGTCGGTCAACGGCACGAATCTGGTCGGCGACGCTCAGGAGGGGGCGTCCGATCTGCAAGCAGCCGCCCAGCATCGCGGCTTGCCACTGCGCCTACCTCTCGCCGATCTGAGCGAGCAGCTCGCGGCCACTGCCGAGACCATCGCGGCGAACGAGCCTGAGGCGCTTCGCGACGTGTCGGAACGCTACGATGCGGATGGCCTGCTGACGGTGCTTGCGAAGCAGTCCGGCGAAACCTGGGAGGCCAGTTGGCGCCTCTGGGTTGGCGATAAGCAGACGCAAGGCAAGGCGAGCGGCGACAGCCGGGCCGCGGTGGCAGATGCGGTGATGTTGGCGGTGAGCAAGTTTCTCGCACCGCAATACCGCGTGGCGCCGGGCGAGACCGAAGAAATCACTCTTGAAGTGCTGGGCGCCGATGTCGAGCGTTTCGCCGAATTGGATCGCCTGCTCGAGCCATTCGGCGCTCGCCTGATACGGGTCGAAAGCGATCGGCTGGTGTACCGCCTCAATGCCAGCCCGGATCAGCTGCGGTCTCAGCTGGCCTTGGCACGTTTGCAGGAAGTGCCGGCTGATGAAGTTGTTGCGCAGCCGATCGATGCCGGATTGCCGACGAACGATGCCGACGCACCGCCGAGCGATGCAACCGCGCCGGTTGCGGGCAGCGAAGCACCTCCGATCGATGCCCAGGCCCCACTCGAGGAGCCGGACCAGTCTGCCGCTGAGCCACCGTTGCAGCCAGATCAGGGCGAGGTATTGCGCTACCGCTGGTGATGCGCCGCTTGATCAATGCCGACAAGGCGGGTGCTGCACATGTGGCGCTCGCTGGTTCATGAATCCTTACCTTTCGCCAGCGATGGCACTGCGGCTCGAATAACGGAGCAAGGCGTCTAGCCCATGACGATCACTCATACCAACCGCTGGCTATGGCTGGCAGCGCTGTTGCTGCTTGGCTGGCTGGTTTATCAGCTGTCACCCATTCTGTCGCCGTTTCTGGTGGGCATCCTGCTGGCCTACCTGGGCGATCCGCTGGTTGATCGCCTGGAGCGCTGGAAGCTTTCCCGCACCTGGGGCGTGATTCTGGTGTTCGCGCTTTTCACCTTGCTGTGCATGTTGCTGCTACTGGTATTGGTACCGATGCTCGGCAAGCAGCTGATGCACCTTTATCAGCTGGCGCCCGTGGGGCTCGATTGGCTGCAGATGACGGCGCTGCCCTGGGTGCAGATGCAGTTTGGTCTTGACGAAGATTTCTGGCGCTTCGACCAGATCAAGAGCGCATTCACCGCCAATCTCGGCAGTACCAAAGATGTGGTGGCGGTCATTCTCAGTCAGGCGACGGCTTCCAGCATCGCGCTGCTGGCGTGGCTGGCGAATCTGTTGCTGGTGCCGGTGGTGTGCTTTTACCTGCTCCGGGATTGGGATCTGATCATGGCCAAGCTGCGAGCCTTGTTGCCGCGGCGGCGGGAAGAGACAGTCATGGCGTTGTTGCGTGAATGCCATGAGGTGATAGGCGCGTTCCTGCGCGGGCAGCTGCTGGTGATGCTGGCGCTGGCGGTCGTGTATTCCGCCGGCCTCATGCTGGTCGGCGTCGAGCTGGGGCTGTTGATCGGCGTTCTGGCAGGTCTCGCCAGCATCGTGCCCTATATGGGCTTCGTGGTCGGAATCGGCGCGGCAGTCGTCGCTGTGCTGTTCCAGTTCGGCCTGGAGCCTTACCCGTTGCTGGGTGTCGCGGCGGTGTTCACGGTCGGACAGATGCTCGAAGGCATGCTGTTGACGCCGTTACTGGTCGGAGACCGGATCGGCCTGCACCCGGTCGCAGTGATTTTCGCGGTGCTGGCGGGTGGGCAGCTGTTTGGTTTTACCGGCGTGTTGCTGGCCTTGCCGGTGGCGGCGGTGATCATGGTTCTGCTGCGCCACGTGCATGATCTCTATAAACTCTCCGACCTTTACGCAGAGCCGCCGGTCGTATCGGTCGACCCACCCAGCCAGACATGAAACCCATCCAGCTTCCCCTTGGCATTCGTCTTCGTGACGACGCCACCTTCGCCAACTTCTATCCGGGCGCCAATGCTGCCGCGTTGGGCTATGTCGAGCGGGTCTGTTCGCCCGAGGCCGGCTGGTCCGATGAGTTGATCTATCTCTGGGGCAATACAGGTGTTGGGCGTAGTCATCTGCTGCAGGCCGCTTGTTTGCGTGTCGAACAGCGCGGCGAACTGGCGGTGTATCTTCCGCTCGCCGACGTGGCCGAGTATGGGCCGGCGCTGCTGGACAATCTGGAGCAGAGCGAGCTGGTCTGCCTGGATGATGTGGATGCCATCGCCGGCGATCCCGTATGGGAAGAGGCGCTGTTCCACCTGTTCAATCGGCTGCGTGACAGTGGTCGGCGACTGCTGCTCGCGGCCGATGCCTCGCCGCGGGAAATCGCCGTGCAGCTGCCGGATCTCAAATCGCGCTTGAGCCTCTCGCTGGTATTCCAGCTGCAGGAGCTGTCCGACGAAGACAAGCTGCGCGCGCTGCAACTGCGTGCCTCGCGCCGCGGTCTGAACCTGCCGGATGACGTCGGCCGCTTCATTCTCACCCGTGGCGCGCGGAACATGAGTGCGCTGTTCGAATTGCTCGATCAGCTCGACCAGGCCTCGCTGCAGGCGCAGCGCAAGCTGACCATTCCGTTTCTCAAGCAAACGCTCGGCTGGTAGCGATTCGGTTGTAGCAGTGCTGGGGTTTGCCTGATGCTCTAGCGTCGCGCCATTGGTGGGCTGAAGCCCACCCTACGGTCTAGCAGGTAGGGTGGGCTTTAGTTGTAGGGTGGGCTTCAGCCCACCAACACCCGGCAGCAACTCCCTGCGCTCAAGCTGCCTCAGCTTTCACCTGCCGCTTTACGCTCGTACTGATACGCCCAGCGGGTATAGAGCAGGGCGCTGATGAACAGCGTCAGGCTGATGATCGCTTCCAGCCAGCCGTAAACCATCCGTGCTGGGTTGATGGCAGCAAGAACACCTTGGATGAAGTAAAGATTGACGATGAAGCAAGTCCAGGCATGGGCGCGTGGGCTGCCGGAAATCATGCCCGGAGCGACCAGTAGCAGCGGAATCAGCTGAATGCTGATCACCACCCAGGTCCGCGCACCGTGCAGGTCGGCGAAGGCCAGATTCCAGATGATCAGCAACGCGGCAAGGCTAATGAAGCTGGCCAGGCTGAGCACTCGGCTGAACTTCAATCGCGGGGCCAGCCATTCGAGCGACGGAAGGGGTTTGGGCTTTCTAGCCACGGTCACTCTCCAAACGCTTGGCGGTCTGCGCGAGGCGTTGGCCTAATGCGCGGCAGAGGCTGATTTCATGCTTGTCCAGCAAGCGCTTGCCGTCTGCGCCGGCGTGATGGCTGGCGCCATAAGGCGTGCCGCCGCCTTGCGTCTCGAGCAGGGCGTTTTCGCTGTATGGCAGGCCGAGTACCAGCATGCCGTGGTGCAGCAAGGGCAACAGCATGGACAGCAGGGTCGATTCCTGACCGCCGTGAAGGCTGGACGTCGAGGTGAAGACGCCGGCGGGTTTGCCCACCAGTTCGCCGGTCAGCCAGAGTCCGCTGGTGCCGTCGAGAAAGTATTTCAGCGGGGCGGCCATATTGCCGAAGCGAGTCGGACTGCCGAGCGCCAGGCCGGAGCAGTTCTTCAGGTCATCGAGCGTTGCGTAGACCGCGCCTTGTTCGGGGATCGTCGGCGCTACCGCTTCGCATTCGGTGGAAACGGCCGGCACGGTGCGCAGCCGCGCTTCGAAGCCGGCCTGTTCGACACCGCGTGCGATCTGTCGCGCCATCTCGGCGGTGGCACCGTGGCGGCTGTAATACAGCACCAGAACGTAGGGTGCGCTCATGGCAGGATCTCCAGCACCTTTTCGGGCGGACGGCCGATCACCGCCACATCGCCGGCAACCAGGATCGGTCGTTCGATCAGTTTTGGATGCGCGACCATCGCATCGATGATTTCGGCATCGCTGAGCGCAGGGTTGGCCAGGTCGAGGGTCTTGTATTCCTCTTCGCCGCTGCGCAGCAGTTGTCTCGGCCCGATGCCTAGACGTGCAAGGGTCTGCTTGAGTTCGGCGGCGGTGGGAGGCGTTTCCAGATAGCGGACGACCGTGGGGTTCAGGCCGCGTTGTTCGAGCAATTCCAGCGCGCCGCGCGATTTCGAGCAACGTGGATTGTGATAAAGAGTCAGTTCGGTCATTTGTAGTTGCTTCACGCCAGGGTAGGTGGCCATTCTAACCTTCAATGCAGCGAGGCCTGAAACGGTAGGTCGCCGGCAACGGTGAGCAAAGGTAAGTCGCCGGTTGTCCCACGCAGGCGGACAGGGTTGGAACGACCGGGTCATCAAGGGGATGGAATGCAGCAACGGATCAATGATTTCGTCGAGTTCGGCCGTTTCCTGGTGCAACGCTTCCTGGCGGACCGTGGCCCGCACAGTGCCGCCGCGCTGACCTACACGACACTGTTCGCCGTGGTGCCGATGATGACGGTCACCTTCGCCATGCTTTCGGCCATCCCCGCATTTCAGGGCGTCGGCGAGCAGATCCAGCTGTACATCTTCCGAAACTTCATCCCTTCCACGGGCGCAACCATTCAAGAATATTTGGTCGCCTTCACGAATCAGGCAAGGCAACTCACTTGGTTTGGCGTGGGGTTTCTGATGGCGACCGCGCTGATGATGCTGTTGACCATCGAAAAGGCGTTCAACGTAATCTGGCGGGTGCGACAGCCACGCCGTGGCATCTCGAGCTTCCTTCTGTACTGGGCCATCCTCAGCCTCGGTCCGCTGCTGCTCGGAGCGGGGTTCGCCATGAGCACCTACATCACATCCTTGTCGCTGATCTCCGGCCCCCATGCATTGATTGGCGCCCGTACCGTACTCAAGGCGATGCCGCTGGTGCTCAGCGTCGCGGCCTTCACGCTGATCTACGCAGCGGTGCCGAACACCCGGGTGCCGTTACGGCATGCGGTTGTCGGCGGTACTTTCACGGCGGTTCTGTTCGAAGCGGCCAAGCAATTGTTCGGTTTGTATGTGAGCTATTTTCCCAGCTACCAGCTGATCTACGGGGCTTTCGCCGCGGTACCGCTGTTTCTGCTGTGGGTTTATCTGTCCTGGATGATCGTGTTGTTTGGTGCGGAGCTGGTCTGCGGTATGTCTTCGTCGCAGCAATGGCGGCGTCGCTCGGTACCGCGCCTTCTGGTCATGCTCGGGTTGCTGCGTGTGCTGCACGAAAGCCAGAAGGCTGGGCGCGAGGTACGCTTGCGTGATGCGCATCGAAGCGGTTGGCAACTACCCGAAGATGAGTGGGATGAAATTTTCGAATTCTTCGAACGGGAACAACTCGTCTGTCGGACCGGGTCGTCCGGATGGGTCCTGTGTCGCGATCTCAATCATTACAGTTTCGATCAGCTGTTGCGCTCCAATCCCTGGCCGCTCTCGGGTAACCATGCCTTGCCGGAGCAGCTGGACGAACCCTGGTACCCGACGCTGAAACAGTCGCTGGAGCTGCTACAGAAGGAGCAGGCGAACCTGTTCGGTGGCAGTGTTGCCGACTGGCTGCAGGCGCGACGGGTTTGAACGAGACAATTCAGCATTGCAAGGAAACGAAGATGATCAAGCGCTCCATTGGTGTATTCGGTCTGCTCGCCTGCCTGGCGCTGACTGGATGTGCAGAAGACTGGGGCCCCGACCAGCACGGTGCCGACGTCACGGCGCAGCAACTCGAGGGTCAATGGCTGTTGATCAATTACTGGGCTGAGTGGTGCGGCCCGTGTCGGACGGAAATCCCCGAGCTGAATGCGCTGGACGACTCACACGACGACATCACCGTTCTCGGCGTCAATTTCGACGGCCTGCAGGGGGAGGAACTGGCTGCGGCAGCCAAGGACCTGGGCATCGGTTTTCGAGTCCTCAGCGTCGACCCCGCCGAACGCCTGGATCTGCCGCGCAGCGCGGTGCTACCGGTGACCTATATCGTCGATGGCGACGGCAAGGTGCGTCATCAGCTGGTCGGCGAACAAACCGCTGAGGGCCTGCAGGAGCATCTGGCAAAGTTAGGGAGGTAGCGGTCGAGCTTCAAGCTTCAAGCCACAAGTTAAGAGCAGGGCAGCAGGGGACGGTGGCGCTTCTGCTTGCAGCTTGCCGCTGCCCTTAGGGCTTCACGTACCAGAAGTCCTGCCAGAAGCCGATCACCTTCGCCGGGTAGTGGTTCTTGCCGAGGCTACCGTTGTAACGGGCCAGGGCGCGATTGATGTCGCCTTTTTCCTTTTTCAGGTAGTAGCTGAGGATGGTGCAGCCGTAGCGCAGGTTGGTGGCGTTGTCGGTGAGATTGTCCTGCGGGCGCCCCAATTCGGCCTTCCAGAATGGCATCACCTGCATCATGCCTTGCGCACCGACGCTGGAAATGGCGAATCGGTCGAAATGACTTTCGGCGTGTATGAGCGCAAGCACCAGGTCAGGTTTCAAACCCGCCTTGCTGGCCTCCTGGTGCACCAGTCGCAGTAGCGTCAACCGTTCTTGCGGGTCGCGAACGTAGCGCTTGAGGCGGGTCGACATATCCATCAGCCAGACTTCCGCCTCGAAGCGATCCTGGAAACTCTCGGCTTCCGCTACGGTGCGTTGCATCAGTTCGCGCAATTCCGGCTCGGGTGCCTGGCGAACGTTGGCGGACACTGGCCCGGCGACGACCAGCACAAGTAGCAATGCGTAGCGCAGCGGCGTCACGATGGATCAGCCGTCTTCGCCCGGATCGCTGGCCTGGCGGCCAGCGTCCTGCATCAGGCTGCGAAGAAACTCCTGCTGCAAATCAGGATCATTGCGGGTCAGCTCGATCAGGCTCTGCTCGAGTTCGCTGGCTTCTTCCTCGAGGCCAAGCTCCGAGAGCCGCTTGACGCGATGCACCCACTGGCTGACGTCATCGCCCTCGAGATCGTTGAAAATCAGGTCGTGGGCTTCGAGCAGCTTGCCGCGCAGACTACGGCTGACCAGCAGCATCGCATCGGCACGGGTCGAGTCCTGTGGATCCTCGACCTGCAGGTGGAGCTTGCCGATCTGACTGATGTCCTGATCGGCGAACGAGCCATCGAGCAGGTTGAGCCGCAACACTCCGTTGCGGTCAGTGCTCAGCTCATGGGTTTCGGGGCCGGCAACGACCAGCACGGGGCGCTCGGCCCAAGGCAGGCTGGAGTATTCGAGGCGAGTATCGCGGCGCTGTTCGTCGAGGCTGGCAAGGTTCTGCTGCGAACGTCCGTTGGACTCGACGTTGACGAACGGGTT
This sequence comes from Pseudomonas sp. CBC3, assembly GCF_037967085.1. Classification (NCBI taxonomy): domain Bacteria; kingdom Pseudomonadati; phylum Pseudomonadota; class Gammaproteobacteria; order Pseudomonadales; family Pseudomonadaceae; genus Pseudomonas; species Pseudomonas sp. CBC3. The sequence continues at coordinate 605,916 of NZ_JBANEO010000003.1, forward strand.
GAGGCCAGCAAAACCGTAGTTGATCCAGCCGCGCGTGGCGCTTTCCGGTATTTTGCCGAGCAGGGCCACGTTGAGCACGTTGGCGCCGACCCCGGCGACCACTGCGACTGCTCCCAGCGGAATCTCGTACAGCTCGCGCCACGCCTGATAAGGCGTGTAGCGATCATAGCGGCGGGTCACTTCGAAATCAGTGACTTCGAAGGTCTTCTGGTCGAGCACGCGGATACGCCGCTGCGGTAGCTCCAGCAAGGGCTCTCCCACTTCGATGCGAAGGCTGTGGTCGAGCAGTTTGCGTTCGGTACGGGCTTCGTGTTCGCTGCGTTGAGGCAGCTGGTTGGCGCAGCCACCCATAAAAAGCGCCACGCAAAGCGTGGCGCAGAGTGAAGCACTTCGGTTGTGCATGATGTCCGTCAGCGACTGGCGCGTGAATTGATGAACTCGAGGATGTCGGCGGCAGCGACGGCCTGGCTTTCGGCATCGCGACGATGCTTGTATTCCAGCGTGCCGTCGGCAAGTCCACGATCGCCGATGACGATGCGATGCGGGATGCCCACCAACTCCATATCGGCGAATTTGACGCCGGGACTGGTCTTTTTGTCACGGTCATCGAGCAGTACGTCGTAGCCGGCGGCGGTGAGCTCCGCATAGAGCTTATCGGTCGCTTCGCGAACGGCCTGATTTTCATACTTCATTGGCACCAGGGCGATCTGGAAGGGTGCCAGCGCCTCAGGCCAAAGAATGCCGCGCTCGTCGTAGTTCTGCTCGATGGCCGCGGCGACCACACGGGATACGCCGATGCCGTAGCAGCCCATGGTCAGGGTGACCGGCTTGCCGTTCTCACCCATGACGCTGCAGTTCATCGCCTCGCTGTACTTGGTACCTAGCTGGAAGATATGCCCGACCTCGATGCCGCGCTTGATCACCAGAGTGCCCACGCCATCGGGGCTGGGATCGCCTGCTACCACGTTGCGCAGGTCGGCGACCTGCGGCAGAGGCAGGTCGCGCTCCCAGTTGATGCCGAAATAGTGCTTGTCTTCCAGATTGGCGCCGGCTGCGAAGTCGCTAATCAGCGCGACCGAACGGTCGATGACGCAGCTGATCGGTAGATTCAGCGGGCCCAACGAACCGGGACCTGCGCCAATGGCGGTACGGATCTCAGCATCGGAAGCGAACACCAGCGGGCTGGCAACCTGAGCCAGGTTCGCCGCCTTGATCTCGTTCAGTTCATGGTCGCCACGCACGACCAGAGCAACCAGCTGGCCTTTCTCGACCCCCTGTACAACGAGCGTCTTGATGGTTTTCTCGATGGGCAGCTGAAACTGCTCGACCAGCGCAGCAATCGTTTTGCAGTTCGGTGTATCGACCAAGCGCAGCTCTTCGGTCGCCGCGCCGCGCTCCGTTTCGCGTGGGATGGCTTCGGCCTTCTCGATGTTGGCGGCGTAGTCGGAGCTGTCGCTGAACGCGATATCGTCTTCGCCGGATTCAGCCAGTACGTGGAATTCATGCGAGCCGGTGCCGCCGATCGATCCGGTATCAGCCTGCACGGGACGGAAATTCAGCTCCAGGCGAGCAAAGATATTGCAGTACGCCTGGTGCATGCGGTCATAGGTTTGCTGCAGCGATTGCTGGTCCGCATGGAAGGAGTAAGCGTCCTTCATGATGAACTCGCGCCCACGCATCAGACCGAAGCGCGGCCGGATCTCGTCACGGAATTTGGTCTGGATCTGATAGAAGTTGATCGGCAACTGCTTGTAGCTGTTCAGCTCGTTGCGGGCCAGATCGGTGATGACTTCTTCATGAGTCGGGCCGACACAGAACTCACGGTCATGGCGGTCCTTCAGGCGCAGCAGCTCGGCGCCATATTGCTCCCAACGGCCCGATTCCTGCCAAAGCTCGGCGGGCTGGATTGCGGGCATCAGGACTTCCAGTGCGCCGGCCTTGTTCATCTCGTCGCGAACGATGGCCTCGGCTTTGCGCAGCGCACGCAGGCCCATCGGCATCCAAGTGTAGAGGCCGGACGCCAGCTTGCGGATCATGCCTGCACGCAGCATCAATTGATGGCTGATGACCACTGCATCGGAAGGCGTTTCTTTAAGGGTCGAAAGCAGGAACTGACTGGTGCGCATGAGGGCCGTTGTGTCCTTGCAGAGCGGGAAATTTAGCTCGGCATTGTACGGCGCTCAGGATGCGACGTACAGAATGTGGGTGGGGAGCTGTTGCTGGAACGAAAGAGCCCGGCTTTCGCCGGGCTCCGTTTCGCTTAGTACAGACTGGGCGCCTGGGTTACAGGATGCTCAGTGGGTAAATGGCATACAAGCGCCATTCGTTAGTGTCAGGCAGGTACGGACCGTTCAGGTCGTTGCTCGTGCGCAGAATGGAGTTACGTGCTCTAAGGGTCAGATCCTTCGCAGCGCCGTTCTGGAATGTATAGGACACTTGGTTAAAGAATTCGCGCTCAGTTGCTTCGCCGCTGCCGCCATAGTACTCCGCGTCGATATTGTCGCCGCGCAGATAGGCGGTTTTCCAGAACAAGCCGGGAATACCGTAGCCAGTGAAGTCCAGCTCGTAGCTCGCCTGCCAGGATCTTTCGTCTTTGTTGTTGAAGTCCGAAAGGAAGGAGTTGGCAACCCAGATGGCGCCGCCGCCATCGCCATTGTCGTACAGATAGCCGGTGTCACCCGACACGCGCTGGTGGGCGATGATGAAAGCGTGAGCACCAATCGCGTATTTAGCCGATAGGCTCCAGATGGTGTTGTCATCTACTTCCGATCCATCTGCACTGAAGCGCTGATCGATATCATCCGTCTTGTAGTAGTTGAGATCGAAAGTCAGCGACTGATCTTCAGTCAGCGGCATCACGTAATTGACGTTTGCATACTTCTTGTCGTAAGTCTCTTCGACGTCGGAGAAGTACAGAGAGGCGCTCAGATTTTCGTTGAGGGCATAAGTACCGCCAAAGACGTTGAGGCTATTCAGGCCGTTGGGATCGCGTGCGGGCGAGCCCATCGGGCTGTCTGCAGTGAAGCGACCGGCGCTGAGTTCCAGGCCTTCGATTTCGCTGCTGGTGACCAGCGTGCCGGTGAAAGCTTGCGGAAGCAGGCGCGAATCGTCAGACGCGATTACCGGCAAGTTAACGAACTGGTTACCGTACTTGGCTGTGGTATTGGAGAGGCGAAGTTTGACTGCCGCGCCGGCTTCGGAGAGGTCGTCTTCCCAGTCGAAACGCTCACCCGGGAACATATCGCCTTGGCCGCCGTCGAGCTTCACACCCAGCAAACCGTAGGCATCGATGCCCACGCCAATAGTGCCTTGAGTAAAGCCGGATTCAAAGGTTGCGATAAAACCTTGAGCCCATGTGTTTCGGTCTGGAACTCCGTCTGCATAATCGCGGTTCCAGTAGGTATTACGCAGCAGCAGATCCAGCTTCGCATCTTCCACGAAACCGTTAGATTCAGATTGCTGGCTGGCGAATGCCATTTGGGATGTGCCCGCGGCTACGGCCAGGGCGATGACGCTCCACTTCATCACTTGCATGAGTGATTGCTCCTTTGGTTCAAATTGGTGCTTGCTTTCCTGCTTGTGGCGGGAAAGAGGCATCTTATTTTCGGTATACAAGCTCAATTGCAGTCCTTGTTTACCTAGCTGGTCGAAACCTGCAACAACTCTGGGAATGTATTTCCGAGAATTATTGTGTAGCTGGGGAAACTAGCGACAGCAAGCTTACTCCAGCTTTTTACGTTTTTCTGCCCCCTCGCGTGGGGCTTTTTACCGCAAAGCAATAACCGTGCACAGAATGAAAAGCTGCCCCGTTGCAGGAAAACTGACTGCTGCGCGCCTCGGCCCGCTCTATAGCGGGGCTTTGTCGTCGGTGGCAGTCCCGAATTGGTGCGCTTTGCTCGGCTGCTGGCGCTGGAGCGTTGGAGTATCTTATCTGACGATCCGGTGCGGCTTCGCTGCTGCCGGTTCCCCATATGAACAGGAGTGCCGTTATGTTCGTTCTCGATTCACGCCTGGAGCAGGACACGCTGAATCTGGGTGATTTTCCGCTGTGTCGCTTGCTGCTGATGAACGATGCCAATTACCCCTGGTTCATTCTTGTGCCGCGCCGTGAGGAGGTCAGTGAGCTGTTTCAACTGGACGCGGCGGATCAGCAGGCGCTTTGGCGAGAGGCGACGGCGCTGGCTGAAACGCTGAAGGACACCTTCGGCGCAGACAAGATGAATGTCGCGACCTTGGGCAACGTGGTGAATCAGCTCCATATGCACGTGATCGCCCGGCGTCGGGGTGATGCCGCCTGGCCAGCGCCCGTCTGGGGTCACAAGCCGGCCAATCCTTATAGTGAGGTGCAGGTCGATGCGATAAGGCAGAAGCTGAAGCTGGTGCTCACTGACAATTTTCGTTTTGCGGAGTGACGTAATGGAGATGGAACAACGCATCACCGATCTCGAGGCGCGCCTGGCTTTTCAGGACGACACGATCCAAACCTTGAGTGATGTGCTGTTTGCGCAGCAGCGTACCGTCGAGCGGCTACAAGCGCAGCTGGGTGTGCTGGCCAGGCGGCAGGAAGACATGCAGAGCAGGATGGGGGGCGAGGAGGATGAAGCGCCTCCGCCGCATTATTGAAGGCTGCGGCGCAGGGTGACGAACGCCAGCACTGTTCTGGCGTTCGACGTCGGTGGTCTGACTAGATTGCGACCACGTCTTCGGCCTGGAGACCTTTGTCGCGCATCATGACGGCGAATTCGACGCGTTGACCTTCTACCAGTACCCGGTGGCCTTCGCCTCGGATGGCTCTGAAGTGGACGAACACGTCATCACCGCTATCGCGGGAGATAAAACCGAAACCTTTCGAGGTGTTGAACCATTTGACCGTGCCTGCTTCGCGCCCGGCGGTACTAGCAGCCGGCGCCGTGGCGTTCTTGTGCTGGCTTCTGCGATGCGAGGATGGGCTGCGGTTGGTGGTACGTGCATTTACTGATTGCGTTGCAGCCAGTTGCAGCAGGACGGCGATGAATGCGAGCACTAGGCTGGCCAGGGTTGCTGGTTGTCCCGCAATGGCAACGACGGGAAGCAACAGAATCGCAGCCTGGATCACAACCGCGATAATCAGCAGCACAGAAGCGCCGAGTAGAACAGGGCGGCTACGCCCGTGGCTGTTCGCCTGAGCGGATGCAAGCTGTACGTTCAGCAGACCTAGAAACAGCAGGCTCAATGCCTCGGGTTGTACCAGCAAGGGCATTGCCCCGGTAATACTGGGTACGAATGACAGCGTCAGGGCAACAACGCCCGTTAATACATGGATGATCTTAAGCATTCTTATGACTCACAGTTAAATAGCACGACAGAAAGCGGCAGGCTTGGGCGGAGGAAATTGAGTGGTATGCGATCGCCTTAATTGAATGCCCAAGCTGCGACGCGCGCGTATTTAACAGTAAAGGAAGGCGGTGCTCAAATGGCTTGCCCATCGAGGCATCGGGAAGGGGTTGGGGCGGGTGTCACGCCGTTAGCGGCGAGCTTCGTGTCATTTGCCAAGCGGAATGGCCATGCTTCGACCATCCCGCTTGCAGCGGAGGTTGCGCCTCGTATCAGGCGGCAAGCAGGCTGCGCAGCATCCAGGCAGTTTTTTCATGAATCTGCATGCGCTGAGTCAGAAGGTCGGCGGTGGGCTCGTCACTGACTTTTTCCAGCAGCGGGAAGATGCCGCGCGCGGTCCGGACGACGGCTTCTTGTCCTTCAACCAGCAACTTGATCATGTCCTCTGCGGATGGAATGCCCTCCTGCTCCTTGATCGAAGACAGCTTCGCGTAGGCGGCGTAGGTGCCGGGCGCGGGGAAGCCCAGGGCGCGGATACGCTCGGCGATATCGTCCACCGCAAGGGCCAGTTCGGTGTACTGCGTCTCGAACATGGTGTGCAGGGTGTTGAACATCGGCCCCGTCACGTTCCAGTGGAAGTTGTGCGTCTTCAGATAAAGCGTGTAGGTGTCGGCCAGCAGGCGGGACAAACCATCTGCAATGGAGGCGCGATCCTGTTCGGCAATACCAATATTAATTTCCATGGTTCTCTCCCTTTGGATGAATTGACTGACAGTTATGCCAGAAAACGACGGCTAACAGTGAGCGGCGCACTGACGCCGGTAACGGTCTGTTGGTTGGAAGGCGCCAGTAGGCGTTGGGTTCAATGCGGATTGGCTATTGCTTCGATGGGCAAGCGTTCAGAGTCGGCTGCGTTGAAGCGATTATGCAGATATAATCCCGCGCTTGTGTCGGGCGGCCCGTCTGCCGTAAGGGTAGCCGCGTACTGATGTCTGCCGGCAGCTCTGGCTCTGTGCCGATGAGCGATCGATCCCAGGTGGAGCGCCATTTGGGCTCCGTCTGCCAGTCGCGAATCGAGCGACCCAACGAATTTCCAAGATACGAGAAGCGAACCCCACCATGATGCGCAGCCACTATTGCGGCCAGTTGAACGAAAGCCTGGACGGCCAGGAAATCACTCTTTGCGGTTGGGTCCATCGCCGCCGCGACCACGGCGGGGTCATCTTCCTCGACGTGCGTGATCGTGAAGGCATGGCCCAGGTGGTGTTCGATCCCGATCGCGCCGAGACGTTTGCAGCCGCCGACCGGGTACGCAGCGAATATGTGGTGAAAATCACCGGCAAGGTCCGCCTGCGCCCGGAAGGCGCACGCAACCCGAACATGGCCTCTGGTGCCATCGAAGTGTTGGGCTATGAGCTGGAAGTACTGAACGAGGCAGAAACCCCGCCGTTCCCGCTCAACGAATACAGCGACGTGGGCGAGGAAACCCGCCTGCGCTATCGCTTCATCGACCTGCGCCGCCCGGAAATGGCCGAGAAGCTTAAACTGCGCTCGAGCATCACCACCAGCATTCGTCGCTATCTCGATGAAAACGGCTTCCTCGATGTGGAAACGCCGATCCTGACCCGCGCCACCCCTGAAGGCGCCCGCGACTATCTGGTTCCCAGCCGCACCCATCCCGGCAGTTTCTTCGCCCTGCCGCAGTCGCCGCAGCTGTTCAAGCAGTTGCTGATGGTGGCCGGCTTCGATCGCTACTATCAGATCGCTAAGTGCTTCCGCGACGAAGACCTGCGGGCCGACCGTCAGCCGGAATTCACCCAGATCGACATCGAGACCAGCTTCCTTGATGAATCCGACATCATCGGCATCACCGAAGGCATGGTGCGCAAGCTATTCAAGGAAGTGCTGGGCGTCGAGTTCGGCGAGTTCCCGCATATGCCGTTCGAAGAAGCCATGCGCCGCTACGGTTCGGACAAGCCGGACCTGCGTATTCCGCTGGAACTGATCGATGTGGAAGACCAGCTCAAGGATGTCGAATTCAAAGTGTTCGCCGGCCCGGCCAACGATCCCAAGTGCCGTGTTGCCGCACTGCGCGTGCCGGGCGGTGCGAGCATGCCGCGCAAGCAGATCGACGACTACACCAAGTTCGTCGGCATATACGGCGCCAAGGGCCTGGCTTACATCAAGGTCAACGAGCGCGCCAAGGGTGTTGAAGGCCTGCAGTCGCCCATCGTCAAGAACATCCCCGAAGCCAACCTCAATGCGATTCTCGATCGCGTGGGTGCGGTCGATGGCGACATCGTCTTCTTCGGTGCAGACAAGGCCAAGATCGTTTCCGAAGCGCTGGGTGCGTTGCGCATCAAGCTGGGTCACGACCTGAACCTGCTGACTTGCGAATGGGCGCCGATGTGGGTGGTCGACTTCCCGATGTTCGAGGAAAACGACGACGGCTCGCTGTCGGCACTGCACCATCCTTTCACCGCGCCCAAGTGCAGCCCCGAGGAGTTGGAAGCCAATCCGGGAGCGGCGCTGTCGCGTGCCTACGACATGGTGCTCAACGGCACCGAGCTGGGTGGCGGTTCCATCCGTATCCACCGCAAGGACATGCAGCAGACCGTATTCCGTATCCTGGGTATCGACGAAGCGGAGCAGAACGAGAAGTTCGGCTTCCTGCTCGATGCGCTGAAATACGGCGCGCCGCCGCACGGTGGCCTGGCCTTCGGCCTTGATCGCCTAGTGATGCTGATGACTGGCGCGCAATCGATTCGTGAAGTAATCGCCTTCCCGAAAACCCAGAGCGCGGCGGACGTCATGACCCAGGCGCCGGGTGCGGTGGATGCCAAGGCGCTGCGCGAGTTGCACATTCGCCTGCGCGAGCAGCCTAAAGCCGAATAACCGCAGAGCCGGAGCCCAGGGAAACCTGGGCTTCTCCGTTTCAGCGAGAAGAAAGTTGATCGAAGAGGGAGGCAGTTATGGCTGGTCATTCCAAATGGGCCAACATCAAGCACCGCAAGGGGCGCCAGGACGCCAAGCGCGGCAAGATTTTCACCAAGCTCATTCGTGAGCTGACAGTTGCCGCCAAAAGTGGCGCAATTCCGGCGGATAACCCGCGCCTGCGCCTGGCGGTAGACAAGGCACTGGTCGCCAACATGTCGCGGGACGTGATCGACCGCGCCATCGCCCGCGGCGCCGGCAATAACGAGGCCGACAATGTCGTCGAACTGAGCTACGAAGGTTATGCGCCTAGTGGCGTGGCCATCATCGTCGAGGCCATGACCGACAACCGCAATCGCACCGCGGCCGAAGTGCGTCATGCCTTCAGCAAGCACGGCGGCAACCTTGGCACCGATGGCTCGGTTGCCTACATGTTCGATCGCAAAGGGCAGATCAGCTTTGCCGCGGGCGTGGACGAAGATGCGCTGATGGAAGCGGCGCTGGAAGCCGGTGCCGATGATGTGGAAATGGGCGACGATGGCTCGGCGCTGGTCTCCACCAGCTTTGCCGATTTCCATTCCGTCAACGAGGCGCTGAGTGCGGCCGGCTTCAAGGGTGAGGAGGCGGAAATCGCCATGATCCCCTCGATTGCCGCACCGCTCGCCGATCTGGAAACCGCGCAGAAGGTGCTACGCCTGATCGATGCGCTGGAAGATCTGGACGACGTGCAGAACGTCTACCACAACGCCGAGATTTCCGACGAAATCATGGAGCAGTTGGAGTGATTGGGCACTGGTAAGAAGTCAGGAATCGAAGCTGAAAGCCGGGAGCACCGTTTGCGTGTTTCCGGCTTCTTCATTTGTGCGCCTTTGATGCGTGCGGTCGTCGGCATTGTTCCGGTAGCTCTCGCCGCGACTGTACCTTTATACTCGCGGCTGGATAAATAGACAGTACGGCGACCGCATGACGCTCATCCTCGGGATCGATCCCGGCTCTCGCATCACTGGCTACGGCGTGGTGCGCGATACCGGCCGCAGTTGTGAGTACGTGGCATCCGGTTGCATCCGCACCGGCAGTGGTGAGCTATCCGCCCGGCTGCAGGCAGTATTCGCTGGTGTCAGCGAGGTGATCCGCCTTCACGGCCCGGTGACCATGGGTATCGAGCAGGTCTTCATGGCGCGCAACGCTGATTCTGCGCTCAAGCTTGGACAGGCCCGAGGCGCCGCGATAGTGGCTGCTGCCGAACAGGGTCTGGAGATAGCCGAGTACACCGCCACCCAGGTCAAGCAGGCGATTGCCGGAACCGGTGGTGCCGACAAAGTGCAAGTGCAGATGATGGTGATGCACCTGCTGAAATTGGTGAAAAAGCCACAGATCGATGCCTCAGACGCGCTAGCGATCGCCTTGTGCCATGCGCATCATCGGCAGAGTCTCATCCCGCACGGGCTGGCCGGTGCCAAGCGCAGGGCAGGGCGCTTGCGTTTGTAGTAGCTAGTGCCGGATAGCAAGACAATGGCTGACGGCACTCCTTCAGCCGAGAGAGGAATGGATAACTGTGATTGGACGTTTGCGCGGAACCCTGGCGGAGAAACAGCCGCCGCATCTGATACTGGATGTGAATGGCGTCGGTTATGAAGTCGAGGTGCCGATGACGACGCTCTACCGCTTGCCTGCTGTCGGTGAGCCGGTAACGCTGCACATCCATCTGGTAGTGCGAGAGGACGCGCAACTGCTTTATGGCTTCGCCGAAAAGCGTGACCGCGAGCTGTTTCGCGAACTGATCCGGCTCAATGGCGTCGGCCCCAAGCTGGCGCTGGCATTGATGTCGGGCCTTGAAGTGGACGAACTGGTGCGCTGCGTGCAGGCTCAGGACACCTCCGCGCTGGTGAAGATTCCGGGCGTCGGCAAGAAGACAGCCGAGCGGCTGCTGGTGGAGTTGAAAGATCGCTTCAAAGCCTGGGAGAGCATGCCGTCCATCGCACCTCTGGTGGTGGAACCCCGCTCGAATATGGCAGTCTCAAGCGCCGAGAATGATGCGGTCAGCGCGCTGATTTCCCTTGGGTTCAAGCCGCAAGAGGCCAGCCGTGCCGTATCCGCCGTACAGGAAGACGATTTGAGTAGTGAAGATCTGATCCGCCGTGCCCTGAAGGGAATGGTGTAAGCGCATGATCGAAGCCGATCGTCTGATTACCGCCACTGGCCGCGACCGCGAAGAACAATTCGACCGTGCCATCCGCCCACTGAGTCTGGCCGAATACATCGGCCAGCCGGTCGTGCGCGAGCAGATGGATCTGTTTATCCGTGCGGCCCGCGGGCGCGGCGAGGCCCTTGATCACACCCTGATCTTCGGCCCGCCGGGCCTCGGCAAGACGACCCTGGCCAATATCATTGCGCAGGAGATGGGTGTCTCGATCAAGAGCACTTCCGGCCCCGTGCTGGAGCGGCCCGGTGATCTGGCCGCGCTGCTGACCAATCTGGAGCAGGGCGATGTGCTCTTCGTCGACGAGATTCATCGGTTGTCGCCCATCGTTGAAGAAGTGCTGTATCCGGCGATGGAAGATTTTCAGCTGGACATCATGATCGGCGAAGGCCCTGCGGCGCGCTCGATCAAGCTCGACCTACCGCCCTTCACGTTGGTTGGCGCCACCACTCGTGCGGGCATGCTCACCAATCCGCTGCGTGATCGCTTCGGTATCGTGCAGCGGTTGGAGTTCTATTCCACGGCCGATCTGGCGACCATCGTCAGCCGTTCGGCCGGCATCCTTGGCCTGGCTATCGAGGCCGAAGGCGCTTTCGAAATTGCCCGGCGTGCTCGCGGCACTCCGCGTATCGCCAACCGCCTGCTGCGTCGGGTGCGGGATTTTGCTGAAGTTCGTGGAAATGGTGAGATTACCCGCCGTACAGCGGATCTCGCGCTGAACATGCTCGATGTGGACGAGCGCGGCTTGGATCATCAGGACCGACGGTTGCTGCTGACATTAATCGAGAAGTTCGATGGCGGGCCAGTGGGCATCGACAATCTGGCAGCCGCCATTAGCGAAGAGCGCCACACCATCGAAGACGTGCTCGAACCCTATCTGATCCAGCAGGGCTACATCATGCGTACGCCGCGCGGGCGCGTGGTCACCCGGCATGCCTATCTGCATTTCGGCCTGAACCTGCCGAAACGCCTGGGCGATTCGCCAGTAGCGGACCTGTTCGACGGCGACACAAAGTGAAGAAAATATTCTTGTCCCACCCGATTGGAATTTACGGGGCCTGGCTCTAGTATGCGCGCGGAATCGGATGCTCAACCCTTCACTCATCGGTGTCGGGTGTACTACGAAGATACCGATGCCGGCGGCATCGTTTATTACGTCAATTACCTCAAGTTCATGGAGCGGGCCCGCACCGAGCGGTTGCGCAACCTGGGTTTCGCCCAGTCGCAGCTGGCGGGCGAAGACCTGCTTTTCGTCGTGCATTCGAGCGAAGCGCGTTATCACGCGCCGGCGCGGCTGGACGACGAGTTACTGGTAACTGCCGAGGTTGTAAAAATAAAGCGCGCCAGCCTGCATTTCAGGCAGCAGGTACGACGCGCCAAGGATAATTTGCTGCTCTGTGAAGGGCAGTTTCTGGTCGCCTGTGTGCGTACCGAGAGTTTGAAGCCCCGACCTATTCCCGAAGCGTTGCGCTCAGCCTTCGCCGGGTCGGGTCTACCCCCTGCAGGAGATTAAGCGTGGAACCCAACGTCGATCATATGTCCATGTGGAGCTTGATCAGCAACGCCAGCTTTGTGGTTCAGCTGGTCATGCTGATCCTGGTGGCGGCCTCGGTGATGTCCTGGATCATCATCTTCCAGCGCGGCAACATGCTGCGTGCCGCCAAGCGCTCGCTGGACACCTTCGAGGAACGTTTCTGGTCCGGTATCGACCTTTCCAAACTGTACCGCCAGGCTGGCAGTAATCCTGATCCTGATTCGGGTGTCGAGCAGATCTTCCGCGCCGGCTTCAAGGAGTTTTCCCGCCTGCGCCAGCAGCAGGGTGTGGATCCCGATGCCGTGATGGATGCGGTGAACCGGGCTATGCGCGTCGCCATTTCCCGCGAAGAAGAAAAGCTCGATCAGAGTTTGCCGTTCCTCGCGACCGTTGGCTCTACCAGTCCTTACATCGGTCTGTTCGGTACCGTCTGGGGCATCATGAATTCGTTCCGCGGGCTGGCGCAGGTGCAGCAGGCGACTCTCGCCACTGTCGCGCCCGGCATCGCCGAGGCATTGATCGCTACTGCGATCGGCCTGTTCGCCGCAATTCCTGCGGTCATCGCATACAACCGTTTCTCCGCGCGTGGCGAGATGCTCATCGGTCGTTACTACACCTTCGCCGATGAGTTCCAGGCGATTCTCCATCGCAAAGTTCACACCACCGAAGATTGAGGCCCCCAGGCCATGGCCAGAATTCGTAACAGACGCAAACCTGTCGCCGAGATGAACGTGGTGCCTTACATCGACGTGATGCTGGTGCTGCTGGTCATCTTCATGGTGACCGCGCCGATGCTCAATCAGGGTGTAAAGGTCGATCTGCCCAAGGTCAGCAGCGAAGTCCTGCCTCAGGATAACGATGCTCAAGTACTGACCATTTCGATCAAGGCGGACAAGACTTACTTCTGGAACATCGGGAGCGAAGTGGACACCGAAACCGTCCAGGATCAGGCCCTGACACTGGATGAGATGACCAAGGCGGTCACCGCAATCATGAACCAGAACCGTAGCCAGGGTAAGCAGGTTCAGGTGTTCGTGCGCGGCGACAAGGCGGTGGACTACGGTTCGGTGATGTCTGCCATGGGCGGGCTGCAGGAAGCGGGTGTCGGTAACGTCGGCTTGATCACCGAGGCGCCTTAATGCAACAGCCGGAACGTTCACGCTCGGAGAGCTACTACTGGCCCACCATTCTGGCGGTCGGTCTACACATCGTTATTTTCGGAATGCTCTTCGTCAGCTTCGCCATGACGCCGGAGCTGCCGCCATCCAAGCCCATCGTTCAGGCGACCTTGTACCAGCTCAAATCTCAGAGCCAAGCTACGACTCAGACGAATCAGAAAATTGCGGGTGAGGCTCAGAAAACGGCGGCCAAGCAGTACGAAGCCGAACAGCTGGAACAGCGCAAGGCCGAGCAGCAGAAGCAGGCCGCCGCCAAGGCAGCGGAACAAAAGAAGGCGGACGAGGCTCGAAAGGCCGAAGCAGCGAAGGCTGACGCGGCAAAGAAGTCCGCGGAGACGAAAAAAGCCGAAGAAGCCAAGAAACTAGCCGAGCAGAAAAAACAGGCGGATATCGCCAAGAAGAAAGCGGCTGACGAGGCGGCCAAGAAAAAGACTGTCGAAGAAGCCAAGAAGAAAGCTGCTGCCGAGGCCGCGAAAAAGAAAGCGGCAGAGGACGCAAAGAAAAAGGCGGCAGCTGAAGCTGCGAAGAAAAAGGCCGCCGAAGAAGCCAAGAAGAAAGCAGCAGCCGAGGCTGCTCGCAAGGCTGCCGAGGACAAGAAGGCGCAAGCTCTTGCCGAACTGTTGTCTGAAGACACGGAGCGGCAGCAGGCCATGGCTGACACTCAAGGCGATCAGGTAGCTGGTAACTTCGATGACCTGATTCGTATGCGTGCGGCAGAGGGCTGGACCCGACCGCCATCGGCCCGGAACAACATGTCGGTAACGCTCCGGGTCAACATGCTGCCGGATGGCACCATCACTGCTGCAACCGTTTCGCGTTCGAGTGGCGATGCGCCGTTCGATAATTCGGCGGTCGCAGCGGTAAAGAATATTGGTCGGCTGACCGAAATGCAGGGGCTCACTGCCCAGGAGTTTCAGCCGTATCGCTCGTTCACGATGACATTTACGCCTGAGGATCTAGCGTTGTGATCAATTACCTTCGAGGTTTTATCGTCTTTTTCCTGTTCGTGATGGGCAGTGCCGTGGCACAGGAGAAGAACATTGTCGTCACCAGCGGTACCGATCGTGCGATTCCGATCGCGGTTGTGCCGTTCGGTTGGCAGGGCGGCACTGTGCTGCCGGAAGACATGGCAGAAATCATCGGCAATGACATGCGCAATACCGGTATTTTCCAGCCGATTCCCAAGCAGAACATGATCAGTCTGCCGACGCGCGGTAGCGAAATCATTTTCCGTGACTGGAAGGCATTGGGTGCCCAGTACGTGATGGTCGGCAACATCGAGCCTTCGGCCGGCAAACTGCAGATCCGCTACGAGGTGTTCAATGTGACCACCGAACAGCAGGTCATGACGGGTACCGTGGGTGGCGGTCAGGATCAGCTGCGGGATATGGCGCATTTCGCGGCTGATCAGGCGTTCGAAAAGCTGACGGGCATCAAGGGCGCGTTCTCCACGCGCTTGCTCTACGTTACTGCTGAACGTCTCGGCGGCACCAATACGCGTTACACGCTGCAGCGTTCCGACTACGACGGTGCGCGCGCCGTGACCCTGCTGCAATCACGTGAGCCGATTCTGTCGCCGCGCTATTCGCCGGATGGCCGTCGCATCGCCTATGTTTCTTTCGAACAGAAACGTCCACGTATTTTCATGCAGCACATCGACACGGGGCGTCGCGAGCAGATTACTAACTTCGAAGGGCTCAATGGTGCGCCGGCATTCTCGCCGGACGGCAATCGCCTGGCATTCGTGCTGTCGAAGGATGGCAACCCGGAAATCTACGTGATGGATCTTGGGTCGCGTCAGTTGCAGCGACTCACCAATCATTACGCAATTGACACGGAGCCTTTCTGGGGCGCCGACGGTCAGACTATCTACTTCACCTCGGATCGTGCGGGCAAGCCACAGATCTACAAGCAGCGTCTGGGTAGCAATAATGCCGAACGAGTCACTTTCGTTGGTAACTACAATGCAAACCCGAAACTATCGGCAGATGAAAAGACGCTGGTGATGATTCATCGCCAGGAGGGCTATACCAATTTCAAGGTGGCGGCACAGGACCTGCAGCGCGGCAATTTACGGCTACTCTCAGATACGAGTTTAGATGAGTCGCCCACTGTTGCGCCTAATGGCACCATGCTAATCTACGCGACCCGCCAGCAGGGCCGGGGAGTCTTGATGCTCGTATCAATCAATGGTCGAGTTAGGCTCCCGCTTCCTACTGCTCAAGGCGAAGTCCGTGAGCCATCGTGGTCCCCTTACCTGAACTGATGCGGTATCAACGCTTTACCTAACCAAAAACACAACTGGGGTTGTTACACATGGAAATGCTGAAATTCGGTAAGTTCGCTGCGCTGACTCTGGCTATGGCCGTAGCTGTTGGTTGTTCGTCCAAGGGTGGCGACGACTCTGGCGAAGGTTCTTCCGCCATTGATCCGAACGCTGGCTACGGCGCTGACAGCGGTGCTGTCGACGGCAGCATGGGTGGCGAAGAAGCTGCTCTGCGCGCTATCACTACTTTCTACTTCGAATACGATAGCTCGGACCTGAAGCCGGAAGCTATGCGCGCTCTGGACGTTCATGCCAAGGATCTGAAGTCCGCTGGCAACCGTGTCGTTCTGGAAGGCCACACCGACGAGCGCGGTACTCGCGAGTACAACATGGCTCTGGGCGAGCGTCGTTCGAAGGCCGTTCAGCGTTACCTGGTTCTGCAGGGCGTATCTCCCGCTCAGCTGGAACTGGTTTCCTACGGTGAAGAGCGTCCGGTTGCCATGGGCAACGACGAGCAGTCGTGGGCTCAGAACCGTCGCGTTGAGCTGCGTAAGTAATAAGTCATGCTCAAGCACCGTTACGCTCTGACGCTTATTGCGCTTGGTTTGCCTCTTTTTGCGGCGGCTCAAGTCCCAGTGGTCGAATATGACTCGCAAACCCAAAGCGGTGTGCCTGAGTCGGGTTATTCCACCGGGGCAGATACTAGCGGTGCCTATGTCGGAGGCGGAGCATCGGCTCCGTCTTCGGCGCAGGGCATGCTTTTCGTTCAGTTGCAGCAGATGCAAGAAGAAATTGCGCAACTGCGCGGCATGCTGGAAGTGCAACAGAACGAGATCCAGCGCCTGAAACAGGAAGGGCTGGAGCGTTATCAGGATTTGGATAGTCGTTTGTCGAACGCCGCATCAGGCGGTTTGGCCAACCAGAATTCGTCAGCCGCGGGCAGCAGTAATGCCGGTGGTGCAGTGCAAGGGCCCGTGAATGCCTCTGTGCAAGATCAGGCGAGCAATCAATCGGCTGATCCTGAAAGGGAAAAGCTGTACTACGACGCAGCCTTCGATCTGATCAAGGCGAAGGATTTCAATAAGGCTAGCCAGGCTTTTTCCGCCTTCTTGCGTAAATATCCCCAAAGCCCCTATGCCGGTAATGCACAGTACTGGCTGGGCGAGGTCAATCTCGCCAAGGGAGATTTGCAGGGGGCCGGCCAGGCATTCGCGAAGGTCAGTCAGGCGTATCCTCAGCACAACAAGGTTCCTGACTCGCTGTACAAGCTTGCGGATGTCGAGGTGCGGCTGGGTAATCGTGACAAGGCTGACGGGATTCTTCGTCAAGTCATTGCCGACTACCCGAACAGCTCGGCTGCGCAGTTGGCTCAGCGCCAACTGAATCGATAAGCCGATACGTTGGCATCAGGTAACAAAAACCCGCCCATTGAGCGGGTTTTTTCGTTAGAATCGCTGCCCTTTTCCCGCAACGGAGGCGGATGGCCTGTTTAGCCGTCACGCCCGTGGCTGATATGCAAAATACCCTGCGAATTTCCGAGATTTTCTACTCGCTGCAGGGGGAGACCCGTACCAGTGGCCTGCCTACTGTGTTCGTCCGCCTGACCGGCTGCCCCCTGCGCTGTCATTACTGCGATACCGCCTACGCTTTCAGTGGTGGCGAGATCATGCCGCTCGAAGCAATTCTCGAGCGGGTCGCGTCCTATAAGCCCCGCTACGTCTGTGTCACGGGCGGCGAACCGCTGGCTCAACCGAACTGTCTGCCGCTGCTGCGCGAGCTCTGCGACGCGGGCTATGAAGTTTCACTGGAGACAAGTGGTGCGCTGGATATTTCCGGTACCGACACGCGAGTAAGCCGGGTCGTTGATCTGAAGACGCCGGCGTCAGGCGAGATGGGCCGCAATCTGTACGCGAACATCGGTCAGCTGACGCAAAACGATCAGATCAAGTTCGTAATTTGTTCACGCGAAGATTACGACTGGGCTGTATCCAAGCTTATCGAGTACCGGCTGGATGCTCGTGCTGGTGAGGTGCTGTTTTCGCCTAGCCATCGGCAAGTCGATGCCAGAGCGTTGGCTGACTGGATCGTCAGCGACAATCTTCCGGTGCGTTTGCAGCTTCAACTGCACAAAATTCTCTGGAACGATGCGCCCGGCCATTAATGTACGCCGGAGCGGCTTTGATCCTGGAGCCGAAGTTCTCACAGGTAAACATAATGACTGACAAGAAAGCCGTAATCCTCCTTTCGGGCGGGCTCGATTCTGCGACCGTTGTCGCGATGGCCAAAGCGCAAGGTTACGCTTGCTACACCATGAGCTTCGATTATGGTCAGCGTCACCGTGCGGAGCTGCAGGCTGCCGAGCGGGTTGCTCGCCAATTGGGCGTGGTGGAACACAAGGTCATCGGCATGAATCTCGATGGCATAGGGGGCTCGGCACTCACCGACAGTAGCATCGAGGTGCCGGAGGCGTCGGAGGAAGGCATACCGATAACCTACGTGCCGGCACGCAACACCGTGTTTCTCTCCTTGGCGTTGGGCTGGGCTGAGGTGCTCGGCGCTCAGGATGTTTTCATTGGAGTCAATGCCGTCGACTACTCCGGTTATCCAGATTGCCGTCCAGAATTCATCGATGCCTTCGAGCGCATGGCCAATCTTGCGACCAAGGCTGGCGTGGAGGGGCAGGGCTTTACCATTCGTGCTCCCTTGCAGAACTTGAGCAAGGCGGAGATCGTCCAGGCTGGTGCCCGTCTGGGTGTTGATTATGCGATGACCGTCTCATGCTATCAGGCCGACAATGATGGGCGTGCTTGTGGAAAGTGCGACAGCTGCCGTTTGCGAGCCGCAGGTTTTGAGCAGGCCGGCCTTTCGGATCCGACTCGCTACCGTTAATTTCTTCCAAAAAAACTTTGATTTAATCAATCAAATCAGTATCATGCGCCCCGCATTGGGTCGTTAGCTCAGTTGGTAGAGCAGTTGGCTTTTAACCAATTGGTCGTAGGTTCGAATCCTACACGACCCACCATATTCTCCTTAGGGAGCCGAAAAGCCGGAGACCGCTAGGTCATCCGGCTTTTTTATGTTCGCAATTCACAGCAGTCAAAACGGGTTATTTCCGTCGGTTATAAAAGGCGTTTTTCACTACGACCTTGGTCTGTGACTCAGCCGAGATTAAACGTAATAGACTGCGACCTCCCGATTGTCCGTTGGTTTGAGGCTCAAATGTATTCTGATCGCATCCGCTTGTCCTCCCTGCAGAGCAAGGTCATGAGCGCCGAAAAGGCCGCTACTCTTATTCAAGACGGCATGACCGTCGGCATGAGCGGCTTTACCCGTGCGGGTGAGGCTAAAGCTGTGCCTTTGGCGTTGATCGATCGCGCCAAGGACGAAAAGCTGAAGATCAGTCTCATCACAGGCGCCAGCCTCGGTAACGACCTGGATGGAAAAATGGCTGCAGCCGGTTTGTTGGCTCGCCGTGGACCGTTCCAGGCGGATGCCGTCCTGCGCAAGGCGATCAACCTGGGCGAGGTCATGTTCATAGACCAGCATCTCTCCCACACCGTTGAGCAGATGCGCAACAACCAAATCAAGCGTCCGGACGTGACCATCATCGAGGCCGTAAGCATCACTGAGCAGGGTCACATCGTCCCGACTACCTCAGTAGGTAACTCCGCCAATCTGGCGGTGTTCGCCGACAAGATCATTGTCGAGCTGAACCTTGCACATAACCTGAATCTGGAAGGTCTGCACGACATCTATTTCCCGGGCGAGCGTCCGAACCGTGGTCCGATCCCACTGACCAAGGTCGACGATCGTATCGGCACTGCCGCCATTCCGGTCGACCCGGCCAAGATCGCCGCTATCGTCATTACCGAGCAGCCGGATTCTTATTCCACCGTCACGCCAGCAGACGAAGAAACCCAGGCCATCGCCAATCACCTGATCGAATTCTTCAAGAAAGAAGTCGATGAAGGCCGCATGGCGAAGAACCTTGGTCCGATGCAGGTGGGTATCGGTAACATCGCCAATGCCGTTGTATGTGGTCTGATCGACTCGCCGTTCGAAGATCTGGTGATGTACTCCGAAGTGCTGCAGGACTGCACCTTCGAATTGATCGATGCTGGCAAGATGAAGTTCGCTTCCGGTTGCTCCATTACCCTGTCCGAGCGCTGCAACGATCGCGTATTCGGCAACCTGGAGAAGTACAAGGACAAGCTGGTGCTGCGTCCGCAGGAAATCTCCAACCATCCGGAGCTGGTGCGTCGTCTGGGTATCGTTGGAATCAACACCGCTCTGGAGTTCGACATCTACGGCAACGTCAACTCGACGCATGTCGGCGGTACCAAGATGATGAATGGCATCGGTGGTTCCGGTGACTTCGCGCGTAACGCTCACATGGCCATCTTCGTGACCAAGTCGATCGCCAAGGGCGGCAACATTTCCAGTGTTGTGCCGATGGTTGCGCATGTCGACCACACCGAACACGACGTGGAAATTCTCGTCACCGAGCAAGGCCTGGCGGATCTGCGTGGCCTGGCGCCCCGCGAACGGGCCCGTGTGATCATAGATAACTGCGTCCATCCTTCGTACCGTGATGCGCTGAACAATTACTTCGAAGGCGCATGCGACAAGGGCGGCCAGACTCCACATATGTTGCGCGAAGCCATGAACTGGCACATCAATTTGGAAGAACGCGGTCATATGCTCAAAGACAAGTGATCGATAACCGCCGGCAAATGCCGGCGGTTTTCATTTGGGTGAGCCTAAACACCCTTCGTTTGCCCCCTCGCTTTCCCTTTTGCAGACGCTTCAGCTAGTATTCCTGCCCCTTGAGCGGGCAGGGAGCGGCGGACTGCACCTCGCACTGTCTTCCTCTTTCGCCTCGTCCGATTCGAACAGGCTGGCCGGGTATACTCGGCGCTTCATGCAATAACGCGCTTTTGCAGGACCGCGAATATGACGCAGATACCCGAACGCATTCTTGTGCAGGCTCACCTGGCAGCCAAACAACCCCAGCCGCTGTCGCCCGAGCAGGAAGCGCAATTGCGCGACGATATCGCTGTCGAGTTGAAGCGCCAGAATGCGGTGCTCGTGGCGCATTACTATACCGACCCGGTGATCCAGTCGCTCGCCGAGGAAACCGGAGGCTGTGTTTCCGATTCGCTGGAGATGGCCCGCTTCGGCAACGAACACTCGGCGCAGACCGTGGTGGTCGCGGGCGTCAAGTTCATGGGTGAGACGGCGAAGATCCTCAATCCTGAAAAGCGGGTGCTGATGCCGACATTGGACGCCACCTGCTCGCTGGACCTCGGTTGCCCGGTGGAAGAGTTTTCGGCTTTTTGTGATCAGCATCCAGAGCGTACTGTCGTGGTCTATGCCAATACTTCGGCGGCTGTGAAGGCTCGGGCCGACTGGGTAGTTACCTCGAGTTGTGCGCTGGAAATCGTCGAAAGCCTGATGGACAACGGCGAGAAGATCATCTGGGCTCCAGACAAACATCTCGGCAGCTATGTGCAGCGTGAAACCGGAGCCGACATGCTGCTTTGGGATGGGGCTTGCATCGTCCACGAAGAATTCAAGGCGAAGCAGCTGGAGGATATGAAGGCGCTGTATCCGGACGCTGCCGTTCTGGTTCACCCTGAATCACCTGAATCGGTGATCGCTCTGGCGGATGCCGTTGGGTCCACCAGTCAGCTGATCAAGGCGGCCCAGACGCTGACGAATCCAACTTTCATCGTTGCCACCGACCGCGGCATCTTTTACAAGATGCAACAGCTTTGTCCTGATAAGGCGTTCATCGAGGCGCCGACGGCGGGTAGCGGAGCCGCCTGCCGTAGCTGCGCGCATTGCCCGTGGATGGCGATGAACACGCTCGAGCGTACATTGCATTGCCTGCGCACCGGCAGCAACGAGATATTCGTCGATCCAGCCTTGGTTCCGCGGGCGGTCAAGCCGCTCAAGCGCATGCTGGACTTCACTCAGGCTGCGCGTATCAAGCAGGCTGGCAACGCCTGACATCATTGTCGTCGAGGTAGGTGCTGCACGCTCAGCGCAGCATCTCCTCAATCATTCGCTTCTCTTCGATCAGCTGTTTCTGCCGGGCGTCGATACGTGCGGCTGTTTGAAAATTGCTCGATCGGCGTTTAGCGAGATCCAGTTGCTCGATAGCCTGATCGTAATCTCCGACCAGGGCGAAGAATTCAGCTCGGCCCTGGTGCAGCCCCAGTATGTTTCCGGTAAGTCCGCGGATCTCCGAAACCTGATACCAAATGTCCGGGTCCTTGGGGCGTGCTTCGACCAGCTTGTCCAGCTCTCGCTCGGCCTCTTGCAGCTTGTCTTCCTTTATCAGTAGATCGATATGCGCTTGGCGTACCGGGTAACTGCTGGGGTAGAGATCGAGCAGGGTCTGGGTTCGCTCGCGGGCTGCGGCCAGTCGGTTGGCGGTGATATCCAACTCGATCTGCGCCAGGTTGTAGCTGACTTCGTCCGGCGACTCCGCCAGTAACGGTTGCAGGCTGGCGGCGGCGTCCGAGAGTTGGCCGCTCTTGATCTGAGCCAGCGCCAGGCCGTAGCGAGCAGCATCCAGGCTTTCGTCTTCATTGAGCATGGCTCGGAAGCGCTTGGCGCTGAGGCCGGGTGTGCTTTCAAATTTAAGGTCGACTCTTGCACGCATCAGCTGATATCGCAGGCTGTCTTGCACGCCTCCAGCCGGAAACTGTTCGGCGCGGTTTTTGGTATCGGCGATGCGCGATTCCGTGACCGGGTGGGTCAGGAGGAATTCGGGCGGTTTCTGGTCGTAGCGATACTGGCGCATCAGACGACCGAACATCTGCGGCATGGCGCGAGGGTCGTAACCTGCTCGTTCGAGATTGACGATGCCGATGCGATCGGCTTCCTGTTCGTTCTGTCGGGAGAAGCGTCGTTGTGCCTGGATTGCCGCGGCCTGAGTCGAAACAATCGCGGCGATGCCTGCGTCACCCGCGCCGGCTGCGGCCGCTACGACCCCCGCAAGCATCGCTGCCATCAGCGGCAGCTGCATCCGCTTTTGTGCTTCCAGGCCACGTGCGAAGTGGCGTTGGGACAGATGCGCTAGTTCGTGCGCCAGTACCGAGGCGTATTCGGCTTCAGTCTGGGCATGAAGAAACAGGCCGCCATTGACTCCGATGATTCCGCCCGGCGCGGCAAACGCGTTCAGCTGCGGACTTTCGAGCAGTACGAACTCCAGACGGCGGTCTTGCAGCTGGCTGGTCTCGGCCAGGCGATAGACGCTGCGTTCCAGATAGTCTTTCAGCAGCGGGTCGGACAATTGCGGAACCTGTCCGCGAAGCAGGCTGAGCCAGGCCCGGCCCAGTTGGTACTCCTGTTCTGGCGAGACGATACCTGAGCTGGAATCGCCGAGAGAGGGCAGATCATTGGCCATGACCGGCTGCGCAATCAGGCATGCCAGTGTCAGCAGGGTGGGGCGCAGCAATTTCATCCAGACTGGCTCATGAAGGCAGGAGCGTTACTGTAGCCTTGTGCCAGGGTGGCTGGCCAGGGGCGGGCGCGGGTCGGTATCCTGCGCTCCTTTCGAGGAGATGAACATGACCCAACAGACCGTGCCTGTCACCTGCGATGCCGAGCTGGATGCGGTCGGGCTGGAATGCCCGATGCCGCTGCTCAAGGCTAAACTTGAACTCAACCGACTAGCCAGCGGGCAGGTACTGAAGGTTACCGCGACCGATCCGGGCTCGCAGCGAGATTTTCGTAGTTTCGCCAGATTGTCCGGCCACGCTCTGTTACGGGAAGAGGCGGATGAAGGGCTCTATCGCTACTGGCTGCGTAAGGCTGAGGGCTGAAGGCTGAAGGCTCTAAGGGAAACATATGCTCAAGGTGTTGCGCAGCTGGGCCCATCGCTATTTCTCTGATGAGGAAGCGGTGGTCTTGGCTGTACTGTTGGTGGTTGCCTTTGCTGCGGTGCTAACGCTGGGCGACATGCTTGCGCCAGTCCTTGCCGGCCTGGTGCTCGCCTACCTGATGCAGGGTTTGGTCGGCGCGCTGGAGCGCATCAGGATTCCCCACCTCGTGGCGGTCTGGCTAGTATTTTTGATGTTCGTCGGCGCGCTCACGGTTTGCATGCTGTTTCTTGTGCCTTTGGTCTGGCAGCAGGTGCTAACCCTGTTCAACGAGCTGCCACGGATGCTTGTGGAATGGCAGTCCTTGTTGCTGCTTCTGCCCGAGCGCTACCCGCAATTGCTCACCGAAGAGCAGGTGCTGCGTGGCATCGATTTCATGCGTGGCGAGGTAGGCCGCTACGGCCAGGTGGTGCTGACGTCGTCGTTGTCCAGCCTGCCATTGTTGTTAAGCCTGATGATCTATCTGATCCTGGTGCCGATTCTTGTGTTCTTCTTTCTCAAGGATCGCCAGCAGATAAGCGACTGGTTGAGCGGCTACCTGCCGCGTGAGCGTGCGCTGATTACGCAGGTGTCTCAGGAAATGAACGTGCAGATCGCCAATTACATTCGGGGCAAGGCGATCGAGATCCTGATCTGCGGTGTGGTGTCGTATGCGGTGTTCGTGGCGCTGGAGCTCAACTATGCCGCGCTGCTGGCGCTGCTGGTGGGGGTCTCGGTTGTGGTGCCTTATATCGGTGCGACCGTGGTGACCATTCCCATCGCCCTGATTGGCTTATTCCAGTGGGGGTTGGGTGACCAGTTCATCTACTTGCTGGTGGCCTACGCGATCATTCAGGCGTTGGATGGCAATGTCCTTGTGCCTTTGCTGTTCTCCGAAGCGGTGAACCTGCACCCGGTGGCCATTATCTGCTCGGTGCTGTTATTCGGCGGCCTCTGGGGATTCTGGGGAGTGTTTTTCGCGATCCCCCTGGCTACCTTGTTCAAGGCGGTGCTATACGCTTGGCCGCGCAGGCCACCCACGGTCCCGGTGGTGGAGGTCGGCTAGAACGAGAAAGGCCGGTGCTACCGGCCTTCGCTTATTGTCGATGCAGTGCTTGAGCGGCCTGCAAAACGGCTTCGACATGTCCGGGAACCTTCACGCCTCGCCACTCCTGGCGAAGGATGCCGTCGCGGTCGATCAAGAAGGTGCTGCGGTCTACGCCCATGTATTCCTTGCCATAGAGCTTCTTCAGCTTGATGACATCGAATAGCTGGCAGAGCTCCTCAGTCTTGTCGCAAATGAGCTCGAAAGGAAACGCCTGCTTGGCCTTGAAGTTCTCGTGTGTCCGCAGGCTGTCCCGCGAAACGCCGAAGATCAGCGTGTTGGCTTCGCTGAACTCCGGCTGCAGGTCGCGGAAACCCTGGCCCTGAGTGGTGCATCCTGGCGTGTTGTCCTTGGGATAAAAGTAGAGCACCACCTGCTTGCCCTTCAGCGTGTCGAGGCTGACCAGGGTGTCGCTAGTGGCTTGGGCCTGGAAGGGCGGAACGGACTGGTCGATTGCTACGGCCATCACTTGTTTCCTTATCAGGGGTTTTGCGGGCGCCAGGGCTCTATTAGAGCGTCAAGATTCAGTGCGTCGGCAAAATCCAGAAATTGATCACGCAGCCAGCTGATCTGCGTACCTGCCGGTAGCGTGACGGTCAGCGTCGCGTTGAGCATGGTGCCGCCGGTCTGGGGCGCCTGGTACGTGTCGCAGGTAAGATTTTCCAGTTCGACGCGGTGGTCGATGAAGAACTGGCACAGCTCATTGAGTATGTCCGGACGGTATACCGAGCTGACATAGGCTACGTATGGCAACGCTTGCGGGCGGGTTTCCGATGGTTCGCTGCGCACTACATTGGTGGTGAAGTCGTGCTTCTTGGCCAGGCTCGGCAGCGCCGTCTCCATGCGAGCGAGGGCATCCCAGGTCCCGGTGATCTCCAGGACCAGCGCACAGCATTCGCCATGACGGGTCAGACGCGTACTGACTACGGCGCAGCGATTCTCGTTGCTCGCTCTGCAAAGCACGTTGGTAAGCGCCATAGGGTTGCGGCCCATGGCGCTGATGACGAGAAACTGTTCTCGAGGTACTGAGGGGGTGGACATGCAGGTTCCTGGCGAAGATGAATCGGACGGCCAGCCAAGCCGAAAATGGCTAAGGTTAGCGAAAAGCACCGCCCGAGGGAATGCGTGTGCGGTGTGAGCCCGAAAAGCGCAACGCTGGCGTTCGGTCGTTCCGACGGTGGGATGTAACCAGCGTACTCGCAAAGCGCTCAGGAGCCTTGTACCATTACGCCTCTCTTTTTCCGGCAGGAGTGGTTGCATGATCTCAGGCAGTATGGTGGCGCTGGTCACTCCCATGGACGCGCATGGCGGTCTTGATTGGGACAGCCTGAGCAAACTGGTGGACTTCCATCTTCAGGAAGGCACCAATGCGATCGTTGCGGTGGGTACCACTGGCGAGTCGGCGACGCTAGAAGTGTCCGAGCATATCGAGGTAATCCGCCGGGTGGTGGATCAAGTCAACGGTCGCATTCCGGTGATTGCTGGCACCGGTGCCAACTCCACTCGCGAAGCCGTCGAGCTGACTGAAAATGCCAAGGCAGCCGGAGCGGATGCCTGCCTGCTGGTCACGCCCTACTACAACAAGCCGACCCAGGAAGGCATGTACCTGCACTTCCGCCACATCGCCGAAGCCGTGGCGATTCCACAGATCCTCTACAACGTGCCCGGGCGTACCGCCTGCGACATGCTGCCGGAAACCGTCGAGCGTCTGTCCAAGGTGCCGAACATCATCGGAATCAAGGAGGCGACCGGCGACCTCAAGCGTGGGCAGGAAGTGCTCGATCGTGTCGGCAAGGACTTTCTTGTCTACTCCGGAGACGATGCCACCGCCGTTGAGCTGATGCTGATGGGTGGCAAAGGCAATATTTCCGTCACGGCGAACGTCGCGCCCCGCGCCATGAGCGAGCTATGCGCTGCCGCCATTGCCGGTGATGCGGAGAAGGCGCGTGCCATCAACGCATTGCTGATGCCGCTGCATCAGACGCTGTTCATCGAGGCCAATCCGATTCCGGTGAAATGGGCGCTACACGAAATGGGCCTGATGTCGGACGGTATTCGCTTGCCGCTGACCTGGCTCAGCCAGCGTTGCCAGGAGCCGCTTCGCGACGCCATGCGTCAGTCCGGTGTACTGGCCTGAACGGTATCCGGTGTACTGATCTAATAATGAAGGAACATGCATGAAGCGACTGGCCGGCCTCTCGACCCTAGCCCTGATCATCTCTGGAACCAGCGGTTGTGGCTGGCTGTGGGGAGAAGACGGATATTTCCGTGACCGTGGTAGCGACTATCTCCAGGCCCATCAGGTACCGCCGATGCAGGTCCCGGCCGATAGTGAGTTGCGCCCGATCGAGCCCTTGCTACCGATCCCCCAGCAGGTCCCTGATACCCGCGCGACAGGCGAATACGAGGTGCCGCGCCCGCAACGGTTGCTGGTCGCTGAAGAAGCCAGCGAGTTCAGCCTGCAGACGTCGGAGGATGCGCGCTGGCTGGTCGCGATGCGTGAGCCGTCGCAAGTCTGGACTGCGACGCGGCAGTTCTTCACCGACAATGGCTTTCAGATTGCCGAAGAGCGCCCGCAAACGGGAGAGCTCATTACGGCCTGGCAGACCCGTGATCAGCTCGCTCCAGCGCTGGTGCGCAACCTTGGGCTGGGCGATGGAGAGACCCGTATCCGGGTTCGCATCGAACCGGGTGTGCAGCGCAATACGAGCGAGATCCAGCTGCTCAGCGTTCAGCGTCCCGCAGATAGCAATGCTGACGTAGCCTGGCCTGATACCCCAGTCAATGCCGAACTCGATCGGGTACTGCTCGATGAACTGCAGGTCGGTTTGAACAGCAGCGCAGCCCAAGGCGGTTCAGCCTCTCTGCTTGCAGAGCGCGAGTTCGACGCACCCAGCCGAGTGACGCTCATCGAAGCGGGCAGCGGCACTCCGGTGCTACAACTTGATACTGACTTCAACCGTGCCTGGTCAAGTGTGGGCCGGGCACTGGCTGCAAGTGACATCCTCGTCGAGGATCTGGATCGCAGCCTCGGTGTTTACTACATCAACCTGTCGGAAGGTGCGGAGAATCCGGACGACAAGCCGGGCTTCTTCTCCCGCTTGTTCGGCGGGGCGCCCGACCGTGAGGAGATCGAGGCGCGCGCGGAGCGTTATCAGGTCCGTGTGAACGATGTGGCCGGCAACATCCAGGTGACGCTCGACAAGAACCTTGACACCGTCGCGCCAGCCGACGTCGCACGGCGCGTGCTGAACATGCTCAAGGACAGTCTGGACTGAGACACCGATCAGCCCGCTCCAGCTAGTCCAGGCGAAACCCTCTCGGTTTCGCCTGTTTCGTTTGATGACAGGCCTGCCGTTACACTGCCGTCCCGCGCAACGTAACGAAGGTTCGGAACCGCGAGAATCGAAATGCCTACTCCCAATGCCCTCAGCCTGAAGAAAATCTACTCCGGCAAGGTTCGTGATCTGTACGAAATCGACGACAA
The DNA here is from genome assembly GCF_037967085.1 of Pseudomonas sp. CBC3. Classification (NCBI taxonomy): domain Bacteria; kingdom Pseudomonadati; phylum Pseudomonadota; class Gammaproteobacteria; order Pseudomonadales; family Pseudomonadaceae; genus Pseudomonas; species Pseudomonas sp. CBC3. Next base: position 633,804 of record NZ_JBANEO010000003.1, read on the forward strand.
GCGCATGCTTATGGTCGCTACGGACCGGCTCTCAGCATTCGATGTGATTCTCGCCGAGCCAATACCTGAGAAGGGCAAGATTCTCACAGCGATTTCGAATTTCTGGTTCGAGAAGCTTTCCGCTCTCGTACCCAATCACTTCACTGGCGACAAGGTCGAGGACGTGGTCTCGGCGCAAGAGCTGCCACTGGTAGAGGGGCGTGCGGTGGTCGCCAAGCGCTTAAAGCCGGTTGCCGTTGAAGCCATTGTCCGTGGCTATATCGTTGGCTCCGGTTGGAAGGAATATCAGAAAAACGGAACCGTTTGCGGCATCCAGTTACCGGCCGGTTTGAAGGAAGCCGCTAAGTTGCCGCAGCCGATCTTCACGCCATCGACCAAAGCCGCCGTCGGCGATCACGACGAGAACATATCCTTCGAGCAGTGCGAGGCCATCATTGGCAAGGAACTGGCAGCCCAAGTGCGCGATACTTCCATCGCACTGTATTCGGCAGCCGTCGAATACGCGGCAACCCGTGGCATCATCATCGCCGATACCAAGTTCGAATTCGGCCTCGACGAGGCCGGTAACCTAACGCTCATGGATGAAGTGCTGACTCCCGACTCCAGCCGCTTCTGGCCTGCCGATAGCTACCGGGAAGGCAGCAATCCGCCAAGCTTCGACAAGCAATTCGTTCGCGACTGGCTGGAATCCACCGGCTGGAACAAGGAGCCGCCAGCGCCTCCTGTGCCGGTTGATGTCGCCCAGAAGACCGCTGACAAATATCGCGAAGCCCTGACTCGGCTGACGACCTGATTACAGCTTTTGATTGGAGCGGAGTGGCGGCTTCAAAAGCGCTGGGGGTTTAGCGCAACATCCTGAATAGCGAGCGAAAAAACACCCTCCTGGGGTTCGACAATCGCTTGCGAGCTGCTATTATGCGCGCCGCTGGAGAGATGCCGGAGTGGCCGAACGGGACGGATTCGAAATCCGTTGAACAGGCAACTGTTCCTAGGGTTCAAATCCCTATCTCTCCGCCACTATTGAAAGACCTGAAAGCCCCGCAGCGCTTAGCGTGTAGCGGGGCTTTTTGTTTTCCTGAGTCTGGTTTGGGCAAAATTGGGGCAAGAACGCACATTCCAGCCCGCCCGAAGCCGCCCTATGTCGAACTGCCCCCACCATCTGAGAGACGATCGCAGCCATGCTCGTATATCGGTGGGCATCCACCGTGCTTCTTCACCGGCGCCGAGCCGCCGTGCGGTCTGCATTCGGATAGACCCGGTAGCCTCTCACCGCGTCGCGGACTAGAACATCCCCTGGATTGGATACTCCACCGCCAAGCGAATCTGGTCGGCGTCCAATTCCGCCTGATCGATGTTGCCCCGATGCACCGCATAGCGGGCGCTGAAGGTCATCCCTTGGGCGGCCCCGTTTTGTACGACGTAACGGGCTTCCAGGTCACGCTCCCAGTGCCGTCCGTTACGCCCATAACCCAGATAGGTATAGCCACCGCTGGGGTCCACATCGCTACCGTCGATGCCACTGCCGCGAATATATGCTGCACTGAAACTCAAGCCGGGTATGCCGTATGCAGCCATCGCCAGGTCATAGCGTAATTGCCATGAGGCTTCATTCGGCCCGTTGAAGTCAGACAGCGCCACCGCGTTAGTGAGGTAGATGGCACCGCGGGTGACGTAATCGAACGGCGTATCCCCATGCACCTTCTGGTAGCCCAACGAAAAGCGATGGGCACCGCGCAAGTAAGAACTCATCAAGCTCCAGGTGGTGTTGTCGATAGCGCCCGAGCGTGCCTCTCCGGTGTCCTGTGTGCGGTAGAGATTCAGATTGAAGGACAACGCCTGTTCATCATCAATCGGCCATGCGTACACGCCGCCTAGATAATGCTGCCGCCAGGTTTCGTCGTATTGCGCGCTGTAAAGGGTCAGGTTGAGGCGCTCCATGCCGTCGTAGCTGCCGCCCAGGAAGTCGAACGAGTCGCCTTGTCTCCCGTTGGAGTAGTTCACGACGAACCCACGGTCGTGGCTGCTGGCATTGCGGTCGGTACTTTCGGTGAAATGACCACCGTTGAGGGTCAGGTCGCCCCATTCCTGGCTGGTCACCCACCACCCCGTGGCGGTTTCAGGCAGCAGGCGGCTGTCGGACGAGCCGAAGACGGGCGTTTTCACCCGCTGCTCGCCGTATTTCAGCACTGTGGATGACAGACGCAGCTTCGCCGCCGCACCAGCGCGTCCATAGTCATCTTTGGGATGCCCCTCGTTATCCACCGAAAGCAGGCGAGCCTTGCCAGCGCGACCACCGCCGCTGTCCAGCTTTACCCCCAGATAGGCGTGGGCATCGAGGCCGAAGCCGACCGTGCCTTGGGTGAACCCTGAGGCGTAGCTGCCCATTAGCCCGTAGCCCCATTCCTCCGCCAGATCGCTGCGCTCGCCGCGCGGTTTAGCTGCATTGCGCGCGGCCCCGTTGAGCCCACCGTGGCGGTAATCACGACGGTCGTAGACGGTGCGGTTTAGCAGGTTCCATGTGCCATCTTCGATGAAACCCGCCGCCTGCTCCTGTGCGCCAGCACATGCCGCCAATGGCAGGCATGAGAGCGACAGCACCCGCATCCAGTAACCGGTTTTTCTGTTCATCACCAAGCCTTAGAAGTACTTCAGCCAAGCGATATCGCGACGGCGCTGCTTGAGTTGCGCGAACCAGCGGGTCGGAAAATAAAGCGCCGCCGACAGCATCACTGCCCACAGCCAGATACCAGCGAGGCTATCGAAACCGTAGTAGTTGCCTTGGTTCAGGCCCCAGATCTGCACAGCGATCAGGTAAAGCGCCTTGAGTACCAGCAGGTGCAGGACGTAGAAGAACATCGGCGCACCGCCATACAGCGAAAGCACCTTCAGCACGGGACGCCCTTCGAGTTGCTGAAACCAGGCGAGCAGCAGAAAGCCGACACCGATGGTTGGCATCAGGAACATTAGGGAAGGTGGGTATTTGGTAAGCGACATGAAGCTCATGAAGGTGCGTACGCCGTTTTCCATGGTGCTCCACGGCTTGTCGCCATAGACGTTCAGGTAGCGGATCAGGACGAAACCCACGAGCAAACCGATACCCCACATCAACAGGCGGCAGGCACGCTGCGCCGGATCGGCATCGCGGGCAAACCAGGGGCCTGCGCAGTAGCCAAGTGCGATGAGACCGATCCAGGGGAGGATGGGGTAAGTGGTCCGTGCACGTGTGTGCTCGGTAATTTCGAGAAAGGAACGCTGGTGCAGGATCGACCAGATCTCGAAGAACGGCGAATCCGCTGTGAGCACGATGCCATCAAGCAGATTGTGGCCGGCCACGATCACCAGACTCAGCACCGCCAACCCCGCACGCGGCATGTGGATAAGCGCGGACAGCACGATCATGCTCAAGCCGATGGCCCATATGACCTGCAACCACAGGGTCGGCGGTACGAAGGTCGCGTTCCAGGCGAAGTTCACTAAGGTCAGTTCGAGGAACACGAGGAATACGCCCCGCTTGAGCAGGAACGTCGACACTTCGCTGCGGCTGTGGGATTGCCCGTACAACCATGCGGAAAGGCCGGTCAGGAATACAAAGACCGGTGCGCAGACCATGCTGCTGATACGCGTGAAGAACAGCTCCGGTGGCGTGTTGACCGGATCCATGGGGTCGCCTACCTGAACGTGCAGGAAAAAGGTCTCCCGCACGTGGTCGACGAGCATGAACAGCATGACCAGCCCGCGCAATGCATCGATCGCAAGCATCCGCGTGCGTATCTGCGTCTTCACATGAAGGGATGAAAGCGTGCCGGCTGCGGGCATCGTGGCGGCGTTAGTCATGTAAGCGCGTCCTGGATATAAAGCGGGATGCGAAAGTTATAATATAACAAGGTCATTTGGAATGACTGTTGCCAAATTTCGACCTGGCCCCGCGTAAGGTTCGACTACCGGCAGCTGTCGGCCCGATACCGATGTGGCCTCAATAGGATTGGGCTGTCTTCTTTTGCCTAGATCACGGTTAGAAATTACTTAACCAATGCCTTCTCCTCGGGCACGTAAATCATCCTTCCGTCGTTCAGGCGATAGGTGATTCCAGCCTTGGCGCCCTGGCCTTCGCCGATTTCGCCGCTTGACTCATATTGCTTCAGCTCCTGACCATCCTTGATCAGCATGCGCATGTTCGCTTCGCCTGGATTTTCGATAACCACGACCTTCTCCTGGCTGAATGGATTGAGCGGGTTCTGCACGATGACGATGAGCAGAATGCCGATCACCACCAGGAACAAGTCGATCAGGTTGACCACCGACAGCAGCGGGTCATCGTCCTCGTCATGGTCGAGAAATCTCATCGGTGCTGTACTCCGGCGCGCTCGATGGCACGCAGCTCCTGCAACAGCCAGCGGCGCCGAACGGTGAGAACGAAGAAGGTGATGCTCGCTGCGATGAGCGCAAGGATCACCGAGGAGAAGGCGACCACCAGATTCTCGCCGATGCCTTTTGCGTCGCTCTGGGTCAATGCCAGCAGGGCTGGGCCCATAGGGATCATGGTCGCGACTAGCCCAAGCATCGGTGCGCTCCGCGAGGTCACGCGCAGCCATTCCAGGCGTTGCATGATCCAGAGTTCGAGGTCATCGCTGGTGCCACCGTTTGCCGCTTGGTGCGCCGCGAGGACGGAGCGATAGCGGCCGTTACGGCGTTGCCAGGCCTCCATGGCGAAGCTGCCCAATGCCAGAAAGGCATAGACCAGCGCGGCCAGGATCAATAGCAGGACGGGTGCGAGAAAAATACGTGTCAGTTCGTAGAGACTGGTTTCAAGTGCGTTCATGGATTTCGGTTCATTGAGGGTTTAAAACGGGCTCGACGCGATGGTTGGCAAGCGCTTGGAGTAGGGCGCCAAGTACCAGGCACGACAGCAACGTGGCGATGCCGAGCAAAAGCCGCCATGGGCTCGGCGCCTCGCGCGCTTGATCGACCGCTTCCTGCATCACCTGGCCGCGTACCGTTTCACCCGCGTTCGCGTTGCTTGATGAGGTGGGCGTTGCGGCAGTTGAAGCGGCTTCTGGAGCGAGGCCATAACCGGCGGCCATCTGTTCGATGAAGTCTCGGGTGATCGGCTCGCCGGCCTCGGCGCTATGTTCGGTTGTGAGCGCCTGCCAACGTTCGGCCAGTTCGCGGCGGGTTTTATCGGAGGCATCCCAGTAGCCCTTGCGGATTGCTTCGGCCATACGCTCGATCAGCTGGGCCTGGGCCGTGGGGTTATGTGCCTCGAACCATTGATCGAGGCCAAGCTCGCGCTGATCCATGACGAAGGTGTCATGCAGGGCCTGCCATTGATCGGCGCGGACCATGCTGTGGTCGGCGGCCTGCCAGCCCCAGAGGTTATTGGCGACGTTCAGCACTTCCAACGTGCCGGCGTAGCCTTCCTGCTGCATCGCGCTGATCCATTGCGGGTTCAGGTAGCGGCTGCGCAGTTCACTGGCAAGGTAGCTCGCCGCGCCCGTCGTGCGGGGCTCGGCCTTGCGCAGATCCGATATGTAGAGTGATGGACTGGCACCGTCGAGATGGCGGACCGCCAGGGAAAGTCCCCCCAGAAACTCGAATGGATGGTCGGTCGACAGGACGCCGTTGAGCTCGCTGGAGCGGGCCATGATCGCAGCCTGGACACCTTTGAGTTGTTCGGCGAACAGGTTTTGGCCCTCGATCTTTTCTCCCCAACTGACGGTGCCGTAGCCATATTGCAACCGCGAGACGAACTGCTCTGCGAGGGCCGAATCGTTCTCCCAGCGTGTCGAGTCCATCGTTAACTGAGAAACGCCGGTGCCATAGTCGCCGGGCTCGTTACCGAACAGCCGCAAGTGCGACAAGTGCTCGGCGTGGTCGGCCTCTATCCCCTGATCCTGTAGCCGCTGAGCCAGTAGTCGGCTGTTGGTGGCCAGCGTGTTGCCCGGCTCATCCAGCACGGCGAGCCGCTCCATTACATCGGCTAGCTGACGCATGAAGCCGTCGAACTGATCGCGGTAGACGCTGGTGACCTGGACGACGACGTCGATGCGTGCTCTGCCGAGTTCCGCTGCCGGGATGATTTCCAGGGTACGAATCCGTCCTCCCTCATCCCAAACCGGACGTACACCCAGTGCATGCAGGACCTGGCTTTCGAGAATGCCAAGGTGGCGCATGGCTTCGGAGGACCACAGGCTGAACGCGAGTTTCGTCGGCAATTCGCCTTCGTGCTCATCACGGTAGCTCGCGAGCAGTTGCTCCAGTGCCTTGTCGCCTGCCTCATAGGCCGCTCGGGTCGGCAACTTGTCGGCCTCGAAGGCGTAGAGGTTGCGACCGCTTGGCACGTCCGGATTGCGCACCGGGTCGCCCCCGGGTCCGGGAGCGATGAAGCCACCGGCGAGGCCGGTCAGCAGCGCTTTCATTTCCCCCGTGTCGGTCAGCCGGGCGTCGAGCACGCGTGCGCGTTCGATCTGTTCGCGCAGTCGTGCACCGGCAATCGAATCAAGGCTTTCACCCTCGCGCAAATAACGCTGCAGCGTGCGGTAGGGAAGGCTGGCCTGTAGCCCGGCGAAATCCTCGGCCATCGGCTCGTCATCGGTCAGCTCCAACGCGCGCAGATAGGGCTCGCCCAGTTGTTGCAGCACGGTGGCCAGGCGATGTTCGGTGGATGCAGGCTCGCCGAAGGTGTGCAGGCCGAGCGGGAGGTTCGCCTGGGCGATGTCATGCAAGTGATCATGCAACGCTTGCAGGAAGCCTCCGGTATTGGCACGCATGCGCGCTTCGTCCCAGCCCAAGTCTTCCAGCAGTTTGTTTTCCAGGGCCAACCGACGAATACGTTCGGCCGTGTTTTCGCGGACCGCGCCCACGTCGAGCTGCTGGTATTCGTGGATCAGCGCATGCACGTCGCGCAGCTCGTCATAGAGCCCGGCGGGCGCGGAGGGCGGTGTCTGGTGACTGACGATGACCGCGCGACCGCGACGGCGCGCCTGTATGGCTTCGCCGATGTTGTCCTGAATGTAGGGGTAGAACACCGGCATATCGCCCAGCGCAAGGAAGGGGTAGTCGCTGGCAGCCAGGCCGCGATCCTTGCCGGGTAGCCATTCCTGCGTGCCGTGCGTGCCGAAGTGAATCAGCGCATCGGCTTTAATGTCTTCTCGCAGCGCTTGATAGGCGGCCAGATAGAGATGATCGGGCGGAACCTTGCTGTCGTGATAGGCCTCACCGGGGCGACCGGCACGCGGCGGTTGCGGCAGCAGCAACAGCTTGCCAAGGCGCGCGGCGGGAATGATGAAGTGAGACTGGCCATCGATATCGCGTAGCGCCCAATGGTCAGCCGGATCGCCCCATCGCTCGAGTAATGCCTTGCGTCTGAATGCCGGCAGATCGGCGAGCCAGCGCTGGTAATCCGACAGTGACAACGCCACGGCAAGCCCGCCGGCTAGCAGAGCATCCAGCGTCTCTGGCCGGTAGTAACCGCCAAGGAGACGCTGCGCCGTTTCAATCAACCGTGCCTCACCCGTAGCGGGCACGTCATAACCGGCCTCGTGCAGAGCGGTGGAGAGGTGCGCCAGACTGCGTGGCACGTTGAGGTTCGAGGCGGCTACATTCTTTTCACCGTCGGGGTGGTTCCAGAACATCAACGCTAGACGTTTCTCCGCAGGGGCAAGCCGACGCAGCCGGGTCAGACTGTCGACCTTGCTGAGCAGCGCCTCGACTTGTTCGGGGGTAGGGGTCGGCTCGCCGTTTTCGACGGCGGCGATCACCAGCGGATCGGTCATGCCCCAGCTTTCCGGGATGGTCAGCATGGCCGCGGCGGTTCGCGCCGTAATACCGCTATCGGACGCTCGCCAATGCGCAGGATCACCTTCACGCCAGGTCAGGGTGGACAGCACCGGGATGCCAAGTACTAGAAACTCTGCCTGACGTGCCGGACCGTTCTGCATGTGCTGAAGGTTGACCAGCACATCGCTGCGTGCGGGTACCAGCACCTTGCTCAGCGCCTGCGGGTCCCTGTCATCTATCCAGAACGCGATTGGAGCTTGGCCACGCGACTCGCTGCTTTTCATCAACGCGTCGATCAACTGCAACTGGCTATCGACGACGGCACCGCGGTGAATGGCGAAGGCGACACGCGGCGCATCTATCGTCCAGCGATCGGCGCCCCAGGCGAGGTAGTCGTCGAGTTCTGTAAAGGGCGCGGGTGCGTCGGGGTGATAAAAACCGACCTTGCCCAGTTCGGTAGGGCCTGGTATCGAATCGGTGAGTGTTTCGTCGCGCCAGGCTCGCAGATAGGCGAACAAATGCCACAGGTTCTGCTCGCCCCCATTGGCGTAATAACCGATCAACCGCATGGCGACCGGTGTCGGCAGATTGCCGAAGGCAGGGGGGCCACCGCCAACGCGTATCCATGGCGTGTCCTCTGCCATTAGCGCGTCGAACTGCTGCTGGACTGCCGCAAGATCCGTAGGGCGCGGCGTGTCCAGTATCAGCAAATCCGCGTTAATGGCCGGTTGCGGCTCAGTTGCCGAGGACGCGCGTACGGTGCCAAGCGTGATATCCGAGTCGGCTGCCCAGTCAGCAAGCCGGTCGAGCTTGCCCTGCAGGACGAAGTCGGTCGTCAGCACCTGTACATGAATGTCTTGCCGTACCGGGTTGGCGAACGCAGCCGCTCCCCAGCCGGCCAGCGCGATTAGCGCCACGCCGATTTTGATCCAACTGGTCATGTCAGAAACTCAGGCTCAAGCCGACGTGATAGGTGCGGCCCGGTTCGGCGAAGGTGAAGTTGTCAGACGCGTCGCTGAAGTCTTCGTCGGTCAGGTTTTCGATGCCGCCGCGAATGCTCAGGGTGTCGGTAATCCGCTGCGTCAGCTCCAGATGCCACAGGCTGTAGGCCGGCACCGCATAGGCCGTGTTGCTGGAATAGGTCAGCTGGCTGCCGACGTATTCGCCACGCAGCTGCCCGGTGAACGTGGCGTTCGGCGTCCATTGCAGTTGGGTGTTGGCCAGATGGCGTGCTCGATCACCCAGGCGCCGGTCGGCGCTGCGGTCGATGGCGTCGAGGTAGGTGTAATTCAGGTCCCAGCGCAGGTTGGCAGGCAGATCCAGACCGCCGCCTAGCTCGAGCCCGCGGATGCGCGCCTCGTCGACGTTGTCGTAGTTGCGAACCTCTCGGCCGCGGACACCACAGCTCGATACGCAGACCGTCTGGATCAGACCACGCACGTTGTTCTGAAAGACGCCCGCGTTCAGTGACCAGCCGTCTGCCTGATAGTCCGCGCTGATTTCGTACATGGTGTTGATCTCGGGTTCGAGATCCGGATTGCCGTAGATCCTGAACATCCCGCCGCCGCCGATGGCCGAATAGCCCGGCGACAGCTGCTTGAGTGAGGGCGCCTTGAACCCGCGGCCAACGCCGCCCTTGATCGTCAGGGCATCGTTGGCATGGTGAACCAAGTAGGCACGCGGGCTGTTGTGCCAGCCGTATTCCTCGTGCTGATCGAAGCGATTACCCAGTACCAGCGACCACGCTGGGTTGAACTGGATTTCATCCTGCAGAAACAGCGCACGGTGAATGATTCGGGCATCGCCTGTCGTAAAACCGCCGTCCTCCAGCTGCTCCTTGCGCCACTCGCCGCCGAGCGTGATCAAGTGCATGCCGGCGAATGGCAGGGTCAGGCTGCCATCGACGATGTCGTCGGTGAGTTCCTGACGTGGCGAGGAGGGGACCACGCCGTTGGTATAGCGGTTGGTGCGCTCCAGTGTGTTGCGGTAGGCGCGCAGCGAGCTGCTGCCCCACGTCCAATCGCCACTATGGGCGAGGGAGAATCGCTCACGTTCGATACGATCGCTGGACTCGTAATCCACTGGTGCGCGTCCTGCACTGCGGGTATTGCGCCAGCGATCCTCAAGGCCGCTTGCATAGCTGAAGTCGATGCGTTGCGCGGTGTCTGGCGTCCAGCTCAGGGTGATGTCGCCGCTGTGCGCGTCACGGCCTTCGATCTCCGACAGCGAGGCGTCCTCGTTAAAGGGCGTTTCCTGGCGGCGCCGCGTCTCGCCGCTCAAGGATAGGCCGAGCAGTCCAGGCACAAGTGGGCCGCCGGCATAGATCCCCAGTTGATGTATCTGGCCGCCGCGCCCGTCCTCGCGTACGCCGCCGTTGATCTGCGCCGCGCCCTGCCATGCGTCCGTCGCGCGCCGCGTGATGACATTGATCACACCGCCGAGCGCTTCGGAACCGTAGAGCGAGGACATCGGGCCGCGTATCACCTCAATGCGTTCGATCGCCTCTACCGGCATCCAGCCCAGGTCGAAATCGGCATGCGCCACGGCGCCAGCGGCGGTATTGATGCGCTGTCCATTCATCAGCACCAAGGTGTGCTCGCTTCCCATCCCTCGAATACTGACGCCACGGCGCGTCATGCCAATGCCTGTGAACTGGAGCCCCGGCGTGCCACGCAGAGCATCTTCGAGATCCTGAACGGGCCGCATGCTCAGTTCCTCTTGGGTGATGACCGTAACGCTTGCGGGCGCATCGCTCAGCTGGCGCGCTGTGGAGGTGGCGGTGATGACCGTGGGTTCGAGGTTCAGGGGCTGGTCAGCGCCCAGTGCCGTCAGGGGTAGCAGGGCGAGGGCGGAAACGAGTCGGGCGGGTGTGCGGACAGTAAGGAGGCGGGTCTTGCGGGACATTGAAGCGTCTTCCGTGGCTTGGATGATTGCTATCGGGGTGAGGACGCGATCCGCTCGGGTATTCGAGCGGATCGTCTTGGCGTTGTGAAAAGAGCGATCACTTCTTCGTGGTAAATCCGGCGAAGCGCTTGTTGAAGCCCGCGATACGGCCTTCGGACGTCGTTTTGCGCTGCTGGCCGGTGTAGACCGGATGCGATGCGCTGGACACGTCGAGCGCTACGTACGGGTAGGTATTGCCATCGGTGTGCTGGTGCGTACGGCTGGCTTCGACCGTCGAGCCGATCAGGAAGTAGACGTCTGCCGCCGTGTCGTGGAACAGGACGGGACGATAGTCGGGATGGATGCCTGGTTTCATAAGCTGCTCCTTCATTTTGAGTAGGGTGTGATTGATACGGCGTTAAATGTTATATCATAACGATATGAGTTGGGCGAAACCGTAATGAGATCACCCGTAGCCCAGCAGGTATGCCGAAAACGCTTTTATCAAGATGAACTTCAGAGAGCGGTTTGATTTATGGATGTTGTCGTCTCAATTGATCATTGGTGCACCCATGACTGAGCAGGAACTACTTCAGCAACACCCCAACGCATATATGAGCGAGCAGCAGCAGACGTTTTTCCGCGAGCTGCTGTTGACCGAGCGTCGTGAGCTGCAGGAGCGAATCACGAGCGAGCTCAACGAACTACGCGATCACGAACCAAGCAGCGATCCTGCGGATATCGGTAGTACGGAGGAGCAGCGCCAGTGGCAGCTGCGTCTACTCGAACGGGAGAAGAAGCTGCTCGACAAGATTGACCGGACGCTCGAACGCCTGGCCCGTGGCGAATACGGCTGGTGCGAGGAAACCGGAGAGCCGATTGGTCTGCGCCGCCTGTTGCTGCGACCTACGGCGACCTTGTGCATCGAGGCCAAGGAGCGGCAGGAAAAGAAAGAGAAACATCTACGTGAGACTTGAGGCTTCCCCCATGACTGATCGACTTCCCGTTACCGTACTGTCCGGCTTTCTTGGCGCCGGCAAGAGCACGCTGCTCAACCATGTGCTGAAGAACCGCGAGAACCGTCGTGTCGCAGTGATCGTCAACGACATGAGCGAAATCAACATCGACGGCAGCGAGGTGCAACGCAATGTGAGCCTCAACCGTGCCGAGGAGAAGCTGGTAGAAATGAGCAACGGCTGCATCTGCTGCACCCTGCGCGAAGATCTACTGGAGGAAGTCAGTCGCCTGGCTCGCGAAGGCCGTTTCGACTACCTGCTGATCGAATCCACCGGCATCGCCGAACCCTTGCCAGTGGCCGAGACCTTCACTTTCCGCGACGAGCAGGGGCGCAGCCTCTCCGACCTGGCGCGCCTGGATACCATGGTCACGGTGGTCGACGGGATCAACTTTCTCCGCGACTTCCATGAATCGGAGAGCCTGGCCAGCCGTGGCGAGACCTTGGGCGAAGAGGATGAGCGCTCCATTACCGATCTGCTGATCGAGCAGGTGGAATTCGCCGACATCATCCTGATCAGCAAGATCGATCTGATCTCCAGCGCCGAGCGTGAAGAGCTGACCGCTATCCTGCGCGGCCTTAACACGCACGCCGAAATCATGCCGATGAGCATGGGCCGGGTGCCCCTGGGCAGTATCTTGGACACAGGCCGCTTCGATTTCGAGCGTGCCGCCCAGGCGCCAGGCTGGCTCAAGGGGCTACGGGGCGAGCATGTGCCCGAAAGCGAGGAGTACGGTATCGCCTCGACCGCGTATCGTGCGCGTCGGCCGTTCCATCCGCAGCGTTTCCATGAATTTCTGATCCGTGACTGGAGCAATGGCAAGCTGCTGCGTTCCAAGGGCTTCTTCTGGCTTGCGAGCAAGTACCGCGACGCCGGTAGCTGGTCCCAGGCGGGTGGTCTGATGCGCCATGGTCTGGCGGGACGTTGGTGGCGTTTCGTACCCAAGACACAATGGCCCACCGATGACGAGGGGATGCAGGAAATTCTCAAACACTGGGAAGTCCAGACCGGCGACTGCCGGCAGGAGCTGGTGTTCATCGGGCAGAATATCGATTTCCAACGACTGAGCGCGGAGCTGGATGCCTGCCTGCTCACCGACCAGGAGATGGCCGCGGGCGTGCAGACTTGGGAGCGGCTTCCCGACCCTTTCGGCTCTTGGCACGAGGCTGTCACCTGATGCCAGCGAGCCGGTCGAGAAACAGTCACGGCACGTGGCCGACAGCTGGTCGCTTCCATCCTGGCTATGACTGTATGTGCCGGGTACGCCCGATCGCACTGACTTTCCCAGCTAGCCCGATACTGACTGCCTAGATCAACTGGCGGACCTCTACGAGAACGGCCCGCAGAAACGAAAACGCCCTCCTGGCCGAGAGGCGAGGAGGGCGTTCGATGCGAAGAATCAGGCCCGGTGGTTGTATTTGCCCAGGTCCATGTGACGGTTCACATCCTTGTACAGCAGGTAGCGGAACTTGCCGGGGCCGCCGGAGTAGCAGGCCTGCGGGCAGAAGGCGCGTAGCCACATGTAGTCGCCGGCTTCCACTTCGACCCAGTCCTGGTTCAGGCGATAGACGGCCTTGCCTTCCAGTACGTACAGGCCGTGTTCCATCACGTGGGTTTCGGCGAACGGGATCACCGCGCCCGGCTCGAAGGTCACGATGTTCACGTGCATGTCATGGCGCATGTCGCTCATGTCGACGAAGCGAGTAGTGACCCACTTGCCATCGGTGCCCGGCATCGCGATCGGCTCGACGTCCTGCTCGTTGGTGACGAAAGCTTCCGGATATGGCAAGCCTTCGACGGCCTGGTAGTACTTGCGTACCCAGTGGAAGCGCGCAGGGGCGCCGCTGTTGTTGCGCAGGCTCCATTTGGCCGCCGGCGGGATAAAGGCGTAGCCGCCCGGACGCATGACGTGCTGGGTGCCTTCGAGGGTCAGGGTGAACTCGCCATCGACCACAAAGAGTACGCCTTCAGCGTTCGGGTCCTGCTCGGGCTTTTCGCTGCCACCGCCGTCGGCTAGTTCAACGATGTACTGGGAGAAGGTCTCGGCGAAGCCGGACAGCGGGCGGGCGAGCACCCACATGCGCATGTTGTCCCAGAAGGGCAGATGGCTGGTGACGATGTCGCGCATCACGCCCTTCGGAATGACGGCGTAGGCCTCCGTGAACATCGCGCGATCGGTCAGCAACTCAGTCTGCGCTGGGTGCCCGCCAGTGGGGGCGTAGTACCTTGTGTTTGCCATATGACTCCCATCTTGTTGGTGGTGCCTGCGGTCGAGATGGCCGCAGGCTGGGTGCGGAGCTATGTGCTCAATTGTACACATGCTGACAAATAAATCTCCAGCAATTGTATACAATCGATGCTCGTTCCAGACCTGAGCTACATTCTTGAGCATGATGGAGTCGGTTCAAAGCCCCGTTGTCTCTGGATCAGCCCCCAGCAGCCCTGGGCTAGCGCAGGTGGGGCGCCCTGACAAGGCGGTCCCAAGCCAGCTTAGAACTTCAGTGTTGCCCCATCCTCGGGAATCTCGACGCGTTCCTGAATGCCTTTCTCCTGAACGTAGGCTTTCAACTCTTTACGGCTCAGCCCCATATGGTTGATGGCATCCATGTGCGTCGCCACGACTGTTGCATCCGGCACCGCCTGGCTGGCACGCAGTACATCTTCCTTGCCCATGAGGATCGCGCCGTCATAGCCAGTCACCTGTGCATAACCGGCATTCAACACGACGACTTCGGGCTTGTACCGGCTTAGCGCCTGGTCGACCTCGTCACGCCAGATGGTATCGCCTGCCAGATAGAGCGTTTTGTGCTCTGGCGCTTCGAAGACGACACCAATCGCAACGCCGAGGAACTCCGCGAGCTCAGGTGTAGCGAACATCTTGTCGGTACCGTGCTGGCCACCAATCCTGCTTAGCGTGACGCCGCCGAACTCCGCTTGGTCCGTGAGAATCCGGACGTCGCCAAAGCCCTGCCCACGGATGATCTCGGCATCGGCCTCGTTCTGTAAGAACAGCGGGAGATCCTTGGGCAGCATCTGCTGCGCGGCGTCATCCCAATGATCCAGATGAGTGTGCGTGACGATCACCGCATCGACCCCGGCAAGGACCTCTTCGGCTGGCATCGGCAGCTCGACCAGCGGGTTGCGAAGTTCGCTGCGGTAAGTGCCCTCGAAGCCTGGGTAAGTGTCTTTCTTGGCGAGCATCGGGTCGATCAGAAAGGTCGTGTCGGCGTAGATGATTTTCAGCGTAGAGCTGCGGATCTGCTGCAGCTGCACCCGCTCGGAAGGCGTGGCTGATGTACCTGCTGGTTGTGCCGAGGCAAATGCGCTGGTGAAGGCGAGGCTGACGGCCAAAGCCAGTGAACTGCTGATTTTTGAAAAATGCATGGAGCGACTCCTGGGTTCGTTTCGAAGGAGCGCATTGTGGGAGCAGAGAGAAAGAAGCAATAGCGGCCCAAAAGACAATCATAGATAAAAACGTGCCATTCTTTCGGCGGGTCGTGAATTTGCCCAAGCCTGCCTATGAAACCCACTGAAACGTCGTCGATATTCGCTAGGCGTGAGCCCGACGATACCTGTGAATACCTTGCGGAACGCTCCGGCGTCACCATAGCCGACCTCCCAGGCGATCCGCTCGATGGGTAACTGGCTCGCCTGTAGCATCTCGCGCGCGCGGCCCACTCGGAGGCGCTGGCAATATTCGGTGGTGGTCATGCCGGTAGCTTTCTGAAAGCGGCGCAGAAAGGTGCGCACCTCCATGCCGGCACGTTGAGCCAGGTCGGGAAGGGCGATGTGCTTGGCACCTGTCTCTTGCAACCAGTGCTGCACGGCCAGCACGGCCTGATCGCCATGAGCCAACCGCGGCGCGAAGGCGCTGTAGTAACGCTGCTGGAGTCCGGGCGGATCGACGAGAAACATCTGGGCGGTGTCGATCATCACCGCAGCGCTCAGGTAGCGGTCTACCAATCGCAATCCGAGATCGATCCAGGCCATGACGCCGCCGGCGGTGATGATGTCGTCGGCGTCGATGATGAGCTGGTCGATATCGAGCCGCACATCGGGGAAGCGCTCCGCGAATTTCTCCACATAGAGCCAATGCGTCGTGATGGTGCGACCGGACAGCAAGCCTGTTTCGCCAAGCAGGAAAGCGCCTGCACACACGGACGCGAGCGTAGCCCCCGCGCGGTGCTGCGCCTGCAGCCATCTCTGTAAGGCGCCGCTGCGCTGGTGGCAATCGGTTCTTCCAGGCTAGGGGGCAGGATGAGCACGGCGGGCGTCGTGCTCATGCCAGCAAGCGAATCCTGTACGCGCACCGGAGTTTCGCTCGGGCTTTGTTTTTGCCACTGGCTGATGCGCAAAACCGGCATATCCGGCGCCCCTCGCTCGTCGGCGATTCGTTGTGCAAACGCGAACAGATCGGTCAGGCCCAGAACCGTCGCCAGCTGCGCACCGGGATACAGCAGTATCCCGATCTCTATGACGTTCATATCCGGCATGTGTCGATCCAGCCCTTGAAGATGTCGATCTCGCCACTTCGCAACAAGCGCCTCGATGGCTGATGATGGTCACGCTTCCCCTTACAACATCGTCAAGGAGCCAATAATGAGCAAGCGTGCATTGGTCGTAATCGATCTGCAGAACGAATACCTGCCGACGGGCAATCTACCGCTGACCGGTATCGAGGCGGCCGTCGATAACGCAGTAAAAGTGATTGCCGACTCCCGCGCCAAGGATGTTCCGGTCATTCACGTCCGTCATGAATTCGTCAACGGGGAAGTCCCGGCTTTCGTTCCGGGAACTCAAAACGTCGAGATCCAACCTGCTGTCGCCCCGCAGAATGGCGAGCCTGTCATCGTCAAGAACTACCCTAACTCGTTCCGTGAAACGGAGCTCAAGCGTTTGCTCGACGAGCAGGGTGTAGAAGAAATCGTGATCGTCGGCGCGATGAGCCACATGTGTGTCGATGCCGGCGTTCGTGCCGCAGCCGATTTGGGCTATTCGGTGACCGTACTGCACGATGCCTGCGCGACGCTGGATCTGGAGTTCGAGGGTGTACAGGTTCCGGCAGCTCAGGTGCATGCGGCCATGATGGCTGCCCTGAAGTTCGGCTACGCCAACGTGATCTCGACGCAAGCCTATCTGACGGCCTAAGCCGCTGTTGGATACCCCGATCTGTGCCCAATCCGCAGGTCGGGGAAGCACCTACCAGCGATGCCGCTCGGCACTCGATGTTTGACCTGAATAAAGCTCTTGGATACTTTCGGGCCATCTTTCCCAAGCGGGTCATCTGCCATGTCCATGCTTCGCGTTGCCGTCCTGGCGTTCGATGGCGTGAGCCTGTTCCATCTCTCCGTGCCCGGAATAGTCTTTGGCGCAGCCAAAGACGCACCGGATCTGCCGCATTACGAAGTTCGATATTGCGCTGCAAAGCCGGGCCAGGTCCGTAGCGATCAAGGCGTGATGATCGATGTGCCCGATGGGCTGGAGGCGATGGAGCGTGCCGATATCGTCATCGTGCCGGCTTGGAGCGATCCCAACCAGCAAGCACCTACCGAACTGACCGATGCCCTGCGTCAGCGCCATGCACAAGGCGCACTGATCGTTGGCCTGTGCTTGGGTGCCTTCGTGTTAGGCGATGCAGGTCTGCTGGATGGCCGCGAAGCCACCACGCATTGGGTGGCTCGCGATCTCTTCGCTCGGCGTTTCCCCAGCAGCCACTTCCGCCCGGATGTGCTCTACGTTTCTGACGACAACATCATTACCTCGGCCGGTACGGTCGCCGCCATCGACTGTTGCCTGCATCTGCTGCGTCAGCGACACGGTGCCGATGTAGCGAATCGAATGGCCCGGCTGCTGGTTACACCACCGCATCGGCAAGGTGGGCAGGCGCAATACATCGAACAACCTGTTCCGCAGCTGCCGAGTGAGAGCCGGCTGCCCGGTGTCCTAGAGTGGGCGCGGGAACATCTGGCCGAACCCTTGTCGCTCGATACGCTGGCTGATGTGGCCAGCATGAGTCGCCGTACCTTCACCCGCCGTTTTCGCGAAACCACAGGCACGACCTTCATCAAATGGCTCAGCGCCGAACGTGTCGCGCGGGCACAACAGCTGCTGGAGACCACCGAGATGCCGATCGACTGCATCGCATCGGAGGTAGGCTTCGGCACGTCGCTTTCACTGCGTCAGCAGTTCGCTGCGCAATTGGGCACGACCCCTTCGGATTACCGGCGGACCTTCTGTAAGGAGCTGCGCTCGAAGGCGCTCAGCTAATCGGGCGCGTGTAACAAGCGATCAGGCGCATGCCGGGCTCGTGGATTCTGCTGCTCCTTGGCCCGGGCCACCAACTGGTCGCGGGCGAGCGGCATAGCGTTCTTCACCGCCAGGACCTCGGCCATGACGCCGCTGGAAGCCGACGGGATGCCCGCGCCGCGAGCGCCAGTTCGGCACGACGATGGCCGAACGCAGCTATGAGCCATATCGATCGATGCCGCTTTGATGCAGCGCAACGAGCCAGGTGTTGCCTTGGTCCAGATCGGTCCTTTCCATGCAGGCGGTTTGCTGGCATCTCCAATTGGCATGAAGCTTCGTCCTGTTGCTTGCGCGTTCTACTAACGAGCGCGGCGGGTGGTCAGGGCGATGCCGGCCGAGGCCGCGCCGAGCAGCGCGACGACCATGATCATCACCGTTACGAAAGCACTGTCGAAAGCGCTTTGCGCCAGGCTGACAAGCGGGGCGGCAACGGTTTCAGGCAGGGCTTCGGCGGCGATCAGCGCACCGTCGAGGCTGTCTCGGGCCAGCGCTGGCGCCGCGCTGCCTGCCGGTGTGGTGAAGGCTGCGGAATACACCGCGGACATCAAACTACCCAGTATGGCGATGCCCAGCGCACCGCCCAGCTCGTACGAGACCTCTTCGATCGACGCCGCCATGCCCGCACGGTCTGGCGGCGCATGCAACAGCATGGCGCTGGAGGCGGCAGTCATTGCCGCGCCGATGCCGAAGCCGAGCAGGCTGAACGATAGAATCTGAACCCATAGCGCGGCGCCATAACCCAGCAGGTACAGCAGCGCCCCGGCTGCCGACAGGGCGAGGGAGGTGCTCAGGATGCGTTCCGCCCCCAGGCGCGGCAACGCCAATCCGGCAAGCGGACCGGCGACGAAGGCACCCAGCGGGATTGGCAGAATGGCCAGACCGGCCTGCAATGGTGATAAGCCGACCACCAGCTGCAGCCGCTGGCTGACCACCAACTCCATGCCCATCAATGCTGCCGAGGCGATCAATGCCGTGGCTACGCCAGCCGAGAAACTGCGGTCGCGAAACAGAGCGAATTCGATCATCGGTACTGTCGTCTGGCGCTGGCGCCGCAGGAAAGCCAGGCCGCACACGAACGCCGTAATTGCCGCCGCGCTGGCTTGCAGCACGGACGGGTCTGGCTTGCCGGCTTCCTTGATGGCCAGCGTCAGGCCGACCAGCGCACCCATGATCCACAGTGAGGCGAGCAGGTCGAACGGCCGATCGGGGTTGCCGGGCCGGGCGGGCACCCAGACTGCGGCGAGCGCCAACGCCACGATTACGATCGGCACGTTGATGATGAACACCGAGCCCCACCAGAAATGTTCCAGCAGCACACCGCCGACGACCGGGCCGAAGGCGGCACCGCCCGAAGCGATCGCGGCCCATATGCCGAACGCCAGGGCGCGCTCGCGGACGTCGTCGAAGACGTGGCGGATGATCGCCAGTGTGGCCGGCATCATCATCGCCGCACCTACCGCCAAGGCCACCCTGGCGGCGATCAGCGCCTCGGCACTGGGCGAAAAGGCAGCGCCCAGGGACGCTCCACCGAACACCACCAGCCCGGCGATGAACATCCGCTTGTGGCCGAAGCGGTCTCCCAGCGCGCCCATCCCGGGCAGTAGGCCCGCGACTGTGAGGGCATAAGCGTTCACGATCCATAGCTTCTCGGTGGCCGAGGCGCGCAGTTCGTAGGTCAGGCTTGGCAACGCCAGGTAGATTACCGTCATGTCGATGACGATTAGCAAAAGCGCGCTGGATAATATGCCCAGCACCAGCCAGCGAAGAGGTGATTTCAACGGGTCGTCCTCGGGTCCGGTATCCCAGCATTGGCGGGGGGAAAACGTTGCGGCAGAATATAAATACATACGTATTTAATTTAAAGGGATGAATGTGGGCAGAAAGAGAACCATCGATCGCGAGGTACTGCTGGATGTGGCCGAAGGAATCGTCAATCGACAAGGCGCTGCAGCACTGACGATAGACGCCGTCGCCAAAGCTGCGGGCATTACCAAAGGTGGCGTGCAGTACAGCTTCGGCACCAAGGATGAGCTGATCAACGCGATGTTCGAGCGTTGGGGCAAGGGTTATACGGAGCAGTTCCAGCGCATCGCCGGAGACAACCCCGATCCGCTGACGGCGGTGCGCGCGCATGTCGAGGCCACTCGCGGCTCGGACTCCGGTTCTCACGCCAAGGCGGCGAGTCTGTTGGCGGCGCTGCTACAAACTCCCGAGCACCTGCAGTCGACTCAGGCGTGGTACCGGGAGCGCCTTGCCGGGCTCGACACCTCGACCGAAGAGGGCCGCCGCGCCCGTGTCGCCTTTTTCGCTGCCGAAGGCATTTTCGCGCTGCGCTTCTTTCGCCTGATGGAAATAGGCGAGGAGGAGTGGACGGACGTTATGAGCGATATCGCTGCAATGGTCCGTCCGGATAGCTGACCGGCCCTCGACATCGGCCCGTTGCCTGCTAGACCGACGTGTGCTGGAGACCGGTCTATCAGCCAAGCAGACTCTCGAGCTCCGGCACGATCTCGAACAAGTCACCCACCAGGCCGTAATCGGCGGCCTGGAAGATTGGCGCTTCTTCGTCCTTGTTGATCGCGACGATCACTTTGGAGTCCTTCATACCGGCCAGGTGCTGAATGGCCCCCGAGATACCCACGGCGATGTACAGCTGCGGCGCAACGATCTTGCCGGTCTGACCCACCTGCATATCGTTCGGCACGAAACCAGCATCGACCGCCGCGCGCGAGGCGCCAACGGCAGCGCCGAGCTTGTCGGCCAGCGAATACAAATGCTTGAAGTTTTCGCCGTTGCCCATGCCGCGACCGCCGGAAACGACGATCTTGGCGGCGGTCAGCTCGGGACGGTCGGACTTGGCCAGCTCTTCGCCGACGAATGCGGAGATGCCCTTGTCGCCAGTGCCCGAAACCTGCTCGACGGCAGCCGAACCACCTTCGGCCTTGACCGGATCGAACCCGGTGGCACGTACGGTGATCACCTTGATCGGTGCGCTGGACTGCACGGTGGCAATGGCGTTACCGGCATAGATCGGGCGCTTGAAGGTATCGGCGCTTTCTACCGCGATGATTTCGGAGATCTGATCGACGTCCAGCTGGGCGGCCACGCGCGGCAGGAAGTTCTTGCCGTTGGTGGTGGCGGCAGCCAGGACGTGGCTGTAATTGGTTGCCAAGCCAGCGATCAGCGGCGCAACGTTCTCAGGCAGCTGGTTGGCATAAGCCGCATCGTCTGCGACCAGAACCTTGGAGACGCCTTCAATCTTGGCGGCCGCTTCGCCGATGGCGCCACAGCCACTACCAGCGACCAGTACATGAATGTCGCCGCCAATCGCTTTTGCGGCCGTAACCGTATTCAGCGTGGCAGCAGCCAGAACGGCGTTGTTGTGTTCAGCGATAACCAGGATAGTCATTTAGATTACCTTCGCCTCGTTCTTCAGTTTCTCGACCAGTTCAGCCACGGACTTGACCTTGATGCCCGCGCTACGGGCAGCCGGTGCTTCGACTTTCAGGGTCTTCACGGTGGAGGTGGTGGTGACACCCAGCGCGTCCGGAGTCAGAACTTCCAACGGCTTCTTCTTGGCCTTCATGATGTTCGGCAACGACGCGTAGCGCGGCTCGTTCAGGCGCAGGTCGGTGGTGACGATCGCCGGCAGGTTCAGCGCAACGGTCTGCGCGCCGCCATCGATTTCGCGCTCGACTTTGACCTTGTCGCCTTCCACTTCGACTTTCGAGGCGAAGGTGCCCTGGGCGTAGCCCGTCAACGCACCGAGCATCTGGCCGGTCTGGTTGTTGTCGCTGTCGATGGCTTGCTTGCCGAGAATGACCAGCTGCGGCTGCTCCTTGTCGACAACCGCTTTGAGCAGCTTGGCCACGGCCAGGGAGTTGAGTTCTTCGGTCGATTCGACCAGCACAGCGCGATCGGCACCCAGTGCCAGCGCGGTGCGCAGCTGCTCTTGGGCAGCGGTTGGACCAATGGAAACCACGACGATTTCGCTCGCCACGCCCTTTTCTTTCAGGCGCACGGCTTCTTCCACGGCGATTTCGCAGAAGGGGTTCATCGACATCTTGACGTTGGCGAGGTCGACGCCGGAGTTGTCCGCCTTGACGCGAACCTTGACGTTGTAATCGACCACTCGTTTGACGGGTACCAAAACTCTCATAAGTCGGCTCTTGTTCCGTGATTGATCATGTCGGCTCATTGGGCGAGTAGGGTCGAGTCGACTCAACACGCCTGCTGATTGGCTGTCGCTAAGATAGGCAGCGTTCCTGAAACAGGGATGACCTAAACGGACGATGCTGGGGCCGATTCACAGACTGCTAGCCGTTAATGGCCGGATACCTTTCCAGGTAAGCGTGGGCCGCGCGCTGGCATTCGTCGCTCTCCAGGCAATCGGATAACGCGCGTTTTTCCGCTTCGAGCTGCTGCGGCAGATCGCGCTGATAGGCATCACGCATCAAACGCTTGAGCTGGCCTTGTGCGGGTACTGCCGCCTCGCTCAATCGCTTGGCCAGGCACGAGGTCTCGCTGGCCAGCGTCTCGAGCGGCACGATGCGATTGACCAGCCCGATGGCTGCCGCCTGGGAAGCCTTCAGCGGCTCATTGAGCAGCGCGATTTCCATGGCCGCGCGCAGCCCCACGAGACGAGGCAGGTGCCAGGAAGCGCCGAGCTGACAGCTGATGCCCGCCTGCAAGCACGCGAAATTGAAACGGCAATTGGTGGCGGCGATGGCCAGATCGCAAGCCAGGGCGATGCTCATGCCGGCGCCTGCAATCGGTCCCTGCAGGCTGCCGAGAACCGGGATGTCGAGCTCGGTCAGGATCTGTATGGCCTGATTCATCGGCTCGATCAGGTCTTCGATGATCAAGTCTGGCGCCGCGAGTACCTGCGGCAGATCGACCCCAGCCATGAACGTGCGGCCTGCGCCGCTGAGCACGAGCACTCTGCTGGCTGGACGCGCCGCCACCTCACGGCATGCCGCCAGAAAGGCCCAGGCCATGTCCCGGTCGATGGTATTGAGCGCCTCTGGCCGGTTGAATCGGATCTGGCTGATGGCGCCGTTATGTTCAAGCGACACGGGCGAGGAGGCTCGATTGTTCATATAGGACTCCGAAACAGGGGCGGCGGGTAGCTGGAGCCGAGGTTTGGCCCAAAGGGCGCACCTTCATTTGTGATCAGCGTGTGGGCAGAAATCCTGCGGCTCGGCATGCGGTGCCCACGATTGCGATCAGTGTTGGCAAGAGCCCGTGGTCGGCGCATCGTTCATACGGAGTACATCTCCGGCAAAGTTGGAGGCTTTAGTCTTTCCGGACGATGTGAGGCGCTGTGAACGCATGGGCAAATGAGCCGCCGCTAATGCCTGAAGTCAGGGCGCTACCCATATCGTTTTTGGCAAAGGAGAAGCACATGCCTGTCACAGCAATTACCGGATCCGCCTCTGGCATCGGCGCGGCGTTGAGCGAGGCGCTGACGAGCGCCGGCCACACCGTAATCGGAATCGACCGAGCCAACGCCGAGATCAATGCAGACTTAGCCACTCCCAGTGGTCGCCAGGCGGCCGTTGCCTCTGTGCTCGAACGTTGTGGTGGCGTGCTTGACGGATTGGTCTGCTGCGCGGGCGTTGGCGTCACCGCGCCGCGCAGCGGGCTGATCGTGGCGGTCAATCACTTTGGTGTCAGCGAACTGCTGGATGGACTGTTCGAGGCGTTGCAGAAAGGACACAAGCCCGCCGCTGTGGTGGTTGGGTCCGTCGCTTCAGTGCAGCCAGGCGCGCATGAGCTGCCGATGGTCAAGGCCATGCTGAGCGGTGATGAAACCCGAGCGATCGAGCTGGCCGAGTTGCAGAACGAGCCGCACATGGCCTACGCCGGTTCCAAATATTCAGTCACTTGCATGGCGCGGCAAAAGGCGCCGGACTGGGGCAAGCTTGGGGTGCGCCTCAATGTGGTCGCGCCGGGGGCCGTGGAAACGCCCTTGTTGCAAGCGTCCAAGGCCGATCCTCGCTACGGCGAATCGACCCGTCGTTTTGTTGCGCCGTTGGGCCGGGGCAGCGAGCCAACGGAGGTGGCGTCGGTGATCGCCTTCCTGCTCTCGGAACAGGCGAGTTTTGTCCATGGCAGCGTGCTATTCGCCGATGGCGGCATGGACGCGATGGTCCGACCGAACACGTTTTGAAGTTCGTCTCGCAGATCAAAAACGCCTGGCTTGCCAGGCGTTTTTGCGTTTGGAGAACCGGCTTTAATCCGCGCAAGCGGCGAGCGGGATGGCTGACGGCGCGGGGGTACGAACGGGCGAAGGCTCCTGGTACGCCCGGGCACGGTACAGCGTCAGAAGCAGCGCCAGCGGTGCGAACAAACTGCAGCTGACCACCAACAAGGCGTAGCGCAGCGATTCATGTCCGAACGTGGTGCCGAGTGCGTCGCTCAGGAGCCCGGCAGCGAGCGGCCCGAGACCGATGCCGAGCAGGGTGGAGAAGATCGTCTGCAAAGCGATCGCCGTGCCGCGTTGCCAGGGGCTGACCAGTTGAGTCAGCAGATTGAAGGATGCCGCCACCCACCAGATCGCGAAGAAGCCACTGAGCGCCGCCCAGAGCATCGCTGTCGGCACGGGCAGGCCGCCGAGCATGAACCAGGTGCCCTTGGGCGCGAGCAGGTAAAGCGCCATTCCAATCAGTCCCACGACATGTCCCAGCAGCGGAATGCGCAATAGCCAGGCGCGGTTCAAGGCGCTGAGGCGATCGGTCAGCCACCCGCTGAACAGTCCGCCGACCGCCATGCTGGCCCCGCTGACCACGCCGGCGAGGATGCCGGCATGCTGCAGCGAGAGGTCGTGGCTGCGCATCAGGAAAGTCGTGTTCCACATGCCGAAGGCGTAGGCGCCAAAGGTCGTCAGCGAGCTGGCGCTCATCAATAGCAGGTAGGGCCGGTTGCGCAGCAGATCCAGCGCCGATTGCGTCAGCGTCTCGCCCGGGACCGGGTGCGTGCTCACCGCATCCCAGCGGCCGCGAGACGGTTCGCGAACCACAAAACCGAACACCAGCGATAGCACCAACAAAGGCGCGGCGATCAGCATAAAGCCGGTGCGCCAGCCATAAACGTCGACCAGCCAGGCGCCGACGCTCAGGCCGAGGATGGCCGACAGGGTCGGCGCGCCGGTGAAGCAGCTGATTGCCAGCGAGCGGTTGTGCGCCGGGTAGAGATCCGCGATCAGCGACAGCGAGGCCGGCATCACCGGCGCTTCGGTGGCCGCAACCAGCATCCGCGCCAACGCCAGCATGAAAAAGCTCATGGCCAGGCCGCAGAGCAGGGTCGCCAATGCCCACAGCACGGCGGCGATAGCCAGCACCCGCATGCGCGAATGACGGTCGGCAAGGCGTCCGGCGGGCAGGCCGAGCAGTGCGTAAAAGGCGGCAAAGACCAGACCGGAGAGCAGCCCCATCGCGGTATCGCTGACGCCGAATTCCAGTTTGATCGGTTCGATCATCACCGACATGATCTGCCGGCCAATGAAGCTACTGGCATAGGCCGCCACCAGCAGCGCCAGCACGCCATGGGTACGCCAGCCAAGGCCAGCCTCGGAAATATTCGCGGTCGTCATGCGTGGCTCCGGTGGCCGGCCCGGGCGGGCCGACCGAGAGGGGCGGCTCAGGCGCTGGCCTGGCGCTGCTTGAGTAGGGTCAGAGCGGTGTCCTCGATCATGTCTTCCTGGCCACCGACCATGCCACGGCGGCCCATTTCGACCAGGATTTCACGCGCCGAGACGCCGTACTTCTTCTCGGCACGCTTGGCGAACAGCAGGAAGGACCCGTAAACCCCGGCATAGCCCATGGTCAGTGCGTCGCGGTCGCTGCGGATGGGAAAGTCCATGATCGGCACCACCAGATCTTCTGCCACGTCCTGGATGCCGAACACGCTGACGCCGGTCTCGATGCCCATGCGGTCGCAGACCGCCACCAGCACTTCCATCGGCGTATTGCCGGCACCGGCACCAAGGCCTGCGCAAGCAGCGTCGATACGTGTCGCGCCGGCGCTGATGGCGGCGATAGAGTTGGCCACGCCCATCGACAGGTTGTGGTGGCCGTGAAAGCCGATCTCGGTTTCTGGCGCGAGGGCATCTCGCAGAGCGGCGACCCGCGCGCGGACATCCTCCGGCAACAGGTAACCGGCCGAGTCGGTGATGTACACGCAGTTGGCGCCGTAGCTTTCCATCAGCCGGCCCTGGGTCGCCAGTCCTTGCGGACTGTTCATATGCGCCATCATCAGAAAGCCCACGGTGTCCATGCCCAGCGTGCGGGCGTGGCTGATGTGTTGCTCGGAGACGTCCGCCTCGGTGCAATGGGTGGCGACGCGAATGGTGGCGACGCCCAGCTCGTGGGCCATCTTCAGATGATCGACGGTGCCGATGCCCGGAAGCAGCAGGGCGGAGACCCTGGCGTTCTTCATCAGTGGAATCACCGCCGACAGGTATTCCTCATCGCTGTGGGCCGGAAAGCCGTAGTTGACCGAGGTACCGCCCAGGCCGTCGCCGTGGGTGACCTCGATCAGCGGCACGCCGGCCGCGTCCAGGCCCTGGGCGATGCTTTTCATCTGCTCCAGGCTGATCTGGTGGCGCTTGGGGTGCATGCCGTCGCGCAGGCACATGTCGTGAACGGTAATTTTCTTGCCGCGAAGGTCCATGGCGCGCTCCTTAAAGCTCGGTCTGCTTGAGCAGTTCTTCGGCGAACATCTCGGCAGTACGCGCCGAGGCTGCGGTCATGATGTCCAGGTTGCCGGCGTACTTGGGCAGGTAGTCGCCCAGGCCTTCCACTTCCATGAAGATGGAGACCCGGTTGCCCTCGAACACCGGCCCGTTGACCAGTTGGTAGCCGGGCACGTACCGCTGCACCTCGGCGATCATGGCCATGATCGAGGTGGTGATCGCCGCCTCGTCCGGGGTGCCTTCCGTTAGGCAGTGCACGGTGTCGCGCATGATCAACGGCGGCTCGGCCGGGTTGATGACGATGATCGCCTTGCCCTTCTTCGCGCCGCCCACCTGTTCCACCGCGCTGGCGGTGGTGCGGGTGAACTCGTCGATATTCTTGCGAGTACCAGGCCCGACCGACTTCGAAGCCGCCGTTGCGATGATCTCGGCATACGCCACCGGCTGCACCCGAGACACCGCCGCCACCAGCGGAATGGTGGCCTGGCCGCCGCAGGTGACCATGTTGACGTTCAGCGCGCCGGCCTTGAGGTTGTCTTTCAGGTTCACCGGAGGCACACAATAGGGGCCGATGGCCGCTGGTGTCAGGTCGATCATCAGCACGCCCAGTTCGTTGAGCTTGCGGCTGTTCTCGGCATGCACGTAGGCAGAAGTGGCATCGAAGGCGATGCGAATGTCATCCGCCTTCACGTGAGGCAGCAGGCCGTCCACGCCCTCGGCCGTGACTTTCAGGCCCATCTCCTCGGCGCGCTTCAGGCCTTCGGAGGTGGGGTCGATGCCCACCATCCATACAGGCTCCAGCACCTCGCTACGCTTTAGCTTGTACAGAAGGTCGGTGCCGATGTTGCCGGGCCCGATCAGGGCGCAGCGGATTTTCTTGCTCATCAATCGTCTCCTTGCCAGCTCGGGGTCACTCGATGAACTGCAGGCTGGCCGAGCCAAGGCCGCCGATAGTCATGTGGATGCGGTCGCCGGCGCCCACTGGCACCAGCGGGGCGAGGGCGCCGGAAAGGATCACCTCGCCCTTGCGAAACGGAATGCCGAGCCGGCCCAGCGTATTGGCCAGCCACGCGACGGCCTCGCAGGGGTGGCCCTGCACGGCGGAGCCCAGCCCCTGGCCAGCGGGTTGGTCGTTCTTGAACATCCGTAGCTCGCAGGCGGCCAGATCCAGCTGGCGCGGGTCGATGCGGGTATCGCCCAGGGCAAACACGCCGCAGGAGGCGTTATCGGCGACGGTATCCTGGATGCGGATTTTCCAGTCGTCGATCCGCGAATCGACGATCTCGAAGCAGCAGGCTACCGAGGCGGTCGCCGCCAGCACGTCGGATGCGGCAACGCCCGGGCCGTTGAGATCCTCGGCCAGAATGAAGGCGATCTCGCCTTCGGCGCGCGGCTGGATCAATCGGTGTTCGGCCATGCTCACGTCGCTGCCGCGGGCAACCTGCATGCGATTGGTGAGAAAGCCGAAATCGGGCTGGTGGACGTTAAGCATGTCCTGTACGGCCTTGCTGGTGACGCCGATTTTTTTACCGATCACCTGTTCACCGAAGGCCTCGCGCCGTGCGAGAAAACGCAGCGAGATGCGATAGGCGTCATCGATGTCGATGGCCGGGTAGCGCTGGGTCAGCGGCGCCAGGGTGCGGCGCTCGCGCAGGGCGGCGAACAGCTCGTCGCCGAGGGTTTCAATCAGTTGGGGGTCAAGCATGGTTTCTCCTCAGCCCGGCCAGACGCTGGATTCGGCACCGCCGTCGACTTCGATGATCTTGCCGGTTACCCACCTGGAGGCCGGGGTCGCTAGGTACAGTGCGGCAGCGGCGATGTCTTCCACCTCGCCCAGGCATTTCATCGGCGTGTTCGCTTCCATGGCCGCGCGCATCTCGGTCGGCATCACTCGATTCAACGCATCGGTGAGGATCGGGCCGGGCGCGATGGCGTTGACCCGGATCCGTGGCGCGAAATCGTGCGCCAGCAGACGAGTCAATTGGGACAGCGCCGCCTTGGCCGAGCCGTAGGCGCTGAACTGCGGCTGCGCGTAGCGGGCGGCGCCAGAAGTGATATTGAGAATGTTGCCGCTCCCTGCCTCATGCATATGCGGTACGCAGAGCTGGGCAAGCGCATAGGCCGAGCTGACGTTGAAACGCAGAACCTGCTCGAACTCCTCGACGCTCATCTTCAGTGGATCGTTCGGTCCGGCACCGCCAGCGTTGTTGACCAGATGAGTGATGCGCCCGAAGGTCTCCAGTGCGGTCTGCACCATGGCCTGGCGTTGGGCCGGCTCGTTGACGTCGCAGCTGACCGCGACGGCCTGGCCACCGGCGGCGCGAATGTCGGCGACTACCGCCTCGACGTCCGTCAGTGTGCGCGCGGCGCAGACCACCCGCGCACCGGCTTCGGCATAGGCGAGCGCGATGGCGCGGCCAATTCCGCGCCCGGCTCCGGTGACGATGGCGACGTCATCGCGCAGGGTGAAGCGATCAAGCAAGCTCATGATGTCTTCCTTTTTCCGAGAGTCTTCAAGCGCGGGCACCGAATTCCTGTGACGCTGGTGCCCACAGGTCCGGCAGGCCGGGATCGGTCGCCTGAATGAGGCGCTTGAGCAGCATCTTCAGAACCTGCGCGTCTGCTTGGCCAAGCTTTTCTATCAGCTGCTGTTCGACCGCCTTGGCCAACGCGATCTGTTCGAGCGACAGCTCCCGCCCGGCCGCGGTGAGCAAAAAGCGAAGCACCCCGAACTGCTTGTCGGGCGCCACATAGCCCTGCTTCTCCAGGAACAGCATCAGCGATTGCGTGACTTCCCGGCCGGTATAGCTGACGTAGTCATTGATTTCTTCCAGGGTCAGGTTGTCCTGGATGCACAGCACCGAGAGTACGAAGAAGGCATGCTCATCGATCTTCTGGCTATGCAGCAGCCGCCGCAGTGCGTCCAGCAGCTGGTAGTGCGCACGACCGGCCAGATAGCCCAGAAGGTCTTCGGTATAGCTGCACTCGGGTGGCGGCTCCGCACCCAGGCGCAGGAGTTCGCGAGGCTTGCACGTCGCCAGTGCGTACTGGCCGCTTTGGTAGGCCAGCGGCGGTAGTTCGGTCTTGTCGAAGGCCAGCACCTCGCCCACGAAGATCAGGTGATCGCCGCCTTCGTAGGTGAAGGCCGTACGGCATTGAAAGCGGGCGGTGCAATCCTTGAACAGCGGCGTGTCGTTGATGCCCTGGTCGAGATTGACGCCGGCGAACTTGTTCTCACCGCGGGAGGCGAAACGGCCCGACAGCACGTCCTGCTCTGCCGACAGGACGTGCACGTTCCAGTGCCTGTTTTCGGTGAACGCCGGCAAGCTCAGCGCCGATTTGGCCAGGCTCCACAGTACGAGGGGCGGATTCAGCGAAACCGAATTGAAGCTGTTTGCGGTGACGCCTACCGGCTCGCCCTCTGCGTTGCGGGTGGTGATGATTGTCACGCCGGTGGTGAAGGTGCTCAGCGCGGCGCGAAACGCCTGAGGGTTGAAGCTGGCTACAGCCGTCATGGTCTGCCTCGTGAATCCGGTCAGTCGTGGACGCAGTATTGGCAGTCGGGCAAGTGGGAACATCGTCTTTACGGACTAAAAACGCGGTCCGCCGCGTGTCGTCCGGATGGACGAGGCAGGGGCCGGATGGCGCGGGCTAACGTGTCCGTCGACCAGGAACGACACGGCCGCCCGGGAGGCCCTATGAGTGCATATCTGCGATCCATCGATGAAGTGCGCGCGCTGCTTGGTGCACAGCGTCAGGCTTACGACCGAGAGGGCCCGGTCGACGCCGCGACCCGCCGACGCCGGCTGCAAGCGGTGATCGAACTGCTGGTGGCCGAGCAGAACAGGCTGCTGGAGGCGATGGATGCCGACTTTGGTGGGCGCCATCCGGGCTATTCACTGATGACAGATGTGCTCGGTGCGCTGAGTTCACTCAAGCACGCTCGCAGCCATTTCGAGCAGTGGATGCAGGATTCGCCCCGGCCGCCGTTTGCGCCCTATGACCAGCTCGATGCCGAGGCATGGGTGCAGTATCGGCCCAAGGGCAGCGTGGGCATCATCGGCACCTGGAACGCGCCGGTGTTTACCTTGCTGAGCCCGCTTGCAGGTGTGCTCGCCGCCGGCAACCGGGCAATTCTCAAGCCGTCCGAGATCGTGCCCAACACTGCGCAGGTGCTGGCGGAGGCCATCGCTGATCGTTTCGATCCCTTAGAGCTGGCCATTGTCACGGGCGGCGTCGAGGTCGGACAGGGCTTCGCCAGCCAGCCGTTCGATCATCTGGTATTTACCGGCGGTACCTCAATTGGCCGGGACGTTATGCGCCGCGCCGCGGAGAACCTCGTACCGGTGACGCTGGAGCTCGGCGGCAAGTCGCCGGCCATTGTCGGCCGCAGTGCGGACATCGCCGATGCGGCCCGGCGCCTGGCCATCGCCAAGTTCACCAACGGCGGGCAGATTTGCGTCTCGCCGGATCTGGTCTACGTGCCGGTGGAACAGAAACAGGCCTTCATCGGCGCGCTCCGCGATGCGGTTGGCGTGCTGTACCCACGAGCCGCCGGCAACCCGGACCTGGTTGCGGTGGTCAACGAGCGCCACCTCCAGCGCATCGACCGTTACCTGGCCGATGCCGAGGCGCAAGGCGCCGAGATCATCCGTTGCCCCGACGAGGCGCCCGTACCTGGCTGCTGCAAGCGGCCGCTGAGTGTGGTGGTCAACCCGCCGTTGCACAGCCTGGTCATGCAAGAAGAGATCTTCGGCCCGGCAATGGTGCTGCTGACCTACAGCGACCTTCCCGCCGTGGTGGAAGAAATCAACAGCAGGCCCCGGCCATTGGCACTGTATTACTTCGGCCATGACCAGGCCGAGCAGGATTACGTGCTCGGCCACACCTTGTCGGGCGGCGTGACGATCAACGACGCGATGATGCATCCGGCCATGCATGACGCCCCGTTCGGTGGCGTTGGCGCTTCGGGCATGGGGCACTACCACGGCTGGGAGGGCTTCTGTCAGTTCAGTCATGCACGCACCATATTCAAGGCGCCGGCCTATGACCCGCGCGGCGAGTGGGGCCTTTTGCCGCCCTACGGCGAAAACCTTCTCGCCACCTTGCAGGCGCAGGTCACCGCTGACTGAGCAGACATGGCCCGGTCGTGGCTGCCAGGTCGCGCCGGCCCTGCGTAAAAACCGTCATTCATGATCGGAGCATTCCCATGAGCAAAACCGACCCCGCTGGCGAGCCCGTTCTCGCCGAGCTAGAAATCCAGCCAGCCTGGCCGCGCCGTGGGGTACTCAAAGCCGGCGCGCTGGTTTTTGGCGCCACGATGCTCGGTCGCTTCGCCCTGGCAGGCGAGCGAACCACCGGCCTAACGTCAGAGCAATACGCGGGGCTCGACGCCTGGGCCATGGCCGAGGCGGTGCGTAGCGGTGAGCTGACAGGCGCGGAGCTGTTGGCCGCGGCGCTTGCTCGCTGCGAGGCGGTCAATCCGCAAGTCAACGCCGTGAACATGCTGCATGAGGATTACGCTCGGGCGCTGCTGAACGAACGTCGCGCGGCCCGCGAGACGGGTGCGCTGGCCGGCGTGCCACTGCTGGTGAAAGATCTCAGCACGTATCTGGCTGGCACCGTGACCAGCCATGGCAGTCGACTGTTTCGGGATGGCCCGCCGTCGCAATTCACCAGCACCTTGATCGCGCGTTACCAGGCCGCCGGTGCGGTGCCCTTTGGCAAGACTGCCACCCCTGAGTTCGGGCTGACCACCACCACCGAGTCGGCGCTGTGGGGCCAGACTCGCAACCCTTGGGATCTCGAGCGCAGCGCCGGAGGTTCCTCCGGCGGCGCGGCGGCGGCAGTGGCGGCGGGCATCGTACCGGCGGCCCATGCCACCGACGGCGGCGGCTCGATTCGCATCCCGGCGTCTTATTGCGGCCTGGTCGGCCTGAAGCCCAGCCGTTACCGCACGCCCAGCGGTCCGGGCCGCTTCGAGGGCTGGTTCGGCGCGAGCGTGGCGCACGTGGTTTCGCGCACGGTGCGCGACACGGCGCTGTTTCTCGATGCGGGGCAGGGCCATGAGGCCGGCAGCCCATACTGGACCCAGCCACTGGAGCGCCCCTTCGTCGAGGCGGTGGAGCGCGATCCCGGGCGCCTGAAAATTGCGCTGGTCAGCCGTTCGCTGACCGGTGCGACGCTGGACCCGGCAGTGGCGCAGGTGCTCGACGATACCGTGAAGCTTTTGCTCGGCCAGAGTCATGAGGTTGAGGAACTGACCCTGCCGGTCGACCCGCGTGAGCTGTTCTCGGCCCATGGCAAGGTGAGCGCCACCGCGCTGCTGGCCAGCATCCGCGACCGTGAAGCAATACTCGGGCGCAAGCTGAACACAGACGAGCTGGAGCAGATCACCCACGTCGTGCTGGGCAATGGCGAGCAAGTCAGCGGGCTCGACCTGTACCGCGCGCGGCACGCGTTCGAGACCATCAGCGAGCAAATGGAGCGCCCGTTCGAACGCTTCGACCTGATTCTTTCGCCAGTCACCGCCAACCTGCCGCCCAAGCTCGGCGAGTTGCGCCTCTCGCAACCCTGGGAAAGCTACATGCAGAAGGCCATGGGCAGCGCCTCCTTCACGGTGCTGGCCAACGTCAGCGGGCAGCCGGCGATCTCGTTGCCGCTCGGCTGGAGCGAGGAGGGGTTGCCGGTGGGGATGATGTTCACCGCGCGCCTGGGTGGCGAGGAACTGTTGCTGCGCCTGGCCGGACAGCTGGAACAGGCCCGTCCCTGGTCGTCTCGCCGTCCCGGCCTGCCGGTGTGATCGGTTTTTGGCTATCTGCTAGTCCGCTTTGACGATGAGTCTGCCAGCTCCGGCTTCCGATAATCAGAACAGCCGCGCCTTCCTCGCAGCGGCGCTATAGAGGAATCAGAGATGGCAGCCACTCGCCAGAAAACACAACAAGAAGTCGACCTGATCGAGCGCGCGCGGCAAATGATCCCCGTGCTTAAAGCGCGCGCCGCCCAAGCGGAAAGCCAGCAGAAGGTGCCGGACGAAACCATCGCCGATCTGCAGGAAGCCGGCCTGTTCAAGGTCCTGCAACCCAAGCGCTTCGGTGGCTACGAGGCCGACCTGCGTACGTTCGCGGACATCCAGATGGCGCTGGCCGAAGGCTGCATGTCGACTGCCTGGATCTATGGGGTCATCGGCGTGCATCCCTGGCAATTGGCGCGCTATCCGCTCCAGGCGCAGGAAGACGTCTGGGGTTCGGACCAATCCACCCTCATGTCTTCAACCTATATGCCGGTCGCCAAGGTGACGCCTGTGGAGGGCGGCTATCGCATCAGCGGCCGCTGGGGCTTCTCCAGCGGCAGCGAGCACTGCCATTGGTGCCTCCTGGGCGGCATCATTCCGCCCGATGAGAACGGCGAGGGCGCCGAGCACGGCACCTTCCTGGTGCCACGCAGCGACTACCGCATCGAACACAACTGGGACGTCCTGGGCCTGCGCGGCACCGGCAGTCACGACATCGTCGTGGAGGATGCATTCGTGCCGGCGCACCGCGTTCAGCGCACCAATAATTCAAGCCTCGAAGCGACCCCGGGCCGCGAAGCCAACCCCAACCCGCTGTACGGCATTCCCTTCGCCCAGGTGTTCACCCGCGCTGTTTCCACCTCTTGCCTGGGTGCATTACAGGGCGCGATCAACGAGTTCCGTGAAAACGCCGCGCGGCATATCGGCAAGCACGGTGCGAAAACCGCAGAGGACCCGCTCGCCCAGGAAACCGTGGCCGATGCCTCGCTGACCCTGGACATGCTGCGTCTGGTGCTCGATCGCAACTACGAACAGTTGCAGGAAATCTCCGCCGGTAACGCCTTCCCGGATGTGGAAACCCGCCTGCTGTATCGCTACCAGTCGGCCTACGTGACCAATACCTGCGCCGAGAAGGTCAGCGGCATCCTGCGCTGCATGGCCGCGTCCGGGCTCTACGAGAGCAATCCGGTGGCGCGGATTTTCCGCGACCTGCACCAGGCTCGCGGGCACATCTCCAACAACGTGGCCGCGTTTGCCCGCACCTATGGCGCCGTCCAGCTCGGCCTGCCCAATCCCGACCCCTACGTGTGACAGCCATGCCGCTGTCCGTGCGACGGCGGTTCGATCGATCAAGCAAGTGAGTCCGGAACATGCATAACAACAAGAGTCATCCAGACACTTACGACGTTGTGGTCGTCGGCTCGGGGGCCGGTGCGATGACGGCAGCGATAACCGCCGCCGACCAGGGGCTGTCGGTGCTGGTAGTGGAAAAGGCCGCGCAGTACGGCGGCACCTCGGCGTTGTCCGGCGGCGGCATCTGGATCCCCGACAACCACTACTTCAAGAAAATCGGCGGCAAGGATAGCTACGAGCAGGCCATGACCTACCTCAAGGCTGCGATCGGCGACCGGGTCGACGAGTCACGCCTGCACGCCTATCTGACCCACGCCCCGGCGATGATCCAGTACCTGGAGGAGCGGACCCAGGTGCATTACACCGTGGCCGACAAGTATCCGGACTATTACCAGGACCTGCCCGGCGCCCTGAAGGGCGGGCGCAGCCTGGACCCGGAACTGTTCGACGTCAGCGTGCTGGGCGCGGAACTGGAAAACCTGCGCGAGGCCTCGCCGACCACGCTGCTGATGGGGCGCATCGCCTGGACCGCGCGGCACGCCCACAAAGTCATGGCCAAGGCGCCCGGCTGGCGGCTGCTCGTGCTCTGGCTGATGCTGCGCTACAAGTTCGACTTCGCTTGGCGCAAGAAGACCCGCCGCGACCGCCGCACCGCGCTCGGCAACGCCCTGGTGGCGAGCCTGCGCGCCTCCATGCTCGACCGCAAGATTCCCCTGTGGCTGAACACCGACTTCCGCGAATTGATCGAGGAAGACGGCGTGGTAACGGGCGTGGTCATCGAACGCGACGGCCAAACGATGGCCATCCGCGTGCGGCGCGGGGTGATTCTCGGTGCCGGCGGCTTCGAGCAGAACCAGACCCTGCGCGACCGTTATCTGCCGCAGCCGAACAATCACGAATGGAGCGCCACGCCCAAAGGCGGTAACACCGGAGCGGCATTGGAGGCGGGGCAGAAGATCGGTGCCGCCACCGACCTGCTGGACTGGGCATGGTGGGCGCCCACGCTACAGGTGCCGGGCGAGGCCCAGTCACGCGGGGTGTTCGCCGAGCGGGCGTTTCCCGGTGCCATCGTGGTCAACGGCCAGGGTCGGCGCTTCGTCAACGAGGCGGCGCCTTATCTGGAATTCGTCGATGCGATGTACCGCGACAACGAGACCAGCGGCGGCAAAAGCGTGCCCGCCTGGGTGATCTTCGATGCCAGGTTCCGCTTCGGCTATGCGATGGGCCCGCTGATGCCGGCGCAGATCATGCCGGACAGCCGCCTGCGCAAGGAATGGCTGGGCAGCGTCTACTGGAAGGCCGACAGTCTGGACGATCTGGCCCGCCAGATCGGCGTCGCCGCTGACGGGTTGAAAGATACCGTGGCGCGCGTGAACCGCTTCGCCAGCAGCGGTATCGACGAGGACTTCGCTCGCGGCGGCAACGTCTTCGACCGTTACTACGGCGACTCGAACGTCAAACCCAACCCGTGCCTGGCGCCGCTGGACAAGGGGCCGTTCTACGCGATGCGGATGAATGCCGGCGACATCGGCACCAAGGGCGGACTGCTGACCAACGCGAACGCCCAGGTGCTACGCGAGGGTGGCGAGCCGATCGGCGGGCTCTATGCCATCGGCAACACCTCGGCTTCGGTGATGGGCACGCGCTATCCGGGCGCCGGCGCTACGCTCGGCCCGGCCATGACCTTCGGCTACATAGCCGCGCACCACCTGTCGGCAACGGCGTGAGGGCATGCTCATGAGTGCACGTTTGCGGGACAAGGTGGCGATCGTCACGGGCGGCGCCAGCGGCATGGGCGAATGCGCCGTGCGCCAGTTCGCCGCCGAAGGCGCACAGGTGCTGCTGACTGACCTGAACGTCGAGGCCGGACGTCGTCTGGCTCATGAGTTGGGCGACGCGGTGTCGTTCATGCAGCAGGACGTCAGCAATCCCGATGGCTGGCAAGCGCTGGGCGCGCTAGTGGATGAGCGCTATGGCCGGCTCGACGTGCTGGTCAACAACGCCGGAATCCTCAAGGCCGGGACGATCGAGCAGGCCACTCTGGCCGACTGGCAGACGCTGATGCGAGTCAACGCCGATAGCGTATTCCTCGGTTGCCAGACGGCGGTCGCACTGATGAAGCGCGGCGGGGGCGGCTCGATCATCAACCTGTCATCTATCGCCGCGATTGC
This sequence comes from Pseudomonas sp. CBC3, assembly GCF_037967085.1. Taxonomy (NCBI): domain Bacteria; kingdom Pseudomonadati; phylum Pseudomonadota; class Gammaproteobacteria; order Pseudomonadales; family Pseudomonadaceae; genus Pseudomonas; species Pseudomonas sp. CBC3. The sequence goes on from NZ_JBANEO010000003.1 coordinate 670,797, forward strand.
CGGCAAGCCCGACTTTCTGGCCTACAGCGCCAGCAAGGGTGCCATCAGCGCGCTCACACGCAGTGTCGCGGCCTTTGGCCGGGCGCACCGCATCCGCTGCAATTCGCTGCATCCGGACGGCGTGCTCACGCCGATGACCCGCGCCATCTACCCGCCGGGTATCGATCCGGAGCAGTTGACCATCGACACGGACCCCATGAACCGGGCCTGCCGGCCAGAAGACGTGGCCAATGCCATGGTCTTTCTCGCCTCGGACGAGTCGCGGGCGATCAATGGCATCGAACTGCGCATCGATAGTGGCCAGTTCGTCATGAGTATCTAGACATGAACGCGCCCGAATACATCACGCTGCAGGTCGCCGAGGTGATCCACGAGACCGCCGACAGCTGCTCCTTCGTCTTCGACGTGCCTGAGGCTCTGATCCGGCGTTTCGAATACCGCCCTGGCCAGTTCCTCACCCTGCGTATTCCCCACGGCGATGATTGGCTGCCGCGCTGCTACTCGCTGTCCAGCTCGCCGCTGGAAGACGAGTCGCTGCGTGTCACCGTCAAACGGGTGGAGGACGGTCGTGGCTCGAACTGGCTATGCGACCGGTTAAGGCCCGGCGACAGCGTTCAGGTGCTGCCGCCGGCTGGTGTGTTCGTGCCCAGGTCGCTGGACACCGACCTGCTGCTGTTCGCCGGTGGTAGTGGCATTACGCCGGTGCTGTCGATCCTGCGCGCGGCGCTGAAACAGGGGCACGGCCGGGTTCGCCTGGTCTATGCCAACCGCGACGAAGGTTCGGTGATCTTTCGCGAGCTGCTTCGTGAGCTGGCCACCCTCCATCCGCGACGCCTGCAGGTGATCCACTGGCTGGACAGCGTGCAGGGCCGCCCCTCGCCTGAGCAATTGGCGGCGTTCGCCGAAGGCTTCGGCCACGCCGAGGCGTTCATCTGCGGGCCGGGGCCGTTCATGGACGGCGCCGTCACCGCGCTGAAGGCCGCCGGCCTGCCGAACCAGGCGGTACACGTCGAACGTTTCGTCTCGCTGCGGGGCGAGGGCGAGCAGCCCGCCGATGTGGTGGAGCATGCCGGCGCTACCGCGACGCGTCTGACTGTCGAGCTGGACGGCGAGCGCCACACCATCGACTGCGAACCTGGCGAGCTGCTGCTGGCGGCGATGCGCCGGGAAGGGCTGCAAGCGCCGCACTCCTGTCTGGTCGGCGCCTGCGCCTCCTGCATGTGCACCCTGGTGGAGGGTGACGTCGAGCTGCTGGCCAATGATGCCCTGGATGCGGACGAGCTGAAGGAAGGCTGGACGCTGGCCTGCCAGGCCATCGCGCTCAGCAGCAACGTCCACCTGCGTTTTCCCGACTGATTGAACCGAGGCTGACATGACCGTGCTGACGACCCCTTCGACCCGCGCCGACGCTGACGTCCGCGCCATCCAGACGCTGCCTGCGCTGCTGTTTTCTGCCGCCGAGGTCCATGCGGGGCGCACAGCGCTGGAAGATGGCGAGCGGCGAATCGACTATGCCGAGCTGCCCGAGCACGCTCTGGCTATCACCCGCGGGTTGATGGCGCTCGGTGTGAAGGCGGGCGATCGAGTCGCCATCTGGGCGCCGAACTGCATTGACTGGGTGCTGCTGGCCCTCGGCCTGCAATGCGCCGGCGCGGTGCTGGTGCCGCTCAACACCCGCATGAAGGGCGCCGAGGCGGCGGATATCCTGTCGCGTAGCCGTACGCGCCTGCTATTCGTGCAGGGGCAGTTTCTCGGCGTGGACTATCCGGCAATGCTGGCGCCACACCGGCCAGCGGGCCTGCGACATGTAGTGGTGCTGGGCGAAGCCCCGTCGGCTGCGGCGGATTTCAGCCTGGATGCGCTCGTGGCCATCGGCTCGACGGTATCGCCGCAAGCCGCCTGCGAACGCGCCCAGGCGGTGCGCGCGGAAGATCTGTCGGATCTGCTCTATACCTCTGGCACCACCGGCAAACCCAAGGGCGTGATGAATGCCCACGGTCAAAGCCTGCGCGCCTTTGGCGAATACGCCCGGATCATCGGCCTGGTGCCGGGCGACCGTTACCTGATCGTCAATCCGTTCTTCCATTCATTCGGCTACAAAGCCGGCTGGCTGACTTGCCTGCTGGCTGGCGCGACGATCCTGCCGCATGCGGTGTTCGACGCTGAACAGATTTTCGAGCGGGTCGCCAGCGAACGGATCACCGTATTACCCGGCCCGCCGACGCTGTACCTGTCGATGCTGGCGCATCCGAATCTGCAAAACACCGATCTGGGCAGCCTGAGAATTGCCGTTACCGGCGCATCGACCATCCCGCCGCAATTGATCGAGCGCATCCGCGGCGAGCTGGGTTGCGAGGTGGTGACGACCGCCTATGGCCTGACCGAATGCGGCGGGCTGGCCACCATCTGCGACCCGGCCGCTGCCGCGGAAGTCATTGCCGGCACCAGCGGCCAGCCCATCCCCGGTACGGAGGTGCGCATCGTCGACGCCGACAACCGTCCGGTGCCAGCGGGGGAGAACGGCGAAATCTGCCTGCACGGCTTCCATGTGATGCAGGGCTATTTCGACGACCCCGGCGCCACCGCCGAGGCCATCGACGCGAACGGCTGGCTGCACACCGGCGACGTCGGCAGCCTGGATGCCAGCGGCAATCTGCGCATCACCGGGCGGCTCAAGGACATGTTCATCGTCGGTGGCTTCAACTGCTATCCAGCCGAGATCGAGGCCGCGCTCGGCGAGCATCCGGACGTTGCGCTGGTGGCGGTAATCGGCGTTCCCGATGAGCGCATGGGCGAGGTGGGCTGCGCCTGCGTGGTGCGCAAAAGCGGCGCGATACTCGACGCATTCGACCTGATCGCCTGGTCGCGCGAACACATGGCCAACTACAAGGTGCCGCGCAAGGTGGTGTTCTTCGAGCAACTGCCGACCAACGCGTCGAACAAGATCGACAAGTTGAAGCTGCGCGCCGAGCTGTCCTGAGCGATCCAGGCAGTGACATGATCGGCCAGCCGTGACCTGGCCGATCCCGATTTCGCCCATCAGAGGCAAGCGATCCATGGACCACGACAACAATACTTCCAGGTCTCCCTTCAGCCCTCTGCGTGTCGGTCCGCTGACACTCAGGAACCGCTTCATCAAGGCCGCGACCAATGAAGGCATGTCCATCGATGGAGTGCCCAGCAAGCAGCTGGTGCGCTTCCACGAGTCGATGGCGGCCGGCGGCACGGCCATGACCACGCTGGCGTACTGCTCTGTCAGCCACGACGGACGAACGCTGCCGGGCCAGATCGTGCTGCAGCCGGACAGCCTGGCGCATCTTCGCGTGCTGACCGATGCGGTGCACCGACACGGCGCCGCTGCCTCGGCGCAGATCACCCATGGCGGCTGCTTCACCTTCATGACCCAGCGCTCCACGCCCCGGCCGTTGTCGGCCAGCGGCGGCTTTAACAAGATCGGCATGCTCAGCGGCATGTTCCGCAAGCAGGCGATGACCGAGGCGGACATGGATCAGGTCGTCCGCGAGTTCGCCCAGGGCGCCCGGCTGGCACGGGAGGCGGGGTTCGATGCCGTTGAGATCCACATGGGGCACGGCTACCTGCTCAGCCAGTTCATCTCGCCGCTGTACAACAAGCGCCGCGATGCCTACGGCGGCAGCCTGGAGAACCGCCTGCGCTTTCCGCGTCAGGTATTGCGTGCGGTGCTCGATGCGGTGGGCAGGGACATGGCGGTGCTGTGCAAATACAGCATCACCGAGGGGGTAAAGGGCGGCAATCAGCCGGAAGACGGCGTGGCCATTGCGCGCCTGCTCGAGGCGGAAGGCGCGAACATGCTGGTGCTCAGTGCCGGTATGAATGCCGAGTCCATCACCACCATGTTCGGCTCCTCGTTTCCCAAGGAAAACCGCGTGCGCCCGAGTAATCCGCTGGTGGCGGCAGCCATGGCGATCCAGCAATTGCGCGAGCGGCCAGTGGACTTTCGCGAGCTGTACCTGCTGGAGCATTCGCGGCGGATCCGCCAGGCCGTCAAGGTGCCGCTGGCCTACCTGGGCGGCGTCACAAGCCTGCGTGGCGTCCAGCAGGTGCTGGACGAGGGCTTCGACGCGCTGGCACTGGGTCGGGCGCTGATCGCCGAGCCGGATCTGGTCGCGAAGTTCGCTGCGGGGGCCAGCCAGCAAGGCATCTGCACGGCGTGCAACCGATGCGTGGCGATGATGTATACGCCGGGCGGTACCAGCTGTGTGCTTGGTGCGCCGGGTGACCCGGTGCTCAATGCTCAGGCGGCGGCTTCCTGAGTTTTTCAGGAATGTGGTTGTTCGTGTTTCATGGCGGTGACCATCGGGTTGGCGGTGCTGAATAAGCATTTTGCTTTCATGGCGATTAGCGAGTTGTTTGAGAGCTTGGTTTCGCCCTGCTGGGCGAGTCCCTTTTGGCAGTCGCCCCAAAAGGAACCAAAAGGTCTTGCCCCGCCATCCGGCCCTGCGCTGCGCGCAGGGTTCGTTCACTCCATCGTCACTCCGAGGGTCGTCGTACAAGGGCCATCCCTGGCCCTATACGACTCTCGCCGCATCCATGCGGCTCGCCCCTCTACGCAACGATTGCGCTCACCCTCCTGATGGGGCGTCTGGAGTTGTCTGACAGTTCGGTTGAAATTCAAAAGCCAAAGCAGCATAGACAATCTTCCAGGCGGTTTGGACCGTTCCCGTCAGAACCCGTCGACGCCCGCCTCTCGGACAAACCAGTACTCGCCCCAAGGTCGGGCACACCCACGGTATGCACCTGCTGCTGTGGGAGGCCCGCCCTCGCGGCGAACGGCGTTGCGCTCAGAGCCGGGCCTTTCACAAGGTGCACTACTGCACCCTCGGCTCGCGCGGCATGCCCAGTGCGCGCTCGGCAATGATGTTGCGTTGAATCTCATTGCTGCCGCCGTAGATGGTGTCGGCGCGGGTGAACAGGAACAGCGACTGCAGACGCGACAGTTCGTAGGGCGCCTCTTCGAGGATTTCCGCCTGTGGCCCGAGCACGTCCATCGCCAGCTTGCCCAGCTCGGCGTGCCAGGTGGACCAGGCCAGCTTGTAGATGGTCGCCTCGCGACGCAGGCTGCCGTCCTGCGGGCCGGAAAGCATCCGCAGCGAGTTGTAGCGCAGCACCCTGAGCCCCGCCCAGGCCTGGGCCAGGCGCTGGCGGATCAGCGGGTCCTCGGCGGCGCCGTTGCCTTTGGCGAGACGGATGACCTCATCCAGCTCGTTCTGGAACTGCATCTGCTGGCCCAGGGTAGATACGCCACGCTCGAATCCCAGGAGCGCCATGGCGATCTTCCAACCCTCGCCCGGCGCGCCGATCATGCAGGACGCCTCGGCTTCGGCATCGTCGAAGAACACCTCGTTGAACTCGCTGGTGCCGGTAATCTGCTGGATCGGCTGCACGCTGATGCCGGGCTGATCCATCGGCACCAGCAGAAAGGACAGGCCGTGATGGCCGCGGCTGTCCGGATCGGTGCGCGCCAGCACGAAGCACCAGTCCGACTCGTGGGCCAGCGAAGTCCAGACCTTCTGTCCATTGATCCGCCAGATACCGCGCGTGGCGTCGACCTGCGCGCGGGTCTTGACCCCGGCCAGGTCAGAGCCGGCGCCCGGCTCGGAATAGCCCTGGCACCAAAACTCGCGGCCTTCGAGAATGCCGGGCAAGAAGCGTGCACGCTGTTCGTCGCTGCCGAAGGCCACCAGGGTTGGGCCGATCAGCCCCTCGCCGATGTGCCCCATGCGGCCGGGACCGCCGGCACGGGCATATTCCTCGTGAAAGATCACCTGCTGGCTGATCGACAGGCCGCGACCGCCGCATGCGCTTGGCCAGCCCAGGCCGACCCAGCCACCCTTGGCCAGCTCACGTTCCCAGGCTTTGCGTTCCTCAGGAAACATATGCTCGTCGCCCGGCCCGCCACGAAAGCGCAGCGGCTCGAAGGGGCCGCGCAAATGCTCGGCGAGCCAGCCGGCGACTTCCTGGCGAAAGGCTTCGTCTTCTGCGCTGAATCCGATCTTCATGTGAACTGCTCCAGAATCAGGTGGGCCAGGCGCTCGCGGTGCTGAGCGGGGTTGCCGAACAGCTGTTCACCGGCGCGGGCGCGTTTGAAGTACAGGTGCGGGTCGTATTCCCAGGTGAAGCCGACCCCGCCGTGCAGCTGGATCGACTCGGCGGCGCAGTGCATGAAGGCTTCGCTGGCGTGGATCTTGGCAACGACGCTGACTTCGCCCAATTCGCCCGCGATCAGTCTGTCGCCTTCGGCTGAGAGCACTTCATGGGCCACACAGGCGGCGTAGTAGCAGGCCGAGCGTGCGCTCTCGATCTCCAGCATGAGGTCGGCGCAACGGTGTTTGATGGCCTGGAAGCTGGCGATGGAACGGCCGAATTGCTGGCGTTCGCCGAGGTAGGCCAAGGTCAGATCCAGGCATTGCTGGGCGCTGCCTGTCTGCTCACAGGCCAGCGCGATGGCGGCGAGTTGCAGCGTGGTGTCGAGCAAATGCGCGCCCGCGCCGGGCGCGTGCAGGCATTGCTCGGCCGATACCCAGACAGCCTCCAGCGATACGTGCCCGAGGCGCCGGGTCTGGTCCAGCGTGGGCAGCGCGCGGCGGTTCAGGCCCGGTTGATTGGCCGAAACGGCGAACAGCCCGATGGCGTCGTTCGGGCCGTCCGTGAGTTGCGCGGCGACGATCAGCAGATCCGCCTCCGCACCGTCGAGCACCGCCTCGCAAACACCGTCGAGCCGCCAGCCGTTGTCTTCGGCCGTGGCCTGCACCCCTTGCGACAGCACATGCCCGGCGCGCGTGGCGGGCGAGCAGGCGAGGGTGGCTGTGAGGCTGCCGGCCGCTAGTTCCGGTAGCCAGCGTGCCTTCAGCGCCTCGTTATCGCTCAATAGTAGCGCCGGGGTGGCGACGCAGGCGGTGGCAAAGAACGGCGAACTGAGCAGTCGCCGGCCCATCTGTTCAAGCAGGATGGCCTGCTCGACGAAACTGAGGCCGAGGCCGCCGTGGTCTTCCGGAATGATCAGCGCCGGCCAGCACAACTCGCCAGCGATCTTCCGCCACAGCTCGCCGTTGTAGCGGTCGCTCTCCATCGCGGCGCGCACTGCGGCTGAATCTGAGGCCTTGGCCAGAAAGCCGGCGGCGCTCTCCTGGATCATCAGTTGTTCATCGCTCAAGGCGAAATCCATGTTCGGGCTCCTTCGGGCATCAATGGCCGGCAGCCTATGACGCGCACTCGGTGGCGGAATCCTCGATACGGACTAGGGGCTGTTGACGTTTCGTTCGCCGCCGCGCCGGAGCCTGTTTTTGCGCGAGGCAAGACCGCGCCCGCTCCCGGCGGGCTTGCGGCATTCACTCCATCCATGGAGATCGCACGAGGAGTGAAGTTTGGTTGTTCCAAATGAGCGACGAGTAACGCCGCCTCGCGTAAAAACAGGCCCGGCCCGCAGGGTTGCGCAGCAACGCGGCTCGCGACGAAACGTCAACAGACCCTAATACCCCTCGAAGGTTGGCCGGCGCTTTTCCAGGAACGCTTGCATGCCTTCCTTCTGATCGCGCGAGGCGAACAGCAGGGCGTTGGCCTTCCGTTCCAGGGCCAGGCCGGCTTCGAGCGAGGCGTCCATCCCGGCGAGGATGACTTCCTTTATCTGCTCGGCGGCCAGCGGCGGCATGGCGGCGACCAGGCGGGCCTGCTCCAGCGCGTGGGCCTGCACCTGGTCATCGGCCACCACTTCACTGACCAGCCCGGCGATCCAGGCTTCATGGGCGGTGATCGGTCGGCCGGTGAGGGCCATCTGCATCGCCTTGGCTTTGCCCACCGCGCGCAGCAGACGCTGGGTGCCACCGATGCCGGGCATGATGCCGATGCGGATTTCCGGCTGGCTGAAGCGCGCGCCTTCGCCAGCGATGATGATGTCGGCGTGCATCGCCAGTTCGCAGCCGCCGCCATAGGCGTAGCCGCAAACGGCCGCAATCACGGGTTTGGGGCAGTGCTGGATCGGCGCCCAGACACGTTCGGTGTGACGCTGGAGAATCTCGATGGGGCCGACGCCGGCCATGCTGGAAATGTCGCCGCCGGCGGCGAACACCTGCTCGCCGCCAGTGAGCAGGATGCAGCGCACCGTGGGGTCCTGCGCCTGTTCACTGAAATGCCGCGCCAGCAGCGCCTGCAATTCCAGGCTCAGGGCGTTGTTGACGCTCGGACGGTTCAGGCGCAGGCGGACCACACCCTCGGCGGGCCGGTCCGAGAGCACCGTGGGTTCTTCTGCTGGGTTCATGAGCGCGGCGCTCCTCGGGGGCGGGAAGGGTGCGTCGATTGTTGGGGCGGGCAATGGGCGACTCATCGTCCGTTCAGACGACGAGCAGGCTGTTCGTGCTCAATACAGTGGGGCCATTGCTTAGACGAGGACGCAGCGATGGATGCCCCGAGCAGCCTGGATTTTTCCGACAAGACCGTACTGGTGACCGGCGGCACCAAGGGCATCGGCTCTATCATCGCCAGCCGCTTTCTGCAGGCTGGTGCGAACGTCGTGGTCTGCGGCCGCCAGGCACCGGAGCGACTGCCGGAGGGCGGTGGCCGGGTCGCCGAGTTTTTTCCCGTGGATGTGCGTGACGTCGATTCGCTGGTCGCTCTATTCGCGGCCATCGAAGACCGCCATGGGCGGCTGGACGTGCTGATCAATAACGCTGGCGGCAGCCCAGCCGCCGAAGCGGCGACCGCCTCGCCGCGTTTTCACGAAGGCATCATCCGTCTGAATCTGATCGCTCCGCTGAATGTCGCCCAGCAGGCCAATCGGCTCATGCAGCGCCACGCCGAAGGCGGGGTGATCCTGTTTATCGGCAGCGTCGCCGCGTTGCGCCCCTCGCCCGGCACCGCCGCCTACGGCGCGGCCAAGGCCGGTGTGCTGGCGCTGGTGAGTTCGCTGGCGGTGGAGTGGGCGCCCAGGGTGCGCGTGGCCGCCATCAGCCCCGGGCTGATCCGTACCGAGCAATCACATCTGCATTACGGCGACGAAGCCGGCATCGACGCGGTGGGCCGGACCATTCCGGCCGGGCGTATGGGCGAGCCGGACGACATCGCCAATGCCTGTCTTTATGCCGCCTCGCCGCTGGCGGCCTATTTCAGTGGAACCAACCTGCTGCTGCATGGCGGTGGCGAGAAGCCTGCGTTTCTCGCTGCCGCCAACGCCGACCAGCATTGATGCAACCCCGGTGACGCCGCCGGTGGTGGCGTCCAGACAGATCCATCAGGAGGCGAACTTGGCTGATCAAGAGCTGATAGAAAAACTGCGGGCCACGGTCGGACGCGAGTACGGCCGGGTGTACGCCTGGGACCAGGTGAATGCCCCGATGATTCGCCACTGGTGCGAACTCATGGGCATCGACAACCCGCTCTACACCGACCCGGCCTTTGCCCGTGATGCCGGCTACCCCGATGTGGTGGCGCCACCTGCGATGTTGCAGGTATGGGGCATGGCCGGACCGGACCTGGACAACTTCGCGCCGGGTTCCACCGACGCCAACGTGTTCGAGATCCTCAAGGATATCGAGGCCTGCGGCTACCCCGGCGTTGTGGCGGTGAACTCGGAACTGACCTTCGACCGCTACCTGCATGTCGGCGAGCGCATCTACTACAGCAGCCGCATCGACGCCATCAGCGAAGAGAAGACCACCGCGCTGGGCACGGGCTTCTTCGTCACGGCGATCATGACCTTTTTCATCGAGCAGCCCGATGGCCAGGACGACGAGCGGGTCGGCGAACTGCTGTTCCGGGTGTTCAAGTTCAAGCCGGCTGAGCGGCCACAGGCAGCCGAGCCGGCAAAGGCGAGCCAGGAGACACCCAAGCCGATGCGCCCGCTGCCGGGCATCAGCGATGACACCCGTTTCTTCTGGGACGGCTGTAAGGAAGGCAAGCTGCTGATCCAGCGCTGCACCGCCTGCCAGACCCTCCAGCACCCGCCGGCACCGGTATGCAGCACCTGTCATAGCTTCGAGCTGGACCACGTCCAGGCCAGCGGGCAGGGCGAGCTGTATTCCTTCGTGGTCATGCATTACCCCGAGGTGGCGCCGTTCGACCATCCCAACCCCATCGGCCTGATCGAACTGGACGAAGGCGTGCGCCTGATTGCCGGACTGGTCGGTGTCGAGCCGGGTGAACTGAAGATCGGCCAGCGTCTGCAAGTGGAGTTCGCCACGTTCGACGACCGGCTGACGCTTCCCCAGTTTCGGCCGGTGGCCGGGTAAGGAGGCCGCATGGATTTCTCATTCAGCGACGAGCAGCGCGCCATCGCCGAAATGGCGGACGGGCTGTTCCGCGATTACTGCACCGATGAGCGCCATCGCGCCTGGGAACTGACGGGTGAGCCCTTCATGGGCGAACTCTGGCGGACCTGCGTCGAGACCGGCCTGCATGCCCTGGCGATCACTGAAGACGCCGGCGGCAGTGGGCTGGGCATGACCGAACTGCTCTGCGTATTGCAGGCCCAGGGCGCGAGCCTCGCCTTGGTGCCGCTGTGGCAGCACCAGCTGGCAGCCGCAACCCTGGCACGCTGGGGTGGCGATGCTCATGCCGAGCAAGTGGCCCGGGCGGCCGAGGGCGGCGTGATGCTTTCGCTGTCGCTCGCCGGACTCGCCGCGGGGCGGGGTATTGGCCTGCAACTGGAGCCTGTCGAGGGCGGGTTTTCATTGTCCGGCGAGGTGGGAGCGGTGCCGCTGGCGGCGCAGGCCGACCGGCTGCTGCTGGTAGCCGAGGGCACGGACGGACCGCGTCTGGTGCTGTTGGACCCACGCGCCGAAGGCGTCGAACGCGTCGGGGGCATCGCCAACCACGGTCTGGCGGTAGCAGACCTGCACTGCCACAACGTGCTGCTGACCGCCGAACAGCTGTTGCCAGAGGCCGCGCTTGCCTGGCTGGAAACACGCGCCATCGCCGCCACCGCCGCGCTGCAGCTGGGCGTGAGCGACGAGCAGATACGCCGCACCGTGGACTATGTCAGCGAGCGGCGTCAGTTCGATCGCGCCATCGGCTCGTTCCAGGCGGTGCAGATGACCATGGCCGACGCGCGGATCGCCGCCGAGGCGCTGCGCTCGTCGCTCTACCAGCTCTGTTATCGGCTGGACCAGGGTCTTGGCTGCGAATCCGAAGCCCTGGCGACCCGCTACCTCGCCTGCGAGGCAGGGCACCTGATCGGCCACAAGACGCAACACGTGCACGGCGGTATCGGCGTCGACCTGACGTACCCGATCCATCGTTACCTGTACTGGAGCCGCGACCTGGGCCTCGCCCTAGGCGGACCTGCCGCCACACTCGATCGACTCGGACAGTGGCTTGCCAACAACGACACGCTGGGATGGAAATATGACCTCGAAGAAAACCAAGGCATTCGCTGACGTCACCCTCGGCGAAAAACTGCCGGAGCAGCAACTACCCGTCACCGTGATGTTGATCGCCGGGGGCGCCATCGCCACGCGCGATTACGTACCCGTGCACCACGACGTGGAAGCGGCGCGGGCTCAAGGCGCACCGAACGTGTTCATGAACATCCTGACCACCAGCGCCTTGGTGCAAGGGTTCATCGAGCAATGGAGCGGGCCGCTGGCGCGTTTCTCCGACCTCAAGATCAAGCTCGGCGCGCCCAACTATCCGGGCGACAGCATGACCTTCAGCGGTGAGGTGAGCGAGCGCGACGAGGCGAGCAAGCGCGTCGTCGTCACGCTCAAGGGCAGGAATTCCATGGGCAACCACGTGACCGGCACGGTCACCGTGGCCCTGCCGTGATCAACCGGAGGCAGTGTTCATGACCCAATCGAATCTTTCCGCCCAGGCGGCCATCGTCGGCCTTGGTGCCACCGAATTTTCCAAGAACTCCGGGCGCACCGAGCTGCGCATGGTGATGGAAGCGACCCTCGCGGCGCTCGAAGAGGCCGGCATCGATCCCAAGGAGGTCGATGGTTTCAGCAGCTACACGCTGGACAAGGTGCCCGAATTCGAGATCGCCCGGCTGCTCGGCAGCGAGCAGGTGCGTTTCTTCTCGCAGATCCCGCACGGTGGCGGCGCCGCGTGCGCACCGATCATGCACGCCGCTATGGCAGTGGCAACGGGCGTGGCGAAAACCGTGGTGGTCTACCGCGCGATGAACGAGCGTTCCTGGTACCGCTTCGGCAATGGCAGCTACGGTTTCGGCAACACGCCGATCTTCGAGAACGTCAACTACGGCTGGTACATGCCCCACGGCTTCCACACCCCGGCTGCCTGGATCGGCATGTTCGCCCAGCGCTACATGCACACCTACGGCGCGACCTCCGAGGACTTCGGGCGTGTGGCGGTCGCGGCGCGCGACTTCGCTTCGACGAACCCGAACGCCTTCTTCTATGGCAAGCCGATCACGTTGGAAGAGCATCAGGCCTCGCGCTGGATCTGCGAGCCGCTGCACCTGCTCGATTGCTGTCAGGAGTCCGACGGTGCGGTGGCGATGGTCATCACCTCGGTCGAGCGCGCCCGCGACCTCAAGCAAAAGCCGGTCATCATCAAAGGCGCCTCGCAGGGCATGGCACCCGGGCAGCAGTCGATGACCTCGTTCTACCGCGAAGACATCACCGGCCTGCCGGAGATGGACGTGGTGGCGCGTGAGCTTTACGCCCAGGCCGGCATCGGCCCGGATGCGATCCAGACCGCCGTGATCTACGACCACTTCACACCCTTCGTACTGCCACAGCTGGAGGCCTTCGGCTTTGCGCCACGCGGCGAGGCCAAGGAATTCGTCCGCGCCGGGCATCACGCCCGCGGCGGCAAGCTGCCGATCAACACCCACGGCGGGCAGATCGGCGAAGCCTACATTCACGGCATGAACGGCGTCGCCGAAGGTGTCCGTCAGGTGCGTGGCAACGCCGTCAACCAAGTGGAAAACGTCGAACACGTGCTGGTGACCGCCGGTACCGGTGTGCCAACCAGCGGCCTGATTCTCGGCGTGGCCTGAGGAGAGCGAAAATGTTCGTTGATCTCACCGATGAGCAGAGAGCCCTGCGCCTGAAGGTGCGGGACTATTTCAATCAGCTGATAAGCCCCGAGCTGCGCATGCAGATGCGCGGCCGGGAAGGCGGCGAGGAATTCCGCGCGCTGATCCGCCAGATGGGGCGGGACGGCTGGCTGGCGGTCGGCTGGCCAAAAGAGTACGGCGGACAAGGCTACGCCGCGACCGAGCAGTTGATCTTCTTCGAGGAAGCTAACATCGCGGGCGCACCGCTGCCGTTCGTGACCATCAGTACCGTCGGGCCGGCACTGATGGAGCATGGCACCCCGATGCAGAAGGAGCGCTTTCTTCCCGGTATCGCCGCTGGCGAGATTCACTTCTCCATCGGCTATTCCGAGCCAGATGCGGGTACCGATCTGGCTACCTTGAAGACGGCGGCGCGCCTTGAAGACGATCACTTCGTGGTCAATGGCAACAAACTGTGGACCTCCGGGGCCGGCAATGCCGACTTCATCTGGCTGGCGGCGCGTACCAACCCCGAGGAGCTGCGCCACAAGGGCATCTCGATCATGATCGTGGATGCCCAGAGCGAAGGCTTTTCGCATACCCCGATCCCCACTTGCAGCGTCGCTACGACCGCCACCTACTACGACAACGTAAAGGTGCCGAAGGAGATGCTCGTGGGCCAGCTGCACAAGGGCTGGAACCTGATCACGTCCCAGCTCAACCACGAACGGCTCGGCCTCGGAGCCTGGGGCGACAAGGTGGTGGGGCTGTTCCGCCGGGTCTATCTCTGGTCGCGCGCGCCGGATGAGAACGGTCGGCGCGCGACCGATCGGCCCTGGGTGCGCCAGTTGCTCGCCGAGTGTTATGCGCGCACCGAGGCGATGCGGCTGATCAACTTCCGCATCGCTGCGGAGCTGGAACAGGGCCGCATGGACGTCGCGCTGGCCTCCACCACCAAGGTCTATGGCTCGGAATCGGTCATCGAGATCCTGCGCAAGCTGACCGAGGTGGCCGGCGCAAACGGCCTGGTCCGTCCCGGCAGTTCCGCCGCCTTCCTGCTCGGCGAGCTGGAATACGAAGTGCGCGAAGCGGTGACCCAGACCTTCGGTGGCGGGGTGAACGAGCTGCAGCGCGAACTGATCGCCCAGTTCGGCCTGGGCATGCCGCGCGCGGTTCGCTGAAACCTTAGGCGCCGGGCCTGTCCCGGCGCTGCTGCGTCCCGAGCGACGCTCTTTCGCCGACGGGATTGCAGGCTTCTTCATAACAAGACAAAACTCCGGAGCCTGTCATGAGCATTTCCTACACCCCTGCGCGGCCTTGCCGTGTCGAAGATGTGCCTGCCTGGGATATCGAGACCGACGTGGCCATCGTCGGCTTTGGCGCCGCCGGCAGTTGTGCGGCGATCGAGGCCTGCGCCGCCGGCGCCCAAGTGCAAGTATTCGAAGTCGCCTCGGCTGCTGGCGGCAGCGCCGCGCTGTCCGGTGGAGAGGTGTACGTGGGTGGCGGCGGCGGGACGGATGTCCAGCGTGCGGCTGGCTTCAGCGACGACACCGAGGACTTCTACCGCTACCTGTTGATGTGCGGCGGGCCGGCAGCCGACGCTGAGCGCGTGCGCCTGTACGCCGAGCACGGCGTCGAGCATTTCGGCTGGCTGCGCGAGCAGGGCGTGCCGTTCAAGGGCACCTACCTGCCCGGCAAGTGGATTGAGCCGACCACCGACGACACGCTGTTGTGGTCCGGCAGTGAAAAGGCCTGGCCGTTCAGCGAGGCTGCCCAACCGGCGCCGCGCGGGCATACCGCGCAATTCGTGGGCTGGGGCGGGGGCAAGGTGCTGATGGAGGTGCTGTGCGAGCGCGCCGTTACCCTCGGCGCCCAGGTGCATTACGGCAGCCGCGCACTGACCCTGGTGACCGACCGGAGCGGTGCGGTGTGCGGGCTGGTGGTGCGCCTGGACGGCCAACCACGCTTCGTCCGTGCGCGCAGGGGTGTGATCCTTTGTGCTGGCGGCTTCATAGCTAACCCGGAAATGGTGCGGCGCTTCGTGCCGGCGGCCGAGGCCTGCCAGCAGCAGGTAACGGCCGGCAACGACGATGGCAGCGGCATTCGCATGGGCATTGGTGTCGGCGCGGCGGCCCTGAACATGCAGGAATTCTTCGCCACGCTGCCGTTCTTCCCGCCGGAATCGCTGGTCAAGGGCATCTTCGTCAATGCGCGTGGCGAACGCTTCATCAATGAAGACGCCTATCACGGGCGGGTCGCCCACTACGTGCTCCGCCAGCCCGAGGGTCGCGCCTGGTTGCTGGTGGACAACGAAATCTTCGGCAGGCCAATGCTGCAGCCGGACATCCCGGTCGCTGCGGTGGGGGAGAGCTGGGAGGAGGTCGAGGCGGAATTGGGCCTGCCCGCCGGTGCGCTGACGCATACGGTAGCGACCTTCAACCGTGAAGCTGCAGAGGGTCGCGATCCACTGCTGCACAAGGCCGCCGATTGGCTGCGTCCGCTCACCGAACCGCCGTTTGCCGCGCTGAGCTATTGCGCCGGGGACTTCAGCGGCCACGCCTTCACTCTTGGCGGGCTGGCCACCCGGCCGACCGGCGAAGTACTTGACGCCGACGGCCAGCCCATCGCCGGGCTCTTTGCGGCCGGGCGCACCGCCTGCGGTCTGCCGCGCTGGGGTGAGGGTTACAGCTCCGGTCTGTCGTTGGGCGACTCCACCTTCTTTGGCCGGCAGGCGGGGCTCAGGGCTGCGACGGTTTGAACGTGCCTGGGCGGGCTCGTCCATCCGGACGACGCGCCGCCTGCTAGCCGGCCCTTAGATTCGATCCACCCGTTCGACGACTCTCAGTTTTCAAGGACATGCGATGAGCACTATCGAGCAGTTCCGCGACGAGACAAGGGCCTGGCTGGAAGCCAACTGCCCGCCCTCCATGCGTACCCCGATGCCGGAAGACGAGCTGATCTGGGGCGGCCGCGACATTCAATTCAAAACCGATGATCAGCGCCTGTGGTTCGAGCGCATGCGCGACAAGGGCTGGTTCGCTCCCGATTGGCCGACCGAGTTTGGCGGCGGCGGGCTCGACCCCGAGCGCCAGGCGGTGCTGACCGGCGAGATGCGTCGTCTCGGTTGCCGTCCGCCCCAGATCAACCTCGGCATCTGGATGCTTGGCCCGGTGCTTCTGGAATTCGGCAGCGAAGCGCAGAAGCGCGAACTGCTGCCGCCGATGGTGCGTGGCGAGATTCGCTGGTGCCAAGGTTTCTCTGAGCCCAACGCCGGTTCCGACCTGGCCAGCCTGAAGACCAGCGCCCGCGAGGACGGTGATGACTTCGTCATCAACGGCACCAAGATCTGGACCTCCTACGGCAACAAGTCCGACTGGATGTACGCGCTGGTGCGCACCGGTCCCCAACAGCCCAAGCACGCCGGCATCAGCCTGATCGTACTGGACATGAAGTCGCCGGGCGTGACCGTCACACCGATCGACCTGATCAGCGGCAAGTCGTCGTTCTGCCAAGTGTTCTTCGACGAAGTGCGCGTGCCGAAGAAGAACCTGATCGGCCCGCTCAACGGCGGTTGGACGCTGGCCAAGGCGCTGTTGCAGCACGAACGCAAGGCCATGTCCAAGTTCAGCGAGTCGGCCCTACCGACCCATTTCGACCTGCTGCCGCACCTGCGCCAGTACCTGCCCGAGCCCGCTACGCCTGGCGAACATGCCCTGCGCCAGCGTGCCCTGGCCTGCTTGATGGACGAGCACGCCTTCCGCCTGACCACGCGGCGAATGATGGAAGGCATGCGCGCTCGCGAAGACGTGTCCGGAATCATGGCCATTTCCAAGCTGGTGCATTCCGAGCAGGAGCGCGACAAGTTCGAACTGATGCTGGACCTGATGGGGCACCGCGGGCTGGGGTTTTCCATCGAAGGCCACGGCGAACGCGAGGTGGCGATGACCCATGCATGGCTCGGCAGCTTCGCCCAGACCATTGCCGGAGGTTCTTCGGAAGTACAACTGAACGTCATCGCCAAGCGCGTGCTCGGCCTGCCGGATAGCAAGTAGAAGGAGTCTGCCGTGAGCCTGGTATACAACGAAGAACAACGACAGCTGCAGGACAGCGCCCGCGACTTCCTCGCCTCCCGCGCACCGGTCGCCCAGCAGCGCCGCTTGCGCGATGAAGGCGTGGCGCTCGGATTCGACGAGGCCGCCTGGCGCGGGATGCTCGAGCTGGGCTGGAGCGCGGTGGCGTTTCCCGAGGAACAAGGCGGTCTGGCCTTCGGCTTTGCCGGCTTCGCCCCGCTGTTCGAGGAACTCGGCCGCCACCTGAGCCCCTCGCCACTGCTGTCGAGCATCGTGCTCTGCGGCAGTTTGATCGAGGCGCTGGGGAGCGAGGCGCAGCGCCAAACGCTAATTCCGACATTGATCAGCGGTGAGCAGCGCCTGGCGCTGGCCCTGGAAGAAAGCCATCGGCATGCCCCTGAGCGGGTCGCGCTGCAAGCGGTTGCCGATGCGGACGACTACTTGCTGGCCGGCAGCAAAGCATGGGTACTGGATGCACGTGAGGCCGATGCGTTCCTGACCGTCGCTCGTCTCGAAGACGGCCGGACGGCGCTGTTCCTGGTGCCCGCTGATAGCGAAGGGCTGCACGTCTCGCCCCAGACGCTGGTGGATGCTCGTAACCACGGGACGCTGGCCTTCGATAGCGTGCGCGTGCCGTGTTCGGCACGCCTCGGCGAGAGTGATGCCGCGGCGGTCCTGGAGCGGGCGCTGGATCGCGGTCGTGCCTGCTTGGCGGCGGAGCTGCTCGGTATGTCCGAGCGGATCTTCGAGATGACGCTGGAATACCTGCGCACGCGGGTGCAGTTCGATGCGCCCATCGGTTCGTTCCAGGCATTGCAGCATCGGGCGGCGCGGTTGTATGTCGACCTGCAGCTGGCGCGCAGCGCGGTCATGGCGGCCTTCGAGGCGTTGGATGACACCAAGCTGGATGCCGGCGAGCGAGCCCGACTGGTCAGCCTGGGCAAGTGGAAAATCAACGAGGCCGCGCAGCGGATTTCCAACGAGGCGGTGCAGATGCACGGTGGTATTGGCGTAACCGATGAATACGACCTTGGCCTGTACCTCAAGCGCATTCGCGTGGCCCAGGCTTGCCTCGGCGATTCGGACTTCCATTGCGAACGTTATGGCGCGACTCTGAGCTGAGGCGTTGTTCGCAATGGCCCGCCGGCCCGCGTAGCACACGCCAAACAACAACAATAATGATGCGGGTCGCAGGCCGGGCAAGGATCGCCCGGCCACGGCCCGGCACAGGAGAACGGCAAATGAAGGAGCAGATCCAGCAGTGGCAGGGTGCGTGGCAGCAGCTCATCGCGCCGGGCTCGCCTTTCGAGGTGGTCGCATCGGAGGAGGGCGCCCGCTATTTTCGCAACGCTCCGGCCAATCTGGTCGAAGCCGTGCAGGCCGGCCGCGCGTTCGCCGAGCGGCCCTTTCTGGTATGGCAGGACCAGCGTCTGAGCTATGCCGAGTTCTACCAGGCAGCCGATCGGCTGACCGCGCATCTGGTGCGCACCCTCGACGTACAGCCGGGCCAGCGGGTAGCCATTGCCATGCGCAACCGGCCCGAGTGGCTGGTCGGCTTCATCGCCGTGGTGCAGGCCGGCGCGGTGCCGGTCCCGCTCAACAGCTGGGCGCGGCGCGACGAGTTGCTGAATGCGCTGGAGGACATCGACCCGGTGCTGCTGATCTGTGATCCGGCGCGCCTGGATCTGGTGGCTGATCGACTAGCGGTACTGGATGTACGCGCACTGGCTGTGGACGTCGAGGCGGCCGAAGGCGTACTGGCCTATGCCGATTTGCTCCGGGAGTCGGTAGAGGCGGTAGAGCCGCACAGTCCCGCCGCCGATGATCCAGCGCTGATTCTCTTCACCTCCGGCACCACCCACCGCGCCAAAGGTGCGGTGTCATCCCATCGCGCCCTTGCCCAGGCGCTGTACGCACTGGAATTCCAGGGCGCATTCGCCGGCATGACTTCCTACGAGCGCATCCGCCCATTGCTGGAATCCGGCTTGCAGCCCACGGTGCTGCTGGCGGTGCCGTTGTTCCACGTCAGTGGCCTGCACGCGATGTTCCTCAATGCGCTGCGCGGCGGCCGGCGGCTGGTGATGATGTACAAATGGGACGTCGATCAGGCGCTCGAGCTGGTCGCGCGCGAGCGCTGCACCCAATTCAGCGGCGCGCCGGTCATGATGCAGCAGATGCTGGCTCATCCACGCTTTGGCAGTGCCGAGACCGATTGTCTGATGGGCTTGGGCTTGGGCGGTGGCGCGGCCTCGACGGCCTTGCTAAACCAACTGATTGAGCTCCGGCCGAACGCCCTAGCCGGAGCCGGTTATGGCCTAACCGAAAGCAACGGTATCGGCGCGGCCTATGCGGGCAACCAGTTCGTTGCTCGCCCTGGCTGCGCTGGCTGGGCGCTGCCGATCGTCGACATCCGCATCGGCGAGGATCCAGGGCAGGCGCTGCCACCCGGCCAACAAGGACCGATCTGGCTCAGGACGCCGACCCTGATGCAGGGCTACCGCAACCGCCCGGACGAGACCTCCGAGACGCTGCGGGAGGGATGGCTGTTCACTGGGGATGTCGGCGTCCTCGATGAGGATGGCTTCCTGCGTATCACCGACCGCATCAAGGACATGATCATCCGTGGTGGCGAGAACATCTCGGCTCTGGAGATAGAACACTGCGCCTGTAGTCATCCTGACGTGAGCGAGGCGGCGGCATTTGCCGTGCCTGACGAGGCGATGGGCGAGTGCGTCGGATTGGTGGCCTGCCTGCGCCCTGGTGCGCGGCTGGATGAAGCGCAGCTGCAGCGCCACCTGGCCGAGCGACTGTCCGCCTACAAGCTGCCGTCGCGCCTCTGCTTGCGCGACGAACCGCTGCCGCGCAACGCCATGGGCAAGCTAGTGAAACAGGAGCTCAAAGCACTGCTGTAGCCTTCCTGCCGTGCCGGCCGAGCCTATGTGCTGACTTGGGCTCCGGCACGTCTTCCCGTCCCCGCGCAGCGGCGAGTTCTCGCTGTTGCGCGGTCGCTCGTCCTCGTTTTCATCACGCAATCGTCTCTGCATAACCGCTGCGTTCAAGCGCGCGAAAACAGCTGCGCGCCAATCGATCCAGTGAATACGGCGGGTAGTCTTTACAGACGATGTAAGGGCTTGGGTCTCTGGAAAGAATCGGTACCAGATCCGATAGGCAACCGATGGAGACAATAACAATGAAAAAATCTGTAGCTCTTCTCTCAATGGCGCTGGCGGTGAAACTGATGTCGCTGGACGCGTATGCCAAGGTGAGCGAGGAAGAGGCGGCCCGCCTCGGCAATGACCTCACCTGTACGGGTGCCGAGCGTGCCGGCAATGCCGACGGTTCGATCCCCGAGTTCACAGGCAAATACCTCGGCGAGGTGCCAGGTTGGGATCACGTACTTCACTCCGGTGGGAAGGCGGTCGATCCGTATGCCGATGAGAAACCGGTCGTGGTCATCACCGCGGCGAACTTCGAGGAGCATGGCGAGCGCCTGACGGAAGGCCAGAAGGCGATGTTCCGCAAGTACCCCGACACCTTTCGTATGAACGTTTACCCTGGCCACCGCGACTACCGCTACCCGGATTACATATGCGAGCGGGCCAAGTGGAATGCGCTGAACGCCGAGGTGGTCGATGAAGGCATGGGTGTGGAAGGTATCGGCCAGGTGATGTTCCCAATTCCCAAGAACGGGTACGAACTGCTGTGGAACCATCAGCTTCCGGCGCGGGCCTGGACCGAGGATTTCGTACGTGATCTGGCTTCGGTGATGCCCGACGGCAACATCGGTTGGGGCCGCACCCATATGAAGGGGCTGTCGCCAGCCAACCACCCGACCGAGACGCCTTATACCAAGGCTGGTGTACAGGCCTACTCCTACAACTACACCATCCTGCCGACCCGGGATCGCGGCACTGCCATTGCCGCCCACGAACCCTACAACTTCGCCACCAATCCCCGGACCGCCTGGTCCTACAACCCTGGCACCCGTCGTGTTCGTCAGTCGCCGGGCTATGGTTACGACCAGCCAATGGCTGGCAGCAACGGCACCATGATAGTCGACGAGGACCGCCTGTTTAACGGTGGGCCGGAGCGGTTTGACTGGAAGATGCTTGGCAAACGAGAAATCTACATCCCGGCCAACGCCTATAAGGTCAATAGCGGCGAAGTGACGTACGCAGACCTGCTCACCCCCAAACATCCGAACCCAGAGCATCTGCGTTACGAGCTGCGCCGCGTGTGGGTGCTGGAGGCGACGCTGAAGGAGGGTTACCGCCACGTGTACGGCAAGCGGGTGATGTTCCTTGACGAGGACACCTGGCACGGCGTGCTGGCCGACAACTACGACACACGCGGCCAGCTGTGGAAATACGCTTCCACGAACTACTACTACCACCCTGACATGAGCGCCTGGCAGTCGGGCGTGGCGTTCTACCACGACCTGAGCACCGGTCAGTACCTGGCCTACTCGTTGACCAACGAATCGAAAAAAGGGCCGATCCTGAACGCTGGAAACCTGTCCCCGAGCATGTACACGCCTGACGCCCTTCGCGCCGCAGGGCGCTGACGGGTTGCATGTAGAGAGCCGGTGCGATCGATGATGGCGCCGGCTTTCAACATCGTTGAAGTGCCATTCGAGCGCTTCGAGCCCTACCGCTAATTCTTCGAACCAGATGCAAGAACGACCTTCGCACACCGCTGGCGACCAGCCGAGCGCGCCCGGGGGCGGGCGATTGCTGCCTCGGTCCGCATGCGGCCGGGGGGTTGAATCGGAACGGTAGCGAGACGACAACAAGAACGGAGCAAGCCATGAGCAACAAGAAATCAGGTTTTGCATTGCACGTGCTGGGCGTGGCGATAGCGATGGGCAGCGGAGCGGCGCTGGCCGGGCCGACTTTCGAAATCGGTGAAAAGACCACCATCGATACGATGCTGACCGTGAACTACACCGCCTCGGTACGGACCGGCAAGCCCGCCAGGCAGTACCTCGAAAGCCTCAACAACGACGACGGTACGCGCAACTTCGATCGCGGCTCGCTGATCACCAACCGCGTCAGCCTTTTCGGCGAAGTGCTGGTGCGCCACGAGAATCTCGGTGCGGTCCTGCGCGCCAGCCACTTCTATGACGAGGCCTACCACGGTCGCAACGACAATGATTCGCCGGACACCGTGAACAAGGGCGGCCGCCACGACACCTTCACCAGCGACACGCGCCGCGACAGCGGTGGTCGGGCGCGCCTGCTCGATGCGTACGTGTACGGCAATTTTGACGTTCTCGAGGGCCAGTACCTGTCGCTCAAGGCTGGCCGTCATCTGGTGGCCTGGGGCGAGAGCATGTTCTGGCCGAACATCAGTCAGGGACAGGCACCAGTGGATTCGACCAAGTTCAACGTGCCGGGCACCGAGGCGAAAGATGCCTACCTGCCGGTGGGGCAGTTCTCCGCCTCCTGGTCGCTCAACGAAGACCTCGCGCTGCTGGGCTTCTACCAGTACGAGTGGGAAGAGACCCAGCTCAATCCGGTGGGCGATTACTTCAACAGCAGTGACATCTTCGGCCCAGGCGCCGAGTATTTCCGCTTCGCTGCCGGCAATCCGCAGTTCGCTGCGCTGTCCTACGGTGGCGAAGAAGAACCGCGAGACAGCGGGCAATGGGGCGTGGGCCTGCGCTACCGGCTGACCGACAGCACCGAGGTGGGCCTGTTTCACTACCGCTACCACGAGCGTGTCGGTGCGCTGTTCTTCAACTTCGGTGGCGACACCCGCTATTCCTCGATGTCTGGCAGCGTGGCGCCCGGAACCTTCAAGCTGGGTTATTTCGAGGACGTGAAGCTGACTGGCCTGAGCTTCAGCTCGAAGATCGGCGATGCGGTGCAGTTCGCTGGGGATCTCAGTTACCGCGACGGCTCGGCGGTATATCTGGACAACGGCACGCCGGCGCGCGGCGAGGTCTGGCAGGCCAACGTCAACGCCCAGTACCTGATCGGCCCGAATTGGCTCGCACACCAGACCTCGGTGTTCGGCGAGGTGATGCACCAGTACATCGAGTCCGTGGACCCGGTGGGCATCAGCGTCAATGGTGTCGACATCGGCAATTTCGACAGTTTCGTCTACGACGGCCAGACCCGCGGTTCGACCCTGCTCGGGCTTGGGACGCAGCTGGAGTACCCGAACGTCTTCAGTGGCTGGGACCTGGTGACCAAGGTCAATTGGCAGCAGAACCTCGACGGCAGCGCCCTGCAGGGCATCGGCCGCGCAGAGAAGCGCCTGACCCTCGGCGCGGATTTGAAGTATCTGGGCAACTTCCAGGTCGGGATGACCTATGTCGATTACCTCAGCTCGCCGAACATCGGTAAGGGACGGATGCTGGCCGACCGCGACTACCTGTCGTTCAACGCTAAATACAGCTTCTGACCATCGCTCCGGACGATGAATCGGCTATCCAGTCTGGCCGTCATTTTCAATGTGCATTCCTTTCAATAACAACAATGAGGTAGCCATGAATTTCAACGACAAAACAGTGTTGGTCACGGGTGGCGGCGCCGGTATCGGACGCGATGTGGCGGAGCGTTTTGCTAAAGCTGGCGCGCGAGTGATCGTGCTCGAAATAGACCCGGTGCGTGCGGACCAGGTGCGCCAGTCTCTGGGCGACGGAGGCCATCTGGTGCTGGAGGCCGATGTGACTTCGCAGGCAGCGCTGGATAGCGCGTTCGCCACGGTTGCAGAGCGCTACCCGGCGCTGGATGTATTGGTGAACAACGTGGGCGACGCCCTGCAGGTGTTCAAGCCACTCGAGCAATACAGCGACGAGGATTTCGAGCGGCTTTACGCGGTGAACCTGCGCCAGGTCTTTCAGGTCACGCGAGCAGCCATTCCGCTGCTCCGTCGCCGTACCGGGGCGCAGGCCAGCATCGTCAACGTGGCGAGCATCGAAGGCTACCGCGGAATCCCGTTTCTCTCTGTCTATGCAGCTTTCAAGTCAGCGCTGGGAGGTTTCACGCGCAGCCTGGCGCTGGAGCTGGCTGGCGACCGCATCCGCGTCAATCAGATCGCACCCGAAACCACCGAAACGCCGCAAATGCCGGTCAGCGCGGTGATCAAACCCGAATACCGCGAGCGGGTCTCGGACTGGATTCCGCTCGGGCGTTTCGGCGAACCAGAGGATATGAGCAACGCCGTGTTGTTCCTGGCCAGCGATCTGGCCGGTTGGATCACCGGCACCACGTTGCATGTCGACGGCGGCGCGCTGGCCGCCGCCGGCTGGTATCGCACCCCGCAGGGCGGTTGGACCAATACGCCGGTGGTCGAGAGCGGTGGCTTTATCTACTGAGCCCGCGCGATTGGTGCTGACACTTTGTACTGACTAATAGGACAAAAAATGAACGTATTGGTAGTGGGCGGTAGCGGTCTGCTGGGCGGTCACGCGGCGTTGTACCTGCAGCAGCAGGGTTGGAACGCCACCATCGCCTCGCGCAACGCACCGACAGCGCCGTCGCTGGCGGCATTGCCCTTCGTGGCGTTGGATTACGCCAGCAAGAAGCTCGACGCTTCGTTGCTTCAAGGCTTCGACGCGCTGCTGTTCTGTGCTGGCCACGACATTCGCCATGTCGATATGGCAGGCGATCTGGCAGCGCAATGGCATGCCAACAATTCGCTGGCGATTCCGAATTTCTTCGCTCAGGCGCGCAATGCCGGCATCCGCCGCGCCGTCATGCTCGGCAGCTTCTACCCGCAGATTGCGCCGGAGTTGATCGATAGCAACCCCTACGTGCGCTCGCGCCATGAGTCATGCATGGGCGTTCGCGCACTGAATACGCCGGAGTTCGAGGTGATGTCGGTCAACGCGCCGTTCATGGTCGGTCACGTACCTGGCCTGCCGAACGCGATGTTCGAGGCCTACACCCGGTATGCCATGGGGCAGTTGGAGGGGATCCCGCCGTTCGGTCCCAAGGGCGGTACCAACTTCATGTCGGTGCAGTCGCTGTCCGAGGCGTTGTTCAATGCGCTGGTGCGCGGTGAGCCGGGCAAAGCGTATCTGGTCGGGGACGAAAATCTGTCCTTCACAGAGTATTTCCAGCTGTTCTTCGATGCGGCAGGCAATCGGCAGCAACTGCCGGAGCTGGATCAGGAGCACCCATTGCTACCCGATTCGGCGATCTATACCGGTCGCGGTAACTATGCGCGTTATGAGCCGGACGACAGCCTTGGTTATCGTCGTGGCGACGTGCGCAACGCGGTCGAGGCATTGGTGAAGACTTACCTGTAGCTCCGCACGCGCACATGCAAGCCCGCTTCGCGACCCGTGAGGCGGGCTTGTTGTCGTTTATCGAGCGCACCCGAGCACCTTCGCTCTCGGCCCGCCAGATAGTCCGTTCCGAGGATGCCGGCAATCCGTTTCCAGCTGAGGCTGGCGCCACCAGCACAGGAGCCTCACATGAGCCAGCATCTGCACGATCAGCTTGAAATTCAGCAACTCCTCTATCGCTACGCCGATGCCGCCGACCGGCGCGACGCCGATGCTTTCTGCGCGTGCTTTCTCAACGGCCAGGTGCGAGTCAGCGGGCCGGGCTACGACCTCGACGACGGCCATTACCTCGTTGGCCTGCTGAGCGAGCGCTTCGAGTGGACGATGCACAATGTGCACAACCATCTGTATCGGATCGAAGGTGACCGCGCTGCGGGGTTCACCTACTGCGTGGCCAGCCATCTGATAGCAGCGCAGAACCAGCGTCTGGACATGTACATCCGCTACGAAGACGTCCTGCAGCGTAGCGATGATGGCTGGCGCTTCGTTTCCCGCCGCCTGCACGTCGGCTCCCAGCACGCCGTGGCTCTGGCTGCAGATGAGTAACTGATTGCATAGCGTGCGCGGCGATCCATCAGTTGCAGATCCTGCGGGGCAGAGCCTCTCTTTGGTCAGGCGCTCCGCCTGATATTCCGGTAGTCCGAGCGGACGATGCTGCGTTCAGCCGCCGCTATCGATACTCGTCTCATTGCCTCAGGGACAGGTATGAACCGGAGCGCGTCGCCTCACTTGTTCTCCAAACCCCGGCACTTCGCCGGTATCTGCCTTGAGCTTTGTCTCGTTGCAGCCCACAGGCTGCGCGAAAAGTCGTCGATTCAATAAGGAGAACAATATGCGACGTAAACAGTCCCTGTGCCTCGGGCTTACCGGTGTGCTCGCCTTACAGGTTTATTCCGGTCTGAGCCTGGCACAGCTGCCTGAAGATCAGATTGCCCGACTGGGCACCGAACTGACTTGCCTCGGCGCCATCAAGGCCGGGAATGCGGAAGGCACGATCCCTGAGTTCAGCGGCAAATGGTCCGGCGCGCCGGATGGCATCGACCCGAAAGCCAGCACCCATCCGCAAGACCCCTATGCCAACGAACAGCCGCTTTTCGTGATCACCGCCGAGACGATGGATCGCTACGCCGAGCATCTGTCGGCCGGCCAGAAAGCGTTGTTCAAGCAGTACCCCGACACCTTCCGCATGCCGGTCTACCCGACGCATCGCGACTTCTCCTACAACAAGGGCGTCTGCGACGCGACGCTGGAAAACGCGCGCATCGCCAAACTGGTGAATAACGGCGAAGGCATCGAGGGTCGCGCGGGCGGGGTGATGTTCCCCATCCCTCAGTCAGCCGAGGAAATCCGCATGAACGCCACCATGGGTGGCCGCTACGCCTGGACGGAGGACTACATTTCGGACAACGCCTACGTCCTCAAGGACGGCAACGTCAACTGGGGGCGCGTGCACTCGCGTAACTCGGCGCCAGGCAACCAACCCAACAAGGTCATCTACACCAAAGACCTGGCCGCCTCGTCTTATTACAGCAACCTGACGTTGCTGCCGCTGCGCGACAAAGGCGAGGTGAACAACGGCATTCACACCTGGGATTACGTCGCCAAACCTTCGCAGAGCTGGCGCTACGATCCTGGCACCCGACGCGTGCGCCAGTCGCCGGGCTATGGCTATGACATGTCGTTCCCCGGTACCGGCGGTTCGATCACCGTGGACGAGGTGCGCATTTTCAACGGCTCCGGCCAGCGCTACGACTGGAAGATCATTGGCAAGCAGGAGCTCTTCATCCCCGCGAATAATTACAAGATCCACGCCAAAACCCAGAAATACGCCGACATGCTGACGCCGAACCACATTAACCCCGACGTGATGCGCTATGAGCTGCGACGGGTCTGGGTGATACAGGCGACGCTCAAGGAAGGTTACCGACACCTCTACGCCAAGCGCGACCTGTACATCGACGAGGACAGCTGGATGCCGGTGATGGGCGACAACTACGACACCCGTGGCGGCCTGTGGCGGACCTCCATGCTCAACACCATTCATCTTCCAGAGCTGGAAGGGTGGCAGGCGGGTGTCGGCCTTTACCATGACCTGGAGGCCGGGACCTACCTAGCGTTCAACCTCATCAACGAACAGCGTCGTGGCTACTGGCTCAACCGCGGTGATGTATCGCCAGGCGATTTCGGCCCCGAAGCCGCCCGGCGCGCTGGTCAGTAACTTTCGCATGAGGCGATGCCTTCTAGGTCAACCGGGTTGGTATTGCTTCGGATGTGGCTGGAGTTTTCGGTGAGTTACCTGGGCTGGTTCGCTGGCATGGATGCCAAGGACTGCCGACCACTGTTTATTCGGTGGCTTCGCTCGTTTTGGCGCGTGCATTGGCGGGGCGTTATTGAGTCCGAACAATGACTGAGGCCGGCCTGCTAATCGCACAGGATTAGATATAGAAGCTGTCGATGGTTGTTGTCTGAGAAAATTTAGTGGTGGCAGCTAACGGCCGATTCTGTTGAAAAAGTCGACCCTGCTCGGCCTGCCTTGCATTGAGGCGTGAGAGCGCCTTTTTTGTTCGCTGCTACGTGAGATCTGAGCCCGGAAGTCTCTACCAAAAAATAAAGATTTCAATCTCAGTACGTACTTTTCAATCGTGGAAACCATGGCCGACTTTTTCAACAGAATCGGCCAAGAGCGGTCGTTGATAATTTACAGAATCAGGGTCTATTCAGTGGCTAAATGATGTTCATGTCTTTTGCAGACCATTGAGCAAACGAACGATGGATATGCTCATGAGCTTGGTAGATTCGTTGTCGATCGTTAGTTCTGATGACGTCGTAACCGTCCATTTTTTGCAGCCAGTCCCGTTCACCCCAGTTGCACCAGACGAGGACTTGGCGAGTTTCGATCAGATACCGTTGGAGAAGATCGGCGCGGATGTACAAGAGCCTATGCCGATCCCCTTTCCAAGCACTTCCAGCCTCTCTATAGAGCGTCCCGGGATTACCCATCGCGTCGTAGAAGTCGATTTCGCGATTCTTGCTCGCTAAGCCAAGCCGCTGAATCAAGCTAGGCGCAGGGAGATCGAAACCCGAGAAATCGTTGTGCGACGAGTGATAGGACTCCCAGCCAAAGTGGATGAATGGAAGCTCAATGCGAATGCCAGGGACATGGCGTAATTTCGGCATCGAACCTAACAAATCGGCGAAAGAAGTTTTGGCCCCCTCTCCATCGCGTGCTGTCAATCTGGTTCTGGCGGCAGCAGTCCGATCCATACTCGCCTGCCCCACTTGCACGTATTCATCGAATGCCTCAACAACTTGCCGACGATACCGACCGTTCTTCTGATACAGCTCTCGCGCATAGCTCTGACTGCGACCGGCCTCCCCGGCGTAGAGGTAGTGCTCGGTAACCACTTCCGGGATCCTGCGGTTCCCGGGATAGTCCACTGCAAGAAACTTTTCTCTAAGGCTCTGCACGTCCTTGCGAGCGACAAATACTCCACGCAGGAAGGCAAAAAGCTTTCGATCATGGCGCTTGTCGATACCACCGATATACCCCTGCAAAAGTACCCATTTACCTTGGTTTCCGTTTATTTCAGGAATCCCGAGCAACGAATGCCAGTTCGGCGTGAAGCCGCCCTGGACCCATGCTGCAGTGCTATGGCTAGGTGCGCCGAATAGGTCAGGAATAGGAGGTTTCCAATTGGATGGACGCTTCGGAAAGCTAGGATCAACGCCACAATCGGAGGTTCTCTCTCCGAGGCGCCATTCCGGCAGCTTTTTCGTGGCCTCACGCTCACCCCACATCTCGAAAAAGGCGATCCAAGAGTACTTTTTGCCGTATCGATCCACCTTAACTTCGTCACGAGCATTCCAGGACGTTCCCCCGATATCCCGATCAGCAGCTTTGAATCGATCAGATCGGTATCCTAGGTCGAAAATGCGACGCTCGATCTTCTCGCGAACCCGGACGTACTCGGGATTCTTATCGTCGTAATTAGCGCGATTAGGGATCAAGCGACCCATCGTGTAGTTGCCAAAATCCATTCGAATGGCATCTTCAACTGTCGCTTTTACAGCTGGATCAGGCTTGCTATTACTCGCAAATGTAGACGGTGTGTTCGGAAACGGTGCCGCAAGATTTTTACCTGCGGCTTTGGGTAAGGTTGCGCAGCTCGCTCGCTGAGCGAGATCAATAATCCCGACTGCGTAACCCCGCATCAGTGTGTGGTGCGTCGCATGGCGGGCGCGGGGCGCAAACATCATTTTGTACAAGGTCTTCGCAAGATCCCCGAGTAGTGGCCGAAACGTCACAGTCACTTCCGAGTCCACCAGTGACATTGTTGTCCCGTAAGCAGCAGCCAACATGCGTTCCGGTACATAGGGATCATTGAAGCCAAGACTCGTCACGACGTGGGTGAAAAGCACCTCCGGAAACCGCTCCCCGATCAGTACAAGAGCCTTCGTCGCCAAGTCCCGGTCACTTCGAACGACGGTTGTAAGAACAAGGGAGAGCAGCACAACCAGCTCACTCGCCGACTGTGGCGTCATGTTCGCAACGTTGAGCTTTTGCGCCCAAGTCAGTAACCGGTGAATGGTGGGCGATGCGTACCGGCGCCGTAGATATTCGGACCATTGAAGATCGCGGTCCGGTATGGGGAAGCGCGCAAGATAGTCGTAGAGCCGCCGGGCATGATAAGGGTGGTTTGGCTTGGTCGAGACGGCCGCTAATGCATCCACCATTTGCTCCCAAGCCTGTGAGCTGGCATTCAGATAATGATTGATGACAGCCCGAGTCCCCTCCGTAAAGGCTGCGGGATCGCGCCAAAAGATTCCTTCGATGAATGGATCAAAGTAGGCATTTAAGTTCTGGGCTCGTTTGGGCAAGGCGAAGAACAGCTCCCGCTCCTTGTCAGGTAGTCGCGACCGCACTCGCTCTGGAAACTCGGTTATCAGTGCCTGCGCCCAGCCTGGCTCGGCGTACTCTCGCTGAAAGCGACTGGGCATCCGGAAGATTCGCGCAAGAGGCGCTTTGCCCGTGAAGCTTTGTTTGATGGCTGCGGCCGAGGAGGCATCGAGGTGAGTTTTCAGTAAGTGTCTCGCAATGAGGTGGTCACTGAATCGTTGATAGGGAAGCCGCAAGACGACCCTGGTCTTATACCCGGAGTTTGCCGAGTACCAGACGGCGTCTTCTTCGATGAGTCCATTTGTTCGTAGCACGTCAAGGAGCTGGCGACGTTGTGCCGATTTCAATGCCGGATAGTTCGCAGCGACAATACGGTCAGCCTCTGAAGGACGAACATAGCCGCGCATGTTCGCTGCCATACACGGCGCGAAGCCCGCGAGCCGACTGTCAGGGATTTGATTGCCCCCCTTCAGCAGTAGCCAGCACCCTTTGGCTCTCAGACCAAATTCACGCTCAATTGGCTCGCCAACACGGTTGACGAACGACTCGAGGACAAAGGTCATGCCCTTCTGTCCCGAGGCAATACCTGCAAACCCTTCTGCCAGTTTCCTGCCTGTCAGGCTCTGAAGTGACTGACAGATTAGCTTCAGCGTTAGCGGTCTTGAGAACTCTCTGTCCAGCAGCGGTACCTCGGGTAACGGCAACTTGTAGTACTGGAAGAATGCTGCCTGCGCATCGAACTCCTGATCGTCGAACCCGTAGTGCACGACCTTATGAAATTTCTCTAGATCTTTTTGGTCGATGGTGATTGGCTCAAATGGCGTGCGACACGTGACGATCAATCCAATATTCGGGCGATCGGCTAGGAGCAGCTGCAGGGTCGTAATGGCATCTCGCCATTCTCGACGGCGACCTTCGTTTACACCTTCGAGGATGAAGACTGTGCGACCTGCAGACTCGTTGGCCAGCTCGCCAAGTCGATCGAATAGCTCAGCTGTAGTGAGCTCTGCTTGAATCCGCGAACAGATCTCTGCAATCACACTGCCTTCGAAGTTTTTGGCCAGAACAAGCACTGTGGCTTGGTTGCGACTAATGCGCTCTTGCGTGATATCGCACAGCAGATGCGTTTTACCCGTGCCCCACTCGCCGCTTACCAGAAGTTTTGGATCGAATAGGACTTTGAACGCCGGGCTTTGGATGAACTCCTTCTCATCGCTGACGATGGTCAAACACCGACCGATCGCGTTCATATGGCCTCGGATCGTGTCGCGTGCGGAGGAATAACCGGTATCCCTATCGGCCGGCGATAGCTTGTTCTCCTCCGTACGCCAGTGCGCCATATCGGCTGATAGCTCAGCTTCAATACCGATGACTCGATCCGACCACTCTTCTCCTGCTGTTGCGTCGCACTGGCGCAAGCGGTTCATCATCGGCAATAAGAAGGCACGGGCATCATCCAATCTTGCTTCAAGTGCATCGGGCCGCTGGCTTGAACGCTTAGCATTCGTCCAAGCTTCTGAGAATGCATCTAGCGTCGATTGGAATCTTGCAAGGGCGCCCGCTCCGCAGGCGACGTTCTCGATCGCGGAGAAGAGTGATTCGATCCTAAGATTCGGTGCTTCAGGATCAACCCCGGGCGTATACCTATGCCCCGCTTGCTGGATTTGATCTTTGCTGAGGGTTTTCAGTTCTGCCAAGAGCGATTCATGAGCGGAAGACATAGTTGACCTTGAGGAATACCAAGCCTGAGCAACTATTGCGGCTTGGCTCAATAAGTCAACTGGTCCCCCAGAACTGATGTCTGCTGTTGGCTGGTTGATGTCTGCGTGCATGCTGGGGTGCTAGCGCCAATCGGAGCCGATATGCCAGCATGATCAGCTACAGACTAGCTATTGCAGCAGGTGCTGTGCCTAGCGAAAGAAGGAAGCGACGTGTTGCTTGAACGCTTTTTGAAAGAACCAATCTCGATCCAGTATCTAGGTACCGCATTTACCCAGCCGTGCCTCGAAGCCATCCGTTCATTGATTCAGCATCGCATTCCTATCTCCACGATAAAGCTTCTAACTGCTCCAGAGGGCCAGTCATCAAGGCATGGCTTCCTGATGGGCACAGAGCAGGACGAGCTGATTGCTATCCGGCCGGGCTTTACTTCAGGCTACTGCGGAGAGGGCCCGCGGGGGCTCGCCTCGGCGCTCCAGATTCTAAGTGCATTTGAATTCCAAGTTGAAGAGCATGTGGTCACGCTGCGGCTCCTGAATAGGCTCGAAAGCGCCGCGTTGACCACGCAGGATTTGAAGTTCTTGGACACGTCTACGCAACTGACGCCAACGCGCTTGCATAACTACATTTACGAAGCGGGTATGCAAGGGCGTTCTTTGGGGACAGCGTTGCGTACATTCGAGCCCATTATCCCGTTTGGCATCATTGATGAACGCCTCGCAGACCTGGCGATCAGGTTTTTCGAGGATCCGAACGCCCGGCTAATCAATGGGTATGCCCGTCTCGAGGGGTTCATCAAGAACCGAACAGGGCTAAGTGGGGCTGCTAATAAGCTGTTCTCCGCGGCTTTTGAAGGACCCACTCCGAAACTGCGGTGGTTGGATCTGGATCCGAGTGAGCAAATCGGGCGGGCAGGGCTCTTCAAAAGTGCTTATCAAACCTACCGGAATCGAAGGGTACATAACGAAGTAGACCCAAATGATCGTCTCGATTTGGCTGAGCTGCTGTTGCTAAACAACCTCTTTGTACTCGAAAGCTGCGCGGTAACGATTGACGGCTGACGCGCGGCAATCGGTTCGTAATATGGCTAGGTTCATGATGGCTTCAATCTGGTTTAGGTATCCGCCGTCGGCCAATACCGGGACGGTTACTGGAGCGGTATTGCTGGATGAGGAGTACGGCTGGCTGCTCAGAGGTAAGCTTCGTGCAGTACTTCGCACAATGTCACGTAGGAAGTGCCACAAAGACGTCAAGCTAAAGCTTAGCGGCCTCACTTGGTGGTGCGACGGCGGGTTCATGAGGTGTTTCAGCCAGTCGCTCAACTACCTGTTGCAATGCTTTCATCTGTGCGTGCTGCTCTGCCGACTGCACCATCATTTGATTTCGGAGTTCTCGCATCTCCTCGATCTGCCGACGCATCAGGCTTTCGTTCGCGTCTGCCCTAATATCACTATCGATGCTGTCCAGCCGGGATAGCCAAGTTTGTCCAAGGCTGAGCATTACGGATACAACAAGCGCCAAAATTGTAAGCTTCAAGCCTGACGACGCGTGGCGAAGAGAGCGGTTGCTAGCATCCTGCTCGTCTCTCACTTGCGCCATCCATTGCGGTATAGCTGTGTGAACTATTGTGTGCGTTAATTCGTTCAGCTCACGCCCCATCGTTGCAAGTAACCCGGCTACATGCTCCAGTCGCTCAGCTGTTTGTTCGCCTGCAACCGCGGCTCGATTCTCCGGAGTGCTTGACCAGTCAATAACCGGCAGCTCAATGCGGTTCTTCGTGGGCTCGCTTATGCTGCTGAAAAACCCGTCGGTCGCTCTGCCCCCACCCAACGGATCAAGTATTGCTGCGACACTCGGCGGAAGCTTGCCCAACTGGACTTCGGCAGCGGCACTGGCCAACTTCGACCCGTTCAAACTATCAAAATTCGAGGTAACTGCAGCCCGTCCTAGCTCAAAAGAATTGCCAAGACGCAAACCTTCAAGAGCTGCGCTAGTAGAGGCCAGCCCCGTCATGTTTTGTTGAATAGCTGCCAGCGCAGTTTCCCCAACCCCAGACCATCGTGGCATCTCACTTACTTTTGCGCGCCACGTATGAAAGTACTGGCCAAGTCCTTCTAGCGGGTCTTCGCAGCTCGATTCAACCCCTGACGCCTTCAATATGGCAGCAGCTAGTTGTCCGCGCTCATCATCATCTAGTTTCGCAAAACACTTGGCCGATAGTTTTGAGCTGCTCGCTGTGGTTTCAAAGGTTAGTTCTTCAACGAGCTTCAATCCCAGCGCGCGAACTTCAACTTCTTCTATATCTGTCTCTCCCAGCTTGCTCATGCCCACATGGCCGACATAGAACCGCTGGCCACTAACGCAGATTTCCTTAGGCGCATTCATCTTTTTGATGAAATCTTTGAGGCTTGTCGCAGTACGGTGTTGTTTATCGTCGGCCATGAGGCGCTCCTTTTGCAGCTAAATGCCACTATATAACTTCGGATTTCATGCGGCTCGCCCCAGGTCCTGCTCCTATCCAGGCACCGGCCAATGGTCTCAAAGCGCTTTTTTCCAGGCGCACCGCATCCATGCGGCTGTTGTGTTGATCGCTATCAATTGGCGCTGCACCTGGTTGAGCTGCCAGCGGATCCCCCAACACGTCGCGCTTATCCTTGATCGGCAGGCGGGCCTCGTCCAGCGCTTGAGAAGCTGGTCACTCGAACGCGCTACCGTGCGTCCATTAGCTATCCGTGCGTGCGTTGAAGAGGCCTCGATTGTGAATGGCCGCTTTTGGCCGATTCTGTTGAAAAAGTCGGCCATGGTTTCCACGGTTGAAAAGTACGTACCGAGATTGAAATCTTTATTTTTGGTAGAGACTTCCGGGCTCAGAACTCACTAGCAGCGAACAAAAAAGGCGCTCTCACGCCTCAATGCAAGGCAGGCCGAGCAGGGTCGACTTTTTCAACAGAATCGGCTGGAAGCCGACGCTCTGTCGATGTCTAGACGTCTAGACGAAAGCTTGTCCAGATGCACCACGCGGTAGACGGCTTCGGCCTGGCAGTTGCGCCAGACGCTGCTGCCACTCGACTCGAGGTGACGGGCCGGGGTTGGCCTTTGCAGTCTTGGCCGTCGCCGCCGCGGCTTTTTCAGCTTTTGCAGCCGCTCTCAACTCAGCAAGGCTTGGCGTCTTGCGTACAGGTTCGCTGGCTGTCTTCTCGACAGAGCGAAGGCAGAGCTTGCAAGTGACCTGGGTGATTTCCCGTGTGTTATTCAAGCTCGTCGCAGTGCGTCCACATGCAACATTTTCCTCGGACGCAAAAAAGTGAATGACCAACGTATCGTCTCCTGCATTTTTCGGGCGCGGGATTCTACACGGTCAGTCGAGTAAAGACCGAAATACCTAGATACGAGCATGACCGGTAGGCCGAACAGACAATGTTGCGAATATCACGGCACGTTAGGTTCGGAGAAATCAACGCAACTACAACCGCAGCGCCACCGCCGTGGCGCTGTGGATGGCGCCGTCAATGTAGCCCAGATCGCCGCAGTCGCCGATCCGCTGCACCTTGAGGCCGACGTTCTCCAGGCTGGCGGCTAGGGTGTCGTCGGGTTCGGCGCCGATGGCCAGGACCACCGAGTCGGCCGGCAATTGCTGGCTTTCGCCGTTGGCGTCGCGGTAGTCGACGCCGTTATCGCGAATACGCTCGACGCTGATGCCGGTCAGAAGCGGCACCTCGTGGCTGCGCAGGTTGTCCAGCACCCGCCAGCGCCGCACGATGGCGAGTTCGCGGCCGAGGTGGCTGCCGGGTTCCAGCACGGCGACCTGGCGGCCGCGCTCGATGAGGAATTCGGCCAGTTCCAGGCCGACCAGACCGCCTCCGACGATGACGACGCGTTTGCCCAGCGGCATCCACAGGCGCGACAGCGTCTGGATGGCCTCGGTGCTGTTGGTGGCGCCGGTCAGGCTGCCGGCTTTCATCAGTGTGCGCTGGGTGAGCGACAGCTTCTGTTTGGCGATTTCCTCGGCGCGGTCGCCTGTCATCAGCCGGCGCAGCTCGTCGCCGCTCCAGACGTGTTTGAGGTCGGCGCCGGGAATCGCCGGCGCAGCGCGGCGGGCGCCGCTGGCCACCAGCACTTCGTCCACCTCTAGAGATCTCAACAGTTCAGGCGTCGCAGTGGTGCCGAGACGGATATCGATCGGCAGGGCACGGACCTGATGCACCAGGTTGTCCAGCAACCGACCGTTTTCGTGATAGGCGAGGGCGGCGAAGAACAGGGTGCCGCCGAGGCGTTCGCTGCGCTCGACCAGGGTGACCTTGTGTCCGCGCAGGCTGGCGATGCGGGCCGCTTCCAGACCTGCCGGGCCGCCGCCGATCACGGCGATGTGGCGCGGCCGCTCGGCCGGCATGATGACCGCCTCGTGCTCGTGTCCGGTGAAGGAGTTGACCGCGCACTTGACCCGCTGGTTGATGAAGATCTGGCTGACACAGGTGTAGCAATAGATGCACGGCCGGATGCTGTCCGGGTCGCCGGCGGCGAGCTTGTTGGGCAGCTCCGGGTCGGCCAGGAGCTTACGTGCCATGGCGATGAAATCGCATTTGCCCTCGGCAATGGCGCGGTCGGCGACGTCCGGCTCCAGGCGGCCCACGGCGATCACCGGAATCCCCACGGCTGCACGCACGTCGGCGGCCCAATCGAGATAGCCGGCCGGTTTGTGCAGCAACGGCGCGTCGGTGAAGGCGGTGCCGGTGGTGACCCGCGCATAGGCCGAAACGGACACCGCATCGGCGCCTGCAAGTTCGGCCATTTTGGCCACCTGGCAGGTTTCCTCCAGCGTGATGCCGCCGGGCGTGTGCAGCTCGTAGGCGTCCAGCCGCAACCAGACACCGAAGGTATCGCCGACGCGCCGGCGGGTCTCGGCCAGCACCTCGCGTAGCAGCCGCGAACGGTTCTCCAGACTGCCGCCGTATTCGTCGTCTCGGCGGTTGTGATAGGGCGAGAGGAAGCCGGCAATGATGTAGTTGTGCGCGGCGTGAATTTCCACACCGTCGAAGCCGGCCTGCTGGGCGCGTACGGCTGCGGCGGCGAACCATTCGACCATTTGCGCGATGTCGTCGCGATCCATCACGCGGATGCGCGGGCCGGAGCCGATGCCCCGCGATGAACTGACAAAATTGGCTATTTCCTCCGGGGTCAGGGCGTCCATGATGTCGCTCTTGACCGGTGTCGGCATGGACGGCACCCAGAGTTCGCGGCCTTCGGCCATGTCACGCACCGACACCTTGCCGGCGTGCTGCAACTGCATGGCGATTTTCGCACCGTGCTTGTGGGCCCGTTCGGCCAGTTGCGCGAGGCCGGGGATGAAGTCGTCACGCGAAACGCCGACCTGCCAGGGCTCGGCGGTGCCGGCCGGGTAGGCCACTGCACACACACCCATGATCAGAAGGCCGGCGCCACCAGCGGCACGGGCCTCGTAATAGGCCTGGATGCGCTCGCCGCAGTGGCCGGTTTGCTCGGCGAAGTTCGAGCCCATCGGCGCCATGACGATGCGGTTGCGCAACGCGAGGTTGCCCAGCCTGCCGGGGGAAAGCAGGTGCGAATAGCGGGTCATTGAGAATGTCCTTCTGCGTGGCGGCGGTTCAGTCTTCCTGAAGGAATTCGAGGCACTGGCGGTTGAATAGCTCCGGGTGCTCGACCTGAACCCAATGGCCGCAGCGGTTGAGCAGGGTGAAGCGGGCGTTACGTGCATGTTCGAGCAGCTTGAATACGCCGCTTGGCGGGTTGAATACATCGTCGCTGCCCCAGAAGCCGAAGATCGGGCAGTTCAGTTCGCCGAGGCGCTCGGTCATGTTCGGCACCAGCATGGTGGAGAACAGGTTGGCCGGTTGGCTGGGTGCTACCGCGGCGCGTTCGGCGAGGATGGCTTCGGTCAGGTTGGACGGATCGAATACCTGCAGCTGCATCACGTGGCGCATCTGCTCGATGCCCATGGGGCCGGCGGCAAAGGTTTCCACCATGCGCTGGATGCCTTTCATCTTGAAATAGGTCTCGCGTTCCTCGACGCCGCCTGGCGCCAGCAGGATCAGCTTCTCGACCCGCTCCGGGTGGGCCAGGGCGGTGCCCAGGGCAATGGCGCCGCCAAGGGAGTTGCCCAGCAGCGTGCAGCGGTCGATGCCGAGCGAATCGAGCAGCGCGTGCAGATGGGTGATGAAGAAGTCGAGATGGTATTGGGCATCCGCTGGTTTGTCGGAGCGGCCAAAGCCGGGCAGGTCGACGATGATGTTGCGGTAGCCGGCCTGTTCGAAGACCGGGTAGTTGCCCTTGAAGTTGCTATAGCCGCTGGCACCCGGCCCGCTGCCGTGCAGCCAGACCACGATCGGTCCTTCACCGATATCCAGATAGTGCAGGGTCAGGCCGGTTTTCAGGGTGACGTACTTGCCGGTGGGCAGCGGCAGGTCATGGCTTTGCTCGGTCATTGAGTAGTCCTCGTCTCAGGCGGTAACGGCTTCGGCTTTGGCCTTGGGGTCAGGGGAGGCGTCGAGGGTCTGGCGCCGATAGCGGGGCACGGCGAGGGACAGGCAGATCACCGGCACCAGCAATAAAGCGATGGTGCTGGCCATGGCGTAGCGCAGGGCTTCGTCGCCGATGGCGGCGTGGTAGAGGTCGCTCAGGACGCCGACCACCAGCGGGCCGAGCCCGACGCCGACGAGGGTGACACCCATCAGGAACAGCGCCGTGGCCTGGGCCACCTTGGCCGGTGGGAACAGGCCGCTCATGGCGCCGAAACAAGGCACCGTCCACCAGGTGGCGAAAAAGGCGAAGCCTATATAGAAGAAGAAAGCAGTCGGTACGCTGTTGCCCGCGATGGTCAGGGCGACGCCGTCTGGCCAGAAGAAAAACAACAGGCCGAAGGGCACGCTGATGAGCGTGCCAAGCGCCGCCACACCGACCTGCCAGCCGGCATCGCGCGCCGTCAAACGGTCGGTGACGATCCCGCAGGCAAGCGTACCGAGGGCTGCGGCTGAACCACCGACGATGCCGATCAAAAAGCCGGCTTCCTGAATGCCTAAACCGTGGGAGCGGATCAAGAAGCTTGGGTTCCAGGTGCCGACGGCATTGCCAGCGACGGCGGCCAGGCTACCCGCGATCAGAATCAGTCGATAAGACGACAGGCTGAGCATGCTCCGCACGGTTTTCAGAAATGACTCCTGGCGAATCTGCGTCGACACCGGTACGGGTCGCGGCGCCTTTACCGTGAAGGCCAGCAGCAGGCCGATCAGGATGCCCGGCGCGCCGATGATGATGAACGCCGCGCGCCAGCCGTAGTGCTCGGCTACCCAGCCGCCAGCACCGAGGCCCAGCGCCAGGCCGAGCGGCGGCCCCATCATAAAGATCGACAGCGCCCGCGAGCGCAGTCGCGCTGGGTAGAGATCGGCCACCATCGCCACCGACGGTGCCGAGCCGCCGGCCTCACCGACCGCCACCAGGATGCGGAACGCCAGCAGCATGGCGAAGCTGGTGGCCACGCCGCAGAGCATGGTCATCAGGCTCCAGGCAATACACGACAGCGCCACCACGGGCTTGCGCCCGATGCGGTCGGCGAGGCGCCCCATGGGCAGGCCGAACACGGTATAGAACAGCGCGAAGGCAACGCCGGTTAGCAGGCCGATGAGGGTGTCGGACACGCCGAACTCAAGCTTGATCGGCTCGATGAGGATCGACACGAGATAGCGGTCGATGTAGTTGCAGACGTAGATAAGGGCCAGCACGCATAGGGCGTAGTGGCTATGCCAGGTGACTCTCGGGGAGCTGCTCACGATAGGCGTTCCTGTCTTGTTCTTGTCATTGTTGCCGGGATCATCGGCGGGGTAGTTGGCGCGCCACATCGTCCATTCAGACCAGTGCCGAACTCGTCTCCCGGCCCTGCGAGTCGGCTGCCGACCTTTAGTCTCAACGGACGATGTTTCGCTTGCTGGTGGCATGAATCATCCGCTCCAACGCAACTGGCTCGTCAGGCCCGAAAGCCGACGACCCATACAGGAGGAGCAGGCATGAGACTCGAAGGCAGAATTGCATTTGTGACCGGCGCCGGGCAGGGAATGGGGCGGGCCATCGTCCGGCACTTTGCCGAGCAGGGCGCCACGGTGTACGCGGCGGACATCAACGTCGAGGCACTGGAAGAAACCGTTGCCGGGTTGGGCGAGCGAGGCCGTGTGCAGCGCTGCGACGTGACCGACGAAACTTCGGTGAAGGCAGCATTCGAGCGCGTCGTCAGCGAATCGGGTCGCCTGGACATCTTGGTCAACAACGCCGGCATCGGCTCCCACGATGCCTTTCTCGACACACCGCTGGAGCACTGGAACCGGGTGATCGGGGTGAACCTGACCGGTGCCTTCCTCTGCAGCCGCGAGGCGGCCCGGCTGATGAGTCAGGCCGGCGCTGGCGCCATCGTCAACCTGGCCAGTACCGCTGCCATGACGGGCGAGGGGCCCAGCCATTACTGCGCCAGCAAGGCCGCGATCATGGGGCTGACGCGCAGCACCGCCCGTGAGCTGGCCGCCAATGGCATCCGCATCAACACCCTGGTTCCCGGCCCGACCGACACGCCGATGATGGCCGGCATTCCCGCCGAATGGATGGAGGCGATGGTCAAGGCCATTCCTCTGGCTCGCCTCTGCCTGCCGGAGGAAATCGCTCGGGTCGCGGCCTTCCTCGCCAGCGACGACGCCAGCTTCATCACCGGACAGAACGTCGCCGTCAACGGCGGCATGGCCTTCCTCTGAGGACACGCACATGACATCTCGCATGACAGGAAAGATCGCATTCATCACCGGCGGCGGCTCCGGCATCGGTGCTGCCACGGCTCACCGCCTGGCCGAGGAGGGCGCCACGGTGATCGTCTGTGGCCGCCGCGAAGCGCCACTGGCTGAAGTGGTCGAAAGCATCCGCAAGAACGGCGGGCGCGCCGAATTCAAGGTGGCCGACGTCAGTGACGAGCAGGCCTTCGTCGGCGCCATCGAGGCGGTGGCGGCCGAGCATGGGCGCCTCGACGTGATGGTCAACAACGCCATGGCCTTTACCTGGGGCGCGGTGGACAGCATGTCTACCGAGGACTGGCGCGCCAACTTCGCGACTACCGTGGACGGCACGTTCTGGGGCACGCGCACCGCCATGCGCCTGATGAAGGACAGCGGCGGCGGTTCCATCGTCAACATCGCCTCCATTTGCGGCTTGTTCGGTACCGCCTGGATGTCCGGCTATTCGGCGGCCAAGGCTGCGGTGATCAACTTCAGTCGCGCGGTGGCCTCCGAAGGCGCAGCAGTCGGGGTGCGCTGCAACGTGGTGGTGCCCGGTGTGGTGGCGACGCCGTCGACGGCCGGAATGCTCTCCGACGACCAGACGCGCATCAACACCGAAAAGCTGATCCCCATGCGCCGCGTTGCCCGGCCCGAAGAGCTGGCCAACGCCGTGCTGTTCCTCGCTTCTGACGAGTCCTCCTACATCACCGGCGCCAGCCTGCCTGTCGATGGCGGGCGCAGTTCGGATCTCTACACGGTGCTGGAGTGATTCCCGGCCCCGCCGTGCAACCGACCCGACAGCAAGGTGAAACCATGGACCAGCAGGCACTTGTGCAACGCATCGACCGGCTCGAGTCGATCGAAGCCATCCGGCAACTGGCGGGCAGGTACTCCCTGTCCCTGGACATGCGCGACCTCGATGCGCACGTCAATCTGTTCGCCCCGGACATCCGCGTCGGGCGTGAGCGGGTCGGCCGGGCACACCTCAAGGCCTGGGTGGACGACACCCTGCGCCACCAGTTCAGCGGAACTTCGCACCACCTGGGCCAGCACATCATCGAGTTCGCCGATGCCGACCATGCAACCGGCGTGGTGTATTCCAAGAACGAACATGAGGCCGGCGCCGAGTGGGTGATCATGCAGATGCTCTATTGGGACGACTACGAGCGCATCGACGGGCAGTGGTACTTCCGCCGTCGGCTGCCCTGCTACTGGTACGCCACCGACCTGAACAAGCCACCGATTGGCGACATGAAGATGCGCTGGCCGGGACGCGAGCCCTACCACGGCACCTTTCACGACCTGTTTCCTTCCTGGAAAGCGTTCTGGGCAGAGATGCCCGGCAAGGAGGAGCTGCCAGAAGTGGCGGCACCTGCTCCGCTGGAAGGCTTCCTGCGGCAGATGCGCGGCGACACGCCGGCGCCGCGCATCCGGGTCCGCTGAGGAGGCATGCCATGAACACGCTTTTCGCACCCGTACGCTTCGGTGACCTGGAGTTGGCCAACCGCATCGTCATGGCGCCGATGACCCGCAGCCGAGCCGGCAGCGACCATGTACCCACCGCCGTCATGGTGGACTACTACGCCCAGCGGGCCAGCGCCGGGCTGATCGTCGCCGAGGGCACATCGCCTTCGGCCGACGGCATTGGTTACTGCCGCACACCGGGCATCTACAACGACGAACAGATCCAGGCCTGGCGCCAGGTGACCGAAGCAGTACATGCGCGCGGTGGGCGGATCGTCCTGCAACTGATGCACTGCGGCCGTGTCGCTGCTCGGGCCAACAAGCCGGCCGGTAGCCGCAGTGTTGCGCCCTCGTCAGTGGCGGCTAACGCCAAACTGTTTACCGACACCGAAGGCATGGCCGATACCGACCTGCCGCATGCGCTCACGCTGGACGAGATTGCCGAGGTGATTGGCGACTATCGCCAGGCGGCACTCAATGCCCGCGCCGCCGGCTTCGACGGGGTCGAGCTGCACGGCACCAGTGGCTACCTGCCGATGCAGTTCATCGCCACCAACAGCAACCAGCGCGAGGACCGTTACGGCGGGCCTCTGGAAAACCGCATCCGTTTCACGCTGGAAGTGCTGGAGGCCATGGCCGGTGCCATCGGAGCCGGGCGCGTCGGCCTGCGCCTGTGCCCGGGCAATCCCTACAACGATGTTGACGACCTCAATCCCCAGGCCACCCTCGAGGCGCTGCTGGCCGGTATCGACGGCCTGGGTTTGGCCTACCTGCACATCATGCGTTCACCGGTGCCAGGCCTGGATGCCTTCGCCATCGCCCGCCAGGGCTTTAGCGGCGCGCTGATCGTCAATGACGGCTTCGACGGTGACAGCGCCGCACGCCAGCTGGAGGCAGGCGCGGCGGATGCGGTGTCGTTCGCCCGGCATTACATCGCCAACCCGGATCTGGTGGAGCGTCTTCGCGAAGGGCAGGCATTGGCCCGCTTCGACCGCCACACCCTTTATTCACCCGGACCCGCTGGCTACAGCGACTACCCGAGCCGGGCCTTGGAATCTGTCCTGGAGTAAGCATGAGCACGACCGGCATGGCATACGCACAAGAACAACAAAACCTGCAATCGGACGTGGTCCCGCGCGAGCAGACCCAGCAGATGCTGGACCGGCGTTCGGCCGCCGCTGGGACGATCAAGCCGGCGGATCTTTACACCCTGGCCGACCGTCTGGAGGCGCAGGCTGCACGCTTCGCCACGCGCGATTTTCTGATCTATCAGGGCCGTCGATACAGCTACGCCGAGGTCGATGCGCGGGCCAACGCCTTCGCCCATGCGCTACGCCAGCAGGGCTTGTCGCGCGGTGACGTCTGCGCGCTGGCGATGGAGAACCGCCCCGAGTTTTTCTTCGCCTGGTTCGGCATGGCCAAGCTCGGTGTGGTGGCCGCGCTGATCAACCACAACGCGACTGGCGCGCCGCTGCTGCATGCGCTGCAGACTACCGCTGCCAAGGCCGTGGTGGTCGGCGAGGAATGCCTGCAGCCTTTCGCCGATACGCCGGACGCCGCGCGCTACCCCTTGCTGCTGGTGCGTGACGAGGAAAAGCCGGCCGCCGCCGAGCTGCTGCGCCTGGCCAATGCTGGCTTCGACGATGCCGTGGCGCAGGCCTCGGAGCAGCAGGTCGATCCGGCCTTGCGTGCCGGTATCCGCGCCGAAGAAACCATGCTGCTGATCTTCACTTCCGGCACCACCGGGCTG
Source organism: Pseudomonas sp. CBC3 (assembly GCF_037967085.1). Classification (NCBI taxonomy): domain Bacteria; kingdom Pseudomonadati; phylum Pseudomonadota; class Gammaproteobacteria; order Pseudomonadales; family Pseudomonadaceae; genus Pseudomonas; species Pseudomonas sp. CBC3. The sequence continues at coordinate 714,767 of NZ_JBANEO010000003.1, forward strand.
CCCAAGGCGGCCCGCTACAGCCACATGCGCTGGATGTCTTCGGGCGACGTGATGGAAGTCACCCTGGGTGTCGAGCCAGCAGACGTCTTCTACTGTTGCCTGCCGCTCTATCACGGCGCGGCGGCCACCTCGGTGACATCCACCGCGCTCAAATCTGGCGCCTCCATTGTGTTGCGGCGCAAGTTCAGCGCCAGTGGCTTCTGGCAAGACGTACGTGCGCACGGCGTCACCGTATTCCAGTACATCGGCGAGATCTGCCGCTATCTGCTCAACCGCCCGGTGCAAGCCGATGATCGTCAGCACAGCTTGCGTTGCATGCTCGGCGCCGGGCTGTCGCCCGAGACTTGGCAGCGCTGGGTGGAACGCTTCGGCGAGGTTCCCATTTTCGAGGGCTGGGGCTCCACCGAGGCCAACTGCGCCATCATCAACCTCGATAACCGCGCAGGTTCCTGCGGCCGGGTGCCGTTCTGGGACAAAACCAACGTGCGGCTGATCCGCTACGACAACGAGACCGGTACTCACCCGCGTGACGAGCGCGGATTCTGCATTCCTTGTCAGCCGGGGGAAGTGGGCGAGGCGGTGGCGTTCATCGTCAACCACCCGGAAATCGGCGGTGGGCGTTTCGAGGGCTACACCTGTGCAAAGGCCACCGAGAGCAAGATCCTGCGAGGGGTCTTCCAGGACGGCGACGCCTGGTGGAGTTCGGGCGACCTGTTGCGCTGCGACGAGGACGGCTACTGCTACTTCGTTGATCGCATCGGCGACACCTTCCGCTGGAAGAGCGAGAACGTTTCGACCCAGGAAATTGCCGATGCCATTGGCGACTTCCCGGGGCTGGAGCTGATCAACGTTTATGGCGTGCAGGTGCCTGGCCACGAAGGTCGCGCCGGGATGGCCTCGGTCCTCATGCAGCCGGGGCAGGCGTTCGACCCGAAGGCCTTTTTCGAGCTCACCGCCTCTCGTCTACCGCGCTATGCCGCGCCGGTGTTCGTGCGGGTCTGCGCCAGCGCCGACCTGACCAGTACCTTCAAGTTGCGCAAGATCGACTTGCAGCGCCAGGGCTATGACCCGCGCCAGTTCGATGACCCGCTGTACATACGCGACGAAGCCAGCGGCAGCTACCAGCCTTACAGCGTCGAGCTGCTGGCCGCCAACGATCTCGTGCCTTTCGCCAGCGAGCGCAGCTCATGAGCGCGCCATCGCTGGAACACGAGCTGCGCTTTCCCTGGGCGGAACCGCCGGCGCCTGGCGAGGTGCAGGAAGTCGCCGAGGGCGTGCTCTGGCTGCGCATGCCGCTGCCGTTCGGCCTGGATCACATCAACCTCTACCTGCTGCGCCACGGCGATGGCTGGGTTGTGGTGGACACCGGACTGGGCATCCCGCGCAGCCGGGAAGTCTGGGAGCGTGTATTCGTCGAGGTGATGGGCGGCTTGCCGGTGCTGTCGGTGATCTGCACGCATTGCCATTTCGATCACACCGGGCTGGCGGCCTGGTTGACAGAGCGGTTCCGCTGCCCGTTGTACATGACCCGTGGTGAATTCCAGGCGATGCACGTCTCGCCCGAGGGCAGCGAACCGGGTTGGGAATTTCACGACTTCTATCACCGCGCGGGCCTGAACGACGAAGAGATTGCCGGGTTGATGCCGACCATCGAGAGCTTGCGCTTCGATGCAGGGCATCCGCGCAGCTACCGCCGCCTGCGTGAAGGGACGCTGCTAAAAATTGGCACGCGCCACTGGCGAGTCGTGATCGGTGCCGGCCATTCGCCCGAGCATGCCTGCCTTTTGAGCGAGGACGACCAGCTGCTGATCTCCGGCGATCAGGTGCTGCCACGCATCACTTCCAGCGTGCTGGTCGGGGCGGGCGAACCCTGTGCCAATCCCCTGGGCGACTGGCTCGACTCGATCCACCGGCTGCGCGCGGTGCCCGATGAGGTGCTGGTGCTGCCGGCCCATGAGCGGCCGTTCTTCGGTCTGCACCGGCGCCTGTATCAGCTGCAGCAGCACCACGAGCGGCATCTGGCCGAACTGGTGGAGCGCATCGAAGGCGCCATGACGGCAGCCGAGCTACGGCCGCTGTTATTCCCCCGCATCAAGGGCGCATTCGATCTGCTGATGTCGCTGGGCGAGACCCTGGCGCACATCCATTACCTGGTCGAGAAGGGAACGCTGACGCGCGAGCAGGCGGACGGGACCTGGCGGTTTCGCCGGACCGACGCGAGCTCCCTGGGGTTAGACCTGCCGGAAGACATTCACATCTGAGCAGGGCGGACATTTGTAGGAAAGCACCTAACGGTCTGTGACCAAAAATCGGGAGATCCAACAATGAAAAACAATAAGAAGACCTGTCCTGACAATCAGCGGTGCGAATTCCGGCTCGCGGGATTGGCGGTGGCCGTCTGTCTGGCTTCGCAGGCGCCCGCGGCGCTGGCTGGCGACACGGTGTATTTCGACAATGGCGTGACGATGGACTGGAGCCTGACCACCAGCTACGGGATCGGCATGCGGACCGAGAGTGCCGATGACGATCTGCTGGGAGACATCAATGCCGACGATGGCAACCGCAACTTCGATCGCGGCAGTCTGGTGACCCATCGGGTCAGTGCGCTGGGCGAGATGATCTTGCGCAAAGACAATTACGGTGCCGTGGTGCGCGCCAACGCTTTCTACGACGACGCCTATCAAGGCACGAATGACCACGACGCGCCGGCCCGGGCAAATAAATTCGGCGACCATGACGAGTTCACCAGCGGCACCGAATACTACAGCGGTGCGCGCGCGCGTTTTCTCGATGCCTATGTATTCGGCGGCTGGCGCTTCGACAACGGCCAGAGCCTGGACGTGAACGCGGGCCGTCACGTGGTCGCCTGGGGCGAGAGTCTGTTTTACCCCGGCGTATCCGGCGCCCAGTCTCCGGCGGACGCGGTCAAGGGCTCGCTGCCGGGCGTGGAGGTCAAGGAGATCATCCTGCCGGTGGGGCAGGTCTCGGCGCTGTGGAACATCAACCCCAACTTCAGCTTGGGCGGTTACGTGCAGTACGAATGGAAGGGCACCGAATTGCCGCCGGTGGGTAGTTACCTGTCCACGTCCGACATCATCGGGCCAGGACGCGACTTCATGAATGTGGGAATCCCGCTGGGCGGCGGAAACGTGTTCAACCAGCGGGTGCTCTATGCTGGCGCCGATGAGCCTCGTGACAGCGGCCAGTGGGGTGTGCAGGTGCGCTACCGGCCGAACTTCGATTGGGAGCTTTCCGCCTTCCACATTCGTTACCACGACAAGAGTCCGGCTGGCTTGACCACCTATAACGGCATGGTGGAAGTTGCGCCGGGCCTGGTGTTACCGCTGCCGACCGAATACCGCATCAATTACTACGAAGACATCAAGCTCACCGGCCTAAGCTTCTCCACCCGCCTGGGCGACACTCAGGTCAGTGGTGAGTGGAGCTATCGCGACGGCGCGCCGGTTAACGTCCTCAGCCCGCAAGGCGCCCCTCAGCACACCCGAGGCAGCGGTCAGCAGATGCAGTTGTCGTTCATCCACATCCTGGGTGACCGTCCGTGGGCCAACCAGACGACCCTGACCGGGGAAGTCGTTCATGTGCGGGCCGATAGCGTGCGGGACCACCGGCAGAGCGGAAGCGACGACTTCACCTACCGCACCGCCACCGCCTGGCAAAGCAAGACCGCGTCGGCATACCAACTCGGCGTAGAGCTGAGCTACCCAGGTGTCGCCAATGGTTGGGACATGATCGTACCGGTTCGCTTCTCTCACGTGGTCGAGGGCGCAACACCGCTGCAAGGCGCCATCCAGGGCGCGAAGGGCGACATGCGGCTGACCTTTGGCACCACGTTCCGCCGCCTTGGCAATTTCGAGGTCGCCGTGAACTACAACACCTTCCTCGGTGATCCCGATCCCATCCGCCGCAAGCTGGCCGACCGTGATTACGTCACCCTGGCGGCGAAATATTCGTTCTGATCAAGTCTGTTGTTAGAGCAAGCCCCGGAAAACCGCCGGGGCTTGCTCGTTTCTGGGGAAGACGTTTGCCAATGACCGATGGATGCGTCGGTTCGCTTTGAACTCAAGGCTTGATGTCGAACGCGCTCAGCGTGATGCGTTGCAGGTAAAGATCACCGATTGCGAGAGCGATGCAGTCACTGCCAGCACAGGTTTGCGGTGGCTGGACGGCAGAGCCACGCGCGGTCTCCCAAGGCATGTCGGGTGATGCAAGCCAAATGACGATGCCGGCAATGGCGATGAAACGAAGGGAGTCGAGCATGGTTCGGCCTGCTATGGCTAAGTGGTCGGCGCTGGATCAGTTCTTTGTGTCCATCGCGCTTTGTATGACGTACGCCCGGATGGCCTCGATGCCAGCCTCATCGAGGCTGCTGGAGAACGACGGCATGCCACGCGTTTCGAGCAGCCCATCGAGCGGCGGTCGACGGAATGCGTCGGCGCTCTGCAGATAGGGCGAGCGACGCAAATCAGGCACGCCGGCGCCCGCCACTGCGGCGGCGCCGTGGCAGACCATGCAGTAACGCGTATACAGCTGTGCTCCGTGTTGCAGGGTGGAAGCATCTGCCGTCAGCTTCGGCAGCGGCGGCATTGGCGGGCGGGATTCAGGGGCGGGCATGGGCGCCTTGCCGCCGAGCATCCAGACGAAGATGCCACCGTGGGCCGGCATGCCTTGGCGCGGCAGGAGTGCGCTGGCCGACAGGTGCATCGAGCTGCCAAAACCGGCTGCGGCGGCGATGTACTGCACGCCGTCGAGGCTGTAGCTGATCGGGCCGCCCAGAATGTCCAGCCATGTATCGCTCTGCCAAAGACGCTTGCCGGTTTCGGCGTCATAGGCGTGCAAGCCGCCTCCACCTTGACCTTGAAACACCAATTGGCCGGCCGTGGCCAGCACGCCGCCGTTCCACAGACCGGGATGCTCACTGCGCCAGACCTCGCGCTGTCTGGCCGGGTCCCACGCCAGCAGATGCCCGCTCATGCCTTCGCGAGCCTGTGCCAGGCTCTTCGCATCGGCCGGCAGCGGGTGGTCCTGTATTCCGGTGTTCCAGCGCCCCGACTCAACGCGAAACGGCTGCGCTTTCATCATGAATGCCTGGCTTTGCTGCGCGGGGATATAGACCAGGCCGGTCAGCTGGCTCCAGGCCATCGGCTGCCAGTTGTGTCCGCCGATCTGCGAGGGCATCACCAGCGCTGGTTGCCCGGCGGGATAGCGGGCGCCAGGTATTTCCACCGGGCGTCCGGTGGCCATATCCACATGGCTAGCCCAACTGGTGGGGACGTAGTTGGTTGCGCTGAGCAGCTCACCCGTCTCGCGGTCGAGCACATAGAAGAAGCCATTCTTCGGCGCTTGCATCAGCACCTTGCGCATGCCCCCATCGAGCTTGAGCTCGGTGAGGATCAACTGTTGCGTGGCGGTGTAATCCCAGCTGTCGCCGGGCGTGGTCTGGTAGTGCCAGACGTACTCGCCTGTCTGCGCGCGCACCGCGACGATGGAAGAGAGGAACAGGTTATCGCCGCCGCCAGGGCTGCGCAGGTCGCGATCATGCGGGGAGCCGTTGCCGACCCCGAAGTAAAGCAGGTCCAGCTGCGGGTCATAGGCCATCGAGTCCCACACCGTTCCGCCGCCGCCCAGCGCCCACCATTCGCCGCTCCAGGTGGGTTCGGCCAAGGCCTTGAGCGGCTTGTCAGAAATCTGCCCGTCGGGTCCATCGGCGGGATTGCCGGGCACCGTATAGAAGCGCCAGCGCAACGCGCCGCTGGCCGCGTCGTAAGCCGACAGGTAGCCGCGCACGCCATACTCGGCGCCACCATTGCCGATCATGACCAGATCGCCAATCACCCGAGGTGCGCCGGTAATGGTGTAAGGGCGCTCCGGATTGGTGGTCTGTTCCGACCAGAGCAGGGCCCCGGTTTTGGCGTCGAGTGCCTGAAGGCGTCCGTCGATCGTGCCGACGAATACCCGACCGTCCTCCACGGCTACCCCGCGATTGACCACGTCGCAGCAGGCCACTGCGGCCTTGCTCGCTGGCACCTGAGGGTCATGCTGCCAGCGCAGCGCGCCGCTTCTGGCATCCATGGCGTACACCACGCCCCAAGGGCCACTGACGTAAAGCGTGCCGTCGACCATGAGCGGCGTCGCCTGCACGCCGCGCGGGCGGTCGAAGCGAAACTGCCAGGCCAGACCCAGCGTGCCGATGTTGGCGCGGTCGATCTGCGCCAACGGCGAGTAGCGGGTTTCGCCGGCATCGTGGCCGTGCTGCGGCCAGTCATGCTCGGGCAAAGCGGCGCCGAAACCTGCTGGTAGATAGAACGCCAAGGCGAGCGAGAGCAGATGGCGAAGGAGGCGGATGTGCATGGCCCTTCCTTGTTGTTGTTTTAAGGAGTTCTGATGATCGTTCCGCTCGGTGTCGGCGGCCTCGTCCATATGGCGTACGGCGTGCCGGCCCACGTCCGCGCCTTTCCCATAGGCCTTATGGACGATGCCGGTAGCCTTCCTACGCTGGCACTTTGGGCTCGAACAACAACAACCGAGCGGCCGGGGACCACCGGCCAAAGCTCACCGAGCGTTCGAGACGAGGTAGCGAAGCATGGGACTCAAAGGACAGGCGGCTATCGTCGGCGCCGCGCAGTACAAGCCCGAGAAATACGCCACGGCACCGCGCATGTTCCATCTGGAGCAGGTGGCGGATCTGGCCGCGCGCGCCCTGGCCGATGCCGGTCTGAAAGCCGAGGATCTCGACGGGCTAGTCATCAACGGCCCGCATTTTCATGAAGCCTCGGTATTCGTGCCGGCGATGGCAGCTGAATACTTGGGCTTGGCAGTGAATTTCGCCGAGGTGGTGGACCTGGGCGGCTGCACCGGTATGGGTATGGTCTGGCGTGCGGCGGCGGCGATCGAGCTGGGGCTGTGCCAGGCGGTGCTTTGCGTATTGCCGGCGCGGATGGCGCCGATGGGGCCGGATGAGGACCCCAGCGCGATGATGCGCGCCATGCGCTTCGGCGGTCACAGCACGAACTACGGCGCGCCCGAGGCGGAATTCGACCTGCCCTACGGGCACATGGGGCAGAACACCGGCTACGCGATGATTGCCCAGCGCTATGCGGCTCGCTACGGCTACGATCCGGTGGCCATGGCAAAAATCGCCGTGGATCAGCGCACCAATGCCCAGGCCAATCCAGAGGCAATCTTCTGTGGTCAGCCGCTGACCATCGAGGACGTGCTCAACAGCAAGATGGTGGCCGACCCGCTGCGAATTCTGGAAATCGTCATGCCGGTGGCCGGCGGCGCGGCGGTGATCGTCGCCTCGAAAGAAGTGATGGCGCGTGCGCGCAACCGTGGCGCGGTGGTGACCGGCGTCGGCGAGCGACTGGGTTACAAATCGCCGAGCTACTCGCCGGACATGACCGAGACGCCAGTCGGCCCGGCTGCCCGCAGCGCCTTTGCCATGGCCGGGCTGAAGCCTGCCGACATGCATGCCGCGCAGATCTACGACTGCTACACCATCACCGTGCTGCTCAGTCTGGAAGATGCCGGTTTCTGCGCCAAGGGCGAGGGCATGCGCTTCATCCGCGAGAACGACCTGACCTGGCGCGGCAGCTTTCCGATGAATACCCATGGCGGCCAGCTCAGCTTCGGCCAATCCGGCGCGGCGGGCGGCATGTCCCAGGTGATCGAGGCGTTTCATCAGATCGCCGGACGTGCCGGCGACCGCCAGCTGAAAACCTGCGACAACGTATTCGTGACTGGCACCGGCGGTGTCATGAGCGAGCAGGGCGCATTGATTCTCCAGGGAGCCTGACCATGACGAACAAACCCATGCCGGTGATGACCGACATTTCCGCCCCGTTCTGGAACGCGCTGAAGGAGGGTCGGATCCAGCTGCAGCAGTGCAACGCCTGTCAGGCCTGGACCTTCTACCCGCGCCGGCACTGCTCCAGCTGCCTGGCCCACGACCTGTCCTGGAAGGAGGTCAGCGGTCGCGGCACGCTCTACACCTTCACTGTCGCGCGCATTCCGACCTTGCCGGAGTTCGCCGGTCCCGATGCGCAGATTCTCGCGGTGGTGGAGCTTGAGCAGGGCGTGCGCATCAACACCACGCTGGTGGGCTTGCAACCGGAGGGGATCGAGATCGGCATGCCGGTCAAACCGGTGCGCGCCCGGGTGAAGGAAGACGGCACCGTGCTGCTGCGCTACACAGGCGCGCAGGTCGACCTGGATGACATCGACGAGGTGGTTCGCGCACCGGAACCGCCAAAAACCGAGAACCTGGCGCCTCGCCGAAAGATCGACGTAGCCGACGAAGCGGCGCTCAAGACACTGGTGTCCGATCAATTCACTGCGTGGAGCAATCAGGTGCTGGTGGACCAGACGCTGATCGATGCCTTTGCCGCACTGTCAGGCGATGATTACTGGATACACACCGACCCCGAGCGGGCGCGCAAGGAAGGCCCCTTCGGCGGCACCATCGCCCACGGCGCGCTGGTGCAAGTGATCATGTCGCGCATGCAGGTGCCGCTGGATTTCGAGATCACAGGGTTCACCAACATGGTCAATTACGGCTCCGACCGCCTGCGCTTTCCCTCACCGGTCCCGGCCGGCTCGCTGGTTCATTCGCGTTGCCGAGTCAAGGCGGCGGAACGCAACAAGCGCGGCACCCAGCTGACCCTGGAATTCAACGTGCACGTGGTGGGGCAGGAGCGCCCGGCGGTGATTAACGATTTGGTCATCCTCTATATGTAGTGTGTGGGGCTGTGCTCCTTTGGGCCGTCTCATGAATTGGCATGGGACGGTCTTTTTTTGGTCTTCGCATTTCCTTATAGAGCTGTCTGATAGCTTGGTTTCGCCCTGCTGGGCGAGTCACTTTTTCCAAACGCCGAAAAAGTAACCAAAAACGCTTGCCCCTGCATCCGGCCCTGCGCTTCGCTCCGGGTTCGTTACTCGCTTCGCTCGCCCTTCGGGCCAGCCTTCGGCTGTTACTACGCTGCGCTCCGTTTCACTCCATCGCCGCTCCGAGGGTCGCCGTACAAGGGCCATCCATGGCCCTTTACGGCTCTCGCCGCATCCCTGCGGCTCGCCCCTCTGCGCAACGATTCCGCTCACCCTCCTGAAGGGGCGTTTCATGTGGCCTGGCAGTCCGTGCAAAAAAAACAAGCCAAAGCCAGCCTAAACGAGCTGGCAGTACCACCCAAACTTGCCAGCCCTGCTGCGGGATTATCAGGCAACCGGCGCCGCTTCACATACCAGTTCGTAGTCCTCCAGATTCGGGCAGGCCATGGCTTGCTCGAAGGCTGCGTAGTCCCATGGCCAAGTGGAGGGCACGCCCTCGGCGTCCAGATACCAGCTGGTGCAGCCGGAGCCGAACACGGTGGTTTTGGCCTTTTCCAGTCGGCGCTGTTCGTAGGCGTGCATGGCTTCGCGGCGCACGCTGATCTCGCGGCAGCGGCCGCTTTTCAGCAGGTCGAGCAATTGGCTGATGTACGCCCATTCCATCTCGGCGATCTCGATCAGCGAGAAGTTGCCCACCGGTCCGGTTGGGCCGTTGAGCATGAACAGGTTGGGAAATTCCGGAATAGCGATGGACAGGTAGGCGCTCGGCCGTTTCGCCCAGACTTCGTCGAGACTCACCCCGCCACGGCCAATGACCTGCGTGGGGCGCATGAACAGATGGGCGTTGAAGCCGGTGGCCAGCGCCAGCACGTCGAGCTCGTGCAGCTTGCCATCACGGGTGCGCACGCCGGTCGGTTCGATGCGTTCGATGCCATCGTTGACCAGCTCGGCGTTGGGCTGCTGGACCGCCTGGTAGTAGTCGGGAGAAAAGATCAGGCGCTTGCAGGCGGCGCGGTAGGTGGGGCGCAGCTTCTCGCGCAGCACGGGGTCGACGATGCTTTGCTCCAGATGCGTGGCGCAGACCGCCTCGATCTGTGCCGCCTCGGGAGACGCGGCATCCGCCACGGCGGTGGTGAAGTGGCGCACCTTGGCCATGTAGGTCGGATCGTATTTGAGATCGTGCAGCAGCTGCGGGTCGCTGCGGAATGCAGTGCGCTGCGCCTCGGTGAAGAGATCGTTGGTCACCGGCATGACCCACTGGGCGGTGCGCTGGAAGTGCTTGACCTGCGCCCGCTTCACCAGCGCCGCGACCAGCTGGGTGCCGGTCGAACCGTTGCCGATGATGCCGATGCGCTTGCCGTCCAGCGGCACGCTGTGGTCCCAGCGAGCGCTGTGAAAGCAAGCGCCCTCGAAGGTTTCCAGCCCGGGAAGGCTGGGGTAGCTCGGGTGGTGCAGCACACCGGTTGCTGCGATCAGTACGTCGGCCTGGTCGTGCTGGCCGGTGCGGGTTTGCAGATGCCACTGGCCGTCCCGGTACTCGCAGTGGACGATTTCCTCGTTGAAGCGGATCAATTCGCGGATGCGGTAGTCGGCCACTACCTGGCGGAAATAGGCCTGGATTTCCGCGCCGGGTGGCAGTTGTCGGGTCCACTCCGGGTTTGGCGCGAAGCTGTAGGTGTAGTTGTGCGAGGGGGTGTCGCAGGTCAGGCCGGGGTAGGTGTTTTCCCGCCAGGTGCCGCCCACATCGTCTCCTTTCTCGTAGACGGTGAGGTCGAGGTAGCCCGCTTCGCGCAGCTTGATCGCCGCGAGGATGCCGGCCATGCCTGCGCCGATGACCACGACGCGCAGATTCCTATCGCTGTTCATTGTGCTGTTCTCCGAAAATGGCGTGCGACTTCAGGATTCGCCCAGCAGCGGGGCCGGCTCGCGCCGCGCAAGGATGGCGTCGGTGCGTAGACGCAGGGCGTCATCGATGGCTTCCGGCTGCGGCAGCAGCCAGTACTGGCCGTCGCGGATGCCAGCGAATACGCGTTCGGCGAAGGTCGCCGCGTCAAGGCCGTTGGCCGTCAGCAGTTCGCGCATGGCGTCGACGAATTGGTGTGTCGCCGGATGAATCTCGCTGCCTCCAAAGGGATCGTCGAAGATCGCGCTGCGCACCGGTCCCGGTGCCAGCAGCGACACCTCGACCGGCGCGCCGAGCAGCCTCAGTTCACCGTGTAGTGACTCGGTCAGCGCCACCACGGCGAACTTGGTCGCCGAGTAGGGCGCCATCAGCGGGCTTGGCAAAAAGCCGCCGACCGAGGCGGTATTGACGATCCGTGCCGGGCGGCCCGCCTCCAGCAGGCGCGGCACGAAGCTGCGGATGCCGTTGAGCACGCCGCCCAGATTGACGGCCAGGTCCCGCTGCCAGCGTTCAGGCGGGATCTCCCAGCTGAATCCGGTGCTCATCACGCCGGCGTTGTTGAACAGCAGGTCGACCTCGCCGAAGCGTTGCCAGGCCGCTTGCGCCAATGCCTCCACGGCAGCCGGATCGGTGACATCGGTCGGCACTGCCAAGACCTCTGCATCCAGACTCGCGGCAAGCGATTGCAACTGATCGGCATCGATATCCGCCGCGACGATACGCATGCCGAGCGTGGCGGCATGGCGAGCCAGCCCCAGACCGATACCGCTGGCCGCACCGGTGATGACCACGGTGCCGCCTTCGAGGCGTAGTGGGTTTTTATTCATTGTTCTTGTTCTCCTGGGCGCTGTGTCCGGATCGGACAGGACGATCATCCGCAGGGGCGCACGGCAGGGTCATCGTTGAAATCGACTAAACGTCGGGGCCGGTGGCGATCCGTTGCAAACGGGGCGAGTAGTCGATTTCAACGAGGCATGGGCGCGACAGGTGCGCCAATACTCGCCTGCAGGAGGGCGTGGATTCAGCCGAGGCTGGCCACGCTCTTGAGGACCAGGTGGACCAGCTGCGGCTGGCGCGTGACCCCGAGCTTGGAAAAGATCGAGCGCAGGTGCGCGCGGGTGGTGTGGACGCTGATGTGTAGCTCGGTGGAGGCCTCTTCGACGCTGGCGCCGTTTGCCAGCAGGACGGAGAGCTTGGCCTCGGCTGGCGTCAGCTGGAACAGCTCCATCAGCAGGCTGGCTGATGACTCGGCCTGTTGGCCGGGGTCGCTGACGAAGATGGCGAGCACCGGAACGCTGGCGCCTTGGGAATACTGCCCCGGCGGGACCGGGCGAATCACCAGACTGAGCGGCGCGCCACGTGTGCCGACCTCCACCAGCATTGCGCGGGCGAGGCTTGCAGTTCCGCTTGTTTGCGCCGTGGTGACCTGAGCGAGGAGCTGGCGCAGCCGGGCGCCCTGGCGCTCGTCGGGCAGCTTCAGGCGCCCGCCGCGCAGGTGCAGCCCGCTGCCGTCGCCGAGTAGCCGGTCCGCCAGCGGATTGGTGCGCACCACCTGCTGGTGTTCGTCCAACAGGAAGGTGGCGACGGCCAGCTGCGACATGGCGCCGGCATAGATCTCGCGCTCGGTGTCGCTCTCGCCGAGGCGCGCATGGATGCCCAGGGCGCGGCAGAAATGCGTGACGAGCAGTGCGCACAGCGCCTTCTCGTCATCGCCGAACGGCGGCTGGGTAGCGCTGCGGGTAAAGCGCAGGCTGGCAGCGGGGCCGCTTGGGTCATGCAAGTCGACACCGAGGATGTGGGCGATGTCGTACGGCTGCAGGACTAGACGGAAGAATTCGTCTTCCGGAGCGCTGGCGCCATCGAGCAGTTCGCTGAGCAGCATCGGCTGGTTCGGCGGCAGGTTGACGAAGGGGTCCAACGCATAGAGGCGCCGGGCGAAATAGGGCGCATCGGACCAGCCGGTCGGCGTGTTGTCCGCGCTGAGGGTGATGCCCAGACCCGTATCGGAAGGGCGACGCAGGATCAGAAAGGCGTCGGTAGCGCCCATGGCGTCGCGCATGCCGGCGAGCTGGTGCTGCCACGGGGGATCTTCGAGGGCGCCTTCGTAGATCGAACCGACCAGTGCATTGACGGTGTGAAGCGACGTGCTGATTTCCATGGTGCTTCGGTTTCCGGCCTTGGGACCGAACGAACATAGCGCAGCGAGACAAGAACAATCGAGCCGAGAAAAGGAAGAAAAACAATGAGCCTGGACCCACCGATCGCTGCGCTGATGCAGCAGCTTCATAGTCAGCCGATGCCACCCTGGTGCGAGATGACCCCCGAGGGGCTGCGCGCGGGCTACAAGATGGCACCGGCAGAAAACCCCGAGCCGGTGGCCGAGGTGCGGGAGCACAGCATCCCCGGTCCCGGCGGCGAACTGCCGCTGCGCATCTACCGACCGGAGCGCGAAGGGCCATTGCCGGTGCTGGTGTTCTTTCACGGCGGTGGTTTCGTCATTGGCGATCTGGACAGCCACGACAACCTGGCGCGGGCCTTCTGCAATGCGCTGCCCGCGGTGGTGGTGGCGGTGGACTACCGACTGGCGCCGGTGCACCGCTTTCCTGCCGCGGTGGAGGACGCCTGGGCCGCGACCTGCTGGGTGGCGCTGCATGCCGAAGCGCTCGGCGCGGACGCCAGCCGGCTCATCGTCGGTGGCGACAGCGCCGGCGGTAATCTGGCTGCGGTGATCGCCCAGCTCGCCCGCGACCGGCAAGGCCCGGCCATTGCACATCAGATGCTGCTCTACCCGGTGTGCGACACCAATCTTGAGCGCGACAGCTACCGCCGCTACGGCCAGGGATATTTCCTTGAAACCGAGATGATGCGCTGGATGCTCGGGCACTACCTGGGTGATCCGCAGACCCGCGATACACGCGTCTGTCCGTTGCATACGCCGGATCTGCGACAACTGCCGCCCGCTACGCTGATGACGGCCGAATACGATCCGCTGCGCGAGGAGGGCGAAGAATATGCCGAGCGTTTGTGGCAGGCCGGCGTGCCCGTCCACGGCCATTGTTATCCGGGGGCGATCCACGGCTTCATGAGTTTCCTCGGTATGGTCGGCCTGGCCGACCGCGCCTTCGCCGACACGGTGGTGGCGGTGCGCACGGCGTTGTCGGGGCCGTCCAGCAAGTAACCTTTCGGGCCGGCAGGCGGCACTCTGCCGGCTTCCCCGCTGTTAGTCTCAACGGACGATGAGTCCCCCGATCATCGGCATGACAATCCTCACAAGCCCAAAACAGGCGCATGAGGAGTTGCACCCATGACCGATATCCGCTCACTGAGCTATTTCGTCGCTCAGATCGAAAACCTGGATGCCTGGCGTCAGTACGCTGAAGATGTGCTGGGCATGATGACCAGCCCGGCGCCCGGCGGCGGCCTCTATCTGAAGATGGATGAACGCCCGTTCCGCATGCTGATAGTCGAGGGGCCGCAAGCCTGCTACCTCGCTTCAGGGTGGGAGCTGTCCGGAGAGCGCGCATTCGAGGCGTTGCTGGCTCGCCTGGCCAAGGCCGACGTACCTTACGAACTGGGCGATGCGGCGATCTGCGAACAGCGCGGTGTGCAGGCGCTGGCCATCGTTCGCGATCCGGCGGGCAACCGCCACGAGCTGACATGGGGTCATCGTTCCGACTGCCAGCCATTCGTCTCGCCCCAGGGTGTGCCGCGCTTTCTCACCGGCGACATGGGCCTGGGTCACACCGTATTGCCGGCGCCGCGTTTCGATGAATGCCGGGCGTTCTACCGCGACCTGCTCGGGTTCGAGGTGTCGGACGTCTTCAATTTCCGCGCTGCGCCTGACGCGCCGCCGGTGCGCATCCACTTCCTGCACTGCGCCAACCCCCGTCACCACAGCCTCGCCATTGCCGAATACGACGTGCCCAGCAAGTGCGTACACGTGATGGTGGAGGTGGAGAACATGACCGAAGTGGGTCGTGCCCTCGATCGCGTGACTGCCCATGGGGTGCCGCTGTCGGCGACCCTCGGCCAGCACCTCAATGACCGCATGACCTCCTTTTACGTGAAGACCCCGTCCGGCTTCGACCTGGAGTACGGCTGCGGTGGCCTGCAGGTGGACTGGGACGAGCACAGCGCCTTCGAATTCACCCGCGTGAGCCTGTGGGGTCATGACTTTTCGGTAGGCCGCCAGGCCGCTGCGCAAGGAGAGGTTCAATGAACAAGTTGATGACCCTGAGCGATGTGGTCGGCCAGCTGCACGATGGTATGACCGTCGGCTTCGGCGGTTGGGGCCCTCGGCGCAAGCCCATGGCGATTGTTCGCGAGATCCTGCGTAGCGACGTCAAGGATCTCACCGTGGTCGCCTACGGTGGGCCGGAAGTCGGCATGCTGCTCGCTGCCGGCAAGGTGAAGAAGCTGGTGTTCGGCTTCGCCACCCTCGATGCGATCCCGCTCGAACCCTATTTCCGCAAGGTTCGCGAGGCGGGCATGCTGAACGTGATGGAGCTGGACGAAGGGCTGTTCCAGTGGGGCTTGCGTGCTGCGGGAATGCGCGTGCCGTTTCTGCCCGCGCGCGCCGGCCTTGCCACGGACGTGCTGACCCATAACCCGAACCTGCGCACCGTCACCTCGCCCTATGACGACGGCGAAGTGCTGCTGGCGATGCCGGCATTGGAGCTGGACGTGGCGTTCGTCCACGTCAACCGCGCCGACCGCCTGGGCAACACCCTGGTGACCGGTGGCGATGCCTATTTCGATCACCTGTTCGCCCGTGCGGCGAAGCAGTGCTTCGTCTCCGCCGAACAGGTGGAAGAACGCCTGGCGCTGGACGCCGACAGTGCGCGCTTCAACACCTTCGAGCGCTCGCTGGTGACCGGTGTGGTGGAGGCCCCGCAGGGCGCTCACCCGACCACCTGCGCGCCGGACTACGGCTGGGACATGCAACACCTCAAGGATTACGTCGCCAGCGCAGGTGAGGAGGGTGGCTGGCAGCGCTACCTGGACAGCTACGTCAACGGCGATGAAGCCACCTATCGCGAGCGCAACGGTGGTACCGCGCGCATGGCCAGCCTGCCGCTGCCGATCTTCTGAAGGAGCCCCCCATGTCCGAGAACACTTTCAGCCTGGCCGAACTGATGATCGTGGCCGCTTCCGACGCCTGGCGTGACGACGGCGAACTGCTCGCCTCGGGGCTCGGCATCATCCCGCGCCTCGGCGCCAGCCTGGCCAAACTGAGCCACAGCCCCGAGCTGCTGATGACCGACAGCGAGGCCTTTCTGGTGGAGGAACCGGTGCCGGTCGGCCCGCGTGGCGACTACCAGCCGAAATACGCAGGCTACATGCCCTTCGAGCGTATTTTCGAATGCGTCTGGCACGGGCGTCGCCACGCCATGATCGGCCCGACGCAGGTCGATCGCTGGGCGCAGACCAACCTTTCGGTGGTCGGCGATTACACCCGGCCCAAGGTGGCGATGCTTGGCGCACGCGGCCTGCCGGGCAACAGTATCAATCACAAGAACTCCTTCTTCGTCCCCAACCACAGCACCCGGGCCTTCGTTGCAGGCGAGGTGGACATGGTCTCCGGTGTCGGTTTCAAAGAGGAGCGCTGGGGGCCGGGTATGCGTCGCGACCTGATGAGCATCGGCCGGGTCGTCACCGATCTCTGCGTGATGGACTTCAACGGCCCGGACCACGCGTGCCAAGTGCTTTCGCTGCATCCGGGGGTGGATTTCGACACTGTGCAGGCGCGCACCGGCTTCCCGCTGCTCAAGGCCGAAGGGATGGGCGAGACGCCGCATCCGACTGCCGAGCAGCTGGCGCTGATCCGCCAGCTCGACCCGCACGATCTGCGCAGCAAGCAGCTCAAGGGCAACCCGGCGGGCATGCGTACGTCCGAGGAGGTCGCTGGATGAGCCACGACAACGCCTTCGTCGATCGACCAGATACGGCCGTCTACGAGACTGACGAACCAGTGCAGTACCGCGTCGAGGATGGCGTGGCGATCCTCACCCTGAGCCGGCCGCAGTTCAATAATGTGCAGAACTCGCAAATGACTTATGCGCTGGATGCCGCCTTCCGCCGCGCGGTGGATGACGACCGCATCAAGGTCATCGTGCTGGCGGGCACCGGCAAGCACTTCTCCGCCGGTCACGACATCGGTACGCCAGGGCGCGACGTCAACAAGCCGTTCGAGCGCGCCCACTTGTGGTGGGACCACACCAACAAGCCAGGCGGTGAGTTCCTCTATGCCCGTGAGCAAGAGGTGTACCTGAACATGTGCCGGCGCTGGCGGGAGATTCCCAAACCGACCATCGCCATGGTGCAGGGCGCTTGTGTCGCTGGTGGGCTGATGCTGGCCTGGGTCTGCGATTTGATCGTCGCCAGCGACGATGCCTTCTTTCAGGACCCTGTTGTGCGCATGGGCATTCCGGGGGTGGAGTATTTCGCCCACGCCTTCGAGATGCACCCGCGCATCGCCAAGGAGTTCCTGTTCCTCGGCGAGCGCATGCCGGCGGCCCGTGCCTACGAGCTGGGCATGGTCAACCGGGTGGTGCCGCGCGAGGCGCTGGCCGCCGAGACGCTGGAGATTGCCCGGCGCATCGCCGCTCAACCGCGCATGGGCCTGGCGTTGACCAAGCAGGCGGTGAACCACATCGAGGATTTGCAGGGCAAGCGCAGCGGGATGGAAGCGGCCTTCGCCTGGCACCACTTCGCCCATGTCCACAACGAGATGGTGTCCGGCGACAAGCTGGGCGGCTACGACGGCAAGGCCATGGCCGAGGCGAACAAGAAGCAGGCGGGCCGGGGAGAGTCGTCATGACCCTGCTCCAGACCCGCCTGACCGAGGCGCTCGGCTGTCGCTATCCCATCGTGCAGACGGCCATGGGCTGGGTAGCCGACGCCAACCTGGTGATCGCCACTACCCGTGCCGGCGGCTTTGGCTTCCTCGCCGGAGCGACCATCCCGGCCGAGGCGCTGGAAGGCGAGATACAGAAAGTGGTCGCTGCTACCGGCGGCAGCCAATTCGGCTTGAATTTCCACATGTTCCAGGACAACGCCGCGCAATGCGTGGACTTGGCCATCCAGTACCGCCTGCGCGCGGTCAGCTACGGGCGCGGGCCGGACAAGGCGACCATCCGCCGCTTCAAGGACGCCGGGGTGCTCTGCATTCCTACGGTCGGCGCGCTCAAACATGCGCTCAAAGCCGTGGAGCTGGGCGCCGACATGATCACCATTCAAGGCGGTGAGGGCGGTGGCCACACCGGCGGCGTGCCAACCACCATCCTGTTGCCGCAGGTGCTCGACGCGGTGACGGTGCCGGTGATCGCCGCTGGGGGTTATTCCACCGGACGTGGCCTGGCGTCGGCGTTGGCCGCTGGCGCCGAGGGCATCGCGATGGGCACGCGCTTTCTGATGACATCCGACTCGCCGACCCCACGCGCCACCCTGGAGCGCTACCTGGCGGTGCGCGACACCCAGCAGATTCGCGTCACCCTGGCGGTCGACGGCATGCGCCACCGGATGATCGACAATCCCTTTATCCGCCGCCTGGAGCAAGCCAGCCCGATGGGCCGGCTGTGGATCGCCCTGAAAAGCGCGCGCAGCTGGCAGGCGCAGACCGGCATGAGCAGTGCGCACATGCTCAGGACCTTTTTCAAGGCCATCAAGGAAGATCCTTCAGCCCTGTCGCAGGTGGTCATGGCGGCCAACCAACCAGTGCTGCTGGAGCGCTCGATGGTCGACGGCATTCCCGACGAAGGCATCTTGCCCAGCGGCCAGGTGGCCGCCGCCATCGACAGCTTGCCGAGCTGCCAGGAACTCATCGAACAGATCGCCGGCGAAGCCGAACAGTGCCTGCAACGCCTGAACACGCGTTTGCAGCAGGCAGGCACGCCGGTTAACGAACAACAGAGGGCTCACGCATGAGCAGTGCATTCAAGGTCGAGATCAACCAGGGCGTCGCCGAACTGGTGCTGGCGAAGCCGCCTGTCAACGCGCTGGACAGCGAGGAATGGCTGGCACTGGCCGCTCGCATCGACGAGCTGGGCGCCAACGCCGAGGTACGCGTGCTGATCATCCGCGCCGAGGGGCGCGGCTTCTGTGCCGGCGTCGACATCAAGGAACTGGATGCGCATCCCGAGCGAATCGTCAAAGTCAACGCGGGCAACTACGCGACCTTCAAGGCCATCCATCGCTGCAAGGTGCCCGTGATCGTCGCGGTGCACGGCTTCGTACTGGGTGGCGGCATCGGCATGACCGGCGCGGCCGACATCGTGCTCGCCTCGCGCTGCGCCACCTTTGCGCTGCCGGAAGTGGACCGCGGCGCTATGGGCGGCGGTGCGCATCTGCAGCGCCTGTTTCCGGTGCAAAAGGTTCGCTACATGTTCTTCACCGGCGAGACGGTTACCGCGCCGGACGCGATGCAGTACGGCTTCATCGAGAAGCTGGTTGAGCGCGAGGAACTGCCGGCCGCTGCCCGCGAAATTGCCGTGAAGATCGCGGCGAAGAGCCCAGCGATGATCCGCATCGCCAAGGAGGCGCTCAACGGCATCGAAGATGGCAACCTCGAAGACAAATACCGCTGGGAGCAGGGCTTCACGCTGGAGGCCTACACCCTGCCGGATTCGGCCGAGACGCGCCGTGCCTTCGTGGAAAAAAGAGACACCCAGTTCTGAGGCCGCAACCATGCAATTGACCTACACCGACAAGCAAAAGGCCTTCCGCACCGAGGTGCGCGCCTGGTTGCAAGACAACGTGCCGAGTGAGCCCCTGGCCAGTTACGACACCCGGGAGGGCTTCGAACAGCACCGTGAATGGGAGGCCAAGCTGTATGCCAGTCGCCTGTCCATGGTGATGTGGCCGCAACACCTCGGCGGCATGGGCTGCGACCTGATCGAGTGGCTGATCTTCGAAGAAGAGTACTACGCCGCTGGCGCGCCCATGCGGGTCAACCAGAACGGCCAGCTGTTGCTCGGCCCGACGCTTATGGAGTTCGGCACCGAGGAGCAGAAGCGTCATTTCCTGCCGCGTATCGCGTCGAGCGAAGACATGTGGGCACAGGGCTGGTCGGAGCCCAATGCTGGGTCCGACATGGCGGCCATTCGCAGCAAGGCCACCCTGGACGGCGACCATTACGTGATCAACGGTCAGAAGACCTGGTCCACTCGCGCCAGTTTTGCCGATTGGATCTTCGGCCTGTTCCGCACCGACCCGACCAGCAGCCGGCATCACGGGCTGAGCTATCTCATGGTCGAGCTGAACACGCCCGGGGTGACCATTCGCCCGATCAAGGCGCTCAACGGCAAGGACGCCTTCGCCGAAGTGTTCTTCGATGACGTTCGGGTCCCGGTAAAGAACCTGATCGGCGGTGAAGGGCAGGGCTGGAACGTGGCGATGGCCACCGCCGGCTTCGAGCGAGGGCTGTTGCTTCGCTCGCCCGCACGCTTCCAGCAGACCGCGCGACGGCTGATCGATCTGTACAAACGCTACCCGCAGGCCGCCGAGCGCGATCCGGGCCTGCGTGATGCGGTGATCGAGAGCTGGATGGAGGCCCAGGCCTATGCCTATTCGGCCTATCACACGGTGGGCCTGATCGATAAAGGCGCCAAGATCGGGGCGGAAGCCAGCATCAACAAGATCGTCTGGTCGGAGCTGGATCTGAAGATGCACGAAACGGCTATGCGCATCCTCGGTGCCCGCGGGGAGCTGCTCGGCAGCGCGCCGGAGGTCGTCGACGAAGGCAGCTGGCTGGAAGGATTTCTCTTCGCGCAGGCCGGGCCCATCTACGCCGGCACGAACGAAATCCAGCGAAACATCGTCGCCGAGCGGCTGCTCGGTCTGCCTAAATCCTGAAGGGGGCGACCATGGACTTCACCTTTACCGAAGATCAGCTCGCCTTCCGCGAAGCGATCAGCCGCTTCCTGATGACCGAAGCGCCGCCCGAGATGCTGCGTGAGATCTGGGAAACCGACGATGGCCGATCTGCCGAGTTGCGCTCGAAGATGGCGGAGCAGGGGCTTACAGCGCTTTGCGTACCGGAAGCCCAAGGCGGGCTGGGCATGGACGATATTGCCTGGGCGCTGCTTACTCAGGAGCTGGGTTATTACGCCATCCCTGATTCGCTGGCCGATACGGCCTACGTTGCCGCCAGCCTGTTGAGAGACATGCAGGACGACAGTCCGCTGCGCAGCGTGCTGCTTGAAGGCATCGCTGCCGGCGGGTCGCGTATTGCAGTGGGCCATCCGGTCAATCACTTCGTTGCCGATGCCCATATGGCCGACGTGCTGCTTCTCGAACGCGGCGGTTCGATTTACGCCGTGGAGCGCTCTGCCATCGATCTCGAACACAATCGGAGCATCGACAGCTCACGCCGCCTGTGTCGGGTCAGCTGGAGCCCCGACGCTGCAACGTGCCTGGCAGACGCCGAACAGGCGCGCCGGCTTTGGGCGGCAACCCTCAACCGCGGTGCGCTGGCTGTTGCCGGGCAGAGCCTTGGCCTGGCCCAGCGCATGCTCGACCTCTCGGTCGACTACGTGGTGCAGCGCAAGCAGTTCGGTAAGCCGATCGGCAGCTTTCAAGCCATCAAGCATCACCTGGCGGATGTCGCCAGCAAGATCGAGTTCGCCAAACCGGTGCTCTATCGCGCCGCTCACGCCGTGGCGCACGGTGACGAGCGAGCCGCTGTGCATGTTTCCCACGCCAAGCTGGCCTGCTGCGAGGCGGCCGCGCTCGCTGCGCGGCACGGCATTCAGGTGCACGGTGCCATGGGCTACACGTGGGAAGTCGATCTGCAGATGTTCATGAAGCGCGCCTGGGCCCTGGATTCTTCATGGGGCGACCGCGCCTTTCACAATTCCCGGGTGGCGGCTGCCATCCTCGCCGACGGCGCGCCTGTCGGCCCTCAATACACCTTCGAGGACTAAGCCTTGCCTGAAGCCTACATTGTCGACGCCCTGCGCAGCCCTACCGGCAAGCGCAAGGGTGGCCTTGCCCATGTCCATGCCATCGACCTCGGCGCGCACGCGCTCAAGGCGCTGGTGGAGCGTAACGTGGTGCCCGCCGCTGAATATGACGACGTGATCTTCGGCTGCGTTGACACCATCGGTTCACAAGCCGGAGACATCGCCCGCACCGCTTGGTTGGCGGCGGGCCTTCCACTGAATGTGCCGGGCACTACGGTGGATCGCCAGTGCGGCTCGTCGCAGCAGGCGCTGCACTTCGCCGCGCAGGCGGTGATGAGCGGAACGCAGGACGTGGTCGCGGTCGGCGGCGTGCAGACCATGACCCAGATCCCGATTTCCTCGGCGATGCTTGCCGGGCAGCCGCTGGGCTTCACCGATCCGTTTTCCGGCAGCCGTGGATGGCAGGCGCGCTTCGGTAATCAACCGGTGAACCAGTTCTACGCCGCTCAGCGCATTGCCAGTCACTGGGACATCAGCCGTGCGCAGATGGAGTGCTTTGCGCTGGAAAGCCATCGCCGCGCCTTGGCGGCCATCGAGGGCGGGCGCTTCACGCGTGAAATCGTCCCGCTCGAAGGCGTCTGGGCCGACGAAACGCCGCGCCAGACGACGCTGGACAAAATGGCATCGCTGGAACCGGTCGACCCGACGTACCCGGATATCACCGCTGCGGTCTCCAGCCAGACGTGCGACGCCTCGGCGGCGCTGCTGGTGGTTTCCGAGGCCGCGCTCGCACGCTACGGGCTGACCCCGCGGGCTCGTATTCATCACCTGTCGGTACGCGGCGACGACCCCATCTGGCATCTCACAGCGCCGATCGAAGCGACTCGTCATGCGCTGAAAAAGGCCGGAATGACCATGGCGGACATCGATCTCGTGGAGATCAATGAGGCCTTCGCGTCGGTGGTCATGGCGTGGCAGAAGGAGCTGGATTACGACCCCGCCAAGACCAATGTCAACGGCGGCGCCATCGCCCTCGGCCACCCGCTGGGCGCCACGGGCGCCAGGCTGATGACCACGCTGCTGCATGAATTGGAGCGCAGCGGCGGACGCTTCGGCTTGCAGACGATGTGCGAGGGCGGCGGGCAGGCGAACGTCACCATCATCGAACGTCTTTAGATCGACAGGCCTAGGGCGTGACAGGCGCCGTTGCGCTTGGTCGAGCCGCGTTGAGCTCGGTATGGAAGGCACGTCGGCCCCGGCACTTCCACAGCCGATTCCGCCATGCCTGACCTGCGCTCGCGCTGCGTCTGCAGGCGCCTTCGAGCGACCATCACATATTGAAGAAGGAACGAAGCATGGGAATTCTCAACGATCGAGTCGTCATCATCACCGGCGCAGGGGGTGGGCTAGGCGCTGCGCATGCCCGCGTGTTCGCCGCCGAAGGCGCCTGCGTACTGGTCAATGACATCAACCAGGCTGCTGCACAGGCGGTGGTCGACCAGATAACGGCTGATGGTGGCCGTGCGGTGGTGAACACCTCCGACATCACCACCTACGCCGACAGCGAGAACGCGGTGCGTCAGGCCATCGAAACCTTTGGTGATCTGCATGTGGTGTTGAACAACGCCGGTATCAATCGCGACCGGATGTTCGCTTCCATGACCGAGGCTGACTGGGACGCCATCATGGCGGTGCATCTGAAGGGCCATTTCTGCATCAGTTCGCACGCCGTGCATTACTGGCGCGATCAGAGCAAGGCGGGGCGGAAAGTCGATGCACGGATCCTCAACACGACGTCCGGCGCGGGGCTGCAGGGCTCTATCGGTCAGTCCAACTACGCCGCCGCCAAGGCCGGGATTGCCGCACTGACGCTGAACCAGGCTGCGGAACTGCGCCGCTACGGTATCACCGCTAATGCCGTGGCCCCGGCTGCGCGCACGGGCATGACCACGGCGGTGGAATCCATGGCCGCCCGTATGGCAAAGCCCGAGGACGGTAGCTTCGACTACTGGGCGCCGGAGAACGTATCGAACGTTCTGGCCTGGCTGGCTTCGGCCGAATCGGCACAGGTCACCGGGCAGGTGTTCGAGGCCGAGGGCGGACGCATCTCGCTGGCCGACGGCTGGCGTACCGGAGTCACCCGTGAGAAAAACGAGCGCTGGCAACCCGGCGAGGCCGGCGAGGCCATCGCCCAGATCCTCGCGGAGGCCCCTGCGGCGCAGAAGGTTTGGGGCAGTTGAAAAACTCACGTCCCTGTAGGGTGGGCTTCAGCCCACCACTAGCTCTGGCACCGCCTTCATAACCGCCTGGCCTGGTCTGCGTGAACGGCGTCGAGCTCCGGTGGGCTGAAGCCCACCCTACGAGCTGAAGCAGCGCGCCGCGTTGCCCACCCACCACCATTGCACCCCGTCCGTTTTGACGATGCCGGCCCGCCGGCCGCCGCGCTTAGATGGCCTCAGGTTTTCCAATCCGAGGTTGCCATCGTGAAACACGCTCCCGCCTATGTGCCTGGTCACCAGTTGCTGGCCGGCAAGTCCGTCTTGATCACCGCAGCCGCAGGAGGCGGCATCGGCTATGCGGCCGCCCGGCGTAGCGCCGAGGAAGGCTGTCGCGCGCTGATGATTTCCGATATCCATCCCCGTCGTCTGGAAGAAGCGGTCGAGAAGCTCAAGGCCGAGACCGGCCTTGAGGCTGTCTACGGCCAGCTGTGCAATGTCACTGTCGAGGCGGATGTTCAGGCGCTGGTCGCTGCCGCTGAGCAGGCCCTGGGCGGCGTCGACGTGCTGATCAATAACGCCGGCCTGGGCGGCCAGAAACGCGTCGTCGACATGACCGACGAAGAGTGGCTGCGGGTGCTGGACATCACCCTGACCGGCACCTTTCGCATGACCCGCGCCATGCTGCCGCACATGCAACAGCGTGGTAGCGGCGCCATCGTCAACAACGCCTCCGTGCTCGGCTGGCGCGCGCAGAAAGAACAGGCCCACTACGCCGCGGCGAAAGCCGGGGTGATGGCGCTGACCCGTTGCAGCGCCCTTGAGGCCGCCGACTTTGGCGTGCGTATCAATGCCGTGTCGCCCTCTATCGCTCTGCATGACTTTCTGACGAAGGCCGCCAGCGAGGATCTGCTCAAGCAACTGACCAGCCGAGAGGCGTTCGGCCGTGCCGCCGAGGTCTGGGAAGTGGCCAACGTCATGATGTTTCTGGCCAGCGACTACGCCTCCTACATGGTTGGCGAAGTGCTTTCGGTCAGCTCGCAGCACGCCTGAGGAACGCTCATGACACGAATATTCAGCAGTGCCGAACAGCTGCACGCGGCGGTAGGTGAGTCGCTCGGCGCAACCGACTGGTTGCCCATCGAGCAGGAACGAGTGAACGGGTTCGCCGAGGCCACGGGCGATCACCAGTGGATTCACGTCGACCCCGAGCGCGCGCGAAAGGGGCCGTTCAAGGGCTGCATCGCCCACGGCTACCTGACCCTGTCGCTGGTCAATTTCTTCCTGCCGCAGCTGATGCGCGTGGACAACCTGTTGATGGGCGTGAACTACGGCTGCGACCGGGTGCGCTTCCCGGCGCCGGTAAAGGTCGGGGCACGCGTGCGCGGCACCGGCGAGATCAGCTCCGTGGAATCGCTGCCCAATGGCGCGCTGCAGGTCGTGGTCCGCGTCACCGTCGAAATCGAGGGCAGCGACCGCCCAGGCTGCGTGGTGGACACCATCAGCCGCTACACCTTCAACCCCGCACCATGAGGCCCGCACCATGAGGAATGTAGCCATGCAAGAAGCCGTGATCGTTTCCACCGCGCGTACCGCGCTGACCAAGTCTTTCCGGGGTTCGTTCAACGATACCGAGGCGCCGGTGCTCGGCGGCCATGTGGTGCGCGCAGTGGTCGAACGCGCCGGGGTTGCACCAGACGAGGTGGGCGACGTAATCATGGGTGCGGCCGTCCAGCAAGGCACTCAGGGATTCAACATCGGCCGACTCTGCGCCTATACGGGCGGGTTGCCCGAGAGCGTGCCAGGCATGGCGCTGGATCGCATGTGCGCGTCGGGGCTGATGTCCATCGGCGTGGCGGCCAAGGGCATCGCCTGTGGCGAGTTGGGTATCGCCGTGGCGGGCGGGGTGGAATCCCTTTCGCTAACCCAGAACAAGCACAAGAACGCATACCGGGCGCAGTCCGAAGCGGTGCTGCAGCTTATGCCGACCGCTTACATGCCCATGATCGAGACCGCCGAGATCGTCGCCAGTCGCTACGGCATCAGTCGCCTGGCACAAGACGAATACGCCCTGCAAAGCCAGCAACGCACCGCTGCCGCGCAGCAAGCCGGATTGTTTGCCGACGAAATCGTACCGCTATCGGCCAGCCGGCTGCTGTTCGACAAGGAAGGCAATCCGGCCGGCCACGAAACGGTGGTGGCTGATCGTGACGAGTGCAACCGCGCCAGTACCACCCTCGAAGCGCTGCAGTCACTGAATCCAGTGTGGAAAAACGGCAAGTGGGTTCAGCAGGGCGAGCACATCACGGCCGGCAATGCCTCGCAGCTGTCCGATGGCGCGGCCGCCTGCCTGCTGATGAGCCGTGCCGAGGCCGATCGCCGCGGGCTGGCGCCGTTGGGGATCTACCGCGGTATCGCGGTGGCGGGCTGCAGTCCGGAAGAGATGGGCATCGGCCCTGTCTACGCGGTGCCCAAGTTGCTGGAGCGCTTCAACCTGCGGGTGTCGGATATCGACCTCTGGGAAATCAACGAGGCCTTCGCCTGCCAGGTGCTGCACTGCCGCGACGCTTTGGGCATCGCCAACGATCGGCTGAACGTCAACGGAGGCGCCATTGCCATTGGGCATCCGTTTGGTATGAGCGGCGCCAGGATGGTGGGTCATGCGCTGCTCGAAGGCCGGCGGCGCGGCGCGCGGCATGTCGTGGTGTCCATGTGCATCGGTGGCGGCATGGGCGCAGCCGGGCTGTTCGAGCTGCCTTGAGCCGTCACGCCCGGGCGGACGCCTGCCGGTCGGGTGTAAGCCATTTGGACGATGTTCACTGTCGCCCGGGCGCAGAAGATCGGGCAAAGGCTGCGATCCGGGACATGCGGGATGTTCGTCGGCCGAACCCAAAACAAGAACAACGAGCACCGCTGCGCGTCTGCGCAGTGAGTGTCGACCGGAGGGTGGTGTGCCATGAGCAAACTGATCAGCTACGCGTTCTGTTTCGTCGTCGCGGTGTTGGTGGTCTACGCCTTCTCGCCCCGGAGTGAGGAGGCGGCACGCGCGGCCCAGCTGGACGTCACACGCGTGCATATCAACAACATGACGCGCCTTGACGATACGTTGATCGCCGTTGGCGAGCGCGGCACGATTCTGTTCAGTGACGACAAGGGCCAAACCTGGAGCGGTCGTCACGAGCAGGCCAAAAAGCCGGTAACCCTTACCGCCATTGCCGCTTACGGTGACGAAACCTTGCTGGTCGTGGGCCACGACAACCTGATTCTGCGAAGCACGGACCGGGGCCGCAACTGGACCACGACGATGTACGACGCTGCCCTCGGCGAGCCGTTACTTGGTCTCTGGAGCGAAGACGGGCAGCAGATATATGCCTTTGGCAGCTTCGGCAAATTCTATGTCTCCACCGACGCCGGTGAGCACTGGGCCGAGCAGAGCCTCCCGATCAATGGCGAACACCTCAACAGCATGGATGGCGCCGCTGACGGACGCCGAATCCTCGTCGGGGAGATGGGACTGGTCTTGCGTTCGCTCGATGCGGGCAAGAGCTGGGCGCAGGTCGAGCCGTTCTATGAAGGTTCATTGTTTGGAGTGTCGCGGCTGTCGGGCAGTCACTGGGTCGCCTATGGAATGCGCGGCAACGTGTTCGCCACGCATGACGACGGCGCCACCTGGGAAAAGGTGGAACTCGGCCACCGTTTGCCTTTGTACGGGCATGCCCGCACTGACGATGGCGGGGTGTTGATCGTGGGTAGCGGCGGGGCCTTTGCCCGGCTCGATGAAACCGGAGAGCTGACCCAGACGGGCTACGTCAAAGGGCAGGACACGCTCACCTCAGCGGTGATGCTACGTGACGGCAGCCTGATTGTGGCCGGTCAGCATGGCTTGAGACTTCAAGGCCCCAATCTCTTCGCGGCCCGTAAATAAGGAATGCTCATGACGAACCGTAATCGCTGGGTTGCCCGCTTTGTCACGGGCAGTGCCGATCGTTTGCTGGCGTGGCGCAAGCCACTGTTGGCGATATTCATCCTGATCACGCTCGGGCTCGGTTATAGCGCCACTCAGGTCCGGCTGGACCCGGGCTTCAACAAGCAGATTCCCGTCTCTCACCCCTTCATGCGGAACTATCTGCACTACAGCGAAATTTTTACCGGCGCCAACAGCCTGTTGGTCAGCGTCCGCTGGAAGGGCGAGGGAGACATCTATAACGAGCAATTCCTCGACACGCTGCGCAAGGTGACCGATGAAGTGTTCTTCATTCCCGGTGTGCGGCGCTCCAGCGTACGTTCGTTGTTCACCCCCGATGTGCGTTATATCGAGGTCACCGAGAACGGTTATGTCGGCGATGTCGTCGTCCCGCCACAGTTCAGCGGCACACCGGAAGACCTCGCACAGGTCCGCAACAATACCGCCCGCTCGGGTCAGATCGGCCGACTGGTGGCCAATGACCTGAGTGCGGCGATGGTCCGGGCCGATCTGCAGGAATTCAATCCGCAGACTGGCGAGCGGGTGTCCTACGTCGAGATCGCCAAGCAACTGGAGGAAATTCGCGAACGGTTCGACGGCGAAAACATCGAGTTGAACATCGTCGGCTTCTCCAAACTGGTGGGCGACGTCGTGGATGGCCTCGTCGCGGTGATGGGTTTCTTCGTCATCGCCTTCTTCATCACCGCGGCGTTGCTGTGGATGTACTGCCGGTCACTGAAACTGACCGTCGTGGCGCTGCTGGTGGCATTACTGCCCGTCGTATGGCTGCTCGGGCTGCTGCCACTGCTGGGTCTGGGCATCGATCCAATGTCGATCCTGGTGCCCTTCCTGATTTTCTCCATCGGCGTGTCGCACGCCGTGCAGATGACCAATGCCTGGAAGCAGGATGTGCTGGCCGGCAGCAATGCGGTGGACGCCGCGCACGCTGCGTTCTGCAAGATCTTCGTGCCGGGGGCGCTGGCATTGCTGATGAATGCGCTGGGCTTTGGCGTGATCATGCTGATCGACATTCCGATCGTGCGGGAGCTGGGTCTGACGGCGTGCATCGGCGTCATGCTGATGATCATCACCAACAAACTCATGCTGCCGATCATCATTTCCCATATGCATCTGGAGCGCGGTGCCCTCAAGACCAGCGGTGAGTCCCAAGGTGAGCGACACGCCCTGTGGTGGAAGCTGTCGGTGGTGGCGACGCCCGGTCCGGCGCTGGTGGTATTCGCGGTCAGTCTGGTGCTGTTGCTGGGCGGTGCCTGGAAAAGCCGTGACCTGGTCATCGGCGACGTCGGAACCGGTGCGCCGGAATTGCGTGACACCTCCCGGTACAACCGGGACAACGCCCAGATTATCGGCAGCTATGCCATCGGCCTGGATGTGCTGTCGATCTACGCCGACGTGCCGAACGTGACCGAGGCATGCCTGGACCCGCAGGTGATGCGCGCAGTCGAGCAGGTCGATTTCCAGACGCGTAGCGTCGCTGGCGTGCAGTCGGTGCAGAGCGTGGCCGGAATGGGCAAGGTGGCGATTGCCAGTAATAACGAGGGCAACCCGCGCTGGGCGGCCATTCCTGGTGCCGAGCGGGGTTTGCAGCCGGGCTCGATGGCCTACTCGCAATCTCATGGGCTGGTGCTCGACGGCTGCCAGACCATGCAGATCCTGGTGTTTCTGGAAAACCACAGCGGCGAAACCATCGCCCATGCGGTCGATGAAATCGAGCGCATCCTGGCGGGGGTGGACCAGAGCAAGGTGAATTTCAAGCTGGCCGGCGGCAACGCCGGTGTCATGGCCGCTTCCAATGAGGCGGTCAAACATGCCGAAGTGCAGATGCACGGCGCGTTGCTTGGCTCTGTGGCGTTGTTCTGCTGGCTGACGTTCAGGTCCTTCCGCGCGGTGCTGTGCATCATCACGCCGCTGGCCATCGTCGCCACGTTGTGCAACGCGCTGATGGCCGCCTTCGACATCGGCCTGAAAGTGTCCACTCTGCCGGTGCTAGCGCTCGGCGTGGGGGTCGGTGTCGATTACGGCATCTATCTGTATGAGCGGATGCAGCATGAACTGGCCCAGGGGCGGGATTTGCGCACGGCCTTCTACGAGGCCATGCGCCAGCGCGGTACCGCCGCGCTCTTCACCGCGTTCACTATGTCCATCGGGGTTGGCACCTGGGCCTTTGCGCCGCTGAAGTTCCAGGCCGACATGGGCATCCTCCTCGGTTTCATGTTCCTGGTTAATGTGTTTGGCGCGATCTTCCTGCTGCCGGGCCTGGCTGCCTGGTTCGACCGCTCGGCTCGTCTGGTCAAGTACCGGGGGACGCCGGAGGTGGTGGTGAAAGCCGCGTCCCGCCGCAAGTCCGCCGCGCTGGCGGCCAGCGTGGAGGGCTGAGTGATGCTGGCGGGCGCGATGGATGTCGACGGCTATGACCGGTTGTTGGACAAGCTATACGCCGCCGCCGTAGAGGAGCCCGGCTGGAACCCGGCACTGACGGCATTGCACGAGCTGTTTGCGGCGAACTACGTGACGCTGATCCTGCGGACTCCAAACAACTCGGACAAGGGGCTGATGATCGTCCTAGGCGACATCGAAGGGCAGGGGAGCGTGACCTACCTGACCTACCCCTATGACGAGACGCCCTTTGTCGATACACCGCCTAACGAGGTGTTCAGCGTTAGTGATCTGATGAGCACCAGCACATGGCGCGCATGCCCTTATTACCAGCGCTACTGCGCTGCTCACGATGTTTTTCACGTCCTGGGCGTGGATATCTCGCCACCCGGCAGCGGAACCTTCCGCTTCAGAATTACCCGCCCGGAAACCGCGCCAGACTTCTCGCCAGCAGAAAAGGCGCTGTGTTCACGCCTGGTACCGCACCTCAGTCGGGTGCTGCACTTGAATGTGATGCTCGGCCGCAACGAGTCGCTTCGGTCCATCTACTCCCAGGTCATCGGGCGGCTTTCCATCGCGACGCTGGTCGTGGATGCCAGCGGCCGGATCATCGAGCAGAACCGCATTGCCAGTGAGCTGCTGGCCAGCGGAGATGGCTTGAAAAGCGTCGGTGGGCGTCTGGAGGCCTACTACCCCGGCGATAACCAGCGACTTTATCAGCTGCTCCGAAGTGCGCTGCGCCGGTCCTTGCCGGGTGAGCCGGAGGAGGCCGAGGCGCTTTCCATTTCGCGCCCGTCCGGGCGGGTCAGTTTGGGGCTGGTGGTGGAACCGGTACCGAACGGGGAGTGGACGGATGACAGCGATCATCCGGCGCTTCTGGTTTATGTCCGGGACGCCGAGGGCCGCACCCTGCTGAACAATGCCATCGCTCGGCAGTTGTTCGGCTTTACGCCATCCGAGACTGCCCTCGTCATCGAACTGGCCAACGGCTTGTCGCTGGAGGAAGCCGCCCATTCGCTTGGGATCAGACGCAACACGGCGAGGGCGCATTTGCGCGCCATTTTTTCCAAGACCGGCGTCAGGCGTCAGACTGAACTGGTCCGCATCATTCTCAATAGTGTGGTCAGCCTTGGGAGAGAACACATCCAGAAAAGCCTTAAGCATTCTTCATGACGTAGCATGTGCTCATTCGTCGTCGAGCTCGGTTGACACCGATTCCCAGCGACGAATGAATCTCAAAATAACAATAAATGCTGCGGCGCGATGGCGCCGACGGTAAGTGAGGTCAGATATGCAAGCAATGCCGCTATCCATGATTTCCGTGAACGACACACCTGCGCCGTATAAAGAACCCCTGTCGCTCGCCGAGTACGATGCGCTCGTACAAATCATCCAGGAAGGTTCGCTGGACAGTGACACGCTCACCCGGGCGCTCGAGGCCTTGCGGATTTGTTTTCGCGCCAATTACGTCACGCTGATCCTCAAGGTGGTCGGCATGGACGAGATGGGGCTGATGCTGGTGGCCGGCAACTACAAAGAGCACGGCCGGCTCTGCTACCAGGCCTACCAGGAGGGTTCCACGCCCTTTGGCAACCAGCCCGTGGATACCGTCTTCACCGAGCTGGACGTGCTGTCGGAAGCGGACTGGAAAACCTCGAGTTATTACCTCGATCTGTGCCGCAATTACGATGTTTCCCATCTGATGGGCGCCGATATCACCACCCCGGATTCTGGGCTGGTTCGCTTGCGCGTCACCCGCGCTCACGCTGCGCCCGAGTTCGACGCGCGCGACCGTGAAATCTGCAGATTGTTGATGCCACACCTGCGTCGCAGCCTGCATATGCACAACCTGCTCAACCGCAGCGAAATGATCGGTGCGCTTTATTCACAGGCCATTACCCGTCTTTCGGTAGCCACCATCGTGCTCGACGGAAGCGGCGCGGTGCTGCAGCTCAATGAGGTTGCGCGTGAGCTGCTGGAGCGGGCCGATGGACTGAAGCTGATAGGCGGGCGCCTGGAGGCGACCTATCCGAGCGATAACCGCGAGCTGCACAAGCTGATCAACGAAGCTTTTGCCGCTCATCAGGGCCAACGGGCACTTACACGCGATGCGCTGTCCATCTCGCGGCCCTCGGGGGAAGTCAACCTGGGCGTTGTGGCCGAACCCATGCCTTCGGTTGACTGGGTCGAGGGCAAGGGGCAGCCCGCTGTGGTGCTGTATGTGCGCGATGCGGTCGGCAAGTCCCAAGTCAACAATGCGGTAGCCAAGCAGCTGTTCAACTTCACGCCGGCCGAGACCGCCCTGGCACTGGAACTGGCCAACGGCTTGTCGCTCGAGGAGGCGGCGGAGAACCTCAATATCATGCGCAACACCGCTCGCGCCCATCTGCGCGCGATCTTCTCCAAGACCGGCGTGCGCCGTCAGGCGGAGCTGGTGCGGGTCGTGCTCAACAGCGTGGTCGCCCTCGGTGGCAACCAGCTGACGCCGCTGAAAATACCTGTCACGACCTTGCCACGTCCATTTTTCCGGGACGTGCGCTGACGGCCACAGACGAGCACGTCTGCCTGTACGTCATCCGCCGCGGAACGGCTACGCCTCCGCGGCTGCCTCATCTAGTCCATCTGAGGGATGAGGGCATCGCCTGTCTTGTCGATTATCGCCATACGCCGTGTGGTTTTAGCCACGGTTCCAGCGAATAAGAACAATGCCTCTGAGGACCCTGATATGACGCAACTGCTCGATATCAAAGCTGCCGCTTCAACCGGCCAGTATCGCTATGCCCGTGGTTGGCACTGCCTGGGTGTCGCCAACGACTTCCGTGATGGCAAGCTGCACACCCTGAACATCTTCGGTACCCGCCTGGTCGCGTTCGCCAATGAAGCGGGCACTATCAGCATTCTGAACGCGCATTGCCCGCATATGGGGGCCGACCTGTCCCAGGGTGAGCTGGTCGATGGCCAGGTGGTCTGCCCCTTCCATCATTGGAAATTCGAGGCGAGCGGCCGCTGCGCCGAGATCCCGTATTGCAAGCGTATTCCGCCGAAAGCCAAGACCCGCAGCTGGCAGACCTGCGAGGTGAACCATCTGCTATTTGTCTGGAACAACCCGGAGGGCAATCCCCCGGTAGAGGACGTCGAGATTCCTTACTTGCCCGAGATCGACAGCGACGAGTGGGACAACGACTGGCACCTGGATACCATGTTGATCGAAACCAATCCACGAGAGCTGGTGGACAACCTGGCGGACGCCCAGCATTTCGGGCCGGTGCACGGTACACCCACCACCTACTTCGCCAACGTGTTCGAAGGGCATGTCGGGCACCAGATCTTCCACGGTGATTCGGGGCGGCTGGGCGGTGATCTCGTCGCAGAGTCGGCCTATTACGGGCCTGCTACCCACTTCACCCGCATGAAGGCCAACTTCGAAGGCTTGCTGGTAGAAAGCATTCTGCTGAACTGCCACGTGCCGGTCACCCCTGAGAGTTTCGAGTTGCGCTTTGGTGTGCTGGTAAAGAAGGTGCCGGGTTGGAGCGAAGAGCAGAACAAGGAGCTTGCGCTCCAGTACGTCGCGAACAACCGCACCTCGTTCTATCAGGACGTCGACATCTGGAAGAATAAAGCGCGTATCGACCATCCTGTTCTGGCTGAGGGCGACGGTCCTGTGTACCAGCTGCGCGAGTGGTATCAGCAGTTCTTCATGGATGAGGCCGACGTGCCGGCCAGCAGGGCCGAACGGCAGGAAATCGTGACGGTCGACCGTCGCTGATACATACCGCTCCGGCTGACGCCTCCCTCCAAACTAGGTGCGAGGCAGCGCTAAAGCCGTTCTGCGCCGCATGAAAGACAGGGCCACGACCAGACCGCTAGCGTTGCTCTGTCTTTTCCTCTTCAGGCTCTGCCTGCTCTTCGGCTCGCTCGTATGCGTTTTCCGCTTCTTGCTCGGTCATGCGCGGATCCGGGTCGACGCCAGTCGGATTTTCGTAGCCATGTGCCGACTCCTCGCCGCTCTGGCTCGGATTCGCATGCTGGCGGTCATCGGCGTTTTCCTGATTGGCTGCTGCGCTGGTTGCGATGAGCAAGGCGAGAACCGCGGTGGCGATGTTCGGGATGTTCATGAGGGGCCTCGATAGTTGAGTCGGGGGTTCTGCTTCGACCCGATACCGTGGCGATCGTTAGCTCCATCCATCCGCATGTGTCGCGCCGCGACGGGTGAGGCGAATCCATGGTTTGACCGAGTCGGATCCAGGTGAATGCTCTAGTTCGCTCCGGCCGGGGCGGAACTTAAGCCTCTACCGCCGGTCGAGTTAACCTGGCAACACTGCCGATCGGCGGAGCCGATAGGGATAGGAACGCTTGCGGCGCGCAGCAGGCTAAGTGGTTGCGCGAACTGTAGTGAAGCAGCTCGTCCGAGGATGACGCTGCGATATGGAAGGGTAGTTGGATGGATATCAACCGGGTAAGCGCAAGGGATGTCGACAAGGCACATTATGAATTGGTCGTTATTGGATCGGGTTTTGGCTCCAGCTTCTTTCTGAGCGAAGCGCTGAAGCACCTTACCGGGCGCGCGCTGATCATCGAATGGGGGGATTTCCATCCCTGGGACTGGCAGATCCAGACGCAGAGCAGTTCGGCGATCGCACCCGAGTCCACGTACGACAATCGCGGCGAGAAGCCCTGGAACACCACCATCGCGCTCGGCGGCGGCATGAATTGCTGGTTCTCGCAGACCCCTCGGTTGCACCCCAGCGATTTCGCCACGCGCAGCCGCTATGGCGTCGGCAATGACTGGCCGCTGAGCTACGAAGATCTCGAACCCTATTACTGTCAGGCCGAGCAGATCATGTCGATTGCTGGCGACGAGGACATGGCCAAGGTCCTGCCGCGCAGCCAGCCATTCCCGCAGCCGCCGCACAAAGGCTCGTCGATCGACATGATCATGAAGCAGGCGATGCCTGACCATCACTTCATCATGCCGACCGGCCGGGCTCGGGTGGCGACCGGTACCCGCGGCGTCTGCTGCGCGAACGCGACCTGCAACCGATGCCCGGTCAACGCCAAGTTCACCGCGCAGAACGGTCTGGCCGAGCTGTTCAACCACCCCAAAGTCGACGTCTGCCTGAAGACGGAAGTCCGCACGCTCGAATACGAAGGCAACACCGTCAAGGGCGCCACGATCCTTTCCGAGGGCCGCGAGTTCAAAGTCTTCGGCGATCTATTCGTGCTCGGCGCCAACGCCATTCAGAGCCCGGCGATCTTGCTGCGTTCGGACATCGTCCATGGCGAAACCGGCATGGGCCTGCATGAACAGGTGGGCGCAAACGTCGAAGTCTATCTCGACGGGCTGGGCAATTTTGATGGCAGTACCATCACCACTGGCCTGAACTATTCGCTTTACGACGGTGAATTCCGCAAAGACCATTCGGCCTGTCTGGTCTATTTCGAAAACCGATGGCCGTATGGCCTGCGTCCGGAGCGTGGCCGCTGGAACCAGACGCTGCCGTTGATGTTGGTCAGCGAAGACCTGCCCAACGTGGAAAACCGCGTCCTCATCGATCCAAAAAACGGGCAGGCGATCATCGATTACCGAGGCGAGTCGGACTACGGCATGAAGGGCGTCCAGTACGGGCTGGACAACCTTGAAAAGCTGCTCGCGCCGCTGCCGGTCGAGTCGATCAATTTCCGCGAATGGCGCCTGACCGAGTCTCACGTCCAAGGCACGCTGCGCATGGGGCAGGTCGACGATGGCTCGGTGGTCGATGGCCAGATGCTGCATCACCGCATGCGCAACCTTGTCGTCGTGGGCACCGCGACCTACCCGAGCTGCTCGCCGGCCAATCCCAGCCTGACTGCCGCCGCGCTGTCCATTCGTGCCGCCGATCTGCTGTATAGCTAAGGATGCCCATGAAGCGTCGTACGTTGTTGCTGTCCTCCGCCGCCACGCTCGGTCTCGCTGCCGTCGGCTCGGCCGCCTGGGTGTATGAGGACCGCCAGGTATTCATTCCCGAGTTGCTGCACAAGCTTGTCGGCGACTTTCAGATGTCGCCTGAGGATCAGCGAAAGTTCGTCGATGCGATGGCCGGGCACTATGGTTCGCAGAAGCTCACGGCGCTGATGGGGTTGTACAAGATCCGCCAGCAAACCGGTGTCGGCAGCGCCTATACCGATCTGCGGGTGGATAACTTCGAGCGCCGGTTGCTGACCGACTTCATGGTTTCGACCGATTACCTGCGCCGCCAGCAGGAAGCGAATCCCGTCGTGACCTTTCTCGGTTACAGACTGCCCTGCAGCAATCCCTACGCGAAATTCGACGGTCTGAGCTAATGACGCCTTGGCTTAATGCAGGCTCTGTTTTGCCGTAGCAGCGAACGATCGGCTGGCCGCTGGCTCGAGCGGCTTGTCCTTTTAGCGGTCAGCGAGAGCCAGCTCGCTGATCAGCATCCCGCACGAGACCCGGAAAAGCTGATCGCCCCGTCTGATCGTGAGCGGCGCTCGCTCCGCGATCACCGCGCCGTTGCCGAGCATGCGTTCGATGTGGGTGCGCAACTGGTGATATTGCCTGGTGTAGTCCCGGTTCATCTTGCCCCCGTAGCTCTGGTGTTGTTCGGGTCCATGGTCTAGGACCAACGACAGACCGATTCGTCGCACACAAGTAAAGATTTCCGTGCAATCACGCGTCTGGATATTGGCGAGCAACACAGCCGCACCGTTGGTATATGGATGGATAGCTTGTAGTATCAATTCGCTATCGCGGCCGCGAAGCTTTCAAACGGATGAGACAAAGCGCAATGAACGAGCATGCCGTACCGGTGTTGATCGCATTTCTGACTGTGGCTGGTATTGCGGCGTTTTTGCTGCGTCGAGCATTCAAGGCATTGGATCGTCAGCAGAACGACGCGGGGTCGGTACAGATTTCGCCCAGTCGCGACGGGCGAGATGACAGCCAGGTAGAACCCCGTTCTGCACGATAGTCGCCAAATCCTTGTCCCTTCGGTGGGCCGCTTAGGCCAAGCCCAAAGGCACGATACTGTCGGCCTTGGCTCTACCTATCGAGGAGTTGGCTCAGGCTGCTCGGTGCCAGGCCGGTCCAGCGTTTGAACGATCGGCGAAAGTTGGTGGTGTCGTTAAAGCACAGGTAACTTGCAACTTCCTCGTTGCTGTAACCCTTCATCTGATACAGATAGAGCGCTACGTGCTTGCGCACCAAATCGAGCTGTTCCTGAAAATGAGTACCCTGTTTTTGCAGCTTGCGCTTTAAAGAGGCAGGGCTCATCCCGAACGCCTGGGCGACCCGTTCGAGGTTCAGCGGTGCGCGGATATTGGCATGGAGGTAGTCATACAGCTGATCGATAAAGCTGCACTGCCAACCGAGGCTTGCCAGTTGTGCATGGCTGGCCTGCTGGGCAACCTGGCCCGCAGTGGTCGAGGCATTTGGCCAAGGTGTGTGCAGGTATTCGCGGGGTAGGCTCATCATCGTCCACTGGCTGTCAAACGTCAGGTTCTCGCTCATATGGACCCAGTACTGTTCGATGTGGCGTGGCTGCGAATAGCTGAAATGGAAGTGCCACGGCAGTCGCTCCCCCGATAGGCGCTGGGTCATGGCGACCACGGCAGTCAGGCTGGCCTCAACCAGAAAACGCTGCTGGTCTTCCGTGCCCCAGCTTTCCACCCAGTACAGATGAGCCTGCTTGTCGTCGAGCAGCAGCCGCGGTGTCAGCAAAGGGCTGAGCAACGCGCGGAATTGATGTAGATGTTCCAGGGCTTGAAGCAGCGTGCAGGCATGGTTGAGCGCGTGGCTGGTTTCACCGTAATGGCCTGGCAGCAGTCGTTGCCCAAGCAGAAAACTGCTGTCATCGGCGTCCAGCAAGCGTTGCGCATTGTTGATCAGCGCGAGCAATTGCGCTGGACTGATACGTGCTTGGCCGCTGGTGATGTCCTCATAGAACAGCCCGGTGCCGCGCAGCAACTGATGGCTACCGATCCCGCGCGACAACGCCAGATCGATCAGTACGGCCGGTTGGTGATGAGCCGCGATGAAGCGCGTGTCGCATTCGTAACCGAGGGGCATGGTCTGTTCTCAAGCGCAGCGCGGCATTTGCTGTTTGGTCTTGGCCAGGTTCAGGTTGAGGCGTTTGAGAAGTTGCTCGGGATCCTCATCGAAGGCCATCACCGTCGCGGTGCTGGCGCGCAGGTGCACCCGCTCTCCGTGCTGCGCGGTTTTGTGCGCCAGGCTGACTACGGCCTGGCGCAGTTCGTCGGCAATTGAACGGGCCTGGGCCTCGCCGGTGTTCGGCAACACGGCAACGAAGCGATCCCCCGCCAACCTGCAGAGCAGGTCCTGGCGGCGAAGATTGAGCAGCAGCAGGTGGGCCATCGCCTGCAGCACGGCGTCGCCCTCGGCCTGACCGTAACGCAGGTTGAGCGCGTTGAAATCGTCCAGATCCACGACCACCAGTGACAAGGGTTGCTGCTCCGCCTGGGCCTGCGCGAGTGCCAGTTGCACGTGCTGGCGCAGATATTCGGCGGCGCCTAGCGGAGTTAGTTTGTCGAACAGCCGGTGCTCACGGAATCCCTTTTCGCGCTTGCTCATCTGCTGGCTGATGGCGCGCTGTTCCTGATTCAGGTGATAGATGCCCAATGTCAGCAACACCAGGCCGACGGGCATCGGCGCGGTTTCCAACCAGTTATCCCAGGTCGCCAATTCCGGCAGTTGGATGAACTCATCCAACGCGTCCATCCACCAGGACAGGAATACGCAGGCAAGGCCGAGCGCTAGCAGCCGCGTTACTCGGCCGGCGGGACGACTGTGCAGCAGCATGATCAGCCAGACCAGCGCCAATACCGCCGAGCCGCCTTCGCCGGCCACGTCCATCCAGTCGATCTCAGCCCAAGGCTTGAGCTGGCCGGTGGCGAGGTAGATCTGCAGGCCGAAGTTGGCCGCGAATGCCAGGCCGAGCAGGGTCAGGGCATGCAGCTTTAGAAAGGATTTCATCGGGTCTCCGTGGCGAGGGCGCGCCAGTGCGTGAGGGGCACGGAAACAAATGAATGTGACGCTTGGATGAATGGGGAGGGGGTTGAATTGGCTCAGGCGTTATTTCGGGTTGGTTAGCCTTTTACGGCTCTCGCCGCATCCATGCGGCTCGCCCCTCTCCATGGCGGCTACGCTCACCCTCCTGAAAGGGGCGTCCCGAGTCGCCTGTTGATCTGCAGCAAATCGAAAGACTAAGCACTGTAGGGTGGGCTTCAGCCCACCGTGACGGAGTGGAGCCCTGCTATTGGTGGGCTAAAGCCCACCCTACGGGGCTGGAGGCGGCTTCGCGGCTTGGTTTGGCTTGGCTTCGGTGCACGCACTAACAGACGACACCAAACGCCCCTTCAGGAGCGAAGCGCAGGGCCGGATGCAGAGGCAAGCGTTTTTGACCGCGCTGATACGCGCAGCGGCAAGAACCGCAAACCCACAAATGCGTCCCCGTGATCCATCAGACAGGTCATATCGGCTCATTCCACACCGGAGACCACCCCAACAAGCCCAGTCTGCCGCCCCATCCCCAACCCCTGTCACAGAACCGCCATATCCCCCACATACCGTCCGCTGCAGTTCCGGGATGGACCCGGTAAACAGCGTTCGGGGGATTGTTCATGAGCACATACCGCAGCGGCATCCGCCATGCAGGATTCCGTATCAGCCTGTTGGCCCTGGCCGTCAGCGCCGGTTCGGCCTGGGCGGAGGAGCCGCTTGTCATGGAACACGTCGAGGTGATCGGCCAAGCCGTCAGCATCGACAAGGCGCTCAAGGAGCAGCGCAGCGCCGACAGCGTCAAGAGCGTGGTACACGCCGACGGCATCGGCCAGCTGCCGGACGACAACGCCGCCGAAGCGCTGCAACGTATCCCTGGTCTGTCGGTCGAGCGCGACCAAGGCGAAGGGCGCTTCGTCAGCGTGCGCGGCATTGCACCGGACCTTAACAGCGTGACCATCAACGGCACGCTGGTCCCCTCGCCGGAAAGCGGTCGCCGCGCGGTGGCGCTGGACGTGTTGCCGTCGGAGCTGGTGCAGTCGCTGTCGGTGGTCAAAACACTCACACCTGACATGGATGCCAACTCCTTGGGCGGCACCATCGAGGTGGAAAGCCTGTCCGCCTTCGATCACGACGGCCTGTTCTATAGCGTGAGCGGCGAGGGCAGCTACGACGATAACGTCAGCAAGACCAGCCCTAAGTTGTCCGGCGCCTTCAGCAACCGTTTCAGCCTGGGTGATGGCGTCGACAATTTCGGCGTCGCTGCGGCGCTGAGCTGGCAGGAGCGAGATTTCGGCTCGGACAACGTCGAAACCGGCGGCGCCTGGGATTTCGAGGATGGCGCGCGACTTGGCGAACTGGAGCAGCGCGATTATGAAATCACCCGCGAACGTGCCGGCGTTGGCCTCAACTTCGATTACAAGCCCGACGACCTCAGCAGTTATTACCTGCGCACTCTTTATAGCCGCTTCAAGGACACCGAGACGCGCAACGCCGCAGGTGTCGAGTTTGCCGACGCGCAACTGGCAGGGGAGCTGGGCGAAGCCGAAGGCTGGCGTGAGCTGAAATCGCGCGAAGATACCCAGACTATCCAGTCGTACGTGTTCGGCGGCGAGCGCATGATGGGGCTCTGGACGCTGAGCGGTCAGGCCGGCTACAGCGAGGCGCGCGAGCGCAATCCGGGCGGCATCGCCGGCGCCACCTTCGTAGGCGACTTCAGCGACGCGGGTTTCTCCAGCACGCGCAAGCCGAGCCTGGCGATCGACTCGTCGTTCTACGATCCAGCGAGTTTCGAGCTGGACGAGGTGGAGTGGGAAAAGAGCGATGCGCGTGACCGAGAAAAGAACATTCGCCTGGATCTTGCCCGTGATTACGACATTCGGGGCTACGCCTCCCAGTTCAAGGTCGGCGGTAAGCTCAGCCGGCGCGACAAGACCAACGACGTCGATATCTGGGCCTACGATGATTTCGCTGACCTGACCCTGGCTGACTTCCAGAGCGGCAACGTCGACTATGCCCTTGGCCGCTTTGGTCCGGGTATCGATGCTGGCGGGTTGGAAGGGCTGATCGGTGGCCTGGACGCCAGCGAGTTTTACGACGAAGAAGAGTCGCGCATCGGTGACTTCGACATGAGCGAGGACATCAACGCCGCCTATTTCATGAATACCCTGGACCTGGACCAATGGCGCATCATTGCCGGCCTGCGCTACGAAGGCACCGAGTTCAGCGCCAAGGGAACGGGGCTGCGCGACGGCGAGTTCGAGGCCGTCTCCAGTGATAACCGGTACGACCATTGGCTGCCGGGCCTGCATGCCCGCTATCAGCTGACCCCCGATACTCAATTGCGCGCCGCCTGGACCAATACCGTAGTGCGCCCGACCTTCGAACAACTGGCGCCGGGCTTCGTTATCGATGGTGAAGATGCCGCGTTCGGCAATCCCGACCTCAAGCCGCTGGAGTCGATGAATTACGACCTCGGCATCGAGCACTACATGGGCCGCGCGGGTGCCGTGTCGGCTTATCTGTTCTACAAGGACATCGACAACTTCATCTACAACACCGATCTGGCCGGTACGGGCCAGTGGGCCGGCTTCGACGAGGCGCTGAGCTTCGAGAACGGCAGCAGCGCCAAGCTCTACGGTATCGAGCTGTCTTATTCGCAGAAGCTCGACTGGCTGCCGGCGCCGTGGAACGGCGTGCTGCTGGGCGCCAACGCCACCTTCAGCAAGTCCGACGCCGATATCGAAGGGCAGGGCGGACAGCGCAGCATCGATCTGCCGAACCACTCCGATACGGTCGGCAACCTGATGGTCGGCTGGGAGAACGACGTCTTCAATATGCGTTTGGCGGCCAACTACAAATCCGAATACCTGGCCGAAGTCTCAGGCGTCGATGACGAGGCGCACGACCTCTACGCCGACGAGCAGCTGTTTTTCGACTTCAAGGCCGGCTACTTCATCACGCCGAACCTGCAATTGACAGTCGAGGCGCTGAACCTCACCGACGAGTCCTACTTCGTCTACACCGGGCGCCGCAATTACAACGCCCAGTACGAGGAATACGGCCCGACCTACAAGCTCGGCCTGACCCTTACCCACTTCTGATCCCTTTCGCCGCCCCGATACCGACCTGTTCCTGACAGGGCGGCGTCGGCCGGCGGCTGCTGAATGGAATGACCATGAACGTAACCTTGCATAAACCTTTGCTGTTGAGCCTCTGCATTGCGCTGGCAGCCTGCCAGACGGCCAAGCACGACGAGCAGCCTTCGGCGGTACCGAGCCTTGCGTTTGCCGATGGGGTAGTCGTTATGGAAGCGGAGAACGCCCAGCTCGTCCGCGATGATCGTTTCTGGCCGGGTGCCGACCAGCTGATGATCCGCCCCGACGCCCGCGGGCTGCAGTTGTTCGATGCCCAAGGCCAGTTGCTAAGCCAGTTGAAGGGCCGATTCGAAGGGCTCGATCACCGTGCAGGCGAGCACGGCTTGCTGGTCGCGACCATCGATCAGAAGCGCCAGCAGGCTGTATTGCTCGGATTGGACCGAGCGCATCGCTGGAGCCAGCCGTTGTATATCCCGAAGACCGATTTCGCTATCGAGGGGCTCTGTCTGTATCGAGACCCGGCACGCAACGAATTTGTCTTTCTGCTGGGTGAAGACGGTATCGGCGAACAATGGCTGATTGCCGCAGACGAGCGCCTGCTAAGCGCACCGCAACGGGTTCGCGGTCTGAGCCTGCCGCCGGAAAGCGGGTACTGCCAGGTCGACGATCAATCTGGTGAGCTGTTGGTGAACGAGGAGGGCGTTGGCGTCTGGAGCTACGCCGCTGATGCGGAGGCGCCCCTGCTCCGCCAGCCGGTAGATATCCGCCAGCCCTTCGGGAGCATCACGCAAGCCGCGGCCGGTATCGCTCTGGTGCCGGGCGGGTTGCTGGTGCTGGACCCGGAAACGGGCGCGTTGCATCTGTATCGGCGAGACGGCGGCATTTGGCTCAGCCATTCGGTGTTGCCGCTGGATGCGCTCGATGAACCGGAGCAGATAAGCGCTCGGCTGACGCAACGCGGCCTCGAGCTGTTGCTGATCGACGAGCGTGGTGCGCACAGGGCCCGTCTGGACTGGCAACCCGAAGCGTCTGCTGCGACGCCCGTCATCCCGGTATTGCCAGCGCAGGTCCAGACCGAACCGGTGCCGAGTCTGGGCGATGCGGCCGATGACCCGGCCATCTGGGTTAACCCGAACGACCCCTCCAACAGCCGAGTGCTCGGTACCGACAAGAAGGGCGGGCTGGGTGTCTACGACATGGCTGGCAAGCAGTTGCAGTACCTGTCGGTAGGCCGGTTGAACAATGTCGATGTGCGTTCGGGCTTTTCACTGGACGGCAAGCCGGTCGATCTGGCCGTCGCCAGCAACCGCGATCACAACAGTCTGCATTTATTTGCCATCGATCAACGCAGCGGGTGGCTGAGCGACATCGGGCAGATCGAGACGCTGCTTGGTGATATCTACGGCCTGTGCATGTTCAAGGACGAGCAGGGTGCCATCCACGCCATCGCCAACGACAAGGACGGCCGATTCCTGCAATACCGCTTGGATGGCGTCACGGGTGAGCCGCGCGGTGAATTGGTCCGTAGCTTCAAAGTCGAGACCCAGCCGGAAGGCTGCGTGGCCGACGACCGCAACCAGCGCTTGTACGTCGGTGAGGAAGACGTCGCGGTGTGGACGCTCGATGCCCGTGCTGACGCGCCGACCGTACTGGAGAAGGTCATCGGAGTGGGCGGCCCGGTGCACGACGAC
The DNA here is from genome assembly GCF_037967085.1 of Pseudomonas sp. CBC3. Taxonomy (NCBI): domain Bacteria; kingdom Pseudomonadati; phylum Pseudomonadota; class Gammaproteobacteria; order Pseudomonadales; family Pseudomonadaceae; genus Pseudomonas; species Pseudomonas sp. CBC3. Next base: position 758,791 of record NZ_JBANEO010000003.1, read on the forward strand.
ATCGAAGGTCTGGCGATCTACCAGGGCGAGAAGGCTGACTACCTGGTGATATCCAGCCAGGGCAACGACAGCTATGTGGTGCTCGATGCCCACGCGCCCTACGCCATGCGCGGCGCCTTCCGTGTGGGCTTGAACGCCCAGCTGGGTATCGATGGCGCTTCGGAAACCGACGGTCTGGAGGTCACCTCGGCCAATCTCGGAGGTGTCTGGAGCCGCGGAATGCTGGTGGTGCAGGACGGCCGCAAGCGCATGCCCGAGGGGCCACAGAACTACAAGTACCTCCCCTGGGCGGCCGTTGCCGAGGCATTGGGTCTGGACTGAGCCGTCGTTCTGCCTATCTAGCGTGACTGTCATCGCATGGTCATGCCCGTGCAATCAAATACGAGGCCGTCGCGTCGGACGGCCTGGAGGAAACTATGCAAAGCACACTCGAACACATGTCGGTCTGGGGGCTGGTCAGCGAGGCCAGCCTGGTGGTGCAGCTGGTGATGATCACGCTGGTGCTGGCTTCGGTCGCCAGCTGGTATCTGATTATCCAACGGGGGGCCGCGTTGCGCCGCAGCGAACGATTGCTGAACACCTTCCTGCAACGCTTTCGCGGCGGCGGAGAACTCGCCCAGCTGTACCGGGAGGGCAGCGAACAGGCGCTCCCCAACGAGGCGGCATTGCAACGCATCTTTCTGGCCGGTTATCAGGAATTCAACCAGCTGCACCGCCAGCCTGGTATTGCACCGGATGCGGTGATCGAAGGGGTCGAGCGCAGCCTCTATGTGGCCATCGCGGAACAGGAGGAGCGGCTCGAGAGTGGTCTTCAGTTTCTTGCCACCGTCGGTTCGGTCAGCCCCTACATCGGCCTGTTCGGCACCGTCTGGGGCATCATGAATTCATTTCTCGGCCTGTCCATGGTGCAGCAGGCGACACTTTCGACCGTCGCTCCGGGCATCGCCGAAGCCTTGATCGCCACGGCCATTGGCCTGTTTGCCGCGATCCCGGCGGTGATGGCCTACAACCGCTTCTCCGCGCGTGGCCAGACGCTGAGCAGTCGCTATTACAGCTTCGCCAACGAGCTGCAGGCACGCTTGCATCGTCGCCTGCATGCCGCATCGCCCAGCGTAGCGGCAGCCGCCTGAAAGGAGCCTAGCCATGCTGGTCAAGCCACAGCGTAAACACGGCCCCAAGGCCGAAATGAATGTGGTCCCTTACATCGACGTGATGCTGGTGCTGCTGGTGATCTTCATGGTCACCGCGCCGATGCTGGTGCAGGGCGTGAAGATCGAACTGCCCAAGGTGGCCGCCGAGGCGATGCCCACGGAGAACGAGCGGCAGATCCTCACGCTCTCGGTGAAGGCCGACGGCGGCTTCTACTGGAACCTGGGCAGCGAGCTGAACGCCGAGGACCAGACCGACAGCGCCATCGACCTTGAGGAAATGCGGGAGAAGGTCGCGGCAATCATCGCCGAGCGCGGCGATACCCAGGTCTATGTGCGCGCCGATGATGCGGCTGACTATGGCCGCGTGGTGGCCGGGATCGCCGAGTTGCAGCGCGGCGGCGTGGTGAATCTGGGCCTGATCACCGAGGCGCCGCCCGGACAGCCCGCGCCATGAGCAGTCTGATCATGACATTGCCCAACAGCTTTCCAGCTCCCCGGCCGCAGTGGCTCAGCCATGCCAGCGCAGCGGTGGTGACCGTCGCGCTGCACGCGGCGGTATTCGGCCTGCTGTTGCACGGTTGGACGCCGGAGCTGACGGCACCCAGCTCAACACAGGTGCTCAAGACCCAGCTGGTCAGTTTGCCGGCTCCGCAACCGGTGCTCGCGGCGCTTGTCGAACCCGAGCCGACGCCGTTGCCGGAGCCGGTCGAGACCATGGTTCGAGACGTCGTCGAGGAACCGCAGGTCGATCCACGAATCGAACAGCATCGGCTTGAACAGGCCGAGCTCGCCTACAAGCGCGCCGAACTGGAACGACAGGCCGAAGAGCAGCGCGTAAAAGAGCGGCAACGCAAGCAGCAGTTGGAGCGTGAGCGGCAAGAGCGGCTCGAGGTCGAGCGTCAGCAGCACGAAGCACAGCGCCGTGAACAGTTGGCCCGCGAGGCGCGACAGCGCGAACAGGCAGCGCAGGCCGAAGCGGCTGCCGCCGCTGAACGAGCACGCCAAGCCGAAGCCGCCGCGGCTGCCAGTCGGCAGTACTTGCCGATCGCCAAGGATGCGCCAGCCTACCCGCAACGTGCGTTGGACAAGGGTATCGAGGGCACCTGCACCGTGAGTTATTCGGTCAACCCGCAGGGGCGGATCGAGAATCCGAAGGCGCTGGATGACTGCCATCCGCTGTTCATCCGTCCGTCGCTCTCCGCCGCCAAGAGCTTTCGCTATCAGCCTCGTGTCATCGACGGGCGTGCAGTGTCAGTGCCCGAAGTGAAGAACACCTTCCACTACCGCATCCAATGATGCGCAGCAGATCCATTTGCCGAACGAGCCATTGATGAAACAGGATTTTCAGAGTTTTCACGCCAACCTTTCAGCCCTCGACGATCAGGCCATTAACCCGAGCTCGAATGCCTCGCTGGGGCAACTGGTCGATCGCAGCCGGCGGAGCATGCTCAAGGGCAGTGTTGGTCTGGCCGCGCTCGGCTTTCTCGGCGCGAGCCTGAGCGCCTGCCGCAGCGCCGGGCAGTCTGATTCGCTGATCGGCTTCAGCGGGATTCCCACTCAGCTTGACCCGAAATTCGACAGCGTGCTGGTGGCGCCCGGCTACAGCGCGCGGACGTTCTTTTCCTGGGGCGATGCGGTGCTGGCCGACGCACCAGAGTGGAACCCGGACGCCAGCGACGACTGGCAGGCCCAGCTCAAGCAGGCCGGCGACAACCATGACGGCATGCACTTCTTTCCCTTCCCGGAAAACCCCGACAGTCACGGCTTGCTGGTGATCAACCATGAGTACGTCAATCCGCCACTGCACCCCAACGGCATGACGCTCACCTACGGCAAGCGCCCGCTGGACGAAGTGCGCAAGGAACAGGCGGCCCACGGCGTTAGTGTCATCGAAGTGAAGAAGGATGCGCAGGGACAATGGCAGCGGGTCATGCCATCGCGCTACAACCGCCGTATCTCGGCGATGACGCCTATGGCGGTCAGCGGACCGCTGGCCGGTAACGACGCGCTGAAGACCGCCTCCGACCCGAGCGGGCGGGAAATCATCGGTACGCTGAACAACTGTTCCAGCGGCTTCACGCCGTGGGGCACCTATCTGGTGTGCGAGGAAAACTGGCACAACTACTTCGTCAACCACGACGCCGCGGACCTGGCCACGCGCGTCTCGCACAAGCGCTACGGTATTGCCGGCGAAGGGCTGAGCAAGCTCTACGGCTGGGAGACTGCCGATCCGCGCTTCAACGCCACGCCGGACCCGGCGCAACCCCACAATGGCCACGTGAATGAGCCGAATCGCTTCGGCTGGGTGGTGGAAGTCGACCCGTTCGATCCGCAGAGCACGCCGATCAAGCGCACCGCGTTTGGCCGATATTGCCGCGAATGCTCCGTTCTGTCGTTGGGCGAGGACGGTCGCATGGCGTTCTATTCCGGCGACGACACCAAGGGCGAATACGTCTACAAGTTCGTCCCCAGCGGCCGCTACGTGCCGGGTGCTGATCACGCCAACCGTCAGCTGTTGGACAGAGGCACGCTCTACGTGGCGCGCTTCAATGCCGACGGCAGCGGCGAGTGGCTGGCGTTGGTGCACGGGCGGAACGGCTTGAGCGCCGCGAACGGTTTCGCCGACCAGGCCGAGGTACTGCTCAACGCCCGCGCCGCTGCCGATCACGTCGGAGCGACACCTATGGATCGGCCGGAATGGGTGGCGGTGCATCCTCACAGTCGGGAGGTCTACGTGACGCTTACCAACAATGATGGCCGTGGCGTGAAGCAGCCAACCGACAAGGCCAACCCGCGATCGAACAACCTGCACGGGCAGATCCTGCGCTGGAACGAGCAGGGCGGAGATCCGACCGCGACGGTCTTCACCTGGGAAATCTTTCTGCTGGCAGGTGAGCGACCCGGCGCTAAAGACGCGGACGGCCAGCCGGTGCCGGCTCATCTCACCGGGACCATCAACGGGGATATTTTTTCTTCGCCAGATGGCGTGGCGTTCGATGGCGCCGGCCGGTTGTGGATCGAAACCGACTACGGCGACGAGGAGCCAGCGATGCAGGCCATGGGCACCAACCAGCTGCTATGCGCCGACCCACGGACCCGTGAGGTGCGGCGTTTTCTGGTCGGCCCGCGCGGGTGCGAGATCACCGGCATCACCTGGAGCCCGGACTACCGGGCCATGTGGATCAATGTGCAGCATCCCGAGCTGAGTTTTCCGGCCAGCGACGGCAAGACTCGCCCGCGTTCCTCAACGGTGCTCATCACCAAGAACGACGGAGGCGTTATCGGCACCTGACAGCGAAGCTTCGAACGATGGGCAGTTCTGTGGAGTTTCATCCGCAGGCTACATGCACGCCGCATGCACCGGGGCTCGGTGGTGCGGAGCGCACCTACGTCGAGGCTGTGCCGCTTCACGGCTAGGCTTAGAGCCGGCTCACCCGTTGCGGATGCGCGCTAAACGCGTCGGTGAACGTTTCGGTAAACGCCCGGCTCTAAAACATGCAGATACATTTCCTGTTGCATGTAACCAAGGAGCTGGGCCATGGCAAACCCGCATTTGCGTACTCGTATTTCCCTCGCCGTACTTGTCGCTTGTATTCCTCTCGCCAGCCAGGCGGATCTGTACTCGCTGAAGATCGAGAACGACATCATCGCCACCGGTAGTGACGGTCATTACACCAACGGCTTCGAGCTGATGCGCTCGTTCAAGCCCGAGGCCGATCACTGGACGCGCGGGTTCGCTGGGTCCATGCCGGGTTGGGCGGCGGAGGAGGTCGATAACGTGGCCTATCGCTTCGGGCATCAGATCTACACCCCGAACGAGATCGAACAGGCCGAGCTGATCGAGGACGATCGGCCTTATGCCGGCCTGTTGTTCGCCGGAATGTCGCTCTTTTCCGATATACAGCACGAGGGCTGGCGCGAAGCCAGCGGCCTGCACCTCGATGTGGGCGTGGTCGGGCCGGCTGCGGGCGGCAAGCGGATTCAGCGCTGGGTGCATGATGCGACCGACAGCGACGAGCCCAGGGGTTGGGACAACCAGTTGCGCAACGAGCCCTTCGTCAACCTCGGCTACCAGAAACGCTGGTGGTTGCAGCAGCGCTTCGCCGGGCTGGAAATGGAGTACGGGCCGAGCGCAGGCGTCGCGCTCGGCAATCTCTACACCTACGGTTCCGCAGGCCTGGGCGTTCGTATCGGCCAGGGCCTGGCGCGCAGCTTCAGCATCCCGGCAGTGGCGCCCGCACAGAGTGGCAGCATGTTCTTCGACCAGGGCGGCGGGTTCGCCTGGAGCCTTTTCGCCAACCTCGAAGGACGCTACATGGCCCACAACATGCTGCTGGAGGGCAATACCTTCAAAAGCAGCCATTCGGTCGACAGCCGCGAGTGGGTTGGCGATGCCAAGGCCGGCGTGGCGCTGACCTGGAACAGCTGGCAACTGGCGTTTGCCAGTGTCTGGCGGACCCGCGAATTCAATGGCCAGGACGAACACGATCAGTTCGGCTCATTGACGCTTTCCGCCTGGTTCTGATGCGAAGTGGTGCGCATTGCTGTAGGGCCGAATTCATTCGGCAATGCGCGGCCTGCTTGGCCAAGCCCGAACAAGTTCGGCCCTACGAACGGGGTAGACGGGTTATTTCTTCACCCAACTGCCGTTGAGCTGGATGATCTGCCCCGAGGGGGTCTTCTCGATGGCCTTCTTGCCGGCAATCGCCTCGACATCGCTGACGGCGATGCCGTTCTTCTGCGCCAGACGGTGATATTCGGCGCGCCGCGCCTGGTTGATCTGACTGGCGATATCTTCCGCCTGGCCACCGGACTGCACCACACCCAGATAGCCGTCGGGCTTCTCGCCGAGCTGGCCGCTGGCCTTGGCCTGACCGAGAGCGGCCATGGCTTCATTGAGGGTCATGGCGGCGGCGGGCAGGGCCAGGCACAGCGCCAGGAGCAGGGTGCCGAGTTTCAGATAGCTTTTCATAAGGCTCCTTAGAACAAGCCGCTGTCTTCGTTGATGATCGAGTCGAGCTGCTTGTCGACCTTGATGTAGATCTCGTGCTCGATTTTCACGTTGAGGTTGATGTTGATCGGTTCGTTGGGCACAGCCAATTCCACTCTCGGGGTGCAGGCGCTGGCGAGCAGGGCCAGCGTCAGAATGCTGATCGGATAGCGCAACCGCATAACGGTCTTCTCCTGTTCGGGGTGGCGGATACATTGCCTTATCTGAGGCGCTCCTGCACCCGCCTTTGAATGGTTTCGCTGACGCGATCGGACAGTTGCAGACTGGTCAGCAGGGCCGGAATGTTCTCTTCGAGGTTGATCGAAAGGTTGATCGGGCGACCGCCTTCCAACGCCGGATTGCGACCGTGCAGTTTGAGCCCCAGGTCGAGCGTACCGTCGGCGGAGTAGTGCACGTCGCTGGCGAGCAGATCGTAGTGAAAGTCATCCAGGGCCTCGGTCACCAGACGCATCGCTGGGTTGGACTGGCCGAGCGCCTGAATCTTCGCTGAGCGGAACCGCAGCACGCCGCCCGGCTCCCGCGCCTGCAGCGAGCCGCGTTCGATACTCACGCCAGCCTCGCTACGCTGCAGCTGCAATTCGCCATCGATCACGCCGGTGCCGGACAGGCCTTCGGCGGGGTAGGCCTTGAGCAATAACGGCAGTTGTAGACCGCGCAAATGCGCGCTCAGTTGTTGCGTGCCGGCATCCAGGTCCGCCTCGCCGGGGTCGAGCCAGAGCCGGCCGCCCAGCAATTGCACCTCAGCGGTGTTCCAGGCGAGACGGCCCCGATCGAGGTGGTCGATGTCGCCCGTATATTCGCCGCCGAACCGCAGCGGGCCGAAGGTGAAGCCGGGATTGGCTTCCCGCAGGACTAGTTCGGGAATCTCCAGGCGCAGCTGGTTTCGCCGCAGCGCAATCGAGAGATTCGCGTCCAACCCGCTCAGTTCGGTGCGGTCGTAAATGCCACCGAGCCCTTTGACGCTGAGCGTCGCGCTCGCCTCGGGAAGACCCTCGGCAGGCAGGTCGAGTTGACCTTGCCCGTGCAGCCTTCCAGTGCTCAGTTCCAGAACCTGCGGCCAGTCGGCGAGCGTCGCAGCCAACGGATTGCCCGCGCGCAGGAACAGTTCAGGAAGGCTCGCATTCAGCCGCGTCGCGCCGCTGGACCAGTTGTGGTTGAGCGTCAGAGGGAGCGTGAGCCCGGCGTCGTTTTGCAGCGGGCCTTCGAGCGAAAGCTGTTCGCTTCCGGCAACGAGTTTGCCGCTCCATTGCCAGCCCATGGGGCGCAGCGCCGGTTGCCGGAGTTCGGCGATCTTGAGTGTGGGCTTGCCTTCGATTGACAATTCGTCCCACTGCTGGGCATTGGAGTCAATAGCGATATCGAGCCCGGATGGGTCAAGTTGCACGCCGTTAGCCACCAGATCGGCGCCACTGCTTAGACGAGCCAGTGTGACCTGCGAGCCTTTCTCGAACTGGATATTGGCTGCTTCCATGGTTGCGCGGCCACGCATCCGCAGATCGGCTTCAAGGTCGGTCAAGGTCATTTCCGCCAACGAAAGCGCTCTGCTATCCAGCCTCAATCTGGTTTGCTCGAAGGACAGCGCATAGGGCGCGGCGGTTTCGAGCGAGATCAGGCTATCGAGTGTGAGCGGCATGGCCCCGCTCGCGTTCAGGCGCATCTGCATCGGTATCGTGGACGTTGTTTCAGTGGCCGGCGCTGGCGTGATCTGGAGACTGATCGCGTCGGGTCGCAGCGGTGCCGGAAGGGCTTCGACCAACGTGGCCGCCGGGCGCAGTTGCAGATCGGCGGTCAGTTCGGTAGGTAGCCAGATGCCACGGTTGGCTTCGGCGGTTGCATCCAATCGTCCCTGCAGTTGACCGATGCCGGGTACTGGCCAGGGTGCGGGCAGATGGCTCGACAGGCGTAGCTCGCCATCGAGCACACGCCATTCACCCGTAAGGTCGTCGGTATCGATCTGCAGCGACCAGCCCGCGCCAATGCGCATCTGCTCCGGCAATTCGGGTAAAGCTGGCGGTGCGTAGGCCAGCCATTCGCCCAACCACTCCAGCAGCCAAGGTGCTTCCGGCAGCTCGCTCATGGCCAGCGTGCCGCGCCATTGTGTCGAGTCGGCCTCTGGCGTCAGCCGGTTTTGCATGGACAGGCGCTGCTGGTCGTCCAGTTGCAATTGCAGATCGGCATGGGTGTCGGCGCCCCGTTCGTGGATGTCCAGCGTCAGTGCCAGCTGATGCGTGTCGTGATGTAGCTGCAGGTTCAGTGTGGCGGGTAGCACCTCTCTACCGGCGTGCTGCCAGCTCAGCTCGCCCTGTTCCTGACAGGTACCGCTGGCGCAGGGCAGGGTGGTGACGAGCGAAGCGATATGGCCGCTACGGGGCAACCAGGCCGTCCAGCGTTCCAGTTGCTGGCGGCTGGGCAGGGCGGTGGGTTCGCGCTCATCACTCGCGTTGGGCACCGGCTGCCACTGTACGTCGAGGTGATCGATGCGTAGCGACCGGAGCGGCAGCGGTCGCCACCAGTTCGCGATGCCGAGGCGCAAATTATCGACCGTTACCGCGAGCCGTTCGTCGGATGCGGTCTGCCTAACCAAGACAATTTGTCGCACGCGTAGCTGATCGGTCGACAGGCGCAACCCGTCGATGTCGAGCGTGACGATATCGAACTCACGCTTGAATTCTTGCCAGCGCAAGCCACCGTAGACGGCAATGCTAAGAACCAGCAGAACCACTCCCGCGACCGTCCAGCCCAGGACCCTGCGCCCCTTCGTCATGACTTATCCCGTTGTGACCGATGCCCAAGCATAAGCCGGTCATTGCGGGTATTGCGATGTGCCCTAACTGGCAGCACCCGACGACCGGTCAGGCAGTACAAAGTTCCCCGTTAGCCGCTCAAACCTGCGCAAAAGCCGCTTGGGACGGGCTCTCTGCGCTTGCTGCCACAAACTTGTGCACATTTCGCGAGCGGGCTTGTCAAGCGCTTATGACAAACTGTCGCAAATCGTACGGACGCATAGATCATTAATAACTTGCTGAAAAATAAGGAGATTTTCTACTGGCGAAAAAAACGCCAGTTTAACTGCAGCCCACTAACCATAAGCGCTAGCGGGATTTGTAACCCGTTTGCCCACAGAGTTATCCACAGCTTTTGTGGATGAAATTTTTATGTGATACGGATCGCCTTTCTGCAAATTTTGCAAGGCTTTAACTCTAAGAAAAAAGGAGTAGAGTGCGCGCCCTGTCCTCGAACCCCTTCGGTACTCATGAGAACGCGCTCTACCGCTTCGACTTCCGTCGATAGCCTATCAACGTCCCCGCGCTTGCCGTTGCGCATGGCGCTATGGCTGCTGGACAACCAGCATCTAGGACAAACCAAGAGTGTCAAACGAATCGCCGGTCGGATGCTCAAGCAGCCCGCGCGCGAGGGCGTGGTCGAAGCGCAGAGTCGGCTCGGGCGGCTGCTCTGCACCGACTGCGACAGCCAGCGTGATCGGCGCATCGGTTTCGAAATGCTGCGCCAGGCCGCCCGTGCCGGTGATTGCCAGGCGCAGCTGGAGCTGGGGCAGCTGTATTGTCAGCCGCAGTACCGCGAGTTGAGTAAGGCCCGGCATTGGCTGGAGCAAGCCGCTGCGCAAGGTTCGGCTGAGGCATCGAGCGCTCTACAGCGCTTCTCCGCGAAGCGCTGACACAGGCGACCGGCAAACGACGGCTGGCTATACTGCCCGGCAATTCAGCCGGAGCCGTTCATGCCTCTTGACCCCATCTATCTGTTCGCCGGGCTTGGTTCCCTTTGTGTGCTGTTGGCTGCCGTGGCCGTCGCGTTGCAGCTTCGTCTCTCTCGGCGTCAGGCCGAACTTGCCTTGTTCGACGAGCGGCTCGCCCAGGCCACCATGGCGCAGGAAGGTCTGAGTGCGCAGCTCGAAACCAGTCGTCTGGCACACGCCGACCTCAACGAGTCTCGCGCCGCGCTGCAGGCCGAACTCGCGGCGCTGCGCCGCGAAACCGAGTGGCTACAGGCTCAGCGCCTGGAATCCCGCGATGCGCTCAATGATCTGGAAGCCGAGCGCGATGCGCAGCAATCCGAGCTACGAGCCCTGAGCGCTGCTCATGCCGCCGTTACCGCCGAACTCAACGAACAGCAGAAGACCCACGAGCAGCGCCTGATTGATCTGCAGAGTGCTCGCGACGAGCTGCGGGCGCAGTTCGCCGAGTTGGCTGGGAAAATCTTCGAGGAACGCGAACAGCGCTTTGCCGAGGCCAGCCACGAGCGGCTCGGGCAATTGCTCGACCCTTTGAAGGAACGCATCCAGTCGTTCGAGAAACGAGTCGAGGAAAGCTACCAGAGCGAGGCGCGCGAACGCTTTTCCCTGGCCAAGGAGCTGGAGCGCTTGCAACAGCTCAATCAGCGTCTGGGCGACGAGGCGACCAACCTGACGCGTGCGTTGCAGGGGCAGAAGACTCAAGGAAACTGGGGCGAGCTGATTCTCGAGCGAGTGCTGGAACATGCAGGACTGGAGAAGGGCCGTGAATACCATACGCAGGTCAGCCTGAAGAGCGCCGATGGCGAACGCTTCCAGCCTGACGTGCTGATCCAGCTACCGGGCGACAAAAAGGTCGTGGTGGATGCCAAGGTCAGCCTCACCGCGTATCAGGCGCTGACCTGCGCCGAAGACGAAGGCAGCCGCGCGTTGGCGCTCAAGCAGCACGTACTGTCGCTGCGCAGTCACCTGAAAGGATTGTCGTTGAAGGATTACCAGCGGCTCGAAGGGCTACAGAGCCTGGATTTCGTATTGCTCTTCGTGCCGATCGAGGCGGCATTCGCCGCGGCGTTGCAGGGCGATCCCGAGCTGTTCCAAGAGGCTTACAGCAAGCACATCGTGATAGTCAGCCCGACTACTCTGCTTGCCACATTGCGGGTGATCGACAGCCTCTGGCGGCAGGAGCGGCAAAGCCAGAACGCCCGTGAGATCGCCGAGCGGGCCGGTGCGCTCTACGACAAGTTCGCCGCCTTCATTCAGGACCTGGACGAGATCGGCACGCGTTTGCAGCAACTGGACAAGGCCTTTATCGGCGCGCGCAACAAGCTCACCGATGGGCGTGGCAATTTGGTCGGCCGTGCCGAGCAGCTGAAGCTTCTGGGCGCGCGTGCGAGCAAGAAGCTGCCGGCCGACTGGCTTGAGCGTGCCGGGGCGGAGACGCCGTTGGAAGAGGCTGGGGAATAACCGACGTAGGCGGCGTGATGCGGCGTGTGCGGTTTTTTGCGGGAGGCCCGTCCTCGGGGCGAAGCTTTCCTCTTGTGTTGGCATAAGGTCCGCTTTCGCCGCGAGGGCGCGCCTCCTACGAAAGCGGGTCGGCACGGAGCAGCGGTTTTTGTGGGAGGCCCGCCCTCGGGGCGAAGCATTGGCTCTTGTGCTGTCATAAGGTCCGCATTTGCCGCGAGGGTGCGCTTCCTACGAAAGCGGGTCGGCACGGAGCAGCGGCATTTCGCTCAATGCAAAGGCACGTGCCGGCTCATCAGTGCCCGCAGTGCCGCCGGCTTGACCGGCTTGGCAAGGAAATCCAGCCCCGCCGCGTGCACCGCCGCGATCAGCTCTGGGCGCCCGTCGGCACTGATCACCACACCGGGCACTGGCTCGCCGAGGCGGGCGCGCAACCAAGCCATGACGTCCAGGCCGGTTTCTCCGTGGTCAAGGTGATAATCCACCAGCACCAGCTGTGGCCGGATATCGTCCTTCAGCAACGCCTCGGACTCGGTTCGGTTGCTGGCGGTCCACACCTGGCATCCCCAGCGTGAAAGCAGGCTTTGCATGCCAACCAGGATGCTGTCTTCGTTGTCGATGCACAGCACCTGGATGCCGGTCAGTGCGGTCTGCTGTACTTCGGACTTGCCGTTGACCTTGGCCTGGCGGACTACGTTGCTGGCGATCGGAACCGTCACGCTGAACACGCTGCCGGTGCCGGGCCAGGAGCGTACCGACAGCGGATGGTTCAGGACCTGGCAGAAACCGTCCGCAATCGCCAAGCCCAGCCCCAGGCCTTTTTCGGCGCGGGTCTGATGACTATCCAGGCGTTTGAATTCCTCGAAGATCACTTGCAGTTTGTCTTCGGAAATTCCCGGTCCGCGGTCCCAGACTTCCAGACGCAGGGACTCGCCCTGCCGCCGCACGCCCAGCACCACGCGACCTTTGGCGTAGCGGAACGCATTGGTGAGGAAGTTCTGCAGCACCCGGCGCAACAGGCGTATGTCGCTGTCGACCCGCAACCGGCTGCCATGCACCTTGAAATCGACCGCCTGCTCGGCGGCGAGCATGGTGAATTCGGTGTTCAACGTGTCGAACAGCGTGGCCAGCGGGAACGGGTGGCGATCGGGCGTGATGCGACCGTTTTCCAGGCGGGAAATATCCAGCAGATCCGAGATCAAGTCTTCGGCCGAGCGCAGCGAGCTATCCAGATGGCGCACCAGATCCTGCGCCTCGCGGGGCAGGGCGTCGTGCTGGTGCGAAAGGGCGGCGGAGAACAGTCGCGCCGCATTCAGTGGTTGCATCAGGTCATGGCTGACCGCGGCGAGAAAGCGCGTCTTCGACTGATTGGCCGCTTCGGCCGTGCTCTTGGCTGCGGTCAGCGCCTTGTTCAGCTCCGACAGTTCCTGGGTTCGCTCGATGACCCGCTGCTCGAGGCCTTCGTTGGCGTCCTTCAAGCCGCGTTCGGCTTCGCGGAAGGCGGTGATGTCACTGAAACTCATGACGAAGCCGCCGCCGGGCATCGGATTGCCGATCAGTTCGACCACTCGACCGTTGGGAAACAGCCGCTCGGAGGTATGTGCGCGACCCTGGCGCATCCAGTACAGCCGTTTGGCCACGTGGGTGTCCGCGTCGCCAGGACCGCAGAGGCCGCGCTCGGCGTTGTAGCGGATGATGTCGGCGATCGGTCGGCCAATGTAAACCAGCCCGTCCGGGTATTCGAAAATCTCGAGGTAGCGATGATTCCAGGCCACCAGTCGCAGCGACTGGTCGACCACGCTGATCCCTTGGGTGATGTTTTCGATCGCGCCCTGCAGCAGTGCGCGGTTGAACTGCAGCACCTCCGATGCCTCGCCGACGATGCGCACCACGTCATCGACCTGCATGTCACGGCCTTCCAACGCGGCCTTGACCACCGCGCGGGTCGAGGAGGCGCCGAGGACACCAGCGAGCAGCCGCTCGGTGTGAGCGATCCACTGGCCGTCGGCCTGTTGCCTGGGCGAAAAATCATGGCCATGACGGCGGGCGAAGCGTTGGAAGCTGAGCTCCGCGCGTTCGGCACCGACGAAGCGCGAGGCCAGCGAGAGCAGGTCTTCGACCTGCACGGCCAGCAGTCGGCGCGTGCTGGCGGTTGGGTGGATCTCCTGGCCGATGAAGCGGCTGGCCTGCCAGTGCTCGGCCACACGGGTTTGGGACAGGATCGAGACCCAGAAAAACAGCGTCGCGTTGCCCACCAAAGACAGCGTCACGCCGAGCGTCAGGGCGCTGGCGCCGAACGGCAGCTCGGCGGTGTACATCCATTGCAGGCCGGGAAACATCTCCAGCGGCCAGCCGAGCAGCGGCAGAATCAGCGTGTAGACCCAGATCATCGCGCCGGCAGTGAGGCCGGCAAACACGCCACGCCGGTTGGCCTGCTTCCAGTACAGCGCACCGACCATCGCCGGCGCCAATTGGGTCAGGGCGGCGAAGGCGATCTGGCCGATGGTCGCCAGACTGGCGCTGGAGCCGAGCAGGCGGTAGCTGACATAGGCCAGCAGCAGGATGGCGACGATGCTGATGCGGCGCACCGACAGCATCCAGTGGCGGAACACCTCGAAGGGCTGCTCGGCTTCTTTGCGGCGCAACAGCCACGGCAGCAGCATGTCGTTGGACACCATGGTCGACAACGCGACGCTGGCGACGATGACCATGCCGGTCGCGGCCGAGGCGCCACCGATGAAGGCCAGCATCGCCAGCGCCGGGTGAGCTTCGGCCAACGGCAGGCTGATCACGAAGGAGTCGGGGCTGATTCCGCTCGGCAGAAGCAGCTGTCCGGCCAGTGCGATTGGAATGACGAACAGCGCGGCCAGCACCAGATACAGCGGAAAGACCCAGCGCGCCAGGCGGAAGTCGCGCGGTTCGATGTTCTCAACCACCGTCACGTGGAATTGTCGCGGCAGGCAGACGATGGCCATCAGCGCCACGGTGGTTTGTACCAGCATGGCCGGCCAGTTGACCGTTTCTTCCCAGAAGCCGGTCAGTTCCGTGGAAACGTAAGCCTGATTGAACAGATCGCCGAAACCGTCATACAGACCGAAGGTGACGAAGGCGCCTACGGCCATGAACGCGAGCAACTTGACCAGGGACTCGAAGGCGATCGCCAGTACCATGCCGCGATGGTGCTCGGTGACATCCAGGTTGCGTGTGCCGAACAGTACCGTGAACAGCGCCAGCACCACGGATACGATCAATGCCGTGTCCTGCGTGCCGGAGCCGGCGACGGCCTCGCTGTGCTTGCCGATCAGCAGGTTCACACCGAGCACGATGCCTTTGAGCTGCAGGGCAATGTAGGGCAGCACTCCCACCAGACAAATCAGCGTCACCACCACCGCCAATGTCTGCGATTTGCCGTAACGCGCAGCGATGAAGTCGGCGATGGAGGTGATGTTCTCCTGCTTGCTGATCATGATCATCTTCTGGATCACCTGGGGCGCCAGCAGCATCAGCAGGATGGGCCCGAGATAGATCGGCAGGAATGACCAGAGCTGCTCGGCTGCCTGGCCAACGGCGCCGAAGAAGGTCCAACTGGTGCAATAGACGGCCAGCGACAGGCTATAGACCCAGGCGCGTACACGCGGTGACATATGCGCGCGGTTTCGATCGCCATAGAACGCGATGGCAAACAGCACGGCCATATAGGTAAAGGCGACCAGCGCGATCAACCCACCGGACAATGACATGCAAACTCCAGACAGCAAATAAGTAGCAGGCTCCAGCCCGGCCGGTCGTCATACCGAACCGGGCTGCGCTTAGACGATAGCCGGTATAGCAGTACGTTCGCACCGGCTGACCAGGGTCAGCCGGTGCGATGCGACTGTTTCAGGACCGGAATTACCGCTCGGCGACAGCTCATGCTCGGCAAGTCTTGGATAACCGAAGGCTGCCGCTTGGTGATAGATCAATGTGTAAAGTTTCGCAGTAAAAGCGATCGGCGTGTGGCGGCTGCGACCATCGTCGCATGAGGCTGGTCGTCGCGGGCGCAACGGGCGAAAGTACCGGACTAGACAAATACTGGCTTGCCTGCGGCTTACTGCTGTGGTGGCTGATTCGGTGTCTCGGCACGCGCGTCCGGGCTGGCTTGTACCCATTGTCAGCTGACGCGGATGGCCGCTGGGCACTTACCGCCTGCGCCGTGATCACAACAAGCGTGCCCACATAGGAGAATCTCGATGTTCATGCCGCGTCCGGTCACTTTGCAGCGAGGCGCTCTGCGCCTGGACCCGCTCGCAGAGGCCGACATCCCGGCCTTGGTCGAGCTCGCCGAGCGTAACCGCGACGAGCTGATTTACCTCAACGGGCCGCTACGCCCGGACTGGTATCGTTTCGCGCTCAGCGAACAGCGCGACGGTCGCGCGGTGGCGTTCACCCTGCGCATGGCCGAGCGCATCATCGGGACGACTCGCTTCGCCGATTTCAATCCGTCGCTGCCGGCTGGCGAACTCGGCTGGACCTGGCTGGACAAAGCCGGGCACGGCACTGGGCTGAACAC
The DNA here is from genome assembly GCF_037967085.1 of Pseudomonas sp. CBC3. Lineage (NCBI taxonomy): Bacteria > Pseudomonadati > Pseudomonadota > Gammaproteobacteria > Pseudomonadales > Pseudomonadaceae > Pseudomonas > Pseudomonas sp. CBC3. The sequence goes on from NZ_JBANEO010000003.1 coordinate 774,711, forward strand.
CTCGATCAAATACCTGCTGCTCAAACACGCCTTCGATGAGTGGCAACTGGTACGCCTGCAACTGAAAACCGCCGCCAGCAACCTGCGCTCCCAGCGCGCCATCGAGAAGCTCGGTGCACAGCGCGAAGGCGTGCTGCGCAACCATCGCCGCCTCGCCGACGGCCGCCTGGACGACACGGTGCTCTACAGCATCACTGATCGAGAATGGCCGGCAGTCAGGGGTATGTTGGAGGCGCGGGCTATTGGTTGATCAGTCAGCATCGTGCTTGCTCGCCTGATGTGCTCCAGCCGCTTTACAGGTGGTGTTTGCCGGGCGATGAAATGCTGCGGACCAACCCAGTAGCTCAGGGCACCTCCTGGACCCGCTTTCAGCTCCCTCTCCCCACCGGGGAGAGGGTTGGGGGAGGGGAAAGCGGCCCCGGCCCTCGTCATTAACTCCACGAGAAGCACGCCCGTCGCCGTCAGGCGCCGACATAAGGTAATGTCTGCCGTTTCCACGGGCGGGTTGTCCTGTGGTCATCAGCCCGTCTTCAAAATTCCCTACGCTCCGACCGCGATGGCGGCGCGTAGCTCGTTATCGTTTGCGGTGCACACCTAAGGAGCCTCGATGTCCCGCTCGCAAGAGTTCTGGCACGGTTGCCGCGATATTCTTCCGTTGATCGTCGGTGCGATCCCGTTTGGCATCATCTTCGGCACGCTCTCCATCGGGGCCGGACTTTCGACCTGGCAGACCATCGGCATGTCGGCGCTGGTGTTCGCCGGCTCCGCGCAGTTTATTGCGATCACCTTGATCACTGGCGGCGTCGGCGCGGCCGTGGTGCTGCTGACGACGTTCGTAGTCAACCTGCGCCACGCGCTTTACAGCGCAGCGCTGCAGCCGTTCGTGCGACATTTGTCCAGCCGCTGGCGGGTGCCGCTGGCCTTCTGGCTGACCGATGAAGCCTTTGCGGTCATTCAGCACCGCTATGCCAGCGACGACGCGTCGCCGCACAAGCACTGGTTCTTCCTCGGCGCGGCGTTGACCATGTACCTGAGCTGGCAACTGGCGACGCTGGCCGGCATCGCCTTCGGTCAGGCGGTACCGAATGTCGCCAGTTGGGGCCTGGATTTCGCCATGATCGCGACCTTCATCGGCATCGCCGTACCGATGATGCGCACCCGCCCGCAAGTGGCGTCCGCGCTGGTGGCCGCCGCCGTGGCGCTGCTGACTTGGGAACTGCCCTACAAGCTGGGCCTGATCGCCGCGGCACTGGCCGGCATCGTCGTAGGTGTCTGGCTGGAACAGCGAGCCGAACGGCGAGCCGAACGTCATGCACGAAAGGAGGCGAACCCATGCAAATCTGGCTGCTGATTCTGGGCATGCTGGCGATCACCTTCGTGATTCGTTACAGCTTCTTCGCCTGGCCCGACCTGCGCTTCCCGCGTCTGGTGGAGCAGGGCTTACATTACGTGCCGGTGGCCGTGCTGACTGCCATCGTCGTGCCGGCGATGCTGATGCCGGAGGGCGAATGGGCGCTGGCGTGGGACAACGCCTATCTGCTGGCTGGCCTGCTGGCAATCTTCATCGCGGCGATCAGCCGCAACCTGCTGGCCACCATCGGCGGCGGGCTGCTGAGTTTCTTTCTTTTACGCTGGGCGTTCGGGCAGCTGCCGCTGTGAGCGTCGGGGCGGATCTCGTGCGGGGCGAGCGTAGCCGCGGGGGTTTCCGATGAGCCAGCATTCCCAGTTCCGTCTGCTCGGTACGCGGCGCTTCCTGCCGTTCTTCGTGACGCAGCTGCTCGGTGCGTTCAACGACAATGTGTTCAAGCAGGCGCTAGTGCTCGCCATTCTCTACAAGCTCGGCACCACGGCCGACGTCAGCTTGCTGGTGAATCTTTGCGCGCTGCTGTTCATCCTGCCGTTCTTCCTGTTCTCCGCGCTCGGCGGCCAGTTCGGTGAGAAGTACGAGAAGGCGTGGCTGATACGCCGAATCAAGTTCGCCGAAATCCTGATCATGCTGGTCGGCGCCGTGGGGATGTTGCTGGGCAATCTGCCGTTATTGCTCGTGGTGCTGTTCTGCATGGGCACGCAGTCGGCGCTGTTCGGGCCGGTGAAGTATTCGATCCTGCCGCAGCAACTGCATAGCGATGAGTTGGTCGGCGGCAACGCGCTGGTGGAAATGGGTACCTTCCTGGCGATTCTCGGCGGCACCATCACCGCTGGCGTGCTGATGTCCGGTGGCGATTACGCCATGCGGGTGTCGGTGGCCGTGGTGCTGCTGGCCGTGATCGGTTATCTGGCCAGTCGGAAGATTCCGTTTTCGCTGGCGGCGCTGCCAAGCCTGCGCCTGGACTGGAACTTACTGCGCCAGTCGCTGCGGATCATGCGCCTGGGGCTGGGCCAGCAGCGCGCCGTGTCGCGCGCGATGGTGGGAAATTCCTGGTTCTGGTTCTTAGGCGCGGTCTATCTGACACAGATTCCAGCGTTTTCCCGTGACCTGTTGCAGGGCGACGAGGGTGTGGTGACGTTGATCCTGTCAGTCTTCTCGATCGGCATCGCGCTGGGTTCGATGCTCTGCGAACGGCTGTCGCGGCATCGCGTGGAGATGGGCCTGGTGCCGCTGGGTTCGATCGGCCTGACGCTGTTCGGTGTGTTGCTCTGGTGGCACGCGACGAGCGTGCCACCAGCCAGTGAAATCCGGGACTGGACGGCGCTGTTGGCCGAGCCGCGGGCCTGGTGGGTGTTGATCGATATCCTTGGCCTCGGCGCCTTCGGCGGGCTTTATATCGTGCCGCTGTATGCCTTGATCCAGTCGCGCACTGCGCTGGAGGAGCGCTCGCGCGTGGTGGCGGCGAACAACATCCTCAATGCGCTGTTCATGGTGATTTCGGCGATCTTCTCGATCCTGATTCTGACCGTAGCCGGGCTGTCGATACCGCAGCTGTTTCTCGCCGTGGCGCTGCTCAACGTGCTAGTCGCCGGCTGGATTTTCAGCTCGGTACCGGAATTCGCGGTGCGCTTCCGGCTCTGGCTGCTGGGTGAGCGCAGTTCAGCGCCTTGAACAGGCGCTGGGAACTTAGCGGGCCGGCTGTTGCGCTCAGGGCGCTGAGTCGCTCGCTTCGGCGATGGGGTAGAAGCGGCGGCGCACGCTCTGCATCTGCGCATGCTGGCTCAGACGTCCGCTGATTTCTTCGAGCGTTGCCGGGATTGGCCGCTCGCCGAGCAGCATCGGCTTCAGGCGGCTTTCGAACAATGCCCAGAAACGCTTCATCTCCGGTACGTCGGGCATGATTTCCCCCTTGGTGGCCGAGCGATAGGTATGCGCGATCAAGGGTTCATGCTGCAGCGTTTCCAGCAGTTCCAGATTCGCTACCGCGCCCAGCGGCTTGTCGGCATCAATGCTGCGAAGTCCGTCTGCGGTGGTCAGGTAGTCGTCGAGAAATCGCTGTGCCTGCTTCTGGTTCGGGCTGTGCGCATTGACCGCGGCGGCGACGACGCCCACGAAGGGTTTGCCGGGATGGTTGGCATCGATGCCCGGCACGTCGGCAGCACCGAAGCGGAGCCCCGCCGCGCGCAACTCATTCCACACCCAGGGGCCATTGATCATCATCGCCAGCTCGCCTGCCTTGAACGCATCCATCATTCGGCCATAGCTGGCTTCCGGTGACAGCACGCCGAGTTCGAGCAACTGCTGAATCTGCCTGAAGCCCGCAATTGCCCCGGAATTGGCGATACCCGGATCGTCGAAGTCATACAAGCCGTTGCGCTTGCGCAAACTGTAGCCGCCACTGCCGGCGATGATCGGCCAGGAGAAGTAGAGGTTGGCGTAGTCCCATTCGATGGCGCGCTTGCCTTGGGCGCGCAATCGTTGGTCAAGTTCGATCACCTCGCCCCAGGTGCGCGGTGGCGTTGGCACCAGGTCACGGTTGTAGATCAGGCTGACCACCTCGGTGGACAGCGGGTAACCGTAGATGCGCTTGGCGACGCTGACGGCTTCCCAGGCGAAGGCCGGTGTGCGCTGCAGCGCGGCCGGGCTCGGGGACAACGCGGCCAGATGCCCGGCGTCGAGCCAGGAGCCGAAGCGGTCATGAGCGAAGATAACGATGTCCGGCCCTTTGGCCGTATTGGCCTGACGGTCGAAGCGAGCGGCCAGGTCGTCCGGCGTGGCGACTTCGACCGTGATGCCGGTGTCGGCCTGGAAACGCTTGCCGACCTCGGCGACGCCGTTGAAACCCTTGTCCTGATTGACCCAGACCAGCAGCTTGTCGCGTTCGAACGCAAGCGCGTTCCCAGACAGGCAGAGCAGAAGAAGCGAAAGCGTCGTGGCGTTGAACAAAGCGATCATGGATGCCTCCTTGCATGACGGCATGCGGGCGGCTGGCCGTGCGCAGTTGCGCATCGCCAATCCGCACCGGTCCATGCCGCACGGCAGGGCCGGTCCGCTACGTCCTTGTTATGAGGGATGGGCTCAGGCAGACGCGGCGCGATACCGACGACAGCCTGGCGACCGATTCACTTGATCTCGATGCGCTCGAGCAGATAGGCCTTGGCCTCTGAATCGCCGATTCGCGCGGCCTCGTCAGCAAGGCGTAGCGCGCGTTCCAGATCCTTCGCCACCAATGCCGCGTCGATGCCCTGGCGGTAATAGGCCTGTGTTTCGGGCAGTACCGCGGGCGCGGGCACTGATGGCAAATCGTTGCCCATCTCGCGCCCGATGCTGTAAGCCGGCACATAGGTGTTGGCCTGTTGGCCGGCGACCTTGTCTTCGATCAGCACCATCTTGATCACTCCGGTGGGCGCATGCTGCGCCACCGGATCGGGAAGGCTGGGCGGCTCGTTGCCCAGCGCCTTGGCGTAGGCCTTGGCCGGGTGTTCGAGAGTGGTTTGGCCTTGTGTCTGCTGCTCGCCGGTGAAGAGCACCAGGTAGTACTCGTTGCCGGGGTTGTCCAGGTAGGTGCGGTCGATGCGCAGGCGCGCGTCCAGGCTGTCGCCTTTCAGGCCGGACGCGGGGGCGTAGGTGAAATCGTCGGCATCGAGCAGACGCGTGGGGCGCAAGCGGCTGTCGAGCAGCATGGCGCTGGGGGCCAGCACGGTCTTGCCGGCCTGGCTGTAAAGGCGAACCTCGAAGGACTTGCTGTCCTTGGGTAGGACAAAGGCGCGGAAGAAACTCTTGCCGCTGTCGAAGCGGTAGGCCGGAGCCGTGGCGTCCAGCGTCACGTCACCAGAAAAATTCACGGGGATCGGTTGAAAGGGCAGGTTTTCGATCGCGTCGCAGCAGATCGGCGCGCTCGCCAATGCCTGGCGGGCGTCGGTCATGGATAGCTCCAGCGGGGCGGGCGTGTGCGCCAGGGCATCCACACGGCGTAGGGGATCGCTGCCGCAACCGGTGACCAGAACGACGGCAAGGCCAAGCAGGGGAAATCGCAGATTGCTCATGGGTAATACTCCAGTCGCCAATCGAAAAAGACCCCGACCAGCCATGGTCGGGGTAAACACACCGTCAAAAACGGTGGGAGCGGAAGTCAGAAGCGTGCCCAGTGCCGGCGGGCGCAGCGGGAGGAGAGAGACCGCCGCACGCCGCCGACCTCAGGCAATTACCACCGGGCGATTACCACCAGGCTTCGGCCTGGACGCCGAAGGTCAGGCCATCGTCGTCGCCCGCGTCGATGGATTCACTGGCAGCCTGGTAGCGACCGCCGTCCCACTGGGCGTAGGTGGCGAACACGCGAATCTGCGGACGTGCCCAGAAGCTGCGGCCCGCTGACCATTGCTGGGCGAGGGTGAGCTTCTTCAGGTCGCGGCTGCGCTCGCCATCGGCCTGCGGGTCGACGCGGTCGTAACCGAACTCCAGGGCGGTACTCATGGTGTCGTTCCACTTGTAGACCGGACGCACGCCGAAGGAGAGCCATTTCTGGCCGGAGTCGTTGTCGAAGTCGCGGTCTTCATAGATCTGCACGTACATCATTTCGATGTTGTCGGTGATGCCTACCACGCCCTGGTTGACCAGGCGGAGCATGTCGCCATCGCTGTTGCCGGTGCTGTTGCGACCGCTGCTGCCGATGATGCCATCGGTGCCGTACTGAACCGCCAGCTTGTTGTAGCCGCCGAACCAGTTGGCCTGGGTGTGTTCGAGCGTGACCAGATGACCTTTCTGGTCGGTGAAGCCTGGGTCGCTTTCCTGCTCGTCGGTGAGGTTGGCCTTGCCGTAGTCGTAGCCGATTTCGAGCTTGCCGTTGGGATTGACGTCGATCTCGGCCAGACGGATGTCCAGAGTGTCGTTGGCGATGTTGGTGCCGGTGCCCGATCCCTGATAGGTCCATTCGCCGTCGGTGTTGCGGATCCAGGCGATGCTGGCCTTGGCGAAGCCCAGGTCGATGTCTTCGATGCCGGCGCCGGGACCGGATACGTCCCAGTAGTAATAGTCGTTGATGTGTACGTCGTGGCGTTTGTAGTAGCGCTTGCCGGCCCAGATATCGGCGCCCGGCAGGCTCGCGATCAGGTTGTGGCCGACCACGTTGAATTGGCGTATGGCCACGTCACCGCCTTCATCGAAGGGGTTGTTGGCATTACCGTTGGTATCGGTGCGGGTCGCTTCCCAGTCGTTCGCCTGGCGCGAGTTGTAGGCGATCATGCTGTCGACGTAGAAGCTCTGCTCGCCTTCCTTCCAGACCTCCTTGCCCAGGCCGATTTCGGCATAGGTCTCGCACTCGTTCCCCAGGCGGTACTTGGCCGGCGCACCGGCGGCTTGGAAGCACGCCTGATCGCCACCGCCAGCGGTAGCGCCGACACCGGAGCGCAGGTAGCCATGAAAATCCACCGCATGGCTCGGCATGGCCGCCAATATGGCAGCGCAGAGCAGGGTGGGTTGCAGAAGACGTATGGATTGTTGCGGGTTCATCGCGAAAGTCCTTTGTTCTTGTTGTTGGGCAGTGCGGCCAGTTAGGTACTGCCAGCCGTGGCGCCAACATCGCCCCGGTCGTATCCGGATCGGGCTGGCGGTGACGAAAGCCTGCGGATCGACGACGTTCGCAACATCCTCCCGACCGTTTTTTTTCGAGGCGGAGCGGCGGGGCGTAGCGGGGGAGGAGGGGCAGTGGTGTGCGTCTCGGTGCGCATTACGCCTGGCCACTAAGCCGGAAAAAAAGCCAGGGGGGAGGTATGGCGAGGGCGCCTGGCGCGGCAGTCTGGCCAGGCGGGCGGTGTTCTGGCGCCGCTTGCGCCCTGTCATCCGGGGAGCTGGTTCCCGCAGTCGGGTGCTCACGACAATTACAAAAAGTGGAGCTACTTCGATGAAATATTGCTTGTCTCCTGCCCGCCTGGCCCTGGCGGTTTCCTCCCTGATGCTGACCCTGGGCACCGCTCAGGCAGCTGATCTGGCCGGTAAGAGCCCGGCCGGGGTTCGTTATCACGGCGGTGACGAAATCATCCTCCAGGGCTTTCACTGGAACGTCGTCCGCGAATCGCCCAACGAGTGGTACAACACGCTACACAGCATGGCGCCGACGATTGCTGCCGACGGATTCAGCGCGATCTGGATGCCGGTGCCCTGGCGCGACTTCTCCAGCTGGAGCGATGGCGCCAAGTCCGGCGGCGGTGAAGGCTACTTCTGGCACGACTTCAACAAGAACGGCCGTTACGGCACCGACGCCCAGCTAAAGCAGGCCGCCGCCGCGCTGAATAACGCCCAGGTGAAAGTGCTTTACGACGCGGTGCCCAACCACATGAATCGCGGCTACCCGAACAAGGAAATCAACCTGCCGGGCGGCCAGGGCTTCTGGCGCCACGACTGCACCGACCCTGGCAACTATGCCAACGATTGCGACGACGGCGACCGCTTCATGGGTGGCGATGCCGATCTGAATACGGGCAACCCGCAGGTCTACGGCATGTTCCGCGACGAGTTCGCCAACCTGCGCAGCAACTATGGCGCCGGCGGCTTTCGCTTCGACTTCGTCCGTGGCTACGCCGGCGAGCGGGTCGACAGCTGGATGAGCGAGGCCCACGACAACGCCTTTTGCGTCGGCGAACTCTGGAAGGCGCCGGCCGAATACCCGAGCTGGGATTGGCGCAACACCGCCAGCTGGCAGCAGGTGATCAAGGATTGGTCCGATCGCGCCAAGTGTCCGGTGTTCGATTTCGCCCTCAAGGAGCGCATGCAAAATGGCTCTATCGCCGACTGGAAAAACGGCCTCAACGGCAACCCGGACGCGCGCTGGCGCGAAGTCGCGGTGACCTTCGTCGACAACCACGACACCGGTTACTCGCCGGGGCAGAACGGCGGTCAGCACCATTGGGCGCTGCGTGATGATCTGGTGCGCCAGGCCTATACCTATATTCTCTCCAGCCCCGGCACGCCGGTGGTGTACTGGTCGCATATGTACGACTGGGGGCACGGCGAACTGATCCGCCAACTGATCCAGATCCGCCGCGCCGCAGGCGTGAAAGCCGACTCGGCGATCAGCTTCCACAACGGCTATTCGGGGCTGGTGGCGACCGTCAGCGGGACCGCGCAGACATTGGTGATAGCGCTCGGATCGAATTTGAGCAATCCCGGTCAGGTCAGCAGCGGGAGCTTCAACCAGGCGCTGAATCAGGACAACGGCCAGTTGCGGATCTGGACGACTGGCAGTACGGGCGGGGATGACGGCAACGGCGGTGGCGACGATGGCAGCGTGGTCAGCGTCAACTTCCGCTGCGACAACGGCGTGACCCAGATGGGCGACAGCGTTTATGCCATCGGCAACGTCAGCCAGCTCGGCAACTGGAGCCCGGCCAACGCGGTGCGCCTGACCGACACCAGCGCCTACCCAACCTGGAAAGGCACCATCGCCTTGCCGGCCGGGCAGGCGGTGGAATGGAAGTGCATCGTACGCAACGAGGCTGACGGCACGCTGGTACGTCAGTGGGAATCGGGCGGCAACAACAGCGTCCAGGTTGCCGCCGGGGCGAGCACTAGCGGCTCGTTCTGAGTCGGACATCGTGGTGGGTTGAAGCGGAGCGCCGCCCGGCCCACCCTACGGGATGGGACCGCACTGTAGGGTGGGCTTTAGCCCACCGATTAACGCTCGACCACACGGGTAGGGTGGGCCCACCCAGGTACGTCAGTGGGAATCGAGGCGGCAACAACAGCGTCCAGGTTGCCGCCGGAGCGAGCACTAGCGGCTCGTTCTGAGTCGGACATCATGGTGGGCTGAAGCGGAGCGCCGCCCGGCCCACCCTACGGGATGGGACCGCACTGTAGGGTGGGCTTTAGCCCACCGATTAACGCTCGACCACACGGGTAGGGTGGGCCCACCCAGGTACGTCAGTGGGAATCGGGCGGCAGCAACAGCGTCCAGGTTGCCGCCGGGGCGAGCACTAGCGGCTCGTTCTGAGTCGGACATCATGGTTGGCTGAAGCCCACCCTACGGGATGGGACCGCACTGTAGGGTGGGCTTCAGCCCACCGATTAACGCTCGATCGCACGGGTAGAGTGGGCCGGGCGGCGCTCCGCTTCAGCCCACCGAGGTAGCTACGCCTATTCACTCCTCCCTGTCGATAACGCTCGGGGAGGATGTCCTGTCGAGCAGCCCGGGCAATCCTGACGCAATAACAAAAAGCCATCGCGTTTCGCTGTCGCGTCAGGAGCTCACATGTCCGCCCATTCTCGCTTCTCCGTCTTTCGGCTCGGTTTTCTGCCGCGGCTGTATGTGCTGATCGCTGCGCTCGTGGCGTTGCTGGTGCTCGTGGCCGGGACCAGTCTGGTCGCCGTCACCCGCCTGCAGGGCAATGCCGAACAGATCTCGACCACCGCTTCTCGCTTGCTGGTCAGCGAGAGCTTCTTCAGTACGCTGCAGAGCTTGACCCAGAACCTCTCCGATGCCCTCGCCGAAGACCGGCCGGATCAGCTGGCCGCCTTCGTCACGCGCCACCAGGCGCTACATCAAAGGACAGTCGAACTGCTAAGCCAGCTCGAAGGCCTGACACCGGGGCATACCGACGCCAAACAGCGACTGAGCGACATGCTGCCGGAGCTCGACCGCCGCAGCCTGGCGCTAATCGACGCGCATCGTGGTCTACTCGAGCGTGTCGACCGTAATGCCGTGGCGCTGCGTGATCTGCAATTGCAGTTCTCTCGGCTCAAGCAGGATCTGTTGCAGGTTCAGTTCGTCACTGGCGACGACCTGGCGGCCTATTCGATCAAGCATTTCATCATCCCGCTCGAACAGGTCGAGGCCCTGCTGTTCGACGCTGTCGGCGCGGCCTCTACACAAAAGCTCGACGAAGCCCTGGTGAAGATCGCCGAACGCCTGCCCGACCTGCAGAAGAAGCTCGACAATGTGCTGATGGACCTCGCTCCGCATCAGGACAGCCGAACCGACTACGCGCACAGCTTCCGCCCGCCATTCGAGGACATTCAACGGCAGATGGATACAGCCGGCGCGGGCGCGGTGGGCCAGTATTACGCCTGGCTTAGCGACAAGCAGGCCAATCGGCAGCAGAAGGCCCAGCTCAACGCCTTGCAGCGACAGGCGCGAGACGACATCGGCACGCTCATCACCAGTGCGCAAGAGGCCAGCAACGAGCAGTTGGCTCTGGCCGCCGAGACCTACCAGCATGGCGTCACCCGCCTGCTACTGATGGCGGGGCTGTCGATCGGGCTCGCACTGTTCATGGGACTGTGGCTGAGCCGCACCATGCGCGCTGCGCTTGGTGCCGTCACCGGCACCCTGCAGCATCTGGCTGCCGGAGACCTGCGGGGCCAGTGCGACTACCGTCGGCCGGACGAATTCGGGCGTGTCAGCGAACACGTCAACCGGGTCGCCGGCAACATGCGCGACGCGCTGGCGCAGCTCGGACGCAACGCCGACGAGCAGGACGAGATTGCCCGGCGTAATGCCACAGCGTGCGGCCAGGCGCGTGCCGGGCTGGAGCAACAGCGCAGCAGTATCGGAGCACTGGTCGCCAGCCTGACCGAACTGGAAACCAGCTTCGGCGAGGTTGCCCAGCACGCCGGCGAGACGGCGGCACGGGTCGGCAGCGTTGAGGCTCTGACCCGACAGGGCAGCCAGCTGATGGCCGAAACCCGCGAGAACACCAGGGCGTTGGCGCAGCAACTCGAGGCGAGCGTCGCCAAGATCTCCAATGTCGAGGCCCTTAGCGAGCAGATCGGGCAAATTCTCGATGTCATCCGCGGGATCGCCGACCAGACCAACTTGCTGGCGCTCAATGCGGCCATCGAGGCGGCGCGTGCCGGTGAGCAGGGACGTGGTTTCGCGGTGGTAGCCGATGAGGTGCGCGGCCTGGCTCAGCGCACGGCGCAATCCACTGGTGAAATCCAGCAGCGCATCGAGCGCCTGACGCAAGGCATCGCATCGGCGGTGCAGTCGGTGGAGAAGAGCCGCACGCAGATGCAGGGCAATCTCGACCAGGTCGGCGAGGCCGATCATTTGATGCAGGACATCCGCCGGCAGGTCGAGCGCATCGCCGTGATGTCGCGCGAGATCGATTCAGCCACCGGCCAGCAGCGTCTTGCGGCGGAGGAGGTATCGCGCGGTATGCATGCGATCGACTCGGCGGCTGAGCAGAATATGGGAAGCGTCGTAGCGATCAGCGAAAGCAGCGACCGCCAGGCACGCATGTCGGCCGAACAGCAGGCGCTTTGCGCGCGTTATTGCACGTGATGGTCGTCGAACGACGAAGTCTTTGGGCGAACAAGTTCGCCTCTACAGGACAGCCTGCGTACGGAGGTTCGCCAAGCCATGCAGCACCTCGTAGGCGAAATTATTCGCCCAGGCTGACGCCATCATCGAATTGCACCTACAGACCGGCAGGCCTAGCGCGTGGCACCTGCCAGCCGACGGCTTGCGCTTCGGCGCGGTCAAGCTGATCCAGCAAATCGTCGCGTCCTTCGGCCCGCTCGATCGCCAACGCGCCGCAGGCGACGAGATCGGCGTAGCGAGTAGCGGCAATATCTTTGAGCCAGGCGAGCCGTTGCAGCGTGAGCGGCGTGCAGGTCTGGCCGTCGAGATCGTCGGCAAGATCGAGGCGGTGCGAACGCCAGGCTTCGCGCAAATAAAGTGCCTCGGCCGAGCCGCTGAGTGCCGTTTGCCAGGTGCGGATGACTTCGCTGAGCCGATCCAGTACGGCCGCACTCGCACCTTGCCTCGCCAGTTCGCTGTGCCAGCGCTGATAACGGTCTAACGCGATCGATTTCTCCAGGCGGAAGGCAGCCAGCGCGCGGTTCTCACCGGCCTGCTCCTGTCCCAGCAGCCATGCGAAAAACTGCCGCGTTTCGAAGCGCTCGACCGGATGAAAGCCCGGCGAGGCGAGGCCATCGCTGTTGAATTCGCGCAGCGGATCGAAGCGGTACAGGTAGCCGAAGTCGAACAGGCGGATCCGGCCATCATCCAGCACATTGCCTGGACATAAGTCCCATTCGAACAGGCCCTGCGAGGCGAGGGTGATGACGGTATCGAATAGGTCGATCAGCCGCGTCTCGCTCCAATCGGTGACCTGCTCGCCCTCTATCCAGGGCGACAGCAGCACCCCACGGCGGAAGTTTGCATAACAGGTGTCGACGATTCCGCTCAGGCGTTCGGCCAGCTCGGGGCGTACCTTCAGCGCCTGGAGGTCGGCCCGCCGCTGCACCTCGTTGAGAAAAGAGGTCTGGCCGTCGGCGTTCTGCACCAGGCAACGCTCGCGGGCGCGTTTGAGCGTCCAGCTCTGGCCTCGCGCCTCGACCCGATAGACGTGTGCGGTAAGGCCGCCGGCCAGCTCGCGGCTGACGTAGGCTTCGCGGCCATCGGTCATCGCCAGGATTGACGGTGGCAGCGGGCAATCTTCGGGCCGCCCGACTTCCAGCTCGGCACCGCTCGCGATGAAGGCCAGCTGGGCCTTCTGTCGCGTATTCAAGTTTGCATTCATCTGAACGTTCCGGCATGTGGCGCTTCGCGCGCGTTCTGTGGATAGACGAAGGATCGCGGCCAATTACTGGTCGGCCGAAGCCCCGGCCTGCACTACGATTACGCGGTCGTCACTCAGGGTTCGAGAAAACGCATAGGGCTGACCGGGCAACCGCTCGTGCCGCCCGGCGCCGATAGCCGGATGCCGCGCGCGAAACTGGCCGAGCACGCGCCAATGGCGAAGCAGCTCGCTGATTTCCGGTTGCGATTGTTCTGCCCAGTTCATCGACGAGCGCGTGCCTTGGAAGGGGTCCGAACCCGTCGGGCCGAACGGCCTGGCCGTCTCGTCGCCATAGAAGACCTGCACCGCGCCGGGTGCCAGCAGCAAGGCGTTGGCTAGACCGCGCTGCTTGGCCAGGCTTTCGCCGGTTTGCTGAAAGAACAGCGCGGTATCGTGCGACGAGGCGTAGCTCATGAAGTTGTGTTCGGGATGCTCGGCCAGCAACCGGGCGTAATCGGCATAGGTCGGCTCGGCCTTCGCCAGGCATTCGCTGGCCGCCGGTGCCGCCTCGGTCTGGAAGGCGAAGTTGATCAGCGCATCGAAGCCGTTTTCGCGGTACAGGCTGGTCTCCGGCCCGTGGCCGAATACCTCGCCAACCATCCAGAACGGCGTGCCGGCGAAGGGGGCGTCCGGGTTCGCGACCGACCAGTCGGCGCGGGCGCGGTCGGCCGCCTTGCGCAGCTCAGCCCAGGCATCAGGTTCGACATGCTTCACCGTATCGACGCGAAAGCCGTCGACGCCATATTCACGCACCCAGTCGGTGAGCCATTCGATCAAGTAGTCGCGCACCCGGTAGCCTTCGCGGGCCGTCGCGTCGGTCGGTTGCTTATGCTGCAGGAAAGCGGGCAGGCCGACGGGCTGATCGCTCTCGGTCTTGAAGTCGGGCAGAAAGCTCAGCGAGCCCTTGACCGGATCGACCACTGCGCTCGGCGGCTGGTCGTAGTCGCCGAGGCCCGCACGCACCCAATCCTTTCCCCACCACCGGACCCAGTCCGGGTGCTGGTAGTCGACCAGGTTGTGGTAAGCGTGCAGACTCTCGTAAGGCTCGGGCTGCCAGTCTGCCCAGCGTTCGGGCAGGTACTGCGCCATACCGTCACGCAGCCCGCCGAAGCCGAAGGTTTGCATGTCCGCCAAAGTCGAATAGCCGGGGTGGTTCATCACCACGTCGAACAGCACACGAATCCCGCGCGCGTGGGCCTCGGTCATCAGCTCGCGCAGGTCGGCTTCGCTGCCCATGTTGGCGTCCAGTTCGGTGAAGTCGAGCGCGTAATATCCGTGGTAACCGTAATGGCGAAAATCGCCGTTATCGCCGCCGCCGACCCAGCCGTGGATCTGTTCGTACGGCGCGGTGATCCAGACGGCACTGACACCCAGCTCGGCGAGGTAGTCCAGCTTGCCGGTCAAGCCTTTCAGGTCACCGCCGTGGAAGGTGCCGATTTCATTTTTACCGTCGGGCTGGCGGCCGTAGCTGTTGTCGTTGGTTGGGTCGCCATTGGCGAAGCGGTCGGTGACGACGAAATAGACGGTTGCGTTGCGCCAGTCGTGAGCAGCGGTCGCGGGGGCTTCGACGGCTTCCAGCAAGAGCAGGCCGTCGCTGCCGGCGGCGGGCGTCAGCGTAACGCGTCCACCTCGGACCTCGGTCGTCTGGCCGCCGTAGGCGTCGCGCACCCGTTCGCCCTCTGCGAAGACGTCACCGACGCTGATCGTTACTGGCCCGCCGCGCCAGACCGGGCAGGCAATGGAGGGTTCTGACGGTTCGGCCTCCTTGATCGGTAGCAGACGCAGGCTGGCGTCTTCGCCGATGTCGGCAATCAGGCGGTAATTGCCGGCCGCCGGAACGTTGAAGCGATACGCGCTGTCTTTGCCCAGCGGCTGCTTGCGGTAGAGCACCAATGGCTGCGTGTTGTCGGCGTCGGGCGCGCCCAGCTCGAGTTCGCCGGCGGGCAGCGCCAACTCGGTGCTGTAGCGCTCCGGTTGCATTTCGCTCCAGCGTAGGTGAAGCGGTTCGTCGCCGATGCGAGCGGTGAGGGTCGGTTCGGCCAGCACGAGCTGAGCGGGAAGAGCGAGGCCAAAGGCCAAGTGACAAACAGACGTCCGGCGGTGCATGGTGTCGATCCGTTTTGTTGTTTTCGCTGCATTTAACACCCTGCTGTCAGCGAAGTGCAGGCGTAATACCGGTTTTTGCAGGCGGAATTTTTCATGGCGCAGCCGGCTCATCTACGCCCCGTCTCTACGCCCTCGCTGACTACGCCGGGGAGGATGTGCGCCCGAGGAGGCTGGTCGAGTATTCAGGAACTGCAAATGCCCAAGGGCTGCAGATGTGGGATCAACAATAAGAAGCCACGAGGAAACAAAGCATGAACAAGACGCTGTGGGGTATGGCCGCGGTCGGCCTGGCTGCAACTTTCAGTCTCCCATTGCCGGCCATGGCGGCGATCGAGGAAGGCAAGCTGGTCATCTGGATCAATGGTGACAAAGGCTACAAGGGGCTGGAGAAGGTCGGCGAGAAGTTCACTGCCGAAACTGGCATCCCAGTCGAAGTGGCGCATCCGGACAGCGCCACTGACAAGTTCCAGCAGGCCGCCGCCACCGGCAACGGCCCCGACATCTTCATCTGGGCACACGACCGCATCGGCGAGTGGGCCAAGAGCGGCTTGATCACCAAGGTCTCGCCGAGCGAAGAGACCAAGGGCGAGATCGCGGATTTCGCCTGGAATGCGGTGAGCTACGACAACGCGCTGTGGGGCTACCCGATTTCGGTGGAAACCATCGGCCTGATCTACAACAAGGCGATGGTCGATACGCCCCCGAAGACCTTCGATGAAGTCTTCGCACTCAATGAAAAGCTCGCTGCCGATGGCAAGCGCGCCATCCTCTGGGACTACAACAACACCTACTTCACCTGGCCGCTGCTGGCTGCCAATGGCGGCTATGTGTTCGAGAAAACCGATGGCGGCGTCAACGTCGAGTCCACAGGCGTCAACAGCGCTGGCGCCAAGCAGGGTGCCAAGGTGCTCAGCGATCTGGTCGAGAAGGGCGTGATGCCCAAGGGCGCCGACTATAGCGTCGCCGAAGCGGCCTTCAACAAGGGCGACTCGGCGATGATGATCAGCGGTCCCTGGGCCTGGAGCAACATCGAGAAGAGCGGCATCGACTTCGGTGTGGCGCCCATTCCGGCGATCAATGGCGAGCCCGGTAAGCCCTTCGTCGGCGTCACTGCCGCGACGCTCAATGCGGCCAGCCCGAACAAAGATCTGGCGGTCGAGTTCCTGGAGAACTACCTGCTCGAGGTAGAAGGCCTGAAGGCCGTCAACGCCGACGTGCCGCTAGGCGCGGTAGCGAATCAGGCGTACATGGAAGAGCTGTCGTCCAACCCGCACATCAAGGCCACGTTCGAGAACGCACAAATGGGCGAGCCCATGCCGAACGTGCCGGAAATGGGCGTCTTCTGGTCGTCCATGGCGGCCGCGCTCACCAACATCACTTCGGGCCGGCAGACTGTCGACGCCGCTCTGGACGATGCCGCCAAGCGCATCACCCGATGAAACCGTCACCGGCCGCCATGGCGCGGCCGGTGATCTATTCTCAGGTTAGAAAGGTTCCCCGTTGTGAATGCCCTCGCTGAGTTGCCTAGCCCTGCCATGAACACCCGTACCAAGACGCTTCACCCCTCGCTGAAGGCCGGGTTGCGCTGGCTGGTCTGGCTCACCTTCAATGCCTTCGCGCTGTATCTTGTCGTGGCGCTCTATGCCCAGGGGCAAATGGCATTCGCGCTGCTCGGTCTGGTCGTTACCGGGCTGGCCAGCTACGTCTTCATCAACCGGCGTACCTATGCCCACCGCTACATCTACCCGGCGGTGGCGGGGATGCTGGTGTTCGTCATCTTTCCATTGCTGTACACGGTGGGCATCGGCTTCACCAACTACAGTGGCAGCAACTTGCTTAGCCAGAAACAGGTGCAGCAGTACCACCTGAACCAGACCTACCTCGCCGGCGAACGTTACCGGTTCAGCCTGCACACGAGCCCGGACGGTGAACGTTTGCGCGTCGACAAGGGTGAGCAGGGTGTGTTCGTCAGCGAGCCGCTGACGGGCGAGCCGAATGCCGAGGAGCCGCTGGCAATGCAGCGGGCCGAAGAGGTCAACGACCTTGGCGAGGCACTGCCGTTGCGCGACGTCATCCAGCGCCGTGATCAGTTGCAGCAGCGGGTGATGCGCGGCCCGGACGGGCATCTGCTACGGCTCTATGGCCTGCGTGAAGTGGCGGCGGTGGAGCCGCTCTACCGCGAAGGTGAAGATGGTGTGCTGATCAACAACCAGACCGACGAGCGCCTGACGCCAGACCTTGATATCGGGTTCTACGTCGACAGCGCCGGCAAGGCGCTGGCTCCGGGCTTCACCGTGTTTGCCGGCTTCGACAACTTCGCCAAGGTACTGACCGACCCGAGCATCCGTCAGCCATTCCTGCAGATATTCGTGTGGACGGTGTGCTTCGCTGCGCTGACGGTGGTCTTCACGCTGGCCGTGGGCCTGGTGCTGGCGAACCTGCTGCAATGGGACATGGTGCGTGGCAAGCCGTTCTACCGGGTCATGCTGATCCTGCCGTACGCGATACCGGCATTCATCTCGATTCTGGTGTTCCGCGGGCTGTTCAATCAGAACTTCGGTGAGATCAACCTGCTGCTCGACAGCCTGTTCGGCGTCCGCCCGGACTGGTTCAGCGACCCGGCCCTGGCGCGCAGCATGATTCTGATCGTCAACACCTGGCTGGGTTACCCCTACATGCTGCTGCTGTGCATGGGGCTGCTGCAGGCAATTCCGCGTGACCTCTACGAAGCCTCGGCGATGGATGGCGCAACGCCGCTGGATAACCTGCTGAAGATCACGCTGCCGCTACTGATCAAACCCTTGGCGCCGCTGCTGATTGCAAGTTTCGCCTTCAATTTCAATAACTTCGTGCTGATCACGCTGCTCACGCGTGGCGGACCGGACATCATCGGCGCGACCACGCCGGCCGGGACTACCGACCTGCTGGTTAGCTACACCTACCGCATCGCCTTCCAGGATTCGGGGCAGAACTTTGCCTTGGCAGCAGCCATCGCCACGCTGATCTTCATCGTTGTCGGCGCCATGGCCTGGCTGAATCTGAAACTCTCGAAAGTGAAAGTATGAAAGTTCGCAAAAACGCTCTCGCCTACTGCGGCCGCCTCCACGTGTCCGCTGCTGACGTTGCGCCACGCAAAAAACGGCGTCATTTGGAATCGCCAAACTCCCCCGTTTTTTGCGTAACGCGCGTTGCCGCGAACTCGTTGAGACAACCTCGCGACGGCGCTCGCAGTTTTCGCAAACTTTAAGGAGACCCGGACATGGCCATGGTTCAACCTAAATCCGTCAAGTACCGCCTCTGGCTGACGCACGCCGCGCTGCTCGGCTTCATCGCGCTGATCGTGTTCCCGCTGCTGATGGTGGTGTCGATCTCGTTCCGTGAAGGCAACTTCGCCACCGGCAGCCTGTTCCCGGACAACCCGACGCTCGAGCATTGGTCGCTGGCGCTGGGCATTCCCTACACCCACGCGGACGGCACGGTGACCAACCCGCCGTTCCCGGTGCTGTTGTGGCTGTGGAATTCGGTGAAGATCGCGCTGATCAGCTCGGTGCTGATCCTCATGCTTTCGACCACCAGCGCCTACGCCTTTGCGCGCATGCGCTTCAGCGGCAAGGCGCCGATTCTCAAGGGCATGTTGATTTTCCAGATGTTCCCGCCGGTACTGTCACTGGTGGCCATTTATGCGTTGTTCGACCAGCTCGGCCAGCACGTCAGCTGGCTCGGGGTGAATAGCCACGGCGCGGTGATCGTCGCTTCGCTGGGCGGCATGGCGCTGCACATCTGGACCATCAAGGGTTACTTCGAAAGCATCGATGGCTCGCTGGAGGAGGCGGCCATCGTCGATGGCGCGACGACCTGGCAAGCGTTCTTTCATATCCTGCTGCCCATGAGCGTGCCGATTCTCGCGGTGGTGTTCATCCTCTCGTTCATCACCAGCGTGACCGAATACCCGATCGCATCGGTGCTTCTGATGGACGTGGACAAGCTCACCCTGGCTGTCGGTGCGCAGCAGTACCTGTATCCGCAGAATTACCTGTGGGGCGACTTCGCCGCGGCGGCAGTGCTGTCCGGGCTGCCGATTACGGCGGTGTTCCTCTACTGCCAGAAGTGGATCGTTGGCGGGCTGACGGCGGGCGGAGTGAAAGGGTAGCAGGCCGTTGAAAAACGTAGGCGAGGCAGGCAAGACAAGGCAAAAACAGCCGAAGAAGCGGAGTTTAGGTGTACTAAATGAGCATTCTGAGGCTGTTTTTAACGCCGTATTGCCAACGCAGGTAGTTTTTCAACGGCCTGCCAGGGCCTGTTCCCGTTTTAGCGCGCAACAGTGAACGGAATCGAGGGAGACGATATGAATGCCGCAATGCCTGCTCCGCTGCCACTGATACCCGCGAAAATGAAGATGCCGCCAATGCCGCGCGGGCTGCTGGCGCGGCCAAGACTGGATGAGTGGTTTCACCATTTGGGCGAGGTGCGTCTAGCGGTACTGCAGGCACCCAGCGGGTTTGGCAAAACCACTCTGGCGTGTCAGTGGGCGCTTGCCTTCGAAGGGCGAGTCGCCTGGCTGCAGCTGCACCCCGGCGACAACGATCCGCTTCAGCTCGGCCGCTATCTGCTGCAAGTGATCGATGCGCAGCTGGAGCACGGATGTCCGCGTAGTCTGTTGTTGGCCGAGCAGGGACGGGAAGTCTTCGACACCCTGCTCACACACTTGCTGGCAGAACTGCCGGGCGAGCACGAACCGTTGCTATTGGTACTGGACGACTTTGAGACGCTGCACAACGCCGAAGTCATCGCGGCCCTGCGATTTTTTCTGCGCAACATGCCGGCGTGGATAACGCTGCTGGTGTGCAGTCGCGGCCTGCCTGAACTGGGCGTGGCCGATCTGCGCGTGAAGCACCAACTGCTCATCGTGGATGTGCAGCATCTCGCGTTCGAGACCGATGAAGTGGAAGCGCTGCTCGGGCTGGGCTTGCCGGTGACGGTCAACCGCGAGCAGGTCGAGCGTCTCAACCGGCGCATCGGCGGCTGGCCCTGTGCGCTGCAACTGGCCTTGCAGGAAGTGCAGACCGGACGCGGCATGGACCTATTTCTGGAGAATCTGCAGCTCGGGCACCCCTACATCCGTGACTATATGCGCGAGCAGGTAATGGACCGGCTGGGCGCGTCGACGCTTGATTTTCTCCAGGCCACCTGCTTGCTGGATCGCTTCAACGCCTCCCTGGCCAATCACCTGACCCAGAACAGCAACGCCCGGGATATGCTCGAACAGCTGGATCGCGGCGGCCTGTTCTTGCTGCCGCAGGACGGCCTGCGCCAGTGGTACGCCTACCATCCGCTGTTCGCGACCTTCCTCCAGGGCGAGCTGCGCACGCACCAGCCGCAGCGCATGTCGGAGCTGCATTTGCGCGCCGCCGAAGCGCTGATGGCCGAGAGCCTACCGGAAGAGGCGGCGCGTCATGCGGTGCAGGCGGGTTGCCCGGTGCGGGTCGGTGAGGTGCTGGAGCGCCATGGCCGGCAGTTCTACCGCCTGGGGCGGTTGGGGCTGCTTCAACAGTGCCTGGAAACGCTGCCGGAACAGGTCATCGCCGGCTCGCCGCTGTTCACGTTGCTGCAAGCCTGGGTATCGCAGAATTCCTATCAGTTCGATCAGGTCGAGCGCTGGTTCAAGGCCAGCGAGCAGGCGTTGCAACACAGCTGCTCGGACGAGGACTGGGCGCGCATCGTTGGTGAGTTCAATGCCGTGCGCGCGCAGGTGGCGATGAACCGTGGCGATGAGCAGCAGGCTATCGCCCTGGCCCGTGAAGCGCTGGCGTGCGAACCGTTGATCATGCGCACTTCCAAGGTGGCGGCGCTATCTGGGCTCGCCGAGGCGCATTTCGTTCAGGGGCTGCTGCCCCAGGCGCAAAAGCAGTACGAAGAAGCCGAGCGCCGCGCGCGGGAGATTCGTGCGTCGCATCTGGTGGTGTGGAACCTCGGTCAGCTCTCGGAAATCGCCATCGCGCAGGGCTATCTGCAGAAGGCCTATTCGCTGCAGGAACGAGCCATTCAGTACGTCGAGCAGGCCGAGCTGCAAGCCACACCGATCATGGAATTCATCTACCGCGTGCGCGGACAGGTGCTGCTCGAATGGCATCATCTGGACGCCGCGGAGCAGTGTGCGCTGCAGGGTATCCAAATCCTCGAAGACGTCGGTGATCGTTGGCTCATGCAGTGTTATGCGCTGTTGGCCGGCGTCGCCCATGCCCGTGGCCAACAGAGCGCGTGCGCCGATTACATCGGCAAGATCCAGAGCATGCTGGCCAACGACAACTACCACGTCGACTGGCTGGCCAACGCGCACGCGGTGATGCTTAGCTACTGGGATTCGACCCAGGACAAAACCGCTATCCAGCAATGGCTGCTTACCGCGCCGGCGTTGCAGCGCGGGCTCAATCACTTCGCCCAGTACAACGGCCGCAACCATGCGCGCGCCCATCTGTCGCTGAAGCAGCCGGACAGGGCACTGCCGATCCTCAGGCAGCTGCAGGTCGATGCCGAACAGCACGGCCTGATCATGGACCTGAACCGCAATCACATCCTGCTGGCCCAGCTGCATTGGCTGCGCGAGGAGCGTCAGCAGGCGCTGGATCATCTGCAGCAGGCGTTGACACTGGCCAGCAGCACCGGGGCCATCGGCAGCTTCCTGCGCATCGGCAAGCTGATCATCGCCATGCTCAAGGCGCTGCAACACGAGCGCCAGCTCGATGAGCTCGAAGCCCAGCGCGCGGATCGGCTGATCCAGTTGGCCCAGCAGCAGCGCGATTTCAGCCGGGCGATCCGCATCACGCTGGATGAGGCGGTAATCCAGGACATCATTAATCGCCCGGACGTGCCTGAACTGATCCGTCATTCGCCGCTAACCCGCCGCGAATGGCAGGTGCTGAGCCTGATCCACGCCGGCCAGTCCAACGAGCAGATCGCCGAACACCTGAACGTGGCGCCGACCACCATCAAGACGCACATTCGCAGCCTCTATCAGAAGCTCAATATCACCCACCGCAACGAGGCCGTGCAGCTGGCGCGCAGCCTGTTGAGCAAGATCCAGGGCGAATAGCGACAGCGTCGTTGCGAGCAATGCGCATCCGTCCAGTCCAAGGGCGGGTGCGTACCTTCCCATCGTTGGAGCCAGACCATGCCCATGACCGAAAAACAAAAGATGCTCGCTGGCGATTTGTATCAGCCGGGCGACGCCGAGTTGCAGGCTGACCAGGCCGCGGCCAAGGCCTGGATGGTGCGTTACAACGCCGCGCTCGGCGAAACCGCCGCAGTGCGTCGGGCCATGCTGGGCGAGTTGTTTGGCAGCGTCGGCGAAGGCGCGGTGATACGGCCACCGTTTCACTGCGATTACGGCTACAACATTCACTTGGGCGAAGGGGTATTCCTGAATTTCAACTGCGTGATTCTGGATGTGGTGGAGGTGCGTATCGGTGCCGGCACGCAGATCGGGCCGGCCGTGCAAATCTATGCCGCGGACCATCCGCGCGGTGCCGAGGAGCGCCGCAGCGGACTGGAGTTCGGGCGTCCGGTCGTGATAGGCGAGCACGTGTGGATTGGCGGCGGCGCGGTCATCCTGCCGGGCGTGACCATCGGCGATGGTGCCTTGATCGGCGCGGGCAGCGTGGTGACTCGAGATGTAGCGGCAGGAGCGACGGTGGTCGGTAACCCAGCACGCAGTCGCTAAGGGAAGGGCAACCGGCCACATGGGCCGGCTGCCGATATCGCTTACTGCTGGGTCACGATGGCCATGTTGCCCGAGCCCATCTGCGACACGATGGCGGAGTTACCCATGCCGCTCTGATCGAGAATCGCCTGGTTGGCGGTGCCGCCTTGCAGCACCTGAGCCAGATGACCTTCGCCGGTCTGCATCAGGCTGACCTCGTTGTCGGAGCCGTAGATCTGCTGGATATCGGCGACGTTGAGGTCGCCGTCCTGCAGCACATCCACGCGGTTGTTATCGCCATAGCTCGAACCGGTCAGCTCGTTGCCATTGCCGCGTTGCTCTGCGGTGAGCAGGTTGTCGGAACCGTCCTGAGCGAAGTCGATCAGGTGATCCGTACCTTGCTGAGTGAGATAAGCCTCGTTGTACTGGCCGGTTTGCTGCAGCGAAGCGGTCTGGAAGTTGCCGTCGAGCTGGTCGACCGTGACGTAGTTGTTTTCGCCGGTCTGCTCGGTGCTGGCGTTGTTGCTTTCGCCAGCCTGGAAAATGTCGGCGCTGTTCGAGGTACCGTCCTGGTAGATCGACGCAGTCTGCAAACTGCCACTCTGGTCGATGTAGGCTTCGTTCATCAGGCCCTGCGACTCGATGCTGGCGGCATGTTCCGAACCTTCCTGCATCACCGATGCGGTCTGCAGATCGCCTTGTTGGACGACCTCGGCGCTGGAGTCGAAGGCATTCTCCTGATACACGGTCGCATCGTTGCCATCGCCTTGCTGATCGACGAAGCCGTCATTGCGGGCGCCGCCCTCCTGCCACACCAGCGAGACGTTGTCGTTGCCGATCTGGCGCTGTTCGGCAAGGCTCGATTCAGTATTGCTCTGAATGGCTTCGGCGAAGTTTTCGTTACCGTCCTGTTCGGTCACCGCTGAGCTCAGGTTGGCGGAGGTCTGCTCGGTGATCGCGGTGTTGAAGCTGCCTTCCTGATACTGACGCGCGCTGGCGCCAAAGGTGTCGGTCTGGACGATGCTCGCATCGTGGTTATCGCCGTTCTGCAGCTGGACCGCTTCGCTCTGCTCCGTCGAGTTCTGCACGATATCGGCAAAATTCAGGTCGCCGGTTTGGGTCTGGACGGCATCCGACATCGTCGCTTGGGCCTGGGTGACCGTTCCATCATTGTTCGCGCCGATCTGCGATTGATAGGACAGGTTGTCCTGGCCGCCAGTCTGGGTCACTTCCGCGATGTTGTCGGCACCCGACTGGTTTTGCTCTGCGCTGTTTTCGTCGGCATAAGCCTGGGTGGCGAGGATCGCGATGATGGCGGCTGCGAGGGGCTTGCACTTGAACATTTCGTCTCTCCATGGGTTTGGGGATGCGTGTCGCTCCTGGCTGGTGCGGCGGCGCAGGGAGTGCTGGGCGCGGCAGCTACTACGGGTCAGTCCTGGAACTGCACCTGATCCTATAAGCCGCACGTGACAGATAAGTGTCGATTCGCTTGTTTGTCGACGGTTTTATGACGAAATATTCGGGCGCTGATTCGATGGTGTGACGGGCACTACGCCCCCTTTAAGGAGTCTCTCTACGCCGGGTTCATACGCCTCGACAATCGATGCGCGGGAGGATGTTGCGGTGGTTTGACGCACCTAGAGTGGCGGCGTGTTCCCCTAAACATCGAAGGTTGGTTGTATGAATCGCAATGACTGGTGGCGCGGCGGCGTCATTTATCAGGTTTACCCGCGCAGCTTTTTCGACAGCAATGGCGATGGGGTCGGCGATCTGCTCGGTGTGGTGGAGAAGATCGACTACATCGCCAGCCTTAACGTCGATGCCATCTGGCTGTCACCGTTCTTCACTTCGCCGATGAAGGACTTCGGTTATGACGTGTCCGACTACCGCGGCGTGGACCCGCTGTTCGGTACGTTGGAAGATTTCAAGCAGGTCATCGAGGTCGCCCATGCGCGTGGCATCCGCATCCTGATCGATCAGGTCCTCAATCATTCCTCGGATCAGCACGCCTGGTTCAAGGAAAGCCGCTCCAGCCGCGACAATCCCAAGGCCGACTGGTATGTCTGGGCCGACGCGAAAGACGACGGCACCGTGCCCAATAATTGGCTGTCGGTGTTCGGTGGCGCTGCCTGGACCTGGGACAGCCGGCGCAAGCAGTACTACCTGCACAACTTCCTGTCCAGCCAGCCGGACCTGAACTTCCACTGTGAAGAAGTCCAGCAGCAGCTGCTGGAAGACATGGAGTTCTGGCTGAAGCTGGGCGTCGACGGTTTCCGCCTTGACGCGGCCAATTTCTATTTCCATGACCGCGAGTTGCGTGACAACCCGCCGAACCATGACGTGCGCGAAGGCAGCATCGGCGTGCGCGTCGATAATCCCTATGCCTTCCAGAAGCATATGTATGACAAGACCCAGCCGGAAAACCTGGGCTTCCTGCGTCGCGTTCGGCAACTGCTCGAGCGCTATCCGGGCAGCGCCACGGTGGCGGAAATCGGTTGTGACCATTCGCTGCGTACCATGGCGGCCTATACCGGCGGTAGCGACACGCTGCACATGGCCTATTCCTTCGATCTACTCACCGAGCAATGCAGCCCTGGTTTTCTGCGCCACACCATCGACAGCGTCGAGCGCGAGATGGTGGACGGCTGGCCGTGCTGGTCGATTGGCAACCATGACGTGGTACGGGTAATGAGCCGCTGGGCATTGGCCAGCCAGCCGGATCATGCGCGCGGGCGGATGTTCATGGCGATGCTGCTGTCGATGCGTGGCAGCGTGTGCCTGTATCAGGGCGAAGAGCTGGGCTTGGACGAGGCCGAACTGCAATTCGAACAGTTGGTCGATCCCTACGGCATCCGCTTCTGGCCCGAATTCAAGGGTCGAGACGGTTGCCGCACGCCGATGCCCTGGCATGATCAGGACCAACACGGCGGCTTCAGCCGAGAGCAGCCCTGGTTGCCGCTGGCCGACAAACACCTGCCGCTGTCGGTGGCTGCCCAAGAGCCTGACTCGAACTCCATGCTCAACATCTACCGTCGCTTCCTCGCCTGGCGCCAGGATCAGCGCTTGCTGATCGAAGGCAGCATGCGCACCATTCACCACGACGATGCGCTGCTGGTCTACGAGCGCCGTCTGGATGACGAGGTTTGGGTCTGCCTGTTCAATATGGGCGACAGTGCGCGGCACTTCGAGCTGGCGGCGCCGGTCGAAGGGCTGGACGCGCCCTCCGCGACGGCCGTTTTCGATGGCCACGGCGTACACTTGCCCGCGCATGGATTCGGATTCGCGCGCCGGCTCGCATGAGCCGACCGGGAGGAACGAGGCGCCTGTTTTCGTTCCTCCCGGCCTGCCGCTCGCCGCGATTCGTCGCGGCGTCTGTTTGAAGGAGAACAACAAGAATGGCCAGCGTAACCCTGCGCAATATCTGCAAGAGCTATGAAGACGTCCCCATCACCTGCGGTATCGATCTGGATATCGCCGATGGGGAATTCGTGGTGTTCGTCGGCCCGTCCGGCTGTGGCAAGTCGACGCTGCTGCGGCTGATCGCAGGCCTCGAGGACATCACCGACGGAGAGCTGCAGATCGACGGCGAGCGGGTCAACGAACTGCCGCCGATGGATCGTTCGGTGGGAATGGTGTTTCAGTCCTACGCGCTCTATCCGCATATGAATGTTGCCGAAAACATGGCGTTCGGCTTGAAACTGGCGAAGATCGACAAGGCCGAGATAAAACAACGCGTGGATTCGGTGGCAAAGATTCTGCAACTCGACAAACTGCTCGACCGCAAGCCAAAGGATCTGTCCGGTGGACAGCGCCAACGGGTTGCCATCGGTCGCACCATGGTCCGCGAACCCAAGGTTTTTTTGTTCGACGAGCCATTGTCGAATCTCGATGCCTTCCTCCGCGTGCAGATGCGCATCGAAATCTCGCGCCTGCACCAGCGTCTCAAGGCGACGATGATTTACGTCACCCATGATCAGGTCGAAGCCATGACGTTGGCTGACAAGATCGTCGTGCTCAACGCGGGGCGTATTGCCCAGGTCGGGCCACCGCTGGAGCTGTATCACTATCCAAAGAATCAGTTCGTCGCTGGCTTCATCGGCTCGCCACAGATGAATTTCCTGCCCGTGCGCGTACTGCGTGCGGACGCCGATTCGGTCGAAGTAACAATGCCGGGTGGCAGCGCCTTGCGGGTGCCGGTGGACGGCACGCTGATCAACCCAGGCGATATGTTGACGCTCGGCGTTCGGCCCGAGCATTTCGTCGATGCTGAACAAGCGGATTTTGTCTTCAACGGCGAGATTGCAGTGGCCGAGCGACTCGGCGATCACAACCTACTGCACCTGAACTTCGAAGGCGTGGATGACATGGTTGCGGTAGCCAGCGATGGCAATCGCCGCGTTGCCGTCGGCCAACCCTACGCCACCGGGCTTCTGGCCACCAAATGCCACCTGTTCCGCGCCGACGGTGCGGCCTGCGCGAGGCACTACCGCGAGCCAGCGCTGCACGGCTGATGAGCGAGGCAGCAGGCGTTCTGCCGGCTGCCTCGGTGTCTAACGGGCATGAAAAGATCTGTTAGTGGCTGAGCTTCAAGCCCAGCAAGCCGGTACAGATCAGCAGTACGCTGCCCAGGCGAACCAAGCTCAGCGACTCGCCGAACAGGATGATGCCGGCAATCACGGTGCCAACCGCGCCTACGCCAGTCCAGATCGCGTAGGCCGTACCCAGCGGCAATTCCTTCATCGCCAGACCCAGCAATCCAAGGCTGATCAGCATCGCGGCGACCGTAAGCACGGTGGGAAGAGGACGGGTAAACCCATCGGTGTACTTCAGGCCAACGGCCCAGCCAATCTCGAACAGACCGGCGAGAAACAGAATGATCCAGGACATGTGCACCTCTACAGGACGGTAATGTGGGTGGGGCCGTCCCCGATGCGTCTGTGCAGCCTGAGGTCGTCCTCAGCAGGCGCTATTGTGCACGAGGAAATGGTCCGGGCAAGCGGCCCGGACCAATGGGGTTGCGGTTAGCTGGCTTGCTGCTCCTGATCCTTCATCCGGCGGTAGACAGTCGCGAGCAGCGCGCCGGAGAGGTTATGCCAGACGCTGAACAGCGCGCTGGGTACCGCCGCCAAGGGCGAAAAGTGCGCGCTGGCCAGGGCCGCACCGAGGCCGGAGTTCTGCATGCCGACTTCGATCGAAAGTGTCTTGCGCTGCGCCAGCGGCAGGCCGAATAGGCGTCCGACAAAGTAGCCGAGGCTAAGCCCCAGACCGTTGTGCAGCATCACCACCGCCATGATCAGCAAGCCCGACTCCGCAATCTTGGCCTGGCTGGCGGCAACCACGGCGGCGACGATGATCACGATGCTGACCACCGAGACCAGCGGCAGCACTTCGATCACATGGTGCACACGGTTGCCCAACAGACGGCGTGCAATCAGGCCGAGAGCGATTGGTAGCAGTACGATCTGGACGATGGACATGAACAGAGCGCCGAAGTTGACCGGTAGCCAAGCCGAGGCGAGCAGCCAGATCAACGCGGGCGTTACCAGCGGGGCGAGCAGCGTAGTGACAGCGGTGATCGCCACCGATAGCGCCACATCACCGCGAGAGAACCAAGCGATCACGTTAGACGCGGTACCGCCCGGGCAGCAACCGACCAGAATCACACCGACGGCGATCTCCGCCGGCAAACCCAGCAACTGACAGAGCAGCCAAGCGAGGGCCGGCATGATCAGAAATTGCGCGCCGACACCCAGTGCTACCCAAAGCGGACGACGAGCGACCTCGGCGAAATCTGCTGCTTTTAAGGTCAGGCCCATGCCGAACATGATCAGCCCTAGCAATGGGACGATCCAGGCGGTCGCGGGTAGGAACCAGCTGGGCTGGAAAAAGGCGAGAACGGCGAACAGCAGGACCCAGAGGGCGAACGTATTGCCGACAAAGCGGCTGAAAACGGCGAGGGCGCGCATCGGGCTTACCTTGTAGTTATTTGGGAGTGCGCCGTCAGCCTGGCCGACGGCGCTAGGGCAGTTTAGATGCCCTGCGGGATTTCCTCGCCGCCTAGGGCCTCGAACAGCGCGGGTAGGAATTCGCCGAAGGTCAGCATCATCAGCAGGAAGCTGGCGTCCTGTTGGCCGAGATCGTCGTCACCGCCATCCTGTTCGGCCTGGTCCTGCAGCAGCTCTTCGAAGCGTAGACGCTTGATCACCAGCTTGTCGTCGAGTACGAAGGACAGCTTGTCCTGCCAGCCCAGCGAAAGCTGAGTGACCTGCTTGCCGACTTCCAGATGCTGCTGGATTTCGTCGCTGGTCAGGTCCTGGCGCTTGCAGCGCACCACGCCACCGTCCTCGTGCGTGTCGCGCAGCTCGCATTCGTCGAGCACGAAAAAGTCATCGGCAGCTTTCTGGGTTTTCACCCATTCGGTCATGTTCGCCGAAGGGGCGATCTTGACGGTCAACGGACGCACCGGCAGGGAGCCGATGGCCTCGCGTAGGGTAGAGAGCAGATCCTCGGCGCGCTTGGGACTGGAGGAATCGACCAGAATCAGGCCCTGCTGCGGGGCGATGGCGGCGAAGGTACCGGACTTGCGGATGAAGGCGCGCGGCAGAAAGGACTGGATGATGTCGTCCTTGAGCTGATCGCGTTCTTTCTTGTAGACCTTGCGCATCTGCTCGTTTTCGATCTCGTCGACCTTTTCCTTCAGTGCGTCCTTGACCACGCTGCCGGGCAGGATGCGCTCTTCCTTGCGCGTGGAGATCAGCAAAAAGCCCTGGCTGGCGTGCACCAGAGGCGCATCTTCGCCCTTACCGAGGGGCGCGACGAAACCGTAGGTGCTCAGCTCTTGGCTGGCACAGGGGCGGGCGGGCTTGGCGGCCAATGCAGCTTCAAGTGTCTCGACATCGAAAGGGACGTTCTGGGTGAGACGGTAGACGAGCAGGTTGCGAAACCACATGGCGATTTGGAACTCCGGTAAAAGCAAAGCGCGCATTATTCCCGTCCGAGCAACCCAGGCCAAGCCTGCAAGGTGCCAATGCCGATGGAAACCGCAATTCGGCAATAAACAGTGGGTTCCTAAGTCTTTGTAAGTTCTTTGATTTTTTTTTCAAAAGGGGGTTGCCAAGGTTCGGAACCGTCTCTAGAATGCGCCCCACTTCGAGAGCAAACGGGTGATTAGCTCAGCTGGGAGAGCATCTGCCTTACAAGCAGAGGGTCGGCGGTTCGATCCCGTCATCACCCACCACTCGAGGTTTAGCGCAGCGGTAGTTCAGTCGGTTAGAATACCGGCCTGTCACGCCGGGGGTCGCGGGTTCGAGTCCCGTCCGCTGCGCCATATTCGTTATCAGGGACCACTGAACGCCTTGATAGCATAAAAAAAGCGACCTTAGGGTCGCTTTTTTTTCGTCTTCGATTCGCAAAACCACTTGTCAACCGGCGTTCGCCAAGCCTAGGCATTTGTAGGGTGGGCCGGGCGGCGTTCCGTTTCAGCCCGCCAGCGGAGCGCGGTAAAAGGAAAGCTTCACGCTCTGCTCGCTTGTTTCGTGCGGCACTTCCTTTCTTTGCGCTGTCTTTACTCTTTACATCGGTACGCTCGGTAGCCACTGTCGGGGGCGACTGTTAAGCTCCGGCAATTGATTTCGCCTCCCTTTCAAGCGCATTTAAGGAAACAGAATGAGACATCATCGTTTGGCGTCTGCGATAGCCCTGGTTGGCCTGGTCCTGACGGGCTGTGATTCGGAAACCAGCGCCAAGCTGGAAACTCCGGCGCAGAAGGCGTCCTACGGCATTGGCCTGAACATGGGCAAGAGCCTGGCTCAGGAAGGGATGGATGATCTCGACTCGGTCGCTGTTGCGCAGGGTATCGACGATGCCCTGACCAAGCAGGAGCAGAAGCTGACCGACGAGGAGCTGATGGAGGCCTTTGCCTATCTGCAGACACGTGCCGAAGAGCGCATGGTCAAAATGAACGAAGAGGCGGTCGCAGCCGGGAAAAAATTCCTTGAAGAGAACGCCAAGCGTGAAGGCGTGAAGACCACCGAATCCGGCCTGCAATACGAAGTGATCAAGGCGGCCGATGGCCCTCAGCCTGGTCCGAATGACGTCGTTACCGTTCATTACGAGGGCAGCCTGACCGACGGCACCGTTTTCGATAGCTCGATCAAGCGTGGTTCTCCGATCGACCTGCCCGTTGGTGGCGTGATTCCGGGTTGGGTCGAAGGACTGCAACTGATGCATGTAGGCGAGAAGTACAAGCTGTACATCCCGAGCGAGCTGGCGTACGGCGAGCAAAGCCCGAGCCCGCTGATCCCGGCCAATTCGGTGCTGGTCTTCGATCTTGAACTGCTGGGTATCAAAGGCGACGAAACCGAAGAGGCCCCTGCCACCGAAGTCGAGCCCGAGGCTGCCGAAGAAGCCACTGCACAGTAAGGTTTTCGCTGTATCGAAGCCCTGTCCGTCAGGTTGTAGATCCGCAGACTAGACGCAAGCTGAAAATGAAAGCCCGTATCACTCGATACGGGCTTTTCCCTTTGTGGGTTCATCCGGTGAGGGTGCCGGTAAATCCGTTCTCAGGTAGCTCTCAAGACATAAACAAACGCCCCGATGCCGTACAGCAGTCGGGGCGTTTGCCATTATCAAGTTTGGAACGTCGCCCTGGTTGACTGGGCTTCTCTATGAGTGTCCGCTAGCGCGGCTTGCTCGCTTAGATTGTCTCAGCCCAGAGGTCGTACTCGTCGGCATTGGTCACGCGGACCCAGACCTTGTCGCCAGGCTGCAGTGGATGCTCGCTGTCGACGTAAACCATACCGTCGATTTCCGGGGCATCGGCGTAGGAGCGGCCGATAGCGCCGTCTTCATCGACCTCATCAATCAGCACTTCGATTTCCTGGCCGATCTTGCGCTCCAGGCGAGCGGCGCTGATGGCTTGCTGATGGGCCATGAAGCGGTCCCAGCGATCCTGCTTGACCTCGTCCGGTACCGGCTCGAGGTCCAATTCCTCGGCCGGTGCGCCCTCGACCGGGGAATACTGGAAGCAGCCGACGCGATCCAGCTGCGCTTCGGTCAGCCAGTCGAGCAGGTACTGGAAGTCCTCCTCGGTCTCGCCTGGGAAGCCGACAATGAAAGTCGAGCGAATGGTCAGCTGCGGACAGATCTCGCGCCACTTCTTGATGCGTGCCAGGGTCTTGTCCTCGAAGGCCGGGCGTTTCATGGCCTTGAGCACCTTCGGGCTGGCGTGTTGGAACGGGATATCCAGATAGGGAAGCAGTTTGCCTTCGGCCATTAGAGGAATCACGTCATCGACATTCGGGTAAGGGTAGACGTAATGCAGACGTACCCACACGCCCATGCTCGACAGCGCCTGGCAGAGTTCGAGCATGCGCGTCTTGACCGGCTGGCCGTTCCAGAAATCGGTTTTGTACTTTACGTCGACGCCATAAGCGCTGGTGTCCTGGGAAATCACCAGGATCTCCTTGACGCCAGCCTTCACCAAACGCTCGGCTTCGCTGAGCACATCGCCGACCGGGCGGCTGACCAGCTTGCCGCGCATGGAGGGGATGATGCAGAAGCTGCAGGTGTGGTTGCAGCCTTCGGATATCTTCAGATAGGCGTAGTGACGCGGCGTCAGCTTGATGCCCTGCGGGGGAACCAGATCGACGAAGGGGTCATGATCAATATTGGGCGGCACCACTTCGTGCACGGCATTGACGACTTGTTCGTATTGCTGCGGACCGGTGACAGCCAGCACGCTGGGGTGCACGCTGCGGATGTTGTCTTCAGCCACGCCCATGCAGCCGGTGACGATCACTTTGCCGTTCTCGGCGATGGCCTCACCGATTGCGTCCAGCGATTCGGCTTTAGCGCTGTCGATGAAGCCGCAGGTATTGACCACCACCACGTCGGCGTCCTGATAGGTGGGCACGATCTGGTACCCCTCCATACGCAGTTGGGTCAGGATGCGTTCGGAGTCCACCGTGGCTTTAGGGCAGCCAAGTGAAACAAATCCAACGGTAGGCGCTTTGCTCATCGAGTAACCCTCAGGACACCAAGCGTAAAAAAGCGCGCGAGTATACAGCTATTTCTGCGGCTTTCGGTGGTCATCTGAGGCTCAGGCGCCAGGTGGCATTCAGCTTGATCGATCTTGAATCGATTCAACCGCCCCGGTTGAAATCCAACGCTGGATCCCGATCCAGGTCGGCGACCTCTGAGCGATTTCGGCCGTGCTGCTTGGCCAGGTACAGCGCGCCGTCGGCCAGTTTGAGGACGCGCTCGATGTTGTCGGCGTGTATGGGCCAGACGGCGATTCCGAGGGAAATGCTGATGTGACCCACCGGTGGGATCTGCTTTTGCTCGACGCAATGGCGCAAGCGTTCGGCGACTCGCAATGCCGATTCGACATTGGTATTCGGCAACAGCATCAGAAATTCTTCGCCACCACTTCGGCAAAGGGTATCGGCTTCCCGCGAGCAGGCGGTCATCAATTGCGCCAGCTGACGAATGACCTGATCGCCAGCATCGTGACCGTAACTGTCGTTGATGCGTTTGAAGTGGTCGATGTCCAGGGCTACGACCGCGAATGAATGGCCTTCGGCACTTAGAGCATCCAGCGCAAGGGTAAGGCCGCGGCGGTTGTGCAGACCGGTCAAGGGATCGGTCTGGGCATCGAGGTTGAGCTTGCCGATGCGCTGATGCAGAAGGTTGATGCCCAGCTGCATCGCTCGTTTGAGTTGCGCGGCCTCGAAATACCAGGAGCGGATGCGCTGGATACGTTCCGCGCTGGCAGGTGCATCCATGCCGCTTGCGCTCTTGGCCAGTTGCCAGAGCGGACGCGAAATCAGCCCGGACAACCACCAGACGCCAACGAAAGTTAGCAGTGCGAGGGGGGCCGTTTGGCGTAACACTTCAAGCATCAAGTCGTCGAGCGGGTGTAGCGTCGCCGCGGTCGGGCGTTGCGCGATGATGCCCCAGCGCGCGGTCGGCACCGCGGCAAAACCGGCCAGCATGTCTTGTCCCTGACTGTTGATGACCCGCTGGCTACCCGACTCGCCGCTGACAACCCGGTCGATGACAGCATTTTCCCCAACTACGGTGCCGAGGCGTTTGGGGTCCGGGTGGTAGAGCAACCGCCGATTCTGGTCCACCGCGTACAGGTATGAACCATCCTGGTAAAAATGCTCGCCGAGCATGCTGTTAAGGATGTTCGGCTCCTTGAGGCTGATGACGCCGCCGATGTAGCCAAGGTACGTGCCGTCATCGTCGAGGATCGGTTGGGATATCGAGATCACGAGCGTCCCGAGCGCTGAAATGTAGGGGCTGCTGATCAGCGGGCGTCGCTCTCGAAGTGCTTCTTGCGCGCCGGGTGAACCCAGTTGGTGCCCGATCAGCGGCTCGCTGTTGGGCGAAATCGCACGCACCACACTCCGGACGTCGGTGACGACGACGGTGTTGAAACTGTTCGTCTGCAACCGCAGTCGTTCCACCTCCCTGCGCAGCGTTTCATCATCGAACTGCTCTGCCAGGATATCTGCGCTGTAGCGGAGCTGCTGCTGCACCGAATCGAAGAAGGTTTCGGTGCCGACGGCCAGTTTGGCCGCGTAGGCCCGATTGGCCTCGAGGGTGCTGTCGATGAGCGATTCGCGCTGCACCTGATAGCTCGCATAAAAGCTGATGCTCAGCGTAATCAGCCCGCTGAGAATCGCCAGCATCACAATCAGCCGCCGCAGGTCTACGCGAAACAGTAGGGCAAAAGACATGAAATCTGATTGTCGATAGGCAGAAGGAAATCGCGATGCATGGTAGGGGGTTTAGCTATGGGGCTCCAGGCCCGTCACAATCTTTCAGCGGTAAATCGAGCAGACGGGTTCTATGGGTAGGCATAAATCAGGGGGCCGGGCTGAGATCTATACGGGCGGCACGCTCGCGAGCCCCAGGTAGATAGCGTTTCAGTCGCAATGCCGGGGACTCGATCCAATGCCAGGACAACGCTGCGATGGCGATGCTTGCAAAGAGGCTGATCGCCATGAATGCGCCCAGCGACAACTGCGGGCTGAACCAGTGCATTAGCAACTGCTGGATCGGGAAGCTGAAAATGTAGATGCCGTACGAGAAATCGCCATACCTGCCGAATCCGGACAATCGTGGAATCCGCAGGTGTGCCAGATAGATGGTCAGGTAAGGCAATGTCAGAACGTGGATGTAGAGCCATAGCTCAGTTTTGGCACTGAGCAGCGAAAGCGCGAGCAAGCTCAGGGCGACCTTCCAGTTCCAGGGCAGATTTCTGCGATATAGGTATAGCGCCGAACCGAGGAAGAAGAACATCCCCAGCCGGGTGGACTTACGCAGAATGTCGCTGTCCAGCCCCAGGCCAGGTGCCAACTGGAAATGGATCAACATCAACATCGCGGGCACGGTCAGCACGGCGAGTCGCCCGAATAACTTGAGCAGCCCCATCGCCAGCAATGAGGCGTACATCAGCACTTCGTAGGGCAATGTCCAGACCGATCCATTGACGGTGCCGGGAAAGGGGTTGTCGGTGAAGACGGCCGGTAGATGAAATTGCGTGATCAGGGCCATGTTGCTGAGGTAGCCCAGGGTCTGGCTATTGAGAAGGTATGCCTTCAGCGACAGCCCGGTCGCCAGTGGCCCGACGACGAACGCAGTGAGTAAGACCGATACGCACAACGCTGGAAAAATCCGCAGCGCGCGCTTGGCGACGAAGTCCAGAACGCTGCGACTGTTCATCCATGAGGCGGCGATCAAAAAGCCGCTCATTACGAAGAACAGGTTCACGGCAATGTCGGCGGTATCCATCGATCCGGTGAATAGCCGTACCGGTTCGACATTGCCGGCTCCCGACAGCCAATAGCAGTGGCCGATGACAACTGCCGAAGCGGCGAAGAATCGCAGGAAGTCGAAGTTGTTTGCGTCACGTTGCACTGATGTGACGTCCATGAGCCATCCCTCGATGAGCTGGGCAGCGGGGAGCCGCCAGCGATAGGTCAACGCAATGGAAAGATCTTGCTCATGCCCAGGGCACCGTTTTCGCCGTCATGAATGGCTTGCTCGATAAGCTTCAGGCGCTTACGGGTATTACGCAGCCGGGCGATCAGGCGCAGTAGGGTCAGGAAGATCGCACGATTGAGGCGATGCAGCCGGGGAGAAGCGGCCCAGACGTTCTTGTCGAACCAGGCTTGATTGCGCGCGGCGTAGTAGGCGCGGAAATCCGAGTCGCCGAGCAGGAAGGTTTCGTAGATGTTGCGTGTGCGCGCCTTGATGTTCCAGGATTCTTCGAGCTCGTCGATCACGGCATCGGTAAAG
This sequence comes from Pseudomonas sp. CBC3, assembly GCF_037967085.1. Taxonomy (NCBI): domain Bacteria; kingdom Pseudomonadati; phylum Pseudomonadota; class Gammaproteobacteria; order Pseudomonadales; family Pseudomonadaceae; genus Pseudomonas; species Pseudomonas sp. CBC3. Next base: position 810,745 of record NZ_JBANEO010000003.1, read on the forward strand.
AGGAACAGGCGACCGCCGCCAGCAGTGATGCGTCGCGTGTATTCAGTGTCGTCGACATAAAGCACCAGTTCCTTCAGCGGCAAGCCGATGCGTTGGTACAGACTACGATGCGCCAGCATACCGCCATAGGGGGCGAACGGCAGGCTGATGCTCGCTGGCCGTTTACCGGGCCGTTTGGCCCACGGCAGGCGGCGCCACAGCTTGTAGGGAAGCTGCGCGATGTGAAAACCGAAATAGCTGGAGCGCGGCTGAAGGATGTAGCGCGGCGGTACGCCTTGGGCAACGTCCGCCTGCTGCGTTGCGCGATAGCCCAGCACCGCGACTCGTTCCGGGCCTAGCAGGCCACCCAGGCGCGCCAGTTCACGATGCAGGATCGACACCGCCGCGGTGGTCGGAGCGTTGTCGTCATCCATCATCCAGATGTAATCGGCCCCGCCTGCCAGGGCAGCTTCGAGCGCCACGGCATAGCCATTCGCCGAGCCTGTATTGTGCGGGAGCTGGATCAGTCGGACCTTTCCAGGCCAGCGCTCCGGCAGTTGCTCCAGCGGCGCCAGCGCGGCATTGCTCACGACGATCACTTCGTTGATTTCGACGAATGCCAGCGCGCGCTCGATCAGCTGTTGCAGATAAGCCAGCCGATCGCCATAGGTCACGGTCACCACTGTGGTTTTGAGAGTCATGGGGTGTCTCGGCATGAATCGCGGAACGGCTGTCGCGTCAACGGCGCAACGCCGTCGGTGAGGCGCTTGAAGCGCGGCAGCGCAAAGACCGTGGACTGGAGTGTCAGAGGTCGCTGGCGGCTTCAGTCATCTCGGCATCGGGCGGTACTGTGGCCAGATCGGCACCGAGAATGTCGGTGTCCCGGTCTGCGATAAAGAATGCATGGTAGACGCTGATCAACCGGCTTCCACTGGGCATTCCTGGCAGCTCGGGCGCTTGGAATATTTCGGTATAGGAATAACCGTCGGCGTAAACCAGCGATTGCCTATTTTGGTCTGCACTGTCCATGGCACCTCCAAAAGGTCGCAGGGTTAAAACGAGTAGCGGATGCTGTCGCCAGAGCGGATGTACTGGCTATCGGAAAGCGGTCTCGCCAGACGTACTGGCGGGGGCGTGATCGTTACGGACCCACTGGTGGCACTGCACGATGGTGCGATCCGGCGAGCCCCATGATCGAAGATAATTGCCCGGCCCACCGAGCTGTTGGCACAGCTGGGCACGTCCCGTGCGAAGCTTTCGTGCCCTTGTCGATACAGCTCACTGTCGGTGTGCTGGGCGATATGGACTGCGCCCGTCGTCCCGCTGATCAGCAGGGCAAGGCCTAATACGCAGGTGGTCTGGACTCGTTGAGTTGCGGTTGCTGTGTTCATCCTTGAAACCTCGCAATTGAAATGGGGTCCTTATCAGGCGGGCTTCATTGGAACGGCCGTTGGGTAAACCGGCGCGACGCTCACCGGTGCAACGGTCGGTCGGGGCAATAGCGCATCCTGTCCCTGAAGCAAAGAAACCTCGCGAACCCTAGTATCGACGAAGGTCTTAATCTCTTGCCTGAATCGTTCGGTTGAAAAACGCTCCGCGCTTGCACGGCAGGTGTCGGGCAATATGTGATGCGCTTCCGATTCGAACTCCGCGACCGCGGCAATCAGGGATTCTGGCGTCTGCTCGGCGTAGAAGATCCCTGTCGGCTCGGGGTGATCGATCCCCCGCACGGTTTCGAGCACGCCACCTTTCCCATAGGCGATCACGGGGGTGCCACAGGCTTGAGCCTCGATGGGCGCGATGCCGAAATCTTCCTCCGCAGCGAACACGAAGGCGCGGGCGCGTTGCATGTGATGCAGCAGCACGGCGAAGTTCTGATAGCCCATCAGCGTCACGTTCGGTGTTGCGAGCTCCTTTGCCTTCTCCATTTCGGGTCCGGTGCCGATCACGATCAGCTTCTTGTCTGGCATGCGCGAAAAGGCTTCGACGATCATCGGAATGCGTTTGTACGGCACCATCCGAGACGCCGTGAGATAAAAGTCCTCCTTATCCGCATATAGCGTGAACTGACGGGTGTCGACGGGCGGATAGATCACGGTCGACTCACGGCGGTAGCTTTTGTTGATGCGCCGGCCGATGAAGTGAGAGTTGGCGATGAACTCGTCTACGCCGCTCGCGGTGCGCTGGTCCCACATGCGCATGTAGTGCAGCAGCATGCGCGCCAGTTTGGCCTTGAGACCGTGGTCCAGACTGGCCTCGTGCAGATACTGGTGCTGAAGGTCCCAGGCGTAGCGGATCGGCGAGTGCACGTAGCTGATGTGCAGTTGGTTCGGCCCGGTGAGTACGCCCTTTGCCACGGCATGGCTGCTGGATATCACCAAGTCATAGGGCGACATGTCGAGCTGCTCGATAGCCAGGGGCATCAGGGGCAGATACTTCTGGTAGTGCGTCTTCGCCTTGGGCAGTTGTTGGATGAAAGTGGTGGTGGCGCGTTTGCCGCCGAGACTGGCTCGATCTTCGTCGGAGAGAAAGTCGATGACGGCGAACAGGTCTGCTTCCGGCCAGGTCTCAAGCAGCCCGGCAAGCACCCGTTCGGCGCCTGCGTAGGTCACCAGCCAGTCATGAACAATGGCGATTTTCATACGTTAGCCTTCATGGATAAAGAGTGGCAGCGGGATCAATCGTCGATCGGTCGGCGACTGAAGTTTGGGAGTGCCGCGGCGATGCGGCAGGTGGTTGTGGACGCACTCGGCATGGCCGGCTTCTGTCGGCGTTTGCCTGAGTTAATGCTTGGGCTGGCCGAGCGGGAGCTGTTGTAGGTCTGCTTTCCGACCATCACTCACGCCGGTGAACGCTTGGTCGATCAGCCGGGATACCTGCCGGGCGGACGAATTCCAGCAGTACCGCGCTACATTCGCCTTGCCACGCCGCCGCAGATCCTGGCGTAAGGCCTCGTCGCGCAGGACCCGCTGCATGCAATCTGCGATGTCCTGGACCTTCAAAGGATCGAAGTACAGCGCGCTGTCGCCCAGGACTTCCGGAATGGAGGCGGCACGTGCCGCGATGACGGGGCAGCCGCAGGCCTGCGCCTCGAGCGGGGGGATGCCAAAGCCTTCGTAAATCGACGGAAACACGAAGGCCGTTGCGCCCTGGTAGGCCTCCACCAGCTCTTGATCGGTGAGCCTGCCAAGCATGCGGATGCGCCGGTTGCCGGCCACATCATGGACGCTGCCGGAGAAGATTCGGTTCGAGTCGCCGATGATGCGCAGCTCGGCTTCATCGAGCCCTTCAAGTTTCAGAAATGCCGCGACCATCCTGGCGAAGTTCTTGTGCGCGCTGGGTGATGACACTGCAAGCAGATAAGGCGCCGAGCCACGCGAACATTGCTCGGCACAGAAGGGTTGAAAGCGCGCGTCCACGGCGTTGGGCACCACGCAAATATCGCGTGCCGGATAGCCATAGAAGCGTGCTATCTCTTTCCGGGAAAATTCGCTCACGGTAATCAGCGCCTTGATTCGTTTGAGTAACAGCGGTGTCAGATTGCGATAGATGGCCCGGAACGCTCTCGAGTAGCTTTCCGGATGCCTGACATAGGTAATGTCATGATGGGTCGCGATCTGGTTGCCATAAGCGAGCGGGGCGGTATTACAGAGCGAGACCAGCGGTGGGCTGCCATTGCGTGCGAGCCACAGCGGGAGGTCCAGTTGTTCCCAGAGATGGCCTCGGTGGCGCCCGATGCGGCGTACCTGCAGCTGTTCGGCGCTGTCGTGTAGGCGTATGTCGTTTGGCGCAACGAAGACCAGGTCATCGCGCAGGCTTCCGAGCTGCAGGCTGATCTGCTCCGCGAAGCGCTGTACACCTCGCATTTCCTGGGTCAGAAAGCGGGCATTGATCACAATCATCTGAAATTCCCCTTTTCAAAAAACTGTTCACGAGTCGAGAGCTTCTGCTAAGAGCCGGAGCGAGCCGCCGCGGACTTGCCGAGGCTGATGATTTTCGGAAATCCATCGAGTTCGATATTGGCGGTGCAGTTGTTCGCCTCGGCCGGGCAATCCCATGCCGCGTCGCTTTGGGTTCGGCCGTTTTCAGGATGCTCGGTATCAATCAGCTCCAGCGCGCCGGTTGTCTTGCCTGCGGATTCAATGCTGATCGAGCGTGCCTGGTCGGTGCTCCAGGCGACGAGAAGCTGCTCTTCAGCGTTACCGAAGCGCATCAGAACGGTGTCTTTCCTGGGTTCGTCGACATGACCAAGGAACTGGTAGTTCTGGATGATCGGGCTGACCACCTTGAGCACCCGATACGCGGGCTTCAGGGCGTAGTTCTGACGGAGCAAGCCGAAGTTGTGCTCCCGCTCACGCTTGTCGGTGCCATCGTTTCGCAAGTCGTACCACCAGTAGCCCCGCACATTGGGCAGCGTCTTCACGAGCAGGAAGCTGCGCGCCAGATAAGCGGCCTGCAGGCTTTCGTCGATGCCACAGGAACCCTGATAGGCCGGCCAGCTCATCTCTGTCAGATACAGCGGCACCGGCTGGCCGGCGGCGGCTGACAATTCCATATCAACGTCTGCAAGCCACTCGATCCAGGCCTCGGGGGTGTTCTTCCCCCGACCGCGGCAATGTACGTATGGGTGCAGCGAGAGGCCGTCGATCGATTGCATCACGCCGGCTTCGATCAGGCGCAGGGCGAAACCGGATTCGATGCCTTTGGTGGTCACCGCGCCGGCCAACACTTTGGCGTCCGGATCATGCTGGCGAATGATGCCCGCTGCGTCGGTGATCAACCGGACGTAGTCCTGCGTGAATTGCGGATCCGCCGGGTTCTCGACGTCCCACTCGTTCCAGACTTCGTAGTGCTTGATACGGCCGCGAAATTGCTGCGCGACGAAGGCGACGTAACGGTTGAAGGCGGCGCGTACCGGCTCACTGCGCGGCTTTTCTCCGTCGCCGTGAAAATGATTGCCGTAGCCCAGAATGAATAGGCTATCGAGCCCCTGCGCTTCGGTGCCGGCGAGATAGCGGTACCAGTGCGGCTCCACCTTGAGCCGGTCGCGGCTGCGTTCGAGAAACGCCCAGTGCGCGTCGGTTCGTATCGACTCGATACCGGCGTCGCGCAACAGTTGATTGCCTTGGCTGCGGCTGTCACGTAGATGCAGGTCATGCGAGCAGACGCCGAGGATGAACGGGTCTTCCGGCTGCTGTGCCGGTGACTGCAGCGCCAGGCCGGATATGGCCGCGACAAGTGCCAGACGGCAAAAATTGAGGCGGGTACTCATGGTCGCTCGTCCCTGTGTCTATAGGCATGCGGTTCAAGGCCGCCATGCGGTTGTGCTGTGGTGATCTGGCTGTACGTCCCGCGATGAAGCACGTCCCGAGGCGTCAGGACATGGGCGATTGCCATACCGAGGAACAGGGTGGAGGTGGTGACTTCCAATACATCGGTTGCCCAGCCGATCAGGCAGGTGCAGAAGACGATGCCCAGCAGGGCGTCACGAATGCGCGGGCCACGGTCGTGCAGGCGCAGCAGCAACGGGAACAACAGCAAATACAGCAGCACGCCGAACACGCCGAGCATTCCCCAGAGATACAGCGCCGTGTTGTCAGCGATGCTCAGCAGCTCCAGCCAGGCCAGTGGAAAGACCGCTGCACTACTGCCTACCGCACCGAAACCTGCACCCCACCAACCCCAACCTTCATGGGTGATCACCTCAATGAAATTCGGCCAGCTATGGATCAGACGGTCGTTGAAGGAAGCAAGCATGCCGCCGCTGTAGGCCTCGGCCTGCGGAATGTTCAGCAGCAGGCTGGCGATCGGCAATGCCATTCCCGTCAGCACCGCAATGAAAAACGCCGTGGCGCTGGGCATGCGATATCCGGCGAGGAACAGCATCATTAGCGTCAGCAGATAAGCCGCGGCGGTGGACTTGTTGGTGGTGAGAAGGATCGCGCCGAAGGCCAGCGGGTAGAGCATCATCCGCAGCAGTCGGGAGCGCAGGAAAGCCGCCAGAAACAGGCTGTACAGAGCGATCATCACCGCCAGATTGGTCGACATCCGGGCGAATCCGGCGAGACGGTCGGTACTGCCGAAGGCCCAAGACTTGTTCGCAGTCACCTCGACGTCGCCCATCATGTAGCTGTACCCCTTCCATGGCACGTGGGTGAACATATCCAGTGCGATGCCTAGCAGAGAGGCCATCAGACATAGCCCGATCACCCAGCTCAACAGGACGGTTCTGCGTTCCAGGTAGGTGCCGCAGAACAGCCCGAACAGCAGCGGAACATAGATGAACAAGCTGAAGCCGATGTTTCTCAGCGAAGCCCCGTGAAGTAGCGCGAACGAGCTCGAAACCACCAATGCAAATAGCACCAGCCATACGCCGGGCCTGCTTCGTGCGTGCGGTAATTCGAGCGCCACTGCTGCCAAACAAGCCAGCTTTGGTAGGTAGAGCAGGGCGGAGATACCGGCGATATCGAGGTAATAGCGCAGCGCCCCGGCAAAGGTTTCGCTGATCAGCAGCGAGGCCGCGATCAATGTCAGCAGGGTTGGCTTGTCAATCGCCAGCGGGCTCGATCTGGGATGCGGTGTAATCAGTGAAATCGGCGTCATCATGGGCTCTCCGGCCGTGTAGCGCGGCATGCAGGATCGATTGGTACTGATCGAGCATGCGTTCCATGTCTAGAAATGGCGCAACGCTGCTATGCGCCTGCTGCGATAACCGCTGGCGCAGGCCGCTGTCCAGATAGAGCTTGAGCATCGCTCTGCCGAGCGAGTCGGGGTCGGCCGGTGAGCAGAGCAGCCCGTTGAGATTGTTCTGGATGATCTCCGGCAGGCCACCCATGTTCGTTGCGATGACGGGCAGGTGCTGGGCACAGGCTTCGACGGCTACCAGCCCGAAGGGCTCGGCCCATATCGAAGGCACCACCAGTACGTCGATGTTGCGCATGAAAGTGGCGGCATTCTGATAGCCGACGAAGCGGACTTTGGCCGGATCGGCCTTTGCCTTCAGCTGCGCTTCATCGTCCAGCTTGCCGCGCCCGGCGATTTCCAGGGTGGCGTTGATTGACAGTTCTTGAAACTGATCGATCAGCCACCCCACGCCCTTGTTTTCCGACAGCGTGCCGATATAGCCGAAACGCAACAGGCCGCTGTGGTTATGACGCGGCGTGCGCGGTGCGCTCTCGCTCAGTGTCGCGCTGTTATGCACCACGTGGCGGCTGGCCTGGCTGAAATACCCGTGCCCGGACACCCGGTCCAGAATGAAGCGACTGACGCCGATTACCGCGGCGACCTGTGCCGAGGCCCCCGCGTGATGCTGACGGAAAGCCGAACACATACCGCACTGACGCCCGCAACTGCGGCCTTTGCTGAACATGGTGTCTTTGGGGCACAACAAATAGAGATCATGCAGCACCTGAACGATCGGCACACCGGCCGCGCTGATCTCGTCCCACGCGGAGATCGACCATCCGGTCAGGTTGTGGCAGATCACCACGTCCGGCTGCTCACGTGCGATCACCTCGCGAACGTACAGGCGCATGCGGCGGTTGTAGCGATCGCGGTAATGCCAGCCGAGGCGCAACAACAGGTTGGGCCTGCTCTGGGTGAAGTGCCAGTAAAGGTTGTGCAGGCCGGCGCGATAGAGTCGCACGCCGCCTAGCGTTTCCTCATGCAGCCCGGTCTCCGGGCCGGTGGCCAGCACCGTTACGTCGCAGCCTCGGCCCTGAAGGCCTTCGGCCAACTGGCGCACGACAATTTCCGCGCCACCACCCACATGGGGTGCGTACAGGCTGTGCAGAAACAGAATCTTCATGATCGGAACCCCGAGTTCATCGGTGCACGTGAGTCAGGGCTGCGCGACGCAACCGCTGAGATAGCGGGTTGGCACGCGGACTTTTTGCTCACGCTGCAACAGCTTCAGCAGGATCACCGAACGTTCGTCTCCGTCGTCGCTGACGAAGATCGCCTCGAGTTCGTTGAAGCCGCCACCCTGCAGATGTACACACTCGCCAGGTTGGAACTTGGGCTTCTCTGCCGGGGCCGCGAGTCGCTGGCGGAGCTGCTCGATGAGTTCGTCCCGAACCGGTGTGGGTTCGCTGCCAAAAGAGACCACTCGGGCGACTCCTCGGGTCGAACGGATGGGATACCAGTTGTCCATGTGCCGATCGAGGCGGATGAACAAATAACCGGGAAACAGCGCTTCGTCCGCTTTGCCGTCACCGGAAGTGCTTGGCTTGTGTGGCCTGTAACACTCGAAGTGTTGGCGTTGGAGATTCTCTTCGGCGCGGATCTCCTGACGGGGTTTGGTTTGGATCAGATACCAGTGTGGATTGTTGCTTAGCGCTGACATGTGAAGCTGCCTTCCATAGAGATGAGGTTGCTGAAGTCCGTTTTGTCGATGTCGTTCATGCCTGCAATGCGGCTTGCTGCTCAATCCCTTCGACGAGAGAGAAACGCTTGAGCAGGCCCTGCACATCGTTTCGGCTGTTGAACATCAGCACGTCGATGATCGATAGCGCAGGCACGAAAGGTTGGCCGAACTGTGGGTAGCTCAGATCGTCCATGCGCAGAAAGCGCAGTGACAGGCCGTAAGCTCGGAAAAGCGCGGGACAGTACAGCGCCATGCCTCCGATGGGGTTGATATAGCGTTCTGCATCGAGCTTTTTCGTGAGGCTAATGACGCGCTCCTGCTTGTCCATCCGGGCCGGCAATCCCATCTCCGACCCGATATGGATGGGTGTCGTGATCTGCAGGTAAGAACAGATGCAGCGGATGGAATGTTCGATGAATCGCGCCAGATTGCGCTCCGGGTGCGTCAGGATCTTGCGGATCAGTGCGATCACTTCATCGTGATAAGGGGCACGGGCGTAGGCGAATTCCAGTGTCCTCAACAGCTTCTGGGCTTCGTGCGGGAAGTCCTCGCATAGCCAGCGCTGGTTGATCGGGTCGAATTGGCCACCCTTGCGCAGGGGAAAGGTGATCAATTTAGGCTGCCCTTTCACCAGCACCCTGTTGCGATTGATCCACGAAGCCTTGACGTATTGAAGGTCGTCACCCAGCACGAAAGCATCGCTGTGGGCGATCAGCTGGAAGTAGCCGAGGTAGGGGAACAGGTAGGGTTGCATCATCGCTGCGGTTCTGAGCACGGCATGTCCCTCGCACGTATCAGGCTTTCTGAGAGTAGCTGTAATAGCCGTAAGCACCGGTTTCATAGGCAGTGCTCGAGGCCTTACGCTTGACACCGTTGAGAATGGCGCCCTTGAGCAGTACGCCGTTCTGCGCCAGCCGCCGCTTGGATGCTTCGATCTGGCTGGCGGTGCTTAGCCCATAGCGCGCAACCAGCAGGCAGGTGCCAGCCTGTTGCGCGACCAGCACCGCATCGGTCACGGCCAATACCGGTGGTGTATCGATGATGACGAAGTCGTATTCGCGCTCCGCCTCTTTGAGCAACTTGGCGAAATTGTCGTGCATCAGAAGCTCGGACGGATTTGGCGCGCTGCAGCCGCTGGCAACGAAATGCAGGTTGGCCTGGTCGGTCTTGTTGATGACCGCGGCGAGACGCAGCCCGCTGACCAGTGCATCGGACAGACCGTTGCGCGGCGCCATGCCGAACACGCCGGCGAGATAACCGCGACGCATGTCGGCATCGATGAGCAGCACCCGCTGGCCCGCCTGGGCGATCACTGACGCCAGATTGCTGGAAACGAAGGACTTGCCCACCGAAGGGGTCGGGCTGGTGACCACCAGCACTTGATTACGAGCCTCGAGCATGGCGAATTTGAGGCTGGTACGCAGGCTGCGCAGTGACTCGATGGCCAGATCGGCCGGATCGGCCGTGCCCAACAGCTTGCTTCTTCCGTCGCGGATTTTCCTGAGCCGATAAAGGTGTTCCTGTTTCGCCGAAAAAGGCAGAGCGGCATACACCGGGATGCCCAGATGTTCGATGGTCTCTGGGCTCTCTACGCCGCGATAGAACACCTGGCGTAGCAGGATCACCATCGCCGACACCAGCAGGCCGACGAATATGGCGACCAGTACGACCAGGGGCTTGATCGGTTTGGCTGGCTTCTCCACCACCGAGTAGGCGTTGTCGATGATGCGCACGTTGCCGATGGTGCCGGCGCGCAAGATGTCCTGCTCTTGGGCCTTGTCCAATAGCAGGGTGTAGGTGCGGGTCGTGACCTGCATGTCGCGATTGAGGCGCAACAATTCCTGTTGAGTCATCGGTAATGTGTCGATCTTGCCCATTAGCGCAGCTTTTTGTGCCTGCAGCTGACCGATCTTTTTCATCAGCGTCTGGTAGGTAGGGTGCTCCGGTGTGTACAGCTGGTTGTATTCGGTGCGCTTGAGTTCGTGCTCGGAGATCTGTGCTTCCAGCGCGACGACCTGGTCCAGCACACCTTTGGTTTCGATGCTGATGTCCACCGATTGCGCGCTGGTCTGGTAGTCGTTGAGCGCTGCTTCTGCCTTCTCCAGCTCTTTGCGTACCAGCGGCACCTGTGAACGCAGAAACTCCAGGCGCTGTGCTGCTTCGGCGGAGCTGCGCTCGATGTTCTGGCGCACATACAGACGGCTGATCTGATCAAGCACGTGATTGGCCTTGTCCGCGTCCGGATCCTCGAGGGTGAGGTAGATGATTCCCGAGTCCTTGCCGGCTTCACCCACCTTGAGGCGCTTCTGATAATCCAGTGCGGTGGTTTGCGGACGGCTGCGCACAACGGCGAATTCCGTACCCGGGCGGGCTTTGAGGTCGGCGATCTGTACGCGAAAGCCCTCGTGCTGCACGGCTTCGTTGGTCTTGCCGCTCAGCAGCAATTTCTCGTCCGCGTCATACAGGCTGAACGCTCCCGCACTACCGGCACGTAGGATCAACTTCTCGCCCAGATAGGCTTCGGGCACATCCAACTGGAATATGTCCAGTTTTTCGCCGCCCCAGGCATAGCTGCTCATACCTAGCAGAGGCGCGGCGAGTTCGCCGTCCGTCTCTGGGTCATGCTGGCGCGCCATATAGCTGCCGAGAAGTGGGAGGTATTTGGGGCGAGTGGTGATGTAGAGCTTCAGCGCATCGACCGTGCGCCCGAGTACCGAGCGTGACTTGATCAGTTCAATTTCGGTCACCGCCTGGGAAACCGAGTTCGGTCGGGGTATGGCTTCTGGTACGCCGGTTATGCCGGCTTTCTTGGGCTCGATCTGGATCATTGCGCTCGCTCGGTAAACCGGCGTAGCGACAACGGCATAGGCGACGCCGAGCAGGGCGAAGAGGGCGGTGATGGTGATTATCAGAGCCTTATGATCGAACGCCACGCGCAGAATACGCGCCAGGTCGATGCGATTATCTTCGTCGTATTCCAGTGAAGAGCGGGCCATGGCAGTCATTGCGGATCCTTCCTTGAGTATTGCGCCATCGGTGCGGCAGGTGTCAGGCATGCGCTGTCAGGCGCCTGGAATCAGCCTGCATAACAGGTTGAGGCTGGCGTTCTGAAATACCTGGCTCAACGCCTGAAGCTTGCTGAGCGGCGAAATCGATGCCAGCGCCTGGGCGAAGACCTGGATCATGAAGTACTCGTAGAGCGACTGGTTGCCGATCCGCTGGTAATAGCGGGCAAGGCTGTAATAGGCGTGCATGGACATCTGGATGCGTTGCTTGCTGCTGCGCATGGAGAAGATCCCGCCCTCATGCACGCGGTAGGCGGCGGGTTTTATCTCTTCGATGAACTTGCCCTTGCCGTGGGCTCCGAGCAACGACCACCAGCAGATATCCAGTACTTCGACGCCGTGCAGCTCAGGCGGCAGTTCCTGCACCAGATTGCGAAAGCACACCGTCAGGGTGGAGACCGGGCGCGCCTGCATCAGTTGGCGGGCGGTTGCGTCCCTTCGATATTTGCCTTGCAGGTGCGGGCTGCGCACCACGCCCTGGCTGTTGAACATGAACGCATCGTGGTACGTCATCACGTAGTCGCGGTGTCGTTCGAGAAAGTCGACCTGGATTTGCAGCTTGCGCGGGTCGATCCAGTAGTCGTCCCCTTCGCAATAGGCGATGTACTTGCCGCGCGCTTGTGCAAACAACCGCGTGCTGAACGGCACACCCTGGCGGTACTGGTTTTCGCGCTGATAGATCGGCTTGATCACGCTCGGGAAGCGCGCGGCGTATTCACGGATGATCGCCGCAGTGGTGTCGGTCGAGGCGTCGTCATGAACGATCACCTCGAAAGGGAAGTCCGTTTCCTGCCGGAGGAACCCCTCCAGCGTTTCCCTGATGAAGGCTGCGTGGTTGTAGGCCAGGCAGACGATGCTCAGCAGCGGTTCCCGGCTGTTGCCCCAGGCTGCCATCAAGTCCTGCTCGTTTTTCAGTTCTATGTCCATTCAGACGCTCGATTTGGTCATCAGTACGTAAAGCCGCATTACGACGGGCTTGGATGTGAAGGTAACCAGCGCCAGACAGATCAGGCCGCTGACTGCCAGTCCCAGAAGAATGTCGAAACGGTTGTCGCTCGCGATCGCCACGAACACGGGTTCTCCGATCAACAGACCCAGGCCCGTCATGGCGGTGATGCGCAACAAGTCCTGTAGCCATTGCCGATGCAGGCCCGGGGCGAAGCGCTTGTGCACCATCGAAGGCCAGATCAGGAACGTCAGCATGCGCAGTCCGAACCAGGCCAGCGCTGCGCCATAAACGCCATGCTCGAGCGCGGCATAAACCACCAGCGGAATGCTGAGTGCTGCCGAGACCAGGCTGAACCACACATGCAGGCGCAGCTGCCCGTAGGCGTATTGCAGATAGAACTGGAAGGCGGTGACGGCCATGATCGCGCTACCGACCACATACCAAGGCAACACCAGTCGGCTCCATTGCGCCGCTTCTGTATCGCCGGTCCAGGCGAAGACCAGCTCGGCGGAGTGAAAGGCGATGACCCCCGAGAGCGGGAACAAGAGGCTGCAGACGAATCGCGTGGCGTTCAGGTAGAGCGCCTGCATGTCGGCGATCCGGTTCTCGGCCACGAGCATGGTCATGCGTGGAAGCAGCGTCTGCACCAGCGGATTGGTGAGGGTCATGATGCCGGTCGACATCAGCGCCACCAGCGAGAAATAACCGTACTCCTTGAGCAGCAACACGTTGGACAGCAACACCTTGTCCAGCTGCGTCAGGATGATCCACAGCACCGAGGTGAGCGACATGCCGGCGGCGAACGGCAATACCGGCTTGACCACCGCCCAGTCGAATCCGGTCAGGATCGTTGGGTTAGGCATCCGCGCATAGGCCTTGGCGGCGAACACCAGCGTCTCGAACAGAGCGACCACCGTCTGGAACAGAAAGAAGTCCAGAGGGTTCTGACTGACATTGGCCACCAGAAACAGGCCACCAAAATAGCGCAGCGTCGCTATCAGGATGTTGGCGCCGTTCAGCCATGCGTGCAGTTCGAGGCCCTGTAGGCCGCTCTTATAAAGAGTGGCGTACAGCTTCAGGCCGACCATCAGACCCATCAGGCTGATGCACTGAACGATGGTGTCCGTGCTCAGCTCCTGCGCTTGCAACCATTGGTGGGCGATCCAGCCACTGGAGAAATAAACGCTCAAAACCGTCAGTGTTGCCAATGGCAAGAAGATGATTTCGAACGAGCGCAGCAGTTGTCCGGGCTCGTAGCACTGCGCACCACTGGCGAGCCGCCCGCGATAGTGCGCAATCCGATGGACCAGAGACGGTGACAGCCCCGCATCTAGCAGCTGCAACCAGGCCTGTAGCACCGCGAAGAAGCCAATCAAGCCGTAGGCTTCAGCACCAAGATGCCCGAGATAGAAGGGTAGAACGAGAATGCCGATGAGCAGGGCGTACGCCTGACCGGCGTAACTCAGGCCGGTGTTGCGAATCATCGATAGCTTTCGATCAGACATGTAGTCGGGCCGCCGCTAATGAATCAATAAATATTCTTGAACCCAGAATCGGGCAGGCTGAAACGCTGTTCCATCAAATCGGTAGCGTTGACCTGTGGCCAGAAGCGCTCGGTTTGCCGCTGGCTGCGTCGCGAAGATTCTTGCACCAGCGTCTGAATAACCGTGTCCTGGATATGCCGCGGCAGGCCTGGATAGATCGGCAGGCACAGCACTCGACGGCTCAGGGTTCTCGACTGCATTTGCGGCGGTTGCGGCTGCAGATAGCCGAGAGTGTCCAGCGAAGGGTAGAAGTAGCGCCTGGGGTTGATGCCCTTGGCATTCAGCGCTCTCCGACAGCGCAGCAACTGGTCTTCGTTCGCCAGGGCAATCGGGAAATAACTATGGTTGCGCTGGGAGTACGGCTGCTGTTGCTGCAGGTCGAAGTGATCGCCCAGCTGGTCTTCGTAGCGCCTGGCGATCTCCTCCCGTTGCTCCAGAATCAATGCCATGTCATCCAGGATGCACAGGCCCATGGCCGCAGCGAACTCGTTGAGTTTGGCGTTGATGCCGATACCGTCGATGGTGTCTGTGTCGACGATTCCGAAGTTGCACAGCAAACGAATCCTTGCCGCCAGTGCATCGTCATTGGTGACGATGGCTCCTCCTTCGATGGTGTGGAACAGCTTGGTTGCATGGAAGCTGAGCGTGCTGACATCGCCCCAGTGGAGAACCGAGCGGTCCCTGTAGCGCACGCTGAATGCATGGGCACCGTCGTAGACGACCTTCAGCCGATGCCGCTCGGCGACGCGCGCGATGCCTTCCACATCGCAGGCGTTACCGAAGACATGCGTGGCGACGATTGCGCGGGTGTCGCTGTCGATCCGCGCCTCTATAGCCTGCGGGTCCATGTTCCAGCTTGCCTTGTCGATGTCGGCGAAGATTGGCCGGATACCTTCCCACTGCAGCGAGCTGGTGGTCGCAACGAAACTGAACGGGGTCGTGATGGCGCTGCCGGACAGGTTCAATGCCCGATAGGCGATCTGCAACGCCAAGGTGCCGTTATTGGTGAGGATGATATTTCGGACACCTAGGTAATCGCGTAGGCGATCTTCCAGTTCGGTGACCAGCGGCCCGTGATTGGTCAGCCAGCCGGACGCATAGATACTGTCGACGTAGCCCAGAAACTTGGCTTTGTTACCT
The DNA here is from genome assembly GCF_037967085.1 of Pseudomonas sp. CBC3. Taxonomy (NCBI): domain Bacteria; kingdom Pseudomonadati; phylum Pseudomonadota; class Gammaproteobacteria; order Pseudomonadales; family Pseudomonadaceae; genus Pseudomonas; species Pseudomonas sp. CBC3. The sequence continues at coordinate 825,787 of NZ_JBANEO010000003.1, forward strand.
AGAAAGGATTTGGTGACATTGATCATCGCGATGTCCTTATCGGTAGTCACGTCGAGATCGATAGGCGCAAACCTCTGGCCGAGGCCGGGTTCGGTCATGCGGTAGGCTGCGTGCCGAGCGCGGTCGCGCGACGGGCGCGACGCTGGTTGAGCTTGAGAATCAGCCGGGTCGCAAGGCTGCCTGCGTGCGGGTCGCCATAATGGAATATGGCGGTTGCCCGGCGGCTGGTGGGGTCGCAGGGCTCGTTGGCGTGCAATGTCCGGTAGCCCCAGAACAGATACAGATTGCCCGGAACCAGCTGCAGCTTTTCGGGCTTCAGAAGATGATGGCGAATGGCTGCGGTTATCGCCTTTCGGCTCAGCGCATTCTGCAACAGCATTTTTTCCAGCACGTTGAACAGAACATTCGAGCGTGCTCGGCGGAGATTGGGAAACATGATCAAATCACCACGATCATTCCCGTTCTGAGGGATTTCGATGGGCAACAGTACGGTTACAAGGCTTGCATCGTAATGAAAGCAATTGGACTCACGATGCCCTGAAGCCCCTTGCACGCAGCGCAACACCTTAAGAATCTCATCGCTGTACGCAGTTTTCCCGATGCCCGCCTGATAAATGCTTTCAAGCATCTGCCGGAACTCCGGCGCAGCGCCTAGAACGCCCAATAGAGAACTTTCGATCTCAACTCCACCATGGTGCGCGAAGTATTGGCCTTTATGTTTGTCGGCATAATTACGGATGTGCTCTTGTAATGAGATTAATTGTTCGGGCGTAAGGAAGTTGGTAATGCAGGAGCTTCCCTTGACGCTCATTTCCCTGGCAATCAATTGATGCGCTTCGATATCGATGCTACGGAACAGGGTATTCACGATCAGCTCCGGTTTGGATAAATATATGAGTACGGCGATTGAAAGTTAAATTGTTATTTGAACGGTACGCGAAATCTTCAATTATCTAGATATGAGGTTTTGCTGCCTGTTCTTATTAGGCAAGCTACCGCCATTGCAGGCTTTCGCCGCCATTTGGCTTGCCATCTCTCGTAGGCGTCTACTCCTTGGGGCGGCCCGTATAGCGCGGCTTTCAGGCAAAGCTACCGCACTCGGCTGGGTTTCGAGAGAAGCAATAAAGAGAAATACTGTTAACGCAGAACAGCAAAAATTAGCTGTTACGGAGATGCTATCCCTGCGGACTTAATAGCAATGCCGGGTTCTGTCTGGCTTGCCACTCGAGGAAACGTCCTGTCTCGTTTGTGTGACCTAGTTATCATTCAGAACCTGACGGCAGTCAAGATGGGAAACTAAATTTTTTTTGGGGGTTTTCGGCCTGTCTGTCGTAATCCATTGATAGGCAAAAGGATAAAAGTGCTTTGGGTTACCGAGTCAATAACTATTCTTTTGAAGTCATCCATCTTCGGAACTAAGCCGAACGGCCTATAAATTTTTGGCGTGGAAAGTTAAAAGGAAAGAATGAACGTGAGGCTGAACTCAACCTAAGCAAGCGAAGGTCGCGAGGTTAAGTGGAGAGAGGAGGGGGTTTCAGCGAGGCGGAACGAAAAAGGCCACTCATGAGAGTGGCCTTTTTCGTATTTGGTTGCGGGAGCCGGATTTGAACCGACGACCTTCGGGTTATGAGCCCGACGAGCTACCAGACTGCTCCATCCCGCGTCTGTGGGGCGGCATTCTACAGGCTGACATGACGCTGTCAACCTAAAAGCCGAAAAGAAAGCGTTTCTATTCAGTTATTTAGCGGCGCGCTCAGCAAGCGACGTTGCTTTACACAAGTGACAGGACATAGAAACGAAAAGGCCACTCAAAGAGTGGCCTTTTCGTATTTGGTTGCGGGAGCCGGATTTGAACCGACGACCTTCGGGTTATGAGCCCGACGAGCTACCAGACTGCTCCATCCCGCGTCTGTGGGGCGGCATTCTACAGCTTTGGTTCGCCATGTCACGGCCTAATTTAGGAGAACGCCTATTTCTTCAAGCGCTTAGCGAAACGCTGATACCTGGTTTCGCAGTAGCGGCCGGGAACTGCCGGGCCGGTGGAGCGCTCGGGCTGGGCTTCTGATGGTAACGAGCGATTCGCAGCATTCCCCAAAGCATTGCCAATGCGGCAGTACTCCAGCCGACGATCATTAAAAGAATTACCAGTGCGGGAGTAATCATTGTTGGATTCCTTTCTAACCTGACATCAGCCTCTGTAGTTGGGACCCGGGTTTGGATGGACGGTTCCGCTGCCGCTGGTCAGTGATGCTGCTCGGCGGCGCACGGCTCGCACTGAGGGTTGCCTAACGATTGCCGCGACTCTTGAAGGAGGAGATATGAAGACCTGTCTGGTAATCACGCTTGGCTTCGTGGCTGGGCTTGCCGCGATCGGCGCAGCTGCCGCATCGGCCAATTCCGTTGATATCGAGTTGGCACAAAACACGGGGGCGGTCGACCGTTCTCTGGGTAACGGCTCGATGGGCGTCGGTGAAGGAATCCAGCGACTACCCGAGCGGCCCGGGGCAGATCGCGTCGAGAGCAAGGAGCGGCAAAAAAAGATCTACGACGAAGCGGGTCACGGTGATAACGACACCGATATGGAGCATCGCCCGCGCCGAACCCTGGGCGATCGTGATCGCGATGACGACTGACTGGCTGATCGATGAAACGGGAGAGCAACGATGTCGAACACATTGTCTTGATGATCGCTGGCCTGATATTCGCCTCCGGCGCTGCCTTGGCTGACACTGAACTGTCCAATCCGTCTACCACCGGTAACCAAGCGATAGAGCAGCCATCATCCGATATTGGGAGCGCGCCGGATGAGCGGGACGCTCCAACGGATGATGGCGAAGGGTCGGATGATGAGTCTGGGTTGGGCACCATGGGCACGGGAGCCACCGGCACCACGGGTGGCATGGGCGCAACGACCGGTACCGATACCATTGGAGACCGCGAAGATACAGACCAGTAGTCGCCAGGCGGCACGCCCCGGGCGTTTCTAAGTGCTGTCGGGCTACGTACAATGCGCTCCTTTTTCGATTGGGCTGTTTCTGATGCAAATTGCCTTGGCCCCCATGGAAGGGCTGGTCGATGAGATTCTTCGCGATGTGTTGACGGATGTCGGCGGTATCGATTGGTGCGTGACCGAGTTCATTCGAATATCGGATCGCCTGTTGCCGCCGTCCAGCTTCCGCAAGCTTGCACCCGAGCTCGATAACGGCGCTCGGACTCGCGCCGGCACCCAGTTACGTGTGCAATTGCTGGGCTCGGATCCGTCTTGCCTGGCCGACAATGCGGCCTTTGCCTGTACCCTCGGTGCGCCTGCCATCGATCTCAACTTCGGCTGCCCGGCTAAAACGGTAAACAAGTCTCGTGGCGGCGCTGTTCTGCTCAAAGAGCCCGAGCTGCTTCATTCGATACTGCGCGAGGTACGCAAGGCGGTGCCTGCGCATGTCCCGGTCACGGCCAAGATGCGGCTGGGCTTCGACAGTCCGGAAGGCGCGCTCGATTGCGCCAGAGCCCTGGTGGATGGTGGTGCGGAGCAACTGGTCGTGCATGCCCGAACCAAGTTGCAGGGTTACAAGCCGCCTGCGCATTGGGAATGGGTCGCCAGGGTTCAGGATGTGGTGAATATCCCTGTGTTCGCCAATGGCGATATCTGGTCGCTGGACGACTGGCGCCGTTGCCGCGAAATCAGCGGCGTCGAAGACATCATGCTTGGGCGTGGGCTGGTCTGTCGGCCTGACCTGGCGCGCCAGATCAATGCTGCAAAGCATGGCGCGGAGATTGAGCCGATGAGCTGGGAAGATCTGCAGCCGCTGCTCGCTGACTTCTGGTTGCAGGCGCGCCGCAAGATATCTCCGCGCTACGCACCCGGGCGTCTCAAGCAATGGCTTTCCATGCTGACCCGAACTTACCCGCAAGCCGTTGCGCTGTTTGCCCAGCTTCGACGGGTCGACGATTGTGAGCGACTCGATGCCTTGTTGGGCATCGCCGACAAGGCATCGGAGTTCGAGGCGGTCGTCTAGCGTCCGCCGCTGACGTCCAATAGGGCGCCACTGGTATAGCTGGCTTTTTCACTGGCCAGCCATAGAATCGCCTCAGCCACTTCCTCAGCGTCACCGCCGCGCCCCATGGGCACGCTGGCCTTGACGCGCTCAACGCGTCCCGGCTCGCCACCGCTGGCATGAATCTCGGTACGAATCACGCCCGGCCGCACCGCGTTGACCCGAATGCCTTCTGCGGCAACTTCTTTCGCCAGGCCAAGCGTCATGCTGTCGATCGCGCCCTTGGCGGCCGCGTAATCGATGTATTCGTTAGGTGCGCCGAGCTTTGCGGCAATCGAAGAGACATTGACGATGGCGCCGCCGTTGCCGCCATAGCGGGTAGACATGCGTTTCACCGCCTCACGCGCGCAAAGGAAACTGCCGGTCACATTGGTTGCGAACACCCGCACCAGCCGCGCCGCATCCATCTCGTCCAGGCGCATCTGCCGCTCCAGTATGCCGGCGTTATTGACCAGCACGTCGAGCCTGCCGAATTCCTTGTCGATCGTGGCGAACAGCCTGGCGACCTGTGCCTCGTCTGCGATATCGGCTCTTACCGCGATGGCGTGAGCGCCGGCACCTCGAAGCTCCTCGAGCAACTGCTGCGCGATATCTTGACGCTGATAGAAGTTGAGGCACAGCGCGTAGCCTTCGGCTGCGGCGAGCCTGGCGGTGGCCGCACCGATGCCTCGGCTGCTGCCTGTAATCAGCATGACTCTGGACATGAAAACTCCGACGAATGGTCTTGAAATGGGTGGGGCAGTTCCTATTTAGGGCTACACAGGATGCCGAATTCGGGTCCTGTAGTAACCACTCGCTGAATATCAGGAGATACAAATGACTAGTTTTTCCATGGCTCCGCTTTTCCGCCAATCCATTGGCTTCGATCGTTTCAATGATCTGTTCGAATCGGCCCTGCGCAACGACGCGGGCAGCTCGTTTCCACCGTATAACGTGGAAAAGCACGGCGATGACCAGTACCGCATCATCGTAGCAGCCGCCGGTTTCCAGGAGTCCGACCTGGACCTGCAGGTCGAGCGTGGCGTGCTGACCATCAGCGGCGGCAAACGAGAGAGCAGTGGCGAGAACGTCACCTATCTGCACCAGGGAATTGCCCAGCGTGCGTTCAAGCTCTCGTTCCGTCTCGCCGATCATATAGAGGTCAAAGGCGCAGCACTTAACAGCGGCCTGCTGAGCATCCAGCTCGAGCGCGTGGTCCCGGAAGAGGCCAAGCCCAAGCGCATTCCGATTAACGGTGAGCGCCTGGCTCTGAATGAGGCGTAACCCGCACAGGGTCGCATTGCTGCTCGTTGACTGATGGAGAACCCCGCCGCTTCGGCGGGGTTTTCGTTCGTGGCGCGCTTGATTCAATCTAGAAACGACAGCTGCTCGGCTTGAACATAGAGGATCGCAGGGTTGTCTCTGTTAGAACGATCAGGCGAGTTTGTCTACTCCTGAGAAGCCGAAATTGCCTTAAAAAAGCGTTGACATGTTACGGTTATGCACATTCCAGGAAACGTAACCCATCGGCTTCGCCGTCACCGCCTAAGAAATTTCTGGACATTCTTAAGTTACTGATTTTTAAGGATTTATGTTCGCTGAACAAAAACCCATCGATCTGTTTGAAGGCCGCGTCAGACGGGCGTTTGGGGAAGTCATCCAAGAACTGTTCACAAGGTTATCCACAGGAATTGTGGATAATCGTCGAATGCTTCTATGGCGCGGCTTTGCAGGAGGTATTCAATGAAGCTCCCTTGGAAATTCTTCCGCTATTTACCCATAGCGCAACGCGTACTCGCCCGCGGGCGGTTACCCATGGTGCTGCTTGCCGTCGCTCGCAAGCGCTCGGCACGTGGCGGGCTTATGAAAGGTCTGCGTGACGATCTGGGCTTGCTGCAGGCGTTATGTGTGGCCTGGTGGCGGGGCGAGTACAGAGCCATCAGCAGACCCGCGCTGATCGCCGCAGTGGCTGGGCTGCTGTACTTCCTCTCACCGATGGATGCCATACCGGACTGGATTCCCGGGCTTGGCTTCATCGACGATCTCGCGGTGCTGGGATGGGTCATGCGCAAATGGTCCGGCGAGCTGCAGGCATTCCGCGATTGGAGAGACAGCCAGCCAGTTGATATGCAGGCTGACATCGATCGTCTCCCTTCGGTAGATGAGCCGATGGCGGACGACGTTAGCCATGCGCGCAGCGCCCGATTCCGAGACGATACATCAAGGGATTAATCCTTTCGTGCTGCTATGGGCGGCCACGCTTTCACTCTTTAGTGCGTGCCCGTAGGCTAAAAAACCGTTCTCAGGCTGTTAAGATCCGCTTTCATTCACGGACAAACGAGCGGGGTAGCGGATGAGTGTTCAGGTCATCATGCGTGACGGTGTGCCAGAGTACGCCGTGCTGCCTTGGGATGAATATCAGGCGCTGCTGAGTGAACGTAATGAGCGCACTGCCCAGGCGGGCGCCGAGGCTCCGATTGCTTTACCGAAATTCAGCGAATTGTCGGCGATGCGCGAAGCCAAGGGCATGAGTCAGGAGACGCTGGCGCGTTCCGTAGGCATCAGCCCCGTTTATCTTGGCCTTATCGAAAGCGGCGAGCGTGATCCCGGTGACCCTATACGCCGCTCCCTGGCCCGTGCGATGGAGATCGAAGGATGGGAGCCGGAAGCTTGAAAGACGCCGCGCCGTCGATTCGCATCAGCCGCCCGCACTGGCAGGCGTTGCTGGATGAGTTGACCGCCGCTCGACGGCAGCGTCATCTGGTGACTTATCGTGCGCTGGTCGAGCGCCTCCAGTTACCCACGCCAGCGATGCAGACATTGACGGCTGCGTTGGAGTACTTGGCGACACTGGACGCACGCGCTGGTCGACCGTTGCGCAGCGCACTGGTGATCAGCCAAGGTGCCAGCCGTTTGCCCAGAACGGGTTTCTTCGAATGCGCCGCTCGTCTTGGGCGTTTTGCAGGTTCTACCGATGGCGCAGCTGCTGCTTCCTGGCATGCAGGCGAAGTCGCGCGCGTGTTCGAATTCGACTATCCGGAGGCGCCATAAATGCTGCACAAGGTTCGGGCGCGTGCCGGTTATCTGACCGCACGCAAACTGTTGAGCATGCGGTGGGCTGTCGAGCAGCCTGAGTTGTGGCGCTGGATGGAGGGTCAGTTTTCGCGTATGGCCGCGATAGGTGATCCGAAGGCGCAGAGCTTTTACGGGCACATCCTGCTTTTCAGAGGGCAGGGTTATGGTGCAAGACGGGAAGGTATACGTTTGTTGCGCCTGGCCGCCGAAGGAGGCGATGCCAAGGCTGCTTACCAGATGGGCGTGATCGCACTCAGTGAGGATGCCGAACACGGCCCGGACGGAGCCCAGGCGGCGCATTGGTGGAAGCTCGCCGTCGAGGCCGGACATCCATTAGCCACGACCCGTCTGGCTCAGTTGTACAAGGCGGGCGGGCATGGATTGGCGCCTGATCGGCAAGAGGCTGAACGTTACAGAGCCAGCGCCGCCAAACACGGCCTTTGATCGCCTAACGGCCGCCGTTCCGTATCGATCGTGTACAGGCTGTAACCCGCTACCTGCTTGGCCTGACGCTTGGCTTCGGAGGCCAGGACGGCGAGGGATGCGGCGTCGATTTCGGGGGTTGGCCCGGACTTGAGAAGGACCGCGCCGATCGAAAGGGAGAGCAGGGGATAGCGTTGCTGGCCGCCTTGCCGCCCTTCGGCAATGAAGCAACCCTCGGCCAGATGATCGTCGCGGTAGAAGGATCGGCAGCGTCGCTCGAATGTGTCGAACAGCCGGCTGATTCTCGCTGACCAGTCTTCGGACCTCATCACCAACATGAAGTCATCCCCACCGATGTGACCCACGAAGTCACGACTCGAATCGATCTGTTCATCCAGGCAGTGAGCAAGACATAGCAGGACCTCGTCACCCTTGGCGTACCCGTACAGGTCGTTGAAGGGTTTGAAATGATCGATATCGACGTAGCAGATCACCGCCTCTCGATGTTGCCGCAGCAGTCGCGTCAGGCATTGCTGAATCGGTACATTACCGGGTAGCAGCGTCAGCGGGTTGGCATGGCGTGCCTGCTGAACCTTCATCTCGGTGATCAGCCTCAGCACATCGATGACCCTGCCAAGGCCGTGATAGCGACCGTTGAGGGTGATGACGAAATCTTCGTCGATGCGCTGTCGTGCTCGGCAGGTCAACAGCCGGCTGACCTGTTGCAGGGACTGGCCAAGCTCTACGGCGAGAAAGTCATCGCTCATCAATCTACTGATGGGTTTGCGCGCCAGCAGGTCGGTTGCAAAGGGCTTGAGCAAGGCGTCAGAGAGCAGGCTTCGATGCACGACACCTACTGGCGTGTCCATCGCGTCGAGGACCGCGACCGAATTCAGATTCGCTTGCAGGCGGAACAGTTCCAGCACGTCCCCTATCGGGCAGGAGATGGTAACCGCGGCTTGTTTCAGTACCAGTGGAGACAGGTCCGGCTGGTTCTCGTCCAGCGTATCATCACGATCCCCTATATTTGGCAGCAGCACCGCTGCATCGATAGCCGGTATCTCTTCCGGTCGGCCCAACAAGTACCCCTGAACCAGATCGACCCCCATGTCCGAAAGTATCCGGAGCTCCTCGCTTAGCTCGATGCCTTCGGCGATCACCTGGGCGCGTGAGGCTCTGGCGATTTTCATGATGGATTCGACAAACTCGCGTTTGACGGCGTCCCGGTGAATGCCATCGATAAAATAACGATCGATCTTGACGTAATCGGGGCGCAGTTCCGACCACATGCGCAGCCCAGAATAGCCGGCGCCGAGATCATCGAGCGCGATCGAGAAACCCATGTCACGGTAGTGATGCAGTGCGGCATCGAGCAGTTCGAAGTCGTCCGTGGGGGTCTGCTCCGTAAGCTCGATCACGACCCTGTCCGCCGGGATGCGATATTTCTGTAGCAGCTCCAAGGTTCGGCCCGGTTTGTGGGCCGCCTCCAGCAGTGTTTCCGGCGATACGTTGAGAAACAGCTTGCCTCGTAGATTCTGCTGGCTATAGCGGCGGCAAGCATTTTCCCGGCAGGTCATTTCGAGTTCGTTGAGCCGACCGGCATGTCGTGCGGCCGCGAGCAGATTGATGGGGGAGTGCAGAGCGGTGTTGGACGGGCCGCGAGTCAACGCTTCGTAACCGAGAATATGCCGTTCGGAAAGTGAAACGATAGGCTGGAAAAGACTGGTGATGTCGCCGTGAGCAAGGATGTTATCCAGCGTGCTCAACTGCTCGGTGACGGTCATGGTGATCTCGTGTTGGCCATAGAAATGCGAAGGGCCGCACAGTGGCGACCCTTCGTATTTCACTACTCGATGATGTCATTTTAATGACATCTTGAGTGGCTATTGCTCTACGGCGGTATTTCTAGCCATTGCGTCCTGCAGCCCCAGATAGTCCAACAAAATTCTGCCGCTTTCGGAAAGGTAGGCATCATCCTCTGGCTTCACTTTTTTCTCTTCAATGACCGGGATCGTTTCATCTTCCCGTTCGAGTTTGGCCAGCGGCTCCTCGCCCTTGGCCTTGCGCAGCGTATTTTCAAGCGCCAGTTGCCGCTTCTCGATGCCTTCCTGCTGCGCCCGGCGCTTCTCCTCGTTGAGACTGACACTCGTCTCGTGCATGAGCTCCTGTGTGAGCGCGAGGCGATCACGGGTGAAAACGAAATCAGGGTGCTCGGTCGTGCGTGCTTCGTGGCGCGCCTTGAGTTCTGCGAGGAATGGTTTGAACGGATTGATATCGGGATTGATCGCGGCGCGGATGCTGTCCCACGGCAGCGCTTCAGGTAGGGCACTTTCGCCAATTTCCTTGGTATCGACTTCGGCGGGATAAGAAATGTCGGGTATCACGCCCTGATGCTGGGTGCTCTGGCCGGAGACACGATAGAACTTGGCCAGCGTCAGCTTCAGCTCTCCATGATTGAGAGGCTGGACCGTTTGCACGGTGCCCTTGCCGAAGGTCTGGCCACCGACGATGAGGGCGCGATGATAATCCTGCATGGCGCCAGCGAAAATTTCCGATGCCGACGCTGACAGCCGATTGACCAGCACGGCCAGAGGACCTTTGTAGAACGCCCCTTGCTGCTCGTCGGCAAGCACGTCGACACGGCCATCGCTGTTGCGTACCAGCACCGTCGGGCCCTGATCGATGAACAGGCCAGTCAGCTCCGTCGCCTCCTGGAGCGAACCCCCGCCGTTATTGCGCAGATCGATGACGACGCCATCCACGTTTTCGTTTTTCAGCTCTGTCAGCAGCTTCTTCACGTCACGGGTGGTGCTCTTGTAGTCCTTGTCTCCGGCGCGCAGGGCCTTGAAATCAAGGTAGAACGCGGGGATCTCAATGATTCCGAGCTTATAGTTGCGGCCGTCCTGCTCGAGATTGAGCACTGATTTCTTCGCTGCCTGCTCTTCGAGTTTCACTGCTTCTCGGGTGATGGCGACGATCTTGCTGCTTTGATCGTTTGGTGCGTTGCTCGCCGGGATGACTTCGAGGCGAACGACCGATCCTTTCGGACCACGGATCAGTTTGACCACTTCGTCGAGGCGCCAGCCGATCACGTCGACCATTTCCTCGTCGCCCTGGCCGACACCGACGATCTTGTCGGCAGGGACAATCTGCTTGCTCTTCTCTGCGGGGCCAGCCGGGACCAGGCGCACGACCTTGACGTGCTCGTTGTCGCTCTGCAGCACGGCACCGATGCCTTCCAGGGAAAGGCTCATATTGATGTCGAAGTTTTCTGCATTGTCGGGCGACAGGTACTGAGTGTGAGGATCGTAGGACTGGGCAAATGCGTTGATATAGGTCTGGAATACATCCTCGCCACGGGTCTGCTCCAGACGAGCCAGCTGATTCTTGTAGCGTTTGGTCAGCAACTCCTCGATGGCTTTGGGTTCTTTGCCGGCGATCTTCAAACGCAGAACCTCGTCCTTGACGCGTTTGCGCCATAGATCGTCCAGTTCCTTTTCGTCTTTGGGCCAGGCGGCATTTTCACGATCGACTAGTAACTCTTCGTCCAGGGTGAAATCGAAGCTGTCCACGCCTTCGTTCAGAAGGCCCCGCGCGTATTCGAGCCGGCTCTGCAAGCGCTCGAGGTGCACCTTGTAGATCGCGAAGCCGGGCTCAAGATTGCCGTTCTTGAGGAAGTCGTCGAATTGATTGCGCCAGCCCTCGAACTCGGCAAGATCTCCCGCAGTGAAATAACTGCGCGACGGATCGAGCATTGCGATGTAGCTGTCGAAAATCTTTGCCGAGCGGGCGTCGTTGAGCGGCGGTTTGTTGTAATGATGGCGCTTGAGCAGTTCGACCACGTTGAGGCTGGCGATCACCTGATCACGGTCGGGCTGCAGGTAATCCCAGTCATGTCCGTCGGCTGGCTTGGCCAGGACGGTGTTGGCCTGAAGGCCTAGCAGCAGGGCCAGAAAACCGGCGGTCAATGATCGTTTCATTTCGAAGGGGCGCCGCAAGGCTGGGTAATAACGCATATTAGGCCATCAATCAGGCGTCGAGCGGCATCCGCCCGACGGAATAACAACAGCCCGATGGTACCTGGCGGCTAACACGCCGCGACAGAGATCGCATCAGCCGGCAGGCTTACCCTCGGCGCCACGCCATACCGAATCGGCAATTCGTGGTAAGGGATAGCCATATGGTCTGATGCAGCAATTATCAGCGGCCTGCATCGCCGGCAAGTAACGGTGGAGCGGGCGCAGGTGTTAAGCACTATGGAGGCAGCATGAAGGCATTGCAAGGCGTCGAGGGGCAGGTCGAGTGGGTGGAGCGCGCCGCTCCGGTGTGCGGTGCTGGGCAGGTAAGGATTCGGGTGGCGGCTGCCGGCCTGAATCGGGCAGATCTGTTGCAGCGTGCCGGGCATTATCCGCCGCCACCGGGCGTGACCGATATCCTGGGGTTGGAGTGTGCCGGTGTCATCAGTGAGGTAGGGTCCGGCGTTTCTCATCGTATAGGCGACCGAGTCTGCGCCTTGCTGGCTGGCGGCGGCATGGCTGAGGAAGTGGTTGTCGATGCCCGTCACGTGCTTCCGGTGCCGCAAGGCCTTTCGCTGACGGAAGCTGCCGTGATTCCGGAAGTCTACGCTACTGCGTGGCTGAATCTGTTCCGCCTGGGCGCGCTACAGCCTGGCGAGAAAGTCCTGCTTCACGCCGGCGCAAGCGGTGTCGGGTCGGCTGCCATCCAGTTATGCAAGGCGTTCGACAGCCCGTGCTGGGTCAGTGTCGGTTCGGCTGAACGCCTGGCTTACTGCGAGTCGTTGGGCGCGAAGGGCGGCGTGCTGCGCAATGAGTCGCTGGAAGCGCTTCGTGACTTCGGTCCGTTCAATGTGATTCTCGATCCGGTCGGCGCCAAGTATGTGGCGCTCAATACGCAGTTGCTTGCAACGGAAGGGCGCTGGGTGATCATTGGCATGATGGGCGGCCGCAAGGCCGAAATGGATCTGGGCGGCCTGCTGGCCAAGCGCATCCAGCTGATTGGCTCGACGCTGCGCAGTCGTAACGCCGATGACAAGGCCGAGATGCTCGCGGACATGCATGAGCGGATCTGGCCATTGTTCGCTGATAAAACCCTCTCGCCGCGATTGGAGCGCAGCTTCCCGATCCGCGATGTGGAAGCTGCCTTCGCTGCGTTGGCTAGCAATCAAGTCTCGGGTAAGGTCGCGCTCGTCATCGACGAGAGCATCGAGTGACCGAATCCAGGCGGGCGCACGCTCGCCTGGATCTTCCGAGTCAGGGCAACTCGGCGTTCGAATAGAAGGCGCTGAGCACCTTGACCAGATGCGCTAGGTCCTGACTGCCGGCCAGTTCGCGGATCGAATGCATACCAAAGGTCGGCAGCCCGATGTCCACGGTACGCACGCCCAGCTGGCTGGCCGTGATCGGGCCGATGGTCGAGCCGCAACCCATGTCGCTGCGCGTGACGAAGCTCTGTACCGATACCTCGTTTTCCAGACACAGATGCCGGAAGAAACCGGCAGTTTCGCTGCTGGTGGCGTATCGCTGATTGCTGTTGACCTTGATTACCGGGCCGGCATTGAGTTTCGGCCCGTGATTGCCGTCGTGCTTGTCGATGTAATTGGGATGTACCGCATGGGCATTGTCTGCCGAAATCAGCAGCGAGCGATTGATGCAGCGCTGGAATGCTTCTCCCTCGGGCAGTACACGACGCAGAACCTGCTCCAGAAACGGGCCATCGGCGCCGCACATGGAGGCCGAGCCGACTTCCTCGTGATCGGTGCAAACCAGTACGCAGGTTTCGTCCGGGCCTGCACGCAGCAGGGCTTGCAAACCGGCAAAGCAGGACAGCAGGTTATCCAGCCGCGCACCAGCGATGAACTCGCCGTTCAGGCCGATAACCGCCGCGCCTTGGGTGTCGTAGAAGCTCAGCTCGAAATCCAGCACCACATCGGCGACCAGGCCGTGTTCGCGGCTGAGCTGATCCGCCAGCAAGGCGCGGAAATCCGGGCTGTCTTCGCTGGCGATCTGCGCCAGGATCGGTGGCAGTTCGTTCTGCGGATTGATCGCCCAGCCTTGATTGGCATCCCGGTTGAGGTGAATAGCGAGGCTTGGGATCACGGCGATGGGCAGCCTGAAATCAATCAGCTGGCTTTCGATCTTCCCGTCGCGGCTATAAGTGACACGGCCAGCCAGTGATAGGTCGCGGTCGAACCAGGGCGCCAACAAGGCGCCGCCGTAAACTTCCACACCCAACTGCCAGAAACCCTGACGCTGCAGCTCCGGTTGCGGCTTGACTCGTAAGCAGGGGCTGTCGGTATGAGCACCAACCAAGCGCGCGCCGTATTCGATGGCGGATTTTGTGCCGAGCTGGAAGGCGATGATCGCCGAGTCATTACGGGTGACGTAATAACGGCCGCCTGGCTCGGTATGCCAGGTCTCGCTTTCATCCAGCGCCTTGTAGCCGGCTGCCTGAAGGCTTAACGCAAGGCTGCGGGTAGCGTGAAACGGCGTTGGCGAGGCCTTGAGGTAATCGATCAGGCCTTGGTTGAGTTCTTCGCGCATGGGGGGCTCCGGACGGCAAGGCTGAAAAGTCTATCCCATTGGTAGGGTGACTGCAGTCTTCGACGCTTTACGGCGGGCGTTTCAACCGGGCCGTGCAATGACCTCAAACATATGCCAGTGTTTGGCCCGTCCTATCGCGGTCTTTCCGTCGTATTCGAATTCGTTGAGTTCCAGCAGCTCCCAGCGTTCGAACCGCCGTCGGAGCTGGTCTTGGCTGTGGATGCTGAGGCCCTTCGCCGCCCAGTCGTCTTGAGGGCCGAAAAAATGCCCGGTGAACAGACCACCTAGCCGTAGCGCCTGGGTGATTCGCATCCAGAGGTCGGCAAATGCGTCTGGTCGGCAGAACGGCAATGCGAAACTGGCATTTACGAAGTCCACTGCCGGCAACGGAGCGGCGTCCTCGAATGTCCGGCACAGTGCTGTGAGCGCACCGGGCGCATACGCAGCTGCCTGTTCCTGCAGAGCGCTCAATGCTTCTGGGTCCCGGTCGAGCGCGACGACCTTCCAGCCTGCACGAAGCAACGCCAAGCTATCGCGCCCGGCACCGCAGCCTAGATCCAGCGCCAGGCCGGGACTGTGCGTCCAAAGGTCGAGCGCTTTAAGCAGGCTCGGGTGAGCCTGGGCACCACGAGTGGCATCGATGAAGCGAGTCATCTAAATGGCGCAGGACAATCGAAGCGCATCCGCGTGCCACTCTGCGGGTGGGTCAAGGCGAGCATGCTGGCATGCAGGCACAGTCGTTCATGGGCGTTCAACGCCTGTTCGTGAGCATAGAGGCGATCGCCAAGTAGCGGATGCCCGATGGAAAGCATATGCACGCGCAACTGGTGGGAGCGGCCGGTAATAGGGGTCAGTTCGACGCGGCTGTAGTGACCGCAGCGCTCCAGAACGCGCCAGTAGGTCAATGCATGCTTGCCTTGTTCATGATCGACCACGTGCCGGGGCTTGGTTGGCGGGTCGTATCGCAGGGGCAGGTCGATACTGCCGCTGTCCTGTTCCGGTTCGCCCCAGCACAGCGCGGTATAGGCTTTTTCCGTCTCGCGATCGTGGAATTGGCGCGACAATTCGCGGTGACTATCGGCGTCGCGGGCGAGCACGATCAGGCCGGAGGTTTCCCAGTCCAGCCGATGCACGATGCGCGCCTCGGGATAGCCGTTTTCCTGCAGGCGGGTCACCAGGCAGTCACGGTTATCCTCGGCGCGGCCGGGTACCGAGAGCAGCAGGGTGGGTTTATTGATCACCAACAGAGCGGCGTCCTGGTGAACAATCTGGATGTTGCTTAACGGCATCTGCGTTTCCCATAAACGAAGACGGCGACCCGTGGGTCGCCGTCCGTCAGAGGTTACTGAAAATCTATTCTGGAACTCGCGAGCTAGAGCCATGCAAGGCAAAAACAGGCGAGGAAGCGGAGTTTACTGTTGTAAATGAGCATCCGAGCCTGTTTTTAACGCTGCAGGGCCGACGCGCAGCAGATCCAGGCAGATTTTTAACGATCCGGCAGGGTAATGTTCAATTCAAGGATCGAACAGCTGCCCTGATCTTCCAGTGCGACCTGCACCTGATCGCTTTCGATGTTCACATACTTGCGAATCACCTCGACCAGCTCTTTCTGTAGAGCGGGCAGATAGTCCGGTTGCGTACGCTGGCCGCGCTCGTGCGCAACGATGATCTGCAGGCGTTCCTTCGCGATGTTGGCTGGCGTTTCCTTCTTCTTGCGCTCACGAAAGAAGTCGAGAAGGTTCATTCGCGACCTCCGAACAATCGTTGCAGGAAGCCCTGCTTTTTAACGTCTAGGAAGCGATGGTTCACGTCTTTACCCAGCAAACGATCCACTGCATCGCTGTACGCCTGGCCCGCATCGCTCTGGTCATCGAGGATGACCGGTACGCCCTGGTTGGAAGCCTTGAGTACCGCCTGGGATTCCGGAATGACACCCAGTAGGCGGATCGAGAGAATTTCCTCGACGTCTTCGACACCAAGCATTTCGCCCTTGACCACACGCTCGGGGTTGTAGCGGGTCAGCAGCAGATGCTCCTTGATCGATTCCTCGCCGTTTTCGGCGCGACGGGACTTGCTGGCAAGCAGGCCCAGCATGCGATCAGAGTCACGAACCGAGGAGACTTCCGGGTTGGTTACGACGATGGCCTCGTCAGCGTAATACATTGCCAGGTGAGCACCTTTCTCGATGCCTGCCGGGGAGTCGCAAATGACGAATTCGAAAGTCTTGGCCAGCTCATCGATCACCTTGCCAACGCCTTCGAGCGTCAGGGCGTCCTTGTCACGGGTCTGGCTGGCGGCCAGCACGTAGAGGTTCTCGAGGCGCTTGTCCTTGATCAGGGCCTGGGTGAGGGTGGCGTCGCCTTGAATGACGTTGACGAAGTCATACACCACGCGGCGCTCGCAGCCCATGATCAGGTCCAGATTACGCAGGCCAACGTCGAAGTCGACGATGACGGTCTTGTGGCCACGCAAGGCGAGACCGGTACCGATGGCGGCGCTGGATGTGGTTTTACCGACGCCACCCTTGCCGGAAGTGACTACGAGGATCTTGGCCAAGGTGATTCACCCTAATATGGAAGTCGGGACCGTAGCCAATTCGGCTCGCGGTACGCCCGTTTTGGTGCTTGAAAATTCGCGGCAGTATCCGTTAAAGGCGGGTGATGTTCAACACGTCGCCGGATAGCTTCATCTGTACGGCTTCGGTCCATAACGGGTCGCGCCGCAGGTCTTCGGCAACCTTGTAATGCCCGGCGATGGAGACCATTTCGGCGGCGAGCTGCTGACAGAAAATGCGTGCGTCGGTATCTCCCTTGATACCTGCCAAGGCACGCCCACGCAATGGACCGTACACATGGATGTTTCCATCGGCGAGAAGTTCCGCGCCCGGGCTGACGGCGGCCAGTACGATCAAGTCGCCACCCTGCGCATAGACCTGCTGGCCGCCGCGGATAGGCGTGGTGACCACGCGGGTGGGGCGATAGATCGGTTCGGCGGGTTTGGCCGGTGCTGCCGATGCCTTGCTGGCGAGGTCCAGCTTGCGTTCCTTGGCACCGGACGGTGGCAGTACGGGAAGGTCGAGCGCCGCTGCCGCCTCGATGACTTGGGGATCGCCGGCACGCAGCGCCAGGGTGCGCAGGCCGTGCTTGCGGCACAGCGCGATGAGTGCCGGAAGGTCGAGATTGCAATCGGCGGGCAGCTTGTCCAGCGCGAGGACCAGCGGGGTGTTGTTGAAGAAATCCGGCGCTTGCTCGACCTTCACGGCCAGCTGTTGATCGAGGCGCTCCAGGTCGTTCTGCGTCAACTCCAGCACGGTTATGGCAAGCATGCTGCCTTTGAGCTGGAACACTGGGGCTTGGTCGGAAAGGTCGGCTTGGCTCATGGTCTGCCTGCTGCGGTAAATGGCGAGGACTTATAGCGGGGGAGGCGTTGAGCTGCAAGCCACAAGCGGCCAGCGGCAAGAAAAATCAACGGCAAGCCGAGCGACCAACCCGCTGTGGCCAAGTCCCGCTCCGGCAATTTTTGCCGCAAGGGCTTAGAATGCGCGCTTTTACCGGTTCGGGCTTGCCGATGGATCGTCCTCGTTTTCGCGCATCCTTTCTTCATCCGCGTTTCTGGCTGCTGTGGCTGGGACTGGCTTTGCTGTGGTTGGTGGTGCAGCTGCCTTACCGCGTTCTGCTGCTTCTTGGGCGCGGCCTCGGTGCACTGATGTATCGGGTTGCCCGCTCCAGGCGACAAATCGCTCGGCGCAACCTGCAGTTATGTTTCCCCGAGCTGAACGACAAGCAGCGCGAGCGACTGCTACGCGAGAACTTCGCCTCGACCGGTATCGCCTTCTTCGAAATGGCCATGAGCTGGTGGTGGTCCAAGGACCGGCTGCATAAGCTGGCGCATGTCGAGGGTCTCGAGCACCTGCAACAGGCCCAGGCCGAGGGACAGGGCGTGATTCTGATGGCGCTGCATTTCACTACGCTGGAAATCGGTGCGGCCTTGCTGAGTCAGCGTCACACCATCGATGGCATGTATCGCGAGCACAAGAATGCGGTGTTCGATTTCGTCCAGCGACGCGGGCGGGAGCGGCACAATCTCGACGCTAGCGCCATCGAGCGTGAGGACGTACGCGCGATGCTCAAGGTGCTGCGCGCCGGTCGAGCGATCTGGTACGCGCCGGACCAGGATTATGGGCGCAAGCAGAGTCTTTTCGTCCCTTGGTTTGGTATCAATGCCGCAACCGTGACCGCGACCACCAAGTTTGCCCGCTTGGGCAAGGCACGCGTCGTGCCGTATACGCAGACGCGGCTCGCCGACGGCTCTGGCTACAGATTGGTCATTCACCCACCGCTGCTTGATTTCCCGGGTGAAAGCGAGGAGGCCGATTGCCGGCGCATCAACGAGTGGGTGGAGCACGTGGTGCGGCAGCATCCCGAGCAATATCTGTGGGCCCACCGCCGCTTCAAGACGCGTCCAGAGGGTGAGCCAAGCCTCTATAGAAAGTTGCCGAAGAAACCGATCACTCCGTAAGTACGCCGTCGCGGAAGTCGCGCAGGGCCTGCTCGATTTCCTCGCGACTGTTCATCACGAACGGGCCGTACTGGACGATCGGTTCGCCAATAGGCTGGCCGGCCAATAGCAGCACTCGCGCGCCGGTGCCGGAGTTCAGCTGCAGTTCGCCCTGATCGGAAAGCCTGGCCAGTTGATGCTTGCCAAGGTGCTTGCCGGCCACTTCGATCTCGCCTTCGTATACGTACAGGATCAGCCGGTGTCCATCGAGCAGCTGCGGATTGAGTTGGCTGCCGGCGGGCAGGTGCAGGTCGATCAGCTGCGGTTCGGTATCCGGTCGTTGCACGGCGCCTGGCTGATCCACCCCGTCGGCTTGGAACCGTCCGGCGATGACCACCGCTTCGACGCCGCAGGGCAAGGTGACGCGCGGGACTTCTGCTGGCGCGAAGTCCCGATAACCCGGATCGCCCATCTTGCTTTTGGCGGGCAGGTTAAGCCACAGCTGGAAGCCGCGCATGACGCCTTGTTCCTGTTGCGGCATCTCGCTGTGGATCACGCCGCGTGCCGCCGTCATCCATTGCACACCGCCGTTTTCGAGCAGCCCGACATTGCCGAGATGGTCTTCGTGGCGCATGCGGCCCTCGATCATATAGGTCACGGTCTCGAAGCCGCGGTGCGGGTGTGGCGGGAAGCCGGCGATGTACTCGTCAGGGTTGTCGGAGCCGAACTCGTCGAGCATCAGGAACGGATCGAATCGCTCCGCTACGTCACCGCCGAACAAACGGGTCAGACTGACACCGGCGCCATCGGAGGTGGCGCGACCGGTGCTGATTTCAAGAATCTCGCGCATGGGCATGGCATATCTCCAAAGAGGTTTTGATGAAGACTACCGTGCACCATGCGATTGATTGATGCGAAGTTTCCACGATTCTTATCTAACGCTTCGATCACTCGCCTATCTGCAGTTCCCGGGCTCGGGTGTAGACGTAGCGGACCTTTTCATATTCGAACGGCGAGTTGAGTTGCCCGTAGCGCAGGCTGGTGGTGTGGCGGATGTCGATCAGTCGAAGCGCGGTAATGCCGAATTCACCACCGCTGGCTTCGCCATAGTCAAAGTAATCGACTTGCCGCTCGACGCCGAAGTCCACTACCTGTCCAGCGGTATCGCGCAGGTTGGATGGGCCGAGCGCGGGCAGGATCAGATACGGCCCATGCGGGACGCCATAAAAGCCGAGCGTCTGGCCGAAGTCCTCGTTGTAGCGCGGCAGGCCCATGCGGGTCGCCGGGTCCCAAATGCCGCCGACACCAATGATGGTGTTGAACAGCAATCGTGCTGTGGTGCTCATCGCTCGCTGGCCCTTGAGCTGCGCCACGCTGTTGAACAGCGTTGGGATCTCGCCGAGGTTACTGAAAAAGTTGCTCACGCCGGTGCGCACGATCCGAGGCGTGACATAGCGGTAGCCGCGCACCGCCGGAAGCATCACCCACTGATCCAGACGGTAATTGAAGTAATACATGCGCCGGTTCAGCGATTCCCAGGGATCGTGAATATCCAGCGCGTCGAAGGTGGCGCGCTCGAACTCGCGTTGATCCAGGCCAGGATTGAATTTCAGGTTACGCAGCGGATGGGTGAAGCCATCCTCATCGGGGATCGGCGTCTGTGCATGGGCGATGCCGCTGGCCAAGAACAGCAATGCAAACAAATGACATCTAGCCACGGAAGAACTCCAGCATGTCTTGAGCATTGACCCGGTAATCGAGATTGCCGCAATGGCCGCCGCGCGGATACAGCGTCATGCGTTCGCCAAACGTCCGGCGCAGGAAGCCCAGATCGCCAGCACCGAGAATTATGTCGTCAGCGTTGTGCATGACGCCGATCTTCGGGCTGTCGCGCAGATAATCTTCCAGCGCATACAGGCTGACCTGTTGCACCAGTTGCGTCAGGCTTCCGCCATCTTGCTGGGCCCGCCACATGGGGATGAGTTGTTCCGTCATGTAGCAATCGAAGTCGCAGAGCAGGGCGCGGCGGAAGAAGGGCTCGAGGCTGGTGCCTTCGTCGATCGGGTAGCCGGGCGGGACGATTAATCCTCGGCGGTTGATCAGGTCGGATGTGAAGACGATATCGGCAGCGGAGAAACGGAACGCCGAGCCGACCAGCATCGCCATTTGCTCGTCGGTCAGCCGCAGGGATGACTGCTGAAAGTCGAACAGCAAAGCCTCGTCGAGGTTAATCGCGCCTTTTTGCCGATAGTAGCGGGCGAGCTTTTCCAGAATGACTTGGTAAAACGTGGTGGTGCTGTCGATCGCTTCGACCTGGGTTTGCACCAGCTTGTCCAGATTGTTGATCGATGTGTAGAGATTGACCGGCGGGTTGAGCATCAGCACCCGCTTGAAGTTGAAGCTCTGCCGCGTCTCATCGAGCTTGCTGACAAAGGCCGCGTTGAGCGCGCCGAGGCTGTAGCCGGTGAGATGGAACTCGGTGACTGGCAGGTCGTGCTGTTGCGCGCGGACGGCCTGCATGACTCGATACATGTCCTTGGCATCGTCAGGGCTGTAACCCGGGGTGGCGTAACGTGAGGCGGCGGCGATGAAGTCGAAGCTGGTTGGCGAAGACAGCTGCACCACGTGATAGCCGGCCCCGTAAAACAGTCGCTTCAGCGACTCGGCTTTCGCCGCCGCGTAGCTTGCGCCGGTGCCCGAGATGATGAACATCAGTGGGGCAGGCCCAGGTTGCCGTGCCAAGCGGTAGGTCAGCCGTGTCACTGCCCAGAAATTTTCCGGAAGGATGAATTCCCGTTCGGGACGCAGACGCAGGCGATAGTCAGCCTGATCGATGTCGTCATCGCTGGGTACTTCGGCGCGCAGCGCCACGGGGGTCGTGGCGATGGTCGCTTCGAAGGGGTTGCTCAAGGGGTAGCCATACGCCTCGACGCTGATATCCGCAGCCTGGACAGGCGCGACGGCCAACGTAAGCAGCGCGGTCAAGCACAGCAGCAATCGCATGTAGGGAGCTCTCCTTAGCGGGCTTGGATGGCCGGCAAACTTCAGCATTGGGGGATCGGTCTTTGAGGTTGCCAGATTAAGCCGCAGGCGCATGCTGCCGTCATCTCTCCCGACAATGGGACGCCGCGAAAGACATGGCGCGTTAGCCATTGACCACAAGCAAGCCGGCTGGTTGCAGGCTTAGTTGCTACGTATGGAGAGCTTATGGGAGAGGCGAGCCGATGCAAACGGCTCGGCTCGGCTCGGATCTGGCGAGTGGCTAGTGCATCCGTCAGGCCTGATGATGCAACCAGGCGTGAGCGGGGATCGTCTCACGAGGCGTCTGGCGCTTTTCCAGACGCTGCCAGATTTTCTCGTGGAAGTAGAAGCCGACCGAGTTGCAGATGGGTTCGATGGCTGCCACCAGGCCGCCTGCAGCGAGACTACCGGTCAAGGCATAGGTCACCGCGAAGGCAATACAGAAGTGCATTAGGGTGAAGGTTACGGTCTTGGTCATGGTAGATCTCCAAATGCAGTCGAGAATGATTCTCCGTTGAATTGAAGTCTCGCTTCGCCACGCTGGTTTTGAAAATCGTCGTGCTTGATAAGCTACATAGATCGGCTCTATGCGTATCGACGCGCTTGCCGCAAGCCGTCTATTCCGGTCGTTTCGGAAAATAAAAACCAGACTATGGTCGGGTGGTGTTCGGTCTGTCGGGCTCTAAAGTAGCCGCCCCGCCTCATCAGTGGCGGTGATCGTGTGGAGACAGTCAATGAACAACGAAAATATCTACCGGCAGATTTATGCCAATCCGCGTTTCCAGAAACTGGTCGCAAAGCGCGGCCGCTTCGCCTGGCTGCTATCGGCCGTCATGCTGGGCGCATATCTCGCCTTCATCCTGCTGATCGCCTTCGAGCCAGCGATCCTCGGCGTGCCGCTTGCCGCCGATACTGTCACCACCTGGGGTATTCCGGTGGGCGTCGGTGTGATCTTCATGGCGTTCATCCTCACTGGCGTTTATGTCCAGCGTGCCAATGGCGAATTCGATCGCATCAACCAGGAAATCCTCAACGAGGCTCAGCAAAAATGATTGTGCGTCCATTGCTGGCAGCCGCTCTGCTGCTCGCCTCGCCCTTACTGATGGCCGACGCCCTGACCGGCGAAGTGCAGAAGCAGGGCGTCAACTACACAGCGATTGCCATGTTCGTTGCGTTCATCGCGTTCACCATGGGTATCACCAAGTGGGCCGCCAAACGCAACACATCCACCTCCGATTACTACACCGCCGGCGGTAGCATCACCGGTTTTCAGAACGGTCTGGCGATTGCCGGTGACTTCATGTCGGCGGCGTCTTTTCTGGGCATATCTGCGCTGGTTTACACCAGTGGCTACGATGGTTTGATCTACTCCATCGGCTTTCTGGTCGGCTGGCCGATCATCCTGTTCCTGATGGCCGAACGCCTGCGCAACCTGGGCAAATTCACCTTTTCCGATGTGGCGTCCTACCGTCTCGGCCAGACCCAGATCCGCATCCTGTCTGCATTCGGCTCGCTGATCGTGGTGGCCTTCTACCTGATCGCGCAGATGGTCGGTGCCGGCAAGCTGATCCAGCTGTTGTTCGGCCTCGACTATTACGTCGCGGTTGTTCTGGTAGGCGTGCTGATGGTCATGTATGTGCTGTTCGGCGGCATGCTGGCGACTACCTGGGTGCAGATCATCAAGGCGGTGCTGCTGCTGTCCGGTGCCAGCTTCATGGCGATCATGGTGATGAAGGCGGTCAACTTCGACTTCGGCAGCCTGTTCGCCGAGGCCGTGAGCATCCATGAGAAGGGCGCTGCGATCATGAGCCCGGGTGGTTTGGTTTCCGATCCGATCTCCGCGATCTCGCTGGGTCTGGCATTGATGTTCGGCACGGCGGGTCTGCCGCACATCCTGATGCGCTTCTTCACCGTCGCTGACGCCAAGGAAGCGCGCAAGAGCGTGTTCTACGCCACCGGCTTCATTGGTTACTTCTACATCCTGACCTTCATCATCGGCTTCGGCGCGATCCTGCTGGTCAGCACCAACCCGGAATTCAAGGACGCAGCGGGCGCCATCGTCGGCGGCACCAATATGGTCGCTATCCACCTGGCCAATGCCGTTGGCGGCAACCTGTTCCTCGGCTTCATCTCCGCGGTGGCCTTCGCGACCATCCTCGCGGTGGTGGCCGGTCTCACCCTGGCGGGCGCCTCGGCGGTTTCTCATGACCTTTATGCTTGCGTGATCAAGAAGGGCAAGGCCAAGGAAGAGGACGAGATGCGCGTCACCAAGATCACCACGCTGAGCCTGGGTGTCGTCGCGATCCTGCTCGGCATCATCTTCGAGAAGCAGAACATTGCGTTCATGGTGGGCCTGGCGTTTTCCATCGCAGCCAGCTGCAACTTCCCGGTGTTGTTCCTTTCCATGTACTGGAAGGGCCTGAGCACTCGCGGAGCGCTGATCGGTGGTTCGTTGGGCCTGGCGACAGCGCTGATCCTGACCATCATCAGCCCGACCGTATGGGTCGATGTATTCGGCTATGCCGAGGCCATCTTCCCCTACAAGTACCCGGCGCTGTTCTCGATGATCGTCGCGTTCGTGGGGATCTGGTTCTTCTCGGTCACCGACAAGTCCAAGGCGGCGGGTCTCGAGCGCGAGCGTTTCTTCTCGCAGTTCGTGCGGTCGCAGACCGGTCTGGGTTCCAGTGGCGCAGTCGCTCACTGACAACTGATCGAGCATCGAACGAAGGGCAGCCCAAGGGCTGCCCTTCGTCGTTTCGGTACGGGCAAAGGTGCTCTGGCTGGATATCGGCGGCGTCAATCGGACTCGGAACATGCCCGTCATTCAGCATTTCGATAGAGGCCGGAGCGCGCCTCGGCTTTCGCTAGACTCGTTGCAACTCAACGAACAAGAAGGCAACAACGATGCAAAACCGCATGATGGTCACGGGTGCCGGTTCCGGCCTGGGTCGTGAAATCGCCCTGCGCTGGGCGCGTGAGGGCTGGCAGCTGGCGCTCTCGGATGTCAATGAGGCCGGTCTGGCAGAGACCTTGAAAATGGTGCGCGAAGCGGGAGGCGACGGTTTTACCCAACGCTGCGACGTGCGCGACTACAGCCAGCTGACCGCACTAGCGCAGGCTTGCGAGAGCAAGCTCGGCGGTATCGACGTGGTGGTCAACAACGCCGGTGTTGCGTCCGGCGGCTTCTTCGAGGAGTTGTCGCTGGAGGATTGGGACTGGCAGATCGCGATCAACCTGATGGGTGTGGTCAAGGGCTGCAAGGCGTTCCTGCCTCTGGTGCAGAAGAGCCGCGGCAAGATCATCAACATCGCCTCCATGGCCGCGCTGATGCAGGCGCCGGGCATGAGTAACTACAACGTGGCCAAGGCCGGCGTGGTGGCGCTGTCGGAAAGCCTGCTGGTCGAACTGAAGCAGCAGGAAGTGGGCGTCCATGTGGTCTGTCCGTCGTTCTTTCAGACCAATCTGATGGATTCCTACCGGGGGCCGACGCCGAACATGAAGGCGCAGATCAGCAAGCTGCTCGAAGCATCGCCGATCACCGCCGCGGATATCGCCGACTATATGTATCGGCAGGTCGCAGAAGGCCTGTTCATGATTCTGCCGCACGACGAAGGGCGTATGGCCTGGAAGATCAAGCAGCAGAACCCGCAAGCCATCTACGATGAGATGGCTGCGCTGGCGGAGAAGAAGCGTAACAAGAGCAGAACCTGACCAACCGGTCCGTTTTGCTTGCTGTGATCTGGGGTCGAGAGTAGGGTTGCCGGTCCGATCCCAGTCCGACCCATGGATTCACTGTGAAAAACCCATCCCGCTGGCTTCTCATGCTGGCCCTGGTGCTTGCCGCCATCAATCTTCGCCCCGGAATTACATCCTTCGCTCCCTTGATCGAACGCATCGCCGAAGAGCTGAACCTCAGCCGCGGTCTGATCAGCCTGACCACGGCTTTGCCGGTTCTCTTGATGGGGCTGCTGGCTCCCCTCGCGCCGCGTCTGGCCATGCGTTTCGGGCTGGAGCGGACCATTGCCCTGTGTCTGGGCGTCATCGGTTTGGCGTTGGTGCTGCGTCTGTTCGGCGAAAGTGCCGCAGTATTGATCGGCACGGCGGCGATGGTCGGTGCCGGCATCGCGGTTGCAGGGCCGCTGCTGTCGGGTTTCATCAAGCGTCATTTTCTCGATCGCATGGGCAAAACCGCAGCCTTCTATTCGCTGAGTATGGCCGTGGGCGGCACCATTGGCGTCGTGCTGACGGCGCCTGCGACGCAATTGCTGGACCAGCGCTGGACTTTGGGTCTGTCGCTCTGGGCCATTCCGGCCGTGTTGGCGCTGGCGCTGTGGTGGCGGTTACCGAGCCAGCCGGAAGCGGCCGTCGAGCGCCAGGCCGGATTGCCGTGGAGCGAGCCGCGTGCCTGGTTGGTAAGTATCTATTTCGCGCTACAGGCGGGGCTGTTCTACGCCCTGGCCACCTGGTTGGTGGCGCGCTATCACGAAGCCGGTTTCAGCGTGCTGCAGAGCAACGCGTTCTTCAGCGGCTTCATGCTGATTGGCTTGCCCAGCTCGTTCGCCATGCCCTGGCTGGCGCAGCGCTTCGGCAATCGGCACCTGCTGATGTCGGGCTGTGGCTTGCTGGCGACGGTCTGTCTGTTGATCATCGCCTGGGTTCCGCAGGTCCAGCCGCTGGTGGTCTGCATGCTATTGGGCGTGGCCTTGAACGGCACCTTTTCCATGTCGCTGATACTGCCAATGTATGAGGCCAGCACGCCACTGGCGGTGAGCCGATTGACCGCCATGATGCTCTGTACCGGTTATTGTCTGGCCTGCTTCACGCCCGTGCTGACCGGACTGGGGCGTGACGTCGCCGGCGACTACCGCTGGCCGTTCCTGGTGCTGGCGGGCATGTCTGCCGTGATGTGCGTCCTTGCCTTGCGTCTGGCTCCACGGCGCGATCTGGCTGCCGCGACTGCCACCTGACGAGGCGATTGGCGTCGCGAGCTGTGGCCTGTGTCACCCCTGCGTCAGGTGGTGATGCCGGATGCTGGAACACAGCGCGTAATTGATCGAACATGTCGGGCTTTCGTCTGGAGCGTCTCTGTGGAGCCAGAATCCATCGTTTACGGCAGCATTCGTGACTGGCCGTCGGTCGACGCCGAGCAGCGTCGCCTGCGCCGCGCCGTCAATCGCCGTGCGCTGGACAGCCTGCCGCAAGGCGAGGGCTGGCCCTTCATCGGGCGGGAAATGTTTTCCTGCTGCGCGGAGGAGGGCGTCTATCAGACCCAGGTCATCCACTTCGGCGCCAGCTATCGCGCGGTCGAGTACGAGTGGTCGTTATGGGTACGCAACTTCGAGGCGCTGCTCAGCGAACTCTACTGGACTAGCGCGGTGGTCCATCTGGAAACCGAGCTCAACGGCACGCACACCTTCCGCTGGGAAACCGAAAGCGGCACGCATAGCCCTCATCAGCGCGATCTGCGGATGCGTTGCGCCTGGGAGCGTGACGGCGGCGTGCTGGGCTGAGCGTCAGTCCTCCAGCCACTCCTTCGGCACGTCGCTTCTGAGCGCCAGCTGACACTGTTGGTGATCCGCATCGAACACGATCACCGCCGTACCCTTGCTCAACGCCCGGCGTACCCGTTCGACACGGGTCTGCAGCGGCGTCTCGTCGCCATTGTCGGTGCCATCGCGGGTCACGAAGTCCTCGATGAGGCGGGTCAGGGTGTCGGGTTCGAGTTGGTCGTAAGGAATGAGCATGGAGTCGGATCAGGTTGGATGGTCGGGTTCGGTGATCGGCTCATTGAGAAAGCGATCCAGGCAAGCATACAGCTGCTCACTCTCCAGCGGCTTACCAATGAAGTCGTTCATCCCCGCATCGCGGCCTTGCTGGCGATGATCGTCGAGGACATGAGCGGTAAGCGCGATGATCGGCACTTCGTCCAAGCCCTGTTCAGCCTCGATGCGGCGGATTTGCCGGCTCGCCTCGAAGCCGTCCAGTTCCGGCATCTCGCAGTCCATCAGGATCAATTGAATGGCGGAAGGGTTCTCGCTGTAGGTCGTCACAGCGAGGCGTCCGTTCTCGACGATCAGCACTTCGTAACCGCGTTTGCGCAGTAGACCCGACACCACCATCTGGCTGACCGGATTGTCTTCGGCAATGAGGACACGCGAGCACGGCTTCGTCTCGTTTACGTGGGGGGCGACCGCCTCGATTGCAGGGTTCGTTGGCTGGTAGAGCCGATGCAGCGCCTCGCGTAGCGGGCCGAGCGGAAGCGGCAATGACAGGTTGACCAGCCGGAGCGCTGGCGCCAGAACCGGATACTCGCTCTGTGGTGGGTACAGAAACATGACCCGCTGGTTCGGCTCGAGCTGGCTGCTCAGTGTCGCCAGCCAATCCCGCGGCTTGCCAGGCCATGGCGCTATCACGACCACCAACGGTGCGACGGCATGGTCGTCGAGGTAGCGGGACAGCCGTTGTGGCTCTTCGCAGCGCAGTACACGCATGCCCCAGCGCATGAGCAAATTGCTCATGGCATCGAGCCCATGGGCGTCCTGGGACGCGATCACCGCGGTTCGGCCTTCGAGCAGGGCGGTGAGCGGATCATGGTTGTCGCCGGCATCGCACAGTGCGATGTCGAAGCTGAAGCGGCTGCCCTGGCCAGGTGCGCTCTGCACGTCGATCTGGCCGCCCATCATTTCCACCAGCTCCTTGCTGATTACCAGTCCCAGGCCGCTTCCGCCGTAGCGCCGGGTAGTGCTCGAATCGGCCTGGGCGAAAGAGACGAACAGTTGCGAGAGCTCCTCGGCGCGCATGCCGATGCCGCTATCGGTCACGGAAAACACCAGCCGTCGTGCATCGGCCGGGCCTTGAGCCTCCACCTCGATCATGACGCAGCCGCGCTCGGTGAATTTCAATGCGTTGTTGAGCAGGTTCATCAATACCTGCTTGAGCCGGGTCGGATCGCCTCGTACTCGCCTGGGCACGCCAGCGGCAAGGCCA
Source organism: Pseudomonas sp. CBC3 (assembly GCF_037967085.1). Classification (NCBI taxonomy): domain Bacteria; kingdom Pseudomonadati; phylum Pseudomonadota; class Gammaproteobacteria; order Pseudomonadales; family Pseudomonadaceae; genus Pseudomonas; species Pseudomonas sp. CBC3. The sequence continues at coordinate 854,381 of NZ_JBANEO010000003.1, forward strand.
ACGTGCAACTGGAGTTGTTTGTCCAGCGCTTGGGCCGTGAACAGGCTGATGGTTTCTGATATCAGCGCTTCGAGATCGTATTCGATGTCTTCGAGGACCAGCTTGCCAGCGCCGATCCGTGCATAGTCCAGGATGTCGTTGATCACTGACATCAACGAGGAACTGGAACTGGCGATGGTGTCGAGATAGAAGCGCTGTTTGCGATCCAGCGAGGTCCCGCGCAGCAGTTGCAGCATGCCGAGCACGCCATTGAGTGGGGTCCGGATTTCATGACTCATCTTCGCTAGAAAACGACTTTTCGCTTGATTCTCGCTTTCGGCCCGCGCGGCGGCCTGGCGTGACCGGAAGCCTTCTTCCTTGAGTAGATTGATCCGGTCGGCCAGGCCGATGGACAACGTGATCAGCTCGAAGGCTATGCCGGCCTTGACCACCGAGGAGCCGTACAAACCGAACAGGTTGAAGCCCAGGGACCCGGCGGTGACGATCGCGAAGGTCGCCAGCAACACGCCCCAGGCCAGGGTGTAATAGAGACCATAGCGAACACCGCGGCGCCAGACGAACGCTCCGGTCAGCAACAGGCCGATTGAGGAGCCGATCACCATGACGCTGGACAGGATGCTCCAGGTTCGCATGTCGAGCACCAACCCGGACAGGAGCGCCCCAAGTGACGCCACGAGCGCCACACGTAGCGTGAGATCGAGCCTGGGAAAGTACTCGCGGGTATGCAGAAAGTGACGGCTGAACTGGATCGAGACCAGGCAGTGGCTGAGCATCAGCGCATAGATGCCCTGGGTGACGAAGCCGCCATCACCGCTCAGCCATTTGACCAGCATGCCGTCGAAGCTGAGCGTGAACAGTCCGACGTTGAGGTTGTAGACCAGATACCAGAAATAGGCCGGCTCGCGAAGCGACAGAAACAGGAAGAGGTTGTAGCAGAACATCGCGAAAAGCACGCCGTAGAAGGCTCCGGCGAGGCCCATTGTCTCTTCGGCCGCGGCTGCGTTCGCCGCATAGCTGCTGAAGTAAAGGGGGACATACAGCGTGCTGGTGCTCTGCACGCGCAGCAGCAGCGTCGATGTGCCGGGCTGCAGATCGACCGGGAACAAGAAATTGCTGACTTTGACCGCTCGCTCACTGAAAGGGTGACTGTCACCGGATTGCTGTCGGCTTATGCTGCCATCGGGATGCCGCAGATACAGTTCAATGTGGTCGAGTAACGGGTAGTTGATTTCGAAGAAGCCGCCGATGGGCTCGCTCAGCTGATTGTCGAGCTCCACTCGAAACCACCATACGGCGCTGTTCTTGCCCTTGTTGGGGTGAATGCCGGTGACCGGTTCGAAGGTATTGTCCGCCAGCTCGAATACTTCGGCGACGTCCAGCTCGGCGGCCGGATCGCGCAAGAAATAGGTCCAGTTGCCAAGCGGTTGGCGGAAATCGTCCGAGTCCACTGGGACGGGGGCGGAAGCCCAGACCTGGGCAGACAGGCAGAACAGGAAGATGGCCAGGTAAAGACGCGGCAGCATGTAGGGACCCGGAGTGGTGCAAGTCGCAGCGGATCAAGCGAAGCAGTCCAATCGCGAACAGTGCGCGGTTTATACGCATATGGCAAAACCAGCATTGTCTGGCTGGTTTGCAGATCCATGAATATCAGTGGCTTGCGACTTTGCCCTTATCGCCGATTCATCGCAATTGGCAAACGCCTCAACTTGGCGGCACATCATGAAACCTGGACGTCAATCGTCGGTTCGCTTGTCGAGAATCGAGTCGACTGGCGGTACTCGCGTGTCATTTTCCATCTGGGTCTCGTGTTCGAGCTGATGACTGAAGCTTTCCAGGGTCCCTTGGCCGCTGTGAGCATCGCTGGCGAACACGGGCGGGCTGAGCAGGTAACTGCATATCAGGCGGCTCATCGCGGCCAGGCTGTCGATATGGGTTCGCTCGTAGCCATGGGTCGCATCGCAGCCGAAGGCGAGCAGGGCGGTGCGGATGTCGTGCCCGGCAGCCACTGCGGATTGTGCGTCGCTGTGGTAGTAGCGGAACAGATCGCGCCGCACCGGTATGTCGTGGCCTTCGGCCAACCTGATCAGGTGCCGGGACAGATGGAAGTCGTAAGGCCCGCCAGAGTCCTGCATCGCGACCGTGACGGCATGCTCGCTGGACTCCTGACCCTTGGCCGTCGGCGCGATGTCGATCCCGACGAATTCGCTGACATCCCACGGCAGCGCACCTGCCGCGCCGGAGCCGGTCTCTTCGGTGATGGTAAACAGCGGGTGGCAGTCGATCGGCAACTCCCGGCCGCTCTCCACCAGCGCCTTCAATGCCGTCAGCAGGGCAGCAACGCCAGCTTTGTCATCCAGATGCCGTGCGCTGATATAGCCGCTGTCGGTGAACTCCGGCATCGGATCGAACGCGACCACGTCGCCGACGCGAATGCCCAGCGCAACGGTATCGGCGCGGCTGCGGGTCACGGCGTCCAGGCGCAGCTCGACATGGTCCCAACTGATCGGCATCTCATCCACTGCGGTATTGAAGGCATGCCCGGAGGCGAGCAACGGCAAAACGCTGCCGCGGATCACGCCTTCATCGGTGAACACGCTGACGCGGCTGCCTTCGGCAAAACGGCTCGACCAGCAGCCGACCGGTGACAGACCCAGCCGGCCCGTTTCATGAATTTCGCGAACGCTGGCGCCGATGGTGTCGAGGTGCGCCGCGATGGCGCGGTCCGGACTGTCCTGGCGACCCTTGAGCGTCGCGCGGATAGTGCCGCGACGGGTCAGCTCGAATGGGATTTTCAGCTCCTGCAAACGCTCGGCGACGTAGCGCACGATGGTGTCGGTGAAACCGGTGGGGCTGGGGATGGCCAGCGTTTCCAGCAGCACGCGCTGCAGGTAATTGAGATCGGGTTCGGGAAGTTTTGCAGTCATGGTCATTCCTTGCGGGGCAGAGGCTGCCGCCATGCGGTTGAATGAATGCGGATGTACCACGGGCGGGCATGGCGCCCCAGTCGGGGCGCCGTGACTTGCCGTCAATGAGTGTTATGGCTGAGCGGAAACAGCAGATCGATGAAGCGCTCAGCGGTCGGCTGCGGATGATGATTGGCCAGGCCGACGCGCTCGTTGGCTTCGATGAAGACATACTCCGGCTGGTCTACCGCCGGTACCAGCAGATCCAGTCCGACCACCGGAATATCCAGCGCTCGTGACGCACGAACGGCCGCGTCGATCAATTCGGGATGCAACTGATCGGTGACGTCGTCGAGGGTGCCGCCGGTATGTAGATTAGCGGTGCGCCGGACTGCCAGATGCTGACCTCGCGGCAGCACGCTTTCGTAGTCGTAACCGGCATCTTCGATGCAACGCTGGGTTTCTTCGTCCATCGGGATGCGGCTTTCACCGCCGGTGGCAGCTTGGCGTCGGCGGCTCTGGGTTTCGATCAGCTCGCGAATGGTATGGCTGCCGTCACCAGCGACTTCGGCAGGACGGCGGATGGCGGCGGCGACCACGTCATAGCCGATCACCACGATGCGCAGGTCGTCTCCTTGGTGGTAGCTCTCGAGCAGCACACGCTGATCGAATTGGCGTGCTCGGGCGATGGCTTCCTCGACGTCTTCGATGCGGCGCAGGTCCACCGATACGCCGTGGCCCTGTTCGCCATCGACCGGCTTGACCACCACACTGCCATGTTCCGCGAGAAACGCCGCGTTGCTGTCCTCGTCGCCCGCCAGCTGCTGCGCGGGAAGCTTCAGGCCGGCTCGGGCCAGGGTGCGATGGGTCAGGCACTTGTCCTGGCACAGCGTCATGCTCACGGCCGAGGTCAGGTCGGATAGCGACTCGCGACAGCGCACCTTGCGACCGCCCTGGGTCAGGGTGAATAGGCCGGCTTCGGCATCATCGATGCTGATCTCGATGCCGCGACGCCGGGCCTCGTCGACGATGATTCGGGCGTAAGGGTTCAGTTCGGCTTCCGGCCCCGGGCCGAGAAACAGGGACTGGTTAATAGTGTTCTTGCGCTTGACGGTGAAGGTCTGCAGATCGCGGAATCCGAGCTTGGCGTAGAGCGCCTTGGCCTGCTTGTTATCGTGCAGCACGGATAGATCGAGATAAGCCAGACCGCGACCCATGTACTGCTCGATCAGATGGCGAACCAGCGCCTCGCCGACACCGGGACGCGTGCAACTCGGCGCCACCGCGAGACACCAGAGACTTGACCCGTTCTCCGGATCATTGAAGGCTTTGTGATGATTGATGCCCATGACACTGCCGATGATCTGGCCGGAGTCGTCATCCTCGGCCAGCCAGTAGACCGGCCCGCCTTGTTCGCGTGGCGTGCACAGCTCGGGATTGACCGGCAGCATGCCGCGCGACTGATACAGACAGTTGATCGCCTTCCAGTCCGCGTCGCTCTGCGCGCGGCGGATGCCGAAACCGCGAAAGCTGCGGCGGGCCGGGCGGTAATCGGTGAACCAGATGCGCAAGGTATCGGATGGGTCGAGAAACAATTGCTGCGGTGCATAGGCGAGCACCTGGTGGGGCGCGGCGACATAGAGCGCGATATCGCGCTCACCGGCCTGCTCATCCAGCAGGGCTGCGGCCAGATCGGCCGGATCGGAATAGGTGTGGCCAACCAGAATGCGGCCCCAGCCGCAATGCAACGTGACAGGCCCCTGGGGTTCGTCCTGGCCATCTTCGGCAAACCGTGCCTGCAGCCGCTCGTAAGTGGGTGTCTGGCCGCGCAACAATCGCTGTCCGTAAGCTTGAGACTTCTGCATGGTGTTTTCCTTGGGGCTTGTTCAGGGCGCCGCGGGTTGCAGACGGAACATCGAGTTCAGCTACGTACCGGGCGTCGTCACGATCGATCGCTTATAGGCCTTGCTCGCTCAACCATAGGTTGACTGCCGCCAACTGCCACAGTTTCGAACCGCGCAGCGGTGTGAGCTGCCCCTCCGGATCATTGAGCAGCTTCTCTATCATTGCCGGGTTGTATAGGCCGCGATCCTGGCTCGGGTCCGTCAGTAATTCGCCCACCCAGTTCAGGGTGTCGCCCTGCAGGTGCTTGAGCCCAGGTACTGGGAAATAACCTTTGGGTCGATCGATCACGGCTGCGGGGATGACCTTGCGTGCGGCTTCCTTGAGAACGTACTTGCCACCGTCGGGCAGTTTGTACTTCGCTGGGATGCGCGCCGACAGCTCCGCCACGTTGTGGTCGAGGAAGGGCACCCGCGCCTCCAGGCCCCAAGCCATGGTCATGTTGTCGACGCGTTTGACCGGATCGTCCACCAGCATCACGGTGCTGTCGATGCGCAGCGCCTTGTCCACGGCCGCGTCGGCGCCCGGTTGGGCGAAGTGCTGGCGTACGAAGTCGCCGGAGAAATCGCCCTTGGCCCATTGCGCCTGCACAGTGTCGGCATATTCCTCGTAACTGCGGTCGCGGAAGGCGGCGAGATAGGCCGCGACGGGGTCCTCGGCGCCATCGACCTGCGGATACCAGTGATAGCCGGCAAACAGCTCGTCGGCACCCTGGCCGCTCTGCACCACCTTGCAATGCTTGGAAACTTCGCGCGACAGCAAATAGAAAGCAATGCAGTCGTGACTCACCATCGGCTCGCTCATCGCCTGGAAGGCGGCGGGCAGTTGTTCGAGGATTTCCTTTTCCTGGATGCGCAACTGATGGTGGCGGGTCTGGTAATGCTCGGCGATCAGGTCGGAATACTTGAATTCGTCGCCGCGCTCGCCGCCGGCATCTTCGAAACCGATGGAGAAGGTCAGCAGATTGTCCGCCGCACCGGCTTCGCGCAGCAGTCCGACCAGCAGGCTGGAGTCGACGCCGCCGGACAGCAGCACGCCGACGTCCACCGCTGCCCGCTGGCGCAGCGCCACGGATTCACGGAGCGCCGCTAACGTACGGTCCTGCCAGTCTTCGAACGTGTAATTTTGCTCGTCCTCACGAGCGCCGAACTCCAGTTGCCACCAGCGGTGCTGGCTTGCCTTGCCGCTGGCATCGACGCGCATGAAGGTGCCAGGCGGCAGCTTTTCGATGCCGGCGATCAGCGTGTCCGGCGCCGGCACCACGGCGTGAAAACTCATGTAGTGGTTGAGCGCCACCGGGTTCAGCACGCCGGCGATGTCGCCGCCCTTGAGCAGGGCCGGCAGGCTCGATGCGAAGCGCAGTCGATCGCCGGTTTTCGATAGGTACAGGGGCTTGATGCCCAGACGATCACGGGCGATGAACAACTCCTGCCGATCGCGCTGCCAGATGGCGAAGGCGAACATGCCGTTCAGGCGCGGCAGCAAGGCTTCGCCCCAGGCATGGAAGCCCTTGAGCAGCACCTCGGTATCGCCGCCAGAGAAGAAGCTATAACCCAGCGCTTCGAGCTCGGCGCGTAGTTCGGGATAGTTATAGATGGCGCCGTTGAAGACCATTGAAAGGCCCAGCGCGGAATCGATCATCGGCTGGCCCGAGGCCTCGCAGAGATCCATAATTTTCAGCCGCCGATGCCCCATGGCCATCGGTCCGGCGCTATGGAAACCGCTCGCATCGGGACCGCGGGCGGTGAGGTGTTGAGTGATGCGTTCAATCGCCGCCAGGTCAGCGGGTCGATTATCGAAACGAAGTTCTCCAGCTATGCCACACATAAGATCCTTACCGGTTTTGCCGTTGGGGAGTGTGACTAACGCGCGGATTGCGAAGTTCAGGTTTCCGGACCAGCGTGCGCTGCTCTGGCGCGCTGCTTGTCGATGCAATCCGCACCGCGCGGATCGCGTCCTGCGGCGTCAGTCGGGCTTTACACCAAAACAGACATGCGCGCTCAGGTCAAACCAGATCGCTCGTAGGGTGGGCCGGGGCGGCGCTCCGGGTAGGGTGGGCTTCAGTCCGTAGGGTGGGCTTCAGCCCACCAAGCCGCAACGGTCAGACCGACAAAAGACAGCCGGCGTGGTGGGCTAAAGCCCACCCTGCAGGTGATGCCGCAGCCAAATAGGGTGGGCTTCAGCTCACCGCACCAAGGCCTAGATACGAAACCCTTCGACGATATGCTCGGCCAGGGTTTCGCTCACCTGAGACTGGTTGTGCTCGCTGCGTAGCAGCACGATGCTGCTCAGCGGCAATTCCGGCATCCCCTCGGCCTCGCCCAGCTGGCGCATATCCGACGACACCAGGCTTTGCAGCTGCGCGGTCACCGCCAGTCCGGCGTTGACCACCGCCATCAGCGCAGACAGGCTCGGGCTGGTATAGGCGACTCGATAAGGGATATCGAGGCCGTCCAGGGCGTTGCATGCCCAGGCTCGGCAGAAACAGTTGGTGTTGAACATCGCCAGCGGCATTGGCCGTTGCTCGTGGATATTGAAGCCCGGCGCTTCGGCCCAGACGAAGCGCTCACGACGCAGCAACTGGCCGATTTCCGTGCCCGGCTCGCGGGTGACGATGGTCAGGTCCAGATCGCGGCGCTGGAGCAACTGGTAGGACGGCTCGCAGTGCACCTCCACCTGCACCAGGGGATAGGCCTGGGCGAAGCGCGAAAGGATGCCGGGCAAAAACCGCATCACATAATCGTCCGGCGTGCCGATGCGCACCGATCCAACCATGTGTGGCTCGCGCAAAGTAGTCAGCACTTCACCGTGCAGCTTGAGAATCCGCCGCGCATAACCGAGCAGTATCTGACCCTCAGCCGTGAGCCGAACCTGACGACCGTCGCGCTCGAACACGGTCCGCTGCAGCACGTCTTCTTCCAGGCGCTTCATCTGCATGCTGATGGCTGACTGGGTGCGATTGACGGCTTCGGCCGCACGCGTGAAACCGCCGTGATCGGCGATGGCAACGAAGCTGCGCAGCAGTTCGGCATCGATACTTGGGTAGTGGGCCATTCATCAATCTCCGAGATGAATGTCATCAGAAACATTCGTTGGATTGATCATAATCCTGGTCGGAAACTGATGCCATCCCCACTTGGAGGTGCATCAGATGAAAAGCCATGCTGAGTTTTTGAAGGCCTCATATTTGCCCCGCGGCCGCAGTGCGTCGCTAGCCTCGTTGCTGCTCACTTACTGGCAGCGGCTCGGTCGTTGGTATGCGTTGTATCGGCAGCGTCGACAGCTCGCCGGACTGAGCGACCAGATGCTCAAGGATCTCGGACTGAGCCGTGCCGATGTCGAAACCGAAGCGAATCGTCCGTTTTGGGACGATCCCCTTCGTCGCGATTGATCAGACGCTTTAGTCCGTTCGCCGAATGAGCTTGCGTAGCAGAAATCGATTCGGATGGCAGGCCTCGGCGATGGCGCGCGGCAAAGGTAGCGGCCCGCCATCGAGCCATGCGGCCAGCAGTTCGCCGGACAGCGGCGTGGTGATCAGCCCCCGCGAGCCGTGGGCGGTATTGACGTAAAGCCCGTCCAGCCAGGGACACGCTGTGTCCGGCACTTGGCGGGCATCCTTGCCCAGCACGGCATAGGCCTCGGCGAATCGTTCGGGATCGGCCAGCGGACCGATGATCGGCAGATAGTCCGGGCTGGTGCAGCGAAACGCGACGCGGCCGTGCAGGTCCTCGATGGGGCGGGTTTCGGCCTCCAGACGCTGATTCAGGTCGGCGGAAATGTTCTTGAGCATGTCCAGATTGGATCGATGTTCCGCTTCGCTCGGGGCCGGGTCGGTCTCGGCGAAATTGAAACTGGCACCCAGTGTGTGAAGACCGTCGCGTGGCGGGGCGACATAGCCCTGGGCGCAAAGCACGGTACGTAATGCCGCGCTTTGTTCGGTCGCCGGCAACTCAGTGATCTGGCCGCGAATGCGCTTGAGCGGCAGCCAGGCGCTCTGACTGAATTGCGCGACGTCGGCCGCACCGGCCAGAATCGCCACGGGCGCCTCGCCCAACAACTCATCGCCATCCCTCGCCTGCCAGTGCCCCTCAACGCGGCGCAGGTCGACAGCTTGTCGATGCCGGATCAGCTCGATGGCGGGATGATCGAGCATCGACCGGCACAGCGCCGGCGGGTGCGCCCAGCCGGCTTCGGGGTAGAACAGGCCGCCATTGTCCAGCGCCACACCGGCTAGCTGCTCGGCCTCGGTGCGCTCCACGCCGCGCAACAGGCTGGGCGCAAAGGCATCGCGGAGTGTGGCTTGGCGCGCGCGTTCCTTGTCATCGAAGCCGAGCTGCAACACGCCGCAATCGTCCCAGTCACGCTCTTTCTGCAGGCTACCCAACAGGCGGCGGGTATAGCCGAAACCGCTCACAACCAGTTGCGAGAGCGCGGTGCCGTGGGCAGACAACTTCACGTAGAGCACGCCCTGGGGGTTGCCGGACGCTTCCTGAGCGATATCCCCGTGACGCTCCAACAACGTCACCTGCCAACCACGGGCGGCGAGGCTCGCCGCAGTCGCGCAACCGGCCAGCCCCGCGCCGATCACAAATGCCTGGCGCTGCGCCGGTTTGAACGCAGGACGGGCGTACCAGGGAGTCCCGGCCGGCTGCGGCGTGCCGAGGAAACGGCCATGCAAGCTTTCCCATTTTTTGCCGAAGCCGGGAATCCGCTCGACCTCGAAGCCTGCGTCCTGCAATGCGCGGCGCACGCTGCCGGCGCTGGTGAACGTCGCTAGGGTCGTGCCGGCCGCCGACAGACGCGCCAGTTGAGCGAACAGTTCGGGCTGCCACATCTCGGGATTCTTGGCCGGGGCGAATCCGTCGAGAAACCAGGCATCGACCTGCGCATCCAGGCTGCCGAGGCAATCGAGCGCATCGCCGACCAGCAAAGTCAGCACCACGCGGCCGAAACGAAATTGCTGGAAGCCCGGATTGACCGCCACGTACTGATCCAGCAGCAGCCGGGCCTGGATCTTCAGCTCGGGCCAGAGAGACAGTGCACGCTGCATATCGTCACGGGTCAGCGGATGCTTTTCGACGCTGACGAAATGCAGCTGTGCTGTCGACGGCGCGGTGCGCTCGAACAATGCCCAGGCGCACAGAAAATTCAGTCCGGTCCCGAAACCCGTTTCGCCGATGACGAATCGCTCCGCATCACCTAGCGCGGCGAATCGCTCGGTGAGTGCGTTGGGTCGCAAGAAGACGTGAGCAGTCTCATCCATGCCCGAAGCGCGCGAAAAATACACATCGCCGTACTGCCGTGATTGCGGCTGGCCGTTCTCATCCCAGTCGAGTTCGGCATGCTGGAAACCGGTGGTGGGCTGAGAAGGCATAGGCGATTCCTGGCGCGAAAGGAGGCGATTCTAGCAGCGGTGCGAAACCTGCCGTGGGTGCTGTTTGTCGCATCGACATAGCGCTTATTTATGCGGCCCCGATGCGGTGCACTGCCCGCTGGAGTTGCCGTACTGTCATTGTTCTGGAGAACACATGTTCGAATCCGCAGAAATCGGCCACACCATCGACAAGGTAACCTATGACGCCGAGGTGCCGGCCCTGCGCCAGGCCTTGCTGGATGCGCAGTACCGGTTACGCGAGCAGGCGCGCTTTCCGCTGCTGATCCTGATCAATGGCATCGAGGGCGCCGGCAAGGGAGAGACCATCAAGCTGCTCAGTGAATGGATGGACCCGCGGCTGATTCGCGTCGACAGCTTCGACGTGCCCACCGATGAAGAACTCTCGCATCCGCCGGCCTGGCGCTATTGGCGACGCTTGCCGCCGAAGGGCCAGACCGGCATCTTCTTCGGCAATTGGTACAGCAAGATGCTTGAGGATCGCGTTCACGGTCGTACCAAAAAGGCCGATTTGGAGTTGACCATCGATCGCGCCCAGCGTCTGGAGCGGATGCTCTGCATGGAAGGCATGCTGGTGTTCAAGTTCTGGTTCCATCTGTCCAAGAAGCAGATGATGAAGCGGCTGGATTCGCTGAAGGACGATCCGTTGCACAGCTGGCGAATCAGCCCGCTGGATTGGCAACAGTCCAAGACCTACGACCGCTTCGTCAAATACGGCGAATTGATCCTGCGCCGCAGCAGCCGGGACTTCGCACCCTGGTATGTGATCGAGGGCAGCGACGAGCGTTATCGCAGCCTGACGGCCGGACGGCTGCTGCTCGAAGGGCTCAACGCCGCGCTGGATGCCGCCGAGCAACCGCCGGTGCAGCCGCACGCCGCACCGGTCGAACTGCACACCGACCGCATGAGCCTGCTGTCCAGCCTCGATCTCACCCAGACGCTCGACAAGGAGGCGTACAAACAACAGCTGGTGCAGGAACAGGCGCGGCTGTCCCAGCTGCTGCGTGACCATCGCCTGCGCAAGCGTGGCGTGCTGGCGCTGTTCGAAGGCCACGATGCGGCGGGCAAGGGCAGCACCATCCGGCGCATCACCGGTGCGCTGGACCCGCGTCTGTATCGCACGGTTCAGGTTGCTGCGCCCAGCGAGGACGAACGTGCTCAACCCTGGCTGTGGCGCTTCTGGCGCAACGTACCGGCGCGCGGCCAGTTCGTGATCTACGATCGCTCCTGGTACGGCCGCGTGTTGGTCGAACGCGTCGAAGGATTCTGCCGCCCGGATGAGTGGCTGCGTGCCTACACCGAGATCAACGATTTTGAGGAGCAGCTGGTGGACGCCGGCGTGGTGGTGGTCAAGTTCTGGCTGTCCATCGACCAGGAAACGCAGCTGGAGCGCTTCAAGGAGCGCGAAAACACCGCGCACAAGCGGTTCAAGATCACCGAGGAAGACTGGCGCAACCGCGACAAATGGGAAGACTACGGGCACGCGGTGGCGGACATGGTCGACCGCACCAGTACCGAGATCGCCCCCTGGACGCTGGTGGAGGCCAACGACAAGCGCTTCGCCAGGGTCAAGGTGCTGCGTACCCTCAACGATGCGCTGGCGGCTGCCATCGGCGAAAAATGACGGAACGATGGTCGACCATATCCCTGCTGAATGGTCGTCGCCATCGGCGAACGGCTGGAACTATGCTCGGCTGATCGTCAATAGGTGGGTCGCGGTGGTCATGACTCGCCACACCATTCGAGGTATGCCATGCGTGAAGTAGTGATCGTCGACAGCGTACGGACCGGCCTGGCCAAGTCCTTCCGTGGCAAGTTCAACATGACCCGGCCGGATGACATGGCGGCCCATTGCGTCAACGCGCTACTGGCGCGCAACGGTCTCGACCCCAAGCTGGTCGAGGACTGTATCGTCGGAGCCGGCTCCAACGAAGGCGCGCAGGGTTACAACATCGGCCGTAACGTCGCGGTGCTGTCGAACCTGGGCACTCAGTGCGCGGGCATGACGCTCAATCGCTTCTGCTCGTCCGGCCTGCAGGCGATCGCCATCGCGGCCAACCAAATCGCATCCGGCTGCAGCGACGTGATCGTAGCCGGTGGGGTCGAATCCATCACCCTGACCGCCAAGAGCAAGAACACCGATAACCTCTACAACCCGATCATTCAGGAGCGGGTGCCGGGCATCTATCACACCATGGGCCAGACCGCCGAGCTGGTGGCGCGCCGCTACAACGTGACCCGCGAACAGCAGGACATCTATTCGCTGCAGAGCCAGCAACGCACCGCACGGGCCCAGGCCGAGGGTCTGTTCCAGGACGAAATCGTGCCGATGAATGTCCGTTATTTCACTGAGGACAAGGCTACCGGCGAGCGCACCGAGCACGAAGGTGTGGTGGACCGTGATGACTGCAACCGCCCCGACACCACGCTGGAAAGCCTTTCGGGCCTCAAGCCGGTATTCGCGGAAGACGGCTCGGTTACCGCCGGCAACGCCTCGCAACTGTCCGATGGCGCCTCGATGACGCTGGTGATGAGCCTGGACAAGGCCCTCGAACTGGGCCTCAAGCCACGCGCGTTCTTCCGTGGTTTCACCGTGGCCGGCTGCGAGCCGGAAGAAATGGGCATCGGCCCGGTCTTCTCGGTGCCTCGCCTGCTCAAGGCCAAGGGCTTGCAGGTCAGCGACATCGATCTGTGGGAGCTGAACGAGGCCTTCGCGTCGCAGTGTCTGTACTGCCGCGACACGCTGGAAATCGACAACGAGAAATTCAACGTCAACGGCGGCTCGATTTCCATCGGCCACCCGTTCGGCATGACCGGATCGCGTACCGCTGGGCATCTGATTCGTGAGCTGCAGCGGCGCAACCTGCGTTATGGGGTGGTGACCATGTGTGTTGGCGGGGGCATGGGGGCGTCAGGGCTGTTCGAAGCGGTGCGTTGAACGCAGCGGCACGTTTCAAGGAACGCGCGGCTGCGTATTTGGTGGGCTGAAGCCCACCCTACAAGTGGAGCCCACCCGAAACTGAACCCGTAGGGTGGGGCCGGGCGGCGTTCCGCTCCAGTCCACCGCTACCGCACATCGACTCAATCGTAGGGTGGGCTTCAGCCCACCGTCCCACTCAGCTGCGGCTGGATTCCAGCATGGTTTCCGGCCGTACCCACTGATCGAACTCTTCATCGGTGAGATAGCCGAGTTCCAATGCTGCTTCGCGCAAGGTGGAGCCCTCGGCGTATGCCTTCTTGGCGATCTCCGCAGCCTTGTCATAACCGATATGCGGATTCAGCGCGGTCACCAGCATCAACCCACGCTCCAGATGCTCGGCCATGCGCGCGGTGTCCGGCTCCATGCCGACGATGCAATGCGTGTTGAAGTTGCGACAACCGTCGGCCAGCAGCCGGATCGATTCGAGCAGGTTGTGCACGATCACGGGCTTGAACACGTTGAGCTGAAGATGACCTTGGCTCGCGGCGAAACCGACCGTCACGTCATTGCCCATCACCTGACAGGCCAGCATCGACAGCGCCTCGCATTGGGTCGGGTTGACCTTACCCGGCATGATCGAGCTGCCCGGCTCGTTGGCCGGCAGACGCACTTCGGCGAAGCCGCCGCGCGGGCCCGAGCCGAGTAGGCGCAGGTCGTTGGCGATTTTCATCAGTGCCGTGGCGAGGGTTTTCAGAGCGCCGGAGAGCGCGACCAGCGGCTCATGTCCGGACAGCGCGGCGAATTTGTTCGGTGCGGAAACGAAGGGCAGGCCGGACAACGCGGCCAGCTCGGCGGCAATAGCCTCGGCAAAACCGTGCGGCGCGTTAAGGCCGGTACCCACCGCCGTGCCGCCCTGCGCCAGCTCGAATACTGCGGGCAGCGTGTGACGAATCGACTGCTCGGCGATGTCCAGCTGGGCGACGAAAGCCGACAGTTCCTGGCCGAAGGTCACCGGCGTGGCGTCCATCATGTGCGTGCGCCCGGTCTTGACCAGTTGGCTGTGTCGCGCAGCCTGTTCGGCAATCCCTCCGGACAGCTCGGCGATAGCCGGCAGCAAGTCATGGTGAACTGCACGGGCGACGGCAATGTGCATGGCGGTCGGGAAGCAGTCGTTGGAACTCTGCGCACGGTTTACGTGGTCGTTAGGGTGGACCGGGCTCTTGCCGCCACGCGTGCCGCCGGCCAGCTCATTGGCGCGGCCGGCGATCACCTCGTTGACGTTCATGTTGCTCTGGGTGCCGCTGCCTGTCTGCCAGACGACCAAGGGGAACTGATCGTCGTGCTGGCCGTGCAGAATTTCATCGGCGGCCTGCTCGATCAGACGCGCGATATCCGGTGGCAAGTCGCCGATACGGTCGTTGACCCGGGCGGCGGCTTTCTTGATCAGTGCCAGCGCGTGGCACACGGCAAGCGGCATGCGTTGTTCGCCGATGGCGAAGTTGCTCAGCGAGCGCTGGGTCTGCGCTCCCCAGTACGCCTGTTCCGGGACTTCCACTGGGCCAAGGCTGTCGGTTTCGGTGCGGGTCATGCCGTGCTCCATCGATGAGGTCTTCCTGTTAGGTCGCCCGCCGAGGACACAGGTTCAATCGGCTGGCTCGCTGTTTCTTGAGCGATTGGAACTCCGCGCGCAGAATGAGTCCATTGAGGCTCATCTATCGTTCGCCAAGGAACATCCAATGCACTCTTTTCCTACCACTGGGCTTCGGGCCCTCGGCCTGTGCAGCGCCCTGTCGCTGGCGCTGCTGAGCGGCCAGGCCAACGCCGACAGTGCCAGCCATGCGGCTAAGGCCGAGCGCTTCCTCGAACTGGTCAACGCCGATCGCATTGCGGTGCCGGTCTACGCTCAGGTGCAGCAGATGTTCGCCGAGCGCTTCGCCCAGACCCAGGCTCCCGAGAGCAAACGGGCACTGCTGGAAAGCTACCAATCCAAGGCAGATGCTGCGCTTGAAAAGGCCATCGGCTGGAAGGAGGTCAAGCCCGAACTGGTGGCGTTGTACACCGAGGCCTTCAGCGAAGCCGAACTCACGCAGTTGAACGAATTCTACGAATCCGAGTTAGGCAAGAAGATGCTCACCCAGCTACCGCAGCTCAACGCGCGCTCGGCTCAAGTAACCCAGGCCAAGCTGGAAAGCGCTGTGCCGCAGGTGAATAAATTGCTGGCGGAAATGACAGCCGAACTCGACACCCAGAAGAACCCTTGAGGGAGTGCATCTGGCATGACCAAACTATTTACCATCGAAAACGCATTGCAATCGGCCCTGCAGCCCGTGTATCTGCAGGTGCTGGACGAAAGCCATATGCATAGCCGCGGGCAGGAAACCCACTACAAGGCGGTGATCGTCAGCGAGCAGTTCGCCGGGCTGAATGCGGTCAAGCGCCATCAGAAGGCATACGCCGCGATGGGCGAACTGATGCAGCAAATACACGCCCTCGCGTTGCACACCTATACCCCTGAAGAATGGGCAGAGCAGGGCGCGGCGCCGGCCTCGCCTGTCTGCGCCGGCGGCCATAAGTAGCCATCTGCCTGCCGCTTGAAGCCCATTGCTCGTTTATTGATAGAATGCGCGCCGCGCCGGCTCACGCCGGCGTTGTCGTTTTCGTATTCCCGGTCCGCCCTTTACGAGGGTGACCACTGGAGGAAGTAACCCGCATGACCCAGAACATCGTCGTCGCGGCGCTGTACAAGTTCGTCTCGCTGCCGGACTACGTCGCGTTGCGTGAGCCCCTGCTCGAAACACTCAACGCCAACGGCATCAAGGGCACGCTGCTGCTCGCCGAAGAAGGCATTAACGGCACGGTTTCCGGTAGCCGTGAAGGCATCGACGCGCTACTCGCCTGGTTTGGCACCGATGCGCGCCTGGCCGATATCGATCACAAGGAATCTTATTGCGAGGAGCAGCCGTTCTATCGCACCAAGGTCAAGCTGAAGAAAGAGATCGTCACCCTCGGCGTGCCAGGCGTCGATCCCAACCAGCGCGTCGGCACCTATGTCGAACCGCAGGACTGGAACGCGCTGATCGATGATCCTGAAGTCCTGCTGATCGACACCCGCAACGATTATGAGGTGGCCATCGGCACCTTCGAAGGTGCGATTGATCCGCAGACCAAATCCTTCCGCGAGTTCCCCGACTACATCAAGGCGCACTACGATCCGTCCAAGCACAAGAAGGTCGCGATGTTCTGCACCGGTGGCATCCGCTGCGAGAAGGCGTCGAGCTACATGCTCGGTGAGGGCTTCGAGGAGGTCTATCACCTCAAGGGCGGCATCCTCAAATACCTCGAAGAAGTACCGCAGGAAGAGACGCGCTGGCGCGGCGACTGCTTCGTCTTCGACAACCGCGTAACCGTGCGTCACGACCTCAGCGAAGGTGATTTCGACCAGTGCCATGCCTGTCGCACGCCGATCTCGCTGGAGGACCGCCAATCGGAGCACTACGCTCCAGGTATCAGCTGCCCGCATTGCTGGAATACCCTGAGCGAGAAGACTCGCCACAGTGCGCGTGAGCGGCAGAAGCAGATCGAGTTGGCGCTCAAGCGCAACCAGCCGCACCCGATCGGTCACAACTACCGCAAACAGGGTGTGTAGCCAAAGCTGCCTGGATAGATGATGGTGCGCAGTTCGCGCTCCCCGAGAGAACCGGAGCCCAGATGAGCACCCGATTGATCTATGTGATGGACCCGATGTGTTCCTGGTGCTGGGGCTTTGCGCCGGTGGTGCAGGCGCTCATTGAGCAAGCGCAGGCGCGCGGCGTCGGCGCCGAGCTAATCGTCGGCGGCCTGCGTCGGGAGCGCACTGCGATGGATCAGCCGGCTCGCGAGCGCACGGCGTCCTACTGGCACGCGGTCCACGAGGCAAGCGGCCAGCCGTTCAACTTCGAGGCGGGTTTGCCTGACGGGCTGGTGTACGACACGGAGCCGGCCTGTCGCGCGCTGGTTGCGGCGCGCGGTTTCGAGGCTAACGCTGACTGGAACCTCGCTGGGCTGATCCAGCGAGCGTTCTACGTCGAAGGACGAAACGTCACTTTGCCACCGGAACTCGTCGAACTGGCCGAAGCGGCTGGCATCTCGCGCAGCGAGTTCGCCGACCGCTTCGATTCCCAAGCCGTTCGTGATGCCACTGCCGCCGACTTCGACTGGGCACGCAATCTGGGTATCGCCGGCTTTCCTACCTTGCTTGCCGAGCACGACGGCCAGCTCGCTCTGCTGACCAACGGCTATCAGCCTCTCGCTGCGCTTTCGCCTCTGTTGAATCGCTGGCTGGAACACAATGTCGGTGCCTGATCAGCTCAGCTGGGCGGAGATCCGTCGACTCGCGCTGCGTCATCGCAAGGCGCTGGTCCTTGCTAACCTGGTGGCCGTGCTGGCGACGCTGTGCAGCGTGCCGATCCCGTTGCTGCTGCCGCTGCTGGTCGATGAGGTGCTGCTGGGGCATGGCGACACGGCTTTACAGGTCATGGATCGGGTGCTGCCCGCAGGCTGGGAGACGGCGATCGGCTATATCGGCTTGATGCTCTGCGCAACGCTGCTGCTGCGCGCCTTTGCACTGGTCTTCAACGTGTTGCAGGCGCGGTTGTTTGCACGGCTGTCCAAGGATCTGGTCTATCGCATCCGTATCCGCTTGATCGAGCGGCTCAAGCGCATTGCCCTGAGCGAGTACGAAAGCCTCGGCGGCGGCACGGTTGCGGCGCACTTGGTCACCGATCTGGAAACCATCGATAAATTCATCGGCGAGACCCTTAGCCGTCTCCTGGTGGCACTGCTTTCAATCGCCGGCACGGCGGCGATTCTGGTCTGGATGCATTGGCAGTTGGCACTGCTGATCCTATTGTTCAACCCGCTGGTGATCTACGCGACGGTACAACTGGGCAAGCGCGTCAAGCACCTGAAAAAACTGGAGAACGACAGCACTTCGCTGTTTACCCAGGCGCTGACCGAAACCTTGGATGCGATCCAGGAAGTGCGTGCCGGCAACCGTCAGGGTTTCTTCCTTGGCCGCCTGGGCCTGCGGGCTCGCGAGGTACGTGACTACGCGGTGGCCTCACAGTGGCGAACCGACGCCTCCAACCGTGCCAGCGGTCTGCTGTTCCAGTTCGGCATCGATATCTTCCGCGCCGCGGCGATGCTCACGGTGCTGTTCTCTGACCTGTCGATCGGGCAGATGCTCGCGGTGTTCAGCTACCTGTGGTTCATGATCGGGCCGGTGGAGCAACTGCTGAATCTGCAATACGCCTTCTATGCAGCCGGTGGCGCGCTCAGCCGGATCAACCAGCTGCTGGCGCGTGCCGATGAGCCTCAATATGCCGGCGGGCAGGACCCGTTTGCGGGACGGGAGACGGTGGATATCGAAGTCCGCGGGCTGCGTTTCTCCTATCAGGACGAGCCGGTGCTGGAGGGCCTGGATCTGTCCATTGCGGCGGGCGAAAAGGTTGCGATCGTGGGAGCTAGCGGCGGAGGCAAAAGCACGCTGGTTCAGCTGCTGCTGGGTCTGTATCAGCCGCAGGCGGGGCAGATTCGCTTCGCCGGGGTCGATGTGCAGGACATTGGCCTCGGCACGGTTCGCGACAACGTTGCCGTGGTGCTGCAGCATCCCGCGCTGTTCAACGACACCGTGCGCGCCAATCTGCTGATGGGCCGCGAGCGCGATGATCAGGCCTGCTGGCAGGCGCTGGAGATCGCGCAACTGGCCGAGACCATTCGCCAGTTACCGGCGGGGCTCGACAGTGTTGTCGGTCGGTCCGGGGTGCGCCTGTCGGGTGGCCAGCGGCAGCGGCTGGCGGTGGCGCGAATGGTCTTGGCCGAACCCAAGGTGGTGATTCTCGACGAGGCGACGTCCGCCCTGGACGCCGCTACCGAGTATGCGCTGCATCAAGGGCTGAGCCGTTTCCTTCAGGGCCGCACGACGCTGATCATTGCCCACCGGCTTTCGGCGGTTAAGCAGGCCGATCGGGTACTGGTATTCGATGGCGGGCGTATCGCCGAACAGGGCGACCATCAGCAGCTGATCGCCGACGGAGGGCTCTACGCCAAGCTTTACGGACATTTGCAGCAGCATTGAGTCGCGCTTTCCGTTTCGCTGTGCGTTCTGTTCGATTCTTTGGAATGATCGCTGGCAAATAGCCATTGCAACTTGTTTAAATTGCCCCGTTTTTGCGCTCAACTTTGGCCAGCATCGGCCGACTCCATGACGTGCGCTTATCTTCCAAAGGATTTCTGATGCAGTCTGTCGACATATTCGCCAACCTCTCCGTGGGCAAGAAGCTGTTGCTCGGCTTCGCCATGGTGCTGTTGCTGACCCTGGGAGTCGCCGGGACCGGCTTCTTTGCCGTGGATTCGATCCTGACCCGCTCTTCCCAGACGGATCAGCTGGCGGCCATTAACGCCGCAATTCTCGACGCGCGCGGTCAGGAGCGCGATTACGCCCTGACCCGCAGCGACGCTTCGGCTGCTGCGCTGCGCGATAGCCTGGACCAGCTCAACAGGGACCTGGACGATCTCGCCAAAGTCTCTAGCGCTGAGGAACAGGCGGTGCTGGAGCAGATCCGAAGTGACGCAGCGATCTATGCCCGACAGTTTGCCGACTATGGCGTACTGATTAGCAAAGGCGTGGAGCTGCGCAAGCGCATGGCCGATGCCGCGCAGACCAGCCGTGAAGAATTCGAATACATCGAACTGGACATGTACGACGCGGTTCGCGTCCTGCGACTCGAGGGCGATCACCTCAAGGGCAGTGATCCGTTGACGATAGCCGAGGCGGCATCGGGCCTGACCAAGCGCATCCTCGATCTGCGCACCTTCGAAAACCTGTTCATCAGCGACAGCTCCCAGGAAGCCAAGGACGCCTGGAACGAGGCCTATGGCGATGTCACTACCATTGGCACCAGTCTGAAGACCTGGATCAACGACGAACAGAAAGCCACCATGGACGGCGCGCTAGCCGCGCTTGCCATCTACGAACAAGCCTTCGGCGAGTTTCAGCGTTATCGCTTGGAGCGGGTCGCCCTGGAAGAGGCCATGGTCGGTCAGGCACAGCGGATACTGGATACCGCCAACCAGGCGCTAGCGGCCGCCAACCAGGCGATGCAGAGCCAGCGCAGCAGCGCCTACTGGCTACTCGCGGTCATCACGACCTTGGCTGTCATCATCGGCTTGGGAGCGGCCACGGCGATTTCCCGCATGGTCGTTGTGCCGCTGCGTTATACCGTGCAGCTGGCGCAGCGGGTGGCAGATGGCGACCTCACCCAATCGCAGAAGGTCACTCGTCGTGATGAGCTTGGGCAGTTGCAGCAGGCCATGTTTGGCATGACCGAAAGCCTGCGTACCTTGATCGGTCGCATCGGCGGCGGCGTAGGGCAGATTGCCGCTGCCGCCGAGCAGCTGTCGGCCGTCACCGCGCAAACCAGCGTTGGTGTACAGAAGCAACGTGAGGAGACCGATCAGGTCGCGACCGCTATGCATGAGATGGCCGCAACCGTGCAGGAAGTCGCGCAGAACGCCGAGCAGGCATCTAACGCTGCTCGCCAAGCGGATCAGCAGGCCCGTCAGGGCGACCTGGTTGTCAAGGAAGCCATCGGCCAGATCGACAGCCTATCCGGCGAAGTAGAGCAGTCGGCTCACGCCATCGAAGAGCTGAATACTGAAAGTGGACGCATCGGTAGCGTGCTGGAGGTGATTCGCGCGGTTGCTGAACAGACCAACCTGCTTGCACTCAACGCTGCCATCGAAGCGGCTCGCGCTGGTGAGCAGGGCCGCGGCTTTGCGGTGGTGGCCGATGAAGTGCGCGCGCTGGCGCGCCGCACCCACGATTCCACCGAAGAAATCGAAGGCCTGATCGGCAATCTGCAGCGGGTTGCGCAAAATGCTGTCGAGCAGATGCAGACCAGCCGTGAGCTGACCCAGCGCACGGTTGATCTGGCCAGCGAAGC
This sequence comes from Pseudomonas sp. CBC3, assembly GCF_037967085.1. Lineage (NCBI taxonomy): Bacteria > Pseudomonadati > Pseudomonadota > Gammaproteobacteria > Pseudomonadales > Pseudomonadaceae > Pseudomonas > Pseudomonas sp. CBC3. The sequence goes on from NZ_JBANEO010000003.1 coordinate 875,480, forward strand.
CGGTACCGCACTCGAACGCATCACCGAGTCGGTATCGACCATCGAGCAGATGAATCAACAGATCGCCGCCGCTGCCGAAGAGCAGAGCGCCGTCGCGGAAAATATCTCCGAGAGCGTGACGCGAGTGCGCGACATCGGTGAGCAGAGCGCCAGCGGCAGCGAGCAGACCGCCGCGTCGAGTGCGGAACTGGCGCGCCTGGGCGTCGAATTGCAGGGGCTGGTGGCGCGTTTCCGCACCTGATCCCGCCCGCTTGCCGCACTGAAGCCCCGGCCCGCCGGGGCTTTGTCGTATCTGGCGCTGAACTCCATTGAGCCTCCACCGCTCTAGAAAGAAACGCGGCCGTCGCCGCACGCTGTGGAGATGCTCGATTGAACACCCCGTCGCTCGTTAACGCCCTTCCCGTTCCGGGAGCGACCCGCCGATGAAAACCACCGCATTCGTTGCAGGCGAATCCCGGCTGAAGCGGGCGATTACCGGGCCGGCGCTGTTCCTGTTCATCCTTGGCGATGTGCTGGGCGCCGGTGTCTATGCATTAGTGGGCAAGATTGCCGGCGAGGCGGGCGGCGCGGTCTGGGTGCCGTTGCTGGTTGCGTTGGGCTTTGCGATGTTGACCGCGGCGTCCTACGCCGAGCTGGTCACCAAATACCCCAAAGCCGGTGGCGCCGCCGTGTTCGCTGAGCGTGCGTTCGGCAAGCCACTGATCTCTTTTCTCGTGGGGTTCTGCATGCTGGCTGCTGGCGTGACCAGCGCGGCCGGGCTGTCGCTGGCGTTTGCCGGCGATTATCTCGGCGCCTTTCTGGACACCCCGGCGGTGCCCACCGCTCTGGTCTTTCTGACGGTCGTCGCATTGCTCAATGCGCGCGGCATCAAGGAATCCCTCGGCGCCAATGCGGTGATGACCGTCATCGAAGTCTCGGGCCTGCTGTTCGTCATCGTGCTGGCTGCGCGCTTTCTTCTTAGCGGACAGGGCGAGCCGGCGCGGGTGATGGAGTTCACGCCAGGCGTGTCGCCGGCTATCGCCGTGCTGGGAGCGGCGCTGATTGCCTTCTATTCCTTCGTCGGCTTCGAGGTTTCGGCCAACGTTGCCGAAGAGGTCAAGGATATCCGGCGCAACTACCCGCGCGCTTTGTTCGGTGCGCTGCTGGTGGCCGGGCTGGTCTATGTGGGCGTCGGCGTCGCGGCAACGGCCATCCTTTCCCCGGCGACGCTGGCCGAATCTTCCGCGCCCTTGTTGGAGGTCGTACGCGCGACCGGCTATGCCATACCGGACTGGCTGTTCGCTGCCGTGGCGCTGGTGGCGGTGGCCAATGGCGCGCTGCTGACCATGATTATGTCCAGCCGCCTGGCCTACGGCATGGCCGATGAGGGACTGCTGCCGTCAGTGTTGACTCGCGTGCTGCCCGAGCGGCGTACGCCCTGGTTGGCGATCATCGTCACCACCTTGCTGGCGATGATTCTCACCGTGACCGGTACGCTGGCGGCGCTCGCCGAAACCGTGGTGCTGTTGCTGCTGTTCGTGTTCATGAGCACCAACGTGGCGGTGTTGGTGCTGCGCAGGGATCACGTAGCCGCGCCGCACTTCCGTACGCCGACGCTACTGCCGATATTGGCGATCGGCTCCTGTCTGGTACTGCTTTCGCAGCAGGGCGCGGGCACCTGGCTGCGAGCAGGATTGTTGATGGCGCTTGGCGCCTTGCTCTACGGTTTCGGCCATTGGCACAAGAATCGTCGGGCTAGCGCGCGTTGAGATCGGCCGCCCACTCGGCGAGTGGCAGTCCCGGCTCCTGTTGCCAGATGCGCTGCCAGATCTGCTTCAGGCGATCCATGTCACCACGCTCGGCGGGCAGCCGCTCGACATGCGTGATCAGCTGCCAGTCATCGCCGTTGCGCTCGGCCAGGGCAAAGCGGAAGGGATGGAAGCCGGTCATGCCGAGCCGCAGATCCGTGACCAGAATCTGGTCATCGATTTCGTCATAGCGCAGCACGCCTCCGGTAAACCACTGCAAGCGGGTGTGTTGCGGCGATTCCGTGAGGTGCGCAGCGAGGCGTTCTCCGCGCTGGATGCGCACCAGTTGCGGTGGCGTCTCGTCGAACCAACTGACCAACGTCTCGTAGTAGACGTCGCCGTCCACCACAATGGCCCGCCACAGGAGGCTGTTGAAGGGCGTGGGCGTGGTGAATATCCGTGCGTTCTCGATGCCGTTGCTAGCCATCGCGGTCTCGACTTGCCGCTCGGCCATCTGCTTGCCCGCCAGGGTGAACCCCAGATACAGCGATGACACGATCAGTGCGAACGCCGGCCCGCGGACACTGCGCCCCTGCAAGCCGAATATGGTTCCGGCAAGCACAGCAAGCAGCAAAGGCACGCTGTACAAAGGGTCGATGATGAAGACGCTGGACCAGGCCGCCGGGGACGGTGTGAGGGGCCAGAACAGTTGAGTACCGTAACTGGTGAACGCATCCAGCAGGACGTGGGTTATCAGCACCAGCCAGAGCGCGAAAAACAGCCGCATGCCGGTGTAATTCGGGTTCGGCCGTATTCGTCGTGCCAGCCAGGCCAGCGCTACGGCAAGCAGGCTGAGCACGAACAGCGAATGACTGAAGCCGCGGTGATAGGTCATGTCGGCGACCGCGTCGCCGTAGTCGATCACGACGTCGAGGTCGGGCAGGGTACCGAGTATCGCGCCGTACAGCAGGGCTTTGCGGCCTTGCCAGCGGCCGAGCACAGATGCCTGAACAGTCGCGCCGAGAAGGGCCTGTGTAATCGAGTCCATGCAGAAATCCATCTGTTGCAAGCGGGCTACAGTAGCCGAACCGACTCGCCTGTAGCGGCTCGAAATCATATAAAAACGTGTCCACGCCGCCCGGCTCGTGGACAATGCTTGTTCATTTTTTATTCATGAAGGGCCGATGCTCGAGATATCCAATAGCGTGCAGCTACCTGACAGCGAGATCGAGCTGACCGCTATTCGCGCCCAAGGTGCTGGCGGCCAGAACGTCAACAAGGTCTCCAGCGCGCTGCATCTGCGCTTCGATATCAACGCGTCCTCATTGCCAGCGTTCTATAAGGAACGCTTGCTGGCACTGCGTGACAGCCGCATCACCAGCGACGGCGTGATCGTGATCAAGGCCCAGCAATACCGCACTCAGGAGCAGAACCGCGCCGATGCGCTAGAGCGGCTGGCCGAACTGATTCGCAGCGTGGCGAAAGTCGAAAAGACGCGGCGCCCGACACGTCCGACCCTGGGTTCGAAAAAACGCCGCCTCGAGGGTAAGAGCAAACGCGCCGCGATCAAGGCAGGGCGCGGCAAGGTGGATTTCTAGCCGGCGATCAGACGCCGCTCAGGCGTGTCAGTGCGTGCCAGTGCGCTGTTCGATAATCGTATCGTTGGGCACGCCGTCGTCGGCTTCCGGCTCGGTGGCCGGGGTTTCCGTGCTATCGCCTTCAGGCGTATCGGGCATCAACTCAAGCACCGTATGGCTGGTACGCAGCATCGGCGTGAAGTGGCCATGCGGCTCGGTGACCAGATCGATTACCCGGCGAGAGCGGAAGTAGGAATAGATGGCGAGAAACGCCAGCGTGACGGCGAAGAACACCGGCAGGGCTTTGGGGCCGAGAACGCTCATCAGGCCGCCGGCGACCACCGGACCGAAGGCGGCGCCGAAACCGTTGGCCAACAGCAGGCCGCTGGAGCCGGACAGAATTTCGTCCGGGTGCAACTGGTCGACCATCTGCGCCACTGCGATGGAATAGATCGAGAAGGCCAGACCGCCCCAGAGAAACATCATGCCCAACAACAACGGGCCGGATGTCAGCGGTGTAATCAGGCCGCCAAGGACCGCCGCGATCGCTACGACCCAGAGCATCACCAGGCGACGGTCATGCTTGTCGGAAAATAGCCCGATGGGCCACTGCAGAACGGCGCCGCCGAGAATGGTGATGCTCATCAGCAGACCCACGCCGGACGCATCGAAGCCGCTCTGCGAGGCGTAGACAGGCGCCAGCCCCCAGAAACCGCCGAGAGTCAGGCCCGAAATTCCTGCAGCCATCAAGGGGAGCGGCGCGATGCGAGCCAGTTGCAGCAGGTCTGTCGCCGGCATGTCGGGCTGTGCGGGCTGCGCCTGGCGGGTCAGCGTGATCGGCATCAGCGCGGCGCAGATGAGAATGGCGGCCAGCGCGAACAGGGTGAAATTCATCGGGCTATCGAGGCTCAGCAATTGCTGAGCAGCGGCCAGCGAGCCGAGGTTGACTGCCATGTACAGAGCGAATACCTGGCCACGTTTTTCACCGCTGACCTGGGCGTTGAGCCAACTCTCGATGACCATGTACAGCGTGACCAGCGCCACACCGTAAAGTACGCGCAACATCAGCCACACCCAGGGGTTGACGATCATCACGTGCAGCAACACGGCGATCGCTGCCAGTGCGGCGTAAAAAGCGAAGGTGCGGATATGGCCGACACGTCGGATCAATGATGGAGCGAGCCAGGTGCCGACGAGAAAGCCAGCGAAGTAACCCGACATCAGCAAGCCGATCATCCCGGTGGAGTAACCCTCGGCGATGCCGCGAAGCGTTAGCAGCGTATTCAGCAAGCCGTGGCCGAGCAGTAGTAATGCAACGCCACCCAGCAGTGAACTGATGGGGGCTAATAACGACGTCATGGCGAACAACCTTATGCAATGGTCTGGGGTGACGAGCCGATCGACTAGAAGCGGCTAACCGTTAAAGCATCCAGAACGGGTGACAACCTGCCTCACCGTTGCGTTCAGCGTATGCGGTTTGGGCAGCAGTTTGCGCTGAGGATTCAAAACGCCGGGTAATCTCCAGTGAAGCGTGTCAGCACGGCTCGCCGCCTTGACGTGCCGACTCCAGGACCAGAAAAGCCGTGACGGCTGAGCAGCTCCGTCCATATAAGCGTTCAGCTTGGCTCAAGCTTTCCGTTTTGTCCCGGTAGCAGCGTTGCGATCAGGGCGCGAACGCTACCCGGCAACGCCTCCAGATCGCGCACCAGAATGCTGCGTTCGCGCACTGCCCAGGGCTCGTCCAGCTCCACCGTCGCCAGCTGCATCGTGCGGCTATGCCTGATCGCGGCGGACTCGGGAATGATGCCGATGCCGACGCCGGCCTCGATCATCCGGCACACCGCCTCGAAGCTGGACAACTGAATGCGCAGCGACAGGTTGCCACCGAGCTTTTCCACCTGGTTGCGCAGAAAGGTCAGCAGGGTGCTGCCCTCGTGCAGGCCGATGTGCTGGTAGGCCAGCGTCTGGCGCAGGCTGACGCGCTTTTCGGTCGCCAGCGGATGGCCGACTGGCACTGCCAGCAGTAGGCGATCGGTGCTGAAGTGCAGCACCTGCAGGCCTTGTGCCCGTACCGGGCCGGCGATGATGCCCATGTCCGTGCTGCCATCGAGCACGCCGCGGACGATGTCACGACTGAGGCGTTCCTGCAGATCGACGGTAACGCCGGGGCGCTGGGCCAGGAAGCCCGCCAGCACCTCGGGCAGGAACTCGGTTACCGCCGTGGTGTTGGCGAAGATGCGGATGTGCCCGGCATTGTCCGCGCCGTATTCGGTGAATTCGCTTTTCAGGTAATCGACCTGGCGCATGATCAGCCGCGCGTGCTGCAGCAACCGGTTGCCTGCCGGCGTCAGCTCCACGCCGCGGCTGTCGCGGTACAGCAGGCGGCTGTCGAGTTGGCTTTCCAGGGCTTTGATCCGTGCGCTGGCGGCTGCTGGCGAGAGATGCGCACGACGCGCGCCCTGGGTCAGGCTGGGAGATTCGGCGATGTGAATGAAGAGGCGCAGATCGGCCAGATCGAAGTGCATGAGAGCGCTCGCTGGGAGAAACGGCGTTCAGGATAGCCGAACGCTGGTGTTGGTAAATACAAATTCTCGGAACGCCGGCTTCGGAGCATGCTGCGGCAAAACAACACAGCCGGAAGCTCGCGATGACCGACCTAACAGCCTGGATTGGCCGCACCGAAGAAACCCATGACCAGCTCAGCCGCAATATGCTCAAGCGCATCGCCGCGACGCTCGGCGAACCGACGCCGGCCCATGGCGAGCCGCTGCCGCCGCTCTGGCAGTGGTGCTTCTTTCAGGATGCCGTCGCCGAAAGCGGACTGGGCGAAGACGGCCATCCGGCGCGCGGTGGCTTCCTGCCGCCGGCTGACAATCGCAACCGCATGTGGGCCGGTGGCCGCGTGGAGTTCTTCGAGCCTTTACGGGCTGGCGGTGAGGCGACTCGGGTTTCGACCATCAAGCACATCGAGGAGAAGCACGGCCGCACCGGCGCGCTGCTGTTCGTCACCGTGCAGCACGAGTATCTGCAGGACGGCCGCCTGGCGATTCGCGAAGAACAGGACATCGTCTACCGCGAGCCCAGCCCGCCGAAAACCGTCAGTGGCGAACCGATGGTCGCCGGTGACTGGCGCGAAGCGGTAACACCGACCCCGACGCTGCTGTTCCGCTATTCCGCCGTTACCTTCAACGGCCACCGCATCCACTACGACTGGCCTTACGTCACCGAAACCGAAGGCTATTCGGGACTGGTAGTGCACGGCCCGCTGATCGCCACCCTCAATCTGCGTGCCTTCTGCCGCGCCAATCCCGATATGCGTCCCCGGCGCTTCGCCTATCGCGGCCTGCGCCCGCTGATCGCGCCGCAGCCGTTCGAGGTCGGCGGCCGCGCCGTCGCGCCGGGCAAGGCCGAGCTTTGGGCCGGGGACCACAACGGACTGGCGCAGAAAGCTGAAGTGGAATTCGAGTGAGGCCGGTGGCGGCGGCCCCTCCACCCTAGCCCTCTCCCCCGAGAGGAGAGGGGACAGATTGATGGGGTTGCCACTGCCGCTGAGCCCTTTGACTACGCAGATCGAGCCCTCCCTTGAAGAGAGTTGCCGGAGCTGCGTAGCCCAAGAGCAGCACAGACCAACCCCCCTCTCCCTCAGGGGAGAGGGTAGGGGCGAGGCGAAAACCGACACCCCGTACATGACAAGATTCGAGGAACCAAAAACATGAACCCGTACCTGAACGACGAATACAACGCCATCCGCGAAGGCGTGCGCGCCCTCTGCGCTGAGTTCCCCGCCGAATACTGGCGCAAGATCGACGAAGAAAAGGGCTTCCCCGAAGCCTTCGTCACCGCGCTGACCGAAGCCGGCTGGTTGTCGGCGATGATCCCGGAAGAATATGGCGGGTCGGGTCTGGGCCTGGCCGAGGCCTCTATCATCCTCGAAGAAGTGAACCGCTGCGGCGGCAACTCCGGCACCGTGCACGGCCAGATGTACAACATGTTCACCCTGCTGCGGAACGGCAGCGAGGAACAGAAGCGCTACTACCTACCCAAGCTGGCCAGCGGCGAGTTGCGCCTGCAATCGATGGGCGTGACCGAGCCGACCACCGGCACCGACACCACCAAGATCAAGACCACCGCGGTGAAGCAGGGCGACAAGTACGTCATCAACGGCCAGAAGGTGTGGATCTCGCGCATCCAGCATTCGGACCTAATGATCCTGCTGGCGCGCACCACGCCGCTGGCCGAGGTACAGCGCAAGGCTGACGGCATGTCGATCTTCCTGGTGGACCTGCGTGAAGCCATCGGCAACGGCCTGACCGTGCAGCCGATTGCCAACATGGTCAATCACGAGACCAACGAGCTGTTCTTCGACAACCTGGAAATCCCGGCCAGCAGCCTGATCGGTGAAGAGGGCAAGGGCTTCCGCTACATCCTCGACGGCCTCAATGCCGAGCGCACGCTGATCGCCGCCGAGTGCATCGGTGATGGTCGCTGGTTCACCGAGAAATCCGCCCAGTACGCACGGGACCGCGTGGTGTTCGGTCGCCCAATCGGCCAGAACCAGGGCGTGCAATTCCCCATCGCCGAGTCGCACATCGAGCTGGAAGCGGCCGACCTGATGCGTTGGCGCGCCTGCGAGGAATACGACGCCGGTCGCAACGCCGGCGCCGCGGCCAACATGGCCAAGTACCTGGCGGCCAAGGCGAGCTGGGAAGCGGCCAACGCCTGCCTGCAGACCCACGGCGGTTTCGGCTTCGCCAACGAATACGACGTCGAGCGCAAATTCCGCGAGACACGGCTGTACCAGGTGGCGCCGATCTCCACCAACTTGATTCTGTCGTACGTGGCTGAGCACTTGCTCGAGCTGCCGCGCTCTTTTTGATCGCCCGCTTCAGCCCACCAAAGGAGCGAAAGGAGATACGCCATGCACATCAGCCATCTCGACCACCTGGTGCTGACCGTCGCCGACCTCGACGTCACGACGGATTTTTACTGCTGTGTGCTCGGCATGCAGGCCGTGACCTTCGGCGAAGGCCGCAAGGCGCTGGCGTTCGGTAGGCAGAAGATCAACCTGCACCTGGCCGGGCATGAATTCGAGCCCAAGGCCGAGCGCCCGACGCCGGGCTCGGCGGACCTGTGTTTCATCGTCGCCACACCGCTGGAGGAGGTCATCGCGCACCTCGGGCAACAAGGCGTCGCGATCCTCGAAGGACCGGTCCAGCGTACCGGCGCCACAGGGCCGATCCGCTCCGTCTACCTGCGTGACCCGGACCTGAACCTGATCGAACTATCCAACCCCTTGGAGCCGAACGCATGAGCCAGCACACCCAAGCGCTGACCGAATTTCTCGCCGGGCTGCACTACGAGCAGATTCCCAATGCGGTGCTCGCCCGCACCGAAGACCTTTTCCTCGACTGGCTCGGCTCCGCTTTGGCCAGCGCCGGTTCGCACCCGATCCCGCTATTCGAACGCTATGCCCAGACGATGGGTCCGGCTTCCGGCGCATCGCACATCTTCGTCAATCGCAGCAGCAGCTCCGCCTATTTTGCGGCTCTGGTGAACGGCGCCAGCTCGCACCTGGTGGAGCAGGACGACCTGCACAACAGCTCGGTGTTGCACCCGGCTACGGTGGTTTTCCCGGCTGTACTGGCGGCGGCGCAGGACTTGGGCAAATCCGGCCGCGACCTGCTCGTCGCTTCGGTGGCCGGTTACGAGGCGGGGATTCGCATTGGCGAATTCCTCGGCCGCTCGCACTACCGCATCTTCCATACCACCGCGACAGTCGGAACCCTGGCTGCCGCCGTGGCGGTGGGCAAGCTGATGGGCTTCGATCAGAAGCAGTTCACCAATCTGCTGGGCAACGCTGGCACTCAGGCCGCGGGCTTGTGGGAATTTCTTCGCGATGCCGCCGACTCAAAGCAGCTTCACACCGCCAAGGCTGCCGCCGATGGTCTGCTTGCGGCCTACCTGACCGCCGAAGGACTGACGGGCGCGCAGAACATTCTCGAAGGCGAGCAGGGCATGGCCGCCGGGATGTCGAAGGACGCCAATCCGAGTGCGCTTTCCGATCGCCTCGGCAGCCGCTGGGCGTTGGCCGAAACCTCGTTCAAGTTCCACGCCTCCTGTCGCCATACCCATCCGGCCGCTGATGCGCTGCTTGATCTGATGCAGCTCGAGAAGCTCACCGCCGAAGACATTGCCAGCGTCACCACCCATGTTCACCAGGGCGCCATCGACGTGCTCGGTCGCGTGGTGGTGCCGCAGACCGTACACCAGGCCAAGTTCTCCATGGGTACTGTGCTGGGCCTGATCGCTCTGTACGGCAAGGCCGGACTGACCGAATTCCACACCCATGCGCTTACCGATCCGCGTGTCGGCCAGTTCCGGGAGAAGGTCTCGATGACGCTCGATTCCGAGGTGGACGACGCCTATCCGGCGCGCTGGCTGGGCCGCGTCGAGGTGACCACCACGGATGGCCGCATGCTGCATGGTGCCATCGACGAGCCAAAGGGCGATCCGGGCAACACCCTGAGCCGTGCCGAATTGGAAGACAAATTCCAGCGCCTGGTGCGGTTCTCCGGTGCGCGCAGCGCGGATGAGGCGGGTGCTTTGATTGAGCAGGTGTGGCATCTGCGCGAGATCGACGATTTGAGAGTCTTTCGCTGATCGCCAATAGCTGGTGGGCTGAAGCCCACCCTACAGACCGAACGATTTGCAAAAGATGCGCTGACCGTAGGGTGCGCTCTGCGCACCGAGGACTAGTACGAAGTTGGACGGTGCGCGGAGCGCACGCTACGAGAGGCAGCAGTAGGTGGGCCGGGTGATGTTCCGCTTCAGTCCACCAAAACAGACGAACAGGCAGGAAAAGACATGAACGACACAACCGCCAAACCCCGCCCACTCGACGGCATCACTGTAGTCAGCCTCGAGCATGCCATCGCCGCGCCGTTCTGCACGCGCCAGCTGGCTGATCTCGGCGCCCGCGTGATCAAGGTCGAGCGCCCCGGCTCCGGCGATTTCGCCCGGGGCTATGACGAACGTGTCGACGGCCTTGCCTCGCACTTCGTCTGGACCAACCGCTCAAAGGAAAGCCTGACGCTGGACGTCAAGCAGGAGGCCGCTGGGCAAGTACTTGATCAGTTGCTGGCTGGCGCCGACGTGCTGGTACAGAACCTTGCGCCGGGTGCCGCGGCTCGCATGGGCCTGTCTTTCGAGCAACTGCATGAGCGCTTTCCGCGCCTGATCGTCTGCGATATTTCCGGCTACGGCGAAGGCGGGCCCTACGAACAGAAGAAGGCCTACGACCTGCTGATCCAATCCGAGGGCGGCTTCCTCTCCGTCACCGGTGGGCCGGGCGAGACCGAGATGGCCAAGGCCGGTTGCTCCATCGCCGACATCGCCGCCGGCATGTACGCCTATACCGGCGTGCTCTCGGCGCTGATGCTGCGCGACAAGACCGGCGTCGGCAGCCGCATCGACGTCTCCATGCTGGAAAGCCTCGTCGAGTGGATGGGCTACCCGCTGTACTACGCCTACCAGGGCGCCACGCCGCCGCCGCGCGCCGGAGCCGCCCACGCCACCATTTACCCCTACGGACCGTTCCCCACAGGCGACGGCGGCACCGTAATGCTCGGCCTGCAGAACGAGCGCGAGTGGCTGCTGTTCTGCGAGAAGGTGCTGCTGCAGCCGGAGCTGGCGCAGGACGAGCGTTTCTCGGCGAATTTCAAGCGCTCGGAAAACCGTGCCGAGCTGCGCGCCATTATCGTCGAGGCGTTCTCCAGGCTGACCGCCGAAGAAGTGATCGCTCGGCTAGACAACGCGCCGATCGCCAACGCCCACGTCAATGACATGGCCGGCGTCTGGGCGCATCCGCAGCTACAGGCTCGCCAGCGGTGGAGCGAGGTGGACAGCCCGTCCGGCAAGTTACCTGCGTTACTGCCCCCAGGGCGCAATACCGCTTTTGAGCCACGCATGGACCCGATCCCAGCGCTAGGCCAGCACACCGACACGTTGCTCGCCGAGCTGGGCTATGCGACCGGTGATATTCAGCGCCTGCATGAACAGGGCGCGGTGTGACCGCCCTACGAAACCAATTCGAGAAGGAAGCAGCATGACATCTGCCATCATCCGCACCGCTCTGTTCGTCCCGGCGACCCGCCCCGAGCGTATTCCCAAGGCGCTGGCGACCGGTGCCGACGCGGTGATCGTCGACCTCGAGGATGCGGTCGCCGAGAGCCAGAAGAGCGAGGCGCGCGCCAATCTCGACGAGTTTCTCCGGACCAATCCGCAGGCTCGCGTGCTGGTGCGCATCAATGCGCCGGGTCACGCCGAGCAGGCCGCCGATCTAGCGTTGTGCGCACGTCATGTCGGAGTGGTCGGCGTGCTGCTGCCGAAGGTGGAAAGCTCATTACAGGTGGCCTTGGTGTTCGGCTGCGGCAAACCCGTGTGGCCGATCATTGAGAGCGCCCGCGGGCTCGCTCATCTGGCGGACATCGCTCATGCCCAGGGCGTCGAGCGGCTGTCCTTCGGCGCGCTTGACCTCGGGCTGGATCTGGGTCTGGCGAGCGGCACCGCAGGCGCCGAGCGCATCCTCGACCAGGCGCGCTACGCACTTCTGCTGCAGTCCCGGCTGGCTGATCTGGCGCCGCCGCTGGACAGCGTATTCCCCGATATCAAAAACGTGGGCGGCCTCGCCCGTATGACTGCCGACGCCCGCGATATGGGCTTCGGCGGCTTGCTGTGCATTCACCCCAGCCAGGTGGCTGTGGTGCATGAAACGCTGATGCCCAGCGCAGGAGAACTCGACTGGGCACAACGCATCCTCGCCGCCGGTGCGTCCGGCGATGGGGTTTTCGTAGTGGACGGACAGATGGTCGATGCGCCCGTCATCGGTCGCGCCCGTCGTCTGCTGCAACGTGCCGGGCAAGGAGTGTCCTGACGGCAATCCACCCGGCACTCGTACCAAATCTGACAAAAACAACAGAGGTACCACCATGCTGAAAACCACCGTAAAAGCACTTGCTTGCGCGCTTTCCCTCACCGCCGGCCTGGCCTTCGCCGATCCGATCACTATCAAGTTCGCTCATGTAGTCGCGGACAACACACCGAAAGGGCAGGGCGCGCTACTGTTCAAGAAGCTCGCCGAGGAACGCCTGCCAGGCAAGGTCAAGGTCGAGGTCTATCCGAACTCGTCTTTGTTCGGCGACGGTAAGGAAATGGAGGCGCTGCTGTTGGGCGACGTGCACATGCTGGCGCCGTCGCTGGCCAAATTCGAGCATTACGCCAAGCCCATCCAGATTTTTGACCTGCCGTTCCTGTTCGACGATATCGCGGCGGTCGACCGCTTTCAGGCGAGTCCGCATGGCCAGGGACTGTTGAGCAGCATGGAAGACAAAGGCATTACCGGGCTGGCTTACTGGCACAACGGCATGAAGCAGTTGTCGTCCAACAAGGCGATGCACGAGCCCAAGGATGCGCGCGGCCTGAAGTTTCGTGTACAGGCTTCCAACGTGCTCGACGAGCAGTTCAAGGCGCTGCGTGCCAACCCGCGCAAGATGAGCTTCGCCGAGGTTTATCAGGGGCTGCAGACCGGCGTGGTCAACGGGACCGAGAACACTTGGTCCAACTACTTCAGCCAGAAGGTGCATGAAGTGCAGCCGTACTTCACCCACTCCGAGCACGGTGTGATCGACTACATGGTGATCACCAATACCAAGTTCTGGAAAGGGCTGCCGGAGGACGTTCGTAGCGAGCTGAAAGCGATCATGGATGAGGTCACCGTCGAGGTGAACCGTCAGGCCGACGACCTGAACCGCGAGGCGCGTGATGCAATCGCCAATGCAGGCACCAGCGAAATCATCGAACTGACGCCCGAACAGCGTGCCAAGTGGCGCGAGGCGATGCAGCCGGTGTGGAAGAAGTTCGAGCAGGATATCGGTAAGGACCTGATCGAAGCTGCGAAGTCATCCAACAAGTCCTGATAGTCGCAATGCCACAACGAGAAAGGCCCGCTGATAAATGCGGGCCTTTCTCGTTGTGGCGGGTGAGTCCCGCCTGGGCAATGAATCAGACTAAGTCCGTTCCCTTGCGCTTGGCTTCGCACATGTCGTGCACAAGGGCAACGCAGAGCAGGCCGAGGACAAGGGCGGCCAGGGCTGGCCAGATAAGGACATAAGCGGTCAGAGCGATACTGGACATGGGATGTTCTCCTTCTCTTTGGTATTGGTTTCGGGTTGTACGGTCTGGAAGGCGACGACCTTTTCGCCGATCCGGTCGAAATCGAAGCGTTCCTGGTTACGCAGGCTGATAGCCACGCAAACCACCATGCTGACGCCGTAGGCGGTCAACGAGCTGAGCAGAACCGTGTAATCACGCAGGAAGCCGACGGCGAATGGCGCCAGCACCAGCGTCGTCAGTACGCCAAGCAGAATGCCGGCTCGGCGACCAAAGAAGCCGAAGGTCATGAGGCCGATCACCACGCCGCCGCCGACGGAGGCGCAGAGTTCGAAGAACACCGCCAATACGCCGTCCAGCGGCACCAGTTCGAAGCGGCAGACAATGAACATGGCGAAGGCCGCGACCACCGCGCTGGTGAAGGCCTTGTTGGTAACACGATCCCAGAACAGGCTGGCGATCACCGGAAAGACGATGGAGCCCCAGAGCGCACCGACGAAGATCAGCATGGTGAGGATGTCGAGTTTGAGGCTGGCGAAGGCGACGCCGACCATGGTCGCGACGATCATGGTCAGGCGGCCGACCCAGAGCATCACGGTCGGGTTGGGTTTGTTCTTGGCCAGCGTCTTGCCGTAAATGTCTGTCATGACGATGGACGACAGAGCGGAGAGGTCAGAGTCGGCTGTGGACGAGAGCGAGCCGATCACCATGATGAACAGCAGCCCGATCATGAACGGCGGCAGGTAGTTGGAGGCCATCTGCGGGATCAGGTTGTTCAGATCACCGTCAATGGGCTCGATGCCGGCCAGCAGCGCTAGCAGGCCGAGCATGCCGAGGCCGATGACAATGGCGCCGTAGCCGACGGTCGCGGTGAGGAAGGTTGGCTTGATCAGATCCTCGCGTACGGCGAATAGGCGCTGGGCGATGGTCTGATTGCCGATGGCGTAGGCCAGCACCGCGACGAAGAAGGGCGCGCCTTGCTCAAGGATCGCCGTGGGTGAATAGAAGCTCGCTTGCTCCGGCGCCAGGCGTGGCATTCCCGCCTCGAACAGCTCCGGCCCGCCTAGCTGGAAGAAGATCATCGGAATGATGATGACCGCCGCGAGGATCATGGCGACCAGCTGGCCGAAGTCGGTCAGCACCGAAGAACGGAAGCCCGACCACAGCGTGTAGGACAGCACACCGAGACCGGCGAACAGGACGCCATGCACGAAGCTCAGCGGCGAGAGCACTTCGACCAGCGCGCCAGCGGCGGTGAAGTTGACCGTCAGGCTGATGCAGCTACCGAGGATGTTGGAGCCTGCAAGGATCATCTGGCTGGAGCGACCGTGGCGCGCCTGCATGATCTCGCCAAGGGTGTGGGCCTTGGGCGCGAGTTGCCGGAAGCGCTTGCCGAAGGGGTAGATGAACAGAATCATCAGCGCGCCCCAGAATCCGTAATGCAGCGCACCGGAGAGGCCGTACTTATAACCCGCGCTTGCTGCGGCGTAGAACGAGGCGGCCCAGATCCAGGTGGCGGTCATGCTAGCGGCAGACATGCCGAAACCCACCGAGTTGTTGGAAACCATGTAGCTGTCTACGTTCTCTTTCTTCTGGCCGATGCGGGTCGACAGAAAAAACGTCAATCCATAGAAGCCCAGCAACAGAAGCAAAACGGTGGGTAGGGCGAGTTGGTACACAACGTCTCCTTTTTATGAGCCTCAAGCATCGCTGGCACGACGCAGGGCCGTATTCACGGCATGGCGTTATGGCACCCGAATCACTGCGCGAGGCAGGCATGATCGAACCGGTGTTCGAGGGGTGCGGACTGGAAGCTGACAGGAGGGAGACCGACAAGCGCGATCCGAAAGCGTCACAAGCGGCACGCACATGGGCGGCGATCGCTGTGATCCTGCAGCGGCGGTGCCGGGTGCGTTCCCGGCAGAATGAGGTTGCGTCTTTGCTGAACGGCGACGCAACGGCGCGCAGTCTACCATCAACGGGCGGTTAGCGGGGCTTCGCTTCCATTCTTGCGATAAATGCAATAGGTGACGGCGAAAATAATTCGGTTTGCCGAACGCCTGAGCCGCCCGCTCAGAGAGCCGGAAAGAGATCGGTTTCGAGCGGAGTGAGGCGGCAAAAGCGACTCGCTTGCTGTAATCCGAACGAGTCATGACATGACGTGACGCGCCGCGCCGATCTTGCAATGGCAAGCCTTGCCAACAGCTGTGTCGCAATCGTTCCGCTCAGCCGAGGCGCCAAGTCCGCTGCCGAGCAGAGACGGAATTAGCAGTGCTTAAGCCGTTCAGATAAGCGCTGAAGCCCTGCAGGAGCGCACCATGCGCGTGGATCGCGGGCGCGGCCCGCTCCTACAAAGCCCTGCATTAGCACTAAGTGACAGGTAGTTAGTCAGTGCCGTGGGCTTTCTTCCGGCATGCTCAGCAGCTGCCTTTCCATGTTCCAGTCGAAAGGTTCGTCGTTCTGTTCGGCTTCGTAGCGGCGCTCTTCCAGCTGCTGGAAAATCTCGATCTCTTCGTCCGGCATGAAGTGCAGGCAATCACCGCCGAAGTACCACAGCAGATCCCGAGGGACCAGATGCGCGATCTGCGGATAACGGTGGAAGACCTGGCAGATCATGTCCTGGCCCATATGCCGTTCTTCCGGCACATCTTTGAGATTCATGATCAGCTCGTCGAAGCGCTCAAGAAACAGCGCGTGGCTTTCTTCCGATACCTGTCCGGTTTCACCCATGGCAAGCAGGATGCCGCGCAGATGGGCCAGAAGAGCCAGGTTGTGGGCGTGATAAGGGTTGGCCATGGTTCACCTGTGTCGGGTTGGGCGCGCGATTATAGGGCGGCGCGTAATTAAATAGGACGTGTCTAGTTGACTCGCGACCACGGCATGGGTTCGATTCGAAACTGCTAGAGGCGTGTCTAGGCAGGTAGCTGACTGTGCCGTGCCCACGCTGCGTACGTTCAACCTCGATGAGAAAGACCCGCCTCGGCGCGAAGCGTTTGGCGTTGCCGAGGTGGGCCGAACAGCTAGCGAATCCGGCCTGGCTGTAGCTCAAGCGCCTCTTTGGCGAAGTCGTCCACGTCGATGACTTTACGTCGGGCGGCTTCGGCGCTGCGCAGTTGCGCAGCTTCGCCCTCATCGAACACGCCCGCTGTCACAGCCGCAGTGATGGGGTCTTGCGCCGCGGTCGGTTTGAACTCTCCATTCTTGAGCGCTTTGTGCAGCTTCTTCTGCAACGGTTGCGTGGCGGCCAGCGTGTCGAACGCAGCGCGCAGCGCGCCGAAGGCTTCCTCGCTGCCGAGCGGGCGATAAACGCCTTCAAGAATCTGCTCCAGCGCCGCGTCGCCTTCCGGCCGTCCGAGGATGGCGGCAACTTCCGCATCGAGTTCATCTGACGGCCCCCGGTGACGAGTACCGAAGGGGAACACCAGCACCTGCAGCACGCCGCCAAGCAGCCGGTTGGGGAAGTTGGCCAATGTGCCGGCCAATGCTTCCTCGGCTTTGCATAGACAATCATCCAAAGCCCATCGCAGCAGCGGCGCCTGTTCCACCGGATGGCCCAGATCGTGATAACGCTTGAGCGCGGCTGATGCCAGATACAGATGGCTGAGCACATCGCCGAGCCGGGCCGACAGGCGTTCGCGGCGCTTCAATTCGCCACCCAGCAGCATCATCGACACATCGGCCAGCATGGCGAATGCCGCTGCGATACGGTTCAGTGCGCGAAAATAGGGGCGGGTGAGGTCGTTGCCTGGCGCTTTACCGAACAGGCCGAAAGTCAGCCCGAGCACCAGAGTACTGGCGGTATTGCTGACGGCGAAGCCGATGTGCTGCATCAGCAGTTTGTCGAACTTCTTCACCGCGGCATCGCGGTCCGGCTCATGGACCAGTTCCATCTCGCGCAATACGAACGGATGGCAGCGGATCGCGCCTTGGCCGAAGATCATCAGGTTGCGCGACAGGATGTTCGCGCCTTCAACGGTGATGGAGATCGGCGCGGATAACCACAAGCGGCCCAGGTAGTTGTTCGGGCCCATGATGATGCCTTTGCCGCCGTGAATATCCATGGCGTCGGTGACGCATTCGCGGCCGCGTTCGGTCAGGTGATATTTGAGGATGGCCGAGAGCACCGACGGTTTTTCGCCCAGATCCACCGCATTGGCCGTCAGGATTCGTGCGCTGTCCATCAGCCAGGCGTTACCGCCGATGCGGGCCAGCGGTTCCTGAATGCCTTCGAATGCGGCCAGCGGCACGTTGAATTGCTCGCGGATCTGCGCATAGCGGCCGCTGACATAGCTACAGGCCTTGGCGGCGCTGACACCGGTGGCTGGCAGCGAGATGGAACGGCCAACGGACAGGCAATTCATCAGCATCATCCAGCCTTTGCCGATCATGTCGCGCCCGCCAATGATGGCTTCCAGCGGAACGAATACGTCCCTGCCCCAGTTCGGCCCGTTCATGAACGCGGCGCCCAGCGGTAGGTGGCGACGGCCGATCTCGACGCCGGCGGTGTCGGTGGGAATCAGGGCCAGGCTGATGCCGAGTTCTCCTTCATCGCCCAGCAGGTGTTCGGGGTCATAGGTTTTGAAGGCAACACCCAGCAGCGTCGCGACCGGACCGAGGGTGATGTAGCGCTTCTCCCAGTTCAGGCGCAGCCCGATGACTTCTTCGCCTTGCCACTGACCTTTGCAGATCACGCCGCTGTCGTTCATCGCACCCGCGTCGGAGCCGGCGTAGGGGCCGGTCAGGGCGAAGCAGGGGATGTCCGTGCCGTTGGCCAGACGCGGCAGGTAATGGTTGCGCTGTTCATCGGTGCCGTAGTGCATCAGCAGTTCGGCCGGTCCGAGCGAGTTGGGCACCATTACGGTGCTTGCGAGGTCGCCGCTGCGAGTGGCCAGCTTCATCACGATCTGCGAGTGCGCATAGGCCGAGAAGCCTTTGCCGCCGTATTCCTTGGGAATGATCAGGGCGAAGAAACCTTCGGCCTTGATGTAGTCCCATGCTTCTTGCGGCAGATCCAGACGCTGGCCGACATCCCAGTCGTCGACCATGGCGCAGAGCGCTTCGGTGGGACCATCGATGAATGCCTGTTCTTGGTCGGTGAGTGTGGCTTTGGGATAGCCGAGCAGGGTGTCCCAGTTCGGCCGGCCGCTGAACAACTCGCCATCCCACCAGACGCTGCCGGCGTCGATGGCATCGCGTTCGGTGTCGGAGATGGGTGGCAGGACTTTCTTGAACCAGTCGAACATCGGCCCGCTGAAATGCTTGATGCGCAGATCGGTAACCAGGAGCGGCACCGCGACGGCAATGAGCAGGAGCCAGAGGATGACCATCAGCCAGGCCGGCGTTTCGTCGGCGACTCCCATGAACATCAAGTACGCGGCCACGATGGCCAGCGCGGGCACGGGCGAAACCCGTAGATGGGCGATCACGGCGATGCCGAGCAGTAACACGAGCAGCCAGAGCAGGGTCATGAGTTTTCCTTTGTTGAGCGAAGGGCGTCCTACTTGAGCATAGGCGTTGGAAGCGAATCGAGATCAGCGACGGTTGATGCGTTTGGTTTCAAGTAATGACCGGACCGGGGATGGTGAGTTCGAGCATGACTTGGTAGCGCAGTCACGACGTGTTTCGCACCAAGCTGGCTGACTTCTAGGGAATAGCGGTTTGCGTCTTCACGTGCCCATGCTCCAGCGTCGGAGCCCGCGTCCCAGCGGCGTAGGGCATTGCGGCTGCGTTCCTCATCGGAGATACAGCGTCGGCCGGTTGGGGCAAAGCCACGCGATGGCGTTGCAATTGCCTCACCGCGCCCTTATCTAGTTTGAATCTCTTGCTTTGCGTGCATGTTCATATGAGTACCGCTCTGTCCATTCGGCAGTTGACCAAGGTTTACGGAAACGGATTCGAGGCCCTTAAGGGCATCGATCTGGACGTGGCCGAAGGCGACTTCTTCGCGTTGCTGGGGCCCAACGGGGCTGGCAAATCCACCACCATCGGCATCCTCTCCACGCTGGTGAACAAGACAGGCGGCACGGTCAATGTGTTCGGCCATGATCTGGATCGCGACCCCGCCAGGCTCAAGCGTTGTCTGGGTGTGGTGCCGCAGGAGTTCAACTTCAACCAGTTCGAGAAGGCCTTCGATATTCTCGTCACGCAAGCCGGGTACTACGGCATCCCGGCCAAGGTCGCCAAGGAGCGCGCCGAGCAGTACTTGAACCAGTTGGGTTTGTGGGACAAGCGTGACGTGTCCTCGCGGATGCTCTCCGGCGGCATGAAACGACGGCTGATGATCGCTCGCGCGCTGATCCATCGCCCGCGCCTGTTGATTCTCGACGAGCCCACGGCTGGCGTGGACATCGAGCTGCGTCGTTCGATGTGGTCGTTTCTCACCGAACTGAATCGTGAAGGCATCACCATCATCCTCACCACTCACTATCTGGAAGAGGCTGAGCAGCTGTGCCGTAACATCGGCATCATCGACCATGGGCAGATCGTCAAGAACACCAGCATGCGCGAGCTGCTCAAGCAGCTGCATGTTGAAACCTTCCTGCTCGATCTGAAGGAATCGCAGCTGGTGCCGCCGGAGCTGGGCAACTACCCGGCGAGGCTGGTCGATCACCACACGCTCGAAGTGCAGGTGGAAAAGAGCCAAGGCATTACCGACCTGTTTCGTCTGCTGGCAGCGCAAGGTATCGAGGTGCTGAGCCTACGCAACAAGACCAACCGGCTGGAAGAGCTGTTCGTTTCGATGGTGGAGAACAATCTGCCCAAGGTGGCCAAATGAACGCGGAATTTAGGCCCAATCTGGTTGCGCTGCAAACCATCGTCCATCGTGAAATCCGCCGCTACACGCGCATCTGGCCGCAAACCCTGCTGCCGCCGGCGATCACCATGGTGCTGTACTTCGTCATCTTCGGAAACCTGATCGGCGCGCGAATCGGCGAGATGGGCGGCTTCAGCTACATGGAGTACATTGTGCCGGGGCTGATCATGATGTCGGTGATCACCAACTCCTACAGCAACGTGGTCTCGAGCTTTTTCAGCAGTAAATTCCAGCGCTCCATCGAAGAACTACTGGTCTCGCCGGTTTCGCCACACGTGATTCTCATCGGTTTCGCGCTGGGCGGCATCACGCGGGGCCTGGCCGTTGCGCTGATTGTCACCGTGCTGTCGATGTTCTTTACCGATCTGCAGGTTCATCACCTAGGCGTCACGCTGCTGGTCATCACCCTGACCTCGACGATCTTCGCGCTGGGCGGCTTCATCAATGCGGTGTTTGCGCGAAATTTCGATGATATTTCGATCATTCCGACCTTCGTGCTGACGCCGCTGACCTACCTGGGTGGCGTGTTCTATTCGATCACCTTGCTGTCGCCTTTCTGGCAGACGTTGTCGCTGGCCAACCCTATCCTGCACATGGTCAATGCGTTCCGTTACGGCATCCTTGGGGTTTCTGATATCCAAATCGGGATTGCCATCAGCTTCATGGCGGTGGCGGCGGTGCTGATGTATCTATGGTGCATCCGGTTGCTCAAAAGTGGCCGCGGAATGCGCCAGTGAGCCGTTGAGTGCCAGCCATGCGGTAGGACGGCAGGCGTTTTTGGCGATGATAAACACGGCGGGAACCGATACACTTGCGGTCATTTTTCGTACAGGTTCCCGCCATGCAACACCCCGCCGAACTCTCACCGCTGGGTAAAACCAGCGCCTATGTCGCGACCTACAGTCCCGAGCAACTGTTTCCGATCCCGCGCGCGCCGAAGTGGGCCGAGCTGGGGCTGACGGTCGACACTCTTCCTTATCGAGGCGTGGACATCTGGAACTGCTACGAGCTGTCCTGGCTGCTGCCGTCCGGCAAGCCGGTGGTGGCCATCGGCGAGTTCAGCATCCCGGCGGATTCGCCGAACATCATCGAATCCAAGTCGTTCAAGCTCTATCTGAATTCGCTGAACCAGTCGGTGTTCGAAAGCCGCGAAGAGCTGGTTGAGGTCATGGTCAAAGATTTGTCGGCCGCAGCGGGCAAGCCGGTCGGTGTTCGCCTACGAACGCTGGACGAAGTTACCGGGGAAGGCATTGCACCACTGGCGGGACGCTGCATCGATGAGCTGGACGTGGCCATCGAGCACTACGATTCCCCGCGCGCGGATCTGCTGAATTGTGACCCGAGTCGTCAGGTCGAAGAATGCGTCTATAGCCATTTGCTCAAATCCAACTGCCCCGTTACCGGCCAGCCGGATTGGGGCACGGTGGTGGTCGAGTACCGTGGTGCTGCGCTGGATCACGGCAGTCTACTGACTTATCTGGTGAGCTTCCGTCAGCACGCCGACTTCCACGAACAGTGCGTGGAGCGCATCTTCCTCGATTTGCAGCGGTTGCTGAAGCCGGAGTGGCTGACGGTATACGCGCGTTACGTGCGTCGCGGCGGGCTGGACATCAATCCGTATCGCAGTACCGAGGCCGTCACCGTAAACAACGGGCGTCTCGTCAGACAGTGAGTGCAGCCGGCGGGCCGGAGGCGTTTTCGTCCAGCCTCCAGCCGCTTTATCGGCTTTCGCTCTTCATATGCCCATGTTCGCCAGCGTCTGCATGATGTTGCGCAGCGTCATGGCGGTATTGGGATGGCTGACCTCGAAACGTTCTACCGCGAGGTTGACGCCATCGACCAGCGAATCGTGCTGATCGACTACGCCCTGGTTCGCCAGGCGAAGCTCGATGTCCTGTGCAATGGCCTGTAGCGATGCGCGCTCCTCTTCGGTCAGCGGCGTGTCCTGGGCCAGCTGACTACGCAACTCTGCTAGCTGCGACTGCAGATCATGTTCCGGCATATTGCTTCCCTCTTATTTCAGACTACGAATTCGCCAGCTCGGTGAAGATGGAGTAAGCCAGCGGCCCGGGCTTGTCCTCCTTGGAGGGCGAGTCGTGCAGCGAAGTTCGCTCGCAGCCGCATGTCTGTTCGCTGCCGCAATCTCCAGAATGGATTTATACTGTTGCGCTTTGTTGGGCACGCCACCATTCGGGATAAGGGGAAGGCCGCGATGCAAATGATCGGCAAGGATTGGATCGGATATGTCAGGGTCACGCTCGTCGCAGCGCTGACGATATTTGGCGCGTCTTCGTTGCAGGCCGCCGAGGAGGATCCCTGGGAAGGCGTGAACAGGGTGGTGTTCAACTTCAACGACAAGCTCGATACCTACACGCTCAAACCGCTCGCGCAGGGTTACCAGAAAGTCACGCCTAATTTCCTCGAAGACGGCATAGGTAACGTGTTCAGCAACCTGGGCGATGTCGTGGTGCTGACTAACGATCTGCTGCAGGGCAAGGTTCACGATGCCGGCATCGACACGAGCCGCATCCTGTTCAATACCACCTTTGGCGTGCTGGGCTTCTTCGATGTGGCGACCCGCATGGGCCTGCAGAAGAACGACGAAGATTTCGGCCAGACTCTGGGTGCCTGGGGACTTGGCAGTGGACCTTATGTCGTATTGCCGCTGCTCGGGCCGAGCACCGTGCGCGACGCGGCAGGGCGTGTGCCTGATGCCTTCCTGCAGCCTTATCCCCACATGGACCATGTACCGACCCGCAACGTGACGCGAGCGGTGAATGTGGTCGACCTGCGCGCCGGTCTGCTCTCGGCCGAGAAGATGATCACCGGTGATAAGTACATCTTCGTTCGCAATGCCTATCTGCAGAACCGCGAGTTCCGCACACAGGACGGGCAGGTCGAAGACGACTTCTGATGGCTGTCGGCGACGCCACGGGGATGACGTGGCGTTCGCAGACCCCCGGCGCTGTTCAGCGCCGAGTGCCTTTTAGCTCATCGACAGGATGGCCAAGCCAAGGCTCTGCCGTCCATCTTCATGCGTGCCAACTCGTACCACTTCGGTGTCCGCCTCCAGTCCCTCCAGCTGATCGTGCTCCGAGGGGATATTCACCCGTACCTTGTCGCCCATTTGCAGGCTCGTCGCGGCCAGCACCTGCATACCTGTGCTCGAAAGGTCCATGCAGATCGCGTCGTAGCGCTGGCCGTTATGGATAAGGGTGATCGCCGTCTCTATTTGCATGCGGATGAAGTCGCGTTTTTCGCTGTAGTCCCGATCACTCTGGCTCATTTTTCGTCCTCTGAGTTTTGGTTGCGTCAGTTCTTATAACGCCCGTTAATTAAGCCTGTAAAGCACAGGCGGGGCGGCGGCGCCTGGCTTGAAACGCGGATCGTATGGGAGTACCGTCTGCGCCTTGAAAAGATCCCTTGCCCCAGCGTTCGTGCGGGGGCCGATGCTTTCGCCAATCATCCTGGCGATACCGCCTGGTAGGAACATGCACAACCCAAGCGCGACGCTGCTGATCATAGATGACGACGATGTGGTACGAGCCAGTTTGGCCGCCTATCTGGATGACAGTGGTTTCAAAGTCCTGCAGGCGCCTAACGGGCCGCAAGGCATGGAACTGTTCGAGGCCGAACAGCCTGATCTGGTGATTTGCGATCTGCGCATGCCGCAGATGGACGGTCTGGAGCTGATCCGCCAGATCAGCGAACGCCAGGCCGATCTGCCAGTCATCGTAGTGTCTGGCGCCGGCGTGATGAGCGATGCCGTTGAAGCCCTGCGTCTGGGTGCGGCCGATTACCTGATCAAGCCCCTTGAAGACTTGGCGATGCTCGAGCACTCGGTGCGTCGAGCACTTGATCGATCACGGTTGCGCATGGAGAACCGGCGCTACCGTGAGCAGTTGGAAACCGCCAACCGCGACCTGCAAGCCAGTCTGCATTTATTGCAGGAAGATCAGGATGCCGGGCGTCAGGTGCAGATGAACATGCTGCCTGTCACGCCCTACAGCATCGATGACTTCCATTTCGCCCATCAGATCATCCCTTCCCTCTATCTGTCCGGGGATTTCGTCGATTACTTCCGCGTGGACGAGCATCGCATCGGCTTCTATCTGGCCGACGTGTCCGGCCATGGCGCCTCTTCGGCATTCGTCACGGCGCTGCTGAAATTCATGACGACGCGATTGCTGTACGAGTCTCGACGGGGAAGGGGAGCGCCGCGCGCGTTCAAACCGTCCGAAGTGCTCGATCACATCAACCGTGGGCTGATCAATTGCAAGCTCGGCAAGCATGTCACCATGCTGGGCGGCGTGATCGATCAGGAGCGCAACGTGCTGCACTACAGCATCGGCGGGCACCTGCCGATGCCGGTGCTCTATACCGGCGGCATTGCGAGCTATCTGGAGGGACGGGGCTTGCCGGTTGGCCTGTTCGTCGAAGCGACCTACGATAATTATGAAATCGAGTTGCCCGAGGCATTCAGCCTCACGCTGCTTTCCGATGGCATTCTGGACCTTTTGCCTGGTGACACGCTCAAAGAAAAGGAAGCAGGCTTGCCCGGACTGATTTCCGAAGCCGGGGGTAGGCTGGATGGTCTCCAGCGAGTGCTCGGCCTGGCCGATCTCGAGGATATGCCCGATGACATCGCGTTGCTGGTATTGAGCAGGAACCTTGCATGAGCACTGGTAAGATCCAGTTCGCCGAGCAGGACGGCACGTTCGTTCTCAAATTCGTCGGCGAAATCCGACTGACGCTTTGCTCGGCATTGGACGCTACGATCGAAAAAATCTTCTCGTCGCTGAATTTCTCGGCGATCGTCATCGACCTCACCGAAAGCCGCAGCATCGACAGCACGACATTGGGGCTGCTGGCCAAGCTGTCAATTCTGTCCAGCCAGAAGATCGGCATGTTGCCTACGCTGGTTACGACGCACGCTGATATCACGCGTCTGTTGCAGTCGATGGGCTTCGATCAGGTATTCAATATCGTCGATCAGCCGCTGCCATCGCCAGAGCAGCTTGCCGACCTGCCTAGCCAGGATCAGTCGGAAGACGTGGTGAAGGACAAAGTGCTCGAGGCCCACCGTATTTTGATGAGCCTCAATGACTCCAATCGCGAGGCCTTTCGTGACCTCGTGACGGCACTCGAGCGCTCCTGATCTAGCGCTTAGCTTCCAGCAGAGCCTCGAGTTTCTCCTGATCACGAGCGAACTGGCGGATGCCTTCGGCCAGCTTTTCGGTCGCCATCGGGTCTTCGTTCAAACCCCAGCGGAAACTGCTCTCATCCAGTGTGACGCGCGGCTCAGATGCGCGGCCTGGCGACAACTTACGTTCTAGCGAACCTTCTTCCTGTGCCAGCTGGCTGAGCAGCTCGGGACTTATCGTCAGACGGTCACAGCCCGCCAGGGCTTCGATCTGCCCCGTATTGCGGAAGCTCGCTCCCATCACCACCGTGTCGTAGCCGTGGGTCTTGTAGTAGTCATAGATCCGGCTGACCGACAGCACGCCTGGATCTTCGCTGCCTGTGTAATCACGACCTTCATGTTTCTTGTACCAGTCGTAGATCCGGCCCACGAACGGCGAAATGAGGAACACGCCGGCTTCGGCGCAGGCGACCGCTTGGGTGAAGGAGAACAGCAGCGTCAGATTGGTCTGGATGCCGGATTTTTCCAATTGCTCGGCGGCGCGGATGCCTTCCCAAGTGGAGGCCAGTTTGACCAGCACGCGGTCCCGCGCGATACCTGCTTGTTCGTACAGGCCGATCAGGCGTTCGCCGCGCTGCACCATCGCCTGGGTATCGAACGAAAGCCGCGCATCGACCTCAGTGGAAATCCGCCCGGGGATCAGCTTGAGCACTTCCTGGCCAACCGCGACGGCGAATAGATCGCAGCCTAGCCCGATGTCACCGCCACAACGGGACATGGCGGCCTGCAGATGTTCCGCGTAACGGGGCAGGGCGGCGGCCTTGAGCAACAGCGAAGGATTAGTGGTGGCATCGACCGGCTGCAAGCGGGCGATGGCATCGAGATCGCCGGTGTCGGCGACGACGGTGGTGAACTGCTTGAGTTGTTCCAGCTTGGATGTCATGGGGGCGCTCTATCCTCTGAGTTGACATGACTGAACCCGAGGCCACCGAGCCACTTGACGAGTGGATGGTCCGGGCGGACAGCACTTGGATTGAAAATGGTCCCGCGTGTTCCGCAAGACTATATCAACGTCCTTCGAGCAGGCCGATCGCCTGATCGAGAAGGATCAACGGCTCCTTCGTCTTATGGATATCGACCGATAACAACTGACGGAAACGTCGCGCACCTGGAAAGCCCAGACCCAGCCCCAAAACATGGCGCGTGATGTGATGCATCGAGCCGCCAGCTTCGAGGTGCCGCTGGATATAAGGTCGCATCCGCGCTAGTGCCTCGGCGCGGCTGATGACCGGGTCATGACTGCCGAACAGCCGGGCGTCCACCTGAGCGAGCAAATACGGATTGTGATAGGCCTCGCGTCCAAGCATCACACCATCGAAGCGTTGGAGATGCGCCTCGCATTCGTCCAGCGTCTTGATGCCGCCGTTGAGGATGATTTCCAAGTCTGGAAAATCGTCTTTGAGCTGCGCGGCAATGTCGTAACGCAAGGGTGGAACCTCGCGATTTTCTTTGGGCGACAGCCCCTCGAGAATGGCAATGCGCGCGTGCACAGTAAAACTGCGGCAACCCGCTTCGCGAACCTGACCGACGAAGTCGCAGAGCTCGGCGTAGCTGTCGCGCCCGTTGATGCCGATTCGATGTTTGACTGTCACGTCGATGCCGACGGCGTCCCGCATCGCTTTCATGCAATCGACCACCAGCGCCGGATGGCCCATCAGGCAGGCACCGATCATGTTGTTCTGCACGCGATCACTGGGGCAGCCGACGTTGAGATTTACCTCGTCGTAGCCCGCCGCTTCGGCCATCTTTGCGCACGCTGCCAGCTCCGCCGGCACGCTGCCGCCGAGTTGCAACGCAAGGGGATATTCCGCTTCGTCATGACGAAGGAAACGCCCCGCATCGCCATTGATCAGCGCACCGGTCGTAACCATTTCGGTGTAGAGCAGGGCGTGTCGGGAAAGTTGACGCAGAAAGTACCGGCAATGGTGATCGGTCCAATCCATCATGGGCGCGACGGAGAAGCGGCGTGATGGCGAGCGGGGCGTGGTTATCGGGGCAGGACGGTTTTCCATCGGGTTCCGGAGTGTTGAATAGGTACTTGATGACTGGGCAATTTTTAGCGTCTAGGAACGTGATGTACCAGAGGCTATTTCAGCTCAAAAAGCTGATGAGGCGGCCAGATAAGCCGCTTGGAATGCGCGCAAGTTTATCAGGAGAGCTGCGCGCAAGGGCGGCTTAGGCGCGGGAAGTGTCCGAGTAAATGAGCGACCTGGCAGGCCTCAAGAAATCTCGCTCTGCAGGCCCTGCCCATGCGCGTCCGTGGCGCACGGGCAGGATCGGCTCGCCGTTGGGATGTGCCTATCGCTGAGTGACGTTGGCGATGTTGCCATTTCCGTTCTGGATAATGCTGGCGGAGTTGGTGGTATACGTCAGCGTATCCTGCCAAAGGGACGCTTGGTTCCCGTGCCCCGTCTGGTTGATCAACGCGTCGTGAGCATGGAACCCTTGGTAGGCTTCGATCCGGTTGTCAGAGCCAAGTTGGGCAATCTCAATGCTGTTGTCGTCGCCCACTTGGGCAATATCGACAAAGTTATAGTCGCCCTCCGAATAGCCAGTAATGCTTGAGCCCTGTCCGCCGAAGGACGCAGATAGCTCGTTTCCAACGCCTTGCTGGCGATAATCCAGGACGCTGTAACCATCGCCGGAAGAGATCTCCGCAATGTTGGCATCGCCGATTTGCTGTAGGAAAACGTCTCCGGCAGGGTAGCGACCGGAAACCTGATAGATGTCTGCTTGGTTGGCGGTACCGTCCTGATCGACCACGGCAAAACCACCGCCAATGCCGAAGCTTACTTGTTGTAGTTGCACCAGGTTATCGCTTCCCCGCTGTTGCAGGTCCGCCGTGCTAAAGCCTGATTGGTCCACATGGATGACGTTGTCCTGCCCCACCGACACCGCGTCGAGCTGGTTGCCCACCCAAGTCTGCGTTGCGTCGAGACGATTGCCGGTGCCCTCTTGGTGAACCGTCGCGGTCGATGACAACTCGCCGAGGTATTCACGTTGCTCCACCTGAGCGCTGTTTGAGACGCCTGTTTGATGGATCTCGATGCTGGCCATGCCCGACCGGTCGCCATGGATCTGATAGACAGTGGCCGAATTCAGCGAGCCCACCTGGTCGATGCTCGCCTCGCTTTCTTGGTCGTTGATACCGGTCTGCTCGGTTAGTGCGCTGTTCTCGGTACCGTTTTGCGTGATGTAAGAGCGTTGCAGCCCGCCGCTCTGTTGCTGCTCCGCGACATTGTTGATGCCGGTCTGGCTTATTTCGGCGATGTGTTCGCTGGCTATGACGCTGCCGCTTGCCGCCAGCAGCAATGCTGCTGCGAGAGGAGTCATACGAGTCACTGGAATCTCTCCTGTTCATGATGGATTGGCTCCGTACATCACAGGCGAAGCAATGAGATTGTTGTCGGTTCGTTTATCTGCCGGTATAGATCGAAGGGGTCAAAATGCCTTCAGCCCAGGATTAGTACCCGGGCTGAAGGCTTTATGTCGCATCGGTTCAACCGGCACTCCCATGTCTCGTTGGATTCCGCTAGCCGCCGCTGATCGCTGACAACATTCCAATCACACCGAGCAGGGCGCCGAGTGGCGCGGCCCACCGCTGACGCCATGCGAGCGTCAGGCTGACCACCAGGCCGGCAAGCATCAGCTGTGTCAGCGCAATCACCAAGCCAATCGCTAATCCTGACGATGCGGTATTCAGCAGAGCTGCGCCGAGTAACAGCCCGGACGCTGTGGCACGCAGCCAGCGCTGTCGTCTGGGTGTCGGCGCGGTGTTGTACACCGCTCGATGGTGTCGAGCCATTGCCAGGCAGAGTGCCAGCATGGCCAGGTAGGCCAGTGCGAATGCGAGCAGGATCATGGAGCTAACTCCTGTTGCCGAGTAGCCGGGCGTGTCTCCTCGCGTGCCGATTTCTTCGTTTGTGGACTGCTAAGCGAGTACCAGGCACATAGGCTGCCGACCAGTAACAACACTGCATCGATACCCGCCAGCATCAGATCCCCGCGCGCGAGGCTTGCCAGAAGATGCCCCTCCGGTGTCGTCAGGCCGTTAAGCAGCGGCAGGCCCAGCGCGAGTATTGCCAGCAAGGCGGATAGCCGGCGAGACAGTCCGAGCGGTTGCCGACGACTCAGGTAGGCGAACACCGCGACGGCCAGCCAGGCCAGGGAGAAGCACCAGGCCTCGGCAGCGCCACGCTCAGCCAATGTGTCGGGTAGAAGACGATTCGCCCACAGCAATGCGAGCGAGGCGATAGGCATGCCAAAGAACACCGCGCCGTTGAGCGCGCGCACGATTTCGATACCTCGAATCTGCCGCCCCTCGCGCTTGCGTAGCCATACTCCAGTGCCGGCAATCAGCATGGCGCAGCCGGCCAGCCCGAGCAGGCCGTATAACAGCCGCACAATATGCCCGCCGAATTGCGCCATGTGCAGTCCCACCAGCCATATGTAGGCGCGATAGCCGACCGGAGCCTGCTGCTGATGAAGAAGCTCGCCGGTGAATGCGTCGTAACTCAGGGCGTCCTGTGGCGAGCCGATGCGCGATGGATCGAAGCGACGCACGCTGACCACGGCGGATGCATCGGACGGATGCTCGACGATGATCCAACCGATCTCTGCGCCATCCCAACGCTCGCGGGCGTCGGCCAGCAGCGTCTCTAGCGGGGCGAACTGACCCGGTGGCTGGTTCAGTTCGTTGCGGTGATAGCCGCCCTGCACCTCTTCGTAAAAGGCGAGAGGGTCGCCTCCGTACGCCACCATCGCCCCGGCGGGCATGTAGGATGCAACGAACACCGCCACACCGGTGTACGCCAATATCAGATGGAAAGGCAGGCCGATGACACCGAACAGGTTATGCGCGTCGAGCCAGGCGCGTTGGCCGTTCGCTTGTGGACGCAGGGTGAAAAAGTCCTTGAATATCCTGCGATGCACGATGATGCCCGACACCAGAGCCACCAGCATGAACATGCCGGCCAGGCCAACGATGTACATGCCGATCGTTCCGGCGTGCAGGTTGTAATGCAGTGTGAAGAAAAACTCGCCTCCGACTGTTTCGGGCATGGGCCGCCCGGTGCGAGGATCGAACGCTACGCGACCGCGGGTCCCGGATTCATCTTCTTCCCAACCCAGCCGCCAGTATGGCTCGCGTTCGGTCGGGCCGTGCAGCCAATAGGCATGCAGAGGTGCCTGCACGTTTGCTTGCACCCAGTTGCCGACGTCAGTGGCGGTCATCGCGGTTGCTGCAGGCGTATGCAGGGCTGGCCGCATCCAGCGTTCAAGCTCCTTGTCGAAACAGGCCAGCGTGCCGGCGAAGATGATTACGAACAGCAACCAACTGGGCAGCAGCCCGCCCCAGGTGTGCAGCCCGGCCATGGATTGACGAAGCATCATGGCCGGGTCCTCCACTCGACGGGTAGGTACGCGCCGAGGAGCAAGAGAGCGGCCAGCACGGCGATCAGCAACCAGGCGGTGAGGGCGCTACGAGCGGCGAAGGCGTAGATGACCGCTGCGACCCAGACGGCGAAGCAGACCAAGCTGGCCGTCACGACCCGGTCAGGACGCGGTAACGGCAGATACACAGAGAAAAATGCCGTGAAACCATAGGCTAACGCATAGCCACCGAAAAGCGCGGCGGAAATGCGCCCGGCCAGATTGGCGAGGCGGGACGATGCGAGTGTAGTCATTTGTGCTGACTCCGATATCCGTCCATCAGAAGCTGTAGCTGACTGTGCCGACCACCGTCCGGCGACTGCCGAGGAAGCAGTCACCGCGCGACAGGCAGCTGGTGTAATAGGTTTCGTCTTCCAGGTTGGTAGCGTTGACCGTGAACGCCCAGTCCTGATAGCGGTAGCCGAGCATGGCGTCGAACAGGGTTGTGGATGGCGTTTTCAGCGTGTCGGTGCCATCCCAGCTCGCCCCGACGTAGCGCACACCGGCGCCTGCGCTGAAGCCGGGAACGCCAAAGAGTTCGAAACGATGCTGGGACCAGAGCGAGGCCATGTCTTCCGGGATCGTTGCCAGGCGAGCGCCTTCCTCGCGCGGTGTTCCCTTGAGTACTTCGGTGTTGAGATGGGTGTAGGTCGCAATCAGATCCCAGTCAGGGCGGACGGCTACCATCGCCTCCAGCTCGAGGCCCTGCGTGCGCGTTTCGCCTGTCTGGACCGTATTCGATGGATCGTTCGGATCGGGCATCTGCCGGTTCTGTTCGCGCAGATCGAACACCGCGGCGGTGTACAGACTGTTGCTATCGACTGG
This sequence comes from Pseudomonas sp. CBC3, assembly GCF_037967085.1. Taxonomy (NCBI): domain Bacteria; kingdom Pseudomonadati; phylum Pseudomonadota; class Gammaproteobacteria; order Pseudomonadales; family Pseudomonadaceae; genus Pseudomonas; species Pseudomonas sp. CBC3. Next base: position 907,223 of record NZ_JBANEO010000003.1, read on the forward strand.
CTGATATTTGATCCCCAACTCCCACTGTTCTCCTTCCAGCGGCTTGTAGGGCTCGCCGGTCGAGGTGTTCAGGCCAACGATTGGTTGGAAGGATTCGCTGTAGCTGATGTACGGCGCGATTCCGTTTTCGAAGAGATAGGTGAGTCCAACCCGTCCGGTGACGGCATCGTCCTTCTGCCGTGTACCGCCTTCGGTGCGGTTGTCGACCCAGTCCTTGCGCAGCCCCAACGTCAGCATCCAGCGTTCGTACTTGAGCTGATCCTGCAGATAAAGGCCTTGTTGCGCGACCGTCTGCTCGGGGTCGGCGGTGAGATCGATAACGGAGGGATCGAAGGTGCCGTAGACCGGATCGTAAAGATCCAGCGCTGTGGTCGCGCCGCCGGCTTGTTTACGGTTGGTGGTGGCGTGTTGGTAGTCGCCGCCAATCAACAGCGTGTGCTGCACCGGACCGGTGTCGAACAAGGCCTGGGCATTGTGATCGGCGACCCAGACGTCAACTTCGGGTTTGGCTACGTGGTAGATGCGATCGAGGGTTCGGTTATCGGCGTTGAGCACCGGTGGCCAGCCATAGATCTGCTGGTAGCTGACTTCGCTTTCCTGGTAGCGCAGGTTCTGTCGCAGCGTCCAGGTTTCGTTCAGTCGCCAGCTTAGCTGTGATGTGAGCGCCATCTGTTCGGTATCGTATTCGTCAAATCCCGGCTCGCTGACGAACAGATCGGTGTCGTAGTGTCCGTAAGGCGCATCGAGAACGGTGCCGCGGTGTGGGAGAAACTGCGAGGTGGAGCCGCTGTCGTCCCGCTGTATGTTCGCCAGCAACGTCCATTCGATGTCGGCGGTGGGGCGCCAGGTAATCGAAGGCATCAGCAGCAGCCGATCGTCTTCCACGTAATCGACCTGCGAGTCGCTATCACGCGCGATCGCCACGACTCGATACAGGAGTGTGCCTTCCTCGTTCAGCGGGCCGGTGCTGTCGATGGCGATTTGTTTGCGGTCGTAGCTGCCGTATTGAAGCTGTAGTTCTGTACGCTGCTCGTCGCGCGGCCGTTTGCTCACCATGTTGATCAGGCCGCCAACGGGGCTTTGTCCGTACAGCATCGACGACGGGCCCTTCAGCACTTCGATGCGTTCGAGGGTGAATGGGTCTGTGCGGGTATTGGTGTAGCTGCCGAAGGTCTGTTGCAGACCATCGAGATAGAGCACCGGAGTGCTGCCACGAATCTTGGACGAGTCGCCGCGAGCGTCCAGTCCAAAGGCTTCGCCGCGTACGCCAGAGACGTATCGCAATGCGTCCTGCAGCGTCTGCGCCCCTTGGTCTTGTATACGATCGGCGGTGATCACACTGATCGATTGCGGGACCAGAAGCAGCGGTGTGTCAGTCTTGGTACCTGTCGCCGAACGTGTCGCAACATAGCCCTCGACCGGTCCGTCAGCGCGTTCGGCCTCGCTGGAGACAACCTCCTGCGCCGGCAGCTCGAACGCCGATGCGTCTGTTGCCGGGGCGCTATCCATTGATTGAGCCAAAGCAACGGGGCTGAGGGAGACGACCGGCAGGACTAGACCGGCGGTGCGCAACGCCACGAAGAGAGGACGCAGGGCAGGGCGGCGTGACATGAGCATCTCCAATTGCATTTATTATTGAGATGCGGATGTTAATGCGAATACGTTGCATTTGTAACCCTTCAGGCTACGAATAATGAACGTCGATCTGCGGAGACTGAAAATGGGGGAAATAAAAAACCGCAGCCGCCCAACGGGCTGACTGCGGTTTGTGCTCAGGCTGTTGCCAGCCTGGTGTTTGTCACGTCATTAACGGTTGAACGCTGCGCCAGTCCCAACGACCGATGCTGATCCCAGCAGCTGGGTGATGAAGCGGTTCCAACGAGTGATACCGGCCGGACCGACGAATACCACGTCCTGTGGCTGGAGCGGGAAGCTCCTGGCCAAGGCAAAGGCGGTTGGCGATTCGGCGTTCAGCTGGAAGACCTTGGCTTGCTCGGTGGCGATGTTTTCCGCGCCGCGGATGACATATACCGCTTCGCCGTCTGCGGTTTCCTGACGGATACCGCCAGCAGTACCGATGGCATCCATCAGGTTGTAGCTCGTTGTCTTGAAGCTGAGAGCCTGCGGTTGAGTAACTTCACCCAACACGTAAATCTTCTTCTGATCGTTGTAAGGCAGGTGCAGCTGGTCGCCGTCCTTCAGATAGACCTGATGCAACCAAGAATCCGGGCGGTTCAGGTCGTCGAGGTTCAGCAGGTACTCACGGCCGTCGCGCTTGAGCATCAGGCTGGACAGATCTGCGTTCTCGGTGTCGACGCTCGCCTGGCCGATCGCCTGGACGATGGTCATCGGCGCGGTGGTGACCGGAACTTCACCGGCGGTGTTGAATGCGCCCGAGAGCACGATGCGCTGGCTGCCATAGCGCAGCAGGCTGACGTCGACCTGTGGGCTGTCAATGTAATTGGCGAGGCGGCGTGCGATTTCGGACCGCAGTTCTTCGATGGTGCGGCCCGCAGCATTGACGTTGCCAATGTAAGGGTAGAAGAGAGTGCCATCCGGACGAACCAGGCGACCGTTGGCATCGAGCTGCTGCTGCGGGCCGGACGGCGCGGTCAGTTCAGGGTGATCCCATACGGTGATGTAGAGAAGGTCGTTGGCGCCGATGCGATATGCCTCGGGTTTGAAGTCGAGCAGCTCTTGCTTGCTGGACGTGCCCCTGTCGGAAGACAGTTCGCCCTTGAGAATGTCAGGCGTGATGCGAATGAGCTGTACCGTACCGTCTTCCGATTTTGCGCCATCCTTGAACTCATCTGGATCAAGGTATTGGCCGGGCGAAAACACACATCCTTGGAGCGCCAGCACGGAAGAGAAAGCGAGAGCAAATAATGGTTTCATGGTTCTTCATCCTTGACGGAATAGTTGTTTTTACGAAGTGAAACTGCGGGATTCACTTTTTGCTTAAGGAGCGAGCGAAAATTGATTCGTCTGCCATTTGTCGGCGGTGATTTCCTCGAAAAATGCATAACAACGAATTCAATAACAGCTTCTCTCGGTGTCGTTACCGCAAAGCTCTTGGTGTAATTCCTCGACTCCAAAGTGAGACTTTTCGGATGAGCCAGTGATAGGTTCCGCTTAACCGCTAGCGCATCATCAGGCCGAGAAAATAGACGCTTTGCCGCTCACAGTAGCCATAGACCGCTCCGTTTACGCGGGGTTCAAGACAATGCGCATAAATGAAGCGCTGACAAAAAGAGAGGCGTAGCGCACTGCATTGGAACCTGTCTAGAACAGGCCCATCATCAATTGACAGAGCTGCTGCTGATTCTGTGCGTATGCATATCGGTGCCAATGGCGGTTATGAATCGCACCTGCGTCGTTCAGTAGGCGTCGAGCACTAGCGTAGCTGGCAGGTGTTTCTCTGTGTTTTGCAGCAGGTATTAATCCGCAGTGGGGTATTCGATCATCCAGCGTAGCGTGTCTTTTAATTCAAGCTGGGGCAGATCGCCGATAAGTGAGTCCAGTTTGGCTCTGCTGCCGAACAGGTTCTTCACGTCAGCACTACGTACGAAGGCTGGATTGACTCTAACGTCCAAGAGGTGACCGGAGATGGCCGCCGCCTGTTCCAGAACATATTGAAGCGTATACGCAGAACCTGAGCAGATATTGACGGTTTCGCCAATCGCGGCAGGCGTTTCGAGCAGTCGCCGATAGGCTTGTACGACCTGGCGAACATCACAGAAATCGCGCGCGATATCCAGGTTGCCCAGTTCGATGACCTCGGCTCGGCGACGTATGTGCGCGACTATTTTTGGGATGAGAAATTGTTCAGCCTGGCCGACTCCGGTGTAATTGAATGGCCGGCTGATAATCAACGGCAAACGACCGCGATAGAGCCCGGCGAGGAACTCCATCGCTGCCTTGCTCACCGCGTAATCATTGGCTGGAGCAAAGGGGGCGGATTCGGGCAGAACACCCTCGGTAGCGTTTCCGTAGACATTGGCACTGCTGGCAAGGAGTACGCCTTCAAGATTCGTTGCTGAGGTGCGCAGCGCTTCGAGTAAGTGACGAGTGCCGAGCAGATTGGCGTTGTAGATTGCGTCCGCATCGGTATGCGCGACGAAAGAGACTGCTGCCAGATGCACGACGTAGGTCGGGCGTATCTCCATCAGCAATGTTCGCAGCGTCTCGTCATCGTTCAGCGAGCAGCAGTGGATGGCTGAAACAGCCGTAGGCAGCTCGCCCACGGGTTGGCGATAGCTGAGGCCGTGGACCTCGTAGCCCTGGGCTGCGAGCTCTTCTGCCATATAGCGGCCGGTAAAACCGGTGACGCCCGTAATCAGCACTTTGCGCATGATCTTTCCGGGATGAATTCCAAGTTCTGCGGAGCGCTTTATCCCTGTATAGAGGTGGGATGTTGCGTCCCGATTACGGTTGATCGAGTGACCACACGACTGCTGTCGAACTGTGCTGTGCGGGTGGTTGCTCGGTAAGAACCACAATCGATTTATATGCCGCCTGTATTGACGGGTGGCTGGTTGGGAAGTGAATGCACGGGGCAGCTCGGTTGCCCCTGTGCAGTTTGCCGGACCGAACATTCTCGTATTGCCGCTTACGGCTTCCGACATAGCTTCCCGTCAACCGGGTCGAATCACTTCAGAATGAAAAGCCTTGCTGATTGCGGCGCATGTCAGCGTCGACCATCATGCGGCACAGTTGCTCCAGCGAAGTTTTGGGCTCCCAACCCAGTACATCCTTGGCCTTCTGAGGATCGCCGATCAGCAGGTCCACTTCCGCAGGACGATAGAACTTCGGATTCACCCGCATGACAACTTTGCCGGTCGCCATGTCGATCGCCTGTTCTTGCTCGCCGGCACCTTCCCACTGAAGTTCGACGTCCACTGCCTTGAAAGCCAGCGTCACGAAGTCGCGTACGGTTTCGGTGCGGTTGGTTGCCAGGACGAAAACGTCTGGCTCGTCGGCCTGCAGCATGCGCCACATACCCTCGACATATTCTTTGGCATAGCCCCAATCACGTTTCGCGTCGATGTTGCCCAGTTCGAGGACATCCAGCTGGCCGAGTTTGATCTTGGCCACCGAGTCGGTGATTTTCCGCGTCACGAATTCACGGCCCCGTAGAGGCGACTCATGATTGAACAGGATGCCGCTGCAGCCAAAAATGCCGTACGACTCCCGGTAGTTGATGGTCATCCAATGTGCATAAAGCTTGGCAACACCATAGGGACTACGGGGGTAGAACGGGGTCGTTTCCGCTTGGGGAATGGCCTGGACCTTACCGAACATTTCGGAAGTCGACGCCTGGTAATAACGAATCTTCGGATTAACGATACGAATCGCTTCCAGCAGGTTCACTGCGCCTGCGCCGGTGATGTCCAGTGTCGTCAACGGCTGCTCGAAGGACACACCGACGAAGCTCTGTGCTGCGAGGTTGTAGACCTCGGTTGCGCCAGTGCTCTCCAGCAGCCGAATGCTGGAGGACAGGTCGGTAAGGTCGTATTCGACGAGATGCAGATTAGGGTGCTTGTCGATGCCCAACTCTTCGATTCGCCAGAAGTTCACCGAGCTGGTGCGGCGAAATGTGCCGTATACGGTATAGCCTTTTTCCAGCAGAAGCTCTGCCAGATAGGCGCCGTCTTGCCCTGTGATACCGGTGATAATCGCTTTCATTGTCTTCCCTGTATGAGGTTAGGTTTAAAGTGCATTCGCTTCGCTTCGCTCTGCCTGTCGCATAGCGCTGGGAAAGTAGCGAAGCGTTATTAGATAGGCCTGTTTCCGGTTGCCTTAACAGTCACCGTGACCGAAATAGTCCAACGCCAAGCTCAATCAAGACTGCTGTTTCGCAGGACTGCCTTTTTGTCTGGAATTTTTCTCACGTAAATAAGCAGGCACGATATACATCGCGTCGATCAAATAGCGCTTGGCCAGCCGGCGAGGCTCCAAACACATGCGATGGAGCCATTCGAGTTTGTACTCACGCATCCATTTAGGAGCTCGCTTGATGGTGCCTGTGGCGAACGAAATGGAGGCGCCAATACAAAAGCCCATGCCTGAACGCTCATGCGATTGAGTCGCCGCGGCCAGGACCTCGCCGCGAGGCGTACCGACCGCATAGAGAACCAGGTCCGATGAGTTTTCACGCACGAACTGCAGGCAACGCTGCACTTCTTCCGGTTTTTTGATGAAGCCCATCGGCGGGTTGTAGTGATAAAGCTCGATGCCGGGATAAATCGCTCGAAGTTTGTCGGCTTCGGATTGCAGCGAGCCGATCAGAACCACGCGCAGGCGATCCTTGTCTGCCCACTTGAGCAGATCCAGCGTCAGGTCGCTGCCAGGAATGGCTTCGTCGAGGTGTACGCCCAGGCGGTCGAGCAGCGATAGGAGAATGCGACTATCACAAAGCCTCCAGCGTGCCTTGGCGTAAGCATCCCGTAGCTCTGCGTCATGCTCCAACTGAACGAGGTGGTCAACGTTCGGCGTTACCACAAACGAATAGGGCTGCTTGATGCCCTCGCGGATGCAGGACAATAAAGCTTTCTTATTGCCGGAATAGAAGT
>NZ_JBANEO010000021.1:0-398 GCF_037967085.1 Pseudomonas sp. CBC3
ATGGCGGATGGCAACGCTGGAGACGGTCGCACCCGGTTGTAGGCATTCCTGAACGACCTGGACCTTGAACGGTTTGGGGTAAGAGCTTCGTTGGCGCATGGAAATCCTAACGTTAAGGACGAACGCGTCCGCTTAAAAATACGCGGACACCATCGCCCTTAATGCTGGAGTTCGGAAGGTGACTTGGCTGGACGCTTACGAATAGAAGTCTATTCCGAACGCATTAGTATCACTTGACACTCATTGCTACTCCCTTGAAGGCGCCCTTGATACCCGACCAGGCGAGGGTGGGGTTCCTGTATTCCTTGATCGTCGTAACGGCCGAAAGAAGAAACGCGGAAACCACCGCGAACATCGAACCATAGAAGCGCTTGTTGAATCGTGTGGCAGCGCGGTTG
>NZ_JBANEO010000022.1:0-397 GCF_037967085.1 Pseudomonas sp. CBC3
CTATAGGCAGATCGAAAGTGGTGAGTTGGATGTCGGTAGCTTTGTTGGAACTGCAAGGGAATTGCTACCCGCGTCATTGGAGCAGCAGTTGCGGCGGTTCGGGCTAGGTGATGTCGACCAGATTCGTGAGCGACTCGCAAGCTGGGCGTTAGAAGGCAGCCAGTTTTTGGCGACCAAGGCCTTCAGCTTTGGTCAGGGTGCGGATTCCACGCCATTCGGACACTCAGCCCACGCTGATCCGGACACCTGTTCCACGTTCATTCGGACAGGCAGTCGGAGCGCAGCGACGCAGGGGTGGCATTGTTAGTCTGAGGTGCCCGGCGTCGTCAATTTCTGCGTCCGTTTGCGCATTGATTCACCCTCCAGATTGATCCGATAAGCGTTGTGCACCAGGCGG
>NZ_JBANEO010000023.1:0-395 GCF_037967085.1 Pseudomonas sp. CBC3
CCCAGGCGGTCGAGCAGCGATAGGAGAATGCGACTATCACAAAGCCTCCAGCGTGCCTTGGCGTAAGCATCCCGTAGCTCTGCGTCATGCTCCAACTGAACGAGGTGGTCAACGTTCGGCGTTACCACAAACGAATAGGGCTGCTTGATGCCCTCGCGGATGCAGGACAATAAAGCTTTCTTATTGCCGGAATAGAAGTAAGCGTCTGCCGAACTCACCTTGCGTAATTCAGGCGGGTGCCCATTGATGCGGCAGTAGTTGGCCAATCTCGCTGGCCCGCTGTGTCGGCAGCCGCATCAGCACATCCTTCAGGTAGGCGTACGGATCATGCCCATTCATCCGCGCCGACTGGATCAGGCTCATGATCGCCGCCGCCCGTTTGCCGCTGCGCAGCG
>NZ_JBANEO010000024.1:0-392 GCF_037967085.1 Pseudomonas sp. CBC3
TGGGGTGTGTAAGCGTTGTGAGGCGTTGAGCTAACCCATACTAATTGCCCGTGAGGCTTGACCATATAACACCCAAACAATTTGATGTTTGCGTGTCAGACGGTTGAAGTCGACAAACAAACCGAAAAGACGCATCGCTCGCAAAGCGAACCGAAACACAGCAACACCATCACATGCCCGATTCGCTGCAGCGGCTAAATCCCGAGGCAGCAACCGAATTGCTTGACGACCATAGAGCGTTGGAACCACCTGATCCCATCCCGAACTCAGCAGTGAAACGACGCATCGCCGATGGTAGTGTGGGGTCTCCCCATGTGAGAGTAGGTCATCGTCAAGCTTCTACACCAAACCCCCGGCCCTCGTAAGAAGGTCGGGGGTTTGTCTTTGCGCGA
>NZ_JBANEO010000025.1:0-390 GCF_037967085.1 Pseudomonas sp. CBC3
CTATAGGCAGATCGAAAGTGGTGAGTTGGATGTCGGTAGCTTTGTTGGAACTGCAAGGGAATTGCTACCCGCGTCATTGGAGCAGCAGTTGCGGCGGTTCGGGCTAGGTGATGTCGACCAGATTCGTGAGCGACTCGCAAGCTGGGCGTTAGAAGGCAGCCAGTTTTTGGCGACCAAGGCCTTCAGCTTTGGTCAGGGTACATTCCAGTTCCTGATCAGTTTTTTTCTAATGCTGTATCTGTTGTTCTTCCTCATTCGAGACGGACGAGACCTGGTCGTTCGGATTCGACGAGCACTACCTCTGAGCGATAATCAGAAGCGTAGGTTGTTCAGCAAGTTCACCCGTGTGGTCAGGGCTACGGTTAAAGGCAACATTGTGGTTGCAGCTAT
>NZ_JBANEO010000026.1:0-388 GCF_037967085.1 Pseudomonas sp. CBC3
CCCAGGCGGTCGAGCAGCGATAGGAGAATGCGACTATCACAAAGCCTCCAGCGTGCCTTGGCGTAAGCATCCCGTAGCTCTGCGTCATGCTCCAACTGAACGAGGTGGTCAACGTTCGGCGTTACCACAAACGAATAGGGCTGCTTGATGCCCTCGCGGATGCAGGACAATAAAGCTTTCTTATTGCCGGAATAGAAGTCTATTCCGAACGCATTAGTATCACTTGACACTCATTGCTACTCCCTTGAAGGCGCCCTTGATACCCGACCAGGCGAGGGTGGGGTTCCTGTATTCCTTGATCGTCGTAACGGCCGAAAGAAGAAACGCGGAAACCACCGCGAACATCGAACCATAGAAGCGCTTGTTGAATCGTGTGGCAGCGCGGTTG
>NZ_JBANEO010000027.1:0-362 GCF_037967085.1 Pseudomonas sp. CBC3
TTGGTCGAGATGGAAGTTCGCGACCTGCTGTCGACCTATGACTTCCCGGGCGATGACACTCCGATCATCATCGGCTCCGCGCTCATGGCGCTGAACGGTCAGGATGACAACGAAATGGGTGTGTCGGCCGTGCGCAAGCTGGTCGAAACTCTGGATGCCTACATCCCCGAGCCTGAGCGTGCCATCGACAAGCCGTTCCTGATGCCGATCGAAGACGTGTTCTCGATCTCTGGCCGCGGTACCGTTGTTACTGGTCGTGTCGAGCGTGGCATCGTCAAGGTCCAGGAAGAAATCGAGATCGTTGGTATCCGTGCCACGACCAAGACTACCTGCACCGGCGTTGAAATGTTCCGCAAGCTGCT
>NZ_JBANEO010000028.1:0-290 GCF_037967085.1 Pseudomonas sp. CBC3
GCCAGTGGCATTGCCGGGTAGCTATGTTCGGAAGAGATAACCGCTGAAAGCATCTAAGCGGGAAACTTGCCTCAAGATGAGATCTCACTGGAGCCTTGAGCTCCCTGAAGGGCCGTCGAAGACTACGACGTTGATAGGTGGGGTGTGTAAGCGTTGTGAGGCGTTGAGCTAACCCATACTAATTGCCCGTGAGGCTTGACCATATAACACCCAAACAATTTGATGTTTGCGTGTCAGACGGTTGAAGTCGACAAACAAACCGAAAAGACGCATCGCTCGCAAAGCGAACC
>NZ_JBANEO010000029.1:0-246 GCF_037967085.1 Pseudomonas sp. CBC3
AGCCTTGAGCTCCCTGAAGGGCCGTCGAAGACTACGACGTTGATAGGTGGGGTGTGTAAGCGTTGTGAGGCGTTGAGCTAACCCATACTAATTGCCCGTGAGGCTTGACCATATAACACCCAAACAATTTGATGTTTGCGTGTCAGACGGTTGAAGTCGACAAACAAACCGAAAAGACGCATCGCTCGCAAAGCGAACCGAAACACAGCAACACCATCACATGCCCGATTCGCTGCAGCGGCTAAA
>NZ_JBANEO010000030.1:0-228 GCF_037967085.1 Pseudomonas sp. CBC3
GCACAGAATGGTTCACGTTAAGTCCGCTTTTGGCCGAGGCTGTGTAAAAACGTTTTCGAGCGCGACAGGTACTCAAAACCGGACTGGAAATCGCGCATCTGGGCGAAATCCACATCTGCTGAGGTGCCGAAAAATTTCAGATTTCACGTAGACGCGCGCACTTCAATTTTGACGAAGCGTTTTTACACACTCTGGGCCGGTTGTTGCCTACCGCGACCGATAGCTGTG
>NZ_JBANEO010000004.1:0-443542 GCF_037967085.1 Pseudomonas sp. CBC3
GTCAGGGTACATTCCAGTTCCTGATCAGTTTTTTTCTAATGCTGTATCTGTTGTTCTTCCTCATTCGAGACGGACGAGACCTGGTCGTTCGGATTCGACGAGCACTACCTCTGAGCGATAATCAGAAGCGTAGGTTGTTCAGCAAGTTCACCCGTGTGGTCAGGGCTACGGTTAAAGGCAACATTGTGGTTGCAGCTATCCAAGGCTTTCTCGGAGGGGCGATCTTTGCAGTACTGGGAATTCCAGCGGCCGCGCTCTGGGGCGTTCTCATGGCATTCCTGTCGTTGCTTCCGGCGGTTGGGGCAGGGCTGATATGGACGCCGGCAGCACTCTATTTTCTGATGAAGGGCATGGTTCTGCAGAGCGTGATTCTTACGCTCTATGGAATCCTTGTAATTGGCTTGGTCGATAACATCCTGCGGCCAATTCTCGTAGGCAGGGACACCAAGATGCCAGACTATCTGGTGTTGATTTCGACGCTGGGTGGGCTCGCTCTGTTCGGTCTGAATGGTTTCGTGATCGGCCCGCTCATTGCTGCCCTTTTTATGTCGACGTGGGGATTGTTCACTTCACCCGAGGGGAATCGCTAATTAGCCGCGTCCGACCATGCCGGACGCGGCCGCAAACTAAATCACTCGACCGCCATCGTCACGGCTGATTATCACCGTGGCGGAACGTGGCCGGCGTCCCGCGCCATCGGGCCATGTGCTGGTGTACTCGGTGGAGGTTGAACCTTCGCCGGGGTGTTGGATGTTGACGAACAACGTGCGGAAATCCGGCGTTGCAGTTATTCCCGTCACCTCGGCGCCTTGGGGACCTACAAGGAATCGCTTGGTTTCGCCTGTTCTGGGATCTGATACCAGCATTTGGTTGTTGCCAAACGGCCCGTCGCTCAGTTGGCTGCCGCTCATATCGGTCTGTATCCAAAGCCGCCCGTCGTTGTCGAACCAGAGTCCGTCAGGGCTCGCCAGTATATTTTCCTCGGTCAACGGTTTGCCGCGAGGATCACGGCTGTCGTTTTGTGGGCCGGCGAGAAGATACAAGTCCCACTGAAACCGAACGCCGGTGTGGCTCCTTCCCTCTTCGCGCCAACGAATGATATGTCCGTAAGGATTCGGCGCGCGTGGGTTCGCCGCGTCGGTGTCCCGCCGAGAGCTATTGTTCGTCAACGTGAAATACACCTCGCCAGTGTCAGGGTGTACGGCTCCCCATTCAGGACGATCCATTTTCGTCGCACCGACAATATCGGCAGCGAGGCGGGTATTGATCAACACCTCGCCTTGGTTGGCAAACTCAACATTGGCGGCAGCACAAGCCTGTTGAAAATCAGCGTTTTCAATGTCAAGCGGCAGCCAGTCACCGCTGCCGTCTGGGTTGAATCGGGCCACGTAAAGCGTTCCGTCATCAAGGAGCTGGCCGTCGCTGCGCAGCGGGCGATACCTATCGCGGCTTACATACTTATAGATGTATTCATTTTGCGAGTCGTCTCCTGAATAGCAGACCACCGGCCAGCCAGGCTTGACGGGCGCGAACACCAGTCCTTCATGTGCAAATCGGCCGAGTGCGGTGCGCTTTACCGGTGTGGAGTCGGGGTCGAACGGATCGATTTCGACGATCCAGCCAAATGTATTGGGCTCGTTGCGATAGTCGGCTCTGAAATCCTCTGCCGTTGCCGTTGCGTCGAAGCGCTGGAATTCATCACCCGGAATCGTTTCCCAGCCGTAACGGCTAGTCGAGGGAAGACCATAGCGCCGCAGGTGGCGGGGCAGTTCAGAATCGCGACTCGCGAAATAGCCCGCCCAGTTTTCCTCGCAGGTTAGATAGGTTCCCCACGGTGTGTAGCCGTTCGCGCAATTGTTCAACGTTCCTCGTGCAGATGTGCCGCTTGGGCTGTAGCGGGTCTTCATCAGATCATGACCTCGCGCGGGCCCTTCGATCCGCATGGGGGACGCGCCAGTGATGCGCCGGTTGCGGGCTGATGGCAATACCGCCCATTCGCCGCGGGCGTTGCGGCGAATCTCTACAATCGAAACGCCATGAGCGTTTATTTCCTTACGGACTTCATCGGCGTCGACGCGTTTGCCGTTGACGACAGTGGCGCCGTTGCGATGTAGCAACGGTACATCTATGTATTCATGGTTAAGCGCGAGCAAGCCGTGATCGCTCTTGCGGCCCTTGAATTTGGCATCCATAGGGAAGAAATGCATGCCGTCGTGGTGCATGCCGGTCTGCTGTGCCTGATCTTCCGCGCTGTTGCTAGCGTCTTCGAGATACGCAGGATAGCTTCCGCAAATCGGCGTGCCCCAAGGAATGAACGCTGTTGCGGAGAACCCGGACGGCACTGTCACCGTGTCAGCTCTGGTAATGCTTACCGCACCAAATGGGAGTCGGGTCCGACGTTGGAAGGGCAAGCCACGGTCAGTAGCTGGAGCTGCTGCGTTGGTAATCGCAGGTAGACCGCCGAGAAACGCAAGTGCGCCGACTGCCGCACCGCTGGTGAGCACCTTGCGCCGCCCCGCGTTGATGACATCCTGGATATGGGGATTGGCTGAACGATTGCTCGGCAATTCATCACCGTTGCCAAACATGAGGTTGTCGTTATTGTCAGTCACGATGCAGCTCCTTAGGTAATCGACGGAACTGCGACGCTAGGCTGAACTCGCGACAGATTAATGACAATCCAACAGCGGCCGACAAGCGGTTCGCTTGATGATTTTTGAATACAAACAAAAGCCCCGGTATCTACCGGGGCTTTTTTACACCACCAGCTCGGGCCGAGGCCCGAGCCAGAACCATTCTTTAGTGGAACTGGTTCATGGTGTTGTCTTTACCGCTTGCCTTCAAAGCCGCTTCGCCAGCGAAGTACTCCTTGTGGTTGTCGCCAATGTCGGAGCCAGCCATGTTCTGGTGCTTAACGCAGGCAATGCCTTGGCGCAGTTCTTGACGCTGAACCCCCTTGACATAGGCCAGCATGCCTTCCTCTGCGAAGTATCCTTTGGCCAGATTGTCGGTCGACAGCGCAGCGGTGTGGTAAGTCGGCAGCGTGATCAGGTGGTGGAAGATACCGGCGTGGACGGAACCGTCCTTCTGGAAGGTGCGGATCTTCTCGTCAGCTACCTGGGCCAGTTCGGTTTCGTCATACTCCACGCTCATCAGCTTGGCGCGGTCGTAGGCGGAGACGTCCTTGCCCTCGGCGACCATGGCGTCGAACACCTGCTGACGGAAGTTTAGGGTCCAGTTGAAGGACGGGCTGTTGTTGTAGACCAGCTTGGCATCCGGAATGGTCTTGCGGATTTCGTTGACCATCTCGGCGATCTGGCCAACGTGCGGCTTCTCGGTTTCGATCCACAGCAGATCGGCGCCGTTCTGCAAGCTAGTGATGCAATCCAGTACGCAGCGTGCTTCGCCTGTGCCCTTGCGGAACTGGAAGAGGTTGGACGGCAGACGCTTCGGACGCAACAGCTTGCCTTCGCGCTTGATCACGACATCGCCGTTGCCCAGTTCGGCTTCGGTGATTTCTTCGCAATCCAGGAAGGAGTTGTACAGGTCGCCCAGGTCGCCCGGCTCTTTGGTCACGGCGATCTGCTTGGTCAGGCCGGCACCCAAGGAGTCGGTACGCGCAACGATTACGCCGTTGTCGATGCCCAGCTCGAGGAACGCATAGCGAACGGCCGCGATTTTGGCGAGGAAGTCGGCGTGGGGAACGGTCACTTTGCCGTCCTGGTGGCCACACTGCTTCTCATCCGAAACCTGGTTCTCGATCTGGATGCAGCAGGCGCCTGCTTCGATCATGCGCTTGGCCAGCAGGTAGGTGGCTTCCGGGTTACCGAAGCCGGCGTCGATGTCGGCAATGATCGGGACGATGTGAGTTTCGTAGTTGTCGATCTGGTTCTGGATTTCCGCTGCTTTGCCGCTGTCGCCAGCTTCGCGAGCGGCGTCCAAGGCGGTGAACAGCAGGTCCAGTTCGCGGGAATCAGCCTGGCGCAGGAAGGTGTAGAGTTCTTCGATCAGGTTGGAGACGGCAGTCTTCTCGTGCATCGACTGGTCCGGCAGCGGGCCGAATTCGGAGCGCAGCGCGGCAACCATCCAGCCGGACAGGTAGAGGTAGCGCTTGTTGGTGGTCTTCAGGTGCTTCTTGATGGAGATCAGCTTCTGCTGACCGATGAAGCCATGCCAGCAACCCAGCGACTGGGTGTAAACGGACGAATCGGCATCGTACTCAGCCATGTCCTTGCGCATGATGTCGGCGGTGTACTGAGCAATCTCCAGACCGGTCTTGAAACGGTTCTGAGCACGCATACGGGCAACGGATTCAGGGTTGATAGCGCTCCAGCTGCTTCCAGCTACTTCCTTCAGAGCGGCAACGGCCTTGATGTCGTTTTGATAAGCGGACATGGTCAATCCTTTCAAAAAAAATTCGTGTTTGGTTGAGCACCGACTGTTCCCACCGAAACCTACGTGCTGATCGCATGATGATGCGGGCAACACGCGGCAGAGCGTCGAAATACTGACCGGGACGAGGATTGAACCAAGAGAGGAGGGTGTGCAGTTACGACCGCTGGAAGATTCGGCTAGCTGTGGAATGATCGTGGCATTCCGGCACACAGCGGCTTAGGCCGTCGGGCGACTCAGCAGAACTGGCATCTTCGAGCTGATGCGTTAATCGCTTCCCCGTCCCTCAGGACGACTCGTTCCAGTCGCAACCTCGTCAGTCCGCCTTGTGGGCAGTACAGTCACGGACCCCTCAGCTGGTTGGCTAAGTATGACCCGGAGGCCCGTGACAGGGCCCCTGATTAGCGGGAGCGGGGCCATGATGCTCCGGCCAAAATGGTTCGTCAATTGTTTTGTAGTGAAATTTTCAAGGCACTACATTTTTCTACAAACATCGAATCTCTCTAAGTCGTTCTATTTCAGCATGTCGACTTTGAGTCGTAGCGACAGACTCTGGCGACCCTCAGTGGAGTAGCGTCGCAGCGTTGCGCTGTCATTGGAGCTGGCGGATTCGTCGATGCCGCCAAGCGATATCCATTCACCGAGGCGTCCGTTTACACGGGTATCGGTTTGCTGAACATTGATAGTATCCGGCCGATAGGCGCTCATCCGGTCGTTATGGCTGCTAACGGTGACTTGCACTTGATCACCATGAACCGTGGCAGTGGCGTAGAAGCCGCGCGTGACATTACGATATTGGGTCTGCTGATAGATCTGGCCGTAGCCATCGGCGCCAGTGGTGGTAATAGGCACGCTTTGGCCGACCTGTATCAGAGCAGGGTAGCCCTCGGTAACCTGAATCTGTTGAACGCCTCCGCCTTGGCTGTTGGTGCTGCGACGGATGATGCGGACCTGATCACTGCCTCTGGCTTCCCCGCGCCCGGTCTGGATTTCCACGTCACCGATACGGGCGGAGCCATCGACTCGATAGCCATTGTCACTACTCATCGCCGAGTTTTGCGTATCGACACTGATGAGCAATCGACGGGGCTCAGTATCGATCTGGGACAGCACGTCCTGCAGCTCAGCGATTACAGCGGAAGGCGCGTTCACGATCAGCTGATTCCCGTAAGCGTTTACCTTGCCTTGATTGCCGACTACCGATTGCGCGATTGGCAATACGTCTTCGGCCATACGGAATTCGAGAGGGATTACCTGTGTCGCGGCATGAAGCGAGAGGCTGACGAATGCCAGGAACACGGCGAGGAGATAGCGCTTCATAGCAGGAAACTCCGCAGGTCGGGGTCAGACAGGCTGTGGTCCCAGGCGTTGTCGAATAATCGCTGTCGCTGGCGGGCGCGACCGGGATCCCGGTATAGCGCATGGCCGGAAAATTGGTCTGGCTCAGGGCGAACCAGCACGCCACAGTTGTCGGCTATCAGGAAAGCGCACGCTTGCATCGGATAGTCCGGATGAAATTTGCGAATCGCCAGGTTGCTGGTCAATCGGCGCGCCAGCGTAACCAGACGATGCCCTTGCTTGACGGCGCGGGAGGAATCGCCGACCAGAATTCGCAGGCGATTGCGTGGGTGTGCCAGAAGAAAGTGCGAGCAAGCCTGTTGAATACAGCTGTGGTTGTACAGCCAGGGCTCCAAGTCTGGCGTGTAAATATTCAGACTACGTCGGGCCTGTTCAATCAGCGCTAACGCATGCTGGCGAGCCTCAACCGCGCTGTTGAAGGCCTGAGCTGGGCTACTACCCAGAACGAATGAAGCAGAGCTCCATTGCTCCAGGCCTGTTGGCGATGCCGATGGGTTATTGATTTCGAAACGACCCGGTGAGTGAAAATCGATATCTGCCAACTCTGCGGAGGTGGCTGGTCGATCCGGGTCATTGCGATTCATGGTGGATCAGTTGCTCTTTCGAAGCATATCGACGTGGGGCAGGCCCGCTTCCAGGAACTCCTCGCTGATCACTTCAAAACCGAGGCGTTCATAGAACGAGGTGGCATGGACCTGGGCGGTCAGTCGTTGTTCGCGGAGACCACGACGTTCTGCTTCTTCGATCGCGGCCTTCATCAGCGCGCCTCCAACATGCATCCCGCGCCAGTCGCGTAGCACGGAGACGCGACCGATATGTCCATCATTCAGCAAGCGCGCCGTGCCTATGGGATAGCCACTTTCAAGGGCGAGGAAATGCACGGCCTCGGCATCGTCCGCATCCCATTCGAGCTCAGGCGGCACCGACTGCTCGGCGATGAAAACGGTCTCGCGAATTCGACGCAAATCGGCGTTGTCCTGCTGCCAGTCGGCGATGCGAACTTCTATATCACTCATCAGCAAACTCCAGACTTCCCTGCTTGACCAACTGCCACACCAGATTACGCCCATCTTCGTCGTTCAGCCACGGTGTGAGGTTTTCCGCATGTATCGCATCAGCCGAGCAGATCAGTTTCAAAAGATCTTTCAAATGCGAAGGCAGTAAGCGGCTCTGGCCGCTGGCGAACAGCAGAAGGCCAATGTCGACCTCGCTCCAGGCCAGGCGCGCGCTGAGATTACGGATCAGGACCGCGCCATCTTTCAGCGCAGCGAGTAGCGCATGCTCCTCTATGTCCGGGCCCTGCACGCGTTCCGGATAGCGAGGTTCGGTCATGAACTGGCCGAACCAAGTGAGCAGCAGGCGCTCATCGCCCATGTGTTCGGTGAGCATCGCCCGCAGCCGATCGAGCGCGTCGCCCTGGATCTGGTAGGGATCATCGGTGGGAGTGAGGTCAGCGTCGCTATAGCGTTCTTCGTCGGGTAGGAATTGAGCGAGAAAGTCGGTGAAGTGTGTCAGGACTTCAGCGGCGCTAGGCGCTCTGAAGCCGAGCGAATAGGTCATGCAGGCATCTTCGGCGGTGCCGAAATGCGCCAGCCGAGGTGGCAGATAAAGCATGTCGCCGGGTTCCAGAACCCATTCATCGGTGCCTTGGAAATCCGCAAGGATGCGCAAGTCGGCGTGTTGCAGCATGAGACTGTCGCCGTCACACATCTGTCCTACGCGCCAACGGCGTTGACCCTGAGCCTGCAGGAGGAAGACGTCATAGTTGTCGAAATGCGGGCCGACGCCGCCTCCCGGGGCCGCGAAGCTGACCATCACGTCGTCGATCCGCCAGTTGGGCAGGAAACGGAAATGTTCGATGAGCTCGGCGACTTCTGGAACCAGTTGATCGACCGCCTGGACCAGTAGCGTCCAGTCGCGCTCCGGAAGATGCTGGTAAGTATCTTCGCTAAACGGCCCGCGGCGCAGTTCCCAAGGGCTGTCGCCATGTTCGATGACCAGGCGCGACTCGACTTCCTCTTCCAGCGACAGCCCGGCTAGTTCGTCGGGCGAAACCGGACTTTCGAACGAGGGAATCGCCTGACGGATAAGCAGTGGTTTTTTTTGCCAGTAATCGCGCAGGAACTCGCGCGCGCTTATGCCGCCGAGAATTTGCAATGGAATATCGGAAGTCATGCAGGTACCTTGCTCTGCTACAGAGCTGCAAATAAAAACGCCCGGCACAGCCGGGCGGCAAAAAGGAGGCGTCGTTCAGATCCGCTTGGCCTGGGCGGCCGCGTTGCCGATGTAGCCAGCCGGGGTGAGCTTGCGCAGCTCGGCTTTGGCTTCGGCTGGTATATCCAAGCTCTCGATGAAAGTTTGCAGGGCCTCGGGGCTAATGCCTTTGCCTCGGGTCAGCTCTTTGAGCTTCTCGTAGGGATTTTCGATGGCGTAGCGGCGCATCACCGTCTGGATCGGCTCAGCCAGCACTTCCCAGCAATTGTCGAGGTCTTCGGCGATACGCGCCTGGTTGAGTTCCAGCTTGCCAATACCTTTGAGGCTCGCCTCGTAAGCGATGAGACTGTGGGCAAAGCCGACGCCAAGGTTACGCAGGACTGTGGAGTCGGTCAGGTCTCGCTGCCAACGGGAAATCGGTAGTTTGCTCGCCAAGTGCTGTAGCAGGGCATTGGCGATTCCCAGATTACCTTCGGAGTTCTCAAAATCGATCGGGTTAACTTTGTGCGGCATTGTCGAGGAGCCGATTTCACCGGCAACGGTGCGTTGCTTGAAATAGCCCAGCGAGATGTAGCCCCAGATGTCGCGGTCGAAGTCGATGAGGATGGTATTGAAGCGCGCCACAGCATCGAATAACTCCGCGATGTAATCGTGAGGTTCGATCTGAGTGGTATAGGGGTTCCAGGTCAGGCCCAGGTCATCTTCGATAAACGCCCGCGCGTTGGCTTCCCAGTCGACCTCGGGATAGGCAGACAGGTGCGCGTTGTAGTTGCCGACAGCACCGTTGATTTTACCCAGCAGCGGAACGGCTTCGACCTGTGCGATCTGTCGCTCGAGGCGATAGACCACATTGGCCAACTCCTTGCCCAAGGTGGTTGGCGAAGCGGGCTGGCCATGAGTGCGGGACAACATGGGAACATCGGCGTGCTCGACCGCCAGCGCGCGAATGGCATCGGCCAGCTGGCGCATCACTGGCAGCAGTACGTTGTCGCGGCCTTCACGCAGCATCAATGCATGGGACAGATTGTTGATGTCTTCGCTCGTGCAGGCGAAGTGGATGAATTCGTTTACTTTAGCCAGTTCGGGCAGTTGCTTGGCCTGCTCTTTCAGCAGGTACTCCACCGCCTTCACATCGTGGTTGGTGGTGCGCTCGAACTCTTTGACCCGCTCGGCATGCGCCAACTCGAAGTTTTCAGCCAATTGATTGAGCAGCGCATTGGCTTCCGAGGAGAAGGGCGCGACTTCTGGGATACCGCTGTGCGCGGCCAGACGCTGCAACCAACGCACCTCGACCTGAACGCGGCAGCGAATCAGACCAAACTCGCTGAAAATAGGGCGCAGGGCGCTGGTTTTGCCGGCGTAGCGGCCATCGACGGGGGAAACCGCGGTGAGCGTGGAAAGCTGCATAAGAGGCATCTCGGCAGTCGAGCAACGAAAAGAGGGCGCAGATTATACACGAAAGCGGCGGGGTGACCGTCGCCGTGCCGCACCGATGGCGCTTATTCCGACCGGAGCATGGGGTACAGTGCATCGAGGAGTTTGCGGCGGCTGAACACCATTTGCCAGCGGTGCCCACCGAGCTGGCGCCACAGCCGCGCGGAACGAATTCCGGCCAGAAGAAGCGCGCGGATCTTGGCGGCATTGTCGGTTTGCTGAAGGTGACGCATGTCGCCTTGCACCTGGATGCGCTGCCGGAATGTGCTGAGCGTGTCCTGATACAGACCGCCGAAGGAGGCGATCACATTTTCGTGGGTCAGCCCGAAATGGTCGACCTGCTGTTGTATCTGATCGAGGCGACTTCCTATGACCTGTAGCAAGTCGCTGCGTTTATCCAGCTGACGCTCGAGGCCAATCATGGCCAAGGCATAGCGCAATGGCTCGCGCTGCAGGCTGCTGGTGTCGCGCTCCAGCGCACCGACGAGTGCTCGATAACCATCGCGTAGATTGAGGTCGTCGCCGCCATAGATTTCCCGTGCCGGCTTGTCCTCCCGAACGAGCAGGCTGCCTAGCATGCTGCCAAGCGCGGCGTTAGGGACCTGACCGGTGCGGGCGATCCGATCGACCAGTGCAGCAGCTTCGAATACCGCACCGAGCGCGACCAGCTGTTCCTGCAGGGGCGTCATGGGCGAACTCCGGCAAACCAGGGTTCGGCAGTTTCGATGACGCCACCACCGAGGCAGACCTCGCCGTCGTAAAACACCACGGACTGCCCAGGCGTGACGGCGCGTTGAGGATCATCGAATATGGCTCGGTAGCCATTGGCTGTCTGCTCCAAGGTGCAGAGCTGATCGCTCTGGCGATATCGAACCTTAGCGGTGAGGCGTAGAGGTGCGGACAGCTCCAACGGATTGACCCAATACATCTCGGAGACGAGCAGGGCGCGGGAGAAGAGCCAAGGGTGATCGTTGCCCTGTCCCACCACGAGTACGTTGCGCTCGAGATCCTTGCTCAATACGTACCAGGGTTCATCGCCGGCATCCTTGAGGCCGCCAATGCCCAGCCCCTGCCGCTGACCGATGGTGTGATACATGAGGCCGTAGTGGCGACCGATGGTTTCGCCGTCGATGGTCTCGATATCGCCGGGCTGGGCTGGCAAGTATTGCTTGAGGAAATCGCTGAACCGGCGTTCACCGATAAAGCAGATACCCGTCGAGTCCTTCTTTTTAGCCGTCGCGAGGCCATGTTTTTCGGCCAGGGCACGGACGGCTGGTTTTTCCAGTTCGCCGACGGGAAACAATGTCTTGCTCAGCTGCTCGCC
The DNA here is from genome assembly GCF_037967085.1 of Pseudomonas sp. CBC3. Classification (NCBI taxonomy): domain Bacteria; kingdom Pseudomonadati; phylum Pseudomonadota; class Gammaproteobacteria; order Pseudomonadales; family Pseudomonadaceae; genus Pseudomonas; species Pseudomonas sp. CBC3. Next base: position 10,724 of record NZ_JBANEO010000004.1, read on the forward strand.
GCCCACGGCATGAAGAAAGTAGCTTTGGTCTTTGTTCGGGTCGAGGCCCTTGAGCAGCTCGCTGCGTCCGTCGGTGTCGCGGCGGCGTACGTAATGGCCAGTGGCGATCAGGTCCGCACCCAGCGCCAGAGCATAGTCCAGAAAGGCTTTGAACTTGATCTCGCGGTTGCACAGGATGTCCGGGTTGGGCGTTCGCCCAGCCTTGTATTCGGCCAAGAAATGCTCGAATACGTTGTCCCAGTATTCAGCCGCGAAGTTGGCGGTATGCAGCCTGATGCCGAGCCGATCGCAGACGGCCTGAGCATCGGCCAGATCCTCGCGCGCGGTGCAGTACTCGGTGCCGTCATCTTCCTCCCAGTTCTTCATGAACAGGCCTTCGACCTGATACCCCTGTTCGAGCAGAAGCAGAGCGGAAACCGAAGAATCGACGCCGCCGGACATACCGACTATGACGCGAGGGTTTTCAGGAGCAACGGATGTGGAATCAGACATAAAAACTCAGGGCTGACGACAAAGAATCGAATTCTAACAGGCTGGCCAAGCCGGCGGTTAAGGCGGATCAGTCGCGTACCACGGTCAGGTCGTACGTCGGCCCCGCCAGATAGTCGTCGATGCAACGGAGAATGAGTTCGCTGCGCCAGCGTTCCGGCTGCGCTGACAATTCATCACGAGACATCCAGTGAGCGCCGACAATACCGGTGTCGAGTTCACGCTGCGGGTGATGACGAACCGGATTGGCCGCAAAGCAGACACGCTGATAGGTCACGCCATTGCTCGGCGCAGTGTAGAGGTAGATGCCAACCACGCCGTTCAGCTCGACCTCCCATCCTGTTTCCTCGAGTGTCTCGCGCACCGCTGCTTGCCGCAGCGTTTCGTTGGGTTCGAGATGGCCTGCCGGCTGATTCAGCACCAGTCGACCACCTTTCGATTCCTCGACCATGAGAAAGCGGCCTTCTGCTTCGACGATGGTCGCGACTGTGATGTGGGGGTTCCAGGTCATGTTCGGGCTTGTCCTCCGGCTGAATAGTAGCGTCAGGGTGTGTTGGAAAACGGAAAACCCCGGCACGAGGCCGGGGTTTCCATGTAACGCAACGGCGCTAGGTTAGCGCCAGCCGTCTCAGACCATTGCGGCGAGTGCCGCGTTGAAGGTCGCGCTTGGACGCATTACCTGGCTGGTAAGCTCCGGGTTGGAGCGGTAGTAGCCACCAATGTTTACTGGCTTGCCCTGGACTTCTGCAAGTTCAGCAACGATAGCTGCTTCGTTTTCGCTCAGCTGCTTGGCCAGCGGTGCGAAGTGAGTCTGCAGCTCCATATCTTCGGTTTGTGCCGCCAGTTCCTGGGCCCAGTACAGCGCCAAGTAGAAATGGCTGCCGCGGTTATCCAGCTCGCCGGTGCGACGCGATGGCGACTTGTTGTTGTCGAGCAACTTGCCGGTCGCGGCGTCCAGGGTCTTGCCCAGCAGCTTGGCTTTCGCGTTGTTTGTCTTGATTCCAGTTTCTTCCAGTGATACCGCAAGCGCCAGGAATTCACCGAGCGAATCCCAGCGCAAATGGTTTTCTTCAATCAGCTGCTGCACGTGCTTGGGCGCCGAGCCGCCAGCGCCCGTCTCGTACATGCCGCCCCCGGCCATCAGCGGGACGATCGAGAGCATCTTGGCCGAGGTGCCGAGTTCCATGATCGGGAACAGATCGGTCAGGTAGTCGCGTAGTACGTTACCGGTAACCGAAATGGTGTCCTGACCGCGGACCAGACGCTCCATGCTGACGCGGATGGCTTCGTTGTAACCCATCATGCGAATATCCAGGCCGTTCAGGTCATGGTCTTGCAGATAGGTTTCAACTTTCTTTTGAAGCTCGCGATCGTGGGCGCGCTCCGGGTCGAGCCAGAAAATCGCCGGGGTATTCGACAGGCGGGCGCGGGTGACGGCCAGCTTGACCCAGTCGCGGATCGGCGCGTCCTTGGTCTGACAGGCACGCCAGATATCGCCTTCCTCAACTTCGTGCTGCATCAGCACGGTACCGTCGTTCAGCACGACGCGCATGGTGCCGTCGGCGATCATTTCGAAGGTTTTGTCGTGCGAGCCGTACTCTTCCGCTTTCTGTGCCATCAGGCCGACGTTGGGCACCGTGCCCATGGTGGTCGGATCGAATGCACCATTGGTTTTACAGAAGTTGATCATTTCCTGATAAATACGGGCGTAAGTGCTTTCCGGCATCACCGCCTTGGTGTCTTTCAGCGTGCCGTCCTTGCCCCACATTTGCCCGGAGCTGCGGATCATCGCGGGCATCGAGGCGTCGACGATCACGTCGCTCGGGATGTGCAGGTTGGTGATGCCCTTGACCGAGTCCACCATCGCCATTTCCGGGCGGCGGCTATAGCAGGCGTGGATATCGTCCAGGATCTCTTCTTGCTGCGAGACCGGTAGGCTCTTGATCTTGTCGTGGACGCTGCTCAAACCGTTGTTCGGATTGACGCCCAGCTCCTTGAACAGGTCAGCGTATTTATCGAACGCTTCCTTGTAGTAGACGCTGACGGCGTGACCGAAAACGATCGGATGGGAAATCTTCATCATGGTTGCCTTCACGTGCAGCGACCACATGACTCCGGTTTCTTTGCAATCCTGCAGCGTCTTCTCGAAGAACTCGCGCAGCTTCTTGCAGCTCATGAACATGCTGTCGAGGACTTCGCCCTCCTCGAGCGTGAGCAGCTTCTTGACCTCAACCTTACCGTCTTTGCCGACGAACTCGATGCGCACGTCACCGGCCTTAGCCATGGTGACGGATTGCTCGCTGGAGAAAAAGTCGCCGCCGCGCATGTAGTCCGCGTGGGATTGCGACGCCATGCTCCACTTGCCCATCGAATGCGGGTGCTTGCGAGCGAACGCCTTGACCGCGGCGGGCGCGCGGCGGTCGGAGTTGCCTTCGCGCAGTACCGGATTCACCGCACTGCCAAGCACTTTGCTGTAGCGAGCGCGTACCTCTTGCTCTTCGTCAGTCTGCGGGTCTTCCGGGAGGTTCGGGACGTTGTAGCCCTGAGCTTGGAGCTCGGCGATGGCGTTGCGCAGTTGCGGCACCGATGCGCTGATGTTCGGCAGTTTGATGATGTTGGCTTCTGGCTGAGTCGCCAGAACGGCCAACTTGGCGAGGTCGTCATCGATCCGCTTATCCGCGTCCAGTTGATCCGCGAAGGCCGCAAGAATGCGCCCTGCAAGAGAGATGTCACGTGTTTCGACGGAGATGTCAGCGGAAGCGGCAAAGGCTTCTACAATAGGCAGAAGCGAGTAGGTGGCCAGCGCCGGGGCTTCGTCGGTGAAGGTGTAAATGATCTTCGAGCGGGTGGACATGTAGAGTTAACTCTCTCTTGCTGAGCGTGCACAGAATCTCGAAACGCAGGTAGGCGGCCTGGCTACGTTCATTGAGCCAGCATCGAGATTCGCCGCGATGATGTTGGATGCAGCACCACTAGAGTGTTGAGTGTTCGATCCGTCCGGCTGCGGTTAGCAGCCTGGCGGTACAGGGCCAAGGGTCTCGTTGGCTCCTCATGACTCGTTAGTCACCTAAGCAGTATATCACCGCGGCTCGTTGTCAAAAAATGCCCGTGGCCATAGACCAATGAACAATATGGTTTCGGCTGATTCAACTGGGTTACTCTTCGGAGATGACCGCTGTTTAATGTTTAACCACAAAAACGGAGTCCAGCATGGGATACCAAAAGATCCAGGTGCCTGCCAACGGTGACAAAATCACCGTCAATGCCGATAACACCCTGAACGTTCCCGACAATCCGATCATTCCCTATATCGAGGGTGACGGGATTGGCGTTGATATCAGTCCGGTAATGATCAAGGTGGTCGACGCGGCTGTAGAGAGAGCCTATGGCGGCAAGCGCAAGATCGCTTGGATGGAAATCTATGCTGGCGAGAAAGCGACTCAGGTCTACGACCAGGACACCTGGCTGCCAAAGGAGACGCTGGAGGTCGTTCGCGACTACGTCGTGTCCATCAAGGGACCGCTGACCACACCGGTTGGTGGTGGTATCCGTTCTCTCAACGTCGCGCTGCGCCAGGAGTTGGATCTGTACGTTTGCCAGCGTCCGGTTCGCTGGTTTACCGGTGTACCTAGTCCGGTCAAGAAGCCGGCCGATGTCGACATGATCATCTTTCGCGAGAACTCCGAGGACATCTACGCCGGTGTCGAGTGGAAGGCGGGCTCTGCGGAGGCGGAGAAAGTTATCAAGTTCCTCACTGAGGAAATGGGCGTCAAGAAGATTCGCTTCACCGAAAACTGCGGCATCGGCATCAAGCCGGTTTCGCTGGAAGGCACCAAGCGGCTGGTGCGCAAGGCGCTGCAATACGCGGTAGACAATGACCGCAGTTCGGTAACCTTCGTGCATAAAGGCAACATCATGAAGTTCACCGAAGGTGCCTTCAAAGAGTGGGGCTACGAAGTCGCGCGCGATGAATTCGGTGCCGAGTTGCTGGATGGTGGGCCCTGGATGCAATTCAAGAACCCGACCACTGGCAAGAACATCGTCGTCAAGGACGCCATTGCCGACGCCATGCTTCAACAGATTCTGCTGCGTCCGGCCGAGTACGATGTCATCGCCACGCTTAACCTCAATGGCGACTATCTGTCAGACGCGCTGGCGGCGGAAGTAGGCGGTATCGGTATCGCCCCGGGCGCTAACCTATCCGACACCGTCGCCATGTTCGAAGCGACCCACGGCACCGCACCGAAGTATGCTGGTCAGGATAAGGTCAACCCCGGCTCACTGATTCTCTCCGCCGAGATGATGCTGCGCCACATGGGTTGGGTGGAAGCGGCAGATTTGATCATCAAATCGACCGAGCGCGCGATCGCTGCGAAGACGGTGACCTATGACTTCGAGCGTCTGATGGACGGCGCGAAACTGATGTCCTGCTCGGAATTTGGCGATGCCATGATCTCGCACATGTAACTGCGCAAGCGACACAAAAAGGCCGATCACAGATCGGCCTTTTTGTTGCCTGGGATCAGGCGTCTACGGTTGCGCTCTGTAAAACAGGTGCCGCTACATCCACAGTGGTCTGCAGCGACCTGATGTTGGTTGCATGCAGGCCCTTGGGACCTTGCAGAATATCGAACATGACCGCTTGCCCAGCTTTTAGAGTTCTGTACCCTTCCATTTGGATGGCCGAGTAGTGGGCGAACAGGTCCTCATCGCCGCCGTCTGCTACGATGAATCCATAGCCTTTGGCGTTGTTGAACCACTTGACCTTACCGCTTAGCATGCTGTTATCCCTCTGCAAAGGAGTCCATCACTGGAGTAACATCCATTTCATTCCGCGCTGATGCAGCACTTGGCCCATACGCGCAGCCCGTTGCCGTTGTGGCACATTACTGTTTGTATCATCGTTTTGCCGATAGTCAAGGCGACTCGTCAGGTGGCTGTGAAGCCTTTCCACTTACCCGGCCTCGGCGCCCCGATTTAGAACTGTCATACGCATGCGTGCATCTCCAACATTTCAACTAATATTCAATCAGGATCGTCCAAAACCGTTGGATGACGACTCTTCCGGCTTGGCGGTCGAAGAAGCCAAGCCGCAACTGAAGGCACCACCGATGTTCAAAGTTGTCATGTTTAATGACGACTACACGCCGATGGATTTCGTCGTGGAGGTGCTCGAAGGAATTTTCAATCACAATCGGGAGGTCGCCACCAGAATCATGCTGGCGGTTCATACCGAAGGACGAGCCGTCTGTGGTGTTTACACGCGAGACGTCGCAGAAACCAAAGCGATGCAGGTCAATCAATATGCAAGGGAGTGCCAGCACCCGTTGCTTTGTGAGATCGAGAAGGACGGTTAAACCCGACTGCTGGGTAAGAGGTGAAAGCTATGTTGAACCGTGAGCTCGAAGTCACTCTGAATCTGGCTTTCAAGGAGGCTCGTACCAAGCGTCATGAGTTCATGACGGTCGAGCATCTTCTGTTAGCTCTGCTGGATAACGAAGCGGCCGCAACGGTGTTGCGCGCTTGCGGGGCCAGCCTCGATAAATTGCGCCATGACCTACAGGAATTCATCGATTCCACCACGCCTCTGATTCCCCAGCATGACGAAGAGCGCGAAACCCAGCCAACCTTGGGTTTCCAGCGAGTGCTTCAGCGGGCGGTTTTCCATGTACAGAGTTCTGGCAAGCGCGAAGTCACTGGTGCGAATGTGCTGGTTGCGATCTTCAGCGAACAGGAAAGCCAAGCGGTGTTCTTGCTAAAACAGCAGAACGTCGCTCGTATCGACGTCGTCAATTACATTGCTCACGGCATTTCCAAGGTGCCGGGTGATAACGGCAATCCTGACGGCGATTCGGAAATGCAGGATGAGGAGGGTGGAGAGTCCGCCACTTCGGGCAACCCGCTCGATGCCTATGCCAGCAACCTCAACGAGCTGGCTCGCCAAGGCCGTATAGATCCACTCGTTGGACGAGAGCATGAAGTCGAGCGAGTCGCGCAGATCCTGGCGCGTCGTCGCAAGAACAATCCCTTGCTGGTTGGTGAGGCTGGTGTCGGTAAGACCGCGATTGCCGAGGGCTTGGCAAAACGCATCGTGGACAATCAGGTGCCGGAGCTGCTTGCCAACAGCGTTGTTTACTCTTTGGATCTCGGTGCCTTGCTGGCCGGGACCAAATACCGGGGTGATTTCGAGAAGCGGTTCAAGGCGCTGCTGAATGAGCTACGCAAGCGGCCTCAGGCGGTTTTGTTTATTGATGAGATTCACACGATCATCGGAGCTGGCGCGGCTTCGGGTGGTGTGATGGATGCCTCCAATTTGCTCAAGCCACTGCTTTCGTCCGGAGAGATTCGCTGTATCGGGTCGACCACATTTCAGGAGTTCCGCGGCATCTTCGAAAAGGATCGTGCTCTGGCTCGACGCTTCCAGAAGGTCGATGTTTCCGAGCCGTCCGTCGAGGACACCATCGGCATCCTGCGTGGCTTGAAGGGGCGTTTCGAGCAGCATCACAGCATTGAGTACAGCGATGAATCGCTCCGTGCTGCTGCAGAACTGGCTTCGCGCTATATCAACGATCGGCATATGCCGGACAAGGCGATCGATGTGATCGACGAGGCGGGAGCATTCCAGCGCCTACAGCCGGAAGATAAGCGCGTCGCTCGAATCGATGTGGAGCAGGTTGAAGATATCGTTGCCAAGATAGCGCGGATTCCACCCAAGCATGTCAGTACGTCTGACAAAGAGCTATTGCGCAATCTGGAGCGTGATCTGAAGCTGACCGTTTTCGGTCAGGACGATGCGATCGATTCGCTCGCCACGGCCATTAAGCTGTCGCGTGCCGGGCTGAAAGCGCCTGACAAGCCTGTGGGCTCATTCCTGTTCGCTGGCCCTACCGGCGTCGGCAAGACGGAGGCGGCGCGGCAGCTGGCGCGGGCGTTGGGTATCGAATTGGTGCGCTTCGACATGTCCGAATACATGGAGCGTCATACCGTGTCGCGGCTGATCGGTGCTCCGCCCGGCTACGTCGGTTTCGATCAGGGTGGGCTGTTGACCGAGGCGATCACCAAGCAACCGCACTGCGTGCTCTTGCTTGATGAGATAGAGAAGGCCCATCCAGAGGTATTCAATCTGCTGCTGCAGGTGATGGATCACGGGACGCTGACGGATAACAACGGCCGCAAAGCCGATTTCCGCAACGTCATTCTGATCATGACCACCAATGCTGGTGCGGAAACGGCAGCACGCGCTTCGATTGGTTTCACTCATCAGGATCACGCATCCGATGCGATGGAGGTGATCAAGAAGAGCTTTACGCCGGAGTTCCGCAACCGCCTGGACACCATTATCCAGTTCGGCCGCTTGAGTCACGAAGTCATCAAGAGCATCGTTGACAAGTTCCTCATCGAACTGCAGACGCAGCTCGAGGACAAGCACGTCACGCTTGAGGTGTCCGACGCAGCGCGTGGTTGGTTGGCCGAGCGTGGTTACGACGTCCAAATGGGCGCGCGGCCGATGGCTCGCCTAATTCAGGATAAGATCAAGCGGCCGTTGGCCGAGGAAATCCTTTTCGGTGAGTTGGCGGAGCACGGTGGTGTGGTGCACATCGATATTCGCGATGGTGAGCCATTCTTCGAGTTTGAAACCTCGGCTGAATTGGCTTAACGCATACTGGTATCGCAGCGCTGACAGAAACGCCCGGCATTGCCGGGCGTTTCTGTTTGGATCATCCGGCGAAATGCAGAAGGCGGGTGGGCCTGTGAGGAGTGGTGATCGGTTGTAGCGGGCACAAACAAAAAAGCCCGGTCATAACCGGGCATTCTTTCTCGCGTACCGTTAACGGGCGCGGTAGGTGATGCGACCTTTGCTCAAATCGTACGGTGTTAGTTCTACGCGAACCTTGTCACCGGTAAGAATCCGGATGTAGTTCTTGCGCATCTTTCCAGAAATATGCGCAGTAACGACGTGCCCATTTTCCAACTCCACACGAAACATGGTGTTGGGCAGGGTGTCGACGACAGTACCTTCCATTTCGAAGCTGTCTTCTTTCGACATTCAGTAAAGCCCTCGGTGTCCAATGATTGACCCGGCGCAAGCATGCGCGGGTAAAAGCGGCAAGCATTGTGCCTGAAAGGGCTCCGAGAGCCAAGGGCTCAGCTCAGAGTAATCCAGCGCTGATTGACCAGGAGTTCGATTGGGCGGTACTCGGTTTTGTAATTCATCTTGCGGCAGTTCTTGATCCAATAGCCCAAATAAATAGCCTTCAGGCCTAGGCGAGCTGCCTCGTTGACCTGCCAGAGAATGGCGAAGCGTCCCAGGCTGCGGCGCTCCTCGTTGGGGTCGTAGAAGGTGTAAACCGCAGAGAGGCCATTGGGCAGCACATCGGTCACTGCCAGCGCCAGCAGGCGGCCTTCCAGGCGGAATTCATAAAAGCGGGAGAAGGGGAGGTCGCGGACCAGAAAGGTGTGGAACTGGTCCCGGCTTGGCGGGTACATATCGCCGTCAGCATGGCGCTGCTCGATGTAACTTGCATAAAGCGAATAATATTCTTCGGTGAACGAGGGGCGAACATCCGTCACGGACAAGTCAGCGTTGCGTTTAAGGATTCTTTTCTGCTGACGATTGAGTTGCAGCCCATCGGAAGGTATCCGTGCTGGGATGCAGGCGGTGCAGCGTTGGCAGTGTGGGCGGTAGAGATGATCGCCGCTGCGGCGGAAGCCCATTTCGGACAGTTCTGCGTACACCTGTACGTCCATCGGCTGGCTGGGGTCGAGGAAGAGCGTCGTGGCCTGCTCGTCGGGCAGGTAACTGCACGCGTGAGGCTGGGTTGCGTAGAACTTGAGACGAGCCAGTGAAGTCATGGTCAGCTCTCGAAAAACTTGAACTCAGTGTAGGTCAGCTTGGCTTAGTCGACTAGGGCTCCCATCGGGCTGAGCTAGGTTCGTCCAGGTACTTGGTAAGCGTCTCGGCGAAGGCCTCGCGGGATATGGAGCGCGCGCCGAAACTGGCCAGGTGTTGCGTCGGCATCTGGCAGTCAATCATTTTGAATCCCCAATCTTGGAGGCGTTCCACTAATGTCACGAACCCAATTTTGGACGCATCGGTTGCCCGACTGAACATCGATTCGCCGAAGAATAGTCGACCCATGGCGAGGCCATAGAGCCCGCCGACCAACTGTTGGTCCTGCCAGACTTCAACCGAATGTGCGATGCCGAGTTGATGCAGCCTCACATAGGCGTGCTGCATCGTTGTCGTGATCCACGTGCCGTCGGCGTAGCTGCGCGGGGCGGCGCAGCCTTCGATTACTTCTCGAAATGCACGGTCGAAGGTGACACTGAATGGGCCCTGGCGTAATTTCTTGCGCAGGCTACGCGAGATATGCAGTTCCTCCGGATAAAGAACCGTGCGCGGGTCGGGTGACCACCAGAGCATTGGCTGCCCGTCCTGATACCAGGGAAAGCAACCATGCCGGTAGGCGGCCAGCAAGCGCTCCGAAGACAAATCGCCTCCAGCGGCGAGCAGTCCGTTGGGTTCGCGCAAGGCCTTTTCTAGCGGGGGGAACGACAAGTCGTCGCGCTGCAGCCAGGTCAGCATTATCGGTGCGTCACGAAGGGGGGGGATACGCATACTATCCGCCCGGCTGTGGTCACTGATCCAGATACTTTTCGGCATCGAGCGCGGCCATGCAGCCGGCACCCGCGGACGTGATGGCCTGACGGTATACGTGGTCGGCCACGTCGCCAGCTGCAAAGACGCCTGGGATAGTCGTGCAGGTGGCGTCGCCCTCGCTGCCGCCCTTGATCTTGAGGTAACCGTCCTTCATCTCAAGCTGACCCTGGAAGAGATCGGTGTTGGGCTTGTGGCCAATGGCGATGAATACGCCCGACAGTTCAAGCTTCTGCTCTTCGCCCGATACCGTGCTCTTCAGCCGCACGCCCGTGACGCCGCTGGCATCGCCCAGAACCTCTTCCAACGTGTGATTCCAGTGCAGCCGGATATTGCCGTTGGCCGCTTTGTCCATAATCTTGTCCTGCAGGATCTTCTCAGAACGCAGCTTGTCGCGACGATGAATCAGATGCACTTCCTTGGCGATGTTCGACAGATAAAGTGCTTCCTCGACGGCCGTGTTGCCGCCACCGATCACAGCCACTACCTGATTGCGGTAGAAGAAGCCGTCACAAGTAGCGCAGGCCGACACGCCGCGGCCGGCAAACGCCTCTTCGGACGGCAGGCCGAGATACTGAGCTGAGGCGCCTGTGGCAATGATCAACGCGTCGCAGCTGTAGGTAGCGCTGTCGCCTTTGAGGATGAAGGGACGTTGCTGTAGCTCAGCCGTGTGGATGTGGTCGAAAACCACTTCGGTATCGAAGCGCTCTGCGTGTTTCTGCATCCGCTCCATCAGCGCGGGACCGGTAAGACCTTCGACGTCGCCCGGCCAGTTGTCCACTTCGGTAGTGGTCGTGAGCTGACCGCCGGGCTGAATGCCGGTGATCATCACGGGCTTCAGGTTAGCGCGGGCAGCGTATACCGCGGCGGTATAGCCGGCCGGGCCCGAGCCGAGGATGATCAGACGTGAATGCTTGACTTCACTCATAAAAAGCCCTCATAAGCCTTTGTCGCAAATAGAGAAGCGTGCTCCAGTCGAGCCGCGCTGAAAAGCTGGGCGTTTATGCTACACCGAAGCATCGAGAAAAGCCCAAGCGGCACGGAACCGGAATGCCATCGAATCGACAAAGCCGTACAATGTCGGGGTTCAGGCTGACCACGGTTCATAGAGCGCGCCGCAGGCGCAGGAAATAAAGCGTTTTGAAGAATACCTCCTCTACCGCGCCGGCTTCCGTCTGGCGACAGCAATTGCATTACCGTCTCAAAGAGGGCGCGTTGATCGCGCTCGGCGCTTTGTGTGCCTATTTGTGGATGGCTCTGCTGACCTACGATCCGTCCGATCCCGGCTGGACGCACACCAGCAATGTCGAACAAGTTCAGAACGCAGCCGGCCGTGCCGGGGCCTGGTTCGCCGACGTACTGTTCATGGCGCTTGGCTATTTCGCGTTCCTGTTTCCCTTGTTGCTGGGCGTCAAGACCTGGCAGGTATTTCGTGCGCGTCATCAGCCTTGGACGTGGAACGGCTGGCTGTTTTCGTGGCGGTTGATCGGACTCGTCTTTCTGATTTTGTCCGGCTCTGCGCTGGCTTACATCCATTTCCAGTTCGCCAACAGCCTTCCTGCTTCGGCAGGTGGTGCATTAGGCGAGAGCCTCGGTCAGCTAGCCGAGGCCGCGCTTAACGTTCAGGGCAGTACGTTGTTGCTACTGGCTTTCTTCCTGTTCGGTCTCACGGTGTTCACCGATCTATCTTGGTTCAAGGTGATGGACCTGACCGGCAAGATCACGCTCGATCTGGTCGAGCTGATTCAGAGCCTTTTCAGCCGTTGGTGGTCTGCGCGCAATGAGCGCAAGCACATCGTTGCGCAGCTGCGTGAAGCCGATGAGCTGGTAAACGACGTGGCTGGTTCGCTACCCGACCATCGTGAGCGCGCAAAGGTGAAGGAGCGTTTGCTCGAGCGTGAAGAGTCGCTGAGCAAACACATGAGCGAGCGGGACAAGCGTCCGGCTCCGGTGATTCCGCCTGCCGTCCCCCCGAAGCCGGTGGAGCAAAGCAAGCGTGTGCTGAAGGAAAAACAGGCCAATCTGTTCGTCGACCCCTTGATCGAAGGCAGTCTGCCGCCGATTTCCCTGCTCGATGCCGCCGAGAAGCAGCAGAAGCAGTATTCCCCCGAATCTCTGGAAGCCATGTCCCGGCTGCTGGAGATCAAACTGAAGGAGTTCGGCGTCGAGGTGATCGTCGAGTCCGTGCATCCGGGCCCGGTGATTACCCGCTTCGAGATCCAGCCGGCCGCCGGGGTCAAGGTCAGTCGCATTTCCAATCTGGCCAAGGACCTGGCGCGCTCGCTGGCGGTGATCAGTGTTCGCGTGGTCGAGGTGATTCCCGGCAAGACTACTGTGGGTATCGAGATTCCCAACGAGGACCGGCAAATCGTGCGCTTCTCTGAAGTGCTGTCGTCGGCACCTTATGACGACGCCAAGTCGCCGGTGACCATTGCCCTGGGCCACGATATCGGCGGCAAGCCGGTGATCGCCGATCTGGCGAAGATGCCGCACCTGCTAGTGGCGGGCACGACCGGTTCGGGTAAGTCGGTGGGCGTCAACGCCATGATCCTGTCGATCCTGTTCAAGTCCGGGCCGGAAGATGCGCGGCTGATCATGATCGACCCGAAGATGCTCGAACTGTCCATCTACGAAGGCATTCCGCACTTGCTGTGTCCGGTGGTGACGGACATGAAGGAAGCGGCCAACGCGCTGCGCTGGAGCGTTGCCGAGATGGAGCGCCGCTATAAATTGATGGCGGCCATGGGCGTGCGCAACCTGGCGGGCTTCAACCGCAAGGTGAAGGAGGCGGAGGAGGCCGGCACGCCGCTTACCGACCCGCTGTACCGCCGCGAGAGCATGGAAGACGAAGCGCCACTGCTGCAAAAATTGCCGACCATCGTGGTGATTGTCGACGAATTCGCCGACATGATGATGATCGTTGGCAAGAAGGTCGAAGAGCTGATCGCGCGTATCGCGCAGAAGGCTCGGGCAGCAGGCATTCACCTGATCCTCGCGACCCAGCGGCCTTCGGTGGACGTGATCACCGGCCTGATCAAGGCCAACATTCCGACCCGCATGGCGTTCCAGGTGTCCAGCAAGATCGACTCGCGGACCATTCTCGACCAGGGCGGCGCCGAGCAGCTCCTGGGTCATGGTGACATGCTCTATCTGCCGCCTGGCACTGGTCTGCCGATTCGCGTACATGGTGCCTTCGTGTCCGACGATGAAGTGCATCGCGTGGTCGAAGCCTGGAAGGCGCGTGGCGCGCCCGATTACATCGAGGAGATTCTGGTCGGTGCCGAAGAGTCCGGTAGCGGTTTCGACGGCGGTGGCGAGAGCGGCAGTGGCGAAGGCAGCGAGGAAGATCCGCTGTACGACGAGGCTGTGCGCTTCGTTACCGAAAGCCGCCGCGCGTCGATTTCCGCCGTGCAGCGCAAGCTGAAAATCGGCTACAACCGCGCCGCCCGGATGATCGAAGCTATGGAGATGGCCGGCGTCGTGACCTCCATGAATACCAACGGCTCGCGCGAAGTGCTCGCGCCGCCGCCTATGCGCGACTGAGTCGCACCGAGGAATTATGCAATTGATTCGTTTGCTGTTCGCCTCCGTTCTGTTGTTTGCGCTGGTTCCGGCCCAGGCCGACCAGGCCGCCTCTGTCCAGCGCCTGACGGGCCTGCTGCAGAAGGCCGAGACCCTGACCGGGCGCTTTTCCCAGCTGTCGCTCGATGGTACCGGCACCCAACTGCAGGAAACCTCCGGCGAGATGGCACTGAAACGGCCGGGCCAGTTCCGCTGGAAAACCGACGAGCCGATGGCGCAGCTGCTGGTTTCAAATGGCAAGAAGGTTTGGCTGTACGACCCGGATCTGGAGCAGGTCACCATTCAGACCCTGGATCAGCGCCTGACCCATACGCCGGCGCTGCTGCTGTCCGGAGACGTTTCGGCCATCAGCGAGAACTTCCAGGTCTCGCACAAGGAGGCCGGCGAGGTCGTCGATTTCACGCTCGAGCCGAAAGCCAAGGACACGCTGTTCGATAGCCTTCGGCTGTCCTTTCGCAATGGCGTGATCAACGACATGCAGATGGTTGACGGCGTCGGTCAGCGCACCAACATCCTCTTCCATGGCGTCAAGCTGAACGATCCGCTCAAGGCGGACCTGTTCACCTTCGAGATTCCCGAAGGAACCGATGTCATTTCCGAGTAAGTCGTAGAGCCCTTGATGGACCTGTTCAGCCGTGCCCCTGTTGCCCAGCCGTTAGCCGCACGCTTGCGTGCCGCCAGCCTCGACGAATACGTCGGGCAGGAGCACCTGCTGGCGCGCGGCAAGCCGCTGCGCGAGGCACTGGAGCAGGGCGCGCTGCACTCGATGATCTTCTGGGGACCGCCGGGCGTGGGCAAGACCACGCTGGCGCAGTTGCTGGCCAAGGTATCCGACGCCCATTTCGAAACCGTCTCGGCGGTGCTGGCCGGGGTGAAGGAGATCCGCCAGGCCGTTGAGATCGCCAAGCAGCAGGCGGCCCAGTATGGTCGACGCACGATTCTCTTCGTCGATGAAGTACATCGCTTCAACAAATCCCAGCAGGATGCTTTTCTGCCCTATGTCGAGGACGGAACGCTGATTTTCATCGGTGCGACCACCGAGAACCCGTCCTTCGAACTGAACAACGCCTTGCTGTCCCGCGCGCGGGTCTACGTGCTGAAAAGCCTCGACGAAGCCGCCTTGCGCAAGCTGGTTGAGCGCGCGCTGAGCGAGTCGAAAGGGCTAGGCGACCTGCATCTGACCCTGCCCGAAGAGAGTTTCCAGATGCTGGTGGCTGCGGCCGATGGCGATGGCCGGCGGTTGCTGAACCTGCTGGAGAACGCCTCGGACCTGGCCGAAGAAGGCGGCGAGATCAGCGTCGAGTTGCTGCAAGATCTGCTGGGCGACAGCCGCCGTCGTTTCGATAAAGGCGGCGAGGCCTTTTACGACCAGATCTCCGCATTGCACAAGTCGGTGCGCGGTTCCAATCCGGATGCGGCGCTGTACTGGTTCGCGCGGATGCTCGACGGCGGTTGCGATCCGCTCTATATCGCGCGGCGCGTGGTGCGCATGGCCAGCGAGGAAATCGGCAACGCCGATCCGCGAGCGGTTGGCCTGTGCCTTTCCGCCTGGGACGTCCAGGAGCGCTTGGGCAGCCCCGAGGGCGAGTTGGCGGTAGCGCAGGCGATCGTCTATCTCGCCTGCGCGCCGAAAAGCAATGCGGTCTACATGGCCTTCAAGGCCGCCAAGCGTGACGTAGCCGAAAGCGGCTCGCAGGAAGTCCCGCTGCATTTGCGCAATGCGCCGACCCGCCTGATGAAGGAGCTGGGCTACGGCAACGAATACCGCTACGCCCATGACGAGCCGAACGCTTACGCCGCTGGAGAGGATTACTTTCCCGAGGCCATGGAGCCACGCCAGTACTATCATCCGGTGCCGCGTGGGCTGGAAGGCAAGATTCGCGACAAGCTGGAGCACCTGGCCCGACTCGATCGCGAAAGCCCACGGCAACGGAGAAAGACATGATCCGCTTGGTGCTGGCCGTTGCCGCGGGCGGGGTGATCGGCACGCTGCTGCGTTTTGCCGTGTCGACCTGGGTATCGGCGCACTGGCCGCGTCATTTCTATCTGGCGACGCTTGCGGTTAACCTGCTGGGCTGCTTGCTGATCGGCTACCTCTACGCGCTGTTTCTCATGCGCCCGGACGTATCGCCGGAACTGCGCGGCGGCTTGATCCTTGGCTTTCTGGGGGCGTTCACCACCTTTTCCAGCTTCTCTCTCGACGGCGTGCGGCTGCTCGAGAGCGGCCAGCTTGCCACGGCCTTCGGCTACATTGGCCTCAGCGTGCTCGGAGGCCTGGCGGCAACCTGGGCAGGCCTGGCCCTCGGCAGGTTATGAAGCGGGCCGCTATCGCAGTAAACTCCGCTTCCTCTTCGCCTTTCCTCAAAGCTTTCACAGACGAGACTCACCATGCTTGATTCGAAACTGCTACGCACACAGCTGCAAGATGTCGCCGATCGGCTGGCTACCCGCGGTTACCAGCTGGACGTGGCGCGTATCGAGGCGCTGGAAGCACAGCGCAAGACCGTGCAGACCCGCACCGAGCAACTGCAGGCCGAGCGCAACGCCCGCTCCAAGTCGATCGGTCAGGCCAAGCAGCGTGGCGAAGACATTGCACCGCTGCTCGCCGACGTCGACCGCATGGCCTCCGAGCTGGATGCCGGCAAGCAGGAGCTGGACGGCATCCAAGCCGAACTGGATCAGTTGATGCTGACGCTGCCGAACCTGCCGCATGAGTCGGTGCCGGTGGGCAAGGATGAGGACGAGAACGTCGAGGTGCGTCGCTGGGGCTCCCCGAAAAACTTCGACTTCCCCGTTCAGGATCATGTCGCGCTCGGCGAGCAGCACGGTTGGCTGGATTTCGAGACCGCCGCCAAGCTCTCCGGTGCACGCTTCGCCCTGATGCGCGGGCCGATCGCCCGCCTGCATCGTGCGCTGGCGCAGTTCATGCTCGACCTGCACACCCGCGAGCATGGCTACGAAGAGGCCTACACGCCTTATCTGGTCCAGGCGCCGGCGCTGCAGGGCACCGGCCAGCTACCCAAGTTCGAGGAAGATCTGTTCAAGATCAGCCGCGAAGGCGAGGCCGATTTCTACCTGATCCCGACCGCGGAAGTCTCGCTGACCAATATCGTCGCCGGCGAGATTCTCGATGCCAAGCAGCTGCCGCTGAAGTTCGTCGCCCATACGCCGTGCTTCCGCAGCGAAGCCGGTGCGTCCGGTCGTGACACCCGCGGCATGATTCGTCAGCATCAGTTCGACAAGGTCGAAATGGTGCAGATCGTCGACCCGGGCCAGTCCTTCGAGGCGCTGGAAAGCCTGACGGCGAACGCCGAGAAAGTGTTGCAGCTGCTGGAGCTGCCTTATCGGGTGCTGGCGCTGTGCACCGGCGACATGGGTTTTGGTGCGGCCAAGACCTACGACCTGGAGGTTTGGGTGCCGAGCCAGGACAAGTACCGTGAAATTTCCTCCTGCTCCAACTGCGGCGACTTTCAGGCACGCCGTATGCAGGCACGCTACCGCAACCCGGAAACCGGCAAGCCCGAGCTGGTGCATACGCTCAACGGTTCCGGTCTTGCGGTGGGTCGTACCCTGGTGGCGGTGCTGGAGAACTACCAACAGGCGGACGGCAGTGTACGTGTGCCGGAGGTGCTGAAGCCTTACATGGCCGGCATCGAGGTCATCGGCTGAAAGGCCGATTCCGGCGGTCCTGAGGTGCTGCCGGTGCGGTAAATTGCCCCGATATGCGCTGCTTCAGGGCTCGATCCGGACTCCTTGATTCCCGACAAGGGCCACCATCGGCGTAACGGCTGAGATGGCCCTTACCTTCATGGACACCAGGATTCACTGATGGATTTCTTGCCGCTGTTCCACAACCTCAAGGGCCGCTTGGTGCTGATCGTCGGCGGTGGCGATATCGCACTGCGCAAGGCGCGGCTGTTATCCGAAGCGGGCGCGGTGCTGCGTGTGGTGGCGCCCCAAATTGAGGCACAGCTGGCCAAATTGTTGCAGCAGAGCGGCGGGCATTCCTTCAAGCGTGGTTATGCGAGCGACGATCTAGCTGGCTGTGTCCTGGCGGTAGCCGCCACCGATGACGAGCCGCTCAACGCGCTGGTGTCACGAGATGCAAAGGCACTCGGCATTCCGGTAAATGTGGTGGATTCCCCCGAACTGTGCACGGTGATTTTCCCGGCCATCGTCGACCGCTCGCCACTGATGATTGCCGTCTCCAGTAGCGGCGACGCACCGGTGCTGGCGCGCCTGGTTCGCGCACGGATCGAAACCTGGATTCCCTCGGCGTACGGACAGCTGGCCGGGTTGGCGAAGAAATTCCGTGCCCAGGTCAAGGCGTTGTTGCCAGATGTGCAGCAGCGTCGGGTGTTCTGGGAGGACGTTTTTCAGGGGACCATCGCTGAGCGCGCGCTCGCCGGACAGGAACTAGAAGCCGAACGGCTGCTACAGGCCAAACTGTCAGGCGCGGCCCCTCGAAGCCTGGGCGAGGTCTATCTGGTCGGTGCCGGCCCAGGCGACCCCGATCTGCTCACTTTCCGCGCCCTGCGCCTGATGCAGCAAGCGGACGTGGTGCTCTACGACAGGCTGGTGGCACCCGCGATTCTCGACATGTGCCGGCGTGATGCCGATCGCATCTACGTAGGCAAGCAGCGCGCCGATCATGCCGTCCCACAGGAGCAAATCAACCAGCAATTGGTAACGCTGGCACTGCAAGGCAAGCGAGTGCTGCGTCTGAAAGGTGGTGACCCCTTCATCTTCGGTCGTGGCGGCGAGGAGATCGAAGAGCTGGCGGCCAACGGTATTCCCTTCCAGGTCGTGCCGGGCATTACCGCCGCCAGCGGTTGCGCAGCCTATTCCGGTATACCCCTGACTCATCGTGATTACGCGCAATCGGTCCGTTTCGTCACAGGGCATCTCAAGGACGGCAGTTGCGATCTGCCCTGGGCCGACCTGGTCGCGCCGAGCCAGACCCTGGTGTTCTACATGGGCCTGGTTGGCTTGCCGGTGATCTGTCAGCAACTGATCGCTCATGGCCGCGGCGCCGATACGCCGGCGGCGCTGATCCAGCAGGGCACCACCAGCAATCAGCGGGTGTTTACCGGAACGCTGGGTGATCTACCCGAGCTCGTCGCGAGCGAGCAGGTCCAGGCACCGACACTGGTGATCGTCGGTGAGGTCGTGACGCTTCGCGACAAACTGGCCTGGTTCGAGGGCATGGCCAAACCGGAGTAAATCAGCGCGACCAGATACCCTTGCCGGGCAGTCGTTCGCGATCATGTGCGCGGTCCAGCGACAGCTGCGGGCCCTTGGGAACGATGCCGTTGGCGTTGATTTGACGATGGCTTGCGTAGTAATGGCTCTTGATGTGGGTGAAATCGACGGTTTCGGCGATACCCGGCCATTGATAGAGCTCGCGTAGCCAGTTCGACAGGTTCGGATAATCCTCGATCCGCCGCAGGTTGCACTTGAAGTGGCCGTGATAGACGGCGTCGAAGCGGACGATGGTGGTGAAGAGCCGCCAGTCCGCCTCGGTGAGGAATTCACCGGTCAGGTAGCGCCGCTCCGCCAGGCGCTGCTCCAGCCAATCCAGTTCGCTGAAGACTTCGTTGAAGGCCGCTTCGTAGGCCTTCTGCGTGGTGGCGAATCCGGCACGGTAGACGCCGTTGTTTACTCTGGGGTAGATCCGCGCGTTGAGGTCGTTGATTTCCGCGCGCAGTGGTTCGGGGCAAAGATCCAGTTTCGAGCCGGTCAATCCGTCGAAGGCATTGTTGAAAATACGGATCAGCTCGGATGATTCGTTGTTGACGACCCGCTGCTGTTGGCGATCCCAGAGCACCGGCACCGTCACGCGGCCGGTGTAGCTGTCATCATCGATGATGTAGCGCTGGTGGAGATACTGCAGCCCATCGAGCGCATCACCGCTGGAGCCGGTGCTCCTGTCGAAGGTCCAGCCATGCTCGGCCATCAACCAACTGACCACCGATACGTCGATCAATGGTTCGAGCTGCTTGAGCTTGCGGTAGATCAACGTGCGGTGGGCCCAGGGACAGGCGAGCGAAACATAGAGGTGATAGCGCCCGGCTTCGGCCTTGACCGCCGGCCGACCATCGGGACCGGGCGAGCCGTCCGCGGTCACCCAGTCGCGACGTTGCGCCTGCTCGCGCTGGAACTCGCCGTCATCGCTGTTCTCGTACCACCGATCCTGCCACTGACCATCGACCAGAAGTCCCATGACTGCCTCCTCGTTATGAACGTTAGGGGCACTCTAGGAGACAAGGTTCGATGGATAGGACCTAATGACGGGACAAATCCATCGTTCAGTTCGATGAATTCCTGTACTGCCAATACTGCCTTGCCAGCGCGAATGCCTGTTCTCGAGGCCTACCCAGGCCTCGCAGGACCAACGCCATGGTCGCCACGACGGCCAGTTCACCATAGGCGTCCTCGGCGCCGTTCCATACGGCCAGCAGATGCTGCGGGTCCAGCTGTGAGGGCTTTACGTGACGCTGCGGCGAGAGGGCAGGCCAGTCCTCATCCCAGCTGGCGCCGGTTTCGGTGCCGTAAAGATGAGCAATACCGTCAGGGTTGACTTCAATTTCGCCGCCTTCGCCCTTGATGACGATTGCGGTGTCGCCCAGCAGGCGGCTGGCTTCGCGGTGATTGGCCTGGTAGCCGGGGTGGAAGATGCTCTGCAGGCCGCAACGGGCGCCGAGCGGGTTGAGAATGCGCGCCAGCGAGTGAATCGGCGAGCGCAGCCCGAGCACGTTGCGCTGATCGATCATTCGCTGCAGCAGAGGCATCCAGGCACGCAACGGCATGAAGGCCACCTCGCCGCGATCCAACGTAGCGGCGACCGTTTCCCAGTCTTCGCAGCGGGTGATGCCGAGCAACTCGAGCAACTGCTCGGTATACATGCGCCCAGCGGTGTGGGCGCCGCCGCCATGCATCAGGATGCGAACGCCATTCTGCGCCATACATTTCGCGGCAAGTAGATACCAGGGCAGATGCCGCTTCTTGCCGGCGTAGGTCGGCCAGTCGATATCTGTGGCAATGACCGGCGCCTGAATTCGCTCACGAACGGCTTCGGTGAAACCGGCGAGTTCTTCGGCACTTTCCTCCTTGTGGCGCAGCAGCATCAGGAAGGCACCGAGCTGGGTATCTTCGACTTCGCCATCGAGCAGCATGCCCATGGCTTGACGCGCTTCCTCGCGGGTCAGGTCGCGAGCGCCGCGCTTGCCTTTGCCGAGAATCCGCACGAAGACGGCGAAGGGGTGTTCTGCTGGCGTGACGATGCTCATATGCAGTTGCTCGGTTTCGGCAGGCCAGCCAGCTTGGCGGCGAGCTTGGCCGGCGTGCCTTTGAATAGACGGTTGAGGTGCATGCTGTTGCCCTTGTCGGGGCCGAGTTTCAAGGCGGTGTATTTGATCAGCGGGCGCGTTGCGGGCGACAGCTGGAACTCATCATGAAAAGCACGTAGCAGACGCAGGATTTCCCAGTGCTCATCTTCCAGCGCCAGGCCTTCCTGCAGGGCGAGGGCCTCGGCCACCGGCGCGCTCCAGTCGTTCAGGTCAGCCAGATAGCCTTCCTGGTCGATTTCGATGGGTCGGCCGTCGACGATCAAGGTGTTCATAACCAGGCATTGGTCCGGTCATAGCGACAGCAGAGCTCGACGAAGCCGGCATAGTCGATCGTTTGCAATCTTTCGGGTAGCGCCGCCAGGCTGCGCGCGACGACATCTTCCTCCAGGGCGAACAGCGCGATGCTGACAGGCATCAACTCCAGGGCCTGGCGCTGGGCCGTGCCGGTCTGCAACGCGTAAACGGCATCGCCAGTCAGCAACAGAGCATCCTCCGCTGACAGCAGTTGCAGGCAACTGGCCAGGCGACTGTCGGCGAAAGGAGAGTGCGAAAGCAGGTGCAGGGTGGCCATCAGAGCGTTATCACCTGGTCGTAGCGGTTGATGAGGGCGCGCAGCGCGGTGTCGTCCAGGACTTCTACCGGTAGCGACAGCGCGTTCTGGTCCAGGCCGCGCTCCTGGAGGCTGCGCTGGGCCGCATACAGCGAGTCGACACCGAACATGGGCAGCGCCTGCAGGTTGGCTGTTAGATCTTTCTGCTGCAGTTGCGCTGCTTGCTGTGCCTGCACCAGCTGCAACACACCATCGTCGAGAAACAGCATGCCCAGGGGCAGCTCGAAGGCGCCTCCGGCCAGCGCGATATCCAGCGCTTCGCGCGCCGATGGACCGGACCAGGGCGATTGCCGGGTGATGATCAGCATCGAGCGCGGCATCAGTGACCTCCGAAGCAGACGAGGCGATCGGCTTGTTGTGCCGCTTCGTGCAGCTGGCCCAGGCCGGAAAGCTCCCAGGCGGGCAAGAGGTTGGCAGCGGGGCGCGAGTGGCGTTTGGCTTCCTGTTCGTCCAGTACGCCCCGGCGTAAGCCTGCGGCGATGCAGACGACGCCGTCGAGCGCATGGCTACGAACGAAACGCTCCCATTCACCGGCCAGGTCGAGCTCATCCTGCGCGGTCACGATATTGGCCGAGGCACTGTGCACCCCGTCCTGATAGAGAAACAGCCGGGTAATCTCGTGCCCACCGGCCAGTACGGCCTCGGCGAAGCGCAATGCGCGCCGCGAAGCGGGGGAGTGGGCGGGTGAAAACAGAGCGATTACGAATTTCATGGTGCACCTTGCTAACTGGGCGACATGATACGCCAGCTGCAGAAACGAAAAAGCCCGCCGAAGCGGGCTGATTCGAAGAGCGACTATCAGTCGTCGCCACCCATGATACCCATCAGCTGCAGCAGGCTGATGAACAGGTTGTACAGCGAAACGTACAGACCGATGGTGGCCATGATGTAGTTGCGCTCGCCGCCATGGATGATGGCGCTGGTCTGGTAGAGGATGCAGACCGAGGAGAACAGTACGAAGCCAGCGCTGATCGCCAGCTGCAGGCCGCTGATCTGGAAGAAGAAGCTTGCGACCATCGCGCCCAGCAGGACGAAGAAGCCGGCGGTGATGAAGCCGCTGAGGAAACTCATATCCTTGCGGGTGATCAGCACGAAGGCGGACAGACCGAAGAACACCAGCGCCGTCATCGATAGCGCCGAGGCGATCAGTTCACCACCGTTGGCGGTACCCAGATACATGTTGAGAATCGGGCCGAGCGTATAACCCATGAACCCGGTCAGCGCGAAAGTTGAAAGCAGACCCCAGGCCGAATTGCGCAGCTTCGCTGTGAGGAAGAACAGGCCGTAGAAGCCGATCAACACCACGAAGATGTTCGGGTAGGCCGCATTGGCCTGCATGGCCATGTAGGCGACCAGGCCGCTGAAGCCGAGGGTCAGAGCCAGAAGGCTATAGGTGTTGCGCAAGACGCGGCTGACTTCCCGTTGTTCAACCTGCGTGTGCGTAGATGCGTACTGTTGCTTGAGCATTGCGACACTCCTGTAGATGTCTTCAGCCTGAGGCGAATTGACTCGGATCATAGCAGAGCTTTTGTTGCAGCCTAACAACAGAGTTTGACAGTGTGTTTCGTTCCGGTACTATTGCGCCCGCTCTCTGCGGAGGAGTGGCAGAGCGGTTGAATGCAACGGTCTTGAAAACCGTCGAAGGGGAAACTCTTCCGTGAGTTCGAATCTCACCTCCTCCGCCATATCGTAACGTGAAGGCCCCGTTTTCGGGGCCTTCAGCGTTTCTGGGAAGAAGAAAGTAAGTGCTCCCATCTTCTTCCTATGCAAGACAGAGCATCAGGCTGAATGCATCCTTACGGCTGTTCGACGTTGGCGCGGCAGGAATTCCGAAAGGCCGTATGGGGTTGCGGCGGGATGCGCGACAAATGTGACCCGCCATAGCGATATGCCGTCTAGATCGGACTGTAGGGAGGTAACCATGCGCGATCCTTTTGAAGAATCCTTGCGTGACATGCTTAACGCCCAGACCGCACATGATGACGACGCTTGTCTGGATCGCGTGTTGAAGACCGCCAACCGCCAGGTTGGCGCTGGCGACCTGTTCGGTCTGATGGGCCATTGTGTGCAGGCCGTGCTGATTGCTCTCAGCAGCGGTGCACCACACACCTCGACTGTCGCGCGCCGCCGTTCTTCGTCCCATTCTTCTTTTTTCGATAGGGCTGACTGATCATGGAACTCGATCCCTGGAGCCAGAGCTTACTAGGTGCGATGAGCGCGCTTTGGGCTCCTGTTGCTGCGTTCATACCGCGTTTGTTTGGCGCGTTACTGGTCGTAGCCGTCGGCTTTGTGGTTGCCAAGCTGTTGGACACCTTGCTATCCAAGGTTCTGGCGAAGGTGGGTGTGGACCGACTCGTTGCCGGCACCGGGGTAACCAAGTTGCTTGGGCGTGCCGGGATTCGCCTGCCGATATCGGCCCTGATCGGAAAGATCGTCTATTGGTTCGTGCTGTTGATTTTCCTTGTGTCGGCTGCCGAATCTCTGGGTCTCGCTCGAGTTTCCGCGACACTGGATATGCTCGCGCTGTATGTCCCGAAGGTCTTCGGCGCAGGAGTGATTCTGCTTGTCGGCGTGCTGCTGGCCCAGCTGGTCAATGGCCTGGTTCGTGGCGCTGCAGAAGGTGTTGGTCTCGAGTATGCCAGCGGGCTCGCGCGGATCGCTCAGGGGCTGGTGATCATCATCATCATTTCGGTAGCAATCGGTCAGCTCGAAGTCAAAACCGAGCTGCTCAACTATGTGATCGCGATTGCTCTGATCTCCGTTGGTTTGGCCGCAGCGCTGGCGCTGGGCCTCGGGAGCCGTGAACTGGTCAGCCAGATCCTTGCAGGCATTTATGTTCGCGAACTCTATGAAGTCGGCCAGCGGGTACGTCTTGAGGGATCGCAGCTGGAAGGCGAAATAGAAGAGATCGGCACAGCCAAGACCTTGTTGCTCACCGATGAAGGTGAGCTGGTCTCGGTCGCAAATAGAGTGCTGCTGGAGCAGCGCGTAAGCAGCCGTTAGGCCCGGTAATCTGCTAAAGTGCGCCGCCCCTTTTCGATGTCTACCGTGAACGGCGGCCACGACTTTTGCCGGTTCGAAGCGTCTTGACTAAAACCCATCCATCTACCACGAGCTACGATCCGCGCCAGCTTTCCGATGAAGAGCTGGTGCAGCGTGCCCATGCCGAGCTGTTCCATATAACGCGTGCTTACGAAGAGCTGATGCGAAGGTATCAGCGTACTCTTTTCAATGTATGTGCTCGTTACTTGGGAAACGACCGAGACGCGGATGATGTTTGCCAAGAAGTAATGCTCAAGGTTTTGTACGGTTTGAAGAACTTTGAGGGTAAGTCAAAGTTCAAGACCTGGCTGTACAGCATTACCTACAATGAGTGCATTACCCAGTATCGAAAAGAGCGGCGCAAGCGGCGCTTACTTGATGCGCTAAGTCTCGATCCGGTCGAAGAAGCTTCCGAGGAAAAAGCGCCGAACATCGAGGAAAAGGCGGGGCTAGACAAGTGGCTGGTTCATGTGAACCAAATTGATCGGGAGATTCTGGTTCTGCGTTTCGTAGCGGAGCTCGAGTTTCAGGAAATTGCCGATATTATGCACATGGGTTTAAGCGCAACGAAGATGCGATACAAGCGCGCACTGGATAAGCTGCGCGAAAAATTTTCGGGAATCACTGAAACTTAACGGCAACAAGCTGTCCTATTGATAGCGAACAGCTTGGGCCTACAGACAGCCGGTTTCCTTAGATTGTTCTGATACTCACCACCAGATGGGGATTTACGGATGAAACTTAAAAACACCTTGGGCGTTGTAATTAGCTCTATGGTTGCAGCCACTTCGCTTAGCGCGCTTGCCCAAGGGCAGGGTGCAGTAGAGGTGGAAGCATTCGGCAAGCACTACTTCTCCGACAGCGCCCGTGGCTTCGAAGACGAAGGCGAGCTTTATGGCGCTGGCGTCAGCTATTTTCTCACCGACGACGTCTCCCTGGGCCTGTCCTATGGTGAGTATCACGACGTCACTTCGGACGATCCGGTAGCGGGCGGCGGCCACAAGAACATCAAGGGTAGCCTGACCTCCCTCGACGCGGCCTACCACTTCGGTCAGCCGGGTGTCGGGCTGCGGCCTTACGTCTCCGCTGGTATGGCTCACCAGAGCATCGGCCAGGCTGATCGTAGCGGTCGTAACCACAGCACCTTCGCGAACATTGGTGCCGGTCTGAAGTATTACTTCACCGAGAACTTCTTCGCCAAAGCCAGCGTTGATGGCATGCACAACATCGATGCTGGTGACAGCGAGTGGATGGCTGGCGTAGGCGTTGGTCTGAACTTTGGTGGCGGTGCGCAGCAACAGGTTGCCCAAGTCGAGCCTACTCCTGAGCCCGCACCGGCTCCGATCGTCGACAACGAGCCAGAGCCGGAACCAGAACTGGTTCGCGTTGAGCTCGACGTCAAGTTCGACTTTGACAGGGCCCGCGTACGCGAAGAAAGCTACAGCGACATCAAGAACCTGGCTGACTTCATGCAACAGTACCCGCAGACCAGCACGACCGTTGAAGGTCACACTGACTCCGTCGGTACCGATCAGTACAACCAACGCCTGTCCGAGCGTCGTGCT
The DNA here is from genome assembly GCF_037967085.1 of Pseudomonas sp. CBC3. NCBI lineage: Bacteria > Pseudomonadati > Pseudomonadota > Gammaproteobacteria > Pseudomonadales > Pseudomonadaceae > Pseudomonas > Pseudomonas sp. CBC3. The sequence continues at coordinate 37,019 of NZ_JBANEO010000004.1, forward strand.
CAGGCTGTTCGCGAAGTCCTGGTCAATCAATACGGTGTCGAAAGCCAGCGTGTTGACTCGGTCGGTTATGGTGAAGCTCGTCCGGTTGCCGACAACAGCACCGACGAAGGTCGTCAGATCAACCGCCGTGTAGAGGCCGAAGTCGAAGCACAGGTTCGTTGATTCGTATCTGACTTCACGAAGCCCAGTGCCATAAGGCTGTTCCTCAGGTAGAACGGCCTTATGGTTCATCAAATGGGTATTCGGCTCTTCACCGTCCTTGGTCTTGAGGCCTTGGACGGTGACCAAACAGCACTCTGACTCCTCCCTCCTGCGCTGCCCAGTTCGGGCAACCATCACGATCGCTAAGGTGCTCGCTCATAGCAAAACCGCAGATCCTGCGGGCATTGCCGTCATCCTGTTCGCCTCCTCAACTGCTCGCCCAAGCCTTTCTTGCGTTTCTGCAATGAGCGGCACGGTTGCTTCCAACGCCAGACCACAACGACGGTGCGTCACGTCTTGCTTCATCCCCGTTTCACATTGTTGAAAAGCCCGTAACTTCATGCGGAGACCAGGCTCAATTTAGATATGCGCCTCAACAACGAGCCGGTCTGCTTGCGAGTTTGGTGTCCGTCTGTAAGACCATTTTTGTATGAGCGAGACCGGGTCGGAATCGCTCACCAAGCCGAGCCTCAGTACCGATGATCCCTCCGGCTCGGCCAGGTGGCCGGGACGAACCCGGGAAACTGCACCGCTAAACAAAATGCTCTCTGTGCTTATTGTCCTCGCTGCGGCTATCTAGAATGGCTGCTCAAATGTCCGCGCCATGGTCGTTCTCATGTCTTCGCGCCGCTCATCGTTGTTGCTCGTGGGTGCTTTCCTCGCGCTCTATCTGATCTGGGGCTCGACCTATTTTGTGATCAAGGTGGGCGTGCAATCGTGGCCGCCGATGCTGCTTGCCGGGCTGCGTTTCGTCATTGCCGGTGGTTTGATGTTCGCTTGGCTGCGCTGGCGCGGTGTGCCTGTGCCGACGGCCAAAGAGTGGCGCTCATGCGCCATTGTCGGTTTCCTGCTGCTCAGCTGCGGTAACGGTGGCGTGACCATTGCCGAGCATCTGGGCGTAGCCTCGGCAGTGGCTGCGCTTGCGATCGCGACGGTGCCGCTGTTCGCATTGCTGTTCGGGCTGATCTGGGGCCAACGCACCGCTGGGCTGGAGTGGGGCGGCATTCTGCTCGGGCTGATCGGAATCGGCCTGCTCAATCTCGGTCATAACCTGCAAGCCAGTCCATTGGGCGCAATGCTGGTGCTGATCGCGGCGGCGAGCTGGGCGTTCGGCTCGATGTGGAGCCGGCATCTCAGCCTGCCGGGCGGCGCGATGGCGAGCGCTGCGCAGATGCTTGTCGGCGGAGTGGTATTGCTTCTCGGCAGCGCCGCGAGCGGTGAACGCATGCACCAGGCACCTGATTTCGCCGGCTGGCTTGCGCTTGGCTATTTGACGTTGTTTGGCTCCATCGTCGCGTTCAGCGCTTATCTCTACCTGCTCAAACACGTACGACCTGCCGCGGCCACCAGCTACGCCTATGTCAATCCGGTGGTTGCGGTACTGCTGGGCATCACCTTTGCCGGCGAGCGGATCGGTGCAGAGGAGTGGTTGGCGATGACGGTCATCGTAAGCGCCGTAGTGCTGATTGGATTGCCGCAATGGCGCCGACCGAGGGTTGCGGCGAGTGTGAAGTCTGCCTGACGCGCTGGTGTCACCAGCGCGCAACGGTTGTATGATGAGTTCGCTTTTCTGTGATTGAGCCTTCCGTGCCACTGTCTGGATAGCACTCCCGGCCTTGTCACCTAACTCGCGTTTCATCACCTCGACAGGCGAATCGATGCCCACTGCAAAATCTTCCGCCAACGACACGTTTTTCATCCTGTCGCTAGTTGTCTTCAACTTCATTTCCTTCATTTCGATCGGCATCCCACTCGCATCGCTGCCGGCCTATATCCACGAAAATCTAGGTTTCAGCACTGCCGTCGCGGGCATCGTCATCGGTGCTCAGTACCTCACTACCTTGCTCTGCCGTCCCTTGGCTGGGCGTCTTGCGGATGAGCGGGGCGCGAAGAAAACCGTGCTGATCGGCATGGCGTCCGGGCTTGTCAGTGGTGTGCTGCTACTGATTTCAGCATTGCTCGAATCCTGGCCGATGGTGGGTATCGGCGTGATGGTCATGAGCCGGCTCGTCCTGGGCTTCACGCAAAGCTTGATCGGTATTTCCGCTATCAGCTGGGGCATCACCCGTCTCGGACCGCAAAGCACGGCACGTATGATTTCCTGGAACGGTATCGCGGCTTATGGCGGCGTCGGTATCGGCGCGCCGCTGGGTGTGTTTCTTGCTCAATCGCTGGGGCTGTGGAGTCTGGGGGCGGTGACCATGCTGTTGGCTGCGCTCGGCTTGACGCTGGCCTGGCGTCGGGACGATGCGCCGCTCAATCCGGGGGAGCGGCTGCCGTTCGGTAAGGTGTTGTGGAAGGTCGCGCCGCCTGGCATCGGTCTGGCGTTGGCCACCATCGGCTACGGGACGTTAACGGCTTTCATTGCGCTGTATTACAACGCGCGAGGTTGGGATGGGGCCGCCTGGTGCCTGACGGCCTTCGCCTTCGCCTTCATCGGGACACGGCTACTATTTCCCAATCTGATCAACCGAGTGGGCGGCTACTCCGTCGCGGTGATCTGTTTAGCCGTGGAGATTCTTGGCCTGGTTATGCTTTGGCTCGCCGAGGCGCCGGGCGTTGCACTGGCCGGGTCGGCGCTGACCGGATGCGGCCTGTCCTTGCTCTATCCGGCGTTGGGCGTAGGGGTGGTGTCGCGTGTTGGGGTCGCCAACCGCAGTTCGGGACTCAGCGTGTTCGCCATGTTCTTCGATCTGGCACTAGGGTTATCCGGCGCGATCATGGGGGCGTTGGCCGTTTACATCGGTATGCAGAGCATCTTTCTCGGTGCAGCTGCCATGGCAGTCGCCAGCCTGGTGATCGTATGGCTGCTGCTGAAGCAGGAGCGCAGGGCACGGGCCGATTAGCGCCGGCTTCTCACGGCTCGCTGGCGGGTGCCGTCGATATATCGCCGTTTTCAATCTGTCCCAGGGCGATGGCTCCGAGATCGGCTTGCAGCTTACTCAGGTAGTGCAGAAAGTTGACGCTGTCATCGAAGCTGAAGCCCTTCAGCCCTTGCTCATAGAACTCCTGGATGCGTACCTGCAGTGTGTCCCAATAGGCTTGGCCTTGAGCGGTCAGCCTGACCAGCCGTGCACGCCCATCGTCCGGATGCGGCACGCGCTGCACATGATGATCGCGCTCCATGCGCTTGAGCACACCGTCCAGGCTCTGGCGGCTGACCACCAGATACTCGGTGAGCTGATTGAATGAAATGCCATCCTCGTAGCCTGGCCGCGATAAAGCTCCAAGCACGGCCCATTGCACGGTGCTGATGCCCATCTCTTTCTGCACCTGTCGCTGCAATACGTTGCCGGTTTGAAACAACCGGAAGAAAAGCCGGTTGGGAATGCTCTTGGTTTCAATCGCGGTCATTTCGTTTCCTTGCGACCCATGGAGGAAGGCGGCGATGCACAGCCGGTATGAGGGCGGGGTTATCGGGGCAGGTATTCGCGGGCGATGATATTTTTCATGATCTGCGCCGTGCCGTCACCAATCTGTAGCCCTAGCACGTCACGCATGCGCTGAGCGAAGGGCAGATCCTCGCCCCATCCGGTGTGGCCGTGGGCGAGCATGCACTGTTTGACCACATCGAACGCCAGTTTCGGTGCCCACCATTTGTTCATCGCGGCTTCGGCATTGTGCCGCTGACCGGAATCTTTCAACCACAATGCGTAGAAGCATTGCAGACGAGCCGCCTGCACGTAGGTCTGGTACTCGGCGAGCGGGTGAGTCAATCCCTGAAACGCCGCCAATTGCTGGCCGAACGCCTGTCTTTCGGTGAGCCACTGCCAGGTTTCGTCCAGCGATTGCTGAGCCACCGCGACGCATTGCAGGCCAATCAGTGCGCGGCTGTAGTCGAAACCCTGCATGACCTGCTTGAAACCTTTGCCGTCGTCACCCAGCCGATGGCTGGCGGGCACCTCGACATTGTCGAAGAAGATCGAGCCACGTCCGATGGCGCGCTGTCCGGCATCTTCAAAGCGGGTGGTGCTGATACCGGGCAGGTTCATGGGTACGAGGAAAGCGCTGATGCCGTTAGCGCGCGACTCCTGAGTGCCGGTGCGGGCGAACACGACCGCGACGTCCGCTTGGTCGGCCATGGAAATGGAGGTTTTCTCGCCGTTCAGAATGTAGGTGTCGCCCCTGTTTTCGGCTTTCATGCGTAAGCTTGCCGCGTCGGAACCCCCGCTGGGTTCGGTCAGCGCAATGCAGACGATCCGACGCCCGGCAGTGATCTCGTTCAGCCATTCGCCAGCCAGTTCCGGGCTGGCGTGCTGGCTGATGATCTGGCCGTTGAGCGAGGCCAGCAACGGGATGTAGCCGACATTGAAGTCGCCACGGGAAATTTCTTCGATGATGATTCCGGCGGTCACGCAGTCCAGGCCGCTGCCGCCGTATTGTTCCGGTAGTTCGCCGCCTAGCAGACCCATATCGCCCATCTGCTGAATCACTTCGCGCTCGATGACGCCCGTCTGATCGCGTTTGCGATAGCCGGGAGCGAGCACTTCGGCGCTGAAGCGAGCGACGCTATCGCGGATGGCGTTCTGTTGTTCGTTGAAGGCGAAATTCATAAGGTTCTCCAGCATTGCTGCGCCGCTGTTCGATAGATTCGGCCGGGCGCCCCGGTTCCCGGAGCGTCCCGCGAGGCCGAATACGCCGCGTTATTTGTAGAACTTGCGGAAGTCCGGCTTGCGTTTTTCCTTGAACGCGGCGGTGCCTTCCTTGGCCTCGTCGGTGTCGTAATACAGACTCAGCGCCTGCATGCCGAGCCCGCCGATGCCGGCGATGTTTTCGCTGTCGGCATTGAACGAGCGCTTGGCGATGGAGAGGGCGGTGGGGCTCTTCTCGAGAATCTCGTTGCACCATTTCTGTACTTCCGCATCAAGCTCCTCGTGCGGCACCACGGCATTCACCAGCCCCCATTCCAGCGCCTGCTGAGCGCTGTACTTGCGGCACAGATACCAAATTTCCCGGGCGCGCTTTTCACCGATGACACGCGCCAGGTAGGCGGTGCCGAAGCCGGGATCGACCGAGCCGACTTTGGGCCCGACCTGACCGAAAACGGCCTGATCCGAGGCGATGCTGAGATCGCAGACCACGTGCAACACATGCCCGCCACCAATGGCGAAGCCGTTGACACGCGCGATGACCGGCTTGGGCACCTCGCGAATCAGCCGCTGCAATTCCTCGACCGGCAGGCCGATCAGCCCGCGGCCGTCGTACTGGCCCGCATGAGCGCTCTGGTCGCCACCGGTGCAGAACGCTTTGTCGCCAGCGCCCGTGAAGACGATAACGCCAACGGACTTGTTCCAACCCGCGCGGTTGAAGGCGTCGATCAGCTCCATGCAGGTCTGGCCGCGAAAGGCGTTGTAGCGGTCTGGGCGATTAATGGTGATGGTCGCGACGCCGTCGTTTTCGGTGTAGAGAATGTCTTCGTAATTCATGATGAGTCTCCTGTTTAGCCGGCCATGGTCAGGCCGCCGGACACGCTGATGACCTGTCCGGTGATGAAATCGGCGTCGTCGCTGGCGAGTAGACAGACGATGCCTGGATAGTCTTCCGGCTGGCCGAGGCGACGCTTGGGTACGGCGTTCTTGAAGGCTTCGAGCAGTTTTTCCGGGTTGTTGGAAGTCGCCGCCACGCTTTTCAGCAGCGCCGTGTCGGTGGGGCCGGGGCAGACCACGTTGAAATTGATGTTCTTGCTCGCCAGCTCACGAGCAAGAGTCTTTGACAGACCAATCAATCCGGCCTTGCAGGCGGCGTAGACCGCCTCGCCGGACGAGCCGACACGCGCGGCATCGGAGGCGATGTTGATGACCTTGCCGCCGCCAGCTTCGAGCATCTTCGGTAGCACCACGTGGTGCATGTTGAGCGCGCCGGTCAGGTTGATGTCGATCAGTTGCTGCCATGTGCCGGGTTCGGTCTTGAGGAACGGCATGAAACGGTCGAAACCGGCGTTGTTGACCAATATGGTCGGCACGCCCAGTTCGCTTTCCACACGGTTCACCGTCTCGACGATCGCGGCGTAGTCGGTGATGTCGGCGGCGTAGGCCTTGGCCTGGCCAGCCGCTTCGACAATCAGTTCAGCGGTCGTCTGAGCGGCCGCTGCGTCGCGGTCGAGCACCGCGACACGGCTGCCCTCAGCGGCGAAACGCAGGCACAGGGCACGGCCAATTCCGCCGCCGCCGCCGGTGATGATCACGGTTTTTTCACGTAGGCCTTTCATGTGCGTACTCCAGTTGAAAACGTGTCAGGGTTTTGCCGCCGAGAGGCAGATGCCCTTGGCCTGTTCGCGCAGTTTGAATTTCTGGATTTTTCCTGAAGGCGTGCGCGGCAATGCCGGGAGCACTTCAAGGTACTCGGGCAGGTAGTTGCGGGTGAGTTTTTGCTCGAGAAGAAAACTGACCACGTCCTGCAGGCTCAGTGATTGATGGCCTTCATGCAGCGTGACGTAGGCGCAAAGGCGTTCGCCCAGACGGGCATCGGGACAACCGACCAGCGCCACGGCGGAGATGGCCGGGTGCTTGTAGAGCAGGTTTTCGATCTCTACCACTGGCACGTTTTCGCCGCCTCGGATCACCACGTCCTTGGTACGGCCGGTGATGCGGATGTAGCCCTGTGTGTCCATGCGCGCCAGATCTCCGGTGGGAAACCAGCCGTGCTCATCCACGTCGTACAGATCAGGGCGTTTCAGATAGCCGATGAACAGACTGGCGCCCCGCACCAGGAGGTTGCCTTCCGTGCCGTGCGGCACCGGTTCGCCGCGCTCGTCGACAACGCGCACCTCCATGTAAGGCAGCGCCACGCCATCGGTGCCGATGGCCCGTTCCGGATCGTCATCCGGATGCGTCATGGTCACGGCGCCGTTCTCGGTCATCCCCCACGCGGAGACGATCCGGGCATTGATGGCGGCGCCGGCTCGCTCGACCAGAGCGCTCGGTATCGGCGCACCGGCGGAGACGAAGATGCGTAGCGAAGCCAATTCTTCCTGATGCTTAGGCGCCACCTCGATCAGATCGGCCAGAAACGGCGTGGAGGCCATGGTGAAGGTCGGCCGCTCTGCCTTGGCGACCTGGATGGCATACGCCGAATCCCATACGTCCTGCAGCACACACGCGCCGTTCAGGTAGATGGGCATCATCAGGCCGTAAAGGAAACCGGTCTGATGGGCCATGGGCGAGGCCATGAAGACGATGTCGTCATTGCTCAGGTGCAGGCGATCGGCATAGGGGCGGATGTTGCTCCACAGCGTATTGCTGCTATGCAGGACGCCCTTCGGCTCGCCCGTGGTGCCGGAGGTGTAGAGCAGCTGCACGACATCGTCGCCGTGCGGTCGCCGCTCGGCGAACAGCACCTGGGTATCGAGTTCTTCTTCCCAGGCGCGATCCAGCAGTACCCGTCGAAAACAGCGGTTTTCGTCCTGGCTGTCGATTACCAGCACATGCTCGAGCGCAGGCAGCTCGCCGCGCAGACTATCCACCATCGCCGCATAGTCGAAACCGCGAAAGGACTGTGGGATGACCAGCACGCGGCTCTGGGCGTAGCTGAGCATGAAGCGCAGCTCACGTTCGCGAAAGATCGGCATCAGCGGATTGAGCACAGCGCCGATGCGCACGCAGGCGAGGTGCAGCGCGGTCATCTGCCACCAGTTCGGAAGTTGGCAGGACACCACTTCTCCCTTGCTCACGCCAAGCGAGGCCAGGCCGGCAGCCATGCGATTAACGATTTGGTTCAGCTCCGCATAGCTGAGCGCGCGGCGCTCATTTTGATTCACGCGATAGGCGATGATGGCGGGGGAATCGGCTGCGCTGGCTACGGCTTGGTCTAGATAATCCGTAATGATCATGTCATTCCAGGCGCCGGATCCGAGCATCGATGCGCGGCGCTCGGCTGACACCGTTGCGGTGATATTCATGGATAAACCACCTCTTGTTTTGGGTAGCGTTGTTCTTGTCGTGGGCGAAGGGGACTGCTGATCGCTGAGGTGGAAGATAAGATTGCATAGATAACTATGTCAACATGTTGTCTTTATGTTGGGTGTGGCTAGACTCGTTGCATACCGCTCAGCTACGCCCTGTGCAAAGCGGGACAACGGGAGAATGCTCATGGAATACAACAACATCCTGACCGAACGGCACGGTGCTGTTGGGCTCATTCGATTGAATCGCCCGCAGCTACACAACGCATTGAACGATCGGCTGATGACCGAACTGGGCACCGCGTTGCGCGGGTTTGAAAGCAATAGCGATATCCGAGCAATGGTCATCACGGGTAACGAAAAGGCCTTTGCCGCAGGTGCAGACATCGGCGAGCTGCGGCACAAGACGTTCGCCGAGGCTTACCTGGAAGATTTCGTCACAGCCAACTGGGAGGAAGTCACGCGCTGCCGCAAGCCGGTCATCGCAGCGGTCGCCGGGCTGGCGCTCGGAGGCGGCTGCGAGTTGGCCATGATGTGCGACCTGATCATTGCGGCGGAAACGGCGCGTTTCGGCCAGCCCGAAATCAAGCTGGGCACTTTGCCTGGGGCTGGCGGGACCCAGCGACTGACCCGTGCGGTAGGGAAGGCCAAGGCGATGGACCTGTGCCTGACGGGCCGTACCATGGGTGCCGAAGAAGCCGAGCGTTGTGGGCTAGTCAGCCGAGTGGTGCCGACAGCCGCCCTGCTGGAAGAGGCCATGCAGATTGCGACCCTGATTGCCGGCTACTCGGAAGTAGCGGTGAAATTGAATAAGGAGGCCGTCAATCTGGCGTTTGAAACCACCTTGAACCAAGGGGTGAAATTCGAGCGCCGGCTGCTGCACGCAAGCTTCGCCACGGCGGACCAGAAAGAAGGGATGCAAGCGTTCACGCAGAAGCGAGAACCTCGGTGGGCTCACCGTTGATCGGTGCCGCCCGCTGCCCGAGCAATTGCAAGGCAGCGGATGCGGCAGGGCTATCTTCCCGTCGCGCACATGCCGAGATCCAGAGAGGCGCGTCTGGCCAGCGCTGCGGCGCTCGGGCGACAGCTGCTCTTGCCTCGTTGCAGTTGCTTCCAGAACTCAAGCGGCTGATTGACGCTCAGGTCAGACTGCTTCACCAGATTTTCCAGGGTTTTGCTGTTCATGCGGCCTCCAATAGCTCAATCCGAGTGGTTGGTGGTCCTTGAAAAAAGTCGCGTCCTTGCGCCAGCCGTCGCGGCTTTCCATTGATGCTGAGAATGCTTGCGGCGGGTTACAGCTTGTTGACAGCGTCATCGACCTCTTGGCCAAGGGACGAACGGTCCGTACGGAAGACGCCTATGCCACGCGGGGAAAAGGAGGGTATACACGCAAAGGCTGATCAGTTCTGGTATTGCCGTTTCGTTGCTATTGAAATGCAACTAACAAAGTGTCATCGCATAGACATATCTCGCCGTTTGGTTTCGTTTGGCTTATTTAAACCGTTCATCGTTTGTCGTGATTGTTTTCGAACTCTTAAGTGCGTGACGCCCTCCGAGATAGGGAGGCGACTGCACTGCGGACGTCAGTTTATTTAGCATTTATTCACACTGGAGATAGATCTCATGTCGAATGATAAGAGCGGAAATCCGGGTAACTTTGCAAACGATCGCGAGAAGGCTTCCGAAGCCGGTCAAAAAGGCGGTCATAACAGCGGCGGCAATTTCGCCAATGACCCACAGCGCGCCTCTGAAGCTGGCCAGAAAGGCGGCCAGAATAGCGGTGGTAACTTCGCAAACGACCGCGAGAAGGCGTCCGAGGCCGGCCAGAAAGGTGGCCAGAATAGCGGCGGCAATTTCGCGAACGATCGCGAGAAAGCCTCCGAAGCAGGCAAGAAGGGCGGCCAGAACAGCCACGGCGGTGGCCGTAACTCCTGATTATTAGTATCAGTAGCCGGTAAAGCGGAGCTCGTTAAGCGAGCTCCGCTTTTTTATGTGATTGAAAAATTGGCATAGATTCTTGGAGCGAAACGTAATCCGAACTAACTGGCACTGATTGCGTTATTGTTTCGCTGTATATGCTTATGTCTATTAGTTAATAGGTCTGGTTGTATCGAAAGTATGTTAGGCAGTGCATAAAGGTTTCGCTCTTCTTGCAGATGGCTGGCCACGTACTATCCAAAGCAACGGGCCAGCCTGTTTCAGCGAGGTCTGTTACGGGCACTGGCCCGCTTCGTATAGACCTGGGCTGGATTCGCGAACCCAGGCATTGCTACCCGATATCTGACCCAGCGCGTCGTTACCACCCTGTGTGTAATAACCCATTTGGTAGTAGGCCCGGCCGGCTGACAAATGCTGAAGATTGGTGCTGTACCAGTCTTGGCAAGTGTGACCGTCGTTCCCGCCTTCGCCGGCACGACAGGCCTCCGGTTCTGCGGCGTACCACGTGCCCGGCTCGCCCTGGTACAGCTTGACTGACGTCCAGGTATCGAAGGAGCCACCGATGTCCTGACGGTCGGTCAGAGACAGCGCACGCAGGCTGGAAATACCTCCGGCGACGGCACGGCCGGCGCTGATATGGGCGTTGGGCGACGCGCTGGCAACCTCGCAGGTCGCGGTCGGTGCGTTGGGGTCGAACACCGAAACAGTGCGAGTCCGGGTGGCGGTATTGTTATCCGAATCGGTTACTTCATAGGTGCAGTTGTAGTCGCCAACGGTGTTGGTATCTACGCTGGAACAGTCGGCCGTAACCGTCAGGTCGCCGTCTTCGCGGTCGGAGGCCGTCGCACCCGGATCGGTGAAGGACTGGCCCAGTGCGACTTTCAGCGGGTTGTCACCCAGCACGGTAATAGTTGGTGTACCGTTCTCGCCGCCGCCATCACGGGCGTGGCGACTGAAGAAGTCCCAGATGATGTTCGGATAACTCGGGCCGGCGCGTACCGCCCAAGGGCCTTCGCTGCCGTTGGTTCCGCCGACCCAGTAATGCCCGTGGTTGGTATCGGTGGTGTTGGCCGTGTTCTGCGGGCCGTTGAAGAAGACCGTCTCGACGATGGACCGCCCGTCGCCTGTCCCGTAGCGGGTGTGCTGGCAGTTGAAGTTGTTCTGATGGTAGGGGCTGCAGGCTGCCTGGCTCTGCTGGGCCTTGGCTGGTGTGTCGCGACTGGTGCCGCCGAATACTTTCAGATGGGCGTCGCGAAGGTTGCGGCCGGCTGGCTGGATGACGGTGCAGTCGTTATTGCTCTGCAGCACCATCAGCGGAATCGCGTAGGTGTCGTTCAGCTCCGCCCGCATGTCGTTGGCGACCTGGTCGACATTGTGAAACGTCGCATAGCCGGGGCACTGGCCGGACAACGAAACCGATGCGGCATCTTCACCATACGGCAGACCGGCGGCGCTCGCCGCAGCGGCCCAGTACTCGTTATGCGTCGTCGCCGCCACGACCGCCATCGCGCCGCCAGACGACAGGCCGGTGATGAATCGCCGGTTGGTGTCGATGCTGTGCTGCGCCTCGACCGCCTGGGCAATTCTCACCAAATCCTGCGGTTCGCCTGCACCTTCATGCTGGTGCTGGTCGAACCAGAAACCCCAGCAGTTCTGGTTGCGCAGGCCGTCGTAGCTGGTGATGAAGGGCGTCACCAGGATAAAACCATTTTGGTCCGCAGCCGCCTTCAAACCCCACTCGTCGAGCGCGTTGGCCTGGGTCTGGCGGCAACCGTGGAGCGCCATCACCATGGGCGCCGGCGTTGATAGCCCGCTGGGGACATATACCTGGTACTGGCGCTCCCGCGAACCGGGATGACTGCCGGCCGGGAGCGAAGCGGAGGTGACGGTGCCCGCCTGTGCGGGCGTTACGGCGGTATTCAGGGCGATCGCTGCGGTGATCGCAAGCAAACCTCGGATCTTCATAGCTTTTCCTTCCATCTTGTTTTTGTAAGGAATCGCGCGGACGGAACATCCCGCAGCGAAGCGGGCCATGCGCAAGTTGTGCCATGAAAGGAAATGTTAGGAAAAACAAGAAGTTGACATGATCGCGCCACGATCGTGGCGAGCACGCTCCAGCAATCTGGACATCGATCAGAGCTGCCCGGACGCCGATGGCTGGTTTAGAGCCCGTCAGGCGGATTCACGGTTGTCCGGACGTTCAGACAGCTGTCCGCTGCGCTGGACAATCCGGCACGAGATGCGTTGGGAAATATCCTGACAGCCAATATTGATTGTAAATGACCGGGTTTATGAAACCTTACGGCAACAACCACGTAACGCAGAGCGTCTTCTATGGCTGATACCGGGCAGAACGGGCACGCGGATCTGGAAGAGGTAATCGACGGGATCGTCGAACTGGGCAGGAAGCAGGATAAGGTCGCCATCAGCGAGATTCAGGACAGCCTCGGGCGCCGTAGCTTTGGGCCTTTTCTGTTCGTTCCGGCAATCATCGAAATCAGCCCGGTCGGCGGGATACCCGGCCTGCCGACGGTGCTGGCTCTGATCGTTGCGTTGTTCTCGATCCAGATGCTGATGGGGCGCGACCATTTCTGGATGCCGGATTTCCTCGCCAAACGCACGGTCAGCGGCGCGAAGCTCGACAAGGGCCTGAACAAAGTGCGCCGGGTCGTGCGATGGTTGGACAAGATCAGCCGCGCACGCCTCGGTTGGGCCGTCCACAAGGGGTTTCTGCGCCTGATCGCGGTGCTTTGCGTGTTGCTCGCTACTTCGGTTCCGCCGCTGGAGTTGATGCCGTTTGCCAGCACGGCGCCATTCGCGGCGATCGCGCTGTTCGGCCTCGGTATCACCACACGGGATGGATTACTGGTGATCCTGGGACTGATCGTCACAGTCGGCGCGTTCGTACTGGTCGGCATGGGGCTGCTGGGCTGAGCATGGCCACGACAATCCAATGTGCCGTGCTCGCATGTCTCAATTGCGGGCGCGCCTCATGCAGGCCAGGTGCCGGTCGTTGACCCGGTTGGCGAACCAGGCGGTGGTCAGGTTGCGGGTGATTTTCGGACTCTCGAGACGGATGCCCGGAAGCACCGCTCGTGGCAGCGGTTTGCCTGCGCGCTTCTCCGCTAGCTCATACACGCGTTCGTAGAGCCGAGTTTTCTCGAAGCCGTGGGTGTCGCCACGTTCCAGCGCGTTGCGTATCGCGGTTTCGCTCATGTCGAGTTTGCCCGCCAGTGATCGTACCGCCGTCTCGGTCTGCCCAGCCTTGCTGCTGCCGTGAATGATCAGGTCACCATCGAGGGCCAGCTTGCTGCCGCTGGCCCGCGCCACCGCATTCTGGAACGCGGCGTTGCGGCTGGCGTACCAGCCGGCATTGAAGTCGGCGAAGCGATAGAGCGGCTGCGTGTAGCTGGTGGGATAGTCCAGCAGGTGAGCGATGCCGAAGTACATGCCGCCACGGCGAGTGAATACTTCGTCGCGGATCGAGCCCTTGTGCTCGAAGGGGTACTCCCAGCGGCGCGCTTCGGCGAAGGCGATGCTGACCTGCATCGGTCCGCCGGTCTTGACCGGGTTGAGCGTGCCGAACAACTGCTCGCCAAGCGGCACGATGCCAATGAAGTCATCGAAAATCGCACTCAGCTGTTCTTCCGTGCGCACCGCATCCAAGCGCTCGTTGTAGGTCTTTCCATTGGGCGAGCGTACATCCAGCGCAGCATTCACCACGAAGCGCGGGACATGCAGGCGTGCGGCGCGGCGATAAATCTCTTCACGCGAAATCTTGGCCAGGCCAGGCACTGGAGGCGTGGCCTGAAAAGTGGACTCCTGCACGGTAACCGCGAGCACTGCACAGAGATTTTCATCGCTCGGAGGAATTTCCAGCGCATCGAACGCGGCATAGATGTCGGTGGCCCAGCCTTGGCGATCCGGAATGTCGCTGGGGATCAGACGGACGATTTTCGCCCGCACCTCATCGGGACGCGGTGCCGGTATTTCCGGCTGCCGGCTACCGCAGCCGGCCAGGCTCAAAAGTACGACGCTGCCCATAACGGTGAGCGCCCTATGCAAGGCTGCGGTATCGACCCGCCGCGCAATTGCAGTTAAGGATTCGATGGCCGCTGAAGCCTGCCGGTGAGGAAAGTGAAAAGCCATGCCGTTCCGTTTGTCTCGTGCTGTGGGGCTTGGACAATAAAACAGACGAAGCTGCTGACAAAAGCTGCGCCGCAAGGAAGTTTCCTACCAGCCGCTGAACGTTATCCTGAACCCGGCGGCGCGACCCGCTACGAATGCTGGCTTTGATTTCAGTCAGATTTCTGCCGGAACTTGCCCTCTGCGCGTTGTCCCAACCAGACAGATCCGTCCGCACGCCGTGCCCGCACCCGTGCCAATAGAGCGTCTATTCATGAGCGAAAAGAACTTTGATATTCGGCGGCTTGAGCGCTACGGCAGCGATACCTGCGAGTACCTGCTGGCGATCATCACCGATGAGGACCATGCCTCTCTGGTGGAGTTGGACGACGGTGGAACCGGCTGGCAGTCCACGCTGCGTCACGATCGAATCTACCGCGAGGTAGATCCTCACACCGGCCGGCCTCGTTATCGGTTCGAGGACATACCGGAGGATCAGGGCGGTCAGTATCGGCTGATCAGCCAGATCGCCGAAGGCGGGCGGGGCGCCGAGTTTTCCGAGCTTGTGATGTTCGGCAAACGCCTTGTGACCTTCGATGATCGTACCGGCCTGGTCTGCGAGATCCGCGATCAACGCCAGCTGGTGCCGCGGCAGATTCTGATGACTGGCAGCGGTGATGAGGCATTCAAAGGTTTCAAGAGTGAATGGGCGACGCTTTGGAATGATCGAGTCGTTGTCGGCAGCCATGGTAAACGGCCGACTGAAGAGTGGGTGAAAATGCTCGACCGCAACTATGGCGTGCGCAGCGTCGACTGGGCTGAGCGCTACCAGCGCATCCGCGATGCGCTCGGAGTAGGGCCGGACGGCTACGTCATTCACGAGGCGGTCGAATGGCATCCTTATCGCCGCGAATGGCTGTTCTTCCCTCGCAAGATTTCCACCTCGCCGTTCGATCAGGCGATCGACGAATGCGAACGCGGCGCCAATACCTTGATTATTGCCAACGAAGACTTCAGCGAAATTCGTACCGTGCAGGTAGGCGACTGCAATCCCGAACGCGGTATTTCTTCGTTCAAGATCCTGCCGGGGCATCCCGACGAATGCATCGGGCTCAAAAGCGTGGAGATCGGCGACCGCACCGAAAGCTACCTGTTCTGCTTTAACCTCGACGGTGAAGTGTTGCAGGACGATATATTCATCGGTGATTACAAATGCGAAGGGTTAGAAATTCTCTGAACTCCGGCTACGCTGATGCTTTCTCGAAGTAGCCGCAACAGACCGGATCATGAGCCTGCCGAACCGAACGCCCATAGCACCCATTTCCCAATTCTGGCGGGACGCGGCGCTGCCGTTTATCGAAGCACGCACCGTAGCTGACGGACGCCGCGTCTGCTACTCCCGACACAGCCATGAAACCTTTTCCATCGGTTTGATCGACAGTGGCTGTAGCACCTATATCAACCGCCATCATCAGTGCCGTATCGATGCAGGAACGCTGGTATTGATGAACCCGGGCGATGTGCATGCCTGCAATCCGATCGAGAACCAGCCCTGGGCGTATCGCATGCTGTACGTCGATGCCGGTTGGTTGGCTGGTCTGCAGGACGACCTGGAAATGGGCGGCACCGGCTTTCGCCGCTTCTCACCCATCCTGACGCGCGATCCGCTGCTCCAGGCCGGGTTTCGCCATTTCCATGGCGTCTTGACCGATGAGCTTGCCGAACCTTCGCACAAGCACGGCGCCGCGGTGGAGTTCTTCAGTCTGTTGCATCGGCGGTTGCGGCTGGACGTGGCCGCGCCGGTGAGCGACTCGAAGTTGCGGCGCGCTGCCGAACTCATTGCCGACAACTATCAGCGCCCGCTCAGGCTTGACGAGATCAGCCATGCGGCCGGGGTGTCACCGTCGAGCCTGATCCGCTCATTCAAGAAACACTTCGGGATGACCCCGCATGCGTATCTGACCAATCGCCGTGTGCAGTTCGCTCGTGCCGAACTGCGACGTGGCATACCCATTGCCGAGGTAGCGCTGGCGGCGGGTTTTGCCGATCAGGCGCATCTGCAGCGCGCTTTCAAGCAGTTGCTGGCGGCCACTCCTGGCCACTATCGCGGCGTACGTTGCGCTGATAGCGATCAGAACAACAGCAGATAAGCTGCGCAGCCCGATAGTAGTGCGGCCATGATGCGGTTGAACAATCGCACCCGCACGGGGTTGTTCAGGTAGTGCTGCAAAAAGGTCCCGGCATAGGCCCAGCAGGCCAGCGAGGCGTAACAGATCACGAAATAGATCGCCGCGAAGCGCCACACCGAGGGCGCATCCCCGGCCGCCGCGAACAAACCCATGCCGGCCACCGAGGCCAACCAGGCTTTGGGGTTGAGCCATTGCATCGCCGCGCCATAAAGCATGCTGGGCCGCACCGCCGGTTTGTCAGCGTCCAGACTCCCGTCGTCGATAGCCAGCCGAAATGCCATGTACAACAGAAACGCGACGCCGGCCAGCCGGATCGACTGGGTCAACCAGGGCCAGCGCAACAGCAGCTCGCTCAGCCCGAGGCCGATCAACAGCAGTAATAGGGTGAAGCCGATGGTCGCGCCACTGACGTGGCGCATGGCCTGACGCAGACCGAACTGCGCGCCGGCACTGAGGGCGACGATATTGACCGGGCCGGGCGAGATGGAAGAGGCCAGCGCAAAGGCCGCCATGGACAGCAACAGACTCATCGGTAACTCCTAGTTCACGCAGGGGATGTCAGCGCTAAGGCTAGGAGCGAACGCAGCGCTGGTATTGAACGAAATGCGCACGATGCTCGGATGATGGTGACTGGCGCAGCGAACGGCGTGCTGCAAGAACATTTGTCCCGGCTACCGGGCGCCGGTCGTCATTGGCCTCCGCGCCGATGCGGAAGAGTTGTCGGCATGCGCAACAGCAATGGATGCGACGCGCAATTGCCATCGAAGCGGCGTAAAACTCGGCATGCTTGGCGCAGTCCAAGCTGGCGCGGCGCTATTGCCGCGCGTCAATCACCAGGAGATCCGATGGCCACTATCGACCTGCTGATCAGCGATTGCGATGGCGTGATCGTCGACAGCGAGATCATCAGCCACCGCGTGCTGTTCGAGTCGCTGAGCCTCTATGTTCCGGCGGACCTGCTGGGCGATGCATTGGAAGGGACGTTCGGCCTGACGGTGCCGAGCATCATCGACCTCATCGAAAAGCGCTTCGATTTGAAGTTGCCGAAGACTTTCGATGAAGATCTGCGGCGTCACAGCGAGAAAGCGGTAGCCGAGCAAGTCCGGGCCATCCCAGGCGTACGTGACGCACTGCTTGCCATCGATCTGCCGCTTGCGGTGGCGTCCAACAGCCGTCTGCACAATGTCGAGTCGTCGCTGCGCCGCGCCGGGCTGACCGAGCGGGTTGCTGGGAATATCTTCTGCGCCGAAATGGTGGCTTCGCCGAAGCCCGCGCCGGATGTCTATCTGCTGGCTGCCGAGCGCATGGGCGTCGCGCCGGGGCACTGTCTGGTGGTTGAGGACAGCCCGACCGGTGTCCTGGCGGCACGCACCGCGGGCATGCAGGTGATCGGCTTTACCGGCGCGAGCCATATTCCCGCCGGGCACGATCAGGCGCTGCGGGAGCTGGGCGTGGCGACCGTGATCAACGACATGCGTGAACTGCCGGCTGCGGTCGCGGCGCTGGCGGGCTGAAACGAGACGGTCTACGAAGAAACCCCTTTTTTTCGCAACGGTGCGGTGACGCTCTTGTCTGTACTGAAACGGACCTGAGCGCGAGTCGCAGATGATCGAGCGTTGGAAGTGGTTTCTCATCCGCATCAGCAGGCGACCCTGGTTCAGGGCCAGCCTGTTTTCTGTCCTGGGCATCGCGGCTGCGCTGGTGGCATTGGCTGTGGCGCCCTATATCCCCGACGATGTCCCGACCAAGATCGGCTCCGATGCGGTCGATAACATCCTTGGCGTGCTGGCATCGAGCATGCTCGCGGTCACGACCTTTTCGCTGAGCATTATGGTGGCCGCCTACGGTTCGGCGACCAGCAACGTCACCCCGCGGGCCATCTCGCTGCTGGTGGAAGACCCCACGACGCAAAACACCCTGTCCACCTTCATCGGTTCGTTCATCTTTAGCCTGGTCGGCATCATCTCCCTGAGCACAGGGCTTTATGGTGATAAGGGCCGGGTCGTATTGTTCGCGGCGACAATCGTTGTCGTGGTTTTGGTGGTCTACGCGTTGTTGCGCTGGATCGATCAGCTGTCGGGGCTGGGTAGGGTTGCGGAGACCACGGCGAGGGTGGAGGACGCCGCAACCCGGTCGTTGTGCCAGCGCATGGAACAACCCTATTTGGGTGGCTGCCCGCTCGAGGTTGACCCCAAAGCACTGCCGGGCGCGCGTCCGCTGTACGCCCGGAAGATTGGCTTCGTGCAGCACATCGACATGCCGGCATTGGGCACGTTGACCGAGTCGGAGAGCAGCTCGGTCTATATCTGTGTGCTGCCGGGTACCTTCGTCGAGCCGACGCAGCCGATCGCCTGGTCCGTGGGTGTAGGCGAAGAGTGTGACGACGCACTGCGCGCGGCCTTCGTCATCGGCGCACAGCGAACCTTCGACCGCGACCCACGCTTCGGAATGACCGTCTTGGCCGAGATTGCGTCGCGAGCCTTGTCGCCTGGTATCAACGATCAGGGGACCGCAGTTGATGTAATCGGTCGCGGTCTGCGCGTGCTGTCGCATCTATCCAGGCCGACTCCACCGGAGGAGCCCAAATTTGACCGGATATTCGCACCTGGCCTGAGCGTGGCGGACATGCTCGACGACTTCTTTACACCCATCGCGCGCGACGGGGCTGCGCTGGTCGAGGTGGGCATATGTCTGCAGCAGGCGCTGGCATCGCTGGGGCGGCTGGGTGACGCAGCGGTCAGAATCGCGGCCGACCGACATATCGAGCTGGCGCTTAAACGGGCAGAAGCCGCGCTCGTTTTGCCCGAGGATCATCTGCGTGTACGCCAAGCGGCCGAACAGGCCGGGTTCGAAACGACCGGCCTGGATGCGATCAGATAAACGATCCCTATCGGAAATTGCTGCGGCGAAACCTTACGGTTCCTTTACCTCCGCTTCACACGAAGCTGACTGTACAAGGCGTAGAGTTCTTCACAGGCTGACGGAACAGCTTGCTCCCTTGGGTGGGTTTGCCGTGGCCGGGCTGTTGAACAGCGTTCGAGCGCACGGCGGCCCGCTGCTTTTTTTGGCTGGATGGCCACACTCAAGTTCGTTTAACCAATTTTCCATCGTGGGAGACCTGTCACCATGATCCTTCGTAAAGACCTTCTGGCAGTCGTAGCCGGCGTGGCGTTATTCGGACAGGCGCTGATCGCCTATGCGGATCTGCCGGATTTCACGCCGCTGGTCGAAGATGCCTCGCCGGCGGTCGTGAACATCAGCACCAAGCAGAACAAACCCGCGCGTGGCGCGCTGGCACAGACTCCGGATCTGGAAGGCATCCCGCCCATGTTCCGCGAGTTCTTCGAGCGTGGTATCCCGCAACGGCCCGAGCGCCGAGAGGCTCAGTCGCTGGGTTCGGGCTTCATCATTTCAGAAGACGGTTATGTGCTGACCAATAACCACGTGGTCGCCGATGCCGATGAAATCATGGTGCGTCTGCCTGACCGCAGCGAACTGCAAGCCAAGCTGGTCGGAGCCGACCCGCGCAGTGACGTGGCGCTGCTGAAAATCGAAGGGGACGATCTGCCGACGGTCAAGCTCGGTAGCTCCGAGGCGTTGAAAGCAGGCGAGTGGGTTGTCGCCATCGGTTCCCCGTTCGGCTTCGATCACACCGTGACGGCTGGCGTGGTCAGCGCGACCGGTCGCAGCCTGCCGAATGAGAGCTATGTGCCCTTCATTCAGACGGACGTAGCGATCAACCCAGGCAATTCGGGTGGCCCGCTGTTCAACCTCGACGGCGAAGTGGTGGGCATCAACTCGCAGATCTTCACCCGCTCCGGTGGCTTCATGGGGTTGTCGTTCGCCATCCCGATCGACGTCGCCATGGATGTCGCCAACCAGCTGCGTGAAGACGGCAAGGTCAGCCGCGGTTGGCTCGGGGTGGTCATTCAAGAGGTGAACAAGGATCTGGCCGAGTCGTTTGGTCTCGAGCGTCCAGCCGGTGCGCTGGTGGCGCAGGTCATGGATGGTGGCCCGGCAGCCAAGGGCGGCCTGAGGGTGGGTGACGTGATTCTGAGCGTCAACGGCAAGTCCATTGACATGTCCGGCGATCTGCCACACCTCATCGGCGCGATGAAACCCGGCACCACCGCCAAATTCGAGATCGTGCGTGACGGCGACCGCGAGACCTTGAGCATCGATGTCGGTGCCTTGCCCGCAGACGGCGATTTGCTGGCCTCGGCTGGTGGCGCGGGCGGTACTACCCACAGCGATAACCGCCTCGGTGTTTCGGTGACCGAGCTGACCGACGCACAACGTCAGGCGCTCGAAATCAATGGTGGTGTGGTGCTCAGTGAAGTCAATCAAGGCCCTGCGGCGATGATCGGCCTGCGTCCGGGTGACGTCATCACGCATCTGAACAACCAAGCCATCGACTCGGTAGAAACCTTCAGTCAGGTGGTCAAGGCGCTACCGAAGAATCGCTCCGTGTCGATGCGTGTGCTGCGCGACGGACGGGCTAGCTTCATTACGTTCAAACTACCGAAATAAGGACCTAGCCCTGAACACGAACTCCGGCCCGCTTCATGCGGGCCTTTTTCGTGCCCATGACTGTTTGGTTAGACGAGCGATGGCGAAGACGGGCCGTTGGAACTTACCGAACGATAGGGGCCGGGCTGCAACGTTGCGGCTTATATACGCGTTGTGTGGACGCCGGATTATTAGCGAGTTTCGCAGCGGGGCGACGGGGGCGGGCCACCAGTTCGCCGCCGCAGTTGGGGCAGATGAAACCAAGTTTCGACTCTGCGCACTCCGTACAGAAAGTGCACTCGAAGGAGCAGATCAACGCTTGCGCAGATTCTGGCGGCAAATCAATGTTGCAGCATTCGCATCCAGGCCGAAGTTCTAACATGCAAATCTCCCAAGGATTCAATTATCTGGCAGCGCCTTGCCACCTGAAGATGTGAATGAACTGGTCCGTAGCAAGGACCCTCCAAGTGCTGATACTCGTCGCACGGATTGCTTAAACTAATGCGTGCCGCTCGGCGACGCACCGTTTCGCCGAGTTTTTTACGCCTTGATTCCAATCAGGGTGTCAGGGGAAGAACTATTGAATCAGGCAAGAGCGAAACCGACCCGCTCGGTACCGTTGCGCAGCCGTCTGCTGACGATCGCGCTTGCCGGAATTCTGCCTCTGGCACTGGTCGCCGGGCTGGGTCTGGTATCGATAGTCAACGATCAGAAGCTACTGGCGAAGCAGCGTAGCCTAGAAGCCACACGCCTGGCCGCCACGGCAGTCGAGGTCGAACTCAGGCGCTCCCTGGACGTGCTGCAGGCGTTATCGCAATCAACGCTGCTCGATGAGGATGATATCGACAGCTTCGCCGGTATGGTCCATCGCGTATTGCCCTCGGTGCCTAGCTGGTATGCCCTGCTCGTCATCACACCGGAGGGCCAGGTCATCCGGCGTATTTCGCGGCACGACTCGCCCGCATCCGAGGCGATTGCCGAGCCGCGCAGTTTTGCTGAACTGATGCGCACCGGTGAGCCGCAGGTGGGCAATATGGGGCTGGGCCCCGGTGGGCTATGGGGGATTCCCATACGCGTGCCGGTCGATATCGAGGGGAAAACCCGCTACGTCCTGACCGCGGTGCTCAAGCCTGAATCCATCGTCGATGTGATCAGCGACCGTCGATTACCTCAGGGCTGGATCACCACAGTGCTGGATGCCAGAGGCATGCGCATCGCACGTTCTCAGCGGCACCAGGAAACCGTGGGGCAGCCCGCATCTCCGACGCTCCAGAGCATGCTCGTGGACAATCCCGCCGATGAAGGAGTGGGCATGGCCATGACGGTCGAAGGTGCTTCGGCGTACACCGCATTCGTCCGCCTGCGTCCGTCGAGGTGGGTCGTCGCCACGGGTGCGCCAACCGAAACGGTGGAAGCTGGCGCCGCTCGGGCTTTCACGCTCTATGGCGGGGGACTGTTGCTGTCCCTGATGTTTGCCGTCGCCGCGGCATTGTTCGCGACGCGGAGAATCAACGTGCCGATGCGTCAGTTGCGTCGGGCGGCGCAGGCCATCGGTCAAGGCCAGTCGTTACAACAGGTACCAGACAGCGAAATCGAAGAGGTGCGCGAGGTTGGCCGGGCACTGGCTGCCGCTGCGCAGGCGCGTAGGGCGAGCGAGGCCGAACGTGACAGCATGCTGTCGCAGCTGGAACTGGCTCAGCAGGACCTGACCGAGCAGATAAGTGATCTGAATTCACTGCACACGCTCGGTAACCGACTGCAGCAATTGCCGACGCTGGATGCTCAGCTGCAGGCGATTATCGATGTGCTGTGCGAGCTGCACGGTGCGACCCACGGCCTGCTGGCACTAAGCGATGGCCAGTCGCCCTTGCGCATTCATGCGTCGAAGGGTTTTTCGCCGGCCTCGCTGGAACTCATGGACAACGTAGCGCCCGGATGCGGCGTTTGCGGCGCAGCGGTACAGGAAGGCTGTCGGGTGGTTGTGACGGACACCGAAACCGATCCGCGCTTCACCGAATTTCGCGTCGTGTCCCGTATCGAAGGGTTCCGCTCCGCTCACAGCACTCCGATTCTGCATAGCGACGGCGGAGTCCTCGGCACTCTGACCGTGCAACTCAAAGAGACGCGTCCGCCGACCGAGCGTGAAATTCGCCTGGCCGATCTTGCGGCTGGCCTTGCTGCGGTATTCATCGACCGGGCACGGGCGCAGAGCAAGGCCGGCATGCTTGAGAGGCGACTGCAAGTGGCGCTGGATTCGTCTACCGTTCCGTTCGCCATTCTTTCCCCGCACCTCAATGGTGCGGGCGAGCTGCATGACTTTCGGCTGGACTTCATCAACCCGACCGGTGCCGAGAGCTTGCAGGGAACGGTTGTTGAACTGACGGGGCGGCGCATCAGCGAAGTGCTCGGACCCAATGCCAATCCACAAGCGATCGACACGCTTGTGGCGGCGGCGACGCAGCAACGGCCGCGTGACGTAGAGATGCGCAGCACTGCCTTTGCCAGCGAGCGCTGGGTGCGCCTGATCGCCACGCCTTTCGAGCACAGGCTCGCCGTCTGGTTCGCTGACGTGACCAAATCCAAACGTCAGGAGCAGGCGATCCTGGAGGCTGATCGACGCAAGGACGAGTTTCTCGCGACACTGGCGCATGAGCTGCGTAACCCGCTGGCACCCATTCGCCTGGCGGCTGGCCTTTTCGGCTCTCCCTCTGCATCCGAAGCCCAGAAATTGCGTAGCCAGCAGATCATTGAGCGGCAGGTGCGACATATGGCCCTGCTGCTGGACGATCTGTTCGATATCTCCCGCATCACCCTCGGTAAGCTGGTGCTGCGCAAGGAATCACTGGATCTCCGAGCGGTGGTCGAGGCTGCCGTCGAAACTGCACGGGCCAAAATCGAGTCAAAACGACATGAGTTGATCGTCGAACAGCCGACGGAACCGATCCTGCTCGACGCCGATCCCCTGCGGCTCGAGCAGATACTCGTCAATTTGCTGAACAACGCCGCCAAGTTCACCGCTCAGGGTGGACAGATCCGAGTTCGCGCCGCGTTGAAAGAAGGAATGGCAACGGTGTCGGTGGCCGATAACGGCTTAGGCATTGCTCGCGAGCATCTCCAACTGATTTTCGAACGATTCGCTCAGGTGCCAACGACCCAAACACAGGTCAATGCTGGCCTGGGCATCGGGCTGGCGCTGGCCAAGGGGCTGGCCAATCTTCATGGCGGCGACATCCGCGTGAGCAGCGAAGGGGTTGGGTTGGGGGCGGAATTCGAGTTGAATCTGCCGGCGCTGGCCCCACCGCAGCGCGACGCGCAGCCTGTGAAAGCCGGCGAGTCTGCGGCCCATACGCGGCGGGTTTTGGTCGCTGACGACAACCGGGACATCGCCGAAACCATGGCCGAAGTCCTCCGGCTGGAGGGCCACGAGGTACATCTGGCCTTCGACGGCGTCGAAGCCTTCGAGCGCTATCGGCAGCTCGAACCAGAAGTGGTGTTATTGGATATCGGCATGCCTGGCCTGCGTGGCGATGAGGTTGCTCGGATGATCCGCTCGTCGGATTCACGTGTTCGGCTGGTAGCGATCACCGGCTGGGGGCAGCCGAGCGACAAGGAAAATGCGCTGGCGGCCGGGTTCGATGTACACCTGACCAAGCCCGTCGATATCGCCCAGCTGATAGCACTGGTGGGCTCCTGAAATCATGCCTGTAACGCGGGTGATGGTTCATGGCGCGCCGCTGAAGCGATCGACTGTATCGTTCCTTAGTCGTACGGCAGAAAAAATTGGGTTGCAAAGGGGCCGTTTTCTGGCACCTTGAGCACGACTGCATCACTGGATCGATTTCGATCGGTCCGGCACATGAAGTATGTGGACTCGGGAGAGACTGCAGCGACATCGTCGCCGGCAGCGCCGAAGGAGCAACCGCCCCGGAAACTCTCAGGCAAAAGGACCGATTCCACAGGTTTGACTCTGAAGAGCCGTCGGGTGTCGTCGCCCGTCGCACCGAAGGAGCAAGCGGACTCCGCTCGTTGGAGCTCGCGAAACTCTCAGGTCCAGAACAGAGGGGGCGTCTGATCCGCATGTCGCGGACGGACTCTGACCCTTGACGTTCTGGAGCGACACAATGAAAACAATCGCTGTCATTGGTGGCGGTATCACCGGCATCACCACCGCCTATGCGTTGGCCAAGCGCGGTTTCGACGTAACCCTTTTCGAAAAGCACCGCTACGCCGCGATGGAAACCTCCTTCGCCAACGGCGGGCAGCTCTCCGCCTCGAATGCTGAGGTCTGGACTCACTGGTCAACCATCCTCAAGGGCATGAAATGGATGCTCAAGAGCGACGCGCCATTGCTGGTCAACCCCAAGCCCAGCTGGCATAAGCTGTCCTGGTTCGCCGAGTTCATCGGTTCCATCCCGCAGTACCGTCAAAACACCATCGAAACCGCACGCCTGGCCATCGCTGCCCGTGAGCATCTGTTTGCCTGGGCTGAAGAAGAGGGCATCGACTTCGATCTGAAGAAGGCCGGCATTCTGCACATCTACCGCGACAAGGCTGGCTTCGAGCACGCTGGCACAGTCTCTACACTGCTGGCCCAGGGTGGGCTGCCGCGCCGCAGCGTGACGCCGGACGAGATGCGGGCCATCGAGCCAACGCTGGCGGGGCAGTACTACGGCGGCTACTACACCGAGTGCGATTCCACCGGCGACATCCACAGTTTCACCAACGGCCTCGCTGCGGCGGCCATTCGCCTGGGTGTCGAATGCCGTTACGGCCAGGATGTTAAAGCTGTGGCGACCAACGGTAGCCAGGCTAGCGTCATTCTCGGCACGCCGGGCGGCGACGAAACCCTGGAATTCGACGGCATGGTCGTCTGCGCCGGTACGGCTAGCCGCGCTCTGGCTGCACAACTGGGCGATCGGGTGAACATCTATCCGGTGAAAGGTTATTCGATCACCGTCAACCTCAACGACGAAGCCAGCCGTGCCGCGGCCCCGACCGTGAGCCTGCTGGACGACGAAACGAAGCTGGTGACCAGCCGCCTTGGAGATAACCGCCTACGCGTCGCGGGGACCGCTGAGTTCAATGGTTACAACCGCGACATTCGGGCCGATCGTATTCGTCCGTTGGTGGACTGGGTCAACGAATGCTTCCCAGGCGTCAGCACTCAGAGCGTCGTGCCTTGGGCCGGACTACGCCCGATGATGCCGAACATGATGCCCAAGGTCGGCCGCGGAAAATCGCCCTGCATCTTCTACAACACCGGCCATGGCCACCTGGGCTGGACCCTGAGTGCCATTACGGCGGACATGATCGGTGACGTGGTAGGGCAATCGCTGGGCTCACAGGCGCCAATATCCACCGGAACCGGACAGGCTGCATTAGCCTGACCCCATACTGATAGTCGCGGCTAATGCCGCGACTATCACTCATCCCGAGTCAGCACTTCCAACAGCTCGATCTCGAAGAGCAGGTTCGAGTTCGGCTTGATGTGTTCGCCGATCTGTCGTTCGCCGTAGGCGAGATGGGCGGGAACGAAGAGTTTGCGTTTGCCGCCGACTTTCATACCCATCAGCCCGACGTCCCAGCCTTTGATGACGCGTCCGGTGCCGATTACGCATTGGAACGGCTTGCCGCGATCGTAGGATGAATCGAAGGTGGTGCCGTCTTCCAGCTGGCCTCGGTACTGAGTGGTGATGAGGGCACCCTTGACCACTTCTTTACCGTCGCCGACCTGGATATCCTCGATCTGCAGTTCGTTGCTCATCGATTTCTCTTCTTATGCGTTTGACCAGCACCTGGCGGGCGCCGAGATGATCCCGCAGCGGGTGAACCTCATGTGCTGCCGGCGGGGGCAGGCATTTTACCGTCCTGCGTGGTGGATTCCTGCCCATCAGTGCTTTCACTGAGCGGGTGAATCGATGATGTCGTTCCAGTCTGGGTGCTTCTTCACATAGGCGGCGACGAATCCGCAAACCGGTACGATGCGCTTGCTGCGCTGGCGGGCATCGTCGAGTGACTGGCGAATCAGTACGCTGCCCATGCCTTGGCCTTCGAGGCTCGGATCCACTTCGGTGTGGGTGAACACCAGGCTGTCTCCGTCTTCGCGGTATGCGGCAAAGCCGAGTGTTTCGCCTTCGATGTCCAGCAGGTAGCGCTGTTGATCTTTGTCGTGTCGAACCTTCGCGTTGTTATCGCTCATCGGTGGTTTCCTAGGATGGTAAGCAGGGCAGGGCGCGCCAGAAGGTGGCGGCCGATTCACTCTTGATCGACTTCGAACTACAGCTCATCGACCAGCCGTTTGCCCAATTCCGTGCCGCGCTCGAGCGCTTCGTCGAAGCTGCGGTAGTGCTGGGTCTGGTCCACGCTCACCGGGACGACGATCTCGCGATCTTTCACGACCTCGGCGCCCACCGCCCAAAGCGTCTCGCCAAAGGTTTCGTATTCATAACCGGTGAGATGCACGATTACGTCGTGGTCGCGATAGACCAGCCGGTGGCTGTGCGGAATCTGGTGATCGCTGCCGTTGGGGATGTGCGCAGGGGTTTCGAAGTAAGGTTGTTCGGCGTCCGGTTTGACTGCCTTGGTCATCGCTGGGCCTCCCATGGGTTGGCTAGGGTCTGTTGACGTTTCGTCGCAAGCCGCGTTGCTGCGCCAAATTTCGCCAGGCAAGGCGCGGGACGCAGGTAATGGTTGTTCCCTTGCCAAGTCCCGCAACGCCGCATGGCGATATTTGCCGCGCAACCCTTCGGGCCGGGCCTGTTTTTGCGCGATGCGGCGTTCCTCGTCGCTCATTTGGAACAACCAAACTTCACTCCTCGTGCCTTGCCTCGCGCAAAAACAGGCTCCGGCGCGGCCGCGACGAAACGTTAACAGACCCTAGATTGGGCCCGATGTCGATGTGCATCGTTCCATCGTGAGGAGCGCGAGCGACGGGCGCATCGCTCTGCCGGCGTTTCCCCATCGCGGCAAGTGACCGATGAGTTCTGCAATAACGCATGAGCGATCTGCAGCATTTTCCTGTTGTTCTGCTGATTCATCCGGTTAGCATCGGCTGAACCGCCGCGCCGGATTGGCCGGAGCGACCCCCATTCAACAGAAGAGAACCCCCATGACTGAACGCGAAATCGTCGTTGTCGGTGCGGTGCGCACGCCAATCGGCTCCTTTGGCGGCGCGCTGAAGGACATCGATCTGACCACCCAGGCGACGACCGTCTGCCGCGCAGTGCTGGAGCGCTCCGGCACGCCGGCGGATGCCGTTGGCCACGTGGTGATGGGCAACGTGATACCCACCGAGCCGCGGGATGGCTATCTGGCACGAGTCGCTGCGGTCGACGCCGGCATACCGCTGGAAACTCCCGCGTTCAACGTCAATCGCCTGTGCGGCTCAGGCCTGCAGGCAATCATTTCCGCCGCGCAGTCGATCCTGCTCGGCGATACCGATGTAGCCATTGGCGGCGGCGCGGAGAGCATGAGCCGCGGGCCGTTCATTGTGCCGAACATGCGCTGGGGCGCGCGTCTCGGTGATGGCGCTGTGATCGACTACATGAACACGCTCCTGCACGATCCCTGGGGCAAATTCCATATGGGCGTGACCGCGGAGAACGTAGCCGAGCGCTACGGCATAAGTCGCGAACAACAGGATGCCTTGGCATTGGAAAGCCAAGCGCGTGCCGCCCGGGCGCTGGAGAACGGCTACTTTCGCGAACAGATCGTTCCGGTCGAAATCCGCAGCCGTAAAGGCACCGCTTATTTCGACACCGACGAGCATCTGCGCGCCGACCTAACTCTGGAGCGCCTTGCGGCATTGAAGCCGGTGTTCAAAAAGGAGGGCGGCACCGTAACCGCAGGCAACGCGTCCGGACTGAACGACGGTGCCGCGGCGCTGATACTGGCCGAGGCGGGACGGGCGAAAGCACTCGGGCTGACGCCCATGGCGCGATTGGTCGGTTATGCCCATGCCGGCGTCGACCCGGCCTACATGGGCATTGGTCCGGTGCCGGCAGTGCGCAAGGTGCTGGAGCGTACCGGGATCAGTCTGGACCAGATCGATGTGATCGAGGCCAACGAGGCCTTCGCCGCCCAGGCCTGCGCGGTGATGCAGGAGCTCGGTATGGACCCGGCGCGAGTCAATCCCAACGGCTCTGGCATCTCGCTCGGGCATCCGGTGGGTGCGACCGGCGCGATCATCACCGTCAAGGCGATCCATGAGCTGCAGCGCATCCAGGGCCGCTATGCGCTGGTGACCATGTGCATCGGCGGTGGACAGGGCATCGCGGCGATCTTCGAGCGCTGCTGACCGGGAGCGCGGCATTTAGCAGAAGCCGTTCAGATGACTGAAGATTTCGCCGTTCCAGCCGACAAGGCTC
Organism: Pseudomonas sp. CBC3; assembly: GCF_037967085.1. NCBI lineage: Bacteria > Pseudomonadati > Pseudomonadota > Gammaproteobacteria > Pseudomonadales > Pseudomonadaceae > Pseudomonas > Pseudomonas sp. CBC3. Next base: position 66,247 of record NZ_JBANEO010000004.1, read on the forward strand.
TAGCGAGGTGATATCTACGCCACGAGAACGGCTTTCCCACAGGATCATTCATGAATAACACATCCGCCACCGACTCCTTATCGCTTCTGCTGTTCACGCTGCGCAGCGGCAAGCAGATGGCGATCAACCTGTTGAAAGTCAGCGAGATCATTCCGACGCCATCGCTGACCCGGCTTCCCGAGTCGCATCCCCATGTGAAGGGCGTCGCCACGCTGCGGGGTCAGCCGTTGACGGTCATCGACCTGAGCTTGGCGATCGGCATGGCGCCGCTGCAGGACCCCAAGGGCGGTTGCCTGATCGTCACCGAAATCAGCCGCTCGAAGCAGGGGCTGCACGTTCAGGCGGTGGTGAAGATCGTCCACATCCAGTCTTCGAAAATCCTGCCGCCGCCGTACGGTGCGCGCAACAGCTCCTTCATTACCGGCACGGCTGAGGTAGACGGCGAGCTGATCCAGATTCTCGATGTGGAAAAGGTGATCCACACCGTCGCGCCTGCTCCCGCAGAGGCCGACATCTCCGATTTGGATGATCAGGACGCGCAGCTGCTTACCGAAACCCGCGCCCTGATCGTCGATGACAGCCAGGTGGCCGTGCATATGTCGGTATCGGCCCTGAGCAAGATGGGCGTCACCTGCCATGCGGTGCGCAGCGCCCGTGAGGCCTTCGAGAAGCTCGACAGCCTGAAGGACAGCTACGACGCGATCAACGTGGTGGTATCGGATATCGAGATGCCGGAGATGGACGGTTACTCCTTCACCCAGGCGCTGCGTAAGCATCCCGACTACGCCTCTATTTACGTGCTGCTGCATACCTCGCTGGACAGCACCATCAGTACCGACAAGGCAAAGACGGCCGGGGCCAATGACATCCTCACCAAATTCTCCCCGCCGGAGATGGCCAAATGCATGTTGCGTGCGGCGCGGGTGATCCATCTGGGTGAGGACGTCGCGGCAGGCTGATCAGCCGTTCCGATGACGCCCGGCTGGTGATGGCGCTCCATCCGTAGCCCACCGAGCGGCTTTGCCGGTTCGGTGGGCTTCTCGTCAGCATCTGCCGTTCGATCCTCAGCATTTTGCGATGTATGAATCCTGTTCTGTGCTCAAGCTTCATGGCTGGGCGCCGATACGGTGCGCGCGGGACCCAGGCTGGCCGCAAATAAAAACAATCATTCAACCTGAAAGACCCTGAATCGAATTTTTGAATGGACGTTTTTAATGAACAGCTGGTTTGGCAACATCGCGATCAACAAGAAGTTGGGGCTGGGCTTTGGCTCGGTGCTGATATTGACTCTGGTATTGGCCTGGAACGGTTGGGGTAGCCTTGGCAGCGTCATCCAGCGCAGCGGATGGATGACTGAAATATCCGCCTTGAATGACACGCTTACCGGGCTGCGGATTGCCCGGCTGCAGTTCATGCTGGCCAACGGCGATCAGGTTTCTACCGAGCGCCTTGACGACAAGCTCGAGATCTATCTGGCTCAGCAGTCGAAGCTCCTCGGCACCTTCAAGAACCCCATCAATGTGGAGATGCTCAAAGAGCAGAGCGGGTTCAACGACGACTATCAGCGTTCGCTCGACAAGATGCGCAAGGCCTACATCGAAGCTAACGCCGCGCAAGGGGCGGTCAACGCCGCGGTGGGCGTTCTGGAAGAGCGGACGGGCGCGATCTATCAGCGAGTGATCGGCCTGTCGGACTATGACAGTTCCCGTTTTGCGCAACTGCAAGGCATCGCGCGGATAAGAGAAGAGCTGAAGCAGGTACGGTACTTATTCAGTGCCTATACCGCCAAGCCTACCGCCCAGAACGGCGATGCCATGATCGCTCAGCTGGATGCCGCGCAGTCTGCCCTGACTCAGTATGAGCGGACGTTGGAAGGCAGCGCGAATGATCTGAATGTGATCGAAACGACGCTCGGGCAGTACCGCTCGGCCCTGCTGAATTTCCGAACTGCGACCGACACGATTGCCGTTGCACGCCAGGAAATGACCGACGTCCAGGCCGAAATCGTCAGAATCAGCGACGCCTTGTACCAGTTTCAGCTGGATCGGCTAGACATCGAAAGCGGCGACGCGCGCACTCGCCTGATCGTCAGCACTCTGCTCGCGCTCCTGTTGGGCATCCTGGCGGCATGGGTGATCACGCGCCAGATCACACGTCCGTTGCAAGACACACTGAGAGACGTCGAACGTATTGCTGCGGGTGACTTGTCTGCGAGCGCGCCAGTGACGCGTCGTGATGAGATGGGCACCCTGCAAAAAGGTATTCAGCAAATGGGCTCGACGCTACGAGACCTCATCGGCGGGATCCGCGATGGCGTGACCCAGATCAGCAGTGCCGCTGAGGAGTTGTCTGCGGTCACCGAGCAGACCAGCGCCGGGGTGAACAGCCAGAAAATCGAGACCGACCAGGTCGCCACCGCCATGCATGAGATGTCGGCGACGGTTCACGATGTCGCACGCAATGCAGAGCAGGCAGCGTTTGCCGCGACAGAGGCCGACCAGGAAGCGCGAGCGGGTGATCAGGTGGTCTCGGAGGTTGTCACGCAGATCGAACGCCTGGCCGCCGAAGTGATTCGCTCTACCGAGGCGATGTCGGTTCTGCAAGGAGAAAGCGACAAGATCGGAAGTGTCATGGGTGTGATCAGGGCGGTTGCGGAACAGACCAACCTCTTGGCGTTGAATGCCGCAATCGAGGCGGCCAGGGCCGGCGAGGCGGGGCGTGGTTTTGCGGTGGTCGCTGACGAAGTGCGTGGCCTTGCACAGCGCACGCAAAAATCCACCGAGGAAATCGAAGGGCTGGTGGCTGGCTTGCAGAACGGCACCAAGCAGGTCGCGACGATCATGCTGAGCAGCCGCGAGCTGACGGACAGCAGCGTGGCTCTTACTCGCAGGGCTGGCGAGTCGCTGGAGAACATCACGCGCACCGTTTCGAACATTCAATCGATGAACCAACAGATCGCCGCAGCCGCCGAGCAGCAGAGCGCCGTGGCTGAGGAAATCAGCCGCAGCGTCTTGAATGTTCGAGACGTTTCCGAGCAAACCGCAGCGGCGAGTAACGAAACCGCAGCGTCTAGCGTGGAGCTGGCCCGCTTGGGTAATCACCTGCAAATGATGGTGAGCCGGTTCAGGATGTGACATCCGGCATCGGGCTGTTGCTCTCTATGATTTCTCGAAGGAGGGCGGCGATTCTGGGTTCAGCAAGAGCCTTGTGACATAACGAACAGCCCGAGCCGACAGGGTGGCTTTGCAGGCGCCACCCTGTCATTTTCGTCCTCTCAGGGCCTGGCCCCAGGTATGAGCATGCCGAACGTAGCGTCTCGTGTATTGACGTACAGCGCGTAGATCGAATGGCTGCTCGCCATGAATAACCGATTGCCCTTGCTACCGCCGAAACAGAGATTGGCGCAGCGTTCGGGCAGCCTGATCTTGCCGATCGCCGTGCCCTGCGGATTGAAGATCATCACGCCGTCCAGCTCGGCGGTTTTGGCTTCCGGTGAGCCAGAACTGCCCCAGCCGCACCAGAGATTGCCATCCTCGTCGCATTTGATGCCGTCGAGCGCGCCATGGGTGGGAGCTTCGATGTGCTTGCGGCGCTCGCCTAAGGTGCCGTCATCATTGACCGAGTAGGCCCAGACGAGACGATTGGGCTTCGCACGGCCTTCGACCACGTAGAGTTCCTTTTCGTCAGGCGAGAAGCAAATACCGTTGGGGCCAGCAATCGAATCGATTACTCGGGTCACTGCACCGGTTTTTCCATCGATGCGGTAAACCGCGTCTGGCAGTTCGGTCTCGATCTTGTGCCCCTCGTAGTAATTGGCGGTCTGGAAGGGCGGATCGGTGAACCAGATCGAGCCGTCCCGTTTGATCGTCAGATCGTTGGGCGAATTGAAGCGCTTACCCTCGAAGTTGTCGGCTAGCACCGTAATGCTGCCATCCGGTTCGGTGCGGGTGACTCGGCGGCCCTGACCGTTGGTGGTCGAGCCTTCACAGACCAGTAGCCGACCCTGCATATCGCGGTTCAGGCCGTTGGAGTGGTTCGAGGTCTCGCGATAGGCATCGAACGAGCCCGTGATTTCGTCCCAGCGCATGATGCGGTTCTCTGGAATATCGCTGACCAGCAGGTAGCGACCATCACCGACCCAGACCGGGCCTTCCGCCCAGCGCATACCAGTGGCGAGCTGCTCGACGCTGGCGTTGAACAGTCTGTACTTGGCAAAGCTTTCATCGAGGATCTCAACCAGCTCGTCTGGGTAACGCTGGGTCAGTGGCTGCGCAACCGCGAGTCGGGACAGGCCCAGACCGCCCATGGAGGCCACACCCGCCGACACCATCAGCGAGTTCTTTAGAAATGCACGGCGCGCGTTGCGCTGATCATCGGTAACGGAGTCATCGTTCGTAGTTGTCATGGCGGTGCGTCCTAACGTGAATGTCTTTTTATGGGCGAAGCAGCCCATACCCGCGAAATACAGATTGCGCGGATCGGGCGAATCAGCGAGTTGCTAGCGGTTCAGACGAGGTGGGCTGTGTGCGTAGAGAAACTGAGACAGGAGCGTTTCCGGTTTCGGCATTAACGAAGGGGACATGGTGGATCCATTGTTATTGTTTGGTTTTTGTCATCGTACAACTTGGCTGAGTATTGTTAGCCTTTGTAAGGTTGTCAAAGTGAGACGCACTAAATAGCGGTTTCTAGAAGCCCTGTTTACTGAATGCTCGCCCTGTCATCGTATGACTGGCTCGGCTGCCGTTCCTCGCGCCTGTCCAGGCAATGCCACGTAGAATGAGCGCTTACGAGAGAGGTGGGGATGGCAAACAGTGGATGTTGAGCAGGGCTTCGTCCTGACCCGGCACTGGCGCGACACGGCGGCCGGGACCGAGGTGGAGTTCTGGCTGGCGACCGATACGGGGCCGCGTCGGCTCCGCGTGCCGTATCAGCCTTCGGTTGCGTTCATTCCGGCGGCGCAACAGCGCAAGGTCAAACTGCTGCTCAAGGGCGAACGCGACGTCGAGCTGCGGCCGTTGAATCTGACCGATTTCCGTCATCGTCCGGTGCTCGGGTTCTATTGCAAGCAGCATCGGCAGCTGATGAATCTCGACAAGCGCCTGCGCGTCGCGGGCCTCGACGTCTACGAAGGTGATATTCGCCCGCCGGAGCGCTATCTGATGGAGCGCTTCATCACCGCGCCGGTCAGCTTCGTCGGCCAACTGGACGCCTCAGGTGTGCTGGTCGATGCGCAACTCAAGCCGGCACCGGGTTACCGGCCGCAGCTGAAGCTGGTCTCGCTGGACATCGAAACCACCATGCGTGGCGAGCTGTATTCCATTGCGGTGGAAGGCTGCGGGCAGCGTCAGGTCTATATGCTCGGGCCGGCCAACGGTGACGCCAGTACGGTGGATTTCCAGCTGGAATACTGCGACAGCCGCAAGCAACTGATCGAGCGGCTGAACGACTGGATGGCGTTGCATGATCCGGATGCGATCATCGGCTGGAACCTGGTGCAGTTCGATCTGCGGGTGCTGCGCGAACAGGCTCAGCGTTATCAGGTGCCGCTGCGGCTGGGGCGTGGCGGCGAAGAGATGGCCTGGCGCGAGCATGGCAGCCGCAACAATCATTTCTTCGCGGCGGCGGCGGGGCGGTTGATCATCGACGGCATCGAGGCGCTGCGCTCGGCGACTTGGAGCTTCCCCTCGTTCAGCCTGGAAAACGTCGCGCAGACGCTGCTCGGCGAAGGCAAGGCGATCGACACGCCGTACCAGCGCATGGATGAAATCAACCGCATGTTCGCCGAGGACAAGCCGGCTCTTGCGCGCTACAACCTCAAGGACTGCGAGCTGGTCACGCGAATCTTCCACGAGACCGAAGTGCTGACCTTCCTGCTCGAACGCGCCACGGTCACCGGTCTGCCGGCTGATCGCAGCGGCGGCTCTGTGGCCGCGTTCGAACATCTCTACATTCCGTTGATGCACCGCCAGGGCTTCGTCGCGCCCAATCTCGGCGAGCGCCCGCCCGAAGCCAGCCCCGGCGGTTTCGTGATGAATTCGCAGCCGGGCCTGTACGAATCGGTGCTGGTGCTGGACTACAAGAGCCTTTACCCGTCGATCATTCGCACTTTTCTCATCGACCCGGTGGGACTGGTCGAAGGCATGCGGCACGAGGATGACGATTCGGTGCCGGGCTTTCGCGGGGCGCGTTTTTCCCGAACGCGGCATTGCCTGCCGGCCATCGTCGAGCGTATCTGGGAAGGGCGCGAAGCGGCTAAGCGCGAGGGCAACAAGCCGCTGTCGCAAGCGCTGAAGATCATCATGAACGCCTTCTACGGCGTGCTCGGCTCCAGCGGCTGTCGTTTTTTCGATCCGCGGCTGGCCTCGTCCATCACCTTGCGTGGGCACGAGATCATGCGTCGCACCCGCGAGCTGATCGAGGCTGAGGGCTACAGCGTGATCTACGGCGATACCGACTCCACCTTCGTCTGGCTCAAGCGCGCCCACGACGACGAGGACGCGGCACGCATTGGCAAGCGCCTGGTGCAGCGGATCAACGCCTGGTGGCGTGACCATCTGCAACAAGAGTACGGCCTGCAAAGCGCCCTGGAATTGCAGTACGAGAGCCACTTCAAGCGCTTCCTGATGCCCACCATTCGCGGCGCGGAGGAGGGCAGCAAGAAGCGCTACGCCGGGCTGGTCACGCGCCCCGATGGCAGCGATGGGCTGGTCTTCAAAGGACTGGAAACGGTACGCACCGACTGGTCGCCACTGGCCCAGCAATTTCAGCAGGAGCTGTACCGGCGCATCTTCAATCGCGAGCCCTATCAGGATTACGTGCGCGACTATGTACGCCGCACGCTGGCCGGTGAACTGGACGAGTTGCTGATCTTCCGCAAGCGATTGCGTAGACGGCTGGATGATTACGATCGCAACGTACCGCCACATGTGCGGGCTGCGCGGATCGCCGATGACTACAACCTGCAGCAGGGCCGCCAGCGGCAATACCAGAACGGCGGCTGGATCCAGTACCTGATCACCGTGGCCGGGCCGGAGCCGCTCGAAGTGCGGCGCGCGCCGATCGACTACGACCATTACGTGACCCGCCAGCTGCTGCCGATTGCCGATGCGATCCTGCCGTTCGTAGGTGACAGCTTCTCAGCGCTGATTGACGACCAGCTCGGATTGTTCTGAGTTGCGCTCTATCGTGATCACAGCAAGCCAGTTTTATGGTCAGTTATACATATATGTATTTAATAGTTGAAATAATACATATGCGTAGTAATCTGTTGGCTATGCGATAACCAGGCAGAAGTAACGATGAAAACCGAACAGGCAATCAGCAAGCCGGACATCCATTCACCCGATGCGGGGCGAGTTGCGCTGACGTTCTTCTTCAACCTCATGCAACTGTGGGAGTGCAGCGCCGAGCAACAGCGTGTTCTGCTCGGTTCAGTGGGCAATACCACCTATTTCAAGTACAAGAAGCTCCCCGAAGTTCGTTTACCGCGCGATACGCTGGAGCGGATTTCCTATCTGATGGGCATCCACAAGGCGCTACGGATCATCTTCAGCAATCAGGCGGAGCGCGCGTACGAATGGGTGCACAAACCCAATGACGCCGCGCCATTCAATGGCATGAGCGCGCTCGATTACATGCTCGGTGGGCAAGTGGTCGATCTGGCGGACGTACGTCGTTATCTCGACGGGGTTCGTGGCTGATGGCGTGGCAGGAGGTTCTGCCGGCCTGGCGGCGGGCGTATCGCATCATCAATAGCTCGTTTCCGCCGTTGACGGTGTTCGAAGACACGCTCAGCCCGGAGGATCTGGAAATCGCTTTTGCGCTTGAAGCCATGACCAACGACCGTTTGCGCGAAGAGGCGGGGCTATTGCAGCGCGTGGCGCCCGGTGACCGAGTCAGCGGGCCCGGCTCGACGCCGGTGATGGCAGCCTTTACCCATATCGGCAATGCCAGTCGGTTCAGCGATGGCAGTTACGGTGTCTATTACTGCGCCAGTTCCATCGATGCGGCCATCGCCGAAACCAAGTTCCATCTGGAACGTTTCCTGACAGCCACGCGTGAGGCGAATGTGGAAATCACCATGCGCGCGTACGTAAACAAGATCGTCAAACCGGTGATCGACGTACGCGACATGCCTGAGTTGCATCAGCCCGATCCGGCCGCCTATGGCAACAGCCAGGCATTCGCCCGCGAACACCGTGACGGCAAGGCCTGGGGCCTGCTTTATCGAAGCGTGCGGCTAGACGGGCATGAGTGCGTCGCTGCATTCCGCCCGCAAACGGTCTCGCTGCCGGTGCAAGGCCCGCATTTTCGCTACGTGTGGGATGCGCGTGCGGGCGCGATTACCCACATTCTGCAGATCAGCGAGGTGCTGGTTTGAGCCTCAGCGGGGCGTTGTTGATCATGATCAAGTCCGCGCGGGGAATGGCCGAGTAGCCTGAGCGCTCAGCTAGCGCACAGAGGCCCGAACATGGCCAAGAAATTCCCGATGAATCCTCCACACCCCGAACGCATCTGCTGGGGCTGCGATCGCTATTGTCCGGCCGACTCGCTCGCCTGCGGCAACGGTGCCGGTCGTACCCAGCACCCGGCGGAAATGATGGGGGACGATTGGTACCTGTACGGCGATTGGGGTTTCGATCTGATCGCGACCGACAAACCGGACGAAAAGGCGGGTTGAGCGACCGAGCGAGTCGTGTTTGGTTTGTGTCGGTCTAGTTACGATTGAGCCGATTCGCCGAGGCCGTATCGAGCACTCGGCGCACCTTGGCAAGTAGCTCGCTGATTTGAAACGGCTTGACCACCATATCCATACCTTCGGCCAGAAAGCGGTCGCGACGCACCGCATTTTCCGCATAACCGGTCATGAACAGCACTGGCAGGGCGGGACGATGGGTCCGCGCAACATCGGCTAGCTCGCGCCCCGAGAGTTGTGGAAGGCCCACATCCGTCAGCAGCAGGTCGACGCTTGGATCGTCCTGCAGCACCGATAACGCCGTCGCGACATCTCCCGCCTCGCTGCACCGATAGCCCGCTTCGCTGAGCATCTCGAGTACCAGCATGCGCACCGCCGGCATGTCTTCGACGATCAGTACATGCTCGCTGTTGCCCTTTGGCGTGTCGCCGATGGGGGCGGCGGTGTGGCCGATGTCAGTAGCTGCGGGCAATACCAGCGTCACTTCGGTGCCCTGGCCAACGACACTGTCGATCCGTGCCTCACCACCTGACTGACGGGCGAAGCCATATATCGAAGACAGGCCCAGGCCGGTGCCCTGGCCGAGCGGCTTGGTCGTGAAGAAGGGGTCGAATACCTTGCCGATGACCTTTGCGGGAATCCCGGCGCCATCGTCCTTCACGCTCAGCGCGACGTAATCACCATCGGCAAGTTCGGTATTGCCTGTGGATCGCATGGATGTCGTACGGATGACGATATGGCCGCCGTCAGGCAATGCGTCCCGTGCGTTGATGACCAGATTCAGCACAGCGCTTTCCAGCTGATTGGCATCCACCTGTGCGATCGCACCTTGCTCGCAGAGGTCGAGCTTCAGCTCGATGCGCTCGCCGATGGTGCGCTGCAGCAGCTCTTCGAGGGAGCGAATCTGATCGTTGATATTGGCGGGGCGGGCGTCCAGCGGTTGTTGGCGGGCAAAAGCCAATAGCCGATTGGTCATCGAGGCGGCGCTGCGTGCGGAGCTCAGGGCGGTGTCGGCGAAGCGCAATACCGCGTCGCTGCGGCCTTCCTGAAACCGCTGTTTGAGCAGCTCGATGCCGGTGATGATGCCGGTCAGCAAGTTGTTGAAGTCATGTGCGATGCCTCCGGTCAGCTTGCCCAGAGCGTCCATCTTCTGTGCTTGCATCAGCTGCGCTTCGGTGCGCACACGTTCGGCCACCTCGCGTGCGAGTTCGCTGTTCACGCTGTCGATCTGTTGCAGTTGCGAGCGTTCGCGTTGGCGTTGCTCGGTGACGTCCTCGACGAACACGAGGCCAAGGTCAACGGCGCGATAGGGCGAAACCTGCCATTTGGTTTCACGCAGCTGACCGGCAACGTGCATGTTCAGCGTGCCCTGCCAGCGAGCACCGCTGGCCAAGCTTTGACGAAGCTGCTGCAGCTTGTCTTCCTGGTTATCGGCAAGGCGGGCGAGCAATGCCGAAGCACCGTCACGATCCCCCAGCAGCAGTTCGAATGCCGGGTTGCATTCATGGATCTGCAGCTGCGCATCGATCACGACAATCGGTGCGGCCACGCTGGTAAAGATTTCACGAAAGCGCGCTTCGCTTTCACGCAGCGCATGCTCGGTGTCACGGACGCGCAATAGCGTGCGCAGCGTGGCGAGCAACACGTCCGGGTCGACCGGATGAATGAGGTAGGCATCCGCACCGGCATCGAGCCCGGTGATGATGTCTCCGGTCTGGATCGACGCGGCAGATACGTGAACCACGGGCAGCAACTGGGTGCGCTCGTCGGCACGCAACTGCCGGACGATATCGAAACCGCTCATATCGGGCAGGTTCACGTCGAGAATCAGCGCATCGATTGCTTGCTCGGCGATGAGTGTCAGGCCTTCGTCGCCGGTTCCGGCTTCGAACACGTCATAGCCGTGCCGCTCCATCACCCGACGTATCGCGTAGCGCGTCGCGGCGTTGTCATCGACTACCAACAGTTTGCACTTACGCTCCATCGACCGGCTCCGTGGTAATAGATAGTGGAATGATGACGAAGAAGGTGGAGCCGACACCCGGTGTGCTTTCCACTCCGACGCGCCCACCGAGCAGTTCGGCGAACCGCTTGCACAGCGACAGTCCCAGACCGGTGCCGCGCAGACGCTTCTGCAGAGGCGTGTCGATCTGCACGAAATCTTCGAACAGGTTGCCGTGCAGGTCGTGCGGTATGCCGATACCGCTGTCGGTGACGGCGAAACAGACTTCGTGCTCGCCTTCGCGGCGTGCTGAAATGCGTACTTCTCCGCGCTGCGTGAACTTCAATGCGTTGGAAATGAAATTTCGCAGAATCTGCGCCAGCTTCTTGTCATCGGTATACAGGCGCGGGATGTCCTGTGGTTCTTCGAAGATCAGATCCACCGTCTCGGCGTCGACGATGGGGCGAAACATGCCGCGCAACGCGGCGAACAGATCGAGCATGTCGAACCACGCCGGCGAAATGCTGATTCGACCTGCCTCGATCTTCGCCAGATCGAGTAGATCGTCCACCATGTCGCTCAGCTCGGAGGCCGCACCGCTGATGAACAGGACTTGCTTGTGCTGCTCGCTGCTCAGCGGCCCGTCCAGCTCGTCGCTGAGCAAGCGCGTGATGCTGCGAATCGAACCCAGCGGAGTGCGAAACTCGTGGCTCATGTAGGACAGAAAGCGGCTTTTGAGATCGGAGGCCTGACGTAGCTGCTCGGCTTGAATGTCGAGTTCGGCATACAAAGCAAGAACGCCCTGATTGGTTTCGTCGAGCTCGGCGCGTAGCGACTCGTTCTCGCTGCGCAGCCGTTCCAGCTGGCTGAGGTCGGTATCGTTACCGCCGTTCGAATCAGTCACGCGTTGCCTCCAGAGCGATTACCAGAACGGTCGCATCGTCGCGTCCGCGACAATAATCACGGTGTAGTACCGTGGCAATGATGGCCGGGTGGCGGTGTGCCAGCCCCGGATAGTCGCGCAGATTCCAGCGAGATTGCAGGCCATCGCTATACATGATCAGCAGTTGAGCCCCCTCGACGGGATAGTCGAATGCGCGCGCTTTGCGAAACTGCGAACCGACTATTCCAGGATGCGAGGCCAAGCCCCGACTTTTTTCCGCGTTGAGCAGGCTGGCGCCAATGTTGCCAATCCCGGCGAAGCGCAATACCCCGAGGCGGGGGTCGAACAGCGCGACGGCTGCGGCGCCGCCGCGGGTTCCGTTCATTGCCTGATGCATATCGGCAATGCTGATTTCCGGCTCGGCGAAAGGCTCAGCGGCAAATACGCTGGCACCACATTTGCCGGCATGCTCCGCCTCTTCGCCGTGGCCGATGCCGTCGATCACCAACGCGCTGATTCGCTGTCCGTCGATAGCCACATGCCAGACGTCACCGCATGCGGGATCGTTATTTAATGAATGTTGGCTGACACCAAAGCGCACAGGCAGCGCTGCGACGCCGCGTCGGAATAGCTGTACGAGTACGACCGATCCTTTGTGATCCGAGTAGGCGTCGAAAACCTGCGCTTGGCGCATCAGCGCGCCCAGCCCTGTACCTTGCGTGCCGCCAGTGGAAAAGCCATCGGCCAGGCACTCGTTGAGTGAGAAGCCTGGCCCTCGATCCACCGCAACGATCTCGACACCACTTCCGTTTTCTGCCGTGATCGAGCGCAGGTGAAGGGCGCCCTGGCCGGCATGCTTGAGCAGGTTGGTGGCGAGCTCGGTAGTTGCCAGCGCGACACGTCCAGCATCGGTTTCATCGAAACCCAAGTCCGTGGCCAGGCGCTGCGCAACGCGGCGGGCATGGCCCACCTGGCTGCTGTCGTCGATGGGTAGCACCTGCGTCAGCGAGCCGGGGAGATTCATGCCCATCGGACGATACTGATTCGGGTACCGATGCCTGGAGTACTGTCGAGTTCGAACTCATCCACCAGCCGTTTCGCACCGGTCAATCCAAGACCGAGCCCACCGCCGGACGTCCAGCCATCGGTCATGGCCAGCTTGATGTCGGGTATTCCGGGGCCTTCGTCACGGAACGTCAGGCGAATACCGGTACGGGCGCTTTGCTCGATGATCTCCCAGTCCATATCGCCACCGCCGCCGTAGACAACGGTGTTACGGGCCAGCTCGCTGACTGCGGTTACCAGCTTGGTCTGATCGATCAGGCGCATGCCGCAATCCTGTGCGATCCGGCGGACCGCCTGACGCGCCAGTACCACATCCTGTTCGATGCGTACCGGCAGGCTGCCACTGGCGCGCACGGTCATTTATCGGCCATCCGTCTGTGCAGCAGTTGCATGCCTTTTTCGACATCCAGCGCCGTACTGACGCCCTGCAGGGTCAGGCCCAGTTCGACCAGCGTGATGGCGACGGCCGGCTGCATGCCGACCACGACGGTCTCGGCGTCCATGATGCTTGAGAGGCCGGAAATCGAGCTGATCATGCGGCCGATGAACGAGTCGACCATGTCCAATGCGGAAATATCGATCAATACGGCACGGGCCGAAGTCGCGCTGATGCGTTCGGCAAGGTCGTCCTGCAGGGTCATGGCCAGCTGGTCGTGCATGTCGACCTGAATGGTGACGAGCAGGAAGTCACCCATTCGCAGTATAGGGATGCGTTCCATCACACCGCCTTGGTTACAGTCAGGCCGGAGCGGCGCAAGGCCAATGCCAGTGCGTCGGCGAGGGATGCCTTGGTGACGATGCCCTGTAGATCGAGGCCGAGGTGAACGATGGTCTGAGCGATCTGCGGGCGCACGCCGCTGATGATGCAGTCAGCGCCCATCAGGCGGATGGCCGTGACGGTCTTGAGCAGATGTTGCGCCACCAGGGTATCGACGGTAGGCACGCCAGTGATGTCGATGATGGCGATTTCCGATCCGGTGTCGACGATGCGCTGCAGCAACGACTCCATCACGACCTGAGTCCGCTGCGAATCCAGCGTGCCGATCATGGGCAACGCCAGTACGCCATCCCATAGTTTGACGACCGGCGTTGAGAGTTCCAGCAGTTCTTCCTGCTGGCGCTTGATCACCGCCTCGCGGGACTTCTGGTAAGTGCGCACGGTATACAGACCGAGGTCGTCGATCAGTTCGGACAATGCCCAGAGCTGCTCGGCCAGCAGCGCCGGCTCGTCGGCGTATTCGCTCTGCAACAATGGCATCAGCGGGCGTTTGAGCGAAAAAATGAAGCCTGCGGTCTGCTGTGAATCGAAACCCAGCTGCACCCGGCTATGGGACAGTTTTTCCAGGTACTGACGCATCTCGTCCCAGCTGGCTGCCTTGACGTCACCCGACTCGGTTCTGCTGGCCCCAGCGATCAACAGGCGGATGAATTCTTCCGTTTGCTGGCGAAAATCTTCGGTTTTGATAGTGCGGTACAGGCCACTGGATTCCAGCTCGGCAGACCATTTGGTGAGCAGCTCTGACTGATTGCTGGCGATGACGTTGAACGTGCGTTGTTGCAATAGAGCCATTGGCGCTGCTTCCTGAGTAGACGCATGCTGGGGACGGCTGCGCATGCGGATATGATTCGAATGAATTGCTGACGTTCCGGCTGACGCGAGGAGTTTTGCCTCAGCGTTTGAACCGCAGCGATCCTGTTTGCCGGACCCTTCGAAACGCCGAATAGCCCGCATTTCGCCTCAAGTTGTGCACTGGGTCAAGGATTTTACACCCCTGATTCTGACTGGAAGGCTGGGTGTGGCTGCGCAAAACGCAAATATGGACTTGAGGGTTGTACCGAGGCCTATCAACTTGCCAGCGATGTCGATTGGCATAACGACCCACAGCAGCACGGCGTGCATTGGTCTGACCGGCGCTACCCGTTCGGCGGATATGTGTTGCCCGCTCTTCAGAAAACGTCTCAGCGAGCGATGAACTGGCATGTCGGTGAGGCCAGTGCAACGCAGCCCTTCGCAGGAACCCAAACCATGCTGGTTGGTAGCTATAACGAAATCCTGGTGTTCTTCTCGTTCCTCGTCGCTGTGCTTGCGTCCTACACCGCGCTCGACATGGCGGGGCGCGTTGCGACCGCTGAAGGTCGTGCGGCGCGCCTATGGTGGATCGGTGGCTCGTTTTCCATGGGGCTGGGCATCTGGTCGATGCACTTTGTCGGCATGCTGGCCTTCAGTTTGCCGATTCCGCTTGGCTACGACCCCTTGATCACCACGGCCTCGCTGGTCATCGCAATCGCGGCGTCTGCCTTGGCGCTCTGGCTGGTGTGCCAGCAGACGCTGCCCTGGCTGCGGCTCGCGCACGGCGCGGTTCTGATCGGCTGCGGTATCGCGGTCATGCACTACAGCGGCATGGCGGCGCTGCGAATGCAGCCGGGCATCGTGTATGACATGGGATGGTTGAGCGCTTCGGTGGCCGTCGCCATCCTGGCCTCGGCCGCTGCTCTCTGGCTCGCATTTCGCCTGCGCGCAAACGTTTTTCGCGTACGGTTATGGCGGGGCATCGCCGCAGTGATCATGGGGCTCGCGATCGCCGGCATGCATTACACCGGCATGGCTGCGGCGAGCTTTCCGGACGGGAGCTTCTGCGGCGCGTCCAATACCGGTCTGGATACCAACTGGCTGGCTCTGTTGGTGATCATGCTGACGCTGGCGGTCCTGGCAATCGCGCTGATCGTCTCGATACTGGACGGCCGCATGCAAAGCCGTACCTCGATGTTGGCCAGTTCGCTGGAAAAGGCCAACAGTGAGCTGATCCAGCTTGCCCTGCATGACAACCTGACCAGATTACCCAACCGTCTGTTGCTCGAAGATCGGCTAAGCCAGGCGCTCAAGGTCACCCAGCGGGAGTCGTCCACCTTCGCCGTGATGTTCATGGACTTGGATGGCTTCAAGGCCGTGAACGACGCCTTCGGTCACCATATCGGCGATGAACTGCTGATGAGCGTTACCGAGCGGCTGCGCGCGTGCATTCGCGCCCAGGACACGCTGGCGCGGCTGGGTGGGGATGAGTTCGTGCTGCTGGCCGCCATCACCGGACCTGATGACGCCGCAACGCTGGCCGACAAGCTGGTGCAGTGCATCGATGAGCCCTTCGCGCTGTCCCGTTACCAGCTGCGGGTGTCGCTCAGCGTCGGCATTGCGGTGTACCCCAGCGATGGCGAAACCGAGCGCGACCTGCTGCTGCATGCCGATGCCGCCATGTATCACACCAAGAGTGCCGGCCGGAACGGCTACAGCTTCTTTGAAGCCTCGATGAACGCGAACGCGGCTGAGCAATTGCAACTGCTGCACGATCTGCGCATGGCTGAAGAGCGGAATGAGCTGCGCCTGCTTTACCAGCCGAAATTCGAAGTGCCGACCGGGGATGTGCAAGGCTTCGAGGCATTGCTGCGTTGGCAGCACCCGACGCGTGGCTTGCTCGCGCCCGACGTCTTTCTGCCGATGGCCGAGAAAACCGGCTTGATCATATCCATTGGAAAATGGGTGCTGGCCGAGGCGTGCTGCCAATTGCGCGAATGGCATCTTCAGGGGTTCAGCCATTGGAGTATCGCCGTCAACCTTTCAGCTGTGCAGTTCGAGCAACCGGGCCTGCTCGAGATGGTGGCCGAGGCGATCGACCGCCATTGCATCCCCGCTGCGAATCTGACCCTCGAAATCACTGAAACCGTAGCCATGCGCAACGCGGAAGCGACCATCGAAACCTTGAGGAGCCTCACCGACTTCGGCGTGAAAGCCTCCATCGATGACTTCGGTACGGGATATTCGAGCCTGCTTTATCTGAAGCGACTTCCAGCCAGCGAGCTGAAAATCGACCGTGCGTTCGTCAAAGAGATGAGCGTCGGCAACGAAGACTCAGTGATCGTCTCGGCGATCATTGCGTTGGGTAAAGCGCTGGGCCTGGAAATTGTCGCGGAGGGCGTGGAAACGCCCGAACAGCGGGCGTTCCTCACCGAACTCGGTTGTGAAACGCTTCAAGGCTTTCTACTCGACAGGCCAATGCCCGCCGCGCAAATTCTCGAGCGCATGATGCAGGCAGGGCCGGGTTGGTCATCGTCCGTGGCAGGCGTCACGAAGCGGATATCCGAACCCGGTTAGGTGGGCTAGAACCAACGGTCGTTGCGCTTGCGCCCGCGCGTCATGGCCGGAATGATCAACCCGGCCAGCAAGCCCGCGCCGGCGATGCTGCCGCCGTAAACCATGTAGCGCATCAGCACCTGATTGTTCTCGTCACCCAGCCGAGCCTGGGCGTCGCGCAGGTCCGACTCGGTAGCCGTGAGTGCTTCGTCGAGCGCTCTGCGGCGCGCTTCCAGCTCATCGATCAAGGCCTTGCGTGAGTCCAAGGTCTCTTGCATGCCTTGCACGCGGGCCTTCCAGTTGTCGTCGATTGTCTTTAATTCTTCACTGAGTTCGGCGACCTGCTGCTCGAGCTGCGGCAGGCGCTCGGCCTGGCCGGGAATTTCTTGCAGATCACTGCTGCGGATCCAGACGCGATCGCCGTTCTCGCCGCGAACCTGGCTGTAGTCGCCCTGGGTATCGAGCAACTCGACTTTCTGCCCTGACGTAAGACTACCGACGATGCGATAGCCGTCGGTTGGGCCGCTGCGTACGTAGGTGCTCAAGGTATCGCTGACCCAGCGATCGTTGGTCGCTTGCTGGGCTTGGGCCGGTGCGACGACGGCCAGCAGGGTGCCGAACACACCGACACGAACGACGCGGCTCTGAGTGGTCAACCAAGTAAAACGGGATAGAAGAGCGAGACGATGGCGAGATAAGGACATTGGCGGTCTTCGCGTTGAAAAATGAAGGCCCCGGTGAACGGGCCGAAAACAAACGACCCGGCGCTGGCGAGTTGACCAGCATGCCGGGATGGGGCGAACAGCAGACGTACGGATGTGCCGATTGGGAGAATGTCTTATCCCAGGGGTTGGGCACGTGACCCCCTGTAGGGCTGCAGACTGGACTGACAGCGGGACGCCTTGAGGGTTCATTAAATTTCATCATTTCATGCAGTGCTGGGCGCGACCCGGCATGACGTTCGGCTCTGGCTTTAACCAAGCGGCGGGAAGGAGGCTGAACACCGTTATAGCCGCTCGACCGGATGCGCCTGGATCAACACCTGCTCCTGACGGAAGCGGGTTTCCAGCGAAGTTCGGTAGTCGCTCCACCAGGAGCGATTGAGTTCGGGCGCCAGCACTTCGTAAATGATCAGGTCGTCGCGCACGGCCGCGTTGTCATCCTCAAGCCACAATCCGTTGACTGGCGCGCGGGTGTGAGCGGTCAGGCCGCCGAACTGCTGCATGAGTTCGTCGCGCACCTCGGCGAACAGTGATTTAGGCAAGGCTTGCCCGTCATTGTCGTAAAGCGGGAGCAGTAGTTGGATCAGGTGCATGGGGCAGGTTCCAATGCGTAAGGGGATTTATCGTGTGCCGCCGGGACGGGATCGGGCCTCGCCGCCATTAGTGAGCGGAACGGACAAGCAGCCAGGCGCAAATCCAGCACTGTTCATCATCTGGCAGCCCATCGTGCGCGGACGTTCCGGCCAGGAGCCGAGCGGCAGTCGTCCTTAGAGGTTTGATGGCCTGGAATCGCCGTCAAATACCTACCAGCGGCGCTGCGGTCTGATAGGCGGAGACGAATTCACCGACGCAGCCGGACTCCAAGCTAGACAAAATTCGTTGGAGGAGCCTGAAAAATGGAATCGTCTAACCCCTCGGTAACCGCCTTGCAACAGGCTCAGGACATCACATCGCGCTGGTCGGACGGGGAGTTGGGGGCCGAAGAAGCGCAGCAAGCCCTCAAGGCCGTATTCGATAATTGGCAACCCGGCGTCCCTACGACCGAGGCCGAGCACGTTACGGAGGCGGCGCTGTCGGGCGCGCGGATCGCTTTTCAGGATTGGTTGCAGCGCGGCGAAAACTGCGAGGAGCTGGTCACCCAATTGCGCTGGATTCTCGACCCGTCGAAAGACGGTGTCACCGATCCTCAGCTCAACGTCTACGCGCCGCAGCGCTCCGAGTGAGGCATCGCAACGGGCCGAAAGTTTGCAGACCTCAACGCACCATCAGCACGACCACCGTAATGGCCAGCACTAGCGAAACGCTTTTCCAGAACAGCACCGGGTTGCGCTCCATCAGCGGCGGCCTGGCTTTGTTGAGAAAGGCCTGGTTGGGCTGGCGCAACTCGAACACGAACTCGGACAAGTCCTCGTAGCGCTTGTAAGGGTCAGGGTGCACTGCCTTGCGCAGTACATCATCGATCCACGCCGGTACCTCGCGGTCATGCTCGCGAATCGGGCTGTAGCTGAGCTTGTTCTGCGCCGCGCGGGTGCGACAGCGGGCGACCGCAGCGCCGTAGGGCAAATTGCCGGTGAGCATCTGATAAGTAATGACTGCCAGCGAAAACATATCCGAGCGGGGAGTGCCACTTTCGCCGAGGAAGTATTCCGGCGCGGTGTATTGAGCGGTGCCGAGCAGATCGCCGCGTCCGATGGGCGAAGCGATCTCCATGATGCCGGCGACACGGGTCGAGCCGAAGTCGATGATTTTCACCGTGCCGGTGGCGTCGATCATGATGTTCTCCGGCCGCAGGTCCTGATGCAGCATCTCCAGTCGGTGAAACGCGCGTAGCCCTTTGGCGATCTGCTCGACGATACCGCGAACCGTTTCCAGGTCCGGCCTGGGGTGGTCGATCATCCACTGGGTCAGCGTCTGGCCTTCGACGAACTCGGTCACGCTATAGAGAAAGTTGCGCTTGCGGGTCTGCAGGCATGGCTTGGCCACGTGGGCGCTCTCGATGCGCCGCGCGACCCATTCTTCGGTAAGAAAGCGTTCGAGGTATTGCACGTCCCGCTGCAGGTCGATCGATGGCGTCTTTATGATCACCGGCGTTTGGTTGTCGTCGTCGGTCGCCAGGTAAACATGACTGCGGCTACTGGCGTGCACTTCGCGAACGATGGTGTAGCCGTCGAACCGGGCTCGCGCCTCCAGGATGGGCGGGAAGGGCAGTTCAGTGAGTTGCAGGTAGAGTTCGTCCGCCGCCCTGATCGGCAGCTCGTCGATACGCAGTATCTGTACCGTGAGGTTGTCGTCGCTGCCCTGTTGCAACGCCTGGGCGACGATTTCCCGCGCAGCTGCATCAAGATCGTCCGGATTATCTGCGATGGCCTGAAGCATCGACGACGCGCTGACGAATTCGTAGACGCCATCGGTTGCCAGAATAAAGGTGTCGCCCACCTCGACCTGCTCGGCGCGGTAGTCCAGTTCCAGCTGTGAATGAATGCCCAACGCCCGGCTTAGGTAGCTTTTGTCTTCCGTGACCCACATCCGATGATCGTTGGTCAGCTGTTCCAGCGCATTGCCCTGGACGCGATAGATGCGTGAGTCGCCGGCATGGAAAAGGTGCGCGGTGGTCGACTTGATGACCATCGCGCTGAAAGTGCAGACGTAGCCGCGGTCCTTGTCGTAACGGTACTGGCTCTGCTGGCTTTGCGCATGCAGCCAGGAGTTGGTCGCCGCCAATACGCGTTGCGCCGAGGTCTTTACCGTCCAGGCGTCGGAGGTGCAGAAATAGTCGGCAAAGAATCCGGTAACCGCCGATTCGCTGGCGATATGGCTGACGGCGCTGCTGCTGATGCCATCGGCGAGCGCGATGGCAATGCCCTTGCTGCTCAGTTGCGGTTCTTTGGGAATATAGACGCCGTGGAAATCCTGATTGCTTTCCTTGCGGCCCTTGTCGGTGTGTTGGCCCACCGAAACCTTGAGTTGGCTGTTCATGGCATGTAGCAAACCCCGGTCGCTCCGGGGTTTGCCGTCATCTATCAGCGCACCAATGCGCGTTTGGCGCCCGTCTTGACGTGAGTGGTGTAAAGCGTCAGACCAGTGAAGGCCAGACCGCCGACCAGATTGCCCAGCGCCGTGGGGATCTCGTTCCAAAGCATGTAATCCATGATCGAGAAGTCGCCGCCCATGATCATGGCGGAGGGGAACAGAAACATGTTCACCACCGAGTGCTCAAAGCCCATGAAGAAGAACAGCATGATGGGCATCCACATGGCGATGGCCTTGCCGCCTACGGTCGTGGAAATTATTGCCCCGACCACACCCATCGAGACCATCCAATTGCACAGCATCCCGCGCAGAAAGATGGTGAACCAGCCGGCTGCACCGAATTCGGCGTACCCCAATGTGCGTGCTTCACCGATGGTGGAGATTTTTTCTCCGATCGGACCCGGATCGGTGGAGAACCCGGTAGTGAACATAAAGGCCATCATGAACGCGACCAGCAGCGCCCCGGCAAAGTTACCGACGAACACCAGCCCCCAGTTGCGCAGCACACCGTTAACCGTCACGCCCGGACGCTTGTCCAACAGGGCCAATGGAGCCAGGACGAAGACGCCGGTGAGCAGATCGAAGCCCATCAGATAGAGCATGATGAAACCGACTGGAAACAGCATGGCGCCCACCAGCGGCGAGCCGGTTTGTACCGTGACGGTCACGGCGAACACGGCGGCCAGCGCCAGGATCGCACCGGCCATAAATGCTCGGATCAAGGTGTCCCGCGTGGACATAAAGATTTTCGACTCACCGGAGTCGACCATCTTGGTAACGAATTCCGAAGGAACGAGATAGGACATTTCTGATTCTCTGGTTGTGTTGGCAAAGCAGGTCTTGGCCTGCCGTTGGCGTATCGCTACTCGTTGTGTCGCGCCGCAGTTAGGCTGCGGCTATTTCCACTGCATCGCCATTTAGGCGTACTGGCCATACTCGCAATTGTTGTTCCGGATACTCCAGGCAGCTGCCGTCGGCCAGGCGGAAGTGCTGCTTGTACAGCGGCGATGCGATGACTAGGTCGCCCTTGAGCTGGCCCAGAATCCCCCGACCGATGACATTGGCGCCCGATTTCGGGTCCTTGTTGGCGATGGCGAAAACCTGCTCGCCGGTCTCCGTTTCAGGCACGTGAAACAGCGCCACCTGTTCGCCGTCCAGCCAGGCGACCACGCCTGAATTGGCGACCAGATCGCGGCGGCTGCACAGCGCCCGCCAGCTGGCGGATTCACTCGGTTGCATGCGTACAGCGTTGGGCTGGCTCATCAGAGCATCTCCTCGGTTACGGGAATCAGGTGGAGTTCGGACGCGTGCACCGGACGGCGCTGGCCACGTTCCTTGACGAAATGGATGTCCGGGTCGCCGCGCTGGTCGTTGACGAAGGTGCGGAAGCGCTTGAGCTTCTCAGGATCGTTGATGGCGTTGGCCCATTCGCATTCGTAGCGATCGACCACCAGCTGCATCTGCGCTTCCAGCTCGGCGGCGAGATTCAGGCTGTCGTCGATGATGACTTCCTTGAGGTAGTCGAGGCCGCCTTCGAGCGACTCGCGCCAGACCGAGGTGCGCTGCAGCTTGTCCGCGGTGCGGATGTAGAACATCAGGAAGCGGTCGATGTAGCGAACCAGGGTTTCGTCATCGAGGTCGGTGGCGAACAGCTCGGCGTGACGCGGACGCATGCCGCCGTTGCCCGCGACATACAGGTTCCAGCCGTTTTCGGTAGCGATCACGCCGATGTCCTTGCTCTGCGCCTCGGCGCATTCGCGGGTGCAGCCGGAGACGCCGAACTTGATCTTGTGCGGCGAACGCAGGCCCTTGTAGCGATCTTCCAGGCGCAGCGCCATGCCGACGCTGTCCTGCACGCCGTAGCGGCACCAGGTGCTGCCGACGCAGGACTTCACCGTGCGCAGCGACTTGCCGTAGGCGTGACCGGTTTCGAAGCCAGCCTCGATCAGCTCGCTCCAGATATCCGGCAGCTCGTGCAGCTGAGCGCCGAATAGGTCGATGCGCTGGCCTCCGGTGATCTTGGTGTAGAGGTCGTATTTCTTGGCGACCGCGCCAAGGGCGATCAGCTTGTCCGGGGTGATTTCACCACCGGCGATGCGCGGCACTACCGAGTAGGTGCCGTTCTTCTGCATGTTCGCCATGAAGGTGTCGTTGGTGTCTTGCAGCGGGATCATCCCTGGATCGGTGATCGGCTGATTCCAGCAGGACGCGAGAATCGAGCCCACCGCCGGCTTGCAGATATCGCAACCGGTGTGGCCGCGGCCGTGCTTGGCCAGTAGTTCGTTGAAACTGATGATGCCCTCGACGCGGACGATGCCGTACAGCTCCTGACGGGTGTGAGCAAAGTGCTCGCACAGACTCTTGTCGACTTCGACGCCGCGGGCGGTCAGCTCATGTTCAAAGACCTGCTTGAGCAGCGCGCTGCAACCCCCGCAGCCAGTGCCGGCCTTGGTCGCAGCCTTCAGTTCGCCGAGGTCGGTGATGCCGGCGTCGACCTGGCAGCACACCGCGCCTTTGTCGACGTTGTGGCAGGAGCAAATAGTGGCGGTATCGGGCAGGGCTTCGGCACCCAGGGTCGGTGCGCCGTCGGACAGCGGCAGGATCAGGCTGGACGGGTCGGCCGGCGGCTTGATGCCGTTCTGCGCGTATTGCAGCAGGGTGTCGTAGTAGCTGTTGTCGCCGATCAGCACGGCCCCGATGACGCGCTTGCCGTCTTCGGACAGTACCAGGCGGCGGTAGCTGGCGTTGGCTTCGTCGATGAAACGGTAGCTCTTGGCGCCCGGCGTGGCGGCATGCGCATCGCCGATGGAGCCTACATCGACGCCGAGCAGCTTGAGCTTGGTCGACATGTCCGCACCGCTGAACGGCTGGTGCGGTTCGCCAGTGAGCAGGGCGGCGACGTTACGCGCCATGGTGTAGCCCGGCGCAACCAGGCCGAAGACCATGCCGTTCCAGGAGGCGCATTCGCCGATGGCGAAGATCGACGGGTCGCTGGTGCGGTAGTCGGCATCGATCACGATGCCGCCGCGTGGTGCGATGTCCAGCTCCGCGCTACGGGCCAGTGCATCCTGCGGGCGGATGCCGGCGGAGAAAACGATCAGATCGGCTTCTAGAAAGTCGCCATCGTTGAAGTTCATCCGGTAGGCATATTCCTCGCCGATGACGATCTCCTGCGTGGCGCGCGACAGGTGCACGCCGACGCCCAGCGACTCGATGCGTGCCTTGAGCGCCTTGCCGCCTTCTTCATCCAGCTGAACCGGCATCAGGCGCGGGGCAAATTCGACCACGTATGCTTCGAGGCCGAGGGATTTGAGCGCATTGGCAGCTTCCAGACCGAGCAGGCCGCCTCCGACGACGACGCCACGCTTGGCATTGCTGGCCGCGGTGCGGATGGCGTCGAGGTCATCCAGGGTGCGGTAGACCAGACGCGAATTGCCCTCGGCACCCGGAATCGGCGGTACGAAGGGGTAGGAACCGGTCGCCAGGATCAGTTTGTCGTAGGCCTGCCGGCCTTCGGTGGTGACCACTTCCTTGCGCTGCCTGTCGATCTCCAACACCTGCACGCCGAGGTGAACATGCACGCCATGGATGACGTAGTAATTGGCGTCGCACATCGCCAGGGAGTCGGCATCGCGGCCGCCGAAGTATTCGGACAGATGCACCCGGTCATAGGCTCTCTGACGCTCCTCGCCGTACACATGCAGCTGGTACTGGCCCAGAGCACCGCGCTCGATCAGCTGCTCGACGCAGTGATGACCCACCATGCCGTTGCCGATGACGACCAGCGTTTCACTCTTGATCGGGGTGACGATTGCGTTCATGACCGGTTCCTCCGTCGAAGCCGTTTGCGGCGTCGTCGTACAAAAACAAAAAAGGCGCCTGGAGCTGAGGGGCAGCTCCAGGCGCCTTTGCCTGGTATTCATGGATTTTGGTTAGATGAGGTCCGAGCCGCGTTGCTCGGTTCACCCGTCCCGTGCCGCTTGCGGCTGATGATCTACGTTGACCTGCGGGACGCTCCGCCGAATCGATCGGCAGGCTTTGTATGTGGCATAGCAGGTTGCGTGCCAGCGACGGGTGAGATGTCAGGGCGGAGAGAGCCGCTGCCAGGTGTTGGTGGGCTGAAGCCCACCCTACAAGCCTTCCAATGCCGTAGGGTGGGCTTCAGCCCACCAATAGCGCTAACGGCAGACACGACAGGCTCCGCTCGTCAGTGCGCGACATTGACCCACAAGAGTGCGGTACTCGCTCGACGGTCCCTTTTTTGGGGCGATACGCAGAACATTGTCATTGGCACCGAGCTAACCTTCGGAGCCGAACCTTGCCTCGCGGGTTCGGTCAGTACATCCACTTACAAGGCCTGGCATCTTCACCGTTGCCTTATGCCTCTTTCACCAATCGCGGAGATCACTTGAACAAGGTCGTCGAACAACCTTTGCTGCTGGGCATGATGCGTCTGATGCAATACCCAGAGTTGGCGCAGCCGCAGGCACTGCTGAGCTTTTTGGATCGCTGTGTCGAGCGTGGCGTGAGCGCTTTCGACCACGCTGACATCTATGGCGCTGGAGAATGCGAGACGCATTTTGGCGCCGCGCTGAAACTGCAGCCGGCGCTGCGTCAGCAGATTCAATTGATCGGTAAGGCTGACATCGTGCCAGCTTCGCAAGATCGCTCTCGCTGGCAGGTCAAGCATTACAACACCCAAGCGGCGTACCTTACCGAGGCGGTCGACGGGTCTCTGAAGCGGCTCGGCGTGGAGCGCCTGGACGGCTTCCTGCTGCATCGGCCGGACCCTTTGCTGCAGGTCGATGAGGTTGCCCGGGCGCTGAACGACCTGGTCGGCAGCGGCAAGGTTGGTTGGCTCGGCGTATCCAATGCCGAGTTGCTGCACTGCCAAACGCTGGCGCGCGAACTGCCCCTGCGCTGCAACCAGATCGAGTTGTCGCTGCAAGCCCAGGAGACCGTATGGGACGGGCGCCTGCATGCCATGGAAAGTGAGGGCCTGCATGTGCTGGCATGGTCACCGTTGGCAGGTGGCCGTTTCAGCCCGGCGCTACAACAGGCGCTTGAAGAGGTCGGCGCGGCATCGGGCGCTACTGCCAATCAGGTCGCGCTGGCCTGGTTGCGCAAGCTGCCCGGCAAGCCAGTGCCCATCCTCGGCAGCCTGCGTTGGGATCGAATCGAGGAAGCCCTGGAGGGCGCCGAGCTGCGGCTGGATACTCAGGCCTGGTTCTATCTCGCTCAGGCGGCACGTGGACATGAGGTGGCCTGAGACGCCAGCTTGAGACCGAGTTGCATCGTGCAACTGAGTGGTCTAGCGTCAGCTTGCCGACGCTGCGTCAGCTTTAGCCATATTCCTGACACAGTCGCTTCCTAAGGTTGTTCTCCGATGCCAGAGCGTCGTGCATGTCGCGCGGCGCTGGCTCCGACCGGATGGAGACACTGACTCATGCGAATCCCGAAGCCGCTGGTCGTGGCGCTTGCCGCTGCGATCTCCGCCCCTGCGATGGCCGCCAGCAACACCCTGGTAGGCTGGGCGATGATGCCCGCCGACACCTTTTCCGACGGTCCGACATCGGGTCAGATGGCCAGCGCCAACCCTTACGGCACCTTTGCGCCACCGTATGAGAATCGCCAGCCGGTGCAAGGCTTTTCCGCAGTGCTGCCGGGCGCGGATGAAAACAGCTTCATATTCATGACCGACAACGGCTTCGGTGGGCAGACGAACTCCGCCGACACGCTGTTGCGGCTCTACAGCGTGCGGCCCGATTTCCGTACCGCCAACGGCGGCAGCGGCAAAGTCAGTGCGAGCGACTATCTCAGCGGTGCGCCACTGGCTCGCTTCACCCACACGTCGCGCCTCACGCTTAACGACATCAACCAGAAGCTTGAGCTGCCGATCCAGGCCGATTACCGCTTTTATTACAACGACGGCTCCAAGCCACGCGTCGACAGTGCAATCGATTTCGGCCGCCTGTTGACGGGCGCTGACCTGGACATCGAATCGGTGCGCCGAGACAAGAATTGCGCGATGTGGTTTGGCGACGAGTTCGGGCCATACCTGATCAAGACCGATGCGTCGGGCACCGTCACTCGCAGCGCCATCTCACTGCCCGGTGTCTACGCGCCGCAGCATGCCGATGTGGTGGCGGGGCGAGCAACCGCCAACCTGGGCGGGACCGGCGGTTTCGAAGGCATGGCGATCAACCCTCGCGGGGACCGGTTGTACGCGCTGCTGGAAAAGGCTGTCAGCGGTGATGCGGCCGGTACCTTGCGTATCAACGAGTTCGACATCGATCAGGAGCGCTACACCGGTAAGGTGTTCTTCTACCGCCTGCAGGAACCCGAACACGCCATCGGTGACATGACTGCGATCGATGAGACGCGATTCCTGATCATCGAGCGCAACAACGCAACCGCCACCAACGGCGCTCCGTTCAAGAAAATCTACCTGATCGAAACCCGCGGTGTCGCCAGTGGCGGGGAAGTGCGCAAGACCGAAGTCGTCGATCTCATGCAACTGGCCGATCCCGATGACCTGAACGGCGACGGGCAACGGACATTCACCTTTCCCTACGTGACCATTGAAAGCGTGTTGCCGCTGGATTCGCGCACCTTGCTGGTGACCAACGACAACAACTTCCCGGGCGGCGGCGGGCGAGCCCTGGCGGCGGACGTGACCGAGTTTCTGAAGATCCGCCTGGCTAATCCGATTCCTGGCGTCCGTCCGCCGCACCAGCAGCAGGCCAGAGATGCTCGCCGTTGCGATGTGTCGGCTGGGCTGAGCCAGGGCTGATTTGGTTTGAGGCGTAGGCGAGGGCTTACCTGAAGACCAAGCAGCGCTCAACAACAACTGTCCGGCGCTCACCGAGGCAGGGCGGGCTTTTAGCCCACCAGGGAAAGCGCCGCGGCAGCAATGCCAGTTGGCAATGTCCAACGCGTAGGGTGGGCTTTAGCCCACCAAAATAAAGCGCTGCGGCAGCGGCAGGCTACTCAGGCATCGCCCACCTGCACCACCAGCTTGCCGAAGTTCTTGCCTTCAAGCAGCCCGATGAATGCCTCGGGTGCGTTTTCCAACCCTTGCACAATCTGCTCGCGGTACTTGATCTTGCCCTCGGCATACCAGGCGCTCATGTCTCGGGCGAACTCGTCATAGCGATGGCCATAGTCGTTGAAGATGATGAAACCCTGCATGCGCATACGCTTTTTCAGGATGGTATCGAGTAGCAACGGCAGACGGTCCGGCCCGTCCGGCAGGTCGGTGCTGTTGTACTGCGCGACTACGCCGCACACCGGCACTCGCGCGCTGGTGTTGAGCAGCGGTAACACCGCATCGAATACCTTGCCACCCACGTTCTCGAAATAAATGTCGATGCCGTCAGGGCATCGCTCGGCCAATTGCTGGGTGAAATCGTCGGCGCGATGATCGATGCACGCGTCGAAACCGAGCGTCTGCACGGCGTGACGGCATTTATCGGGACCGCCGGCAACGCCCACCACACGACAGCCTCTCAGCTTGCCGATCTGGCCAACCGTGGCGCCGACTGGCCCGGTGGCGGCCGCCACCACCAGCGTTTCTCCGGGTTTCGGCTGGCCGATGTCGAGCAGCCCCATGTAAGCGGTAAAGCCCGGCATGCCGAGCACGCCCAAGGCATGGGAGGGGTGCTGCATTTCGCGACCGAGCTTGAGCAACCCTTCGCCGCCCGACAGGGCATAGTCCTGCCAGCCGTTGCTGCTGAGCACCCAGTCATCTTCCTGATAATCAGGGTGACGGGACTCGACGACCCGGCAGACCGTACCACCGACCATGACATCGCCCACTTCCATCGGTGGTGCGTAGGACGGCCCGGCGCTCATTCGGCCGCGCATGTAAGGGTCCAGCGAGAGATAGACGGTGCGCAACAACAGCTGACCGTCTTCGGGGCTCGGCACCGGGCTGGTTTCCAAGCTGAAGTTGTCCGGCGTGGGTGCGCCGCTAGGGCGTGAGGCGAGGCGAATGCTGCGGTTGTGTTGCGATTGCTGGGGCATCGCGGTCTCCGATGGATCGTCAGGGCAGTTCAAGGTGGGAGCGTGTGGGGCGCGTGATGTTCCATCGATACGGAGAACAGCAGCGGGTGTACGTAGAGGGCGAGGGGGATCAAGAGACCCAAAATAGAGCCGCCCCATCGAGGGGGCGGCTACATCGCCGATAAAGCGCTACGCAACGACGTCAGACGTCGAGCCAACCTTCATCGCGGAAGCTGTTGAACTCGTCTTGATTCAAGTCGCCGCTATTCGATTTCTCCCGGTGTCGCGGATTTGTGGTTTCGGCTGCGCGAGTAGGGTCAACGAAGCGAAGCGCCTTCGGGCTTGCACACCAGCAAGGCGATTGGTCCACCAGCGGAATATTTGCCTGGCACGCGCATGACCGCTTGCTCGTTAGGGCTGATCGAAACCACCGGGGTCGCCGTCATCACGGTTTCTTCAGGCAAGGCGTGAAACTGGCACGAGGCTATTTCCTGGCTGCGATTGGTCACCTTGATGGCCGGGACGCCCTTCAGATCGACCTTGCTCGAGGACGCTTCCGGCACACCAAGTTCTTCCAGTTCGAGGTCCATGCCGTTCAAGCGTGTGGTTACCAAGGGCTCTTGCCCGAGGGCAGGGAGCGCGAACGCCAGACTGACCAAGGTCAATAAAGATCTTTTCATTCTGCTTCTCCGTCTTGGCTATCTATTTATGTGAACAGGGCTGACGCGTTGAGTTCGGGTCGCGTATGGGACGTCTGCGCGGAGTCCGTGTTGGCTGCGTCGAACGAGGCGTAACGTGATGGCGGCTTTGTGTACCCGAGTCCAGCGTGAGGGTTAGCCGGCCCGTTGCGTCTGTTGCTCAACAGGCCAGGCGTACGGCTGAAAGCGTTTGGCCACATTTCGTTGCACTTTACTGAACCCCGTTCTTCCTCCTAGGTCAGAGCTGAGCGCCATGGCCAAAGGCCCATGACGCCACCGCAGCGCACTCCTGCCGCTCATGCGATCAGGTCGTTGTTCGACTGTTCGGTTGGAATCCCCACCGCCTTCTTGACTAGATGCCGAGCGCCTCAATGGATCAGATATTCGCCGTCGTACTCTCGTACAAGCGCAAGGATTTGCTAGCGCGTTGCCTGGATGGGATCAATGCCCAGACCCGACCTTGCGACGGCATCATCGTCGTCGACAATGCCAGCAATGACGGGACCGAGGAGATGCTGCTCCAGACGGGGCTGGCGAACCTCAAGGTGTATGTCCTCTCGCACAATACCGGAGCATCGGGAGGCTTCAGTGCTGGATTCCGTCTCGCCTATCAGCAGGGCGCCGACTTTGTCTGGATGATGGATGACGATGTGATTCCCGAGCCGGACGCCTTGCAGAAGCTGCTCGAGGCCGATGAGCAATTGCGCGCTCAAGGCAAGCCGCACTCGTTTCTGGTCTCCAAAGCCCATACCAGCGAAGGGCTGTTGACCAACGTTCCGCGCATCGACGAACGGACCAATGAAATCGACTATGAAAACTGGCCGGAACTGCTCGACATCGGTGTGGTTCCGGTTCGTCCCGCAACCTTCGTCTCGATCCTGGTGCCCAGAGCATCGCTGCAACGCCACGGCTTGCCCATCGCGTCCATGTTTATGTGGGGCGACGATACCGAATTCACCATGCGTATCAGTCAGGACATACCCGGTTACTTGGTAACGGCAAGCAGGGTGCTGCATATGCGACGGGTCAGCGGCGCCATCGATATCCTTCGGGAAACCGACCCGAACCGGGTCGCGTTGCATCGGCATCTGGTGCGCAACGAGTTGTTCGTGGCGCGTAAATACTTTCGCAAGCGTCGCGTCCTGGGCTTGTTGTTTTCCCGCTTGGGGCAGGTGGCTCGCATGCTTCAGCGCGGTCAGTTCGCCAAGGCGAAGATCGTGGCGAAAGGTCTGCTCGAAAGCGCCCGCTTCGCACCGGAGCCGGAAGCCGCCGATTCGCCGCTGGAAACGCTTGGCGTCAGCGTACGCGAGTTGATCCCGGTGCCGACGACCGTTACGTCGAAGGTCGTCGAGACTTCGCCGCTTCCGGCCATTGAATCAATCGAGGCTGATTGGGGCGCAATGCAATCAACCGATGCTGAATCGAAACAACCCCGATCGTTCAGAACGAACATGCGCGTGCTGGTATGCGGCGCAGGCGGGCAGGTGGGGCGCTGTCTGGTCAACCAAGCTCCGAGTTTTGGGCTGGAAGCCATCGGCCTGCTGCATAAAGACGTCGACATCACATCTTCTGAGCAAATTGCCCAGGCGATCGAGCGCTACCGGCCGGCGCTGATCATCAACGCGGCGGCCTATACCAATCTCGATCATGCCGAGGCGGAGGTCGCGCATGCCGAAGCGGTGAATCGCGACGGCGCTGGAAATCTGGCCCAGGCCGCCAAGCGGTTCGGCATTCCGCTGTTTCACCTGTCCAGTGAATATGTCTTTTCGGGTGATGGCTCGCAGCCTTATCGAGAGACCGACCCGGCCCTGCCGATCTGCGTCTATGGCAAAACGCGGCGGGCGGGGGAGGTCGTCATCAGCGAAACCCTGGATCGATATCTGATACTGCGCACCAGCTGGATCTACGGCGAGCATGGCAACAACTTCGTGCAGACGATGCTTAATCTCGGCCGCAAAACGAACGAGATATCTGTCGTAAGCGATCAGGTCGGCTGCCCGACTCGCTCACGAAGCGTCGCCAGGGTGTTGATCGAGCTCGCGTTGCGCTATTGCCGCGATGGTGATTTGGAATGGGGGCTGTACCACTACAGTGGATTGTCGTCGTGCTCGTGGGCCGAGTTCGCCGTCGAGATTTTCCGTGAAGCGGAACGGACCGGCTTGATAGACAAAGCGCCGCAGGTGCTGCCGGTGACGAGCGGAAGCCTACCGCGCGCCGCGGCCCGGCCGGCCTGGTCGGTTCTCGATTGCAGCCGGATCGAGGACACCTTTGGCATCAGGCCCAAACCATGGCGCGACGAGCTGCGGCATGTGATCAGGCACATGAGCGACATCCCAGCGACGCTTTTCGGGCCGGCGCCAAGTCGCGTGCCGTTCCGGACTCACCCACAAAACGAGGCGGCTGGGCCATGCCTGACTCGCTTCGAGTGCGCGCAAGGAGCAAGCCAGCGGTAAAGCTACCCGTTTTAAACTTTTTCCAAATGTAACAGTCTGAGCTTCACGCAAAACCAAAGGGACTTTCGTTATGGGCGAATCAGCAGTTAGACGAGTGGGTGTTTCAGGCACAGGGATGATTTCGCATTGCTTCGTCCGGCTGATCATGCAGCACTACAAGGATCTGCAGATCAGTCGGGTTCTGACTCGCAGGAACATTGGAACGCTGAGCGACTTCCCGCTGCGAGATACGTTAACCAACTCCGTTGATGAGCTCATTTCGAACTCGGACATCATCGTCGAGTGCACGGGCGATGTGTTCTTCGGAACGGAAGTCATCGAGCGCGCATTCGAAGCCGGGCTGCCGGTGGTCACGGTCAATGCCGAACTTCAGGTCACCACCGGTTCTTATCTATCAGGCAAGGGGTTGCTGACCGAAGCCGAAGGTGATCAGCCGGGCTCCCTCGCTGCGTTGCGAGAAGACGCCTTGCAGATGGGCTTCAAGCCGCTCGTCTACGGCAACATGAAGGGCTATCTGAACCACAACCCGACACCCGAAGACATGGCCTACTGGGCCAAACGGCAGGGTATCAGCATCGAGCAGACCACATCCTTCACCGATGGCACCAAGGTGCAGATCGAGCAGGCGGTGGTCGGTAACGGTTTCGGCGCGACCATTTCCCGTCAAGGTCTGGAAGGGGTGGCTTCAACCGACCTGAACCTCAGTGCAAGCGTCCTTGGCCTGATTGCGGACGGCATCGGGCAGCCCATCGTCGACTATGTCGTGCCCAGCGGTTATCCGGCTGGTGGGGTTTTTCTGGTGTGTCGCCACGATGAAGCCCAGGCACCGGCGATCGAGTATTTCAAGCTGGGCCCCGGTCCGTATTACGTGCTGACGCGTCCTTTCCATCTATGCTCGCTCGAAGTCGGAAAAACAGTCCGTCGAGTGCTGGCCGGAGGCGGCGTACTGCTGAACAACGCGACCGAACCGACCCTGGGCGTCGCGGCGATAGCCAAGCGGGTCATGAAGTCGGGCGACGTGATCGGTCGTGGTATCGGAGGCTTCGATGTGCGTGGCGAAGCGGTGCGGCTCGCCGATGAGCCTAACCATGTCCCCATCGGTTTGCTCCGCAACACGGTGCTCAAAAGAGCCGTCGAGCCTGGGCAGTTGATCACCTTCGACGACATCGACATTCAACCCAGCCGCGTGCTGGATATCGTGCTGCAGCAGCGCGAGAAAGTGTTTCAGCGGATCGATGTATCGCCCGTGGTTGACGACATCCAGCAAGCACTCAGATGAGCAGGATGGGAGACGGAGCGCGCTGACAGATCGGCAACTGACCGGTTAGCTCGGCGCCGTTGTGCTCAGAGGGACCGTGCAAAGCGCAGTCCAAACGCTCCGAGCAAGCTGAACGGCTGCGCCGCCAAAGGAGGCGGCTTCGTTCTGAGCTTCCTGCTCGTTATCGAACACCGCTAACACGCTGCCGTAGGAATAAACCACTCCCCAGTGTCCAGCTTCTTCGCCGTCGAGCTTTATAGCGTCCATTAGTGTCATCCTGAGAGTTTTACGAAATGTGACGAAATCACGTCGCATAAATACCATGCCGCCAAAATGCCGACAATTGCCGTTCGGCGGCGCTCTCGAACGCACTGGTGCGAAGCGGATTGCTGTAGTTTCAGTTAGAACTGCCCTTCCAAGTCGAGGACCCGTCGTGCGTCAGCAAACTGGTCCATCAACTTGAGCTGGCAGTGAATAACGATCGACCTGCCTGCGCCGCTTTAGCTGGTGCGTTGCTCACCCGGGTGGGTTTCATGCCCCATCGGGGTGGTGTCCGGTAGCTTCACTTCGGGCTCTACGAAGTCTGGGCTGTGCACTTCCGAGTCGAGCGGCATATGGCTATAACGCTGCTTGTTGGCCAGGTCTTGAGTGCGATGCTGCTGTTCGGTCTCGGTCAGTATGCGCTTGGCCTCGCAGCGTCCGCTGATGCCACGTGCCAACGCCATGCCGCCCATTGCGAGCTGCAGCAAACCGCTGATGCCGCCGCGACGCAGCCCTTTGCCCAACAGCATCAAGCCGCCCGCCACTGACGCGGTGCGCTCCCAACCATGCACGTTTTGCGGAGCGGTCTTGTCGAAAAGCCGATTCATGGTGATCTCCTTTGCTCGCTTTCTCGTTGTGCTTTCGGCAACGCCACCCTGCGATTCGTTCTGGGCGGCGGATGAAAGGCTCGAGCGTTAGCGAAGGAGCAGGCCGATTGCTTTTTCGGTAGGCTCTGGCCCCTCCAATCAGGATGACTCGACATGTGGCATATCGATCCGGTATCGCTTCGGCTGTTCATCGCGGTGTGCGAAGAGGGAGCCATCAGCAAAGCCAGCGAGCGGGAGTTCATCGCGCCCTCGGCCGTCAGCAAGCGAATCGCTGACATAGAGGCGGATATCGGCACGCCGATGCTGTTGCGTAGCAAGAAAGGCGTGGTGCCGACCCCTGCTGGCCAGGCCCTTCTGCGGCACGCTCGGCAACTGTTGCGCAGTATGGAGCGCCTGCAAGGCGAGCTAAGCGAGTACGCCGAGGGCGCGCGTGGACACGTAAAGATTCTCGCCAACGTGTCGTCGATCATCGAGTTCCTGCCTGAGGAACTGTCGGATTTCATGCTGGAAAATGCGCATATCCATGTCGATATCGAAGAGCGCTTCAGTCCCGATGTGGTGCGTGGCGTTGCGGAGGGGCAGGCGGACCTCGGTGTGTGCCGCAAGTCCATGGTCGCTGGTGATCTCGAATTCATCGACTACCGCAGCGACCATCTAGCCGTCGTCGTCAACGGCGATCATCCCCTGGCCGGGCGCACTCAACTCGCCTTTGCCGAAACGCTGGATTACGACCACCTGGGCCTGTCCGCCTACGCCACGCTGAACGCCTACATGCAACAGGCTGCCGCCCAGGCGGGAGGCGAAGTGCGCTTTCGCACCCATGTGTCCTCGTTCGATGCGGCCTATCGCTTGATCCATGTGGGGCTGGGACTCGGCATCTTTCCGAGTGAGGCGGTGAGTCGCTACACGGACTTGTTCGATCTACGAGTCATTCCGCTGACCGATGATTGGGCACTCGGCCAATTCGTCATCTGCGTCCGCGATGCCGAGGCGCTGTCGCTATCGGCGCGTCGACTGCTCAATCACCTGCTGGCACGGGTACCCCGCTAGCAGCATGCCTGAGCTGGCCATCCATCGTGGTTGGCGATGGATAGAGGCTTGAATAACGTCTTTTCGCGGCGTGGCAGGCTTCTTAGTCTCTCCCTCAAGCGACATGCCTTGCGAGAGACCTCATGACAAAAATAACTATCAATGAGGTGGGATTGCGGGACGGCTTGCAAAGCCTCCAGCGCACCATGCCCACCGCCGACAAATGCAAGTGGATCGACGCGGCCTACGCCGCTGGCGTTCGCCACATGGAGGTTGCCTCCTTCGTGCCGGCCAAACTGCTGCCGCAGATGGCCGACGCCAGCGAAGTGGTGGCGCACGCGCTCACCTACACCGACCTCAATGTCACTGTCCTAGCGCCCAACCTGCGGGGTGTCGAAAACGCCCTGACTAGCGGTGCGCATCGGATCGTCGCGCCGATCTCGGTCAGTGCCGCCCACAGCCTCGCCAACGTACGCCGCAGCCCGCAGGAAATGGTCGAGGAATTCGGGCGGATGTGCGACTTGCGCGGCAGCTCCGGGCGTAACGGGGTTGTCATGGTTGCCGGTATGTCCACCGCCTTCGGCTGTACCCGCCAGGGTGAAGTGCCGCTTGCCGATCTTTGCGAGCTGGTTCGCCTGGTACTTGAGACCGGTTGCGATCAGGTTTCGCTGGGCGATACCACCGGTTATGCGACGCCGGGTCAGGTGGGTGAAACCATTGACGCCGTTCGCGCCATTGCCGGCGACAAGCTGCAAGCTGCGCATTTTCACGACACCCGCGGGCTGGCCCTGGCCAACAGCCTGGTCGCCGTGCAGCACGGCATTCGCGAACTCGATGCCTCGCTCGCCGGACTCGGCGGATGCCCATTCGCACCGGGCGCCTCGGGCAATACCGTCACCGAAGACATGGTGTTCATGCTGCAGAGCATGGGCTATGAGACCGGCATCGACCTGCAACGACTGATCGAGTCGCGCGCGGTGCTCGAAGCCGCGTTACCCGGGGAAACCCTGTACGGCTACATCGCCCGTGCCGGCCTTCCGAAGAACTTCGTGGCGCCGCCTGCCGCCTGATCGCGCTTTCATTGCTGGAGTAAAGAAATGTCGAGTCTTCCACTTGACGGGATTCGTGTTGTCGAAATTTCCCACATGGTCATGGGCCCCACCTGCGGAATGATCCTGGGCGACCTGGGCGCCGAGGTGATCAAGATCGAGCCGACCAAGGGCGACGGTACTCGCCGCCTGTTGGGTGCCGGCGCGGGGTTCTTTCGCACCTTCAACCGTAACAAGCAGAGCATCGCCGTCGACGTCGACACGCCGGAAGGCAAGGATGCGGTCCTGAAGCTGCTCGACAGCGCGGATGTGTTTATCGAGAACTTCAAGCCTGGCCGGATGGATTCGCTTGGCTTCGGCTATCAAGCAGTCAAAGCACGCAACCCGAAGATCGTTTACACCAGTCTCAAAGGGTTCCTTGCCGGCCCTTACGACAAGCGCCTGGCCCTCGACGAAGTGGTGCAGATGATGGCCGGCCTGGCCTACATGACCGGCCCGGTTGGCCGCCCATTGCGTGCTGGCAGCTCGGTCAACGACATCATGGGCGGCATGTTCGGTGCGATCGGCATCCTCGCCGCGCTCAACGAGCGCAACCGCACCGGGCTCGGCCGCGAAGTGCAGAGCGCGCTCTACGAAAACTGCGTACTGCTCGCGGCGCAACATATGCAGCAGTATGTGGTCACCGGCGAAGCGGCGGCGCCCATGCCCAACCGCATCAGTGCCTGGTCGATCTATGACGTATTCACCTTTGCTGGCGGCGAGCAGATGTTCGTCGCGGCCACTGGCGATGGCCAATGGCGAGCGCTGTGCAAGCTGATCGGTCAGCAGGCGTTGCTCGATGACCAGAGCCTGGCCACCAACAACGACCGCGTACTGCAGCGTCCGCGGCTGCTGGCACATCTCGGCGAAGTTTTCGCCACTTTCGACGCCCAGGCGCTGGCGCCGCAACTGGAAGCCAACGGCATTCCCTTCGCGCCGATCCGCAAGCCCGAGGAATTGTTC
Source organism: Pseudomonas sp. CBC3 (assembly GCF_037967085.1). Lineage (NCBI taxonomy): Bacteria > Pseudomonadati > Pseudomonadota > Gammaproteobacteria > Pseudomonadales > Pseudomonadaceae > Pseudomonas > Pseudomonas sp. CBC3. Next base: position 103,072 of record NZ_JBANEO010000004.1, read on the forward strand.
GACGACGCGCATCTGATCGAAAGCGGCGGGCTTGCCAAGCTTCAGCTCGAAGACGGCTCCTACACCGACATGCCGCTGCTGCCCGTCTCCCTCGACGGCCAGCGGCTGGGCCCGCGCCGCTCCATCCCGCGTATTGGCGAGAACACACGCGAAGTCATGCGCGGGCTGGGTTACAGCGACGCACAGATCGACGAATTGCAGCATGCCGGCGTGTTCCGCGGCGAATGACTACCGCCGAGAAGGCAAGGAGATAGACATGGCGATTTATGAATTCGAAGGCCAGAGGCCGGAAATCCACGACAGCGTTTACGTAGCCGAGGATGCCACGGTAATCGGCAAGGTCGCGCTCGGCGAGGGCGCCAGCGTTTGGCCGCAGGCAGTGCTGCGTGGCGACAACGAGCTGATCGAGATCGGCAACGGCAGCAACGTACAGGAGGGCGCGGTGCTGCACACCGATCCGGGCTATCCGATGCGCATCGGCAGCGACGTGACCATCGGCCACCAGGCCATGTTGCACGGCTGCACGGTGGGCGAGGGCAGCCTGATCGGCATTCAGGCAGTGGTGCTCAACGGCGCGAAGATCGGCCGCAACTGCGTGGTTGGCGCTGGTGCGATCGTTACCGAAAACAAGGAATTTCCCGACAACTCGCTGATCCTCGGCGCGCCGGCCAAGGTGGTGCGCGAGCTGACCGAAGAGGCCGCCGCTGCGTTTCGCCTCAATGCCAAGGATTACGTCGCCCGTGCGCAGCGACACAAGAACGGGCTGCTGCGCATCGGCTAACAGGCTCATGCCTGATGGCCAGGCATGCTCGGCTGCTTTCAATACGTTGGAAGCAGGCAACGCGTCCCCTTGGGACAAACCAATAATAAAAAAGGGTTGCACAACAATGATAAGAAAAGCGTCTCTTCCGCTCGCCGGGTCCTTACTGCTGTCATCGATGGCCGCCGTACCGTCCGCCTTTGCCGATTTCATTGGCGACGCGAAGGGCAGTCTGAACACCCAGAACTACTATTTCAGCCGCGATTTCCGCGACGGCGCGGGGCAGTCCAAGCGCGAGGAGTGGGCCCAGGGGTTCATCCTCAAACTCGAATCCGGGTATACCGAAGGCACCGTCGGCTTTGGCGTCGATGCGATGGGTATGCTTGGCGTCAAGCTCGACTCCAGCCCTGATCGTACTGGCACCGGCTTGCTGGCACGCGGCGCGGATAGCCGGGCCGAGGATGAGTATTCGAAGCTTTCGCTGACCGCCAAGGTGCGCATGGGCGAAACCGAATTGTTCGTCGGCGGCCTCAGCCCGACCTTGCCGCTGCTCGCGTCCAACAGCAGCCGGCTGTTTCCCCAGATCTGGACCGGCGCGCAGCTGATCTCACGCGACCTGGACAAGTTCACCTTCCACCTCGGCCAGGTGGGCAAGGTCAAACAGCGGGACTCCACCGATTCCGAAGACCTGACGACCATGGCGCAGATCGGGGCTTACTCCGGTTCCGCGACAAGCGACAGCTACACCTACGGCGGGGTCGATTTCGAGCCGATCGAAAAAATGCAGATCAGCCTGCACACGAGCGAACTCGAAGACTTCTATCGGCGCAACTACCTTGGCTTCAAGTACGCGATGCCGCTGAGCGAAAACTCTTCCGTCTTTACCGAGATCCGTTATTTCACTGCCTCCGAAACCGGGGCCGAAACGCTGGGTGAAGTCGATAACCGCGTGATCAGCAGCCTGATCGGGTATTCCTTGGGTGGGCACCGCATCAGCGGCGGTTACCAGAAAGTTTCAGGGAACACCGCTTACGCCTACATCGGCGGAGCGGATACCTACCTCTTCAGCGAACAGCAGGTAAGCAATTTCGCGCTTCAAGATGAACGCGCGCTGCATGCACGTTACGACTACAACTTCGCCGCCATCGGTGTTCCCGGTTTGACCTTCACGCTGCGCTACGTCAAGGGTGACAACGTCGACCCAGAAAACATTGCCACGGCACAGGCGGCTGCGCTGCGTGCTGCGGGTGAGGAGGGGCGTGAGTGGGAGCGCACCACCGACATCACTTATGTGGTACAGAGCGGGCCGCTGAAAGACCTCAGCATGCGCTGGAGAAATGCCACGAATCGTTCGACCTATGCGCGCGGTGCCGATGAGAATCGGGTGATGCTCGGCTACACGATCAAGTTCTAAGACCGCTCCGCCGAACCCCACAGGGTTTGGCGGCCGTAACGACAATTACAAGAAGAGACCACCATGAAAAAGACAGCCCTTGCGTTAGCCGTCCTGCTCTCCGGTACGGCCTTGTCCCAGGCCCATGCAGCCGATTACACGATGCGCCTGAGCCATCAGTTGCCGGCGTCCCATCATGTCGCCAAAGCGCTCGAGCAGTTCGCCGAAGATGTAAAAACCAACACCAATGATCAGGTCGAAGTGCAGATCTTCGGTGGCGAGCAATTGTTCAAGGCAACTCAGAACCACGCCGCCGTAGCTCGTGGCCAGGTCGAAGCGGCCTCGGTGGTGAGCCTGCTGTGGGGCGGAACCGTGCCGGAGGTGCAGGTGTTCAGCATTCCGGGCCTGATGACGACCCGCGCCCAGATCGAGAATTTCTACGACTCGTCCGCCGAAACCTTTCTGAACGGCAAACTGCAGAAAAAAGGTGTGCTCAACATCGGCTGGCTGTTGGACGCCAACAACATCACATTCACCTCACAGAAACATCCGCTGATCGCGCCGGCAGATTTCGATGGCGTGAAGATCCGCGGCCTCAGTCGCCTCAGCGATGTCGGCTTCATTGCCTTGGGCGCGGCGCCGTCGACCATGCCGGGTTCCGAGGTTTACCAAGGGCTGCAGACCGGTGTGATCGACGCGGGCGCCAGCAGCGCCAGTGCCATCCATGCAAGGCGCTATTACGAGGTGCAGAAGTACGCCGTCGCGACGCCGTTGATCACCGTGTGGCAGAACCTGATCGTCAATCCGCGCTGGTGGGCATCCCTGCCGGCCGATGTGCAGGCGGGCATCGAGAAATCTGCCCAGGCTGCAGAGCGGCAACTGCTACCCGAGAGCGACCAGATCGATCCTGAGGGCATAGCCAAGCTCAAGGAGACGGGCATGGACGTGACGGTCGTTTCTGCGCAGCAGCTTCAGGAACTGGTGTCGATCATGCAGCCGCCCGTCGTGGAGGAATTCAAAAAGACCACCAAGGACGGTGAACAGCTGATCGAGATGATCAAGCAACTCTGACCGGTTGTGCGGGGGACGGGCGGAGCGTGGTTGGCTCGCGACGCTCGGCTCCCGCTCCTGTTGCATGCGTGCCGAGGTGAAGCCATGAATACCAAGCAAGCCTATCTGAGCAGCCAGATGAATGAGATCAACCCCCCGGCGTTCTGCCGAATCTTCAGCACGGCGGTGGCCGGGCTGTTCACCTTCGCCATGGCGCTCTCCGCCATCTGCGTGCTGGTCGCGTTGGCACTGATCGGCTACTCGATCGTGGTGCGTTATTTCGTTGGGCAGCCCTCGCTGTGGATCGACGAGGTGGTGGGCTTTCTAGTGGTCGGCATCGTCATGTTCGGCGCCGCCTGTGCGCTGCGTGAAGGCCGCCATATCGGGGTCGATCTGGTAACCGAAATGATGAGCCCGCGCTGGCAGCGCTGGACGCAGGTATGGTCGATGTCCGTGGTGCTGGTGCTGTCGGTTTTTCTGATCGTCAACGGCTGGCAGACGGCGATGTTCTCCAAATCCATCGGCATGGTGACGCAGGGCTACCTTGAGCTGCCGATGTACCAGCTGCAGCTGTTGATTCCGCTGGGAGGCTTCCTGCTCGCGTTGGCGGCTATCGATAGCCTGTTGCGCCTGGCCTGTGGTGCCTCGGCCTTCGTGGCCCATGAAGAGGAGAAGCACTGATGCTCGCCATTTCCCTGTTGCTAGTGGGCTTGATCCTGCTGCTTCTCACTGGTTTGCCGATCTTCGCCGGGCTGTCGCTGTTCGGTGGTTTGCTGTTGATGGGCGAGCCGGGCGGCTTGGATATCGTTTCCGATATCGTCTTCGCCAAGACTGGTATGTATGTGTTGGTCGCTATCCCGCTGTTCGCCTACATGGCCCATGTGATGATTCGCGGGCGAATCGTCGATGACCTTTACAGCACGGCGTACACCCTGACACGGCACCTGCCGGGTGGTGTCGGCATCGCCACCATCATTGCTTGCATGATCTTTTCAGCGATTTCCGGCTCCAGTGTAGCGACAGCGCTGACCATCGGTGCGGTGGCGATTCCGCAGATGATTCGTTACGGCTATGACCCGAAAATCGCCTACGGGTTGGTCGCGGCCGGCGGCACCTTGGGCATCCTGATTCCACCGTCCGGGCCGATGATTCTCTACGGCGTGGCGACCGATACGTCCATTAGTGGGCTGTTCATGGCGGGCGTGGTGCCAGGCTTCATGCTGGCGGGAATCTTCTGCGTCTATTGCATGTTCCGTCAGCGCGGCGCGCAGCGTGAACCGCGTGCCAGCGCCGAAGAAATGCTCGTCGCGATTCGCAAGTCCGGTTGGGCGATCACGCTCCCCGCTCTGGTGCTCGGCGGAATGTATGCGGGCGTGTTCACCGCCACCGAGGCGGCCGCGGCGGGTGCCCTGCTGGCCTTGGCGATTGCCGCGCTGATCTATCGCAGCATCGGCCTGCGCGACATCTGGGAATGTGCGAAAGATGCCGCGCGCACCTCGGCGATGCTGTTCATGATCCTTGCTTCGGCGGCAGTGTTCAGCTACGCGCTGACCAAACTGATGGTGCCGCAGCAGATCGTCGAGACGGTCACCGAGATGGATATGGGCGCACTCGGCTTCATCTTGGCGATGATGGTAATGATCTTCGTGCTGGGCATGTTTCTCGAGTCGATCGCGATCATCCTCATCACCTCGCCGGTGATCATGCCGGTAATGGCGCACCTGGGCATCGATCCGATCTGGTATGGCGTGCTGCTGGTGATCAACCTCGAAGTGGCGATGATCACACCGCCGGTGGGCATGAACCTGTTCACCATCAAGGCCGTTACCCAGTCGCCGATGGGGCCGATCATCCGTGGCTCGGCGCCATTCGTACTATTGATGCTGCTTGGCCTTGGGCTGGTGGTGGCGTTCCCGCAGCTGGCGACGATGTTGCCGCAAAGCATGATGAATCCGATGTGATAGCGCTTGATCGCCGTGCGGCCAGAACACGTTGGAGTAGTAGCTGATGCGCAACAGGAGTTGGCTGACGTCGCGTCCGCGTCCGCGTCCGCTGCCGCTGCCGCTGCAGTGGCTAGCACTGGTCCTTTGTGCCGGGGCGTTGGCTGGGCTGTTTCGGTTGATCGAGTTGCCGGCGGCGTTCTTTCTCGGGCCGATGTTTGCCGGGATCGCTTTCGGCGTGATGGGCAGTGCGGCGCAGGTGCCGTTGCGGGCTTATCAGTTTTCCATCGGCTTGGTCGGCGCGCTGGTAGCGCAGTCGATCACGCTCGGCGTGCTGGCATCACTGTTTCAGGATTGGCCGCTGATGCTTGGCGCCGCGGTGCTTACCGTGTTGTTGAGTCTGGTTGCGGGATTGGCACTCATTTGGCTCGGTCGGCTTCCGCCCAGCAGCGCATTGTGGGGAACGGCACCGGGTGCCGCGCCGGTGATGATGTCGATGTCGGAAAGCCACGGAGCCGATCCGCGCCTTGTCGCCACCATGCAGTATGTGCGGTTGATTTGCGTGATCGCTGTCAGCGCGCTACTCGGCCATCAGCTGGCGTCCGCACCGGATGTGGTCACGCAGGCTCCATCGATTCCGCCGAGTGTGCCTACGTACTTGCAGGATGTGGCGCTCAGCCTGGCGTTGGTGTTGGTGGGTGTCGTACTTGGATTGCGCGTGCCGGCGGGCTTGATGCTTTGTCCGCTCATGCTCGGCGTATTCGCTCAACTGAGTGGCGCGTTTCAGATCACGCTGCCAGGTGCGCTGATGGCGGTGGCCTACGCGTTGATTGGCGGTTACGTCGGGCTGCGCTTCGATCGCACCACGCTGGTTTATGTGGTGCGCAAGCTGCCGATGATGCTTGCAGCCGCGCTGTTGCTGATCGCGCTCTGCGCCGCTTCGGCGTGGTTGTTCGCGGCTTTGCTGGAGCGCGACTACCTGTCGATGTTTCTCGCTACCAGCCCGGGCGGCCTGGATTCGTTGTCGATCATCGCCATGGAGGCGGGCGGCGATGTTGGTCTGGTGGTGGCGTTGCAAACGCTGCGGTTGTTCGCCGTCGTGCTGCTCACGCCACCGCTGATCAAGCTCAGCCTGCGGCTATTCTTGCGTAAGGCCGAATCAGCTTCGGATCAGAAGGCTTGACAGTCGAATCTTGCTGACGCAGATTCCACTAAACGTAATTTGATTACGCAAAAACAATAATGCGCTCTGAAAATGAAGCGCGACCTTGCAAACAGCGTGGCCTCGAAATGGAACTACACACCTACTACCGCTCTACGTCGTCCTACCGGGTGCGCATTGCGCTTGCGCTGAAGGGCCTGGATTACCGCGCGGTGCCGGTCAACCTGATCCGTGACGGTGGCGAGCATCGCCAGCCGGCCTATCTCGCGCTGAATCCCCAGGGCAGGGTGCCGATGCTCCGCACCGACGAGGGCGAGCGGGTGATTCAGTCGCCAGCGATCCTCGAATATCTGGAAGAGCGCTATCCAGAACCGGCACTGCTGCCCCAAGACATCATGGCGCGTGCACGGCATCGTGCGGTGGCTGCGCTGATTGGTTGCGATATCCATCCGCTGCACAACGTCGCGGTGCTCAATCGCCTGCGCGGGCTGCAGGTTGGTGAAGACGAGGTGCTGGCCTGGATCGGCCACTGGGTAGGCGAGGGCCTCAAGGCGGTCGAAGCTCTGATCGGCGATGAAGGCTACTGCTTCGGCGAGCCCGGTATGGCCGATGTGTATCTGCTGCCGCAGCTCTATGCGGCGCGACGTTTCAATGTCGACTTGAGCGCACTGCCCCGCATTCTTCGCGTCGAGCGCCTGGCGCTGGCGCATTCGGCCTTCCAGCAGGCGCATCCAGATGTTCAACCAGACACGCCGCTGACATGAAAATTCTTGGCTTTCGACTGACCTTGGGCGACCACCTCGGGCGTAGCGTTCGCGGGATCTCCTGTGCGCCGCCGGGCTGACGTTCCCTTACGTCATTCCTAATCAATGCACAGCCAGTCAAGGAGCCAATCATGGCCGACCTATTTGAAAATCCCATGGGCCTCATGGGCTTCGAGTTTATCGAATTCGCCTCGCCCACTCCGAACGTCATCGAGCCGGTGCTGGAAAGCATGGGCTTCTCCCATGTCGCTAACCATCGCTCGAAGGATGTAGCGCTGTATCGACAGGGCGAAATCAACGCCATCGTTAATCGCGAGTCCAAGGGCTTGCCTGCGTATTTCGCCGCCGAGCATGGCCCATCGGTGTGTGGCATGGCGTTCCGCGTGAAGGATGCACAAAAGGCGTATACCCGCGCGCTGGAACTGGGCGCTCAGGCCATCGAATTGCCTACCGGGCCGATGGAGCTGCGCCTGCCGGCGATCAAGGGTATCGGCGGCGCGCCGCTGTATCTGATCGACCGCTTCGGTGAAGGCAGCTCGATCTACGACATCGACTTCGTGTTCCTGGAGGGCGTCGATCGTCATCCGGTCGGTGCCGGCCTGAAGATCATCGATCACCTGACCCATAACGTGTATCGCGGCCGCATGGCCTACTGGGCGGACTTCTACGAGAAGCTGTTCAACTTCCGCGAGATCCGCTACTTCGACATCAAGGGCGAGTACACCGGCCTGACCTCCAAGGCCATGACGGCGCCGGACGGCATGATCCGCATCCCGCTCAACGAAGAATCGTCGAAAGGCGCGGGGCAGATCGAAGAGTTCCTCATGCAATTCAACGGTGAAGGCATCCAGCACGTGGCCTTCCTCACCGATGACCTGATCCAGACATGGGACAAGCTGAAAGCAAGCGGCACGGTGTTCATGACCGCACCGCCGGAGACCTATTACGAAATGCTCGAAGGGCGGCTGCCGAACCATGGCGAACCGGTCGATGAGCTGAAGTCGCGCGGCATCTTGCTTGACGGTGCGTCCGAGAACGGCGAGCAGCGTCTGTTGCTGCAGATATTCTCCGGCACAGTGCTGGGTCCGGTGTTCTTCGAATTCATTCAGCGCAAGGGCGACAGCGGCTTCGGCGAGGGCAACTTCAAGGCGCTGTTCGAATCCATCGAGCGTGATCAGATCCAGCGCGGTGTGCTCAGCACCGCCGAGTGATCGCATTGACGGCAGCCGGCTTCGGCTGCCGTTCGCTTTTAATCGGCTCGAATCGAGCCGCTACAACGGCCTGGGCGCGGCGGGTGCGCTTTCGAGCGCCTCCGCCTTGATGAAGTCGACGAAGGCCCGGAGCGGCAAGGGCATATGGCGGCGCCCATGGTAGTAGAGGTAGGGGCCGTCGAAGTGCTGCCACCAATCCTCGAGTATGGGCACCAGGCGTCCATCGGCGAGCGGCTCGCGCAGGAAATCCTCGAAGGTGTAGATGACGCCAAGGCCATTGATGGCCGAGCGGGTCTTCAGATCATGCGATGAGGTCAGCAGTTGCCCGCGTGGTGGAATGCGCAGGATGCGGCCGTCTTTCTCGAACTCGAATACACCCACCTTTCCGCTTTCGAAGCGATGGCCCAGCAGCTCGTGGCCTTCCAGCTCCTCGGGATGACGGGGCGTGCCGTGTGCCGCCAGATAGGCGGGGGCCGCGGCGGCGACGAAGCGTTGTCGGCGCGGCCCGATCGGCACGGCGATGGTGTCCTTGGCCAGGCTTTCCTCATAACGCACCCCAGCGTCATACCCACCAGCGTTCACGTCGATGAAGGTGTTATCCATCACTACCTCGACGCTGACGCCGGGGTAGAGCTTGAGGAAGCGTGCCAGCAGGTCCGGTAACAGGAAGCGCGCCACCGGCACCGGCACGTTCAACTTCAACGTTCCGACGGGGCGATGTGCCTCGTCGTCCAGGTCATTGAAAGCGGCGTCGATTTGCTGCAGTGCCGGACGCAGGCGCTCAAGCAGCCGCTCGCCCGCAGCGGTCGGGGTGACGCTGCGTGTGGTGCGGTTCAGCAGGCGCAGGCCTACGTCACTTTCCAGGCGGCGCATGCAGTCGCTCAGCGATGAGGCCGAGAGGCCGCGCTTCTGTGCCGCAGCGCGAAATCCTCCGGCGTCCACCACGGCGGCGAACAGCGCGACATCGGTCAGGTTGGGTTGGCGCATGGCAGCTCCTCACTGTGGGCGAACTGTACGCCAGACCGTACGGGGCATCCATGAATATCCGGCTTATCCTCGGATATCCGTACACCAATAATCCCTCTCGTCCGGACGCACCGGACATTCAAAAGACGAGAAGAGGATTTAGCCATGTGGAACCTACCCACCTTCCATTCGACGAACACGGCGAGCAGGTCTTGCCGCGTTTTGCAGATGGCCCGCGCGTTGATCGCAGGCGTCGCGCTGGCAGGGACTCTTGCCGCAGAGGCCACGAACCGTACCGCGCCAAAGCCCGACTGGTCGGCCAGCGACATCCCCAGCCAGCAGGGCCGCATCGTTCTGATCACGGGCGGTACCAGCGGCATGGGCTATGAAGATGCGCTGGCGCTTTCACGCGCTGGCGCCGAAGTGATCATTGCCGCGCGCAACCCCGAGCGTGGCCAGGAAGCGATCACGAGCATCCAGCAAGCAGTACCCGATGCCCGCGTGCAGTTCGAAGTCGTGGATCTGGCCGATCTGGAGTCCGTACGCAGCCTGGCGAGCCGCTTGCAGGCGCGGCTCTTGCTGATCAACAACGCCGCCATCATGGCTCCGCCGACTCGCGGCACGTCCGCTGACGGCTATGAGCTGCAGCTGGCGACCAACTATCTCGGGCATTTCGCCCTTACTGGCTTGCTGTTACCCATGCTGCGCGAAAGCGAGGACCCGCGAGTGGTCAGCCTGTCGAGCATCGCCAGCGCGCGTGGCCGCCTGAACTTCGCGGATCTACAGGCCGAACGGGAATACAACCCTTACGCCACCTACGCGCAGTCCAAGCTGGCCGTGCTCACGTGGGCTCTTGAGTTACAGCGGCGCAGCGATGCCGCCGGCTGGGGCATCCGGAGTATTGCCGCGCACCCGGGCGTCGCCGTCACCGAGCTGATCGCACGTGGCCCCGGGTTGAACAGCGAATTCGGCAAGCAATGGGCGCAAGACCGCGACGAATACCACTCCGCCGCGCAGGGCGCCTTGTCGACGTTGTATGCCGCTACAGCCCCTGACGCGTTCGGTGGCGGTTATTACGGGCCTACTGGCGAGGACGAGAAGCGCGGACCGCTGGGCTTCGCCCGGATGCCCCAGGCGGCAGCCGACTCCGATGCGGTTGAGCTGTGGCAGGTGTCGGAGCGACTCACCGGTGTGATCTATCCCTGAACGCCGCGGGTACGGCGATGTTCCATGCCCGCAACCACCGATCCTTCAGGAGCGCCCATGAACGCGTCCTCTTTGATGCACCGTTTTAGCGTCATTCTCAATGCCGAAAATCACGAACTGCGCCCTGCGCTACATGGCTTCCTGCTGTTCGTCTGTCTTTTCGCGGGTTACTTCATGCTGCGCCCGATTCGCGAGTCCATGGGCATCTCGGCCGGGGTGGAGAATCTGCAATGGCTGTTCACCGCCACCTTCTTCGTCATGCTGGGGGCCGTGCCGCTGTTCGCCTGGCTCAGCTCTCGCGTGCCACGGTTGCACTTCATCGACTGGGTATACGGCTTCTTCTGCGTGAACCTGTTGGTCTTCGCGGTGCTGTTCCAAATGCAGAGCGACAGTCCGTGGATGGCTCGCGTCTTTTACGTGTGGATATCGGTTTACAACCTGTTCGTGGTGTCGGTGGCCTGGAGCCTGATGGCTGACGTATTCGACGGTGATCAGGCCAAGCGTCTGTTTGCCTTCATTGCCGCCGGCGCCAGTGTCGGCGGGCTGACTGGTCCGGCTCTCAGCGCTTTGCTGATCGGGCCGTTGGGCGAGTCCGGGCTGATGCTGCTGGCGGCTGTACTGCTTGGCATTGCCATGGCGCTCAAGCGTGTACTGATGCGCTGGAGGGAGGAGGGTGGTGCTGGCCGCCGCGGTGCGGTACCTACCGAAAGCACGCGCCGGCCCTTGCGCGGAAACCCGTTCAGCGGGCTGACCGCGGTAATGAAATCGCCCTATCTGCTCGGCATTGCAGGCTTCGTGGTGCTGTTGGCCACTGTCACTACTTTTCTCTACTTTGAGCAGGCGCGTCTGGTGGCTGAGCACTTTCCGAACCGCGAGGCACAGGTCCGCGTATTCGGCACCATTGATCTGGTGGTGCAGGCAGGCGCACTGCTGTCCCAGTTGTTCATCACCGGACGTGTCGCCCAGCGGTTAGGGGTGGGCGTGCTGCTGGCGCTGGTACCGCTGCTCGTCTGCGCAGGTTTCATCGGGCTCGCGCTCGCGCCCAGCTTTGGCTTGCTCGCGGCGCTGATGATCGTGCGCCGCATCGGTGAGTACGCCTTCGTTCGTCCGGGGCGGGAAATGCTATTCGCGCCGCTCGACGCCGAGAGCAAGTACAAGGCAAAGAACGTCATCGACACCGTCATCTATCGCGCCGGCGACGCCATCAGTGGTTGGGCGAAGAGCGCATTGGACATGCTCGGTCAGGGCATGGGCCTGGTAGCGTTGATCGGCGCGCTCTGTGCGCTACTGTGGGGGTATCTGGGCTGGGAACTTGGCAAAAGGGCTGACCAATGCAAGCGTGCGCCGGTGGTTGTGCCCGCGGTTACGTGATGGGCATTTTTTTCACATCAGCGACCGGGGCCACGATGTAGCGACTCCTTGATGGCTATCGCAAGGTTGGTCTCCGAAGTGACGGTGGGGTGTTGTCGGAGGCGCTTCCTCGCCACCTAGTCCTCAAAGCGACCAGTGGCGTCACGGTCGTGCTCATACCGTCTGGTGAGCGGAAACAGCGGCAACCAGGACTCGCGACGGACCGTCCAGCTCTCGTAGGTGGGCATCAGCTGGTCAGGGGCATCCAGGGATCCCAGGTTCACTTCGATTTCGTCCGCGGTGCGCGAGAAAACGGACGAGCCGCAGCGAGGGCAGAAAAACCGCCCGGCGTAGTCGTGTGTTTCGCCCTCGATCGTCACCGCATCCTGAGGGAACACCGCAGCAGCATAGAAGAGGGCACCGTGGTGCTTGCGGCAATCGAGACAGTGGCAAAGGCCGACCCGGTACGGGCGTCCCGACGCCACAATTCGGACATTCCCGCAAAGGCAACCGCCAGTGAGTCGGACCATGCTGCTTCTCCTCTGAGTCAAAGGTTCGGAATTATGCGAAGAGTCCCCGTCGGCACCGATGATGCGCCGCTCGTTCGTGCACGTCGCGAATGATCAGTATTTGGTGCTTGTGCAAATTCTGCTAAACGACTGCGAGATTTATTGCCGCGTTGGTTGATGAGCCTGCCCGACTGGAACCGGTGGGCCGTCCTCACATGCGGAGGGGCAGGGCAGCACCGATCACGACGAAGACTCCCCCGCAGGCCTGGTTAAAGCGCCGCCCAACACGGGTCAGCAATGGCCGGACCCTGTGCGCCCCGCTCGCCAGCGCGAACTCGGTGATGATCTCGGTAGCCGCGAAGGTCGCGGCTACCACGGCAAACTGTTGCACCATGCTGCGCTGGGGATCGATGAATTGGGGTAGAAAAGCGCTGAAGAAGAGTAAGACCTTGGGATTGGTTGCGGCAGAGAGCAGGCCCTGACGAAACAGTAACCAGCCTTTCGCCTCGGCATATGCGCCGAGGGAGACAGAGATTGCGGGCGAACGCCAAACCTGGATACCGAGCCAGACAAGATAAAGTCCACCGACCCATTTCAAAGCCGTCAGCCAATGGATAGAGGACTGAATCAAGGCCCCAATGCCAAACATGCACAGCGCGATGATCAGCACGAAGCCCAGCGCGCCACCGAGGATGGTAAAGCAAGTTTTGCGGCTGCCATGCATGGCGCCATGAGTAAGGGCGAGCAGACCATTGGGCCCCGGCGACAACGACAGGCCTACCGATGTCGCTAGAAAGACAAGCCAGGTTTCGAATTGCATATGTAAGAGCGTCTCTTCAGAGCCTGACGAGGAGAGGGCGGTTGGAGAAGTGTATGCCGGAATGCAGCCGCTGCTTGGGTGGTTAATGCTGTTGCCGAGACTTGGCATGCAAGGCCGCCAATGGCTGTTTCTGGCCGGGGCTGGGTAAAAAACGCTTCTGCCTGGACGCGACTAAATCGCGTCGCTACGTGCCTTGCAGGCATGAACAGAATATTGCGTTGCGCTGGCCCATTCCTGCAGTGCTTCTTCTACCGAAGCATCAAGTTTGATTTATACGACCCTCAACGGCGGCGGGTTCGATAGAAAGCATCGCTTCTCGCAGCTGCTCTATCAGTACTGTCACGGCCAGCGGCATTTCGCGCTCGGCATGGCAGCACAATGTCAGCTGAGCCTTCGCAATATGGCCATCGGCGAGTGGTTTGAACACCAGTTCTTCCCGAGCGAGCTCGCGAGCGATATCCAGCCGATTGAGAAACGCCACACCCAGCCCTGACCGAACCAGAGACTTGATGCTCAGGATCCGGTTGCATGCGGATAAAGAGGTAAGGTCGACATCTGAACGCGTCAACACATGTTCGAGCGTCGAGCCGTGGAACATCTCGGTTCCCGGCAGGATGGTGGGATAAGAACTGAAGTCGCGTAGCCACACAGTCTGCTTTTGAGCCAACGGATGGGTGGGCGCCATGACCGCACCGAACTCTAACCCGACCTGTTCGATAAACCGGACCCTGCGGGTTACTGGTGGGTTGATACAAATGCCAATGTCGGCATCGCCTATCAGCACCTGTTCCAGAATGGTTTCTGTCATTCCGGTGGCCAGTATCGAGCGCACACGCGGGAAGCGTTCATGAAACTTGAACAGGATGTCGGGCAATAGCTGGTCAGTCAGCGACTCCACTGTAGCGATCCTGACTTCAGCACACCCGGCACCCTTGATCTCCCCAAGTTGCTCCAGAAGTCGCCGTTCATCTCGCTGCCATTGCCGTACTTGTTGAAGTAACAGCTCGCCAGCCGGTGAGAGTCTCAGGCCACGCGGGAGTCGTTCAAACAATGGCACACCAAGCTCATCCTCCAATTTCAGAATTTGGCGGTTGATGGCCGAAGCTGCCACATGCAGCCGCTCCTCGGCCTTTCGTAGCGATCCCTGACGCGCCACCTCTTCGAAATAGCGAAGTCCCGACATCAATAAATTCATTGTTCTGACCTTTCGTAACCGTTGCCGAATTGGCAACGAAGCAGCCGAAATATTGTTATAGACCAGAACAGTCGAGGCTACTAGGGTTCGCTCATAGGGCGGCTATGCCGCTCCCAGTGAGCTACCGAACACAAAAATAAAAGGACAGCTGCTATGAGTACGACCCAGACGCCTTTCGAAAAAAGCTTAGATCCAGTTGATGAGAGGCTTCCTTTACGAACCCTCATCATCTTCGGGCTGCAACACGTTTTGGTTATGGCAGCGGCGCCAATCACAGCGGCCTTTCTGATTGGTCACACGTTGGGGCTTTCTGATGATGTAACCATCAGTCTGATGAGCGCCATCTTCTTGGCCTGTGGACTGGGAACCATCCTCCAATCCACCGGTGTGGCTGGCTTCGGAGCCCGGCTTCCCTTCGTACAGGTGCCCGGCGGTGCACCTCTGGTGATTTTTCTAGGTATTGCCCAAGCCACTGACCTACAAACCGCCGCTGGTGCCGTCATCATGACTGGCTTGTTCTATTTTCTGGCGTTGCCATTTTTCACCAGGGCGCTGAGGTTCTTCCCGCCTATCGTCATAGGCACCATGCTGTTGCTGGTAGCCGTGAATCTGATCCGCATCTTCGGCGGCCTGATCACCGGCCGGCCGGGCTCGCCCGACTTTGCCAACATGACGAGTATTGCCTTAGCGCTGGCGACAATCGGATTCACCGTGCTCTTTGCGCGAGTATTTAAAGGGATGTGGCAGCGCATTGCGGTCATGCTCGGTTTGCTCGCAGGCGCCGCGGTTGCAGTAGCGACGGGAAGTATGACGGTTGAAAACGTGATGACCGGGGCCATGTTCGCGTTTCCCGAGCCGTTTCCGTTCGGCATGCCTAAGTTCGATCTTTTCGCTTCGCTTCCGTTGATCATCTTTAGCGTGGTTTCGATGACCGAAGCGACCGGTCAGACCATGGCCACCGCTGAGATCGTCGGCCGACATGGAGACCATCGCTCGATCGTACCGAAGAACATCCGCGCCGACGCGTTGGGGTCGGTATTCGGCGGCTGTTTCGGCACCTCACTGATCATTACCAGTGGCGAAAACATCGGAATCATCCGCGCAACAGGTGCTCGCTCCCGCTATGTCACGGTCGTGGCGGGCTGCATGCTCACGGTGATGGCGCTTTTCGTCCCGCTCGCCAGGCTGGCCTACGCAGTTCCGAACGCAGTAGTTGCCGGCACTGCCGTAATCGTCTTCGCCATCATTGGGGTGATGGGGATCAACATCCTGCGCAAGGTTGATTTCAACACCAACGGCAACTTGTTCACGCTTGCATCAGCTTTGGCCATGGGCCTGATACCGATTGTTGTGCCTGGCTTCTACAGCGCGTTTCCCTCCCACTTCCAGGTTGTCCTGGGCAATGGCTTGGCCATGGGAACCTTGACGGCCGTGCTCGTGAACATCCTTTTCCACCACATGGGCGGCAGCTCCTCTCTAGCTAAAACAGCCGAGGCAGATGTAGCGATGGCCCCCGCCGAACCTAATAAGGCTTCCGTCTCGGAATAGTCCCGCCTGCCTCCACATCCGAGCTAGCAGCGCCTGAAGCTTAGGCTGTAGGCCCGCTCGCTCAGAACTTGGATGACAACCGCGCTATTCGTGACAAGCACTTCACTGGCAACACGCAACTAATGATTCTTAAGGATTGATATGAACCCGGCGAAAGAACATCTACCGAACCAGGAGCAATTAATGGCTCCCGAACAATTGCTCGCGCCGGAGTGGCTATTGCTGCCTGAGGGCCCCCGCCAAGGCCACGCCGTATTGGTGACTGATGGATGTTTTACCGATGTAGGTCCCCTGGCATTGCTGCAGGGTCGTTATCCGGGTTTACCGGTACTACGCCTGGAGCGTCAGTTGCTGATGCCTGGGTTTGTCGATACGCATCACCACTTGAGCCAGAGCTTCGGCAAAGGACTTGTGTTCGGGGAGCCTTCCGAAATCTTCAAGCGCATCTGGGTGCCGCTGGAAGGCAGCCTGAACGCTGAGCTGCTCTACCTCACGTCAAAACTGGCTGCCCTTGAGGCTCTGCGCGGAGGCTTTACAACGGTTTGCGATGCGGGAACACGCGCGCAGGAAGGGTTGGAAGCCATCGCAAAGGCTGCGAAGGAAACGGGCATCCGTTGCGTTCTGGCAAGAGCTTGCAGCGACCGTCGCGGCGAGGACGTCCTCGATTCCGCTCCCGTTCTTGCCGATGCCGAGCGGCATCTATCTGCATGGGACAACGACCCGCTAATCATTCCATCGCTGGCAGTCCCGATCCCAGAAATTGCTACGGATGCCATGTTGAAGAATGTGTATGGGTTATGCGCCGAAGCTGGACGCGTGTTTCAAAGCCATGTCAATGAGCACTTGGTTGCAGTGGAGCGGTCCCTCGAGCGCTTTGGTCTGCGTCCGTTGGAACACCTGTACAAAGCCGGCGCTTTAGGCCCGCAGGCTTTGTTGGCTCATGCCACGCTGCTGACGCCTTCGGAGCTGTCCTTGCTGAGGAATAGCGGCGCGGCCGTAAGCTACAACCCTGTCGCTAGCGCATGGAAGGGCAACGCCGTCGCTCAGGCCCTGATGATGCACAGCCTGGGCGTGCCGTTAGGGCTTGGCACAGACGGAACACGCAGCGATGGATTCCGCTTGCTCGATTACGCCGAAGCAGCGCAGCGCTTCGCCCATGGCCTCGCTGTCGGGGACTCGGTTTGCGGCTCTGGTCAAGTCTGGCTGGATGCAGGCACGCAAGGCGGCGCCAAGGTACTTGGTCTCGGTGAAGTGACCGGGCGCATCGCAACGGGTCTATCAGCGGACTTCCTGCTGGTCGATCTTGCTGTTCCAGAATTGCTGCCTTCATGGGACCTATCGTGGGAGCTGGTTCGCCTCGTCAACCGGGACCAGATCCAAGCGGTGGTCGTGCAAGGGCAGTTGCGGTTGTGGCAGGGGTGGCCAACGGACTGGGACGCGCAGGCGCTCATGTCTCAGGTCGATGCGTTGGCCAAAGACGTCATCGCTCGAGCGCCCATTCACAAGGTCAATCCCAGCCCTTTGAATCGGTGATCCCTTCCATCATTAACGTGTACGGATCCAGCCATGCCGATCGAATCGTTTTTCTTCATCGCAGTCGCCGTCGCCGTGGGTGCTCTCGTTCAGGGCACAACAGGTATGGGATTTGCCTTGATCGTAGCGCCGGTGATGGGGCTGTTAGAGCCAACATTGCTGCCCATCACCTTGTTGGCCTTGATGCTGCCGCTCAACGCCATCGTTGCGTGGCGTGAGCGTCACGCTATCGATCTGCGAGGCAGTTCGTGGATTACCTTGGGCCGAGTGTTCGGTACGTTCGGCGGGATATGGGTGCTCTTCTGGCTACCGTTGTCCCAGCTCAATGTGCTGATCGGCTTGTCGACCATTACGGCTTGTCTTGCCACTTGGATGGCACCGGTCTTCGTACCGGGTCGTTGCGCGTTCGTTTCCACCGGGCTCATAACGGGTATCACCGAGACGGCCACAGGTATTGGTGGCCCCCCACTGGCATTGGTTTACCAACATTCGCCGGTGGCTACCCTCCGCGGGTCCGTAGCCCTCTGCTTCCTGATAGGTGAAGTGATTTCCCTGGTCGTGCTCGCGGCAGGAAACCATCTGCATGTCGAGCAGTTTCCGCCCCTGTTGTGGTTGTTACCGCCGCTGGCGGTGGGCTTGGCGGCTAG
The DNA here is from genome assembly GCF_037967085.1 of Pseudomonas sp. CBC3. Lineage (NCBI taxonomy): Bacteria > Pseudomonadati > Pseudomonadota > Gammaproteobacteria > Pseudomonadales > Pseudomonadaceae > Pseudomonas > Pseudomonas sp. CBC3. The sequence goes on from NZ_JBANEO010000004.1 coordinate 121,126, forward strand.
CCACTGGGCACGGAGTGTTCTCGACGATGCCCGTTTGCGCCGCTTCGTACTCCTGTTTGCCTTCGTCTCAGGATTGTTGCTCTTGGCTCAATAAGACGGCGTTGGCTTGAACGCGATGGTTGCTTGATTCCGGCTAGCGGTGGGAATCGAACAACACCAAGCCTTGATTAGTGCTGTGGCTGACTGACCGCTACCGCAGACCTGTTTGCCGCCTGTGCGGCAGCACTACTCCCCCTCGCATTTGGCATCCGCAACGGCGGCGGGGAGCCCTCAACCTTGAAAAAGGAAAACAACAACAATGAAACACCACATCACCCAAGCAAGCCGCATCCTCGCACCCACCTTGCTCGCCGCGACCATCGCCGCTTTTGTCCCGCTGACTGCCGGTGCCGAGGGATTCGTCGAAGACACCAAGATCACCGTGAACGCGCGCAACTTCTACATCGGTCGTGAGTTTCGCGACGACTCAATCACTCGCAGCAAGGCTGAGGAATGGACCCAGAGCTTCTTTCTAAATGCCCAATCCGGTTACACCCCCGGCCCGGTCGGCTTTGGCGTCGACCTGATTGCCGGTCTAGCGGTCAAGCTCGACGGCGGCCGTGGGACTACCGGTACGGCCCTGTTGCCGCGCGATAGCAACGGACGCCCGGTCGACGACTATGGTCGCTTGGGTGTAGCTGCCAAGGCCAAGATCTCGAATACCGAACTGAGAGTTGGCGAAATGATGCCGGTACTGCCGATTCTGCGTTCGGACGATGGTCGCTCGCTGCCGCAGACCTTTCAGGGCGGCATGATCACTTCGCGCGAGTTCGATGGGCTGATGCTCTCTGCCGGCCAGTTCCGCCAGAACAGCGTGCGCGACGACGCGAGCATGGAAGACATGAGCTTTGGCGGTGGCGTCTCAGACCGCTTCAACTACATCGGTGGCGAATACGCCTTCAATGACAAACGCACCACCGTGGGCCTGTGGACTGCTGAGTTGAAGGATGTCTACGAGCAGCAGTACGTACAGCTGCTGCACACCCAGCCGCTGGGCGCAGGCTTCGCTCTGACCGCCAACCTCGGCTATTTCCAGGGTGACGAAGATGGCAGCGCCCGTGCCGGCGAGCTGGACAACAAGACCTACTCCGGCCTGTTCGGCCTGAAGGCTGCCGGCAGCACCTTCTACGTCGGCTTGCAGAAGGTCAGTGGCGACGCATGGATGCGCGTCAACGGCACTAACGGCGGCTCGGTGGCCAACGACAGCTTCAACAACAGCTACGACAATGCCGGCGAGCGTTCCTGGCAGCTGCGTCACGACTACAACTTCGCCGCATTGGGCATCCCTGGCCTGACCCTGATGAATCGCTACATCAGCGGCGACAACATCAGAACAGCCAATACCGAAGACGGCGAGGAGTGGGGCCGCGATACCGAGCTGGCTTACACCATCCAGAGCGGCCCGGCGAAAAACCTCAACATAAAGTGGCGTAACTCAAACTTTCGCTCCGAGATTAACGCCCGAGACCTCGACGAGAATCGCCTGATATTCAACTTTCCGTTCTCGATCCTGTAGCTGCGGTTCTATTGCTCCCGCTGAACGAATTACTGCTGCGTGCTCTTGGCCCGCCATTGGCGGGCCTTTTTTCGTTCGCAAATCCGAATCAACCTAACCTAAATACAACCCGGTGCGCTTGCAGAGGCAGCACTCGCAGGCTGCCACGCAGCTTGAAGAAACCGCACAACCGCCTCAACGACAACCTCCGGCTGCTCGCGGTGCGGGACGTGATGGCAATTATCGAGCAGCAATTTCTGCACGGGGGCGCGCCCTAACTCGACGATGCGTTGTGGGTGCGTTTCGGAGCCGTATTCGTCTTCGAGACCATGAATGGCCAGCAGCGGGCAGGCGATGCTCGGCGCGGTTTCTTCCAGTGTCCAGTCGGCGTAGGTCTCGGACAGCCAGGTGTCGATCCAGGCCGAGAGCACCCATGCGGCCTTGTCGCCATGATATTTGCTCAGCCGTTCCATCTGGCCGGGTTCGGCGAAGGCCGCCTGGGCTTGCCGAATGCCCTCCAGCGTCCGCGCTTCGACGAAGGCTTGGGCCGACTCGGTGATCAAGGCGCGGCATTGGTGCGGGTAGCGCGCCGCGATGCTGGCCGCCATGGCGCCGCCGACGCTGTGGCCGAAGAGGATGAAGTGCTCAATGTCCAGCGCCTGCCTTACCGGTGGGAAAAAAAGCTCGGCCTCGTCGCGAATGAAGCGGTTCGACCAGCCGCCCGGATGCGGTGCGGAACGGCCGAAGCCCAAGCGATCGTAGGCGATGACATCGCGTGCGGTGGCCGCCGCGAGCCGCTCGGGAAAGTCGCGCCACAGTTCGACGCAACCGAGCGAGTCGTGCAGCAGGACGATGGGCGTCTTGCGCGAGTGGCTTGTACGCCAATGGCGGGTGAACACCTCGCCGTGCTCGGTCGGCAGGTAGCGATCTTCGGTCGAAACGTTCATGCATGTTCCTTACTACAAGTAATGCTCGCCCGATGCGGCCATGCCGGGCTGTGCGCCTACGGGGCGAGTGAGAAGCCTATTGCCAGACAGCTGAGGTGCTGGAAGGGGGAGCATTTAGCAGCTTGCGCGCAACCCGTCACGCCACGATGGCCAGCGTCTGCTCCCCGACCTCGGCTTCAGCTGGTTACCGTTGGCGATGGCTGTGTGGTCTTTTCCCGATCACGCAACAGGAATCGCTGGATCTTGCCGCTCGGGGTTTTAGGCAGCTCGCTGACGAACTCGATCTCGCGCGGGTAGGCGTGGGCGGACAGACGCTGACGTACATGTTGCTGCAGCTGTTCGGCCAGCGCGGCGTCGCCCTCATGGCCGGCATGCAGCACCACGAACGCCTTCACCAGTTCGGTGCGCTCCGGATCGGGTTTGCCGATAACCGCCGCCTCGATCACCGTCGAATGCTCGACCAGCGCGCTTTCCACATCGAAGGGGCCGACGCGATAGCCGGATGTGGTGATCACGTCATCGGCGCGGCCCACGAAGCTGATGCTGCCGTCGGCATTCAATTCAACGGTGTCGCCGCTCAGGTAGTAATCGCCCACGAAGGCCTTGGTCTTGGTGCCTACATAACCTGAGAACCAGAGCAACGGCGAGCGGCGACGGTCCAGCGCCAGCATGCCGGGCGTGCCTGGCTCCAACTCGCGCTGCTGTTCGTCCAGCACCACGACGCGGTGTCCGGGCATGGCGTAACCCGCCGTTCCGATGCTGACCGGGTGACTCAATGCATGGTGGTTGCACAACACCATGCCGAGTTCGGTCTGGCCGTAGTGGTCGTGGATGGTGCAACCGAGGCCGGTGCTGAACCAGCGGATGACCTCCGGAGTGAGCGGTTCGCCGGCACTGCTCACGGCACGCAGACGGCCCTTGATCTGCGCTTCCACCTCGTTGCGAGCCGCCAGCAGCAAGCGGAATGCGGTAGGGGAGCCGGCCATGTTGGTGATGCCGTATTCGCTGACGACGCGGCACGTGCTGTCGACGGTGAAGCCGCCTTCGTAGAACAGCGTGCTGTGCCCCATGGCGAGCGGGCCCGTGACGGCGTAATAAAGGCCGTACGCCCAGCCTGGATCGGCGATGTTCCAGAAGTTATCTTCGGGCCGGAGGTCGACCGCGTCCCGCATGTAGGTAACGAATGCCACGATGGCCTTCAGCGGTACATGCAGTTGCTTCGCAGGCCCCGTGGTGCCGGAGGTGAACATCGCGAGAAAGGGTGCTTCGCCGCCCAGAAGCACCGGCTCGAACTCAGTCGACTGGTGATTCACCTGCGTCCAGAAATCATCGGCGCCGTCGCCCACGACAAGCCGGCGCGGCGCCGCTTCGATGGCGTCCAGCTTCTCGCTGTTGGCCGCGTCGGTGACCACCATTTTCGCGCCGGATTCCTTGATCCGATGTTCGACCGCTTTGGGGCCGAAGGCAGTGAATAGCGGCTGGTAGATAGCGCCGACGCGCCAGGTACCAAGAATGGTGATCAGCAATTCCGGCGTGCGCGGCAGCAGACCTGCGACGGTGTCGCCCGGCTTGATGCCGTGGCTGTCCAGCAGATTGGCGAAGCGCGCGGCGGCTTCCTTGAGTTGCGCGAAGGTCCATGTGGCGCGCTGGCCGTCGCGGCCTTCCCAGACGAGGGCGACCTTGTCCGAGTCTGCGTGGCGGTCGCAGCACTCGACACAGGCATTCATGGCCGAGAGATCACCAGAAAGAATCGCCGCGACCGTTTGGTCGTAATCGAACTCGCTGGCCGCAGTGGCGTAGTCGCGCATGTCTGGCTCCTGGGTTTCTTGTTATTGGTCCTTGGATATTGGCTCCGCCTCGGCCCCGCAACAATGGCAAAAGCCATCAACCTCGATGAGCGGTTTGGACAAATATCACGGGCCCGACGCGGGGGGCTTCAGTGATCGATCACGCCATTGGTTGGGTCGCCCTCGGCAACCATCGCAGCGAGGCGCGCCCGTTCCTCGTTGCCCGGTATGACGCCGGTGGTTTCAGCTTCGAGGACGACTACGCCATCGGGATTGGTGGTGGTGACCTGTGCCCTGGCACGGCCGCGTTCGTCGATGTCAGTGATGATCCAGCGGCAGGAGAGAGCTTCGTCGGCATAGACCGGCCGCTTGAAGCGGAACGTCATGCCGGAGGCCAGCCAGCCGATCTGTCCGCCGATCTCGGTCAGCAGGCTGGCGGTCAGTAAACCGTGGGAAACCGGTGCCTTGAAGTTGCGTAGTTGTGCATAAGGTTCGTCGAGATGGACCGGATTGTAGTCCCGCGACAGGTGCGCGAACTGCAGAATTTCATCCGTTGTGAATGTGCGGGTCACGACGAACTCGTCACCTACTGCAAGGCCTTCGATGGCGCGTTGTCTGAGTTCTTTCATGACGTCTCCGGTTTGTCACTGCCATTTTTGGGCCGAACGTTGTCGTTCCGATGACGAGCATAGCGGTTTCAGATAAATGGGCTGGCGGTGCGGGCGAGGTTGGCCGTCTCGTCGGGTCTGATGGGTACATCGGCCCGCTCAGGAACCTGACATGTTTGAAGATCTCGGCATTGAGACCTCGCTCTGGGAAATCGCCTTGCGCGGCTCGGCGGTTTACCTGCTGTTGGCCATAGTGTTGCGTCTGGCGCCCAAACGCCATTCGGGCAGCCTGTCACCCAACGACATGATCGCGCTGGTGATCATCGGCAGCCTGGCGGCCGACGGCATCCGTGGGGATGCCATGTCGCTGGGTGATCTGCTATTGATGGGTTTGGTGATCGTCGTCTGGGACTACATCTTCAATCTCGCCGAGTTCTATTTCCCGCGCCTGCGGCAGGTGACTCAGGATTCGCCGACTCTGCTGATTCACAACGGGCAGCTGCTACAGAACAATCTGCGCAAGGAAAAGCTGACCGAGCAGGAAGTCTCGGCAAATCTGCGCAAGCACGGCATCGAAGATATCGCCGAGGTGCGTTACGCCGTGCTGGAGGTCGACGGCCAGATCAGCGTGATCGAACATCAGTCGAAATCGGTTGAGTGACGAAGCGAGCCCTGACGCGCCTCAGCTATCGTGATTCGGCAGCCTTCGTCTAAATGACTCGCTGCGTTGGAAAGACGTACGCAGAACGCACCCGATTGCACAAGCCGCTATCGCCGAAACGACCACTACCGCACCGGCCGCGCCCCAGCCGAATGCTGCGGTTACGCTCCCCACGGCCACCGGGCCAAGCAGTTGCCCGAGATTGCTTCCTTGCATGATCAAGCCGACGGCGATCGGCACGAGCGCCGCGTTAGGGGAAAGCAGTGGTGCGGAAGCCAGCAACGTCGCGGGGATCAGCCCGCCCACTGCGGAAAAAAAGATGCACAACACGAACGTCGGTAATGCCGGGAAGAGGTCGAGAAATATGCCGAGCCCGGCCACCCCCATGACGCTGCTCGCACAGACGATGAGTGAAGCGCGGCCGACCCCACGCGCCATTAGATAACCGGCCGCAAGGTTACCGCTGGCGTTGATGGCGCTTGCCAGTGCGGCCAACAGCCCGGCGCTGTGGTGAGAGACGCCCATGCGCTCCATCAGCAAGACCGGCAAAAAGCTGAACAATGCGAAGAACATTAGGCTGTAGAGCGCAAAACAGAGTGCCAGCAAGGACGTTCCGCTGGAGGACAGCAAGCGGCGAATATCTTCAACCATGCGTCGCAGACGCTGGCCACCAGGCGTTGCGCCGCGCGGTACGCAAAAAACCACCACAAGTGCGACAGCCGCTGCGAGGCCCGCGCTCGACCACCAGAACGACTGCCATGTATGGAATAGCGGCCCGGTCAGCATCGCAATGGCCAGCCCGCATGGCATGAAGCAGCTCCAAAGCGAAAACGCCATATCGCGCTGCGAACCGGTCGTGAGACGCTGCAAGAGCGCCGGCCCGGCCACCGTGATCAGAAGAAAACCGAGCCCCTCCAAAAGCCGGGAGGCCAAGAGAATGGGATACGAAGGTGCGATCGCACCAGCCGCGCCTGCGAGGGTCATCACCCCCAGCCCCAGCAGCAACATTCTTCGATCACCGGCGGCCGTCACCAAGGCACCGGCCGGCACGCCGCCAAGCAGTCCCAGCACAGCGAATATCCCGGTAAGCCAGCCGACCTCGCCGAGGTTCAACTGCAGATCCACCTGAAGCATTGGCGCCGCGATGGCGGCCTTGCCTACATGCAAGGCCGCCACGACGCCACAACCCAGAATCACCCAGACGATTGCCCTGGTGGAGGCCTCGGCGTTCACTGCGGCACTCCGATGGGGGACGCCGCGAGCGCCGCTGCAACTCGGGCGACATGCCACCCCTGGAAACGAGCGCCGTCCAGCTCGTTGTCGCTCGGTTGGCGGTTGCCACCGTTGCCGTCGTCAGCGAGTGTCGAAGCACCGTATGGCGTGCCTCCGGTAATCGCGTCCATCCGCAGTTGCCCTTTGAAGCTGTAAGGCAGCCCAACCACGACCATGCCCAGATGGAGCAGCACTGTGTGCGTCGCCAGGAGCGTGCTTTCCTGGCCTCCATGCTGGCTCCCTGTCGAAGTGAACGCGCCACCCGCTTTGCCGACCAGTTTGTCCTCGAACCACAACCCGCCGCATTGATCGAGAAAGTTCTTCATCTGCGATGCCATGTTGCCGAAGCGCGTGGGCGTGCCGATCACGATGGCGTCGTAACCCGGCAGCTCCGACACGGTAGCTACGTCGGCGGGTTGGTTCAGCTTGTAGCCGGCCCGTTCAGTGACATGTTCGGGCACCAGCTCAGGGACGCGTTTGATTACCGCCGATGCGCCCGCCTGACGAGCACCTTCGGCGACCGCCTGGGCGAGCGTTTCGATATGGCCATAGGAGGAGTAATAGAGCACCAGTACTTTCGTCATGTCGGTCACCCGCTAGCGTTGTGGACTAGGGGATTAGCCTATCCATTCCCAATGCTCTGCAAGAGTGATAAAAAACCGAACGTCTTGATCTACGGAGAAGATCATGCTGAACGGGTTAACGCTGGATCAGATTCGCACCTTCGTTACTGTGGTCGACAGTGGCAGCTTTCGTTCTGGCGCCGCGCGTTTGCTGCGCGTGCAGTCGGCAGTCAGCCATGCGATTGCCAATCTGGAGGGCGAGCTGGGTCTGCAACTGTTCGACCGCACCGGCTATCGGCCCGTACTGACTCCTGAAGGAAAAGCGTTGCTAGCCAATGCTCGCGACCTCCTTCTCAGAGCGGATGCCATGCGGGCACGTGCCCGCTCGCTGGGTGAGGGGGTCGAATCCGAATTGTCGCTGGTGGTCGACACCCTGTTCCCAATCGCTACGGTGGCGGCGGCGGTGACCAGGGTGCGTGAGGACTATCCTGCAATCACCTTCAGCCTGGAGTCCTTACCGCTAGGCGGGCCGCTTGCAGCACTGGATGAGAAGCGCTGCACGCTCGCCGTCATTGTGGGGGAGGATTTCCGCAACCCGAGGATCGCTCTGGAAGCGATCGGCTCGGTGGCGCAGATTGCCGTGGTGCATCGCGATCATCCGCTCGCCACCAAATCGGCTGGCGGAGCGCTGCTAGGATTACCGGATCTCGCCGACCATCAGCAAATCGTCCTAGCCGACCCGTCGCCATTGTCGGGAGGCCGAGCGTTCGGCGTCCTCTCGCCGTATACCTGCCGGGTAAACACGCAGGGCGTGAAGTTCGCGCTCATCCGCGCAGGCCTCGGCTGGGGCCGGTTGCCGGCATGGCAGGTGCAGGACGATCTCGACGCGGGCCAACTGGTACGCCTGGGTATTTCGGATCTCGGACGAAACAGCCAAGTGGCATATGAGGCCTACCTGGCGCACCGTCTGGACGAGCCGCTCGGTCCGGTCGCACAAGCCTTTCGCCGAGCCTTGGCCGAGCATCCAATGCCCTGAAGGGCTTATCTGCAGCCAGACACCCTCATTGAAAGGAAGCCCCCATCCGCTCACTGATCGCACGTGCCACCTTCAGCAACTGCTGCGCGGCTTCGCCATCCGCATCGGCCATGAAACCGGGCTCGGCGCCGACGATCGTGATGACGCCCGCCAATTGCTGATTGCCACTGAATATCGGCGCAGAGAGTGCATTGACGCCCGCCATCAGCAGGCCGTGCACGTGTTGAATGTGGGTGCGCTGCAGTTCTTTCATGGTCGCGGCCAGCGCTGCGGAGGAGGGCGCCGACGGCCGTTGCAGTTCCTCTTCGCGCAGCTCGGCAGTTTCCGCGTTTGGCATGAAGGCGTTGAACACCAAGCCGGTGGACGATCCCAGTAGTGGCAGCACCGAGCCGACCTGTGTCACCAGCGTGACGGCCCGCACCGCCTGCTCGACATGCACGACGGCCGGGCCGCGGTTGCCCCATACGGCGAGAAAGCAGGTTTCGTTGAGTTCGTCGCGCAGCTGCGCCAGATGCGGGGTGGCCAGCTTCACGACGTCCAGCCGACCCAGCGCCGCCAGACCGACGAATAGGGCGGCGCGACCCAGCCCGTAGTGATTGGTCAGCGGGTCTTGCTCGGCGAAGCCGCTGGCCATCAAGGCCTGCAGGTAACGATGGACCTTGCTGGCGGGCATGCCGACGTGTTCAGCCAGGCGCGACAGCGACGTCGCCGGGGCCAGTTCGGCCAGTGCAGTGAGGATGTCCGTGCCCACCTCGGCGGCCTGCACTTTCTGTCGGCGGGGCGCCGTGTCCGCGTTGCTGTCTGCCATGAATGTGACTGTCCTTTCATTGCCAGCCTGGAGAAGGCGCTGTTTATAGCTTGACGCCTTGTCGACTTCAAATTACTTTTTGCGTAAACGCATTACGCTAAAAAGAGAGACGGCTATGCAACCACAACAAGAAACCTCTCGATACCTGTCCGGCTTCGGCAATGAATTCAGCAGCGAGGCGCTGCCCGGTGCGCTGCCGGTCGGTCAGAACTCACCGCAGAAAGTGCCGTACGGGCTCTATACCGAACTGTTCTCCGGCACCGCATTCACCGTGCCGCGCAGTGAAGCGCGGCGGACCTGGCTATACCGCATCCGTCCTTCGGCCAATCACGGTCAGTTCCAGCATCTGGACCGGCAAATCGGCAGTGAGCTGGGGCCAGTCACGCCTAATCGGCTGCGTTGGAGCCCTGAACCTTTCCCCGAGACGGCGACCGATTTCCTCGATGGCCTGATGTGCATAACGGCCAACGCCGAACCCGGCCAGCCGGCGGGGGCGAGCATTTATCGTTACGCGGCGAACGTGTCGATGGAGCGGGTCTTCTTCAATGCGGACGGCGAGCTGCTGATCGTGCCGCAGCAGGGCGCGCTGAAGCTCGTCACCGAGCTGGGCGTGCTGAATGTTGCGCCGTTGGAGATCGCAGTGATTCCGCGGGGCATGCGCTTTCGTGTCGAGTTGCTCGAAGCGACGGCGCGTGGCTACGTTTGCGAGAACCACGGCTGCGCGCTGCGCCTGCCGGACCTCGGGCCTATCGGCAGCAATGGCCTGGCCAACCCGCGTGACTTTCTTGCGCCGGTCGCCCACTTCGAGGAGCGCGACGAGCCGGTGCAGCTGGTGCAGAAATTCCTCGGCGAGCTCTGGATGACTGAGCTCGATCACTCGCCGCTGGACGTGGTCGCCTGGCACGGCAACAACGTGCCCTACAAATACGACCTGCGCCGTTTCAACACCATCGGCACGGTCAGCTTCGACCACCCTGATCCATCAATCTTCACGGTGCTGACCTCGCCGAGCGCCATCCACGGCATGGCCAATATCGACTTCGTAATCTTCCCGCCGCGCTGGATGGTGGCGGAAAACACCTTCCGTCCGCCGTGGTTTCACCGCAACCTGATGAACGAATTCATGGGCCTGATCGATGGCGCCTACGATGCCAAGGCCGACGGCTTCTCGCCCGGCGGCGCATCGCTGCATAACTGCATGAGCGCGCATGGCCCTGATCAGGTTTCAACTGAACAGGCGATCAACGCCGAACTCAAACCGCACAAGATCGAGAACACCATGGCCTTCATGTTCGAGACCGGCCAGGTGCTTCGCCCCACACGCCAGGCACTGGAAAGCCCGCAGCTGCAGAGCGATTACGATAGCTGCTGGGCCGGCCTGGCCAAGACCTTCGACAAGAATGAGAAATGACATGACCGGACACACAGAACTTTGCAGCTGGGTCGAGTCGGCCAACGGCCATTCGGACTTCTCCCTCGCTAACCTGCCGCTGGGCGTGTTCAGCCGTGACGGCGGCGAGCCGCGTGGTGGCGTCGCCATCGGCGATTTCATTTTCGATTTGGGCGCTGCCTGCGACGCCGGCTTGTTCGACGGCCAAGCGCTGAATGCGGCAGAAGCGGCCAGCGGCGGCAGCCTCAATACTTTCTTCGCCCTCGGTGCGTCGGCCCGCAAAGCTTTGCGCGGTGCGTTGCAGGACCTGCTCGGAGAAGGCAACGCGCAGCGTGAGCGTCTGCAAGGCATGGGCGAGTCGTTGTTGCAGCCGATGGATCGTTGCCAGATGCATGTGCCGGCCAAAGTGGGCGACTACACCGACTTCTATGTCGGTATCCACCACGCCAACAATGTCGGCAAACTGTTCCGCCCTGACAACCCCTTGCTGCCGAACTACAAGTACGTGCCCATCGGCTATCACGGCCGTGCCTCGACCATCGACGTGTCCGGCGCAACGGTGAAGCGCCCCAACGGCCAAACCATGCCGCCGGGCGCCAGCGAGCCGAGCTTCGGCCCGAGCAAGCGGCTGGATTACGAACTGGAGCTGGGTATCTGGATCGGCGAAGGCAATGCCCGCGGCGAGGCAATCTCGATTGGCGAGGCGGGCAGCCATGTCGCTGGCTTCTGCCTGCTCAACGACTGGTCGGCGCGCGATCTGCAGGCCTGGGAATATCAACCGCTGGGCCCATTTCTGTCGAAGAGTTTCGCCACCAGCGTGTCGCCCTGGGTGGTCACGCCGGAAGCATTGGAACCCTTCCGCTGCGCCCAGCCGGCGCGGCCAGAAGGCGATCCGCAACCGCTACCGTATCTGTACGACCAACAGGATCAGCAGCGGGGCGCGCTGGATATCGAACTGGAAGTCCTGCTGCTGACCGCGGCCATGCGTGAACAGGCCCTGCCGGCACAGCGAATCGCACTGAGCAGCACGACGAACATGTACTGGACCGTGGCGCAGATGGTCGCGCACCACAGTGTCAACGGCTGCAGTCTGCAACCGGGCGACCTGTTCGGCTCTGGCACCCTGTCCGGTGCGAGCGCCGACAGCCTTGGCAGCCTGCTGGAAATCACCCAGGGCGGCAAGCATGCGCTGGAACTGCCTAGCGGCGAGACGCGTACCTTCCTTGAGGACGGCGACGAGATCATCCTGAAGGCTCGTTGCCGTCGGGATGGGTTCGCCTCGATCGGCTTTGGCGAGTGCCGAGGGCGGGTGATGCCCGCGTCGCGTTGATGCCAAAAGCGGGTAGGGGCTGAGCGGGCAACGGGCTTCGTCAATCTTAGTTCTGTCAAAAGCTTCGCCCCGAGGTCGGGCCTCCCACGAAAGTTAGAGGCGCGTCCCATACTTGTGGGAGGCGCGACTCGCGGCGAATGCTGTTGGAAGATTTCCGAAGGCCTATTGAAAGCCCGGTTGTCAGATGCGGCGACCGGGCTTTTCATCGTCACGGATCAGGGTGAGGAGGCGGTTTTCAGCATGGCGGGCGCCACCGGGCCGGCTTCGGCTCGGCGTATCTGCTCAGCCAGCGCCTCGGTAAAGGTCTGCGCAGCGGACCAGCGCAGGTGCACCGCATCGACGAAGGAGTTCACCGGCGTGCTCCAGTCCTTGTCGGCGTTCCAGTAGGTGCCAGTGGCACCCAGCGCTGCGGCGATGCGTTTATCGAAGTCGGCGAGAAAGGTGCCGTCCGGATCGTATTGTTCTTTCCACTGCGGGTGCAGCGGGGTGGAGACGACCATCAGGCTGCGGTCTTCGCGTTGCAGCCGTGCGCTCATTTCGCGCAGCGCATCGAAGCAGTTGTCGTCTAGCGCATCTGGGCGGCCATACATCAGATGACGGGTGTTGCGGGTGATCAACGGACCATCACCGAAGCGATTGAATACCAACGGGTCCCATTCGATCTGGCCGGCGCGCTGCGCCTTGACGGTCAGGGCGTTGCGCGCAAGGGATTTGGGCGCGAAATAGCGCATGTAATAGCCCCAGTGCGATGCGCCTTCATAAACGTAAGGGCCGACGTGCGCACGGTTGAACACCGCCGTCGGCACTTTCCAGCAGCCGGCGAAATCCTGCGGATCGGCGATCATCACCACGCTGCGGATGCTCGGCTCACGATCGAGCAGCCAATGTCCGACATAAACCGACTGGTTAGCGAACAGGCCGCAGAAGGCACCGTTCATGGGGCGTGTTTCTGGCAGCGCCTTGGTCAGGACATTGCCGTCCACATGCCGCCAGGCCACCGATGAGCCGATGATCAGCAGATTAGGAGAGCGAATAGGGTTGTTCCGCAGAAAATTAAGCTTCTCATCGACGCACAGGTTGTTGGAGAACGCCGGCGGCGGCAGGTTGCCGGTCCGGTCCAGGCCCAGCAGGCTCAGGCAGAACAGCGTCAGGGCGCCGAACAGGCCGGCGAACAGCGACAGCAGATACCGCGAATTCACCCGCCCAGGTGCGCTGGCCGTGCTGCCTGCACCCTGTTCGGCGGTGCTCCCGTCCATGGATACCTCAGCGGTATGCGGCATTACCTACCTCCCTTCGAGCTTGGCGCTGATGACCTGGGCGAAGTGCCCGACGTTGCGCAGCGACTCCAACTCCGCCGTGCGGAACTTGATGCCGAAGCGCTGTTCCGCAGCGACCGTGAGCATGACGTGGGTCTGGCTGTCCCAGCCCTCGACGTCATTGGCGGTCAGCTCCGACGAGAGCACGATGTTGTCGTCGTCGAATACGTCGTGAAATACCGGGGTGAGTGCGTTGATTACCTCTGCTTCGGTCATGCCTTTACCTCGATGAAGTGACGGGGCGTGCGGGTGGAAGTTAATTCGTAGCGCCAGAAGGTCGCCTCGCGGGCGGCATCGGCGGTAGATGTGTGCTGGACGAAGCCCAGCCGGGGATAGTGTTCGGCGACCATGCCGTTGCGTTCGGTGGGGCGGTATTCGCCGATCAGCGCGTGGTAGCCGGCTGCTTTGGCGGCCTCGGCGAGTACCTCGAGAACGGCTTCTTCGACCTGTCGGCCGAGCACGCGGCAGCTCATCAGCCAGCTGTCGATCAGCAGTTCATCGTCGGCGACCGCCGCATCCGGTCTGGCCATCACAACGCTGATCAGCCCGTTGTCGCCGAACTTGTCGGCCAGACGGATCGCCAATGCCACCGAGCGCAGGTCATTGGCGATGCGCTCGACCTCCGCCTCGCTGTAGCGGCGCGTCGTGAGGTTGAACTGGTTGGTCTTGTTGATCAGTTGCGTGCTGCGGGCGAGTTCGGCGGCGCCGATTGGCGTTGCGGTCAGCACCATTTCCAGGCCGCGCAGATAACCTTCCATGTCGGTGGCCTGGCTCATGGCCGCCTTGCGCTCGGCGTTCAGCGCGTAGTTGCGCCCGCGCGTGGCGTCGTCCGAGGTGAAGGAGGTCGCCTCGAAGTAGCCGGCCGCCGCGACACGCGCTGGATAATCGGCCACGTCGTCGGGCAATTCCGGGACGGCGACTTCGGGAAGTTCGCGACGCACGATGTCGCGCTCGGCCGGGTTGTCATCGACGAAGACCAGGCTGTCCAACCCGATATCCAGCATCGAGGCGATACGCCGCAGGTTGCCGGCCTTGTCTTCCCAGTTTGCGACGAAGGCGGCGATATCGCTGCGCTTGAGCGCCATTTCTGGATGCTTGAACGCCGCCTCGGCGACGCTCGGATCGTTCTTGCTGCACACCGCGAGGATAATCCCGCGACGCGCCAGCAGCGCCGCGTAACGCTGGAAGGCGAGAAAGGCTTCGCCGTTGGGCGAGCCCTGGCCAAGATGAATGCCGTCGACGCCATCGTCACCGACCACGCCGCCCCACAGCGTGTTGTCCAGATCCAGCACCAGGCATTTGCGCGACAGGCCGATGCTGGCGGCAGCGATGCGCGCCAGTTGGTCGCCATACAGAGGCGCCAGGTTCGGGCTGACCAGCTGCTTGGCCTGATGCCAGCGCAGCGGTTCGGCCAGGCCATCGCCGTAGCTGCCGCGCGCCGCTTCCCAGGCGAGATCCATCAGCAGCACGCTGTCTTCTCGGGCGGCGCTGCGGATGGCTGCGTTAAGGCGCTCGACCAGAGCCCAGGGCGAGGCCGGGACCAAGGCTTCGAACGAGCCGAAGACCGGCGGATCGGCTGGCACGATGGTCTGCTGCACCACCTTTGCGGAATAGCGCTCGCGGGCGCGGCGCCAGAGCAGGCGCAGCTCGTTGACACGCTCGGTCACCGCTGCATCCACGTCCTCCGATGAGGTCTCCAGCGGCAGTCGCAGAGGCGCGTCGCAGGCATCCAGCGCCAGAACGATCAGTTGCGGAGCAAAGCTCGCCAGAGCTGGGTCGTCCATTAGCAGTGCCTGGCGGTACATGCCATAAGGCGCGATGTGAACTGAGAGTGCCAGCCGCCGTTGCAACCCGGCCACGCGAATCGCCGGCACCAGGTGATCGACCGTGTGGGACGAGAGCAGGGCAATACGCAAAGGACGCAAGCCCGACATGGACGCCTCGCCGTTGGCAACCGCTTGCAAGCCTTCGCTTGCCAATCGGTCCAGGCGGGTCGTCAGGGTGAAGTCCCGCCGATACCCCGCGAGTCGTACAGCCGCTGCTAGGCGTGTGAGTGGGTCGGGTTCGCGCTTGGCCTCGCTGATCGCGGCGCTCAGGTCTGAATGTTCGGCTAGCCAGAGAAGCTGATCCATTAGCCATTAACTCCTTTTGCGTCAGCTGGAATGTCAGAACTGGAAGTAGAGAAACTCGGTAGGGGCGACGGAGAACGCCACGGCAAGGGCGAAGAAACCCAGCACGCCGATGGCGACGCCAATCACCGGAGTCGGATTCCAAGAGGCAATCGGTATCCAGCGCAGCAGCCAGCTTTCGTTCGGCTGTGCATCCAGGGTGGTGCGAAAACGCGCCATCCACTGCTGCACGTTGGGCATGAACCAGACGAAGGCGAGCAGCAGCGCGACGGTGAGATAGTCCGACTTGTCGAGCTTGGTATTCAGCTCGCTCAAGCCGGCCATGCCCGACAGGATCGCCATCGCCGCCGCAACGCTCTCGGCGCGGAAGAACACCATGGCCACGACCACGCAGAGGAAAGTCAGCAGCACGGCGCAACAGTGGTGCCAGAACTTGTCGCTATCGAGCGGCAGGCCGCGGCGCGCCTTGTAGGCGCGAAAGCCATGGGCGACCACCAGATAGAAACCATGCAGCAGGCCGAACACCACGAACTGCCAGCCCGCGCCGTGCCAGACGCCGGAGATGAACATGGTCAGCACGGTGGGGTAGGCGACCAGCACGACAAAGGTGCTCAAACTCATTTTGCCGCGACGAGGCAGCGGCTTGCCGGTGGCCATCCGCGAGCGCGTGATCCGCATGACGATAGGGTTGTAGATATAGGCTGTGAGAAAGCGCGTCAGCGTCATATGCCAGCGCGACCAGTAGTCGATGAGGTTGTGCGCCTTGAACGGGCTGTTGAAATTCATCGGCAAGCGCAGGCCGAACATCAGGCCGAGCCCGATAGCCATGTCGCTGTAGCCGGAGAAGTCGAAATAAATTTGCAGCGTGTAGGTGAGGGCGCCGAACCAGGCGTCGTACAGCGCCGGCACGGTGCCGTCGGCGGCAACGGCGAAGATTGGCGAGGCCTTGGCGCCTAGCGGGTCGGCGATGATCACCTTCTTGAACAGGCCGAGCAGAAACACCGTCAGCCCCAGGGAGAGGTTGTCCAGCCGAGGACGAAAGGTGCTGTGATCCTTGAACTGCTTGAGCATCTCGCTGTGGTGAGTAATCGGGCCGGCGATCAGCTGCGGGAAGAACGTGATGAACAGGCAGTAATTGATGAAGTCGTGCTCGCTCACTTCGCCATCATGGGCATCGACCAGATAGGCGATCTGCTGGAAGGTAAAAAAGGAAATCGCCAAGGGCAGGATGATGTCGCCCACCGACCAGCCCAGGCCGAAGGCATCGTCGAGCGTGCCGAACAGAAAACCGGTGTATTTGTAGTAGCCGAGCAACGCCACGTTGGCGGCGACACCCAGCACCAGTAGCGTGCGCGACGGCCGGCGCATCAGGTAGCCGCCGATCAGGTAGTTGAACGCCATGCTGCCGACCAGCAGCGGCACATAAGCCGGGTTCCACCAGCCGTAAAACACCAGCGACGCCAGCGTTAGCCAGATGGCTGCAAGCCGTTGTTTACCACTGCCCGCAAGGATGATGAAGCCAAGAAGAACCACCGGCAGAAACCCGGCGATGAACACCATGGAGTTGAAGAGCATCGTCCTTTCCCTTTCCCTGAGTCTCTTCTGCTGCCCTTCGACATCAGGACAGCGACTGTCCGAGAGCTACCACAAAGCGGCTGCTATCGACGCGTTCGTCGAGGTATCCACACCTCATCCCAAACTCGACAGCCAATCCTTGCAGCTAGGATTTCAATCAATCGCTAGCGCAGGTGTTAAGCCTCGGTCCGTTAACTGCGACTCAGAGTTGTAAGAAAAAGTTGCACCGTTCATCTGTTCCGATCTTCAGGCAGACGAGCGGATATGACGGGTAAAAGAAGCGAAACGGTTATTCCAGAGCCTCTCCTAACGCCGGCAGCGTTCAATGTGCTCGTGATGAGACGGTAAGAAAGAAATCCAAGAAGACCAGCAGACGAAGCCGCGGAGGATTCATTCCCCTGACCCGGTCTCGCCATCGCCGAGTAGGGCCAGACGACTGTTCTGAACGTAGTATCGAACCCGTGGGGAGAAGTTCAGAACCGGGTTGTCGGAGCCGCTTGGATTGCCGCGCGGTGGAACCCGAAAGGGCAGGGCCATTGCGGCGCCTGCCCTGTTTCTATCAGCCAAGGAAATAGAAGCAGCCGGAAATGACCAAGCCTGAGTACACCAAGATCAACAAGCAATAACCCATGATGTCGCGCGCGCCGAGGCCGACAATGCCGAGGATTGGCAGCGCCCAGAACGGCTGGATCATATTGGTCCAGGCATCACCCCAGGCGATGGCCATGGCCGTCACCGCCGGCGTCACACCGAGCGCCTGGCCGGCCGGCAGCATGATCGGTCCTTGTACGGCCCACTGGCCGCCACCAGACGGTACGAAAACGTTGACCAGACCGGCGCTGAGGAAGGCCAGCACTGGGAAGGTATCGGCCGACGACGAGGCGATGAACGACTCGGTGATCTGCTTGCCCAGCGACAGGCCCTCGGCGTTGGCGCCGACCATCATGCCCATGATTCCCGCGTAGAAGGGAAACTGGATGACGATGCCGCTGATCCCGCCAATACCGTCTTGCACGGCACGCATGTAGCGCTCGGGCGAGCCGTGCAGCAGCAGGCCGATGAAAAGGAACAGGCCGATGACGATATTGAGCGTCAGGGCGAAGCCGTTCTCGGCGAAGTAGTAAACGAAATACACCGCACCTAGCGCGACGATGATCAGGTTGAGGATGCGGCTGTCGTCCATGCGCTGGGCCAGCGTCTCGCGTGGCAGCGGCTGATGTTCCGGCTCCAGCAGCAGCGCGGGATCGGCAACTTTCGGCTGCTTGGGATGCATGGCCCAATTGAGGATCGGCAGGCCGATGACCAGCAGCGCGATGATGGTCAGGTTCAGCGTGGTGAACAGCGTATCGCCGACACCAATGGCACCGGTGATTACACCGCCGGTCATGCGCTCCAGGTCAGCGCCGCCAGTGGCGAGTGACAGCGGAACCGAGCCGGACAGGCCGCCATGCCAGATGAGGAAGCCAGAATAGGCAGCGGCCACCAGCAGTGGGTAGTCGACGCCTTTGACCTCACGGGCCAGCGCACGGGCGAAGACTGCACCGATCACCAGGCCGAAGCCCCAGTTGATCCAGGAACCGGCCAAGCCCACCAACGTGACCAGCACGATGGCGCGGCCAGGGGTGCGCGCGATGCGGGCCAGGCCCGCGAGTAGGCGGTGAATGGCCGGTGCGCTGGCAAGCGCGTGCCCGGTGACGAGAATCAGCGCCATCTGCATGGCGAAGGTGAGCAAATTCCAGAAGCCTGTGCCCCAGTGCTTCGCCATGGCCGGCAGGCCCTGACCGGTGACGAGCATGCTGGCGGCCAGCACGATGAGACTAAGAAGAATGGCGAAAACGAAGGGTGAGGGTAGGTATCGCTGTACGAGCTTTACGCTCAAAGAGGTAACGGCGCCGAGCATGGTTGTGATCCTGTGTTGTTTTCTTTGTTATGAGCGGCGCGCGTGCGTGGCGCGCGCCGTTATTTCATCGATGTATTCAGGCGGTTCTCAGGACCGCGGTCCAGAACCCTCCCTATGTGATTTGGTCTAGGGTCTGTTGCCGTTTCGTCGTCAGCCGCGTTGCTGCGCCAAATCTCGCCAGGCAAGACGCGGGACGCAGGTAATGGTGGTTCCCTTGCCGAGTCCCGCAACGCCGCATGGCGCGGCCGCGCACGAAACGGCAACAGACCCTAGCGCCGTTCAGTTGCGTTCGATCGCCAGCGCAACACCCTGACCGCCACCGATGCACAGGGTGGCGAGGCCCTTTTTGGCGTCGCGGCGGATCATCTCGTGCAGCAGCGTCACCAGGATTCGGCAGCCCGACGCGCCAATGGGGTGACCGAGCGCGATGGCGCCGCCGTTGACGTTGACCTTGCTGGCATCCCAGCCCAATTCTTGGCCGACCGACAGCGCCTGTGCGGCGAAGGCTTCGTTGGCTTCGATCAGGTCGAGCTCATCCAGCGACCAACCGGCTTTGTCCAGGCAGCGGCGTGTTGCCGAAACCGGCGCGATGCCCATGATCGCCGGGTCGACGCCCGCATTGGCGTACGCCTTGATCCGCGCCAGCACCGGCAGGCCAAGCGCCTTGGCCTTGTCCGCGCTCATCAGCAGCACGGCGGCGGCGCCGTCGTTGAGACTGGAGGCGTTACCGGCGGTGACCGAGCCGTCTTTCTTGAATGCGGCCCTGAGCTTGGCCAGCGCGTCGGCCGTGGTACCGGCACGCGGTTGCTCGTCGGTATCGAAGCGCAGCGGCTCGCCCTTGCGCTGAGGAATCTCGATTGGCGTGATTTCATCCTTGAAGCGACCGGCTTCGATGGCGGCGACGGCTTTCTGCTGCGACGAGGCGGCGAAGGCATCCTGTGCTTCACGGCTGATGCCGTACTTGTCGACCAGATTCTCGGCGGTGATGCCCATGTGGAAATCGTTGAAGGCATCCCAGAGACCGTCGCTGATCATCGAGTCGACCAGTTCGGCATGACCCATGCGCAAACCGGTACGGGCCTTGGGCAGGACGTAGGGTGCCAGACTCATGTTTTCCTGACCGCCGGCGATAATCACTTCGGCGTCGCCGCAGCGGATGGCTTGGGTGGCCAGGTGCAGCGCTTTGAGCCCCGAGCCGCAGACCTTGTTCAGCGTGAAGGACGGCACTTCGTGCGGCAGGCCGGCCTTGACCGAGGCCTGGCGTGCCGGGTTCTGACCGGCGCCAGCAGTCAGCACCTGGCCGAGAATCACTTCATCGACTTCGGCGGGATTCAGCCCAGTCTGTTCGAGCAGACGCTTGATCACGGCAGCGCCCAGGTCCGGCGCGGTGATGTTGGCCAGGGCACCTTGAAAGGAGCCGATGGCGGTACGGGTAGCGGCAACGATAACGACGTCTTGCATGGCGAATCTCCTGGATTCAAAACGGGAAAAGCCCCGCGTGCGACCAGCGCACCGCGAGGCCCTGTTCGGCGCTTGATCAGCCGAAGGTCATTTCCGGTACATGATCAGGCACTACCAGTTCACCGGCGGTCTTGGCGATGATCTCCTCGACGCTCACGCCGGGGGCGCGTTCCTTGAGGATGAAGGCACCGTTCTCGATTTCAAGATAAGCCAGATCGGTCAGCACGCGCTTGATGCAGCCGGCGCCGGTCAGCGGCAGGGTGCACTTGGGCAGCAGCTTGGACTCGCCGTCCTTCGAGGCGTGCGTCATCAGCACGATGATGTTTTCGGCACCGGCGACCAGATCCATCGCACCGCCCATGCCCTTGACCAGCTTGCCGGGGATCATCCAGGAGGCAATGTTGCCCTGTACGTCGACTTCGAAAGCGCCGAGTACGGTGAGGTCGATATGCCCGCCGCGAATCATCGCGAAGGATTCGGCGGAGTTGAAAATGGAGGCGCCGACGCGGGCGGTGACAGTCTGCTTGCCGGCGTTGATCATGTCGGCGTCGAGCTCCTGCTCGGTAGGGAAGGCGCCCATGCCGAGCAGGCCGTTCTCCGATTGCAGCATCACTTCCATGCCTTCGGGCACGTAGTTGGCGACCAGCGTCGGGATGCCGATGCCGAGGTTTACGTAGTAGCCGTCCTGCAGTTCATGAGCGACGCGCTGGGCCATTTGTTCGCGGGTTAAAGCCATGGTCTTGATCTCTTATTCTTTGAACCAATGAGGGATTTCAGCTGCGGACGGTGCGCTTCTCGATGCGCTTTTCGAAGGTGCCGCAGATGATGCGGTCGACGTAGATGCCGGGGGTATGGATCTGGGTGGGATCGATTTCGCCGGGCTCGACGATTTCCTCGACTTCGACCACGGTGATCTTCCCTGCGGCTGCGGCCAGCGGATTGAAGTTCTGCGCGGTGTGGCGGTAGATGACGTTGCCGTAGCGGTCGGCCTTCCAGCCTTTGACGATGGCGAAGTCGCCGGTGATGGCGTGTTCGAGAATGTGTGGACGACCGTTGAATTCGCGCACGTCCTTGCCTTCGGCGATGGGTGTGCCGTAGCCGGTCGCGGTATAGAAGGCCGGAATGCCGGCGCCGCCCGCGCGCATCTTCTCGGCCAGCGTGCCTTGAGGTGTCAGCTCGACTTCCAGCTCGCCATTGAGCAGCTGCTTTTCGAACAACGCGTTTTCGCCCACGTAGGAGGCGATCATCTTGCTGATCTGCCGGTCTTCCAGCAGCACGCCGAGGCCGAAACCGTCGACGCCGCAGTTATTGGAAACCACCGTCAGATCGCGAGTGCCCTTGCGCTTGATCTCGGCGATCAGGTTCTCCGGGATGCCGCACAGACCGAAACCGCCAGCCAGTACGGTCATGCCGTCCTGCAGCCCTTCAAGGGCTTCGGCATAGGTGCTGACGCGTTTGTCGAAACCAGCCATAAACCATTCCTTCTTGTTGTTGGTAGTCGTTGAATCCGAGTGTCTGCGTCGCGATTAGATTTGTTAAGTTGATTTTTAAGCGTTATTAATTGACTAAACAGAATAATCCAGCGGCTGCTGTTCGCTGCTGCACCTCGATCCGGATGCAAATCGATGACCATCAAACAGCTGCGCGCCTTTCTTGCCGTGGCGCATACCTTAAGCTTCGCGCAGGCCGGTGAGCGTCTACACCTATCGCAATCGGCGCTGAGCCTGACGATCAAATCCCTGGAGGACGGATTAGGCGGGCGGTTGTTCAGCCGCACCACCCGCGCGGTGAGCCTGACGCCGGAAGGTGAAGCCCTGCTGCCGCTGGCGCGTCGATTGCTGGCTGATTGGGATAACGCCGAGGACGAGCTGCGTCAGCGCTTCACTCTGAAGCAGGGGCGCGTGGCGCTGGCTTCGATGCCCTCGTTTGCCGGCAACCTGTTACCGGCCGTGCTCGGCACCTTTCGCCAGCAATATCCATCGATCAGCGTCACCGTGCATGACGTGATCAACGAGCAGGTGATGGACATGGTTCGCGACCGGCAGGTCGAGCTGGGCATCGCCTTCGAGCCCGAACCCACCACGCCGCTGAGTTTCACGCCTCTGTACACGGATCGCTTCGTGGCTGTGGTGCCCGCCGACTCGGCGCTGGCGAGCCAGGCCGAAGTGAGTTGGGAGGCGCTGCTGCAGCAACCCTTTATCACCTTGCAGCGGCCTTCCACCGTGCGCTTCATGCTGGAAGACCACCTGCGCCAGCGCGGGCGCAGCCTGCCCGTGCAGCTTGAAAGTCATCAGCTGGCAACGGTTGGGCGCATGGTCGCCAGTGGCTTGGGCGTGAGCGCCGTGCCGGCGCTGTGCCGCGAGCAGATGCTGGAAGTCGGGGCTTGTTGTGTCGCGCTGGGTGATCCGGTGATCGAGAAACCGGTGGGCATACTGACCAAGCCCGGCCACGAGCTCTCGGTCGCCGCCCAGGCCATCGCCGATACCCTGCGTGCCTCTACGAGTTATCCCGGCACGGCTTGAAGCGAGCGCTCCGCTGGTCGGGTAACGCCGAAAATGTGCGGTTACCGGCCGGTCGGCTGTTGGCCGTTGGTCCAATCACCTATTGTGCTCGGACGCGTTATCGTTGATTTGAATCAAGTCCGGGTGGCAGAGCTGCACCCATGGCTGGACTGGCGACCGGCAATCAATGCCGGCGTAACTATAAAAATAGCGAGTGCCTTGATGATGGATAGTCTGCTGAAAGAGCGAAGCATGATTTTCGATCGCGCCGATCCTCACGCGGTGTCCGAGTACGTCAATCAGCACGTCGGTTCGCATTGCATCCAGCTACCCCGCACCGGTAACCCCCAGGCCAGCCTGAGCCATTGCAAGTTCGGCAATCTCGACCTTTGCCAGTTGAGTTATGGCGGCAGCGTGCACGTTACCTCGCAGGCGCTGGAAACCATCTATCACCTACAACTGCTGCAGCGCGGACATTGCCTCTGGCGTGGCCGCGGTCAGGAGCATTACTTCACGCCAGGTGAGTTGCTGCTGATCAACCCGGACGATCCGGTCGACCTGACCTATTCCGACGATTGCGAAAAACTCATCGTCAAAGTACCCGCATCCTTTCTGGAAAAGGCCTGTACCGAGAACCAGTGGCGGGCGCCGAGCGAAGGCATTCGCTTTGCCGCCAACCGCTACGAACTCAAGCAGCTCGATGGCATCGAAAGCCTGCTCGGACTGATCTGCCAGGAGGCCGAAGCCGAGCACTGCATTCCGCAGCTGCAAGAGCAGTACAGCCGCATCATCGCCTCGAAGCTGCTGTGCACGCTGGCCAACAACATCTACCGCGAGCCCTTGAACGAGAGCTGCCCTTCGTTCGGCCGCATTACCGACTATATAGACGAGCATCTGAAGAAAGACATTTCGGTCGAGCAGCTGGCGCAGCTGGCCAACATGAGTCCGCGCTCGCTGTACATGTTGTTCGATCGGAAGGTCGGCACCACGCCGAAGTCCTACATCCGCCAGCGCAAACTGGAGCAGATCCACGGACGGCTGAGCGACCCTTCGGACAAGGTGCGCAATATCACAGAGATCGCGATGGACTATGGCTTTCTGCATCTCGGACGTTTCTCGGAAACCTACAAGAGTACTTTCGGCGAACTGCCCTCCGACACCCTGCGCAAGCATCACTGAAGCGACTGCTCGGCTCCACAGGTGCGCCGAGGGCGCAGTTGAGCACTTTGGCTCGGCTTCACAACGTCACTCCTTTCTTTTAAATGCTTGGCTAACCATAATCCTGACCAAATCACTCGGGTGTAGGTACTTCAATGCAAGGCACGGCATCTTCGGATGTGTCGATTACGGCGCCGGAGCGTTATCGGCTACTTATCGATGCAGTGACCGACTACGCCATCTATATGCTTGATGTCGACGGCAAGATTGCAAGCTGGAACACCGGTGCGAGACGCTTCAAGGGGTACGAAGAGGCCGAAGTGATCGGCCAGCATTTCTCCCGCTTTTATACCGACGACGACCGTGCCGCAGGATTACCTCAGCGCGCACTGGATGTTGCAGCAGCCGAGGGTCGCTTCGAAGGGGAGGGCTGGCGTGTGCGCAAGGATGGCACGCGCTTCTGGTGTCACGTGGTGATTGATCCAATCTGGTCGCCCACTGGCAGTTTGCTCGGCTTTGCCAAGGTCACTCGCGACCTGACCGAGCGCAAGCTGGTTGAGGAATCGCTGAAACAGAGCGAACAGCAGTTTCGCTTGCTGGTGCAGGGCGTCACTGATTACGCCATCTATATGCTTGATCCGACAGGGCGGGTGACCAACTGGAACATGGGCGCCCAGCGCATCAAGGGCTATCTGCCCGACGAGATTATCGGACAGCACTATTCCGCTTTTTTTACTGCTGAAGACCGAGAGAACGGCGCTCCGCAGCGCGGTCTCGATACGGCTTTGCGTGAAGGGCGGTTCGAAAGTCAGGGTTTGCGTGTGCGCAAGGACGGCTCGCGCTTCTGGGCCAATGTGGTCGTCGACCCGATCCGCAGTGAGACGGGCACCCTTATAGGCTTTGCCAAGATTACCCGCGACATCACCGAAACCGTCGAGGCCCAGCGTGAGCTGGAAGAGGCGCGGGAGGCGCTGTTCCAGTCACAGAAATTGGAATCCTTAGGCCGATTGACCGGGGGCATCGCCCACGACTTCAACAATCTTCTGATGGCCGTACTGGGCGGGTTGGAGATTGTGCGCCGACGGGTGCCTGACGATCCGCGAATCGTCCCGTTGCTGGACAACGCCATTCGCGGTGCCCAGCGCGGCGTCTCCCTGTCCCAGCGCATGCTGGCCTTTGCGCGGCGCCAGGAACTCAATCTCGAACTGGTCGATGCGCCGGCGCTGATACGTGATATGGCCGATCTGCTCCAGCAATCGCTTGGCCCTCGGATTCAGATCGAAACCCGTTTTCCTCTCTCGCTCAAACCCGTCCTGGCGGATGCCAACCAGATCGAACTGGCGCTGCTCAACCTGGCGGTAAATGCCCGGGACGCCATGCCAGAGGGCGGCACCGTCACCATCTCGGCGCGTGAACACCGACTCGACTCAAAGGATGGCGGACTGGAACCCGGAGACTATCTCTGCCTGGCCTTGGCCGATGAGGGCGAGGGCATGGACGAGGCGACGCTCGAACGGGCAACGGAGCCGTTTTTCACCACCAAAGGTGTCGGTAAAGGCACGGGGCTGGGACTCTCGATGGTCCATGGCCTTGCCGCGCAGTCTGGTGGCGGTTTGGTGCTCAAAAGCGAGAAGGGGCGTGGCACCACCGCTGAGCTGTGGCTGCCGCTTGCCGCGGGTGGCGGTATGCCGGCTGAAGCTGAACAGTCGCAGACGTCCGAGTCGCATTGCCCTGTGGCGCTCAGCGTATTGGCGGTGGATGACGACCCCCTTGTATTGATGACGACCGGCGCGATGCTCGAGGAGCTTGGTTGCCATGTGTACGAGGCGGAGTCAGCGAAGCAGGCGCTGGAAATCCTCGCGCAGAACAGGGTTCATCTAGTACTGACCGATCAGGCCATGCCGCAAATGACCGGCACACAACTGGCCGAAGTCATCAGGCAGCGGTATCCAGACCTGCCGGTGATCCTTGTCACTGGTTATGCCGACCAGCCAACCGGGTTGGCAGGCGACCTGCCCAGGCTCGGCAAGCCCTTCACTCAGGATGACCTGGCGCAGAGCATCGCTGCGGTAATGAGCCAATCCTGACGGTTAACCCTAGGGCCAGCCCTCACTGGGTTGGCCCAACGCCCCGCCTGTTTCACTCCTTCCGTTTATACCCCCCAGATTCTTCGCCATATCCGCTTACATGAGCGGATCGCTCCGCCTGTTGTTTTGCAGAAAACGGATAGAGGTCCTGCAGAAAACGGATATTGATACCCCTCCCAGCGCCTTAGCCTTCATCACGTAGAAACAATAACAATGGAGGCCCCGGCCATGGCCCTGGGATTCGATTACCTTGATTCGCTTGTTGAAGACGACAAAGAAAAAGGCATCTTCCGCTGCAAGCGCGAGATGTTCACCGACGAGCGCCTGTTCGACCTGGAGATGAAGCACATCTTCGAGGGCAACTGGATCTACCTCGCCCACGACAGCCAGATTCCCGAGAAGAACGACTACTACACGACCTATATGGGTCGCCAGCCGATCTTCATCGCGCGCAACAAGGAAGGCGAGCTCAACGCCTTCATCAATGCCTGCAGCCATCGCGGTGCGATGCTGTGCCGCTTCAAGAGCGGCAACAAGGCCACATATACCTGCCCGTTCCATGGCTGGACCTTCAACAACTCCGGCAAGCTGCTCAAGGTCAAGGATCCCAAGGAAGCCGGCTACCCGGACAGCTTCAACTGCGACGGCTCCCACGACCTGAAGAAGATCGCCCGCTTCGAGTCCTATCGCGGCTTCCTGTTCGGCAGCCTGCGTGAAGATGTCGCCCCGCTGGAAGAATTCCTCGGCGAGTCGCGCAAGATCATCGACATGGTGGTGGACCAGTCGCCGGATGGCATCGAAGTGCTGCGCGGCTCCTCCAGCTACGTCTTCGGCGGCAACTGGAAGCTGACCGCGGAGAACGGTGCGGACGGTTACCACGTCACCGCCGTGCACTGGAACTACGCCGCCACCCAGAACCAGCGCAAGCTGCGCGAGGCCGGCGAAGAGATCCGCACCATGAGTGCCGGCGGCTGGGGCAAGAAGGGCGGTGGCTTCTATTCCTTCGAGAACGGCCACCTTTTGCTCTGGACGCGCTGGGACAACCCTGAAGACCGTCCGCTGTACAGCCGCCGCGACGAGCTGGTCGCCGAAGTCGGCGAGGCTCGTGCCGACTGGATGATCGGCAACTCGCGCAACCTCTGCCTCTACCCGAACCTCTACCTGATGGACCAGTTCGGATCGCAGCTGCGCATCGCCCGGCCGATCTCGGTCGACGAGACCGAAGTCACCATCTACTGCATCGCGCCCAAGGGCGAGAGTGCCGAGGCGCGTGCCCGCCGCATTCGCCAGTACGAAGACTTCTTCAACGTCAGCGGCATGGCCACGCCGGACGACCTCGAGGAATTCCGCGCCTGCCAGGCCGGCTTCCAGGGCCGCGCCATGGAATGGAACGACATGTCCCGTGGCGCCAAGCACTGGATCGAAGGCGCCGATGAGGGAGCCAAGGAAATCGATCTGCATCCCTTGCTCAGCGGCGTCCGCTCCGAGGACGAAGGCCTGTTCGTCATGCAGCACCAGTACTGGCAGCAGCAGATGATCAAGGCCGTGAAGGCGGAACAGGATCAGCTGATCCACGTGGAGGGCGCATAGATGACCATTTCCTATGAAGCCGCGCGTGATTTTCTCTACCGCGAGGCGCGCTATCTCGACGACAAGGAGTGGGACGCCTGGCTCGAACTCTATGCGCCGGACGCCAGCTTCTGGATGCCGGCCTGGGATGATCGCGACCAGTTGACCGAAGATCCCCAGAGCGAAATCTCGCTGATCTGGTACGGAAACCGCAGTGGTCTGGAAGACCGCGTGTTCCGCATCAAGACCGAGCGCTCCAGTGCAACCATTCCGGACACCCGCACCACCCACAACATCAGCAATCTCGAGTTGCTCGAGCAGGCCGATGGCTTCTGCAAGCTGCGCTACAACTGGCACACCATGAGCTTCCGCTACAAGACGGTCGATCACTTCTACGGCACCAACTTCTACACCTTGGATGTGCGCGGCGAGAACCCGCTGATCAAGGCCAAGAAGGTCGTGCTGAAGAACGACTACATCCGCCAGATGATCGACGTGTACCACCTGTGAGGGCGCAGCCATGACCTACAACATCGCACTGAATTTCGAAGACGGCGTAACCCGCTTCATCGAAACCAACCTCGGCGAAACCGTGGCCGACGCCGCCTACCGCCAGGGCATCAACATCCCGCTGGATTGCCGTGACGGCGCTTGCGGTGCCTGCAAGTGCTTCGCCGAAGCCGGCCGCTACGACCTCGGCGAGGAATACATCGAGGATGCGCTCAGCGAAGATGAAGCCGAACAGGGTTACGTGCTGACCTGCCAGATGCGCGCCGAGAGCGATTGCGTGATCCGCGTACCGGCCTCCTCGCAGGTGTGCAAGACCGAGCAGGTCTGTTTCGAAGCCGCCATCAGCGGTGTCCGCCAGCTGTCCGAAAGCACCATCGCGCTGTCGGTCAAGGGCGAGGCCCTGAACCAGCTGGCGTTCCTGCCGGGGCAGTACGTCAACCTCAAGGTGCCGGGCAGCGATCAGAGCCGAGCCTATTCCTTCAGCTCGCTGCCCAGGGATGGCGAAGTCAGCTTCCTGATCCGCAACGTGCCGGGCGGGCTGATGAGCAGCTTCCTTACCGGCCTGGCCAAGGCGGGCGACAGTCTGACCCTGGCCGGTCCGCTGGGCAGCTTCTACCTGCGCGATATCAAGCGTCCGCTGCTGTTGCTGGCGGGCGGCACCGGCCTCGCGCCATTCACCGCCATGCTGGAGAAGATTGCCGAGCAGGGCAGCGAGCATCCGCTGCATCTGATCTACGGCGTAACCCTTGATCACGATCTGGTGGAAATGGACAAGCTCGAAGCCTTCGCCGCGCGCATCCCCAACTTCACCTACAGCGCCTGCGTGGCCAGCCCCGACAGCGCTTACCCGCAGAAGGGCTACGTCACCCAGCACATCGAGCCGAAGCACCTTAACGACGGCGAGGTGGACATCTATCTCTGCGGCCCGCCGCCGATGGTGGAGGCGGTCAGCCAGTTCATCCGTGAACAGGGTCTGCAGCCAGCGAACTTCTATTACGAGAAATTCGCCGCCAGCGCCTAGTTTCCACGCTCCAGCGTGGGAACCCTGGTTGCGACGCACTGCCGGGACGTGGAGCGTCCGGGGCGGCATTCCACGCGGAGCGTTGGAACGATCAACGTCGCAGTTCAAATTTGTAGGGTGGGCTTCAGCCCACCAATGGGGTGCTGGCGGTGGGCTAAAGCCCACCCTACGGTACTGATTGAGACGCTCTGCGTCGGTTGCTAGAGAGCTGAGACGCGGAGCGTCCAGGGCTGGCGTTCCCACGCGGAGTGGGAACGATCAGCACTCCAAGCCGGCGGTGGCGTCAGCCGCGAAGATGTTACGAGCACTACGGATGTATCTGTTGAGGTAACCCAATGAACATGCGTTTCCAAAATAAAGTTGCGGTAATCACCGGTGCCGCCCAAGGCATCGGTCGCCGCGTGGCCGAGCGGATGGCCGAGGAGGGCGGATGCCTGCTGCTGGTCGATCGCTCCGAGCTGGTCCACGAACTGGCCGACGAGCTCGGCGCCAACGGCGCGCAGGTTCTCACCCTGACCGCCGATCTCGAGCAGTTCGCCGATTGCCACCGGGTGATGGACACCGCCAAAACCCACTTCGGACGTCTCGACATTCTGGTCAACAACGTCGGTGGCACCATCTGGGCCAAGCCCTTCGAGCACTACCAAGAGCACGAGATCGAAGCCGAAGTGCGCCGCTCACTGTTCCCCACGCTCTGGTGCTGCCACGCCGCGCTGCCGCACATGCTGGAGCAGGGCAGTGGTGCCATCGTCAACGTCTCTTCCATCGCCACTCGCAGCCTCAACCGCGTGCCCTACGGCGCAGCCAAGGGCGGCGTGAACGCGCTGACCGCCTGCCTGGCCTTCGAGAATGCCCAGCGCGGCATTCGCGTCAACGCCACCGCGCCGGGCGGCACCGAGGCGCCGCCACGGCGCATTCCGCGCAATACGGCCGAGCAGAGCGAGCAGGAGAAGGTCTGGTACCAACAGATCGTCGACCAGACCGTCGATTCCACGCTGATGAAGCGCTACGGAACCATCGACGAGCAGGCCGGCGCCATCCTCTTCCTGGCCTCCGATGACGCCTCCTACATCACCGGCGTGACCCTGCCGGTGGGCGGTGGGGATCAGGGCTGATCACGATTCTCGGCACTAACGACACGCAGTTTCTACAACAAAAACAATAGAGAGCCTTGCCATGCGAAAAGTAGATGTTCACGAAATCATCGATAACGCCCGCTTCAGCCAGTTTCACTGGCTGGTCATGTGCCTGTGCGCATTGCTGCTGATTTTCGACGGCTATGACCTGTTCATCTACGGCGTGGTCCTGCCGGTGATCATGCAGGAATGGGGGCTGACCCCGCTGCAGGCCGGCGCGCTGGGCAGTTACGCGCTGTTCGGCATGATGTTCGGCGCGCTGATCTTCGGCACCCTGGCTGACCGCATCGGACGCAAGAAGGGCATCGCGATCTGCTTTCTGCTGTTCAGCGCGGCGACCGTGCTCAACGGCTTTGCCAGCACGCCAACGGAGTTCGGCATCTTCCGCTTCCTGGCCGGTCTCGGTTGCGGCGGGCTGATGCCCAACGTCGTTGCGCTGATGAACGAGTACGCACCGAAGAAACTGCGCAGCACCCTGGTGGCAATCATGTTCAGCGGCTACTCGCTGGGCGGCATGTTCTCCGCCGGGCTGGGCATCTACATGTTGCCGCGCTTCGGCTGGGAGGCGATGTTCTTCGCCGCCGCCGTGCCGCTGCTTTTGCTCCCGGTGATTCTCTGGAAGCTGCCCGAATCGGTGGGTTTCCTGGTGCGCCAGGGCCGTACCGAACAGGCCCGCAAGCTGCTCAACCAGATCGAACCGAGCCTTGCTCTCAGCGCCAGCGACGAGCTAGTGATGAACGAAGTGAAGGGCAAGAGCGCTTCGGTGCTGGAACTGTTCCGCGACGGCCGCGGCGTGCGCACCCTGTCGATCTGGATCGCCTTCTTCTGCTGCCTGCTGATGGTCTACGCGCTGGGCTCCTGGCTACCGAAGCTGATGGCCAACGCCGGTTACAGCCTGGGTTCGAGCCTGTCGTTCCTGGTGGCGCTGAATCTGGGTGGCATGTTCGGCGCGATTCTCGGCGGCTGGCTGGGTGATCGCTTCAATCTGGCCAAGGTCGTGGTGGCCTTCTTCGCAGTGTCGGTGGTGTCCATCAGCCTGCTGGGCTTCAAGACGCCGATGCCGGTGCTCTACGCGCTCATCACCATCGCCGGCGCCACCGTGATCGGCACACAGATTCTGCTGTACGCAGCCGCCGCGCAATTCTACGGCCTGTCGATTCGCTCCACCGGTCTTGGCTGGGCGTCCGGCATCGGCCGCAACGGCGCCATCGTCGGTCCATTGCTGGGCGGGGCGCTGCTGGGCATCAACCTGCCGCTGCAATTGAATTTTATGGCCTTCGCCATTCCAGGCGTGATCGCTGCGCTGGCCATGACCGTCTTCGCCGTTTCCGGGCAGCGCAACAGCGATGCCGTGCCAGCCGGTCTGTCGGCGGCGAAAGCCTGATCACTGAAATAGGACTCCGGGAGCCGTTATGAGCCACACCCTGATCGAACGCATCGATGCCGTCATCGTCGACCTGCCCACCATTCGTCCGCACAAGCTGGCGATGCACACCATGCAGCAGCAGAAGCTGGTGATCATCCGCGTGCGTTGCAGCGATGGCATCGAAGGCATCGGTGAATCCACCACCATCGGTGGCCTGGCCTACGGCAACGAAAGCCCGGAGAGCATCAAGACCAACATCGACAGCCACCTCGGCCCGCTGCTGGTCGGCCAGGATGCGGCCAATATCAATGCCGCCATGCTGCGGTTGGACAAGGCGGCCAAGGGCAACACCTTCGCCAAGTCCGGCCTGGAAAGCGCGCTGCTCGATGCCCAGGGCAAGCGCCTTGGGCTGCCGGTCAGCGAGCTGCTCGGCGGGCGAGTGCGCGACAGCCTGGAAGTCGCCTGGACGCTGGCCAGCGGCGATACCGACAAGGACATCGCCGAAGCCGAGCAGATGCTCGACATCCGTCGCCACCGGATCTTCAAGCTGAAGATCGGCGCCAACGAAGTGAGTGCCGACCTCAAACACGTCATTGCCATCAAGAAGGCGCTGGGTGAGCGTGCCAGCGTACGGGTCGACGTCAACCAGTACTGGGACGAATCCCAGGCCATCCGCGCCTGCCAGGTGCTGGGAGACAACGGCATCGACCTGATCGAGCAGCCGATCTCGCGCGTCAATCGTGCCGGTCAGGTGCGCCTGAACCAGCGCAGCCCGGCGCCCATTATGGCCGACGAGTCCATTGAGAGCGTCGAAGACGCCTTCAGCCTGGCCGCCGACGGTGCCGCCAGCATCTTCGCCCTGAAGATCGCCAAGAACGGCGGCCCACGCGCTGTGCTGCGCACCGCGCAGATTGCCCAAGCCGCCGGCATCGCGCTGTATGGCGGAACCATGCTCGAAGGCGCCGTCGGCACCCTGGCCTCGGCCCACGCCTTCGTCACCCTGAACACACTCACCTGGGGCACCGAGCTGTTCGGCCCCTTGTTGCTCACCGAAGAAATCGTCACCGAGGCGCCGGTCTATCGCGACTTCCATCTGGAAGTACCGCGCACGCCCGGCCTCGGCCTGACCCTGGACGAAGAGCGCCTGGCGTTCTTCAGCCGCAAGTAAAACGGAGGTTCGCAAGATGCTGTTCCACGTAAAGATGATCGTGAAGTTGCCGGTGGACATGGACCCGGCCAAGGCCGCCAAGCTCAAGGCGGACGAGAAGGAACTGGCCCAGGGCCTGATGCGCGAAGGCAAGTGGCGTCACCTGTGGCGCATCGCCGGCCAGTACGCCAACTACAGCGTGTTCGACGTGGCCAGCGTGCAGGAACTGCACGACACCCTGATGCAGCTGCCGCTGTTTCCCTACATGGATATCGAAGTCAATCCGCTGTGCCGCCATCCGTCCTCGATTCGTGACGACGACAGCTGATTGATTTTCCGGGCCGGGGTTTGCCCCGGTCGGTGTAACGATAATTACAAAATGAGGCCTGAGCCATGACTGTGAAAATCTCTAATTCCGACCACGTCCAGAACTTCTTCAACGAAGCCAGTGGCTTTCAGAGCGATGAAGGCAGCAGCCGTCTGAAGACAGTGATCAACCGCATCCTGGTCGACACCGCAAAGATCGTCGAAGACCTGGAAATCACTCAGGATGAATTCTGGAAAGCGGTGGACTACATCAACCGCCTCGGCGGGCGTAATGAAGCGGGCCTGTTGGCAGCCGGGCTTGGCATCGAGCACTTCCTCGATCTGCTGGAAGATGCCAAGGATGCACAGGCCGGCCTCACCGGCGGCACCCCACGCACCATCGAAGGCCCGCTGTACGTGGCCGGTGCGCCGATCGTCGAGGGCGAGGCACGCATGGATGACGGCAGCGAAGATGGCGTGGCGACCGTCATGTTCCTCCAGGGCAAGGTCACCGGGCCCGATGGCAAGCCGCTGGCCGGCGCCACCGTCGACCTGTGGCACGCCAACACCCAGGGCAACTACTCCTATTTCGACAAGAGCCAGTCTGAGTACAACCTGCGCCGGCGCATCGTCACCGATGCCGAAGGCCGCTACCGCGCGCGCAGCATCGTGCCGTCCGGCTACGGCTGCTCGCCGGATGGTCCGACGCAGGAAGTGCTCGATCTGCTCGGCCGTCACGGTCAGCGTCCGGCGCATATCCACTTCTTCATCTCCGCGCCGGGCCATCGCCATCTCACCACGCAGATCAACCTGGCGGGCGACAAGTACCTGTGGGACGACTTCGCCTACGCGACGCGCGACGGTCTGATCGGCGACATCCACTTCAACGACGATCCTGAAGCCGCCCATGCGCGCGGTGTGGAAGGGCGCTTCGCCGAAGTGGAGTTCGACTTCCAGTTGCAGCAGGCGCCAGCGCCGCAAGCCGAGCAGCGCAGCAAGCGCCCGCGCGCATTACAGGAAGCCTGAGCCTGTCGGATGAGGCTCTTTACCATCCACTCTTCGGGTTCCGTAGGGTGGATGGGTGAGGCGACAACCACCCTACGCCAGCGCCGAGACTCGTAGGGCGGATGACGCTTCTTTCCTCTCCCGACTCTGGCGATTTCCCGCGCCACCGTTTCATCGCTTACCCAACAACAAGAGCGATCCGGACACCGTCACGGATAGCCAGGCCTGTCTTGCGAGGCGTCATGAAAACGCTAATCAGGGATTGCTCCCTCTCCGCCGTGGTTGCCGGTTTCATCGCGACCATCATTTCCTACGCCGGCCCGCTGGTGATCATCTTCCAGGCAGCGAAGGCGGGCGGTCTGCCGCACGATGTGCTCTCGTCCTGGATCTGGACCATCTCCATCGGCAGCGGTGCGCTCGGCATCCTGCTGAGCCTGCGCTACCGGGTGCCGATCGTCATCGCCTGGTCGGCGCCCGGCTCGGCGTTGCTGGTGACCATGCTGCCGGACATCAGCATGAACCAGGCAGTGGGCGCCTACCTGGTATCGAACCTGATCATCCTGCTGGTGGGGCTGTCTGGCGCCTTCGACAAGGTGATCAGTAAACTTCCAGCGGCGATTTCGGCGGCGATGCTGGCCGGCATCCTGTTTCGCTTCGGTACCGAGCTATTCGTGTCGGTGAAGGATCAGCCCTGGCTGGTGCTGGCGATGTTCGCCACCTACCTGCTGTTCAAGCGCGCCATGCCGCGCTACGCGGTGATGGCGGTGCTGGTAGTGGGCGTCGCGATGGCGGTTGGCAGCGGTGAGCTGCGTAGCGAAGCGCTGGTGCTGGGCCTGGCCAAACCGGTTTGGATCACTCCCGAACTCAGCTGGCAGGTGATCCTGGGCGTGGCGTTTCCACTGGTGATGGTGGCGCTGACTGGGCAGTTCGTGCCGGGCATGGCCGTATTGCGCAATGCCGGCTACCAGACCCCGGCAAGTCCGCTGATCAGCGGCAGTGCACTGGGTACCTTGTTGCTCGCACCCTTCGGCTGCCACGGATTGAATCTTGCGGCGATCACCGCGGCGATCTGCACCGGCAAGGAGTCCCACGAAGATCCCGGCAAACGCTACATCGCCGGTGTTTCCGGCGGCGTGTTCTATCTGCTGCTGGGCATCTTCGGTGCGACCCTGGTGTCGGTGTTCACCGCCTTTCCTTCGGCGTTGATCGCCGCATTGGCCGGGCTGGCGCTGCTGTCGGCCATTGGCGCCGCCTTGCATGGCGCCATGTCGGTCCCGGCGGACCGCGAGGCGGCGCTGATCACCTTTCTCGTCACCGCATCGGGCATGTCGCTACTGGGATTGTCCGCCGCCTTCTGGGGGCTGATCTTCGGGATCGCCGCGCACCTGCTGCTGACCCTGAGAAAACCGGCAAAGGCCCCTGAGAACCAGGGCGCCAACCTCCAACGGGAGCAACCCGCGCGCTGAAGGCATTGCCTAGCGCACCAGCTAACGATCGAAAACCCTTGTCGCGCTCATCCGACCACGCCGGAAGGGCCGGCAGCGTGCACCTTGAAAAACAACAACAATGAGGAAATCCATGAAAAACCAGACGCAGATATCACGCCTCTCGTTGGCGGTCGGCGTAGCGCTCAGCGCATGCCAAGCAGTTGCCGAAGACGGCTTCATCAAAGGTGCCAGCGCCACTCTGCAGGCGCGCAACTACTACTTCAGCCGGGATTTCTCCGACATCGTCGGCGCCAACCAGCAGTCGAAGTCGGAGGAGTGGGCGCAGGGCTTCATCCTCAACATCAAATCCGGCTACACGCCGGGTACGGTCGGTTTCGGCGTGGATGTACTGGGCCAGTTGGGCATCAAGCTCGACAGCAGCGCCGACCGGGTCAATACCGGCTTGCTGCCGACTGGCAGTGACGGCAAGGCGGCGGACGACTTCGGCCGCATCGGCGCCGCGCTCAAGGCACGCTTGTCGAAAACCGAGCTGAAGGTCGGCGAGCTGACACCCAACCTGCCGGTGCTGACCTTCAGCGACATCCGCCTGCTACCGCCTACCTACCAGGGCGCCAGCATCGTCTCGCAGGAGATCGATGGGCTGACCCTGCAAGCCGGCCAGCTGCATTCCGGCAGCGTGCTCAATGAAGCCGGCGACGGCTCAATGCGCGCGAAGCTCGGCCATGTGCCGCAGCTGGGCGGCAACGCCGAAACCGACCGCTTCAACTATGCCGGTGCCGATTACGCC
The DNA here is from genome assembly GCF_037967085.1 of Pseudomonas sp. CBC3. Lineage (NCBI taxonomy): Bacteria > Pseudomonadati > Pseudomonadota > Gammaproteobacteria > Pseudomonadales > Pseudomonadaceae > Pseudomonas > Pseudomonas sp. CBC3. The sequence continues at coordinate 157,484 of NZ_JBANEO010000004.1, forward strand.
TTCAACGACAAGCGCACTTCGGCGGGCGTCTGGTATGCGCAGCTGGAAGATATCTACAACCAGCGCTTCTACAGCCTCAAGCACAGCGAGCCGGTGGGCGACTGGGTGCTCGGCGCCAATCTCGGATTCTACGATTCGAAGGAAGACGGCGAGGGGCTACTGGGTGATATCGATAACCGCGCGCTGTTTTCGGTGCTGTCCGCCAAGCGCGGCGGCCACACCTTTTCCATCGGTTACCAGGCGATGTTCGGCGACGATGCCTTCCCTCGCGTGTTCAACAACGTCACGCCGCTGGGCAACGAAGTGCCCACCTATGAATTCGCCGGCGCCGACGAGCGCTCCTGGCAGGTACGCCACGACTTCGATTTCGCTGCCGTTGGCATGCCGGGTCTGGTATCCACGGTGCGCTACATCCGTGGCGACAACGTCGATACCGGCTTGGGCTTCGAGGGTAGGGAGTGGGAGCGCGACCTCGATCTCGGCTACACCTTTCAGGGCGGTGTGCTGAAAGGTCTTGGCGTCCGGGTCCGCAACGTCACAGCGCGCTCCAACTACCGCAGCGATATCGACGAGAACCGGCTGATCTTCAATTACACCTGGCAACTGCTCTAGAACGTCATCGGCCTTGGTGATGTGCTTTGCGATTATCGAACTTGTGGACGATAATCGCCCATCGCTCCCGACAAGGCTGTCCGCCCATGAACGAAGAATCCCGCCCTAGCATCGCGCCCACCGCGCCGGCGATCATCGCGTCGCCGGCCAAACGCATCGAAGCCCTGACCGGCGACCCGAACTTCATGACCTCGCTGGCCCGCGGTCTGGCGGTGATTCACGCGTTCCAAGAGCGAAAACGCCATCTGACCATCGCACAGATCAGCCACCGCACGGAGATACCCCGTGCAGCGGTGCGGCGCTGCCTGCACACGCTGATCAAGCTCGGCTACGCCACCACCGACGGGCGCACCTATTCGCTGTTGCCCAAGGTGCTGACCCTCGGTCACGCCTACCTGTCATCGACTCCGCTGGCGGTTACCGCGCAGCCGATCCTCGACCGCCTCAGCGATCAACTGCACGAAGCCTGTTCCATGGCCACGCTGGAAGGCGACGAGGTGCTCTACGTCGCACGTTCTGCGACGCCGCAGCGATTGATTTCGGTGGATCTCAGCGTCGGCAGCCGTCTGCCGGCCTATTGCACCTCCATGGGCCGAATTCTACTGGCGGCGCTCGATGACGCCGCGTTGGACGACTACCTGGAACACGCCAATCTGCAGATCAAGACCAGCCGCACGCTGCATACGCCCGAGGCCATTCGCGCGGCCATTGCCGAGATTCGCCAGCAGGGTTGGGTGATCATCGATCAGGAACTGGAGGTCGGCTTGCGGTCGCTGGCCGTCCCGCTGAAGGATTCCGCCGGGCAGGTGTTAGCCGCGTTGAACGTCGGTACTCATGCCAGCCGGGTGACCCGGCAGGAGCTGGTAACGCGCTTTCTGCCGGTGTTGCTGGAGGCGAGCAAGGAGCTGAGTACGCGGCTGTTTCACTGACAGCGATGCCGCAGTCGGATCGGTGAAGCGTGCCCCGACTCTGGTCCAGCTGCCATCACCGGTGGGCTGAAGCCCACCCTACGTCGCTGAACGCGAAGCGGACAGGCAGCCGGAGCGGGACCTTGGCGTGTTCTTCCGTAGGGCAATCTCGTCCGATTTCGCCTGCACGGGGTACGACTGTAGGGTGGGCCGGGCGGCGCTCCGCTTCAGCCCACCGCAGCGAGAACGGAGTCTTTACCCGCAGTAGAATCATTAACTCCAAGGCCATCATTCTGTTCGATTAACGAACGATTAATCGATTATCGGATTGTTCCAGGGCCTGGCGATGGTTAGTGTGGATCGTAAGCACTCTCTAGCGGGTGCACCCACGACCACAAGAGACTGACCCATGGCCGAGCTTCTTTCCCTTGGCGAAGCAATCGATCGCTTCGTTAGCAATGGCGACACCGTCGCCCTTGAAGGCTTCACCCATCTGATTCCCACCGCCGCCGCCCACGAGCTCATTCGTCAGGACAAGAAGGATCTGACGCTGGTGCGCATGACGCCCGACCTGGTCTACGACCTGCTGATCGGTGCCGGTTGCGCAAAAAAACTGATCTTCTCCTGGGGCGGCAATCCCGGCGTCGGCTCGCTGCACCGCCTGCGTGATGCGGTGGAAAAGCAGTGGCCGCAGCCGCTGGAGATCGAAGAGCATAGCCACGCCGACCTGGCCAACGCCTACGTCGCCGGCGCATCAGGCCTGCCGTTCGCGGTGCTGCGCGCCTACCTGGGTTCCGACCTGCCGAAGGTCAATCCGATGATCAAGTTCATTGACTGCCCCTTCACCGGCGAGAAGCTGGCGGCGGTCCCAAGCGTGCGTCCGGACGTCACCGTGATTCACGCGCAGAAGGCCGATCGCAAGGGCAACGTGCTGATCCAGGGCATCCTCGGCGTACAGAAGGAAGCCGCACTGGCGGCCAAGCGCTGCATCGTCACCGTCGAAGAAATCGTCGACGACCTGCAGGCGCCGATGAACGCCTGCGTGCTGCCGACCTGGGCGCTGACCGCCGTCTGCCTGGTGCCGGGCGGGGCGCATCCGTCCTACGCCCATGGCTACTACGAGCGCGACAACCGCTTCTATCAGGATTGGGACCCGATTGCCCGCAGCCGTGAGTCCTTCACCGCCTGGATCGATGAATTCATCCGCGATACACCCGATTTCAGTGCATTCCAGGCCAAGCTGGCCGCGCAGCAGGAGGCCAAGTAATGAGCACTCACGCCAATGACTACAGCACCAATGAAATGATGACCGTTGCCGCCTCGCGCCGACTTGGCAATGGCAGCGTCTGTTTCGTCGGCATCGGCCTGCCGTCCAAAGCGGCGAACCTGGCGCGCCTGACCCATGCTCCGGAAGTCGTGCTGATCTACGAGTCCGGCCCCATTGGCGCCAAGCCCTCGGTATTGCCGCTGTCCATCGGTGACGGCGAGTTGGCCGAGACCGCCGATACCGTGGTGCCTACCGGTGAGATCTTCCGCTACTGGCTGCAGGGCGGGCGCATCGATGTGGGTTTCCTCGGCGCGGCGCAGGTGGATAAGTACGGCAACATCAACACCACGGTGATCGGCGACTATCACCAACCGAAAGTTCGCTTGCCAGGGGCGGGCGGGGCGCCGGAAATTGCAGGGTCGGCCAAGCAGGTGTTGATCATCCTTAAGCAATCGCACCGTACCTTCGTCGACAAGCTGGCGTTCATTACATCCGTCGGTTTCGGCGAGGGCGGCGAGCATCGCAAGCAGCTCGGGCTGCCGGGCAGCGGGCCGGTAGGCATCATCACCGATCTGTGCATCATGGAGCCCGAAGCTGGGTCCAATGAATTCGTGGTGACTTCGCTGCACCCGGGCGTGACCCGCGAGCAGGTGATCGAGAACACCGGCTGGGCCATCCGTTTCGCCGACAATCTGAGCGAAACTGCGCCGCCCACCGAGACAGAACTGGAAGCTCTGCGTGCCCTTGAGGCCCGCACGGCCGCCGCCCACGGACAATCTGGAGGTGACGAGTGACACGCGAAGTCTTTATCTGCGACGCCGTACGTACGCCCATCGGCCGCTTCGGCGGCGCCTTGGCCGCCGTGCGCGCCGACGATCTGGCCGCAACCCCGATCAAAGCGCTGCTGGAGCGCAATCCACAGCTCGATCCGGCGGCCATCGAAGAAGTCTTCATGGGCAGCGCCAACCAGGCCGGCGAGGACAACCGCAACGTGGCGCGCATGGCCGCGCTGCTGGCCGGGCTGCCGGAAACCGTGCCGGGTGTGACCCTCAACCGTCTCTGCGCTTCGGGCATGGATGCGGTGGGCAGCGCCTTCCGCGCCATCGCCTGTGGCGAAATGGAATTGGCCATCGCCGGCGGTGTCGAGTCCATGACCCGCGCGCCCTATGTGATGGGCAAGGCCGACACGGCGTTTGGCCGCACGCAGAAGATTGAGGACACCACCATCGGCTGGCGCTTCATCAACCCCAAGATGAAGGAAATGTACGGCGTCGATGCCATGCCGCAGACCGCCGACAACGTGGCCGAAGAACACAAGATCAGTCGTGCGGATCAGGATGCGTTCGCCCTGCGCAGCCAGCAGCGCACCGGCAAGGCGCAGGCCGCCGGCTTCTTTGCCGAAGAGATCGTCCCGGTGGTGATCAAGGGGCGCAAGGGCGACACCGTCGTCGATACCGACGAGCATCCGCGCCCCGATACCAGTGCCGAAGCGCTGGCCAAATTGAAACCGGTTAATGGTCCCGACAAGACGGTCACCGCGGGCAACGCATCAGGCGTGAACGACGGTGCGGCGGCGCTGATCCTGGCCAGCGCCGAAGCAGTGCGGAAGTACGGCCTCACGCCGCGCGCGAAGGTGCTCGGCATGGCCAGCGCCGGAGTGGCGCCACGGGTGATGGGCTACGGCCCTGTACCGGCGGTGCGCAAGTTGTGCGAGCGATTGAACGTGGCCGTGAGCGACTTCGATGTGATCGAACTCAACGAGGCCTTCGCTGCCCAGGCGTTGGCGGTCACTCGTGATCTGGGGCTGGAAGACGACAGTCCGAAGGTCAACCCGCAGGGCGGTGCGATTGCCCTCGGCCACCCGCTGGGCATGAGCGGCGCGCGCCTGGTCATGACTACCGTGCACGCGCTGGAAAAGTCCGGTGGCAAGCTCGGCTTGGCGACCATGTGTGTAGGTGTGGGGCAGGGGTTGGCGCTGGCGGTCGAGCGGGTCTGACTTCTTGCGCGAAGGATGGTGGGCTGAAGCCCACCCTACGGCTAATCAAGCTCCGGTAGGGTGGGCTTTAGCCCACCGTTCTTATCCCATCACCGCATACACGGCCTTTGATGAATTCCTTGTGCCGCGGCACGCCGCAAGTCATCGTTTTTTACTCGTTTGCGGCTACCTTTAGATCAACTTCCTAGGGAGATTCTTCATGCCCACCGTCAAACTCGCCGATGGCGAACTGAATTACCGTCTCGAAGGTCCGGTCGATGCGCCGGTGCTGGTGCTGTCCAACTCGCTGGGTACCGATCTGCACATGTGGGATGCACAGATCCCCGAGTTCAGCGAACACTTCCGCGTGCTGCGCTATGACACCCGCGGCCACGGCGGCTCTGCCGTCACGCCGGGGCCTTACAGCATCGAACAGCTTGGGCAGGACGTCTTGGGCCTGGTCGATTCCCTTGGCATCGACCGTTTCGCCTTCTGCGGCCTGTCCATGGGCGGTCTGATCGGCCAATGGCTGGGCATCAACGCCGGCGAGCGGCTGACGCGGTTGGTGATCTGCAATACCGGGGCGAAGATCGGCACTGACGACGTCTGGAACGAGCGCATCGACACCGTGCTCAAGGGTGGCGAGCAGACCATGCGCGACATGCGCGACGCCTCCATCGCACGCTGGTTCACCCCGGCATTCGCCGAGCAGCAGCCGGCACAGACGCAGCGCATCACACAAATGATCGCCAGCACCTCGCCCGAAGGTTATGCCGCTAACTGCGCAGCGGTGCGTGATGCTGATTACCGTGAGCAGCTGGGCGCGATCAAGGTGCCGACGCTGGTCGTTTGCGGCAGCAAAGACCCGGTGACCACGCCTGAGCATGGGCGCTTCATACAATCTCGCATCGAAGGGGCCGAGCTGGTGGAGTTCGAGGCTGCGCATTTGTCCAACGTTGAGGTTGGCGATGCTTTCACGCAGCGCGTGTTGGGGTTTCTTCGGGATTGATTTGAAAGGCAACGTTCATTGAGGGGGGCTTTGGGATTGAGCTTGAAGCCGGACTGGGAGGTTTATGTGTTCGCCCGTTTTGGCATTTGGTTGCCGCCTCGGCGTGTTCTAAAGCTCCTAGCTGCGCCCCTCAACCAGCTTTACCTCTCTCTGCTGAATGTTGTCATGGCGTCAGACGTGCGCTCAGTCGCCCCATCAGGAGGGTGAGCGGAATCGTTGCGCAGAGGGGCGAGCCGCAGGACGCGGCGAGAGTCGTAAAGGGCCATGGATGGCCCTTGTGCGACGGCCCTCGGAGCGGCGATGGAGTGAACGAACCCGGAGCGAAGCGCAGGGCCGGATGCAGGGGCAAGACTTTTTGGTTCCTTTTGGGGCGTTTGCCAAAAGGGGCTCGCCCAGCAGGGTGAAACAGAAGTCATCGCGAAAACACGGCATAAGCATGTGCACCCGTAGTACCAAAACCAGAAACACAGTCAGTCCAACGGTTACACGCGTTCTATAACGCCAAAACCAAAAAAACCGGGCCATGGCAGGCCCGGTAAAACCAACGAGGAGCGGAGCGTTCAGTGCCGCTGCGCTGTTACCACAGCGCCATGGTGTAGCTGAGGATCAAGCGGGTTTCGTCCAGATCGCTGCCGAAGTTGCTGCGCACGGTCGCGTTGCGCACCTTCAGTCCGAGGTTTTTCAACGGTCCGCTCTGGACTACGTAGGCGACGTCGGTGTTGCGTTCCCATTCCTTGCCTTCGCTCAGCCCGGCACCGCGATCGACGTTGTCGCCGGTCACGTAGCGGGTCATCAGGCTCAATCCGGGGATGCCCATGGCAGCGAAGTCATAGTCATAACGGACTTGCCATGACTTCTCGTCTTCGTTGCCGAAGTCATTGATCTGCAAAAGATTGATCAGCGAGTTGTCGCCACCACTGATGTAGGCGAAACCGGTATCGCCACTCATCTTTTGGTAGCCCCCAGTGAAGCCATGGCCACCGATCTTGTAGGTGAAGAGCGCGCCGAAGGCGTTGTTGTCGACGTTGCTGCCGCCATCGTCGGTGGAGCGCACGTAGCGCAGATCGGTCTTGAAGCTCTGGTTATCACCGATCGGCAGCACGTGCACGACGTTGAAGTTGTGCTGGTCGTAGATGCCATCCAGCCCGCCGTAGTAGTAGCTGCCGGTCAGTTCTGGAGTGAACTGGTAACGGCCGCCAGCGAACAGGAATTCGTCGCTGGTGGTCTTGTTGCCAAAGGTGATGTTGCGCAGACCGCCGTTGAAAACGGTCATGTCTTCGCTGTCCGACGAGTCGCGATAGCTGACATCGGTGAGCTTGCCGGTGTCGAGGGTGAGGCCGTCGATTTCCTTGCTCTGCAGCCAGGCGCCGCGATAGGTGTTGGGCAGCAGGCGGCTGTCGTTACGCATGATCACCGGCAGAACCGGCTGCAGCGTGCCGACATGCAGGGTGGTGTTGGACATCTTCGCCTTTGCCGTCAGGCCGGCGGAGCCGTAATCGTCCTGAGCGCGGTTAGGCGCCTCCCTGTCTCGCTGCAGGATTCCGGTACCCGTACGATCCGGGCTGGAGTCGAGCTTGACGCCGAGCAGGCCGAGGGCATCGACACCGAAGCCGATCGGACCTTCGGTGTAGCCAGATTCGAATTTCAGAATGAAGCCCTGAGCCCATTCCTCGGCCTTGGCCTGGGTGGACTCGCTGCCGCGAAAGTCGCGGTTCATGTAGAAGTTGCGCAGCTCGATGGCCGCTTTGCTGTCGTCGAAGAAAGCCGCGCTGGCGGGTCCGGCGACGCTCAGTGCGGCGCCTGCGCATAGCAGTTGGCAGATGGTCTTGCGGTCATGTTGCATGGGGTTTCCTCTTGTTGTTATGGGTGCAGCGTTGCGGATGAATCACTGGCAAAGTCGTACCGATTCAGGTCTGCGCCTATCTGGAACGATGGAACTGCTTGAGCGAATGCCGTGCCAGTCCCTTAAAACCAAGCGAAAAAAGATGAATGGAACCTGAAACAAGCGAGCCAGAGGGGTGCAGGCGGTTGGCCCGGCAGATGCGAAGAGGGCGAGGGGCGATCCATACTGTCCGCCATACTGGACATGTACTGAAATGGCGGGCCGCTGATGTCCAGCGAGTCGGACGCTTGCTGGTGATCGAGGGTGGATAACTGGAGCAGTCTGTGTCGCCGACAGGGGGCATCGTGCGCGCAGCCGGTGTCGCGCTCCATGCTCATGCAATGATCGCGACACCGGCTGCTTTAGTGAGATGGGCTCGCACCATCCCACGCTTAATTACCAGCCTTTCCGGCTTTTGACACAGGCGAAGCTCGAAGCCTTATTCACGTCGCGCTTGCTTACGTACTTCGGCCATGCCGGGTATTCGCACAGCGGACGGGTACGACCCGGCACTGCGGCGGTGTCGGTGACGATCGGCTGCTTGGGCACGATGCCCCGTTCGACCCAGTTCTCCAGCGCCGTCAACGAATCCCAGGAGGCGTTGAAAACCGTGCTGGCCGCATGGGCATAACCGGGGATTTCGTAATAGCGCATGAACCGTCGGGTCTGCCCAACGCCCATGTCTCGCTGCACGCGCTGGTAGTACTCGGCCGTAGCGCGGGTGCTGACCAGCTGATCCGAGGTGCCATGGGCCATGAGGATCTTGCCGCCGTTTTCGGCGAAGGCCGATAGATCGGTTTGGTTGACGTTCTGGCGCAGCGACAGCGCATCGATGCGTGCCTGCCAGGGGCCAAGGTTGGTCGGGTCCAGCGTCAGCGAATTGAAGGCCGGATTGCGCGTAACGAAGTAGCGCACCCACTCATCCCAGAATCCTGAAGGGTAAGGCGCGCCCTCCGCGAAACCGGTGCCGTGCACGGGCATCGGATAGTCCGGCTGCAATGTATTCAAGCCCAGCCGATTGACCACCAACTGCAACCCGTCGCCTGGACGACCCAGATCGGTGCCCCAGGTATTGAAGCCGGGATAGCCGCGCTCGCCGCTGGCCAGCGGCCGGCTGAAACGGATGGGCGTGTCGAACACCTTGAGCGCCTTGATCTGCGCATCGGACAGGCAGTCGTTGCCCGTATCGGCCCCGCCACGACAGCGCAGCGGACGGCCGTTGAGTTTGGCCTTGGCCGGATCGAACCGGGCATTGCAGGCGTTTTGATTGCTGATCACTCGGTCACGCGCACCGTCCAGTCCGTCGCAGGCCTGCATCGCGGCCTCCAGCAATGCCGCGCGTTTCTCCAGGCTGGGGAAGGCGCCAGGCGCCGCCAAGGCTCTGGTGATGCGACCGAATTGCAGATCCAGCGCCGCCGCGTTGTAGGCCGGGTAGAGCACGATTGCCCCCTGGAAGTCCTTTGGCCATTGCTGCACCACGGCCAGCGCCTCGCGCCCACCGGTCGAGCCGCCGGCGAAATAGCTGCGCAGCGGCTGGCGACCGTAACGCTGTTCGATCAGGTACATTGCGGTGTCGCGGGTTTTCTTCAGCGCATCGTGGGCATAGTTGGCCAGCGCTTCTTCGTTCCAAGCGAAATCACCGGGGTTAACCGGGTTGGCGACATGTCCCGAGTCGCTGGCGAATACGGCATAGCCACGGCCCAGCGGCGTCGGTTGGTCGATCGGTCCGGCCGGGACGTTGCCAGCCACGTTGGGGACGGTGCCGTTATAACCGCCACCGCCGTACATCATCGCCTTGTCGTTCCACTGCTCCGGCAGAACGATGCGCATCTTGATCGTCGGTGCGCTCGGGTCGACCGGGGCGATTTCCACGTTCAGGTCACAATGCGCGCCGAAGGTCTGCGGCGCATTGCCACCGCCAGCCACCACCAGGGTGGAGGACGTTACCCTGGCGCCGGATGTAGGTAATGCGATCGCCGCGCTTGGAATCTTGGCTCCGGAGAGTTCGTTGCAACTGGCGGCAAGAGTGGGTTGGGCAATTGCCGCTGCCAGTAGAGCGGGTGCGGCAAGCAGCAGACGCGACGACGCCGAGCGGCGTGCGTGGGTTGCACGGAGTGCTTTCATGGGGGCTTCCTTCTTCTTGTTGTCGTGCCCGCGGCAGACGCCACGAGGCGAGTGCGCCCGGGCGAAAGAATACGGCAGCGGCCAGGCGCATCAGACGGAGCCAAACGCGTGCCAGGCGCAAGCGCTGAGGCTCGGCTCCCGATAGCCGGTCGATCGTCTGGTGTCGCGCCGCTCTAGCTCGATGAAGATGAAATTTGGTTGGGGTGTTCGTCAGTGCGGATCGCTGTCCAGCGGAAGCGACATGCCGGGCTGTAATGTCCGCGTGAATGGACAGTCTGTCTTGCAGTCCGGATTGTTCGGCGGTGCGGTGCCAAGAGCAATCGGTTTCCGCCTGGCGAGTGACAGAAAGCCCTATTGGATGCAGTTCGCCTAGTAAGCTTCCGGCACTTATTGCGGGCTCTGGTGCTTCTGCCCAGGCAACGATTATTATCGCCGCCCATTTTTTTCATTTCGGAACATTGGAATGAATTGCCGTCCCGGTTGTGGTGCCTGCTGTATTGCCCCTTCGATCAGTTCGCCTATCCCTGGCATGCCTTTCGGTAAGCCGGCTGGAGCGCGTTGTTTGCATCTTTCCGATTCGAATCTGTGCGGGCTGTTTGGTCATCCTACGCGGCCGGCTGTTTGTGCTGCTTTCATGGCTGATCGTAGTGTCTGTGGCGATCATCGGGATGATGCGATTCGATTGCTTGGCTGGCTGGAGCAGGCGACTGCCTGATCTGTTCACCGGCTTGATCGTTCTTGCGCTCCCGCCTGGTTACGCCGATACCGATGTTCGGAGTGTATCTCCTTGGTTTTGTTGGCCATTTGATCCCGCGTGAGGCCGCTACTGATTGACGCTCTGAGTCAGCGGCGGGTATCTAGCGCGCAGAGCGTCCGGAGCAACGACTCCCGCGCGGGAACATGGAGCGATCAAGATGGGTCAGGCTCTCTGGGGAGACAACAATTTACTTGCCCAGAAAAACGAAACCCCGCCGATTTGGCGGGGTTCGTTAGCAGTCCTAGACTGTATTTCCAGCTAACAACTCAGCGAGGTAGATCGCGCTGCGGGTGGCCGGTGTACAGCTGACGTGGGCGTCCGATCTTCTGGCCGGATGCGATCATTTCTTTCCAGTGCGAAATCCAGCCGACGGTGCGTGCAAGCGCGAAGATCACCGTGAACATGCTGGTCGGAATGCCGATCGCCTTGAGGATGATGCCCGAGTAGAAGTCGACGTTCGGGTACAGGTTGCGCTCGGCGAAGTAGGGATCGTTCAGCGCGATCTCTTCCAGCTTCATAGCCAGTTCGAGTTGCGGATCGTTGATGCCCAGCTCACCCAGCACTTCGTCGCAGGTCTGCTTCATGACCTTGGCGCGCGGGTCGAAGTTCTTGTAGACGCGATGGCCGAAGCCCATCAGTTTGAATGGATCATTCTTGTCCTTGGCCTTGGCCAGGAACTTCTCGATGTTCGATACGTCGCCGATTTCGTCCAGCATGGTGAGGACGGCTTCGTTGGCGCCGCCGTGTGCCGGCCCCCAGAGCGCTGCAATGCCAGCGGCAATACAGGCGAATGGGTTGGCGCCGGTGGAGCCTGCAAGGCGGACGGTAGAGGTAGAAGCGTTCTGCTCGTGATCGGCGTGCAGAATAAAGATGCGGTCCATAGCCTTGGCCAGCACCGGGCTGATCGGCTTCACTTCACAAGGTGTGTTGAACATCATGTGTAGGAAGTTTTCAGCGTAGTTCAGGTCGTTGCGCGGATACATCATCGGCTGACCCATGGAGTATTTGTAAACCATGGCGGCCAGTGTCGGCATCTTGGCGACCAGGCGCACCGCTGAAATTTCGCGATGCTTCGGGTCGTTGATGTCCAGCGAGTCGTGATAGAAGGCCGACAGCGCACCGACAACGCCACACATGATGGCCATGGGGTGTGCATCGCGGCGGAAGCCATTAAGGAAGGACTTGAGCTGCTCGTGAACCATCGTATGGTTTTGCACGGTGCTGATGAACTTCGCCTTTTCCTCGGCGGTAGGCAATTCGCCATTCAGCAGGAGGTAGCAGGTCTCGAGATAATCTGCTTTTTCGGCCAGCTGTTCGATCGGGTAGCCGCGATGCAACAGAACGCCTTTGTCACCGTCGATGTAGGTGATCTTGGATTCGCAAGAGGCGGTGGACATGAAGCCGGGATCGAAGGTGAAACGACCCGTGGAGGTCAAGCCTCGAACATCGATTACGTCAGGCCCTACGGTGCCGGTTAGAACGGGCAGTTCGATGGCGTCTGCGCCTTCGATGATCAACTGCGCTTTGTTGTCAGCCATGTATGGCCTCCTGTTTTATGCTTGGAATCATCATGGCCCCCCACGCAGGGCCCGCATCACTATAGTGAGATAAATCTCAAAGTCAATTTACGCGGGCGCCCTGTTACAGAGGGCTTTTACGGGTGAATTCGCAACCAGAAGATGCTATTTACGGCATTTGTAATCAGGGACGCCATGCGCCTTTAGTGGCACTTCACCACATTGTCATTAGCCACCTAACTGTTTATACTCGGCGACCGACCGGCAGGGGCCTAACAGGCAGTTTCCTGTGGGTTGTCACTCGTGGGTGGCGGGTACCGCTGCGTGCTCTTCCCAACAACTGCCCTGCGTTTTCGGGGGCTCTCAAGTGTGAAAAAAAGCCGTGAAAAGCCAACGACCTGTAAACCTAGATCTTAGGACAATAAAGCTCCCAATCACTGCCTACACCTCAATCCTTCACCGCATTTCCGGCGTGATACTGTTTGTTGGTGTGGCCATTCTGCTGCTTGCGCTGGATGTCTCGCTTTCTTCTGCCGAAGGCTTCGAAGAAGTGAAAGCGTATATCAGCAGTCCGCTAGCCAAGCTGGTGATCTGGGCGCTGCTTTCTGCATTGCTGTACCACCTGGTGGCGGGTGTGCGTCACCTGATCATGGACACCGGGCATGGTGAGACGCTGGAAGGCGGCAAGCTGGGCTCGAAAATCGTTCTGGCCGTTTCGGCGGTGCTGATCGTTCTGGCGGGAGTCTGGATATGGTAACTAACGTCACGAACTTCTCGCGTTCGGGTCTGTACGATTGGATGGCTCAGCGCGTCTCTGCGGTGGTTCTCGCGGCTTACTTCATTTTTCTGATCGGATACCTGCTTGTGAATCCGGGGCTGGAATACGCTCAGTGGCAGGGACTCTTTTCGTCCAGCTGGATGCGTATCTTCAGTCTGCTGGCACTGGTCGCCCTGAGTGTGCATGCATGGGTTGGTATGTGGACCATTTCCACTGACTACCTGACCAACATGGCAATCGGTAAGTGGGCTACCGGTGTGCGTTTCCTCTTCCAGGCAGTGTGTGGCATCGCCATGTTCACATTCTTCGTCTGGGGTGTGCAGATTCTTTGGGGTATCTGATCCATGGCTAGCATTCGTACTCTTTCTTATGACGCCATCATTATTGGTGGCGGTGGCGCGGGCATGCGCGCCGCGCTGCAGCTGGCCCAAGGTGGCCACAAAACTGCGGTGGTGACCAAGGTTTTCCCGACCCGTTCCCATACCGTTTCCGCTCAGGGTGGCATCACCTGCGCTATCGCTTCGGCCGATCCGAACGATGATTGGCGTTGGCATATGTACGATACCGTCAAGGGTTCCGATTACATCGGCGACCAGGACGCTATCGAATACATGTGTTCCGTTGGACCTGAAGCGGTGTTTGAGCTGGAGCACATGGGGCTGCCGTTCTCTCGTACCGAGCAGGGCCGTATTTACCAGCGTCCGTTTGGTGGTCAGTCCAAGGACTACGGCAAGGGCGGTCAGGCTGCCCGCACCTGTGCTGCGGCCGACCGTACCGGTCACGCGCTGCTGCACACGCTTTATCAGGCCAACCTGAAAGCCGGCACCTCTTTCCTTAATGAGTGGTACGGCGTCGACCTGGTGAAGAACCAGGATGGTGCCATCGTCGGCATCATCGCAATCTGCATCGAAAATGGCGAAACGGTTTATATCCGCTCCAAGGCCGTGGTTCTGGCTACCGGCGGTGCCGGTCGTATCTATGCATCCACCACCAACGCCCTGATCAATACCGGTGACGGTATCGGTATGGCGCTGCGTGCCGGTGTGCCGGTTCAAGACATCGAGATGTGGCAGTTCCACCCGACGGGTATCGCCGGTGCTGGCGTGCTGGTGACCGAAGGTTGCCGTGGTGAGGGTGGTTACCTGATCAACAAGCACGGCGAGCGCTTCATGGAGCGTTATGCTCCGAACGCGAAAGATCTTGCCGGTCGTGACGTCGTCGCTCGCTCGATGGTTAAGGAAATCCTGGCTGGCAACGGCTGTGGTCCGGACGGCGATCACGTGATGCTCAAGCTCGATCACCTCGGCGAAGAAGTGCTGCACAGCCGTCTGCCGGGTATCTGTGAGCTGTCCAAGACCTTTGCTCACGTCGATCCGGTCACTGCTCCGGTTCCTGTTGTTCCGACCTGCCATTACATGATGGGCGGCATCGCCACCAATATCCACGGTCAGGCAATGACCCAGGATGCCAACGGCAATGACAAGATTATCGATGGCTTGTTTGCCGTAGGCGAAGTTGCGTGCGTATCCGTGCATGGCGCCAACCGCCTGGGCGGCAACTCGCTGCTGGATCTGGTCGTATTCGGCCGTGCGGCTGGTCTGCATTTGGAAAAAGCGCTGAAGGACGGTATCGAGCATCGCGGTGCTACGGAAACCGATTTGGACGTGGCGCTGAATCGCCTGGCCAGTCTGAACGAGCGGACTGCTGGTGAAGATGTCGCTTCGCTGCGTAAAGAGCTGCAAAGCTGCATGCAGAACTACTTCGGTGTGTTCCGTACTGGCGAATATATGCAGAAGGGCATCGCCCAGTTGGCTGATCTGCGTCAGCGTATCGCTACCGTCAAGATTTCTGACAAGAGCCAGGCGTTCAATACCGCGCGTATCGAGGCGCTGGAACTTCAGAATCTGCTGGAAGTTGCCGAAGCGACTGCCATTGCTGCTGAAAACCGCAAAGAATCCCGCGGTGCGCATGCTCGTGAAGATTACGAAGAGCGTGACGATGAAAACTGGCTGTGCCATACCCTGTACTTCCCAGGTGAGAAGCGTGTAGCCAAGCGTGCCGTGAACTTCTCTCCGAAGACAGTTCCGACTTTCGAACCCAAGGTCCGGACTTACTGAGGTCGCCGATATGTTGCAAGTGAGCGTTTATCGCTACAACCCGGATAAAGACGAAAAGCCATACATGCAGGACTTCCAGATCAATACCGATGGTAAAGATCTGATGGTTCTCGACGTCTTGGCGCTCGTCAAGGAACAGGACGAAGGTTTCTCCTATCGTCGTTCCTGCCGCGAAGGAGTCTGTGGCTCCGATGGCATGAACATGAACGGCAAAAATGGCCTGGCCTGCATCACTCCGCTGTCGGCCGTGGTCAAGGGCAACAAGCTGGTGGTTCGCCCGCTGCCTGGTTTGCCAGTTATTCGTGACTTGGCCGTCGATATGGGCATCTTCTATAAGCAGTACGAGAAGGTTCGTCCTTATCTGATGAACGATACGCCTGCTCCGGCTATCGAACGTCTGCAGAGTCCGGAAGATCGGGAAAAGCTTGACGGTCTGTACGAGTGCATTCTGTGCGCTTGCTGCTCGACCAGCTGCCCGTCCTTCTGGTGGAATCCGGACAAGTTCCTTGGTCCGGCTGCGCTGCTTCAGGCCTACCGCTTCCTGGCCGATAGCCGCGACACCGAGACTGAGAACCGTCTGACTGCGCTGGACGATCCGTTCAGTGTGTTCCGCTGCCGCGGCATCATGAACTGCGTAAGTGTTTGCCCGAAAGGGTTGAACCCGACCAAGGCGATTGGTCATGTGCGGAACATGCTGTTGCAGAGTGCAACCTGACGTGCCAAGGGTGGCCATGGTTACTTGAGTGACCGTAGGCCCCTAATGCTTTACCGCGACACCTACGGCGCCGAAGTTCCAACGACGGCGCCGTAGTCTTAGTAGGAATCTCAGCTCACAAAGCCGGGATTTCGCTCTGAAAATTTGATGACCAGCAGGAGCATCCGGGGTGGTTCTCGGAAACTATCTGCGCGGTCCGTAGTGGCTTTACCTGGGTCGCTGCTTCAGAACTTGGGAAGTCATGCTGCGGTCTCCACGCTGGTGGTGTCTCCTTATCGAAGGTGACCAGACATGCAAGAAAGCGTAATGCAGCGCATGTGGGACAGTGCCCACCTATCCGGTGGTAACGCTGCCTATGTGGAAGAGCTTTATGAGCTCTACCTGCACGATCCCAACGCTGTGCCCGAAGAGTGGCGCACTTACTTCCAGAAGTTGCCCATCAGTGGCGGCGCTACGGCCGATGTTTCGCATTCGACGATTCGCGATCACTTCGTCCTGCTGGCCAAGAACCAGCGTCGCGCACAGCCTGTTTCGGCAGGCGGCGTCAGTAGCGAGCATGAGAAGAAGCAGGTCGAAGTCCTGCGTCTGATACAGGCATACCGGATGCGTGGCCATCAGGCTGCACAGCTTGATCCGCTCGGCTTGCAGCAGCGCCCGGCTCCGGCTGATCTTGCCATCAACAGCTACGCTTTGACCGATGCCGACCTGGATACGGTTTTCCGCACCGGTGACCTTGCCATGGGCAGGGATCAGGCGACATTGCGGGAAATTCAGCAGGCGTTGCAAGAGACGTATTGTCGCACCATCGGTGCCGAATTTACCCATATTGTCGATTCCGATCAGCGCAACTGGTTCATCCAGCGCCTGGAAAGCGTCCGTGGGCGTCCCGTCTTCTCGTCGGAAATCAAAAGCCATCTGCTTGAGCGTCTGACTGCTGCCGAGGGCCTTGAAAAGTACCTAGGCACCAAGTATCCGGGCACCAAACGCTTCGGCCTGGAAGGCGGCGAGAGTCTGATTCCACTGCTCGACGAGATCATTCAGCGTTCCGGTTCGTACGGCACCAAGGAAATCGTCATCGGCATGGCCCACCGCGGCCGTCTTAACGTGCTGGTCAATACCTTCGGCAAGAACCCGCGCGACCTGTTCGATGAGTTCGAAGGCAAGAAAGTCGAAGGTCTCAGCTCGGGCGACGTTAAGTACCACCAGGGCTTTTCCTCGAACGTGATGACGCCAGGTGGCGAAATCCATCTGGCGATGGCCTTCAACCCGTCTCACCTGGAAATCGTTTCCCCGGTAGTCGAAGGTTCCGTTCGCGCGCGTCAGGACCGTCGTTCTGATTCGGTAGGCGACAAGGTGCTCCCGGTAACCATCCATGGTGATGCGGCGGTCGCCGGCCAGGGCGTGGTCATGGAAACCTTCCAGATGTCGCAGACCCGAGCCTATCGGACCGGCGGCACCATCCGCATCGTGATCAACAACCAAGTCGGCTTCACGACGAACAAGCAGGAAGACGCGCGCTCCACCGAGTACGCGACCGACGTTGCGAAGATGATTCAGGCGCCGATCTTCCATGTGAATGCGGATGATCCGGAGGCTGTTCTGTTCGTTACGCAGTTGGCTGTCGATTACCGCATGCAGTTCAAGCGGGACATCGTCATCGACTTGATCTGCTACCGTCGTCGTGGTCACAACGAGGCCGACGAGCCGAGCGGTACTCAGCCGCTGATGTATCAGAAGATCGCCAAGCAGCGCACCACCCGTGAGCTGTATGCCGATTCGCTGATGCAGTCGAAGGTGCTGGAAGATGCGCAGGTGCAGGCAAAGGTCGATGAATATCGCACCGCGCTAGACAATGGCTTGCACGTGGTCAAGAGCTTGGTCAAAGAGCCCAACAAGGAGCTCTTCGTCGATTGGCGCCCATATTTGGGCCATGCCTGGACCGCGCGCCACGATACCCGTTTCGACCTGAAAGCCCTGCAGGAACTGTCCAGCAAAATGCTGGCTACTCCCGAAGGTTTTGTTGTTCAGCGCCAGGTTTCGAAGATTCTCGAAGACCGTCAGAAGATGGGTGCTGGCGCGCTGGCGATTAATTGGGGCTACGCCGAGACACTGGCTTATGCGACCTTGTTGTTCGAAGGCCATCCGGTGCGCATCAGCGGTCAGGACGTCGGTCGCGGTACCTTCTCGCACCGCCATGCGGCGCTGCACAACCAGAAGGATGGCAGCACCTACATTCCGTTGCAGCATCTCTATGATGGACAGCCGCGCTTCGACCTGTACGACTCCTTCCTGTCCGAAGAAGCGGTGCTTGCGTTCGAATACGGTTACGCCACCACCATGCCCAACGCGCTGGTGGTTTGGGAAGCTCAGTTCGGCGACTTCGCCAACGGTGCGCAGGTCGTCATCGACCAATTCATCACCAGCGGCGAGCACAAATGGGGCCGTCTTTGCGGCCTGACCATGTTGTTGCCGCACGGCTATGAAGGGCAGGGGCCTGAGCATTCGTCAGCACGTCTGGAACGCTATCTGCAGCTGTGCGCCGAGCACAACATCCAGGTTTGCGTACCGACTACGCCGGCACAGGTCTACCACATGCTGCGTCGTCAGGCGATCCGCCCGCTGCGCAAGCCGCTGGTGGCTCTGACGCCGAAGTCGCTGCTGCGCCACAAGCTAGCGACCTCGACGCTGGAGGAACTGACCCAGGGCTCGTTCCTGACCGTTATTCCGGAAATCGATCAGATCGAGCCAAGCAAGGTCGAACGTCTGATCATGTGCAGCGGCAAGGTCTACTACGATCTGCTGGACAAGCGTCGTAACGAAGGTCGCGAAGATATCGCGATCGTTCGTCTCGAGCAGCTGTACCCGTTCCCGGAAGAGGATCTGGCCGAAGTGCTCGCGCCGTACCAGAACCTCAAGAGCATCGTCTGGTGTCAGGAAGAACCGATGAACCAGGGCGCGTGGTACTGCAGCCAGCACCACATGCGTCGTGTTGCCGTCGCGCACAAGAAGGAGCTCTTCCTGCAGTACGCGGGTCGTGAAGCTTCTGCTGCACCTGCGGTCGGCTATGCATCCATGCACGCCGAGCAGCAGGAGAAACTGCTGCAGGACGCCTTCACCGTTTAATCATTCTTGCAAGAGGCCGCGAAAACCGCGGCCTCGATGTAGAAACCGAATCAAATAGGACCCCAGCTAATGGCTATCGAGATCAAAGCCCCTCAATTTCCTGAATCGGTTGCTGACGGCACCGTTGCTACCTGGCACAAGCAGCCGGGCGATGCAGTCAAGCGCGACGAACTGATCGTCGACATCGAGACCGACAAGGTCGTGATGGAAGTACTGGCCGAAGCGGATGGCGTACTGAGCGAAATCGTCAAGAATGAGGGCGACACCGTACTGAGCGGCGAGCTGCTCGGCAAGCTGGATGCTGGCGCTACCGCCGCCGCGTCTTCGTCTGCTGCAGCCCCGGCTCAGGCCGCTGCCCCTGCTGCTGCGCCGGCACCTGCCGCGGGCGGTGAAGATGCCATCCTCGCTCCGGCCGCGCGCAAGCTCGCCGAAGAAAATGGCATCGATCCCAACAGCGTCAAGGGCACTGGCAAAGACGGTCGCGTCACCAAGGAAGATCTGGTTGCTGCCATCGAAGCCAAGAAGTCCGCACCCGCCGCTGCCGCCAAGCCCGGTGCAGCTGCTACCGCGCCCGTCGTTACTGCTGCCGGTGATCGCACCGAGAAGCGCGTCCCGATGACTCGCCTGCGCGCCAAGGTTGCCGAGCGTCTGGTCGAAGCACAGTCGAACATGGCGATGCTGACCACCTTCAACGAAGTCGACATGACCGAAATCATGGCCCTGCGTTCGAAGTACAAGGATCTGTTCGAGAAGACCCACAACGGCGTGCGCCTGGGCTTCATGTCCTTCTTCGTCAAGGCGTCTGTCGAGGCGCTGAAGCGCTTCCCGGCAGTCAACGCTTCGATCGACGGCACCGACATCGTTTACCACGGCTATCAGGACATTGGCGTGGCCGTCTCCAGTGACCGTGGTCTAGTCGTGCCGGTCCTGCGTAATGCCGAACTGATGAACCTGGCTGAAGTCGAAAGCGGCATCGCCACCTTTGGTAAGAAGGCACGCGACGGCAAACTGTCGATCGACGAAATGACTGGCGGCACCTTTACCATCACCAACGGCGGTACCTTCGGTTCGATGATGTCGACGCCTATCGTCAATCCGCCGCAGGCCGCCATCCTGGGTATGCACAACATCCTGCAGCGCCCGATGGCCATCAATGGTCAGGTAGTCATCCGTCCGATGATGTATTTGGCGCTGTCCTACGATCATCGCCTGATCGACGGTAAGGAAGCGGTCAGCTTCCTGGTGACCATCAAGAACCTGCTGGAAGATCCGGCCCGTTTGCTGCTGGACATCTAATAGCAGCCGCAGGCTGCAGGTCGCGAGCTGCTAGTGATAGCAGTCCGTTCGATCTGTAGCTTGCAGCTTGCAGCTTTGCTTAAAGAGGATTCGTAATGAGCCAGAAATTCGACGTCGTCGTCATCGGGGCCGGCCCCGGCGGTTATGTAGCAGCGATTCGCGCCGCTCAGTTGGGTCTGAAGACCGCCTGCATCGAAAAATATCAGGGCAAGGAAGGCAAAACCGCACTGGGCGGCACCTGCCTGAACGTGGGTTGCATTCCTTCCAAGGCGCTGCTGGACAGTTCCTACAAGTTCCATGAGGCCCACGAGAGCTTCAAGGTTCACGGTATCAGCACTGGCGACGTCAAGATGGACGTTCCGACCATGGTGGCCCGCAAGGACCAGATCGTTAAGAACCTCACCGGCGGCGTTGCGGGGCTGTTGAAAGCCAATGGTGTCACCGTTTTTGAAGGCCATGGCAAGCTGCTCAGCGGCAAGCAGGTCGAAGTCACCAAGCTCGACGGTAGTACCGAAACGCTGGCGGCCGAGAACGTCATTTTGGCCTCGGGCTCCAAGCCGGTGGACATTCCGCCCGCACCTGTCGACCAGAACACCATTGTCGATTCCACTGGTGCGCTGGACTTCCAGAGCGTTCCGGCCAAGTTGGGCGTCATCGGTGCCGGCGTGATCGGCCTGGAGCTGGGTTCGGTATGGGCTCGTCTGGGCGCTGAAGTCACCGTGCTGGAAGCGATGGACAAGTTCCTGCCGGCCGCTGACGAGCAGATCTCCAAGGAAGCTTTCAAGGTTCTGAGCAAGCAGGGTCTGAAAATCCTGCTGGGTGCGCGTGTCACTGGTTCCGAAGTGAAGGGCGATCAGGTCACTGTCAACTTCACCAATGCCGATGGCGAGCAGCAGCAGACCTTCGACAAGTTGATCGTTGCGGTTGGCCGTCGTCCAGTCACCACCGATCTGCTGGCTGCCGATGCCGGCGTCGACATGGACGAGCGTGGCTTCATCTTCGTCGACGACTATTGCGCTACCAGCGTTCCCGGCGTTTATGCGATCGGTGACGTGGTGCGTGGCGCCATGCTCGCCCACAAGGCCTCGGAAGAGGGCGTGATGGTTGCCGAGCGCATCGCCGGACACAAGTCGCAAATGAGCTACGACCTGGTTCCCTCGGTCATCTATACCCATCCGGAAATCGCATGGGTCGGCAAGACCGAGCAGGCGCTGAAAGGCGAGGGCGTGGAAATAAACGTCGGTACCTTCCCGTTCGCTGCGAGCGGCCGTGCAATGGCTGCCAACGACACCGCTGGCCTGGTCAAGGTGATCGCTGATGCCAAGACCGACCGTGTACTCGGCGTGCATGTGATGGGTCCGGCTGCGGCGGAACTGGTTCAGCAGGGCGCAATTGGTATGGAGTTCGGCACCAGTGCCGAAGATCTGGGCATGATGGTGTTCTCGCATCCGACCATGTCCGAAGCGCTGCACGAAGCAGCATTGGCGGTGAATGGCCACGCCATCCACATTGCCAACCGCAAAAAGCGCTGATAGCGCCGCGGTAAAAAAGACGGATTGCATTGTTCCATCGGCACAGCGCAATCCGTCGATACCTTCACGCAAGGTATGACAGGTCTCTGAAAGGTGTTCTCGATAGTTTTCAGCGACTTGAGGCGACGCGGCATACATGCAACGTCTGATGCACATCAAACCGAACGGTAGCTAAGATGAATCTTCACGAATATCAGGGTAAGCAACTGTTTGCTGAGTACGGATTGCCAGTTTCCAAAGGCTACGCAGTCGATAGCCCGAAGGAAGCGGCGGAAGCCTGTGACCATATCGGTGGCACCGAGTGGGTGGTCAAAGCCCAGGTACATGCTGGTGGCCGCGGCAAAGCAGGTGGTGTCAAGCTGGTACGCAGCAAGGACGAAGCCCGTGCATTCGCCGAGCAGTGGCTGGACAAGCGTCTGGTGACCTACCAGACCGACGCCAACGGCCAGCCGGTCAGCAAGATTCTCGTCGAAGCTTGCACCGACATCGACAAGGAGCTCTATCTGGGCGCCGTGGTCGATCGCGCCACCCGCCGCATCGTGTTCATGGCGTCCACTGAAGGTGGCGTGGACATCGAAAAGGTCGCTCACGATACCCCTGAAAAAATCCTCAAGGCCACGATTGATCCGCTGGTCGGCGCTCAGCCGTTCCAGGGCCGCGAGCTGGCGTTCCAGCTGGGCCTGAAAGGCGATCAGGTCAAGCAGTTCGTGCACATCTTCGTAGGCCTGGGCAAGCTTTTCGTCGATTACGACCTGGCGCTGCTGGAAGTCAACCCGCTGGTCATCAAAAAAGACGGCAACCTGCACTGCCTGGATGCCAAGCTGAACATCGACAGCAACGCCATCTACCGCCAGCCGAAGCTGCGCGGCATGCAGGATCCCTCTCAGGATGACCCGCGCGAAGCTCACGCGGCCAAGTGGGAGCTGAACTACGTAGCGCTGGACGGTAACATTGGCTGCATGGTCAACGGCGCAGGTCTGGCGATGGGCACCATGGACATCGTCAACCTGCACGGCGGCAAGCCAGCCAACTTCCTCGACGTGGGCGGCGGCGCTACCGAAGAGCGTGTTACCGAGGCATTCAAGATCATTCTTTCCGACGAAAACGTTGCCGCTGTTCTGGTCAACATCTTCGGTGGCATCGTCCGCTGCGACATGATCGCCGAAGGCATCATCGGTGCGGTCAAGGAAGTCGGCGTGAAGGTGCCGGTGGTCGTTCGCCTGGAAGGCAACAATGCCGCACTTGGCGCCAAGATGCTGGGTGAAAGTGGTCTGAACATCATCGGCGCGACCAGCCTGACCGATGCGGCCATTCAAGTCGTCAAAGCCGCGGAGGGCAAATAATGAGCGTCCTGATCAATAAAGACACCAAGGTCATCTGCCAGGGCTTTACCGGCTCGCAGGGCACCTTCCACTCCGAGCAGGCCATCGAGTACGGAACCAAGATGGTTGGCGGCGTGACGCCGGGCAAGGGCGGCACTACCCACCTCGGCCTCCCGGTATTCAATACCGTCAAGGAAGCGGTGCAGGCGACTGGTGCCGAGGCGTCCGTCATCTATGTACCGGCGCCATTCTGCAAGGATTCGATTCTGGAGGCTGCGTTTGGCGGCATCAAGCTGATCGTTTGCATCACCGAAGGCATCCCGACCCTCGATATGCTTGAAGTGAAGATCAAGTGCGATGAGCTGGGTGTGCGTCTGATTGGCCCGAACTGCCCCGGCGTAATTACTCCGGGTGAGTGCAAGATCGGTATCCAGCCAGGTCATATTCATTTGCCTGGTAAGGTCGGTATCGTTTCACGTTCCGGCACCCTGACTTACGAAGCGGTCAAGCAGACCACTGACGCCGGTTTCGGTCAGTCCACCTGCGTCGGCATCGGTGGCGACCCGATTCCAGGCTCGACCTTCATCGACATCCTCAAGCTGTTCCAGGAAGACCCGCAGACCGAAGCGATCGTGATGATCGGTGAAATCGGTGGCTCCGCCGAGGAAGAAGCCGCAGCCTACATCAAGGCGAACGTCACCAAGCCGGTCGTTTCCTACATTGCCGGTGTGACGGCTCCCGCCGGTAAGCGCATGGGCCATGCCGGTGCGATCATCTCTGGTGGCAAGGGTACCGCTGACGAGAAGTTCGCTGCGCTGCAGGATGCCGGAGTCAAGACTGTTCGTTCGCTTGCCGATATCGGCAAGGCGCTTGCAGAACTGACCGGTTGGGAAGTCAAGCAAGGCTGATTTCTGACCTGCGACACGAGATGCCAGTCAGCCTGTCTGACTGGCATTTTTGTTTCCAGAGTCCTGCAATTGCAGCTGGTGCAGCTGACTCTCATAGTCAGCTGGCTAACAAAGCGCAGCATGGGGCGTTAGCTGCATCGCTTAACTGAACGGCATTAGCGGTTTTCAGCGGAAACCGTTTTCTGATCGGATCGTAGAGGGCTGAATTACGTGGCATGTGGAGGGCGTGAACTGCCGGGGCGCTTTCCCGATTTCGTAATGCTCAGCTGTTTATGTGCCGTCGCCTCGGGGCGAAGTGGTTGGCTTTGTCAGCGCAACATCGTCGAAAATTGGCAAAGTCTCGCTCTAGAGCGGGAATTCCATTAAGGTGCGTCCTTTTTTCTCGCGTGGCTCGACGGATACTGTCCGCTTGCCGAGACGGATGCGCCTGGGTGCGTCCTTCGAACCAGAACCTCCTGCAGTGGTAATAAACGATGACTCGATTGAAAGGCCTGGATCTGCTGGCCCTTGGATTCATGACATTCGCGCTGTTCCTCGGCGCTGGCAATATCATCTTCCCACCAAGCGCCGGTATGGCTGCCGGGGAATCCATCTGGTCCGCCGCGATGGGTTTCTTGTTGACCGGTGTTGGGTTGCCGCTGCTCACCGTAATTGCGCTGGCGCGTGTTGGCGGCGGTATGGACAGGCTGACCGCGCCACTGGGGCGGGGCGCCGGAACGCTGCTAGCCGTTGCGGTATATCTGGCCATCGGCCCGCTGTTCGCGACGCCGCGCACAGCGGTGGTGTCCTTCGAAATGGGCGTGGCGCCGTTCACCGGAAACTCGGCCATACCGCTGTTCGTTTACACCGCGTTGTTCTTTGCTGCGACGCTGTTTCTCGTACTGAATCCCGGTCAGCTGGTTGATCGGGTCGGTAAGTTTATTACGCCGGTGTTGCTTGCGGCTTTGCTGGTTCTCGGGGGGGCAGCTCTTTTCGCGCCAGCCGGTGAAATCGGCACCACAGCTGAGAGCTACCACAACGGCCCATTACTCAAGGGCTTTCTCGAAGGGTACCTGACGATGGATACGTTGGGTGCGCTGGTGTTCGGCATCGTTATCGCCACCGCCATTCGCGACCGAGGTGTGACGGATCCCGCACTGGTAACGCGCTACTCGGTGATTGCCGGAGCCATTGCAGCGGTTGGGCTTTCGCTTGTTTATCTGGCGCTTTTCTATCTTGGCGCGACTAGCCAGGGCATCGCGGGCGACGCGCAGAACGGTGTGCAGATCCTCACTAGTTACGTGCAGCACACATTCGGTACTACGGGCAGCTTGTTGTTGGCCGTGGTGATAACCCTGGCGTGTCTGACCACTGCGGTCGGACTGACAACTGCCTGCGGCGAATATTTCAGCGGTCTCCTTCCGGTCAGTTACCAGATGGTGGTGGTCGTGTTCACTCTGTTTAGCCTGTTGGTGTCGAACCAGGGGCTGACTCAGCTGATCAGCGTTTCCGTACCGGTGCTGGTCGGACTCTATCCGCTTGCGATCATGCTGGTTGCGCTGAGTCTGCTTGACCGTTGCTGGGTCTCGCCGAGCCGTGTTTTCGTTCCGGTGATGGCCGTGACCCTTGTTTTCGGCGTTGCGGATGGTCTTTCGGCTGCCGGCTTCACGAATCTGGTTCCCGATATGTTCACCATGTTGCCGCTGGCGGAGCAGAGCATGGGTTGGCTGGTGCCGGTGCTGGTCACTCTGGCGATAGCATTTGTGATCGATCGGCTGCTCGGTACCGCTCGGACCGCCCAGCGTTAGCGAGCGCACCTGGAACTGCGAACATGGGAGCCGAGGCGTCGGTATTGGCTGGCTATAATCAGGCGCGAGTGTTTGGAGGCGTTATGTCTATTCCGAGTCATCTGCTGCCGCACCTGATTGCCGTGGTCTGGTTCATCCTCTGTTGGGCCGGGTATACCCGGTACGCCAGTTGGCGAGCCAGGGATACGGCTTGCCTGGCCTCGGTACTGCATCTTTACCGTCAGGACTGGATGCAGCGCATGCTTATGCGTGACAACCGAATCGCCGATGCGAACGTGATCGGCAATCTGGAGCGCAATGCCAGCTTCTTCGCATCCAGTACGCTGATTATCCTGGCAGGCATCCTCACCGCGCTGGGCGCCTCGGACAGAGCGGTTTCGCTGCTGGCTGATTTGCCGTTCGCGCAACCAGTAAGCCGAGGGCTTTCCGAAATCAAACTGCTCTCACTGGGTGTCGTCTTCGTCTACGCCTTTTTTACCTTCAGCTGGTGCATGCGGCAGTACAATTTTGCCGCTGTGCTGGTCGCTTCGGCGCCCATGGCCGGTGAGCGCAACGTCAGCGACCAGGAGCGCAAGTCATTTGCCGAGCGCTCCGCCCGGGTTATTTCGATGGCGGCCAACCAGTTCAACTTCGGGCTGCGTGCGTATTATTTCGGCATGGCCACGCTGGCGTGGTTCATCCATCCCTGGTTCTTCATGGGTGTGACGGCTGGAGTCGTGTTGATCCTCTATCGGCGCGAATTTCATTCCGACGTGCTGAAGGTGATGGTATTTACGCCAACCCTGCCTGCCGAGCTTCCCAGGGAATAGAGCGCCACGACCGACCCGGTTAATATGCTCGGCTTTTTTCCATTCGAGAGTTCGCATGAGCGATAGCCTGATACTGGAGCGCACCCAGCGCTTCCTTTCATTTTTACGTCACTGCCAAGTCCTCGGCATGAGCGTCGAACACGCCGATGCCAAAGGGCTCACACTGCGCCTACCGTACAGCGAAAAGATCGTCAGCGATCCTGAAAGCGGGCGTGTTCACGGCGGGGCGATCACTACGCTCATGGACACGACCTGCGGTATCTCCACGGCGTGTGCGCTACCCGAACTGGAAATCTGTCCGACGCTCGACCTGCGCATCGATTACATGCACCCGGCGGAACCGAATCATGATGTGTTCGGCTTCGCGGAATGCTATCGGGTCACACCGACGGTAATCTTCACGCGCGGGGTGGCCTACCAGCGCAATATCAATGAGCCGATCGCACATGTCGTCGGGGCATTTATGCGCATGGGTACGAACGCCCCGGTTCCGGCGCCGGAGGTGCCTCGATGAGCCGTCTGGATCTTGATGCATTGGTCAGCGAAGCTCACGCCAGCAACAATTACGATGCGCTGCTGCAAATGGTGCCGTATGCCAAGCTCATCGGCATCGAGTGTTTGCGGTTGGGCGATGAGATGGTTTTCCGGCTGCCAAAGAACCTGGACAACATCGGTAATCCCACGCTTCCGGCTATCCACGGTGGTGTGATTGCCGGCTTCATGGAGCATGCAGCGATGCTCCATCTGTTGATGTTCATGGGGGCGCCACATTTGCCCAAAATCATCGACTTCTCGATAGATTATCTTCGGGCCGGTCACTATCGTGACACCTTTGCCGCATGCCAGGTCTGGCGTCAGGGGCGTCGGGTAGCCAACGTCGCCGTGACAGCCTGGCAAACGAATCAGGCCGAGCCAATAGCCACTGCACGTTGTCACTTCAAGGTCAACGAGCCCTGATACGTCTGGCGGTTGCCACTACAGATGTATGAAGGGTGTTGAATGGATGCGTTGCTGATACTGGGCGGGCTGCTGCTGATAGTAGCGGGTATCGTCTGGTTGATCGTTCTGGCCTTTGAAACGGGCTTGCTGTGGGGTGTTGGAAGCCTGCTTCCGCCGATCACTCTGCTCTACGTGATTCGATACTGGAGCGTCGCTCGAAAGGCTATCGGCCTCTCAGGGCTGGGAGTCATACCTCTGGTTGTCGGGTTTACACTGCTCGCCAATCATGAGCCGGAACGAGTCGCGGCGATTGCCAGCCTCAAATGGCTTGAGCCGGATGAACACGCGCAGAGCCATGACCTGGCCATCCAACTGCGTGGCCAGCTTGATGGGCGCCCGTTCAATCCCCGCTCTGGCACGCTCATGGATGGCGTGCTGACGCTGCGGGAGGGCGATGGTCTGTTCGCGTTGCAGGAGATCATCATTCGCCTGGGTGCCGCTCCGACGGGCGTGTTGCAGGTCGATGTGTTGCCCCAGGATGCCAATCCGATGCCCGAAATCGAGATCAACTGGATGCGTCCGGAGCAGGTGCTGCCAGAAGCGCGCACGATCAAGAGCGGCTACACCCTGCATCTCGATCTGCAACCGGTGCCACCGAACAGGTTGGCCGGCGGCTTTCATCTGGTTCTGCCAGCGTACTACCGCACCAGTATCAGCGGCCATGTCGAGCTTTTCACGGATGAGCTTCGTTATCGCTCGGGTCAGGTCGATCTGACTCACGACTCGACCGATACGCTCACTTATCTGGCCAAGGATTACCTGCAGAGGCGTTTCCAGACGCCCGCCGTAACCATCGAATCGCTAGCGCCCGTCAGCTTTCCGGCCTCGGCTCTGGTTATCTCTGTGCAAGCAGAGGTGAAGGGGACGACCGACCGTTTCGAGCTGAATGTTCGTAAGGATGAACGAGGCTGGGCGGTCGAAAACGATGATTATCCACCTCTGCCTGTAGAAGTCGAAACACAACCCAAGGTGGCGGCAATCCGATCGGAAGTGCTTACAGACAGCACACCATTGCCTCGCACCGATCGCCGACAGCGGTTTTCCCTCGAGCGGTTACTGCGTAATCCAGCGCGCTATGAACATCTTCAGATGCGGGCACATACGGAACGCGGCGGGGTGGCCGAAGGGCGCTTCGTCGGTGTCGATCGAGACGGAAATTTGGCAATTCGGCGGATTCTGGAAGGGCCTGGAGAGGCTATCTACAATCTTGCGCCGGACGATATCGTCCTGCTCGAACTGCTTGAGCCGTAGCATCGGATGGCCGACATCTGTCTGGCGGTTTCCGGCTTCGACTGAAGTAGCACCTGCCGCTCGATGCACTTGATTTTCCGCGCCCTGCCCCCATCTGCTTGTCATTGCCGCAATTGCGGTCCTTGCCATTGACGATGTGGAGTTTGCAAGACGATGAGTGTGGAAACTCAAAACAAAGAAACCCTGGGCTTCCAGACCGAGGTGAAGCAACTGCTTCACCTGATGATCCATTCGCTGTACTCGAACAAGGAAATCTTCCTCCGCGAGCTGATTTCCAACGCGTCCGATGCCGCCGACAAATTGCGTTTCGAAGCGCTGGCCAAGCCGGAGCTGCTCGAAGGTGGTGCCGACCTGAAGATCCGCGTCACGTTCGACAAGGATGCCAAGATCGTTACCCTCGAGGATAACGGCATCGGCATGAATCGCGATGACGTCATCACCCATCTGGGCACCATTGCGAAGTCCGGTACCGCAGATTTCATGAAGCACCTCACGGGCGATCAGAAAAAGGATTCGCACCTGATCGGTCAGTTCGGGGTGGGTTTCTATTCTGCATTCATCGTTGCCGATCAGGTCGAGGTATTCAGCCGCCGCGCTGGCACGCCTGCCGAGGAAGGCGTGTACTGGTCGTCGAAGGGAGAGGGTGATTTCGAGGTCGCCACCATCGAGAAAGCCGAGCGCGGAACCCGTATCGTTCTGCACCTCAAGTCGGGCGAAAAAGAGTTCGCCGATGGCTGGCGTCTGCGCAACATCATCAAGAAATACTCCGACCACATTGCGCTGCCCATCGAATTGCCCAAAGAACTCCATGGCGAGGAGGAGGACAAGCCGACCGAGCACGAGTGGGAAACCGTCAACCGCGCCAGCGCGCTCTGGACTCGTCCACGCACCGAGGTGAAGGACGAGGAATACCAGGAGTTCTACAAGCACGTCGGCCACGATTTCGAGAATCCGCTGGCCTGGAGCCACAACAAGGTCGAGGGGAAGCTGGAATACACCTCGTTGCTCTACGTACCGGGCCGCGCGCCGTTCGATCTGTATCAGCGCGAGGCACCCAAGGGGCTCAAGCTTTACGTACAGCGCGTGTTCATCATGGATCAGGCTGATGAGTTCCTGCCGCTGTACCTGCGTTTCATTAAAGGTGTGGTCGACTCCAACGATCTATCGCTGAACGTTTCGCGGGAAATCCTGCAGAAGGACCCGGTCATCGACTCGATGAAATCGGCGCTGACCAAGCGCGTCCTGGACATGCTCGATAAGTTGGCCAAGGACAAGCCGGAGGACTACAAGAACTTCTGGAAACAGTTCGGTCAAGTGCTCAAAGAAGGTCCAGCGGAAGACTTCGCCAACAAGGAGAAGATTGCAGGACTCCTGCGCTTCGCTTCGACCCAGGATGCTTCCGGTGAGCAAAGCGTGTCGCTGGCCGACTACCTGGGTCGCGTGAAGGAAGGGCAGGACAAGGTCTACTTCCTGACCGGTGAATCCTACGCTCAGGTTAAGAGCAGCCCGCATCTGGAAGTCTTTCGCAAGAAGGGCATCGAAGTGCTGCTGCTCACCGATCGTATCGACGAGTGGCTGATGAGCTACCTCACCGAATTCGATGGCAAGCAGTTCGTAGATGTTGCTCGAGGCGATCTCGATCTGGGCAAGCTGGACTCGGAGGAGGACAAGAAGGCTCAGGAAGAAGTCGCCAAAGCGAAGGAGGGGCTGGTCGAACGTCTCAAGGGCGCGCTAGGTGATGCCGTTGCTGAGGTACGTGTATCGCACCGTCTGACCGACTCGCCAGCGATTCTCGCGATTGGCGAGCAGGATCTGGGGCTGCAGATGCGCCAGATTCTCGAGGCCAGCGGGCAGAAGGTGCCGGAGTCCAAGCCGATCTTCGAGATTAACCCGCAGCATCCATTGATCGAGAAGCTGGACGCAGAGCCGGACGAGGATCGCTTCGCCGACCTGTCGCACATTCTCTTCGATCAAGCCGCGCTGGCCGCTGGTGACAGCCTCAAGGACCCAGCCAGCTATGTGCAACGGTTGAATAAGCTGCTGGTTGAGCTTTCAGCCTAAGTTACATATAGGCGTCTGGAAGGCCCGTCATTGACGGGCCTTTTGCGTTCAGGCCTGTAGCTGCTTTTTCGGACACTCTCCGCGCCATAAGTGGGCTGGCCGATCCCCAGCGCATGACCGACACCCGAGCCAAACCGCATTCGGCTACTGAACCGCCACGCGGTAAGGCGGTCTATCCGCTTGGCTGTCAGGAGGTCATTGGTTGTTCAACTTACGAAACTGTTTTGTCGCGATGTGTCTGGTCGCCTCGATCGCACCGGTTCAAGCGCGGGACTATCGCTACAGCGACTCGCATCTGCATTTCGTTGATTTCTTCCAAGAAAGCGACGGCATGGCAAAGTTGCTCGAGGCCATGGACACCGGTGATATCGACCATGTGATGATCAGCGGCATCCCCGTTGCCAAAAAGTGGCACGAAAACGAACCCAAGCGGCCTCGTTACTATGCTGGCGACGATGCGCCGGTTTATTGGTACAGCGCGACCGATGTGGTGGTTGCCGCGGCCCTGAAAGAGCTGAGCGACGAGCAGCGACGCCGTTTCCATCCGTTTCTCTCGGGTTTCAATCCCAACGACAAGAACGCCGATGCGCATATCCGGCGGATGCTCGAACTTGATCCGGGCCTCTGGCAGGGGCTGGGAGAAATATTCACGCGGCACGACGACGTCACTGCCTTGACCGAAGGCGATACACCTCGCGCCAACAACGAAGCGCTAACGCGTGTCTATCATCTGGCTGCCGAATACGATTTGCCCGTGATGCTGCATTCGAACATCACCTCCAAGCGTGAGCGTAACCCGCTGTATCTGGGTGAGCTGGAAGAGGCGCTGCGTAATCACCCCCATACCCGCTTCATTTGGGCGCACGCGGGGACGAGCATGGAGCTGCACCGTCATCAGGAAAAGCTCGATTTTCTTTTGGAGACGGTCACGCGGTTGCTGAATGACTATCCAAACCTTTACATCGATCTCTCCTGGACGATGCTCAATCCCTATCTCGTGGATGAGTCTGGTCAGCCAGATAGGGACTGGCTGGACTTGGTCGAGCGCCACCCCACGCGTTTTATGCTGGGTTCCGACGTGGTCGGGCGGTTCGACAATCTGGGTGAGGGGATGCATGCATTCGACCCGTTTCTCGATGCGTTACCCGAGTCGATTGCTCACAAGGTTGCACGTGACAACTTCCTTGATGTGCTGCCTCGCAAGCGGCAGGCTGAGGTTCGCTGAGCTGTGGAGTAAGAGCCGAGGCGAATTTGATGAATAGAACGCTGCGGTAGCAACCGCCGGTCGCGTTCTTTCCATGAAACGTGTTTTTCTGACGTCAATTTTTCAAGCTTATCGGTCGGGCTCCGATACCGAGGTAACCGCTGCGATGCTGCAGCGCTTCCTTTGGAGTAGTGAGCCCCCATGTCCATTCGACGTTTGAATATCTCCATCCGCTCGGCCATTGGCTTCGGCCTGATTGGTTTCATGGTTTTGGCGCTTGGCCTGTTTGCATTGAAGCAGATGGCTGATATGCGCAAGGAATCCAGCCAAGTGGATCAGGTCTGGCTGCCGAGCCTCATCAGTTTGGGTGGTCTTGATATCGGCATGCAACGCACGCGTGCACTCACCATTCGGATGGTCACGCTAGACAGCAGCGAAGCGCTTAGCGCGACACGGCAGACACTCGACAAGCTCTCCGGTGATGTTCGTTCGATGCAGGCCGACTATGAGCGGCTGTTAACCACAGAGGAAGAGAAATCCGCTTATGAACGGTTCAAGGCGGCTCGAAGCCTTTATATGGTTGAGCAGGTAAAGGTGGTCGATTACGCAAGCAAGCGCGAGCGGGAACAAGCCCTGCAGGTCATGAACGGCTCTATCAATGCCCACGCCGATGCAATGACCAAGGCGTTAACCGACCTTCAGCAGATCAATGAGAAAGAGGCGGGGCGCGCTGCAGACCGCGCGCTTGCTGCGTACGAAACGGCCTTCAACTGGGTGATCATCACCATTGTCATGGCTGCGCTGGTCACCGTGGCGCTGGCTGTTCTGTTTACCCGAAGTATCGTTCGGCCTTTGAGGCAAGCTGTCGAGGTGGCTGAAGCCGTCGCCTCTGGTGATCTCACTCGAGATTTCCTTATCGAAGGCAGCGATGAGCCGGCGCGCCTGCTGGCTGCACTCAAGGCGATGCAGGCAAGCTTGCGTAACACCATTCAGGGTATTTCAGATTCGTCCAATCAGCTCGCTTCAGCGGCGGAAGAGCTCAACACCGTGACCGAAGACTCAACTCGCGGTCTGCATCAGCAGAATCACGAGATCGAGCAGGCCGCTACTGCTGTGAATGAAATGACTGCGGCAGTGGACGAGGTCGCCCGCAATGCGGTGGCCACTTCAGAAGCCTCGCGTGAGTCGGACAAGACTGCGCAGCATGGCCGTGGACAGGTGATCAAAACAGTTGAATCCATCGGTATGCTGGCGGCTGATGTCACCACCACGGCCAGCCAGGTCGAGCAACTGGCAGGCCAGGTTCGAGACATCAGCAAGGTGCTGGATGTGATCCGTTCGATCGCCGAGCAGACCAACTTGCTGGCGCTCAACGCCGCCATCGAAGCGGCACGTGCTGGCGAGGCTGGGCGCGGGTTTGCCGTCGTTGCGGATGAAGTAAGGGCGCTGGCGCATCGTACTCAGCAGTCCACTCAAGAGATTGAGCAGATGATCGGTGACGTGCATCAGGGCACCGATAAGGCCGTTCAAGCCATGCAGGCCAGTAACGAACGAGCACGCAGCACGCTCGACGTCGCTCGCACTGCAGGTGAGGCGCTTGAGGACATCACCAAGGCCATCAGCCAGATCAGCGAGCGCAATCTGGTCATAGCCAGCGCTTCGGAGCAGCAGGCCCAGGTGGCACGTGAGGTCGACCATAATCTGGTCAATATCCGTGACCTGTCATTGCAGTCCTCGGCGGGCGCCAATCAGACCAGCGCAGCGAGCCAGGAGCTGTCGCATTTGGCGATCCGATTG
Source organism: Pseudomonas sp. CBC3 (assembly GCF_037967085.1). Classification (NCBI taxonomy): domain Bacteria; kingdom Pseudomonadati; phylum Pseudomonadota; class Gammaproteobacteria; order Pseudomonadales; family Pseudomonadaceae; genus Pseudomonas; species Pseudomonas sp. CBC3. Next base: position 191,234 of record NZ_JBANEO010000004.1, read on the forward strand.
AACGAGATGGTTGCGCGTTTCCGGATTTGACGGAGTCGCGACGCCCCGCCCGCCGGGGCGTCGCTGTACCGCAACCAATTCCGTGGCAGCCCTCGGTTCGTCTCAATGCTGGGCATATGGGCGTAGGATGCGTACTATTCGGCGTTTTTATTCGAACCTTCGCCTGCTCCAGTGCCAGGAAAGCCTTGGGTTCGCTCCAGCCTCTTACGCCGAGACTCTGTGATGTCCAACCTATCAACCCGTCTTTTCAGAGCTTATAACTGCGTCAGTCTGGTGACGCAGATCGTTGTCGGGCTTATCGCCGGTTGTCTGCTGGCCTGGTTGTTTCCGCAAGCGGCAAAGTCGGTCAGCTTGCTGGGTGATCTGTTCGTGTCTGGGTTGAAGGCTGTCGCCCCGATCCTGGTGTTTGTGCTGGTGACAGCGTCGCTGGCCAACCATAAACGCGGACAGCCGACGCATATTCGGCCGATTCTGATTCTCTATGCCTTGGGTACCTTGAGCGCCGCTGTGGTAGCGGTGACAGCCAGCGCACTGTTTCCAACGACTCTGATATTGACCAGCCAGGCGAACGATGTGGTGCCGCCCTCGGGCGTTGGCGCGGTGCTGCAAACGCTGATGTTCAACGTAGTAGACAACCCGGTACGGGCACTTATCGAAGGGAACTTCATCGGCATTCTGGCCTGGGCCATAGGCCTTGGATTTGCCTTCCGCCATGCTCGTGACAGCACGCGTGACCTGATAACCGATATGTCGGAAGGTGTGACGCTGATCGTCAAGGTGGTGATCCGCTTTGCGCCGCTGGGCATCTTCGGTCTGGTAGCCGGAACACTTGCCGAGTCCGGGTTCTCGACGCTGACTGGTTACCTGAAACTGCTACTGGTTCTGGTTGGCAGCATGCTGTTCATGGCGCTGGTGGTGAATCCGTTGATCGTGTTCTGGCAGATTCGCAAGAATCCCTATCCGCTGGTCTTCACCTGTCTGCGTGAAAGTGGCATCACTGCGTTCTTCACGCGCAGTTCGGCGGCGAACATCCCAGTCAACATGCAGCTGTGCGAACGTCTCGGGTTGCATAAGGACACCTACTCGGTGTCGATTCCGCTGGGCGCGACCATCAACATGGGTGGGGCAGCCATCACCATCACGGTGCTGACCCTCGCCGCAGTCAATACGCTGGGTGTCGTTGTAGATATTCCTACCGCCATTCTGCTCAGTCTGCTCGCCTCTATCTGCGCTTGCGGTGCTTCCGGCGTGGCTGGCGGCTCGCTGTTGTTGATTCCGCTAGCTTGCAGTCTGTTCGGAATATCCAACGATATGGCCATGCAGGTGGTTGCGGTCGGATTCATCATCGGTGTGGTGCAGGATTCGGCTGAAACCGCGCTGAATTCATCCACTGACGTGCTGTTTACAGCGGCGTCCTGTATGGCTCATGGCGATACAGTCGCAGTGACGGACGAAGGCTTGAGCTGAACTGTCCTGCGATTTACTTCAGCTTGAAGCTTTGAAGTGCAAACGAAAACGCCCCGATCAGCTTGCTGATCGGGGCGTTTTCATTACTGCGGCTGTTCGGTCGATCAGCCTTTCCAGCGCTTGAGCACCAGGGTGGCGTTGGTGCCACCGAAGCCGAAGCTGTTGCTCATCACGGTGTCGAACTGAGCGTTCTCGCGGGTTTCGCGAACGATCGGCAGGTCGGCGACTTCTGGGTCCAGCTCGTCGATGTTCGCCGAGCCGGCGATGAAGTTACCCTGCATCATCAACATGCAGTAGATCGCTTCGTGAACGCCGGCGGCGCCCAGCGAGTGGCCGGACAGGCTCTTGGTCGAGCTGATGGCCGGGATCTTGTCACCGAACATGTTGCGCACGGCCTTGGCCTCGGCCACGTCGCCCACCGGGGTGGAAGTGCCGTGGGTGTTGAGATAGTCGACCGGGCCGTCGACCGTGGTCATCGCCTGCTGCATGCAGCGCAGCGCGCCTTCGCCACTGGGGGCGACCATGTCATAGCCGTCGGACGTGGCGCCGTAGCCGACGATTTCCGCGTAGATCTTGGCGCCGCGCTTGAGTGCATGCTCAAGCTCCTCGACTACCACCATGCCGCCGCCGCCAGCGATGACGAAACCGTCACGCTTGGAATCATAGGCGCGCGAGGCCTTTTCCGGCGTGTCGTTGTACTGGCTGGAGAGGGCGCCCATGGCGTCGAACAGGCAGCTCTGGCTGTAGTGTTCTTCTTCACCACCACCGGCGAAGACTACATCCTGCTTGCCCATCTGGATCTGTTCCATAGCATGGCCGATGCAATGCGCGCTGGTGGCGCAGGCCGAGGCGATGGAATAGTTGATGCCCTTGATGCGGAACGGCGTAGCCAGGCAGGCGGAAACCGTGCTGCTCATGGTGCGTGGCACCCGATATGGGCCGATGCGCTTGACGCCCTTGTCGCGCAGGATGTCGATGGCTTCCATCTGGTTGATGGTCGAAGCGCCACCGGAGCCGGCGATCAGACCGATGCGCGGATTGGAAATGTCATCGGCGCTGAGGCCGGAGTCTTCCAATGCCTGTTGCATGGCCAGATAGGCATAAGCCGCCGCATCGCCCATGAAGCGCAGGACCTTGCGGTCGATCAGCTCTTCAAGGTTCAGATCGACTGAACCCGAGACCTGGCTGCGCAGACCCATGTCCGCATAGGCCTGATTGAAACGAATGCCAGGGCGGCTGGCGCGCAGGTTGGCGGAAACGGTGTCTTTGTCATTGCCGAGGCAGGAAACGATACCCAGGCCGGTGATCACGACGCGACGCATGCGGAAGTCCTTCAAAAGCTATCGGTAGAGGTAAACAGGCCGACGCGCAAACCTTCGGCACTGTAGATCTCGCGACCATCCACGCTGACGGTGCCGTCGGCGATGCCGAGGATCAGCGAGCGACTGATGGTGCGCTTGATATGAATGTTATAGGTGACCTTCTTGGCGGTCGGAAGGACCTGGCCGAAGAACTTTACTTCGCCAGAACCCAGCGCACGACCACGGCCGGGGTTGCCCTGCCATCCAAGGTAAAAGCCGACCAGCTGCCACATGGCGTCGAGGCCCAGGCAGCCAGGCATGACCGGATCGCCTTCGAAATGACAGGCAAAGAACCAGAGATCAGGGTTGATATCCAGCTCGGCGACCAACTCGCCCTTGCCGTACTTGCCGCCCACTTCGCTGATATGAACGATGCGATCGACCATCAGCATGTTCGGCGCGGGCAGTTGCGCATTACCGGGCCCGAAAAGCTCGCCGCGGCTGCAACGGAGCAGATCTTCCCGAGTAAAGGCCTGTTGTTTGGTCATGCGTATTCCTCAATGGTCCCTTTATGGAGGGCTTGCTGCTTTTTATCTGACTCGAGATTGAAGAGTCCGATCATAAAGACTAGTCATAGACTGTCACCCTGCGCTGAAAGTCACAGCCCAAGGATACCGCTCGTTTCGACCAACTCGTAGGAAGACCATGGTAGAAACGGGCCGATACTTTAACACTCCTGATCTATGACAACGACCATGTGACGTTCTGTCCGTTATGGACCGATGAACAAAGTGTCATGACGATAGCGAGAGCTAGCCGAACAAAGCGGCTTCTGTCGGCTCAATATTCGCTGGAAACTGTAACCTAATGATTCGAATGACGATGGGCTTTGCACTGGCTGCGCGCTGACGGCTACGTATAATGCCGGCACTGCCACCGGGTGGCTCAAAACGGATACCCCATGACTGAACAGCAACCCATTGCGGTGCTTGGCGGCGGTAGCTTCGGTACCGCCATTGCGAATCTACTGGCCGAGAATGGTCACGGCGTGCGCCTGTGGATGCGCGATGCCGAACAGGCCGAGTGCATTCGCACGCAGCGCCAGAACCCTCGATACCTAAAAGGCGTGACGATCCTTTCTCAGGTCTGTCCGGTTACTGATCTGGGGCAGACGCTGGCGGATTGCTCGCTGGTCTTCGTGGCGCTCCCGTCCAGCGCGTTACGCCAGGCGCTAACGCCGTTCGCCGCTCAGCTGTCGGGCAAGATGCTGGTCAGCACGACCAAGGGCATCGAGACGAATGGCTTCATGCTGATGAGCCAGATCTTGGAAGAAATCGCTCCACAGGCCCGAATCGGTGTGATCTCGGGTCCGAATCTCGCTCGCGAAGTGGCCGAGCATGCGCTGACCGCGACCGTGGTGGCCAGCCACGACGAGGAACTCTGCCGATGCGTGCAGCAGGCTTTGCACGGGCGGACATTCCGCGTCTATGCCAGTGCCGATCGATTCGGTGTCGAGCTCGGGGGCGCGCTGAAAAATGTTTACGCGATCATGGCCGGTATGGCCGCCGCGCTCGGCATGGGTGAGAACACACGTAGCATGCTGATCACGCGTGCGCTCGCCGAGATGACGCGCTTTGCCGTCAGGCTGGGAGCCAATCCCATGACGTTTCTGGGGTTGGCGGGTGTCGGGGATCTGATCGTTACTTGCACCTCGTCGAAAAGCCGCAATTTTCAGGTGGGTCATGCGCTTGGTGAGGGCTTGAGCCTAGACGAGGCGGTGTCACGACTGGGTGAGGTTGCCGAGGGGGTCAACACCATCAAGGTATTGAAGACCAAGGCCGAGGAGCTGCAGGTGTACATGCCGCTGGTCACGGGGCTGCATGCCATTCTGTTCGAGGGGCGTACGCTGGAACAGGTAATCGAGCTGCTGATGCGCGGCGAGCCGAAGACCGACGTGGATTTCATCTCCACTGATGGCTTCTGACAACGACACCGGAGGTATGGATGAACACACCACAACGCAGCGCGGAGCGTGAGTCGCTGATCTTGCGCGCAATCTGGATGCTGCTTTTCTTTTTTGTCTGGCAAGTGGCCGAGCTGGTGCTGCTGGTTATCGTGGTGGCGCAGCTGGTCCTGCGGGCGGTAAACGGTAAGGTCAACGTGAGCCTGCAAGAGTTGGGTGACAGTCTCAGCCAATACGTGGCGCAAATAGGTCGCTTCGGCACGTTCAACACCGATCGCAAGCCGTGGCCGATGTCGGATTGGCCCAAGCCGCGTCCCGCTGACATTGAAACGGCATCGCCTGTCGCGCCCGAGACCCCGAAGCAGGAGCCGCAGCCATGAAGCTGTGGCTCCTGCGCCACGGCGAGGCCGAGCCCAGAGCCCGTACCGATGCGGGGCGCAATCTGACTGGGGCCGGCCAACTTGAAGTGGAGCATGCTGCCAGTCATTTGCAGGGACAACCTCTTCAGGCCATCCTCGTCAGTCCGTACCAGCGAGCCCAGCAAACTGCCGAGATTGTCCGTCAGACGCTTGGTTTTACTGGAGCGGTCGAAACGGTACCCTGGCTGACGCCGGAGTCCGACCCGAAGGATGCCATGCTCTATCTCGACCGTCGTATCGAGCAGCATTTATTGCTCGTGACTCACCAGCCCTTCGTTGGTGTATTGGGCGGTTGGCTGGTCAGTGGCCATCGCGATGCGCCGCTGTCCATGGCCACGGCCAGTCTGGCCGAGTTGGAAGGTGATCATCTTGCGACGGGCTCGATGCGCCTTGCCGGGCTACGGCATCCCGAATGAACCAAGGCGTTTGCACGCTACGTCACCCCTGAATATCTCGAATAAAAAACCACGGAGAGCGTCACTTGAGCATTTGGCATCGTCCCCCCGACCTCGATCAATTCAATGCAAACCGCCAGAACACCATCGTCGAACTGCTCGACATTCGTTTCGAAGCGGTCGACGACCAGTCCCTTACCGCGAGCATGGTGGTCGATTCACGAACCCATCAGCCCTTTGGTTTGCTGCATGGCGGCGCCTCGGTAGTACTCGCCGAAACCGTGGGCTCCATGGCCAGCTTCCAGTGCATCGATCCGAGCCGATTCTATTGCGTTGGCCTCGAAGTCAACGCCAACCACATCCGCGCGCTGCGCAGCGGTCGCGTCACGGCGATCTGCCGTCCTGTTCACTTGGGGCGTTCCAGCCACGTCTGGGATATCCGTCTGAGTGGCGATGACGGCAAGCTCAGCTGCATTTCCCGGCTGACCGTAGCTGTCGTGCCGGTGGGTGAGAAGAGCCCTCGGCCCTCAGAAGCGTCATAAATGCCTTGTTTGGCAGGACCGCCTTGAGTTCTGCCGCTCAGGCCGTTTGCCGTAAGGGGAAGGCGACCAGAAAATAGCTGTCTTTCACTTATTGCATCGAGCCCATGACGCAACGCATCTTCTTCGCGCACGCCAACGGTTTTCCTTCGGGCACCTATCGCAAGCTGTTCGGCGCCTTGGCGCCGGAGTACACCGTTACTCATCTTGACCAGCACGGTCATGATCCGCGCTTTCCGGTGGATGACAATTGGCAGAACCTGGTGCAGGAACTCATCGAACAGCTCACGGCGCTGAACGAGCCGGTCTGGGGCGTGGGTCATTCGCTGGGCGGCATGCTGCATTATCACGCCGCCTTGCAACGTCCCGAGCTTTACCGCGGGGTTGTCATGCTCGATTCGCCGATGACGACCTGGTTCGATCAGACCCTGATCTGGGTGGCGAAGCGTTTCGGCTTCATTGATCGGCTCACTCCAGCGGGTCGTACCATCGGCCGCCGCGAGGCGTTCAGGTGCGTGAATGAAGCGCGGGAATATTTCGCCAGCAAGACGTTGTTTCGTGCATTCGATCCAGAGTGCCTGGACGCCTACGTCGAGCATGGACTGGAGCCAACCGCTGATGGGCTGCGTTTGCGCTTCGACCCCGAAACAGAAATCCGTATCTACCGCAGCGTGCCGCATGTTACGCCTGGCTGGCCGCATGCTCTGAAGATTCCGCTTGCCGTGGTGCGCGGTAGCCAAAGCCGGGTGGTGCTGCCGCATCATGCGTATCTGCTTCGGCTGGTTGCGCATGGCGAGTCGCATACCTTGCCCGGTGGGCACATGTTTCCGCTCGAATATCCGAGCGATACGGCGGCTTTGCTCAAACAATTGTTCAGTCGCTGGAGCAATCTGAACAGAAGAGGTGCCGCATGACTGTCGTGTTTGAAGAGATTCGCCTGAGCCTACCGCATATCGAAGTCGCGGCGCATCTCTACGGTCCAGAGGATGGTCGGCCAGTCATTGCGTTGCACGGCTGGCTGGACAATGCCGCTACCTTTTCCCGTCTGGCGCCGTTGCTGAACGGCGTCCGTATCGTCGCGCTGGACTTGCCGGGACATGGTCATTCCGATCATCGTCCGGTCGGTGCCGCCTACAACATCTGGGATTACGCTCACGACGTGCTGCAGACTGCCGAGCAATTCGGCTGGCAGCAGTTCTCCCTGTTGGGTCATTCGATGGGGGCGATTGTGTCGGTGCTATTGGCCGGCGCCATGCCCGATCGAATCGAGCGTCTGGCATTGATCGATGGGGTGATCCCCTTTACTGGTGAGGCCGACACCGCGCCGCAGAAGCTCGGCGAATCGTTGCAGGCGCTGCTCTCCGTCGATGAGAAACGCAAACCGGTCTATGCCACTTTCGAACAGGCTGTCGCGGCGCGCATGAAAGGTGTCGGAGCGGTCAGCCTGGAGGCGGCCGAGCGCCTTGCCCTGCGGGGGTTGATGCCGGTTCCGGGTGGCTATACCTGGCGTACTGATGCCCGGCTCATGCTGCCGTCCCCAATGCGCTTGACGCGTGCGCACGCGCTGGCATTCGCTCAGCGGGTGGCCTGTCCGGCCAGCCTGATCCTGGCGGAGCAGGGGCTGATGACCCGGCCCGAAACGCTTGAGTTATGCGATTCCTTGCCGTTCACGTTGCATCGATTGCCCGGCGGGCACCATCTGCACTTGGATGATCAGGCAGGTGCCGAAGCGGTTTCGGCTGTTTTCAATCCCTTCTTCGCGTCTTGACTCAGGCGGTAGCGCAGTTACGCAAGAATCTGTCGCAAAGCCTTGCTTGACTTGCTTTTGCCAACTGGTGAGGCTGGGCAATCGCCTCAGCAGGGACCACCCATGATTGCCATCCATACACACCAAGCCCAAGGCCACACGGTATCCGTTGTGCTCGATGAACTCGGCCTGTCTTCTTGCACGCAGCTGCTCAGAAGCGCACCCGAATGTCTAGAAGCTTGCGGTGTGATTCGTTGAGGGCCGGTATGCGAGCTGCATGGGTTTTCACATTGGGAGCTTTTGCCGGTGTGGTGAGCGCTGCTGACCTTCCTGGTAGCCGGGATTTCGATTCGCTGCCACGCTATCCGCAGGCGCAGATCGTGGCGTTCATGGAACAGCCGGTGCTGGAGCGGACCTACCCGTTGGATTCGATTCGGCGAATCAGCGGTCGCCTGCGGATGAGCGATCAGGTTACGGCGAGCGGCCAACTGACGGCCGTGACTTACCTGTTACCGGCGGTCCATACCGGTATCGAAGCATTCGAGCGGGCGCGCAATAGCCTGTTGGAAAGCGGTGCCGAATTGCTCTTCTGGTGCGAAGGGCGCGAGTGTGGATCGAGCAGTCTATGGGCCAATGAGATATTCGAGCGCTCGACGCTCTATGGCCCCGATGCCCGACAGGCTTATCTGTTGGCGCGCCTGCCTGGCGATTCCGATCGCTTCATGGCGCTTTATGGCATCACCCGTGGTAATGGTCGCCCTTATCTGCAAGTGGAACAGTTCAGTCCCTACGAGACGCTTGGCGTCATTTTGCCGAATCCAGCAACGTTGTTGCGCCAATTGAAGAGTACCGGCGAGCTCTGGCTGCCGCGGTTGCCTCAAGAACCCACTGCGGAGTGGGGCGCCCTGCTGGCCAATGTGCTGCGGCTCGACAGCACTATCCGAGTGGCACTGGAGGGCGAGGGGGCGGCGGAGTGGCATGAAGCCTTGACGCAGGAGCGAATCCGGGCGCGACGCCTGGAGGCCGAAGTGTCCGAAGAGAGTGGCTTGCGAATCAAACTGTTGCGCTGAAGGGCGTTTCAGACTGCAATGGCGCACTGCCCGATGCGCTTTGCTCGCGCCACGTTTTTTTCGATAGGTAACCTGATGCTCAACAACGATCGTCTGCTGGTGCAGATTCTGCTCCTGGTACTGCTCGGTGCCTGTGTGTGGGTGCTGGCTCCGTTTGCTTCTGCGTTGTTCTGGGCAGCGGTGCTGGCGTTCGCGAGCTGGCCGATCATGCGCGTACTGACACGCTGGTTGAAGGGCAACTCTACGCTCGCCGCAACGCTGCTGACGTTTGGCTGGATGGTGTCGGTAGCGGTGCCGCTGGTGTGGCTGGGCTTCAACATCGCCGACCACATTCGAGAGGTCAACGTGCTGGTGCACAACCTTCAGATGCAAGGCTTGCCGCCGCCCCCCGAGTGGCTCGGTGAGTTGCCACTGATAGGCGATCGTTTGTTAGCGCTATGGAACACCCTGGACGAACAGGGCACGGCCTTCTTCGCCACCATTCGGCCCTACATCGGCCAGGTCGGCAACTGGATGCTGGTGCGCAGTGCACGCATTGGCGGTGGGATGCTGGAACTGGCGCTCAGCTTGGTGCTGGTGTTTTTCTTCTATCGGGACGGACCGAAACTCGCGGCTTTCATTCACAGCCTGCTGCATCGATTGATTGGCGACCGTGCCGATCATTATCTGGAGTTGGTGGCCGGTACGGTACAGCGTGTCGTCAACGGTGTGATCGGTACGGCCGCTGCCCAGGCGATTCTCGCTTATGTGGGGTTCAGCATTGCCGGCATACCAGGCGCGTTGATTCTCGGCCTGCTGACCTTCGCGTTCAGCTTTCTGATGGTTCCGCCACTGGTGTGGGGGCCGGCGGTGGCCTGGCTGGCCTGGCAGGGCCAGTACGGTATGGCAGTGTTTCTCGGTGTCTGGGGCATGTTCATCATCAGCGGCGTGGACAACGTGCTGAAGCCCTATTTGATCAGCCGGGGCGGTAATCTGCCGTTGGTAGTCGTGCTGCTTGGCGTGTTTGGTGGCGTACTGGCGTTCGGTTTCATGGGCCTGTTCCTAGGCCCGACGCTGCTGGCGGTTGCCTACAGCCTGTTGGGTGACTGGTTGATCAAGGAAGTGCCGGAAGCCGCTAGCCCGGAAAAGCTGCCGGGCAGTGGATTCGATCAGACGCACTCTCGCTGAAAGGGCGATCAGCGGTGACTAAAGCTGTTCTTCCTCGTACTTGTCGAGCGTGTCTCGGGCGACGATCTGACCCAGCTTGATCAGCTCCGGCGCCTTGTAGAACTCATAGAAACGGCACGCGCGCTTGGGAATGTTGACTAGCACGTTCGGCGGATAACCAGCGATCTTGTACTGCGTCAACGAGGATTGCATGACTTCGAAGCTCTGGTTGATAAGCTCCAGCAAGGACGCCGGGCTACCCACATCCACGACCATCGATCCTTCTGCCGATTTCGGCGCGCTCTGCCCGGTGGGCGCTGCCGGCGGCTGGGTGCCATCGCCTTCTTCCGCAGCCTGAAGCTCTGCAAGTTGCTCTTCCAGTCCCTTGCTGCGCCAGAACGGAATGTGCGAGCTGATCGAGTTGACCATCGCATCGAAGCGACCCGGACGGATTACCTCCGGCAGCGGGTATTGCCGATGGTTGTTGGCGTTGAGGTTGACCGCGATGATGATGTCGCAGTGAGCGGAAACCACCGGCACGATCGGCAACGGATTGAGGATGCCACCGTCCACCAGCATCCGGTTGCCCTGCATGACCGGCGTGAACAGGCTTGGGATGGCTGCCGAGGCGCGCATCGCCTGCTCCAGGTTGCCTTCCTGAAACCATATTTCCTGCTGGTTGGTCAGGTCGGCCGCGACGGCTGTGAAGGGGATCGGCAGATCCTCGATGTTGATCGAGCCCAGCATGTCACGAATACGTCCGAAGATCTTTTCACCTCGTATCGCTCCGAGACTGAAACTTGGATCGACCAGGCGCAGCATGTCCAGGTAATCCAAGCTTTCGACCCAATCGCGATACTCGTCCAGTTTGCCCGCTGCGTAGATTCCACCAACCACCGCACCCATCGAGCAGCCTGCGACGCATTTGATTTCATAGCCCCGCGCCGTCAGTTCATCGATGACCCCGATATGCGCATAACCGCGCGCGCCACCCGACCCCAGTACCAGTGCGACCTTGTTGCCCATGCGATTCTCCCTATGGCAGGGGCAATAGCTTCAAGCTTCATGCCGCAAGCTTCAAGTTAAAGCCAAGCGTGCAACGAAAACATCACCCTCGCGGCGCAGCGAAGGCGGCTCCGGCCTTTGCTACAATCGGCGCCCGTTTTGCCAGCGTCATGAGGGCCTTTCCAGATGAGCGAACCCATCCGCCTTACTCAGTACAGCCATGGTGCCGGCTGCGGCTGCAAGATTTCCCCGAAGGTGCTGGATGTGATCCTTGCCGGCAGTGGCGCGCAGAATCTCGATCCGCGCCTGTGGGTCGGCAACGCCTCGCGTGACGATGCCGCCGTGTACGGCATCGACGAAGAGCGCGGCGTGGTGTCGACCACTGATTTTTTCATGCCCATCGTCGACGATCCGTTCGATTTCGGCCGCATTGCCGCTACCAACGCGATCAGTGACATCTATGCCATGGGCGGTGATCCACTGATGGCCATCGCGATTCTTGGCTGGCCGGTCAACCTGCTCCCGCCGGAAGTGGCCCGCGAAGTGATCGCTGGAGGGCGAGCCGTCTGTGATGCAGCAGGAATTCCGCTGGCCGGCGGCCATTCGATCGACGCGCCCGAGCCGATCTTCGGCCTGGCGGTTACCGGTCTGGTGAACAAAGCCCAGATGAAGCGCAACGATACGGCGTCGGTCGGGTGCAAGCTTTATCTGACCAAGCCGCTGGGCATCGGCATTTTCACCACCGCGGAAAAGAAGGCCAAGCTGCGGGACGAAGACGTCGGCCGGGCGCGTGATCTGATGTGCACGCTCAACCGGCCAGGCAGCCGCTTCGGCAAGCTCGCGGGCGTTCGCGCCATGACTGACGTCACCGGTTTCGGCCTGCTCGGGCATCTGGTGGAAATGGCCGATGGCAGCGGCGTGACTGCGCGCATCGATTACGCCCGTGTGCCGCGTCTGGAAGGCGTCGAGTATTACCTGGAGCAGGGCTGCGTTCCCGGTGGCACCGGGCGCAACTTCGAAAGTTATGGCGACCGCATCGCCACGCTCGATGAAGCGCACAAGCAACTGCTCTGCGACCCGCAAACCAGTGGTGGACTGCTGGTGGCGGTGGCGCCCGAAGGCGAGGCGGAATTCCTCTCGGTCGCAGCCGAGCTCGGTCTGGCATTGGAACCGATCGGCGAGTTGGTCGATGCCGGCGCCTTTGCGGTCGAGGTCTGTTGATGCGCAGCGATACCAACAACTTTCGCGAACTGTTTCTCAACGATGTTCCGATGATGGATGCCCGTGCGCCCGTGGAGTTTGCCAAAGGCGCTTTCCCGGGCGTAGTCAATCTGCCACTGATGAACGACGTCGAGCGGCAGAAAGTCGGCACCTGCTACAAGCAACACGGCCAGCAGGCGGCGCTCGAACTCGGTCACCGCCTGGTCAGTGGGAAACTCAAGGCCGAGCGCATCCAGGCGTGGGCCGACTTCGCACGTAACAATCCGCAGGGCTACATCTACTGTTTCCGTGGCGGGCTGCGTTCGCAATTGGTCCAGCAATGGCTCAAGACCGAGGCGGGAATCGACTATCCGCGCGTGACCGGCGGCTACAAGGCGATGCGCCATTTTCTGCTCGATACGCTTGAGCATGCGGCGGCGCACGACGATTTCGTGCTGGTGGGTGGCATGACCGGTACCGGCAAGACCGAAGTACTGGCGCGCCTGGACCACAGCGTCGACCTGGAAAGCATCGCCAATCACCGAGGCTCGAGTTTTGGCAAGCGCGCCACGCCGCAACCGGCGCAGATCGATTTCGAGAACGCACTGGCGATTCGCTTGCTGAAGCTGCAGCACGCCGGTGCCAGGCAGTTTGTGCTCGAAGACGAGGCGCGGCTGGTGGGACGCTGCTCGATCCCGCTGCCGCTGTTCCAGGGCATGCAGCGTTATCCTCTGGTGTGGCTGGAAGACAGCATCGAGGGGCGGGTCGAACGGATCCTCAAGGACTATGTGATCGATCTCTGTGCCGAATTCATCCATGAGCAGGGCGAGGAGGGCTTCACAGCATTCGCCGAGCGTTTGCGGCAAAGTCTGGTCAATATCAGTAAGCGGCTCGGTGGCGAGAGCTACAAGCAACTGGCTGCAATCATGGAACAGGCGCTTGCCGAGCAGGCCACTAGCGGCTCGGTCGATCTGCATCGCGGCTGGATCGAGGCATTGCTGAGGCAATATTACGATCCTATGTATGCCTACCAGCGCGAGAGCAAAGCGTCCCGAATCGAGTTCGCGGGAGAGCAGGACGCCGTGGTCGAATTCCTGCGTGAGCGCCGCAGGTAAGCACAATTGAGAGATGCAGCGATGAAAAATCTGATCTGTTTGTCCATTCTGGCGCTGGCCCTTACAGGCTGCGCCGCGAAAACCGCGTATCGCGATAACTGCGCATCGCAACTGAACGCAGCCTGGGAAGAGCAGAGCCTCGCGGAAGCGGAAGGCTTCGCCGGCACCGTGAGCTATTCCAAGGCGATGGCTCTGCTGACCGGCGCCAAGACCCAACAGCAATTCGAGGCGTTTCAGGGCTGCGTCGAAAAGGCCAAGAAGGCTCGCTTCTACCTGCGTGAATCGCGGGCGGGGCGCTGACAGCACTTCCGGTGGCAGCTTTTATGGCTGCCACCCATTCTCTTCTGAGCCGACGTGCCGGTCGGCTCGAATCTCGATCTGACGCCAACATGCGCGCGTTGCTGGCTGGCGTCGTCCTATCGCCGCTGGGTCTGATCAGGTGCCGGATCACAACTTCGTCAACAAAGATTGCAGCTGGCTTTGCCTGAGCGTGCCGGGTCAGTAGCATCGCTGGACGAACAGAAGGAGAACGGCATGCGCACTAGATTGGACGTCTGTCTGCGGGCGGTGAATGAGATACTGCTTGGCAAGCAATCACAGGTGCGGTTGGCCATGGCCTGTTTGCTGGCAAGAGGGCATCTGTTGATCGAGGACCTGCCGGGCATGGGCAAGACGACCCTCAGCCACGCCCTCGCCAAGGTAATGGGACTGGAGTTCCAGCGGATCCAGTTCACCTCGGACTTGTTGCCGGGCGATATCCTCGGCACCTCGGTATTCGACAAGGACACTGGCCAATTCGCGTTCCATCCGGGGCCGATCTTCTCCGAGCTCATTCTGGCCGACGAAATCAACCGGGCCACGCCCAAAAGCCAGAGCGCATTGCTCGAAGCCATGGAAGAAGGACAGGTAACCATCGAAGGCGCCACGCGGCCTTTGCCCGATCCTTTCTTCGTCGTCGCTACGCAGAACCCGGTCAGTTCTGGCGGTACGTTCTCTTTGCCCGAATCGCAGCTGGATCGCTTCCTCATGCGGCTGTCGCTGGGCTATCCGGCTAAAGCCGCAGAAAAGGCGCTGCTACTGGGCGATTCGCGCCGCGACCTGCTCGTTCGGCTAGAGCCACTGCTCGACCGCGCCGCGCTGGTGGAAATTCAGACTGCGGTGGCGCAGGTTCGAATCAGCGATGCATTGGTCGATTACGTTCTGCGGCTGGTCGAGGCCACCCGCACGCAACCACAGTTCGCCTGGGGCTTGTCGCCGCGTGGCAGTCTCGCGATGCTGGCCGCGGCACGCGCCTGGGCCTTTCTCGATGGCCGCGACTACGCCATACCGGAAGATGTGCAGGCCGTGCTGCCGTCCGTGGTCGGCCATCGCCTGCGCGAGCGTGCCGATGCCACCGGTCATGGCGGCGGCGCGCTGGTGCAGTGGCTGCTGCGCGAAGTGCCAGCGCTCTGATGGGCAATCGCAGCAATTGCGCAAAGGATCAGCATGCGACTACTACCGCGGCTACGTGATCGCTGGTTGTTGAAGCGCATTCCGCCGGGCCCGAGCATGCGCCTCGACCAGCGGCGAATATTCATCATGCCGACGCCGGTGGGCATGACCCTTTTGCTGGCCTTGCTGCTGATGCTGGTTGCGGCGATCAATTACCAGAACAGCCTCGCCTATGCGCTGACGTTCCTGCTCGGCTCGGTCTACATGGTCGCGATCCTGCATACCTGGCGCAATCTGGCAGGGCTCACGCTGCATGCTGGCGGCTCGCAGGCCGTTTTTCTCGGTGAACAGGCGCGCCTGCAGGTCAGGCTGGAAAGCCGCGGACGTCTCTATCAGGCGGTCGCGCTGGGATGGCCGAAAAGCGGTATGCAAGTGGTCGACGTGCCGGCGGGTGGAACTTGCGAGGTCGACTTGAACCTGACGACCGAACGCCGTGGCTGGCTGCGGCCCGGGCGCCTGCGTGTCGAGAGCCGCTTCCCACTGGGCATTCTGGTGGCCTGGAGCTGGATCGACCTGCAGCTGGCCGCGCTGGTATATCCCCGCCCTGCGGTTGGCGAGCTGCCAGAAACAGGCGGGGCGGCCGAAGAAGAGCGTGAGGGAAGCCGCGCATCGGGGCCTGGCATTGACGATTACCAGGGGCTCAGGCCCTGGCAGCCGGGCGACTCACGGCGACGTCTCAACTGGAAGGCCTATTCCCGTGGGCAGGGCTTGCTGGTCAAGGATTTCACCGCTTTGCTCGGGGAGGAACCGCTGCTCGATCTGGATGCGCTCGACGGCGATCTCGAGGCGCGGCTGTCGCTGCTCTGCCATTGGGTCGTCGAGTTGTCGGCACGTCAGCAACCCTTCGCTTTGCGCATATCCGCGACAACCATCGGTCCAGACGCGGGAGTCGATCACCGAAATCGTTGCCTGCGCGAGTTGGCGCTGTTCGGCCTGGAACGGGAGTGCCGCCAATGAGCACGCTCCAGACCATTCCACGAAACGGGTTGATCTGGCTGCTGGTTGCGCAGGTGCTGGTGATCCTGCCGCATCTCGGCCATTTGCCGCTGTGGATCATCGGCCTCTGGCTGGCCTGTGCCAGTTGGCGGGTGCAGATCTTCCGCATGCGCGCTCATTATCCGCGAGGCTGGGTAAAAGCGCTGATGATGATCGGCGTGGGCGGCGGGGTGTACCTTTCACGCGGTAGTCTGATCGGGCTCGACTCCGGCGTCGTGCTGCTGATTGCCGCATTCATACTCAAACTGGTGGAGATGCGCAGCCGGCGCGATGCCTGGGTGCTGATCTTCCTCGGCTTCTTTGCCGTGACAACGAGTTACCTGTTCAACGACAGCCTGCCGGCCGGGCTCTACAGTCTGCTGCCGGTCACCGCGCTGCTGGCGGCGATGATCGGCCTGCAGCAGAGCAGTTCCGATACTCACCCTTGGCCGACGCTGCGTCTGGCCGGATCGTTGCTGCTGCAAGCCATACCGCTGATGCTTGTGCTGTTCGTGCTGTTTCCACGCATGGGACCGCTCTGGTCATTGCCGCAGCCCAAGGATCGCGGTGTGACCGGGCTTTCCGACAGCATGTCGCCTGGCGATATTGCCGAGCTGAGCCGGTCCTCCGAGCTGGCATTCCGGGCCAGCTTCGACGGTCCGATTCCAGAGCGGGACCAGCTGTACTGGCGGGCCGTCACCTTCGAGCGCTTCGATGGCCGGCGCTGGTCCCAGTCGCTCGCATCGCAGTTTTCGCCTGCGCCTGAGTGGACGCCCGACGGCACTGCGGTGAGTTACTCCGTCGTCATGCAGCCTAGTGGCCGATCATGGCTCTACGCGCTGGACGTGGCCCAGGTCGATGCCGAAAACGTTCAACTGATGGCCGATTTCCATCTGCAGCGTCCGCGCCCGGTTCATCAGGCTTTGCTTTACCAGGCGACCTCGTGGCCCGAGTCGTTGCGCGAACCCGCCGCCGAGCCCGCCACGCTGGAGCGCGCCTTACAGCTTCCCGCGCAAGGCAATCCGCGCAGTCATGCCTGGGCTGCGGCGTTGCGCCGTGAGCATTCGGACCCCGAAGCCGTCGTGCAGGCGCTCCTTCAGCATTTCAATCGACAGCCTTATCGTTACACGCTGCAGCCTTCATCGGTCGGCGCCGATATCGTCGACGGCTTTCTGTTCGATACGCTGAACGGCTTTTGCATTCACTATGCCGGGGCGATGACCTTCGTCTTGCGCGCCGCTGGAATACCGGCCCGGGTGGTGGCAGGTTATCAGGGCGGCGAGATCAACCCATCAGGCAATTATCTGTCGGTTCGTCAGCTCGACGCCCATGCCTGGGTCGAATACTGGATTGCGGATCGCGGCTGGATTACGGTCGATCCAACATTCCAGGTGGCGCCGGAACGCATCGAGCTGGGGCTGGAGCAAGCGCTCTCTGAGGAAGACGCGCTTCTCGATGATTCCCCGCTGGCGCTGCGGCGATATCGTGATATTGGCTGGCTGAACCAGCTGCGATTCGGCTGGGACAACCTCAACTATGGTTGGCAACGTTGGGTGCTCGGCTATCAGGGCGAACGCCAGCTGGACGCTCTGAAAGGTCTGTTCGGCAAACTCGACGAACGCAGGCTCGGGCTGCTGACGGTCATCACAACCGCTGTGTTGATGATGATCCTGGCCTTGATGCTGCTGAAACCCTGGCGGCGTGAGCGCGACCCGCAGCTGCGTCTGTTTCGCCGCTTCGAACGGTTGCTGGCTCGTCATGGTACCGAGCGACAGGCGGGCGAGGGCGCGCGGGATTTCGCCGAGCGTGCAGCACATCAGCTTCCGGTAGCCGCCGGTTCGATTCTCGATTTTTCGCGGCTCTATGAGATGGCTCGTTATGCCGGCCGTCCGGCTGACAGAAGCGCGATGCAAGCGGCTCTTGCAAAGGTGAGACGTCAGCTGCCGTGGCGCTCCGGTATCGGCAGAAACAGAAGAACAGCCTCGCCCGAACGATAGTGATGCGCGATGGTGCGTTATCACCGAATGCCAATCGCATGCCGTTACTCGCGTGTCGGCGATAAGATGACCGACTGATAAGAACAAGCCGAGGTGGGCATGACCCTTTCCGAGTTGATACAAGCCGTGCGTGAAAACCCGAACAACCTTATCGTACCCGCCACATGGGGGCAGGGTCGTGCCGGCTTTGGCGGGCTGGTTGCAGCGCTGGTCTACGAGGCCATGCAGGCGCAGGTGCCGGAAGGTCGGCCGGTACGCTCGCTGGCTATTACCTTCGTCGGCCCGTTGATGGTTGATACCCCGGTGAGTTTCGAGGCTGAAGTGCTGCGCGAGGGCAAGGCTGTCAGCCAGGTGCTTGGGCGAGCTGTGCAGGACGGCCAGGTGGTGACCATCATCCAGGGGAGTTTCGGCGCGGCGCGGACATCGGCCATTCGGGTGGCTGCGGAACCAGCACCAGCGATGCCGGCGGTTGATGAGTGTCAGGAGCTGCCCTACGTTCCAGGCGTGGCGCCGGAATTTACACGTTATCTGGCGATGCGTTGGGGTATCGGTGGGCTGCCGTTCAGTGGCAATCCTTCACGCGAAATGGGCGGTTGGGTGCGGCTGCGCGGTGAAGTCGAACGCGAGCCTGTAACTGTCGCGCATCTGCTGGCATTGGTGGACGCCTGGCCGCCAGCGCCACTGTCGCATTTGAAGCGCTTCGCACCTGGCAGTTCGCTGACATGGACCATTGAGTTCATCCAGCCGGTACCGCAGTTTGACACCCACGAATGGTGTCGCTATCGCGCGGTGATCGAGCATGCCCAGGATGGCTACGGTCATTGTGCTGCGGCACTCTGGACAGCCGAGGGTGAACTGGTGGCGCTGAGTCGTCAGACGGTAACGGTGTTTGGCTGACCGATTTTCAGGGGCGGCCTCAAAAAATGGGCCGTCGAGGAGGTTGCTGAGAGCTGTCAGCTGTCGGCCCATCACCGGCGCAAGGTTAAGCTGATCTTGCGCCGGCGAGGATTTGTCACAGCTTGAATTGCTGAATCGCCTTGCTCAGCTCTCCAGAGAGTGCCGCCAGCTCGGAACTGGTGGTAGCCGACGCGGCGGTCTGTGTGACGGTCTGTTCGGTGACGTCACGAATGCCGGTCACCGAACGATTGAGCTCTTCGGCCACATCGCTCTGCTGCTCGGCGGCATCCGCGATCTGCGTGTTGCTCTCACGCATCTGCGCCACAGCCGCGGTGATCGCTTCCAGCGCCAGTCCTGCCTCACGAGCTTCGTTCACGCAATCATCAGCCTTCAACGAGCTTTCCTGCATGAATTCCACCGCATCGCGGGTCATCGCCTGCAGTCCGGCAATCATCTGGGTGATTTCGTCCGTCGACACTTGTACGCGTTTGGCCAGATTGCGCACTTCATCGGCGACCACCGCGAAGCCGCGACCCATCTCGCCGGCACGAGCCGCTTCGATGGCGGCATTCAGCGCGAGAAGGTTGGTCTGCTCGGCGATGCTGTGAATGACGCTGACGACGCCGTTGATCTTCTGGCTGTCGGCGGCAAGCTGGCTGATCGTCTCAGCCGTCTGCTGGACGCCTTTGGACAGGCTGGAAATGGAGCGTTCGACGCGGGTCACGACACTGTGCCCGTCTCCTGCAAGGCGGTCGGCATGCTGCGATTGATCACGTGTCTCCCGCGCGTGATCGGCGATGTGGTGGACGGTCGCGGTCATTTCGTTGATCGCGGTAGCCGCCTGATCGGTTTCGCTCTTCTGGCCGAGCATGCCTTGGCGAACATCGCTCATGCTCGAAGCCAGGCGACTGGCTCCTTCATCCAGGCGTGTCGCAGCCTGGGTCACGGTACCGACGATGCGCTGGTAGCCGGCCTGCATGGCATTGAACGCGGCGGCCATCTGTCCCACTTCATCGCGGCTTTCCAGCGGTACTCGTACGGCAAGATCACCGCTGCGCTCCACATGCAGCATGACGTCTTTCAAGGTGTTGAGATGGCTGAGGAGGAAGCGAATCATCACCTGCGAAGCCGCTAGCAACGCCAACATCAGCACAGCGACCGCCAGCGCGTAGCTGAAGAAGTGCTCCTTCAGCAGTTCCAAGACGCTGGGTGTGCGAGCCAGAACCGCAAGGTGTTCGCCGCCTGGCCTGGCAATCAGCTGCGCGCCAATGACCGGGGTGGTCGCGAAAAAACGGTCGTGATCGACGTCCACCCAGCCCTGGCGCGGCGCGACGCTTTGGCCTTCGATGACTACCGGCTGACCTGCCGTAAACACCTGTAGATCAGGGTGCCGCGCAACCGCGCCTTCCTGCGGCCAGCTCTGCAGCACGCTGGCCATTTCTTGGGCGCTGGTCTGCGCATCTTGGCTGCGTGCCCGCTGCTCGAGCTGTAACGCGAACAACACCAGCAACAGGGTGGTGACGAAGGTCACCATATTCAGGGCCCAGAATTTGTACTTCAGGGAAAGATCGCGAATCCAAAGAACCATGAGCGCGCTTCTTATGTAGTGGCAGGAGGTGTTTGCTAAACGTTGAGAACCAGTTCTTATAACGGCAGGACAACGTCTGGCTTTAGGGCTGTACAGGCTCAGCCAGATACGAAATACCAAAAAACGTCTGGGCGCACGCGGTACTGGAGGCAGCCAGTTTCTCTTCGCTTACGCGGCAATGGCGGGCGACCTCACGCAAAACCTCCGGCAGAAAGGCGGGTTCGTTCTGACCACCCTTGGGTTTGGGCCGCAGCGTACGGGGCAGCAGGTAGGGCGCATCGCTTTCGAGCATCAGTCGTGCTGCAGGAATCTCGCGAACCAGTGGATGCAAGTGGGTGCCGCGACGCTCGTCGCAGATCCAGCCGGTGATGCCGATGTGCAGGTCGAGATCCAGGTAGGCATAAAGGGCACGTTTCTCCCCGGTGAAGCAATGCACGACCGCAGCGCTGAGCTGATCGCGAAAAGGTCGCAGGATTTCTACCAGGCGCTGATCGGCGTCGCGCTCATGAAGAAACACCGGCAGCCCGGTCTCCACCGCCAGCTGCAGATGCTCTTCCAAAACCCGCTCCTGTTGAGCGCGAGGGGAGAAGTCGCGGTTGAAATCCAGGCCGCACTCACCGACTGCCCGAACCTCCGGCTCGCCGAGTAAACCTTTGAGTTGGGTGGCGGTTTCAGCGGTCCACTGGTTTGCATCATGAGGATGAATGCCCGCCGTGCAAAACAAGCGTTGCCGGCTTTCATCCAGTTCGCGGCAGAGCGCCAAAGCCGCTTCGCTTTCATCGATGCTGGTGCCCGTCAAAATCAGCTGTGCGACGCCGGCCGCGTAGGCGCGATCCAGGATCGCGCGTGGGTCGCGGGATAGGCTCGGGTGGGTCAGGTTGACGCCGATGTCGACAAGTTGCATGAAACTGTCTCGCTTATAAGATGAAAATATAACGTTATCTATCAATAGATTAGATTCGTTATCTAATGCTAGTTGAAAGCTATCGCTGGCGGCTCAGCAACGCCTGTGAGAACCTTCGCCACCTCTCGGCAGGGGTGGCCCATCCCTGCTTTTGTTCCGTTCGAGCGCATAAGCCTAAATGATCCGCCTATTGTCCCTGCTGTGTCTGCTGATGCTTGCATCCTGGCCAGCCGCTGCGCGCGTGGTTGGCCCGCAGGCATGGCAGCCGACGGAGACGGTACGCGATCTGGCCGAGATTCGCCGCAGCGGGACGTTGCGTGTGCTGGTCAATCAGAGCCGCAACAGCTCGGGCGAGGTCAAGGGCGAAGCCATCGGTGTCGAATATGTGCGTCTGCGTGCATTCGAGCAGTTTCTCAATCGCGGTTCGAAGGGCTCGATCACCCTGGAAATCATTCCGAAAGCCAAAGACCAATTGCTTGGCGCGCTGCAAAGAGGCGAGGGTGATCTGGTTGCACCTGGAGAGCTCCTCGATCTTGGAGCGATGCGCAGGGTAAGTCGCAGTCGGGCTGTTGTCGACGAGGTTCCGATGGTGCTGGTGGGCCGACAGGGCGGCCATCGCTATAAGAGCTTCGAACAGTTGTCGGGGCGCAGTCTGGCGTTGCCGGCTGGCAGCGCTGCCGGCGCTGCGCTGGAAGCCATTAACCAAAGCTTGATGCAGGCTGGGCGTGCGCCGATTGCAGTCGAGTGGGTCGACCCAACGCTTGCTGTGGAGGATGTGCTGGAGATGGTGCAGGCCGGCGTCTACCCCGCGACCGTGGTCGAGCAGACCATCGCCGAACGCTGGGCAAAAGTGCTGCCGAAGCTGCGCATCGAATCGCAGCTGACGCTGGGTAAGCGCGCCGATATGCATTGGTTCATGCGCAAGGAAGCGAGCACGTTGCGCGCAAACGTTGACCGCTTTCTCAAGGGCTACAGTGCACCGGATAACCAGGACGCTGCTTTCGTTCGGGTCTATCGGCGTCTCTACCGGGTGCAGTATCCACTTGATCGCGTCGGGCGACAGCGTCTGGAGAAGGTACGTCCGACTCTACAGCGGCATGCTCATCAGCAGGATATGGATTGGCTCAACCTGGCCGCCCTGGCATTCAAGGAATCGACCCTCAACCCGGCGGCTCGGGGCGCATCCGGTGCTACTGGGCTCATGCAGGTCACCCCGGCCACCGCGCGAAGCATGGGCGTTAGCAATATCGGTAAGCTGGACAACAACGTGCTGGCCAGCGCGAAGTACCTGGCCAAGATCCGTCGCGAATTCTTCGCCAGCCCCAGGCTGAACGAACGCGAACGCATGGCGTTCGTCCTGGCTGCCTACAACATGGGGCCTCAGCGGGTGCAAAGCATGCGGGCCGAGGCCCGCCGACGTGGGCTGAACCCTGACCAATGGTTTTTTCAGGTCGAACGGATCGCCATGGAAACCATGGGTATGGGCGTGGTCAGCTACGTCAACGCGGTGAACAAGTACTACCTGGCCTATACGCGCGAGCGCTATCTGCTCGAAGGTGGGCCGCAAAGCGCCGCCAATTGAGCGCTTTGCCATCCTGTTTTTCCAGAAGCTGCTAGTCGCGTTCGACTACTGAATGTTCAGCAACCAGCAGGCGCTTGCGCTCGTTTTCATCGAAACGCTCTGCGGCCAAGCGCTCGATAGCGGCGCGTTTTTCTGTCTCGCCAAGGCCACGGCTATTTTCCACAAGGGCTTTTTCTTCGAGATAGGCTGCCACTCGTTGCTGCCATTGCTGTCTTTTTTGATCGAGCTTTTCCAGGCGCTCGGTTGCAGCGCTGCCCACCACTTGCTGGCGCAGCCGGCGCAGCTCTCCTGCAGTGGCGCCGCTGGCTTGTAACGCTTGTGTCTGCTCGCGTAGCTCAGCCTGCAGCTGCGGAACGAGCGTAACCAGTAGGTCGGCCGGCAAGCTGTCTCGCAGGCGGTCGATGGCGGCTCCCTTCGCTGCGGCATCGAGCGTTGAATCATGTCGAATCGCCAGCCTTCCCAGCGTGAAACTATCGCTGGCTTCATCCGAGCCGAAGAATGCCTGATGGACGTGGCCGTCGAATATCCCGGCACGCAGCAGCCGAACCGCGCTCAGGCGTTCACGCATGGCATTCAGATCGGCCAGTAGCACATGGTCCTTTTCAAGTATTAGCAGTTGCCGTTTGTAGTCGAGGTACTGGCCCAGCAGGCGCAGTGCCTGGCCTTCGGCGGGCTGCGAAAGCTGCTCTTCGACATGTCGACGCAGGCGGGTAACGCTGGCGTCGATCGACTCCTCGCCAATCGAGGCCAGGAAATAGTCGAAGACACGACGGATATCGCCGTCGATTATCAGCTCGCCATGGGAATCCGTTCGAAGTCGACCGTCGACTTCCGTGCCGGCGAAGGAGGCCGGAAGGCGGTGGGTTGCCTGGGTTTGCACCGTCGGTTGGGCTGGCGAGAGGCTTCTTGTCTGGGTCGGTGCGGATAATTTAGCGACCGGTAGCTCAGGCGTTACGGAGGCGGGCGCCGGCTCAGCCGTACTACGCCAATCGATCAGGACGCCAATGGCCACGGCGAGAACGAACAAGATCGCAAGTTTTTTCATCGATATGCCTTGTGTCAGAGCCGGGGCCGATTGGCCCCGGCCGCAGCTCAGAGACCCGCGTTCTTGAGGCGGTTGGCATGCTGACGGTATACGGTCAGCGGATCGGTTTCGAACAAGCTGGTCAGCCCGAGAACCTGGTTGACCTCATCCAGATGGTTCATCCGATAGTTATCGCGGATCACCATGCCGAGGTGAGAGCTGCAGCGCCCGACCAAGCCGTCGTTGGGCCCATCGAACGCGAGTGAACCGGCGCCCATCATGGCGTCGCTGATGTCCAACGGATTGGTCAGCGGGCTGGTACCGCTCCAGGAGTAGTAGCGCACGCCGTTGACCTTGTACGCTCCTTCGCCGCATTTGCTGGTCGGGATGCCCTGTGGGTATTTCGCGTTGAAGCGCGCTGCGCCCTCGCTGTTGAGCGATTCGAGTGACCCGAGCGAGTTCTGTGGCGCGGTGCTCGGGCTGCCGGAGAGGAAGTGAATCAAGGCGCCCATGGTATTGACCAGGCCGGCTACGATGGCCTCGCCGCCAGAGCCCTCCGGAATCTTGCGGATCAGATCGGCCACATCCGAACCCTTGTGAGGTGCGCCAACGGACGTGACCGACGCAACCAGGTCGGGACGTACGGCGGCGACGTAACGCACTGTCGGGCCGCCGTGACTATGGCCAATCAGGTTCACCTTTGATTTGCCGCTGATCGCGACAATCTCCTCGACCTGATCCAGCAGTTCTTCGCCACGGAGTTCCGAGGTGTTGAGCTGGCTGACTTCAGTCACATAGACCTGCGCGCCGTCACGCCGAAGCGCATGCGGAATGCCATACCAATAATCGATCCCCAGAATGCTGTCGAAGCCGAGCATGCCGTGGGAAAGGACGATCGGGTAACGCGTCTGGGTGTAGCCGCTCGAGCCGAACAGGCCTGCATGCACTTGGCTGCTGGCCATGGCGGCACCGAGACATAGAGCGATCAACGTCTTCTTGTTATTCATGGATGCACTCAATCAGTAGGTGAATCGGGCATTGAGCATTCCCTCGCCATTCACCGCGCTCTGCGCGTACTGCCGCCGAACAAGCGCAGCAATCGTGCCAATTCCGCAATGATCGAGAGCGTCCGCTCTGGCGTGGCGCACCCAGCGTCGCTGATATCGTTTAGCTATCGCAATGCGCCGATTCGCCTGTTACCGGACGGAACGCTGATGTGGGTAAGAAAGTGATGGTCTCGACAGTTAAAGACCATATCGAAGAAGTTCGAGAAGGATGTCGACTAGTTAGTCATGTAAAAACTGCTCGGTCATGGATAGGCGATGCCGATTATGTACCAAAGTTTCGGGCCGGTTGGCGTTTGCACCTGCACCTCGGCATCCAGTGCTTTGCCAACCAATGCTCTGGCCAACGGAGAATCAATGCTGATCAAGCCTTGGCGCAGGTCCAGTTCGTCCGGTCCGACGATGCGGTAGCGGGCCTGTTCACCCTCTTCATCTTCTATGGTCACCCAGGCGCCAAAGTACACTTTGTCCGGATCGCTCGGCTTCTGGCTGACGGTCTTGAGTTTTTCCAATCGCTTGGTGAGAAAGCGCACGCGGCTGTCTATCTCCCTTAGCATTTTCTTGCCGTAGGTGTATTCAGCATTTTCGGAGCGGTCGCCCTGTGCCGCTGCTTCGCTAACCGCCTGGGTGACTTGCGGACGCCTGACATGCCAGAGCTCGTGCAGCTCGGCACGCAGCCGTGCCTCCCCCTCGGGCGTGATCAGTGGTGTGCCGGCGGGGCGGGGAGGACGATAGCGGCTCATGGGTTATCCGGGGGAAGGCAAGAAAGGCACATTCTAAAAGCACTTGCGCTTCGCTGGCTTAGCTTTCGCGAAGCACACTAAGTGGGCTGGCGTTCAATGCCCGGCGCGTACCAAGCACGCCGGCTGAACCGACCAGCAGCGCGCCAATCAGTGGCAGCAGCAGGAGCCAGGGATGGGGCTGCCAGCGTAAATCGAAGGCGAAGTGATAGAGCAGGGCGCTGACCAGTTCGCAACCCAGAGCGGCAAGCAGACCACTGGCCGCGCCGAGTACACCGAATTCGGCACGTCTGGCTTTGAGCAACAATCGGCGCTCTGCGCCCAGCGCGCGCAAAAGTGCGCCCTGGCGGATGCGTTCGTCCAGCGTCGCCTGCAGCCCCGCGAACAGTACAGCCAGGCCCGCCGCCAGAACGAACATCAGCACATATTCCACCGCGAGTGAAACCTGCGCCAGGATGCTGCGCAGCTGACTGAGCAGGGCTTCGACCTGCAGTATGGTGGCCGATGGGAAGTCTCGTGCCAGCTGCACCAGCTCGCGATCCTTGCCTTCGGGCAGGTGAAAGCTGGTCATGTAGGTGGCCGGCACATCCTGCAAGGTGCCCGGCTCGAAGATCATGTAGAAGTTAGGCTGGAAGCTGTCCCAGTTGACCTCGCGCAAGCTTGTTACGCTGACGTCTCGGGTCAGCCCGCCGACTGTGAAGCTGAGCCGGTCGCCCAGCTCCACCTGCAGACTTTCGGCCAGTTCGGCTTCGACAGAAACGCCCGGTAGCTCGCTGCGTTTACCGTCCCACCAATGGCCTGCCGTCAGATGGTTGTCGGAAGGGAGCTCAGCCGCCCAGGTCAGGCTCAGGTCCCGGCGAATCGCTCGCTCGCCCTGGCTTTCCTTGCTGACCAGCTGACGTACCGGCTCACCGTTGATCGCGACCAGGCGACCGGGTACCACCGGATATAAGGGTGCGCTGTGATCCGACAGGCTCTCGATACGTTCGGCGAACGCATCGCGGTCAGCCGGCAGAATGTTAAGGACGAAGTGGTTGGGTGCGTCGTCTGGTAGCTGGTCTTGCCAGGTATCGAGCAATTCGCCGCGCAGCAGCGCAATCAGCGCCATGGCCAGCAAAATCAGCCCAAAGGCCAGTGATTGGCCGGCGGCCGCAAGCGGGTGGCGGAGCAGTTGTCCAAGACCGAGACGCCAGCGCAGCGAGGCGCCCGAAAGGGTGCGGCGCAATCCGCGCAACGCCAGCAACAGCAGCCCGCCGAGTACGAGGGTGGCAAGCAAGCCGCCACCTAGCAATGCCAGGGTGATCTGCAAGTCCAGGCTCAGGCGCCACATGATCAGCCCTAGAGCTAACACCGCGGCTCCATACACCAGCCAGGAGCTAGGTGGGACCGGCAACATGTCACGGCGCAGCACCCGCAGTGGCGGCACGCGGCCTAACGCAGCCAGCGGCGGCAAGGCGAAACCAGCCAGGGCGACCAAACCTGTGGCGATCCCTGCCAGAGCAGGCCAGAGCGTGGCCGGTGGCACTTCGCTGACCACAAGGTCGCGCAGCAGGATAAACAGACCATGTTGAGCCGCCCAACCCAGCAACGCGCCGGCTACGCTGGCAACCAGGCCTAGATAACCCAGCTGCAATGTGTAGAGCGTCAGCGCCTCGCGCCGGGACAGCCCAAGGCAGCGCAGCAGGGCGCTGGCGTCGAAGCGGCGAGTGGCGAAACGAGCGGCGGACAAGGCTACCGCGACACCGGCAAGCAGCACTGCGGCCAGGCTGGCCAGGTTCAGGTAGCGCTCGGCGCGCCCCAAGGCACCACCGATCTGGCGATTGCCGTCCTTGGCTGTCTCGATGCGTTGATGCGCTTGCAGCTCAGGTTTAATCGCCTCTTCATAGGCTTTGAGCTGAGTCGCTGAGCCGCGCCAGAGTTCGCGATAACGTACGCGGCTACCGGGCTGCACGACGCCGGTCGCATCCAGGTCGTCGAGGTGCATCAAGACGCGAGGGGTCAGGCTGTAGAAATCTCCGACTCGGTCCGGTTCGTAAGTCAGCACCCGAGTCAGCTGCAATAGCTTGTTGCCGACTTCGATGTAGTCGCCGATCTGCAGATCGAGTGCGGCGAACAGGCGCGCTTCGGCCCAGGCCTCGCCCGGCTGCGGGCCGGGGCCGGATTGTTCCGGCTGGTAAGGCGCCGCCGCGCTGCGCAGTTCGCCGCGTAGTGGGTAGTGGCTGTCAGCGGCCTTGACGCTGGTCAGTTGCAGATTGTCATCGGTCGCGACGACGCTTGAAAACTCCACCACACCTGAGTGCTCGAGCTGTAGGCGCAGGCCAGCTTCTACCTGCGCTGGCTCGGCGGGTTCGCTGCCCCGCAAGACCAGATCGGCACCGAGAAACTCGGTGGCGCGCAGCAACATCGCATCGTTCAGGCGTGCACCGAAATAGCCGATGGCGGTGCTTGCCGCGACGGCGATCAGCAATGCGAAAAACAGCACGCGCAGTTCCCCGGCGCGCGCGTCCCGTAACAATTGGCGCAGCGCCAGGGCAGCCAGTCGGCTGGCGGGCACGCGCTTCATCGCGTCTGCTCGTCGCGCAGTTCGCGGCCGCCTTCCAGGCGGAGCAGGTGCTGGCAGCGCTGTGCCAGTCGCTCATCATGGGTCACCAGTACGAGTGTCGTGCCACGCTCCCGATTCAGTTCGAAAAGCAGTTCGGTGATGTTCGCGCCGGTGTGGCTATCGAGATTGCCGGTCGGCTCGTCGGCAAACAGTATTTTGGGTTCCGCGGCGAAGGCTCGGGCGACCGCGACACGTTGCTGCTCGCCACCAGACAGCTGGCGAGGATAGTGGTGCAGGCGAGCGCCGAGGCCGACTCGTTCGAGCAGTTCGGTCGCCTTCGTCTGGGCATCGCGGCGGCCATGCAACTCCAGTGGGAGCATGACGTTTTCCAGCGCATTAAGGCTGTCGAGCAGTTGAAACGACTGGAAAACGAAGCCGACATGTTCAGCACGCACCCTGGCGCGCTGATCTTCGTCCAGTTCGGTTAATGAATGGTCAACCAGTCGCACCTCGCCCGAACTGGGGAGGTCCAAACCGGCGAGCAGGCCGAGCAGGGTCGACTTGCCGGAACCTGAAGTGCCGACGATAGCCAGGCTGTCGCCCTTGTTCAGGCTCAGGGACACATCGTCGAGTATCGCCAGCTCGCCTTCCGCGCTGGGTACCGCTTTGCTAAGGTTCCGGGCGTAGAGAATGCTGGCGCTCATGGAGATTCCGATGCGAAATTGGCTGAAATGTGGAGTTCTGGTGCTGTTGTGCTGGGCTCAGGGAGCCTTGGCGGGAACGGTGTTGGTGGTCGGGGATAGTATCAGCGCCGCTTTCGGGCTGGAAACCAGCCAGGGGTGGGTCCATCTGCTTCAGCAACGTCTTGAAGATAAGGCGTTGGATCATCGGGTGGTGAACGCCTCGATCAGCGGCGACACCAGCGCCGGCGGGCTTTCCAGGCTACCCGCGCTGCTCGATGAGCATGAGCCAGAGGTGGTGATTCTGGAGCTGGGCGGCAACGATGGGCTGCGTGGTCAGTCCCCGGCGCAATTGAAACAGAATCTTGCGGCGATGACCGAGATGTCGCAGCAGGCAGATGCCAAGGTGCTGTTGCTGGGCATGCGGTTGCCGCCGAATCTCGGCCAACGATACACCACGGCGTTCGCCCAGGCGTTCGACTCGCTTGCCGCCGACAAAGAACTGCCTTACGTACCGTTTTTTCTTGAAGGCGTAGGCGGGGTCGAAGGCATGATGCAGCCCGATCGCATCCATCCTACAGCCAGCGCGCAGCAGAGGCTGCTGGATAACGTCTGGCCAGTGCTCGAACCCTTGCTTTGAGGTGCGCGCGCGGCTACTGTCGCGGCCCTCGATTGGAGCCTCAGATGCCGCGCCCAGCCTGGACCCTATTTGCCTATCGCCTCATCGTCCCGGACGAGCAGTTCGACCTTTTCGCCTGTCGCGAGAATCGTCTGCATCTGGCGTTGCGTCAGCTCGAATTGAGTGGCCGGGGTGATCGTACGCTCTGTGGCGGTTTTCTGCCTGCGCGACCGCACTGGCAGGATGTCGAGCGCTCTACTCTCAAGAGTCGCCAGCTCTGTCCGGCATGCCGCGACGCGCTGAGCGCACAGCGCAAAGGCCTCTCGTCTGCCGTTAGCGCCTGGTAGCTCGGCTGCCGCCATCGCTTCGAGTACAATCGCCGGCAACACGATCAATTTTTCCAAGGAACCCCTGATGCTCTCGCGTGCGTCTGTAGTCGCCTCCTGTTTGTCCTTCGCTGCTTTGCTGTTGGCCGGCCGCTCCGCTGCGCTGGAGTTGCCGTTGCCCCCGGAAGGCGAGGATGTGGTTGGGCAGATCCAGGTTATCAAGGCCAAATACGAAGACACCTTCGCGGCGCTGGGCGAGACGCATGATCTGGGCTATCTGGAGCTGGTTGCGGCTAATCCGGGCGTCGATCCATGGCTGCCGGGTGAAGGTACCGACATCATCCTGCCGACGCGCTTCATTCTGCCGCCCGGTCCGCGTGAAGGCATCGTGATCAACCTGGCTGAGTATCGGCTGTACTACTACCCGAAGGGCGAAAACGTCGTACACACCTTTCCCCTTGGAATCGGGCGGGAGGGGTGGGGTTCGCCTGTAGGCAATACCCGCATTTCAGCAATGACCAATAATCCTGCCTGGTATCCGCCGCAGTCGATTCGAGACGAGCACGCAGCCGAGGGCGATCCGCTGCCGAAAGTCGTTCCGCCGGGGCCGGATAACCCGCTTGGCCCGTACAAGATGACGCTGGCAATGCCCGGCTACCTCATCCACGGTTCGAACAAGAAGTTCGGCATCGGCATGCGTGTCAGCCACGGTTGCTTCCGCATGCTAAATCACAACGTGCTAGAGCTGGCCGGGCGGGTCAAGGTCGGCACTGCGGTGCGGATCATCGACGAGCCCTACAAGTTCGGTGTGAGCCAAGGCAAGATCTATCTGGAGGCGCATACGCCGTTGCAAGACGAAGACAAGCACATGACGCTCATGGATAAGCACGCCGTAGTGGTCAATACGCTGCTTCAGCGTGATGAAGCGGCCGGTGTGCTGCAACTGGATTGGGAAATGGTGCGGGAGATCATTGCTGGTGAAGACGGCTTGCCGATTCAGATTGCCGAGCAGGGGCAGGCATTGGCCAGTCAGGACGACCCGATCTTCTGACAGCAGCTGCTAAATCGAGAGGTTAATCCGTCACCCATAAAAAAGCCGACCTGGAGCAGGCCGGCTTTTTTTTATCGCCTGAAGCTTACTTGCGGCTGGCACGTTCCAGCATACGCAGCGCACGCTCATTGGCTTCGTCAGCAGTCTGCTGAGCCTTCTGAGCAGCCTGCAGAGCCTCGTCGGCCTTGCTGTACGCTTCGTCGGCACGGGCCTGAGCGCGGGCAGCGGCGTCTTCGGTCGCGGTCAGACGGGCTTCGCCTTCCTGAGTCATGCTGTTGCTGCACCCAGTAGCCAGAACTGCGGCGAAAGCCAGAGCAGAAAATTTCAGAACGTTGTTCATCGTGTTCCCCTTAAGGATGAAATCCATGGCAACTCCCGTTATGGAAAGTTGGCGCGCACATACTACCGATTAGTTGCGCTAAGTAAACTGAGGCAAGCAGCGGCTACCACAATTTTTCTGCAAGCTCATTCTTTCACGGCATATGCTAGCCAGATTGGCTGAAAAACAATCAGAACCAGCGTTGCACTCGTTACATGGACCAGTCGGGATGCTGAAAAGTTGCACTTCGCAGTGCTACGTAAATCAAAAGCATCAATACCCCAGGCGTAGGGGCATCACTAGCTTTAAGCAATTGAAGCGACGTCTTACATAGCGGTAGCATGCGTCGTCAAACAAACAAGAAAATGGGGAATGTGCGGGCTCCGCATGCACCTCTCAAGTTGAAGGCAGCAAGCCTGCTGAGGAGGCTAGATGACCGACAAGCTAACCATCCACCATGACCGGACGAGCCACCAGTTCGAAACTACCGTGGACGGCTATCGCGCCTACCTGGCTTATGTAGATTTGGGTAAGCAGACCCTGGATATTTACCGGACGTTCGTGCCTGATGCGCTCCGCGGCCGTGGCGTTGCAGCTGTACTGGCGCAGCACGCGCTGGATTACGCCAAGCGCGAAGGCTATACGGTGATTCCATCCTGTTCGTACGTAGAGCGGTATATCGAGCGACAGGGCAACTCTACGGATACTATCGAAAGTGAATAAAAGGAAAACGCCGGCAAGCGGCGTTTTCTCGAACCAGAAATAGCCGTCAGCCGCGGGCGCGCTTGGGCAATACATCCTTCAGCTTTGCATGCATGCCAAGAATGGCTTTCTCGGTGGCTTCCCAATCGATGCACGCGTCGGTGACGGATACCCCGTACTTCAGGTCCGACAGGTCTTTTGGAATAGGCTGATTACCCCAGCCCAAATGGCTTTCCACCATCAACCCGACGATTGAGTTATTCCCCTCGAGGATCTGGTTGGCCACGTTTTCCATGACCAAAGGCTGTAGCGCTGGGTCCTTGTTGGAGTTCGCATGGCTGCAGTCGACCATGATGTTGGGGGTAACGCCAGCCTTGTTCAATTCTTGTTCGCACACCGCCACGCTGACCGAGTCATAGTTTGGCTTGCCATTGCCACCGCGCAGTACCACGTGTCCGTAGGCGTTGCCCTTGGTGGTCACGATGGATACGCCACCGGACTGGTTGATGCCGAGAAAACGGTGCGGGCTGGAAACGGATTGCAGCGCATTGATGGCGACGGTCAGGCTGCCGTCCGTACCATTCTTGAAACCCACTGCAGAGGATAGACCTGAGGCCATCTCGCGGTGTGTCTGGGATTCAGTGGTGCGGGCGCCGATTGCCGACCAGCTGATCAGGTCCTGCAGATATTGCGGTGAGATGGGGTCCAGCGCTTCGGTGGCGGTAGGCAACCCCATCTCGGCGAGGTCCAGTAGCAGCTTGCGACCGATATGCAGGCCGTCCTGAATCTTGAACGAGTCGTCCATGTAGGGATCGTTGATCAGGCCTTTCCAGCCGACGGTGGTGCGTGGCTTCTCGAAGTACACCCGCATGACGAGAAACAGGCTGTCGGACACCGTCTCCGCCAGGACCTTGAGGCGTTCGGCATACTCATGCGCGGCCTTGAGATCGTGGATGGAGCAGGGACCGATTACCAGAAACAGGCGGTGGTCTTTGCCGTCGAGAATGTCGCGGACAACCTGGCGCCCGTGTGAAACGGTCTGCAATGCCGTGGCGGTCAGCGGGAGTTCACGCTTCAGCTGCTCCGGCGTGATGAGGGTCACGTTGGATGCAACGTTTAGGTCGTCGATTGGTAGATCAGCCATCTGTCACTCGTCAGGGTCACGTGAGTCGTCCGCCAGCCATCCCGGTGCGGCGGAGCGGGGCGTTGGGCGCAGCGGGGAGCGGAACCTTATCGCGTATTGCCTCGCCTCGACAATAATCTTGAAGCCGGACGGCACTGCGGTGTGCTCAATGTAGGTTCGCGCCCCGAAAGCGGACCGCTCGCCGCGGCTGGGCGCTGCCTTGGGACGCTGATAAGGTGGCGACTGCAAGCGCGCCATTAATGGCGTCCCACTGAACCGTAGATGGAGTTCCTGCATGACCGCACCCAACCCTCGAATCGGAATCATCGGTACCGGTGCTATTGGCGGCTTTTATGGCGTGATGCTCGCCCGCGCTGGCTATGACGTGCACTTTCTACTGCGCAGCGAATACGAAACGGTCCTGCAGAACGGGCTACGGATAAACAGTACGGTTCATGGCCCGTTGCATCTGGATGCGATGAAGGCCTATCGCAGCGCTGCGGATATGCCGAAGTGTGATTGGCTGCTGGTTGGCGCCAAGAGCACCAGTAATCCAGAGCTGGCCCCGTTGATCGTGGAGGCGGCGGGAGAGGATGCCAAGGTTGTGGTCTTGCAGAACGGTCTGGGGGTTGAGGGGGACCTGCGTCAGGTTCTACCAAACAACATTCATCTGCTTGGTGGCCTCTGTTTCATCTGCGCGCACCGCTCGGCGTTAGGCGTCGTCGAGCATCAGGCGCTTGGCGGGGTCAACCTTGGCTATCACTCGGGTTCGGCTGCAACCGTGGAGCAACAGCAGGCGCTGGTCGAAGAGGGCGTGGCGATGTTCCGCGCGGCGGGAGTCGATTCCAACGCGGCCGACAATCTGGCGCAGGCACGCTGGCAGAAGCTGGTATGGAACGTACCGTATAACGGTCTTTCCGTGCTTCTCGATGCCGGCACGGCACCCCTGATGTCCAATCCGGACAGTCGAGCGCTGGTCAGGTCAATCATGCTTGAAGCCTGTGGAGCCGCAGCGGCTTGTGGTCATCCGCTACCTGACGTGCTCGTGGATCGGATGATGATGGCCACTGATCATATGCCCAACTATCTGCCGAGCATGTATCACGATCATGCGCACGGGCGCCCTCTGGAGCTCGATGCGATCTATGCCGCTCCGCTGGCCGCAGCTGCGAATGCCGGGTTTGCGATGCCCAAGACCGAGGCTCTGTACCAGGCCTTATGCTTTATTGCTGGGCGCGCAGC
Source organism: Pseudomonas sp. CBC3 (assembly GCF_037967085.1). Lineage (NCBI taxonomy): Bacteria > Pseudomonadati > Pseudomonadota > Gammaproteobacteria > Pseudomonadales > Pseudomonadaceae > Pseudomonas > Pseudomonas sp. CBC3. The sequence continues at coordinate 225,467 of NZ_JBANEO010000004.1, forward strand.
CCGCTAGCCAACACACTTAGGGTAGCCTCTATCGGCCGTCCGGCAGGCGTTCGGCGCGGTAGTTTTTCTTGGGGCTGCTACGCTCAAACGACGCCGCGATATCCTTTAATGCTCGCGGCCTCGGCGTCTCTGGCTGCGATCACACTCTACGTTGCAAAGGTTGCCGCAACGTGACGTCGTCTGGATGCTACGAGCGATACATACGGAAATGACCTAGAATTCCGATTTTCTGGCGCAGAAGTTATAAAAGGTGGCGTTCAAGCGCCATTGGCATTTTGAGGGATCTCTATGAAGCTTCAGCAACTGCGTTACATCTGGGAAGTGGCGCATCATGACCTCAATGTCTCGGCAACGGCGCAGAGCCTGTTTACCTCTCAACCTGGCATCAGCAAGCAAATTCGATTGCTCGAAGATGAGCTGGGTGTCGAAGTCTTCGCTCGCAGTGGAAAGCATCTGACCAGAGTTACTCCGGCTGGTGAACGAATCATCACCACAGCCGGCGAAATCCTGCGCAAATGCGAAAGCATCAAACAGATCGCCCAGGAATTCTCCAACGAGAAGCGTGGCACATTGAGTATCGCGACCACTCACACGCAAGCTCGTTATGCCTTGCCGCAGGTGATCCGCACCTTCATCAAACAGTACCCCGACGTCTCCTTGCATATGCATCAAGGCACACCCATGCAAATTGCCGAAATGGCCGCTGACGGGACTGTGGATTTTGCCATCGCCACCGAAGGTCTGGAGCAGTTCGGCGATCTGGTGATGATGCCGTGCTATCGCTGGAACCGTTGCGTAGTCGTGCCGCAGGGACATCCCCTGACAGAACTGGACAAGCTCACCCTGGACGCGCTGGCGGAGCATCCAATCGTGACCTACGTGTTTGGTTTTACCGGGCGCTCCAAGTTGGACGAGGCATTCAGCCACCGGGGCTTATCGCCCAAGGTAGTGTTCACGGCGGCGGATGCAGACGTTATCAAGACCTATGTTCGGCTGGGATTGGGCGTAGGCATCGTGGCGCGGATGGCGGTCGATGCCAAGCTTGATCCGGATCTGGTGGTGCTGGATGCCAGCGAGCTGTTCGAAGCCAGCGTCACTAAGATTGGCTTCCGCCGCGGTACCTTTCTGCGTGGCTTCATGGCAGATTTCATCGAAACCTTCGCACCGCATCTCGATCGAGAAATGCTCGAGAAAGCCGTGCAATGCCGAAATAAGGTCGAGCTGGACGAATTGTTCCAGAACGTCGAGTTGCCGACCTATTAAGAGCAGCGGCACGCCTCAAGCCAAGGCTGCCGCTTTTGATTGTCTTTACTGCTTCGCGATCAGATTGCCGGCGTGCAGGCCGCATTCTTTCTGCGTGGATTCCTCCCACCACCAGCGGCCTTCGCGCTCGTGCTGGTTCGGCAGTACCGAGCGTGTGCAAGGCTCGCAGCCGATGCTGATGAAGCCACGCTCGTGCAGGCTGTTGTAAGGCACTTCCAACATGCGGATATAGCCCCAGACTTCCTCGCTGGTCATCTGCGCCAGGGGGTTGAATTTGTACAGTGTGTGTTCAGGCGTTGAAAAAGCACTGTCGACTTCCAGCACCGAAACCTGACTGCGAGTGCCTGGGCTCTGGTCGCGGCGCTGGCCAGTGGCCCAGGCGCGAACGCCGGACAGTTTGCGCCGAAGCGGCTCGATTTTGCGTATGCCGCAGCATTCGCCATGGCCGTCGCGGTAGAAGCTGAACAATCCTTTTTCGTTGATCATCGGCTGGAGCAGGGCAGGATTGGGCGTCATGATCTCGATCGCAATGCCGTAGTGCTCTCGCACCTGCTCGATGAAACGGTAGGTTTCGCTGTGCAGGCGGCCGGTATCGAGGCTGAACACTTTTACGTTTTTGTTCAGTTTCCAGGCCATGTCCACCAGCACGACGTCTTCAGCGCCGCTGAACGAAATCCACAGGTCATCTCCGAAGAGGTCGAAGGCGAGCTTGAGAATCTCTTGCGGGGATTTGCCGGCATAGGCCGCGGCCAGCTCGGCTACTTCAATTTGGTGAGTCATCAGGCGGCTTCCTTGATTGGCGCTTGGGCGCTCTGCTGGCCGCGGATGGTAACAAATAGGCTTTATGACGCTAAATAACGTTTGCTGAGGCGCCGCCTAACTTTAGTGAATAAGGCGTCGCGTTGCACCGCTCCGCCCTTGTCGTTAGAGTGCCGCTTCAATTTTTCTGCTTTAAGGAGTGGCCCGTGGAAATAGCCTGTCTTGACCTGGAAGGTGTGCTGGTTCCGGAAATCTGGATCGCCTTTGCCGAGGCCACTGGAATCGAATCCCTCCGGGCGACCACGCGGGACATTCCTGACTATGACGTGCTGATGAAGCAGCGGCTGCGCATCCTTGACGAGCACGGTCTGAAATTGTCGGATATCCAGGCCGTCATCGCGACCCTGAAACCGCTCGACGGCGCCGTCGAGTTCGTCGACTGGCTGCGCGAGCGCTTCCAGGTTGTGATCCTGTCGGATACGTTCTATGAGTTTTCGCAGCCGCTGATGCGTCAGCTGGGCTTCCCGACGCTGCTTTGCCATCGCCTGATCACTGACGAATCAGGGCGTGTCGTAAATTACGAGCTGCGCCAGAAAGACCCCAAGCGGCAGTCAGTGATCGCGCTGAAGAGCCTGTACTACCGCGTCATCGCGGCGGGCGACTCCTACAATGACACCACCATGCTGTCCGAGGCGCACGCCGGCATCCTCTTCCATGCACCGGACAACGTCATCCGCGAGTTTCCGCAATTCCCGGCTGTGCATACGTTCGAGGCGCTGAAGCAAGAATTCCTGAAGGCGTCGAACCGAGAGCTATCGCTGTAAGCGCGACGGTTCAAGCGACGCAGCAGGAAGAATCGAGATCAGGTCGATGGCCAGCGACGAGCGGTGACAGGCTCGACTTGATCTTCGAGTGCCGTTTCAAGCTGCCGGTGAGTTGTGCCTCAGGCTCACACAGCTAGCGCATTACCAACTGTAAGTCTGCATCAAATGCCAGCATGTGCTGCTGTTTGATGCTCAACCGCTGCTCACGCATTGCCTGCCAGACGGGCTGCCAGCCATCCAGTTGCAGTTGATCCAGATGCTTGCTTTGGCGGTATTGGCGCTCGAAATGATCGCGGTGGCTTTTATCCAGTAGCACATTGCTGAGCGCCGGAACCAGCAGGCCGCGGGCTGGCGTGCTGATCGCGATTACCAGACCCGCCGGATCGAAATCGGCAAAGACATGCAGACTCACCGACTCGGGCAATTGTGCGAGCAGCTTTCGCGCGCCTCGGGCCAGACCGCCATGGCCTCGGTACAACACCAGGGCGTCGTTGAGCGTTTCTGGGATGCGGTACTCCTGCCACTGGTCAAAGCTGTCCAGGTTCTCTACCAACACGAGATTGCGAACCTGTGCCAAGGCTAGTCTGTCCAGCGGGACTCGTAGGCTGAGTTCTGCGGGCAACTGCGGCAGTGGCGCAGGCAGGTTACCCTTGACCAGTACGAAGTTATCGCCCGGGCGTTCCGCTCCTCGCTTGTCATCTCGGGATTGGCGGGCGATCTCCGTGCGATTACCGGCAGGCGGTGGCGTTATCGGGTCCCAGCCTTCTACCCGAAGAAAAAACGTACGCAGCGCCCGGTAATCGGCGTCGTTCAATTTTAGTTTTCCACTACGCGGCGTACCGATTTCAACGTGGCGGCGAATATCTTCCCAGATAGTGCCGAGCGTCACCGCGAGTGGTTTGTTCCGCACCGCACGGTGAACAGCATTGAGATGGCGTGTCTCTAAGCGAGCCACAGGGCAATGTCTCGCACGATGTAGTTGCCGCTGTAAATCGGATGGGACTCGCCCTGCAGGTCCAGTTCGAAATGGCTTTTCTGATCATCGGGCAGGGCGTCGTAGCCGCCGATCACCTGGTAGAGCCAGGATTCCGTTTCCCAGGGCAGCGCCTGTTGCGAATGCCAAGTCAGGGCTGTGACGGGGTGACCGTTCTCGATCACATGGCAGAGATAGTCCTGCACTGCTTCCTGAATCGGACTGGTCTGCACCTCGAAGCCTTCGACTTCCTGTAACAGCAACTCTTCCGCTTCTGGTAGCGGGGTGAGCATATTCTCCGCTTGTTGCGAGGCCTTGATTTGCGCGAGCAGGGCGAGCAGGTCGGCTTCATGACTACTGGCATGGATGTTAACTGCGGCTGGGCCCAGGGTAGGCGGGGCTAGGCTGAAAAGCTGCGGCAATTGTGAGCGGGCCGTGTGATTGCCGACCTGATAGTCCGGTTGCTGCTCGCCGTGCAGCAGCCAGCCCTTGAGCAACAGGGTGCGGCCTTGAATCTTTCGAAAGCGGCCCAGCAGCTCCAACAAACGGCCCTGGACGATACTCAGCTCCTGCGAACAGGCACTGACGCTGCGTTGCAGGCTGGCCACCAGTAGACGGCGTAGCTCTCTTAAATCGCCCGCGGTATCTGCTAGCTCCTGGAAATCGATCATTTCCAGCCCATTGAGCAGTTCGCTCACCTGCGACTGGGCCAGCTCGTTTTCGCGGATTTTCGCAGTCAGGCTGCCGACATAGCCGAACTCGTTATTGATCCGGCTCCACAGCACTCGAATGCTGTGGCTCAGCCCTTCGGTAAAGCTGTAGACGTGCTCGCGTAAATCGGCCAGATAGGCGTCTGCCGCCGGGAAGTCACCCTGGTGATGGGCTTCCTTGTAATGCGCCGCCAAGGTCTTGAACGTAACAAGTGTCGAGCCGGTGTTGGCGTCGATCTGCCGATTGCGGTCGTCGCGCAGCGCTTCCTCGAGTAGCGCGCGTACCACACGGCGCAAGTGCAGATCGGAGCCAGGCTCGGGGCGATACAGAATGCCGTCCTTGATCAGGCGCTCCTGTACGCCGGGCTCAAGGCTCTGGTCAGGCACAGAGCCCGCCAGATAGGCACCCATAATTGGTTCGGCATGGCGCCCCAGCTGGCGTAGGAAGCGCACGCCGGCCTGATGCAGGTTGTTATTCATATCAGATTGCCCTGGCTGGAGGCTTCGGCACGCTCCTCCAGTGCCAGCCCTTCTGCTTCATCGATGAAACGGATCACTTCGTAGAGGTAATCAAGCTTACCGGTGCCGAGAAATATCTGTTTGTCGGGATTTGGGCGCAACAGATAGCCCAGTTCGCACAGCTTTTTAAATACCTGCTTGATCTGAGCGTCGACGTTGCTACTGGTAGAGCGAAACAAGGCGTAATGGCTGATACGGTTGAGCTGCTCGCGGAACGCCGGCGTGTCTTCGACGATGCTTTGCAGTTCGTTGAGACGAATCGGGCTTCCTTCAGTCAGCGGGGCGTCCTGGGCGCTGGCTTCCTGTACCAAGACCAGCCACTCCGCGAGCGGCGTCAGCGCATTGCAAATGTCGCGGAATTGCTGGCTGACGATCCGTCGCTCGGCGTCTCCCAACTGGCGATAGCCGCAGAAGAACACGTCGGCGTCGGCAGCGCCACCGACCGTGGCGACAACTCGGTTGAGGGTGTTCAGGTACTCGTCCACTTGTTCGCGGTTGGCCGGGTTCTTCAAGAATCGCCAGCCCTCTTCATTGCTGGTCCGGCAGATGAAAGCCCCTTGCAGCAGCAATTCAATCACGTTGCCTTTGATGGATAACATTAGACGGTCTCCTCGGCCATGCGCGCCTTGAGGCGTTCGCCGATCACGTCCAGACGCGGTTTGACCACCTGCAGCTGGCGGGTCTGTTTGTTGACAATGTAGCGATTGGCAAACAGCGACAGCACTTCAGAGTCCGGGTTAGGGAAAGCGCCGAGGATGCGGATCGAGTTGTTGCCGCAAGCATCGAAGATTTTCTTCACGTTGGCGTGGTGTAAGGTGCCCAGCTCGTCGATCGGCCAATGAATAACCGCGGGCGCGTTACCTCGTAGCAGCCGAGTAAACGCCAGCAGAAACTTGCAGAGAATCAGATAAGCCATCCCGTGACTGGAGGATTCATTGAGCTGGCGGTCGGTGCGGATGACGAGATCGCTTCGGCCTTCACGTAGACGCAGTTCGATTTCCAATAAACCTGCAATACCGCTGTTCAACGCAGAGCGGCCAAGAACTTCCAATGCGCGGCGCATGCTGCCGGTGTAGTCGCCATTGGGCAGCTCGGCAAAGCCGCTTTCTTCCCAGGCTAGGTAGGCACGAGCGAAGGCACGCAGCTCCGGCCAGAACTCCAGTTCGGTGATGCGTGAGCGAATCGTCACCGCGGAATTGGATACGCCTTCGAGAAGCAGGTCCTCGCTGACTTCACGAGTGATGCGGGCGCTCTGGTTGGCGATGCGTTTATCGATATCCGTCAGAATGTCGAAGAAGGTAAACAGCTCGTTACCGAAGATCCGCCCTTGCTCGCGCAGGCCGTTGAGGCTTTGCGGAACCAGCTTGTTGAGCAGCTCGTCGAGCGCCGGTACCAGGCGGCGATAATCCAGGCTGGGGATGCCACGTTCGTTGATTCGGCTGCATTCTTCACGGCTGCGCTCCCAGGTTTCCGCCAGGCTGGAGCCGGACTTGCTTGCGATGAGGGTGTCGAAGCGGTCCACGTGCTGTTTGATGGCGGCGAGCAGGGCGTCGCGGTGATGCAGTTGTTCCTGGCCGTGCCGCAGACGCTCATCGAGCTCGCCTTCTGCGAGCGTGCCTTCGCGCGGCAGCTTGAGCTCGCCCAAACGACGCAGCAGTGTTTTCAGGCTGTCCAGCTGGTCGCCGACAATGCCTTGGGCCTGCTGAGCCTGTTGCTTCTGCTTTTCCAGAGCTCCGCGGTTGGCCTTGAACCGGGTGGAGGCGGCATCCAGCTGCTGCTTGAGATCGGTGGCCAGTACCTTCTGGCTGGTCAGCTCATCCTGCAGCCTGGGTTTGACCTTCAGCCAGCTCAACGCATACCACTCCTGGTAGCGGTTGACTTCGGCTCGGCGGGCTTCGGTGTCCCTGATGCGCTGGTCGAGCGTGCGCAGATCGGTTTTGAGCTGGATCAGCTGGGTTTCATCCACGCCGCGAGATTTCAGTTCGTTCTGGTACCACTGTTCACAGGCGGCCAGTTCGGTCTTACCAGTGCGACGCTGGTTGTCGATCTGGGTCTTGAGCTGCGTCAGCCGTTGATCCAGATCGCCGATGACCTGCTGCCAATGCGCAAGAGTTTCCATTCGTGCTTCCTGGAATTGCGCTTCCAGCTCTTCCTGCAGGTTTTCCTGTTCCAGCTGGAGTTGTTTGATCACATTGTCCAGCTCACTGAGCTGTTTCTTGGCTTCAAGTCGCCGTTCGGCTAAGGCAGTCTCCAGACGCCCCTTGAGCGCAGCACGTTCTTCCTTAAGCCGCTGATGATTGTCCTTGCGGTTCTGAAGCTCTGTACGTGCTACCACAAGGCGGGGGTTGAGCGCTTCCAGGACGGCGCTGGTTTCCGCCAGTTCCTGCTCCGTCTGCTGCTGCTGATGCTGCGCATCCTGCAGGTTGTCTTCGGCAAGTTGCAGGCGATGGCGCAACTCGACTTCGCTAGCCGCATGCTCCGGTGTTTCCAAGGCAGCCAGTTCGAGGTGCACGCCATACAGGCTATCGCTCTGCAGCTCGCTGAGTACGGGTTTCAGGTCGGTTCGCTGCAGCAGGGCAGGCTCGATCACCTTCCCCAGCTGCAATTCCCAACCAGGCTGTTCGCGGCGCAGGAATTCGAGCAAGGTATTCTGGCGTGGGTAGAGGAGCTGTTCGGCTTCATCTCGCGTCCGCTGACGCTCGGCCACGCGGCGAGCGGCCAGGTTGAGTTGCTGGCTGCCTCCTTCTCGCTGTCGCAGCAGCTTGCGTTCTTCTTGAATCAGGGTATCCAGCGTCTGGCTGGCTTCTTCTCGCTTGTGTTCGGCATCATCCAGGCGGCGGTCGAAAATGTTCAGGCTAAGGACTTCTTCCTCGCTGTAGCTGAAACTGGCGATCTGCTGTTCCAGGCTGCGCTGCTCTAGCTGGACGGCGTGTTTCTGCTCGCGAAAGCGACCATCAGCTTCCTGTTGGCGATTTCCGAAAGATTTTTCCAACTGGCCAATGGCGCTGTTCTTCTGTTGGTTGCGTGCGGCCAGCTCGTCGTGCAGTTGACGCTCCTGATCGTGCAGGCGTTCCAGCGCTTCCTGCTGTTGCTCCTGAATCTCCTGTTTGCGCTCCAGGTAAGCGTTCTGAACGTCCGCATGCTGCTCGGTAAGCAGTCGCAAGCGCTCCTTGAGATTGTTGAGTTCAAGCTTCCAGCCATCGAGCTTTTCCAGGTCGGCCTTGGCCTGATCGATGTTGACGTCAAGGTAACCCTGATATTGCTCCTCGATGTGGGTCAGCTGAGTTTCTGCGCTTTCAATTTGGCCTTGGGCCTGGGAAAGCGAGAGGGAGAGCTCGTCGCGCTCGTCGCGCCACTTTTCTTCAAGCTGCTTGAGCGCGAAACCGGTCTGTTCGAGCGTGTCCTTGAGTTGTTCCTGGCGCGCAAACAGCACGGGCTCGTCAGTGCGATAGGCCAGCAGCAGGCCGCTCAGGCGAGCCTCGCAGCTTTGCAAGTCTTGATGATCGCCTTCCAGCCGGGCGAACTCCGGTCGAATCGCATCGAAGCCCTGGATCAGCTGGCTGTCGCGAATCCAGTCCTCGACCCGCTGGGGGTTCAGGTGAGTAGTCGGCGGTGTCACACCATCCTCTTCGAGAATGGCCGCGATCATCGACTTGATAGTCTCCATCTTGCCTTCGCGCGAATGTACGGCGCGCACCAGCTTTTCGATATGCCGTAGAGAATGCTCGCCCGCGCACAGGGAGAATTGGCGAGCCAGACTGCGTAGCTCGCTGCGCTGGTTGTCGGCAGCGAGCAGGCTGCGATCGTTTTGAATGATCGCGCGGAACTGACGAGTATTCAGCTGATTGGTCGTGGCCACACCCATCTGTTTGAAGTGGCGGCCCAGCTCATTCATGGTCAGACAGCTGATGCGGTCGCCCTGGCGGTTCTTGATGTAATCGTCCAGTTCGAACGCCTTGTGCACCAGGCGATAGTCGACACCCCGGCCGTCACTGGCGGCTGCGAGCACGGCCTGACACAGCTCGTCGTCCATGCGCCGGTACTCGAACACGATGAAGCTCTGGTCCGTCGGTAGATACCAGCGCTCGAAACTGTCGCGGGTGGAGGGCACCACGCGGCTCGGATATTCGCCATAAAACACCGGTACCAGGCGCTGGAGGGTGGTTTTACCGGAAGCGTTGGTACCGCAGATGTTGGTGTGATCATCCACCACCAGCTCGACCACACCCTTGAGGTGGGTGTTTATGAGAATGATGCGATTCAGGCTGGGCATTGGGTTTCTTCTATCAATGGTTATGTGTCCGACCGTGGACGGCAATTCGAGCCATGCCTGGCGCATGGTTAATGAGGGATGGTTTCCAGCACTTCCATTAGCACCTTGACCTTGCCTATGGACTCCTCGTATTCCGCTTGCCAATCGGAGTCTGCGACGATTCCGCCACCACCCCAGCAGGTAACCTGCTGGTCTTTTATCAGCAGGGTACGGATGGCGATGGAGCTGTCCATTTCGCCGCGAACGTCGATATACAGCAGAGAGCCACAGTAAATCGAGCGACTGGTGGCTTCCAGTTCGTCGATGATCTGCATCGCGCGGATCTTCGGTGCGCCTGTGATCGAACCGCCGGGAAAGCTGCCAGCAAGAAGATCGAACGCGTCCTGACCATCGCCCAGGGTCCCGCTGACGCAGCTGACCAGGTGATGCACGTTGGGATAGCTTTCCAACGCGAAGAGCTCAGGCACCTGCACGCTGCCGATTCGGCAGCTGCGGCCGAGGTCGTTGCGCATCAGGTCGACGATCATTAGATTTTCCGCTCGATCCTTGTCGCTTGCCAGCAGTGCCTGAGCTTGCTCCGCATCGGTGTGCGGGTCCATACCCCTTTGGCGGGTGCCCTTGATCGGCCGGGTTTCAACGCGACCTTCCTCTAGCCGAAGAAAGCGCTCTGGTGAAAAGCTGGCAATAGCACCACCGTCGAGCGCGATAAAGCCAGAAAAAGGCGTGGGGCAGACGTTACGCACACGACGATAAGCATCCCACTCATCGCCCTGACAGGGCGCCTGGAAGCGCTGGGCAAAGTTCACCTGATAGCAATCGCCTTCCTGGATATAGCGCTGGATCTTCTCGACGGCCTGCTTATAGCCGTTAAGCTCGAGTTCGGCAGTGAACTTCGCTTGGAGCTCGAATGGCTGGCGTTCATATTCGGCATCGGTCTCGAATAACCGTATCAGGCGCTGGCGGTCTGTATCGCCAAGGTTGGGATGAAATACCAGATGGCTGCGCTTGAGCTGATGATCATTGATCAATGCCCACGGGTAGAGGCCGAACCGGGCGGCGGGTAGCGTCAGGTCATCCAGGGCACGGTTCGGTAATGCCTCGAGCCGTCTGCCGAAGTCGTAGGCCAGCAGGCCGATCAAGCCACCCGCAAAGGGTAAGGGGCAATCGTCAGGGATGTCGGCGCGGCCAAGCAGCTCGAGCGCCTGGCGCAGGCGCTGGAAAAAAGCTGCACCGGATTCGTTTGCGCCGGGCTCGAAGATGCTGAGCGGCCAGGCGCTGAGCAGATCATAGCGACCACGCTCGGCGACTGGCCTGCCGGAGTCCAGCAGCACCGCGCCGTGGGCGTGACGAATTCGCTCGAACCAGCTCGCGGGATCAGGTTTGTATTCGAGGGCGTATAGGGTACAGACAGGCATTGGCGATGATTGGCTGGACAGGAGCGCCCGACCGCTGAGGGTCGGGCGAGAGCGGTAAGCTAGTCGTGGGCTGGAATATGCCCGAACAGCTGTTGGGCGAATGCCACTCGCTCTTCCGGGGTCTCCTGGATGCCTTTTTCCTTAAGCTGGGCGATGCGCGATTCTACCGCATGCGCCCGGTGAGTCAGACCGCAGTCATTGGCAATCTGGATGTTCAGGCCAGGGCGTGCGTTGAGCTCGAGAATCAGTGGGCCCTTGTCCTGGTCGAGCACCATGTCGACGCCGATGTAGCCCAGCCCGCACAGCTCATAGCAGCCGGCGGCGAGCTTCATGAAGCCGTCCCAGTTGGGTAGCTGCACGCCATCCACCGCGTTGGTGGTGTCGGGGTGCTTGGTGATCTTGTTGTTCAGCCAGGTGCCGCGCAGGGTGATACCAGTGGCCAGATCCACGCCGACGCCGATGGCGCCCTGGTGCAGGTTGGCCTTGCCGCCGGACTGGCGGGTCGGCAGGCGTAGCATGGCCATGACCGGGTAGCCCATCAGTACGATGATGCGGATGTCCGGCACGCCTTCGTAGCTGATGCTCTTGAAGATCGGGTCCGGCGTAACGCGGTATTCGATCAGCGCCCGATCGCGGTGTCCGCCCAGGGAGTAGAGCCCGGTGAGGATGTTGGAGATCTGATGCTCGATCTCCTCATGGGTGATGATCTTGCCCGAAACCGTCCGGTAGCGGCCCTCGAATCGATCGGCGATCACCAGAATGCCGTCTCCACCAGCGCCCTGTGCCGGCTTGACGACGAAATCGGGGCGCCCCTTTACGATGTCCTTGAGCTTCTCGATATCCTTCTCGGTCTCGATGATGCCGTACATTTCCGGCACATCGATACCGGCTTCGATGGCCCGTTCCTTAGTGATGATCTTGTCATCGACGATCGGGTACAGATTGCGCTTGTTGTACTTGAGCACGTAGTCCGCGTTGCGGCGGTTGATGCCCATGATGCCCTTGGCTTCCAGGGCCTTCCACGTCTTGATCAGACCGAACATGGCTCAATCCTTCAGAAAGGCTTTGAAACGGAACAGCTCGGTCAGGCGGTAGCCACGATAGCGACCCATGGCCAGCATGAAGCCCACCATGATCAGCAGCACTGCCGGGAAGGTGAAGATGAAGTAGGTCAGTTCCGGGATGTTCATCAGCATGAACGCCAGGCTTGCCGCGATCAGGGTGCCGACCGCCACCTTGAAGGCATGACCGCCACCGCGTTCTTCCCAGGTGATCGACAGGCGCTCGATGGTCATGGTCAGGATCACCATTGGGAACAGCGAGACGGAGAGTCCGCGCTCCAATCCAAGTTTGTGGCTCAGCAGGCTGATCACTGCAATCAACACGACGACGAACGTGAGTACGACCGAGAGACGCGGCAGCATCTGCAGCTTGAGGTGTTCGAGATAAGAGCGTAGGGACAGACCAAGCGCGGTAATGAGGGTAAACAGAATGATGCCGAAGCCAATCTGGGTTTCACGGAAGGCCAGGGCGATCAGTACCGGGGTGAAGGTGCCCAGCGTCTGCAAACCGCCGAGGTTGCGCAGAATCAGAATCACCAGTACGCCGATCGGGATCATGATCATGATCTGGTAGGTCTGCTGAGTCTGCAGCGGCAGGCCATACAGCGAGTATTCGAGGAAGTCCGCGTCGGTGTTCTCATCCGTCAGCTTCGCCAGGCGGATGGCGTTCATCTCGCTGCTGTTGAGGGTGAACGTCACTTGCGCGTTACGCCCACCTTCGAGAGTCAGGAGCGGTTCGCCACCGGTCCACCAGACCAGACGATCCTTCGGCAGACCCTGCTCGCCGGTTTCCGGATTGAAATACAACCATTTGTCACCGTTGAAGCTGCGCAGCCAGAGCTCGGGCGTTTGCGCCATATCGGCGAGCAGGCGAACGGTGTGCACGCGCTCCATCGGCACATGGGCGATGGACAGCAGCAAATCGATCACGCGGGCCTTGTTCGGAGTCGACGAGTCGCCGCCGAGCAGCAGCTTAACGTTGTCATCATCGACATTGTTTACACGCTTGATAGCTTCGCTGATGAAGGTCTCGACATCGGCCGAATGCTGGCGGATCGGTGAGAGCAGGGCCTCGGCAGCAATTTTTTCGGCCCCTTCGACCGGAATGCTGTCGCGGAAGATCGGGCCGGTGGCCGCGGTTTGTTCGCCGCTGTAGCGTCTGGTGAGCACCAGGCGGTAGTAGAGCGTCTGATTACCACTGGCGCGCCGCGCCGACCAGGTGACACGACGGTTGCCGTCGGCGCGGTTGATGCTGACACCGTAATTGTTGGAGATGAAGCTTTCGTTGAGGCTAACGAACTCCTGGTTCAGCGGAGGTACGTACATCTGCAGCTTCACGGGCTCGCGCGGGCTGGCCTGGAACTCGACTTTGGCGTCGATATTCCATAGGTCATCGGTTTCGTCTTCGGTAATCGGGATGCCGAGGACGAAAATCTGGTACGCGGTGATCGCGATGCCCAGCGTGACGAGCAGGAAAATCAGGACTTTGAGATGCAGGGTAAGGGCGCGCATGGAATTACTCGTCAGCGTCGGATTCGATAATGCAGCCGGGTTTGCCAGCAGCGTACTTAAGGCTTGGATCGACCAAGGCACCGAAGCGAGTAAGCGCATCGGAACCTATTAAAAGTGGATATTGGAATGCACTTCTGTCCGTGAGGTTCACTTCAATGCTGCGTTTGGCCTTGCCCATGCACAGCTCGAGCTCCACGACGGGGCGCGGTGTATAGGTTTTTTCTTCTTCTGGATCGAAGTCTCCAGCGCGACGTTTGATCTTGCTGATGCGCTGCAGCGGCAGCTCGATCGGGTGGTCATGAGCCTCGTCGACGGCGAGGTAGAAGCGAACCCACTCCTTCCCTTTGCGCTTGAAGTTTTCGATATCGCGCGCGCTGAGCGAGGCGGTTTGCGCGCCCGTATCGAGTTTCGCGGGTAGCTCGATACCAAAGTTGGGTAGAGCGACATGTTCGTTCAGGCCATAGATGGTTTTGCCATCCGCCTGGGCGAAGAGCGGGGAGGCCAGAAGGCACAGCGACAGAAGGAAGGGTTTGGCGCTCATAGGTCCAGGATTAGTCGAGTCGGAAAGCATGGGCGGAACGGCAGCCCGTGAGCTTGGAGGGCATGGCGAGGCGAGCGCCAGGCGCGGAATACCGGCGCATTCTACATGTCCGTTCGTTCGCCCGACTAGGCTTATGCCTTGAGCTCGGCTGCGTAAAGTCATCGATACCAATCGCGCCTCGCTGGCCATATTGTCGACAATCTACTTTCGTCCCATTGACCATCTGGCGATTAAGGGCGTAATTTATTGCCAATTGTTATCCGTGGTGTCAACAATATGCTCGATACCGTCGAAAACCTCCGTTCTGATCAATTAGATAGCGGAACCCTGTCCGAACACGTGTTCCGGCTGATCCAGGCGGCCATCGTCAAGGGCGATATCGCACCCGGCAGCAAGATTTCCGAGCCGGAGCTGGCGCGCACCTATGGCATCAGTCGTGGGCCGTTGCGCGAGGCGATCCACCGCCTGGAAGGGCAGAAGCTGCTAGTGCGGATTCCCCATGTGGGCGCACGGGTTGTTTCCCTCAGCCATGCCGAGCTGATCGAGCTCTACGAGATCCGCGAATCCCTGGAGGGCATGGCCTGTCGGCTGGCCGCCGAGCGCATGAGCGACGCCGAGATCGAAGAGCTGCGGCGCGTGCTGAGCACGCATGAGCGCGATGAGGCCTTCCAGGCGGGCGTCGGTTATTACCAGCAGGAAGGCGATTTCGATTTTCACTACCGGATCATCCAAGGCAGTGGCAATCGCACCCTGGCCAAGTTGCTCTGCGACGAGCTTTATCAGCTGGTGCGCATGTATCGCATCCAGTTTTCCACCACGCCGAACCGGCCGCATCAGGCCTTCGCCGAACATCACCGAATCCTCGATGCCATCGCCGAGCGCGATGGCGAATTGGCGGAGCTGCTGATGCGCCGTCATATCGCGGCTTCCAAGCGCAACGTCGAGCGTCACTTCCAGGGCGTTCTCGAACAAACACCATATGAAAGGGGCAATGCATGACTCTTCCTACTGCCGGTCAGCGTTTCCGTGACGCCGTGGCCAGTGAGCACCCGCTGCAGGTCGTCGGCGCGATCAATGCCAACCATGCGCTGCTGGCCAAGCGCGCCGGCTTCAAGGCCATTTACCTGTCCGGTGGCGGTGTCGCGGCCGGTTCGTTGGGACTGCCGGATCTTGGCATCACCGGGCTCGACGATGTGCTGACCGATGTGCGCCGCATCACCGATGTCTGCGATCTGCCGCTGCTGGTGGATGTCGACACCGGTTTCGGCTCCTCGGCCTTCAACGTGGCGCGTACCGTCAAGTCGATGATCAAGTTCGGCGCGGCGGCGATCCATATCGAGGACCAAGTTGGCGCCAAGCGCTGTGGCCATCGCCCGAACAAGGAGATCGTTTCCCAGCAGGAGATGGTTGACCGCATCAAGGCGGCGGTGGATGCGCGCACTGATGACAGTTTCGTGATCATGGCGCGCACCGATGCGCTGGCAGTGGAGGGGCTGGAGTCCGCCCTCGAGCGTGCCCAAGCCTGCATTGAGGCGGGCGCTGACATGATATTCCCCGAGGCCATCACCGAGCTGTCGATGTACAAGACATTTGCCGATCGCGTGAATGCGCCGATCCTGGCCAATATCACCGAGTTTGGAGCGACGCCGCTGTATACCACCGAGGAGCTGGCCAGCGTCGACGTCTCTCTGGTGCTCTATCCGCTATCGGCCTTCCGCGCCATGAACAAGGCGGCGGAGAACGTCTACACCGCGCTGCGCCGTGACGGCACGCAGAAGAACGTGATCGATACCATGCAGACCCGCATGGAGCTGTACGACCGCATCAACTACCACGCTTTCGAGCAGAGCCTCGATGCGTTGTTCGCTCAGAAGAAGAGCTGAGCGCGTCCGGTTCCGGCAGAACCGTCGGAGCCTTCCACCGATGTGCGATATCCAGAATAAATCCAATAAGGAGATAACCATGGCTGAAGCAAAAGTATTGAGCGGGGCGGGCCTGCGCGGTCAGATCGCTGGACAGACCGCTTTGTGTACCGTCGGCAAGGAAGGCGCCGGTCTGACCTATCGCGGTTATGACGTTCGCGATCTGGCTGCCGTGGCCGATTTCGAGGAAGTGGCCTACCTGCTATTCCACGGGGAGCTGCCCAATGTCGAGCAACTGGCGGCTTACAAGAACCGCCTGAAGACGCTACGCGATCTGCCGCAGGCGCTGAAGGAAGTGCTGGAGCGCATACCGGCCAGCGCTCATCCGATGGATGTCATGCGTACCGGCGCTTCGGTGCTCGGCACTCTGGAGCCGGAAGTCAGCTTCGAGCAGCAGCGTGACGTCGCCGAGCGCCTGATGGCCGCATTCCCGGCGATCATGTGCTACTGGTATCGCTTCACCCACGACGGCGTACGCATCGAGTGCACCAGCGACGAAGACACCCTGGGCGGGCATTTCCTCGCGCTGCTGCACGGCAAGAAGCCGAGCGACCTTCACGTCCGGGTGATGAACGTCTCGCTGATCCTCTATGCCGAGCACGAGTTCAACGCCTCGACCTTCACCGCGCGGGTCTGTGCTTCGACCCTGTCCGACCTGTACTCCTGCGTGACCGGCGCCATCGGTTCGCTGCGTGGCCCGCTGCATGGCGGCGCCAACGAGGCGGCCATGGAGCTGATCGAGCGCTTCAATACTCCCGAAGAGGCCCGCGAAGGCCTGTTGGGCATGCTCGAGCGCAAGGAAAAGATCATGGGCTTCGGTCACGCCATCTACAGCGTTTCCGATCCGCGCAACGAAGTCATCAAGGTCTGGGCTGAGAAATTGGCCGAGGAAGTCGGCGATACCGTGCTGTATCCGGTATCGGTAGCTGTCGACGAGACCATGTGGGAGCAGAAGAAGCTCTTCCCCAACGCCGACTTCTACCACGCTTCGGCCTATCACTTCATGGGCATCCCCACCAAGCTGTTCACGCCGATCTTCGTCTGCTCGCGTGTCACCGGCTGGGCGTCCCATGTGTTCGAACAACGCAGCAACAACCGGATCATTCGGCCGAGCGCCGATTACATCGGTCCGGAACAGCGCAAGGTCGTACCGATCGCCGAGCGCTGATCGGAAGAGGGGAGGCCCGCAAGGGCTTCCCTTCCTTGCTTTACGGAACATTTCTGATTGAGTTCTTCCGGCATGAATACAGAACACCGCAAACTCCTGCCTGGCACCGTGCTTGACTACTTCGACACCCGCGAGGCAATCGAAGCGATCCAGCCGGGCGCCTACGACACGCTGCCCTATACTTCCCGCGTGCTGGCCGAACAGCTGGTGCGTCGCTGCGAGCCGGCGATGCTGACCGACTCGCTGAGCCAGATCATCGAGCGCAAGCGCGACCTGGACTTTCCCTGGTACCCGGCCCGCGTGGTCTGCCACGACATTCTCGGCCAGACCGCGCTGGTGGACCTGGCCGGTCTGCGCGATGCGATCGCGGAGCAGGGCGGTGATCCAGCCAAGGTCAACCCGGTGGTGCCGACCCAACTGATCGTCGATCACTCGTTGGCGGTGGAACATGCCGGCTTCGATCCGGATGCCTTCGAGAAGAACCGTGCGGTGGAAGAGCGTCGCAACGAAGACCGCTTCCACTTCATCGAGTGGACCAAGACTGCATTCAAGAACGTCGATGTGATCCCGGCCGGCAACGGCATCATGCACCAGATCAACCTGGAGAAGATGAGCCCGGTAATCCAGGCGCGCGGCGGCGTCGCCTTCCCGGATACCTGCGTCGGCACCGATTCCCACACCCCTCACGTCGATGCCCTGGGCGTGATCGCCGTCGGTGTCGGCGGCCTGGAAGCCGAGACCGTCATGCTCGGCCGCCCCTCCATGATGCGCCTGCCCGATATCGTCGGCGTCCGGTTGACCGGCAAGCGTCAGCCCGGTATCACCGCTACCGATATCGTCCTGGCGCTGACCGAGTTCCTGCGCAACGAGCGCGTGGTCGGGGCCTGGGTGGAGTTCTTCGGCGAAGGTGCCGACAGCCTGTCCATCGGCGACCGCGCCACCATCTCCAACATGTGCCCCGAGTATGGCGCCACGGCGGCGATGTTCTATATCGATCAGCAGACCATCGATTACCTCAAACTCACCGGTCGCGAGCCGGAGCAGGTGGCGCTAGTCGAGAATTACGCGAAAACCACCGGCCTCTGGGCCGATGCGCTGATCAGCGCCGAATACGAGCGCGTGCTGGAGTTCGATCTGTCGACCGTGGTGCGCAACCTGGCCGGCCCGTCCAACCCGCATCGCCGCCTGCCGACCAGTGCGCTGCAGGAGCGTGGTATCGCCAGCGACGCTCAACTGGCGGCTGCCCAGGCGGAAGAAGCCAAAGGCCTAATGCCCGATGGCGCGGTGATCATTGCCGCCATCACCAGCTGCACCAACACCTCCAACCCGCGTAACGTGGTCGCGGCCGGTCTGGTGGCGCAGAAGGCCAATGAACTGGGCCTGCTGCGCAAACCTTGGGTCAAGACATCCTTCGCGCCGGGCTCCAAAGTCGCCAAGTTGTACCTGGAAGAAGCCGGCCTGCTGCCGGAGCTGGAAAAGCTCGGCTTCGGCATCGTTGGCTACGCCTGCACCACCTGTAACGGCATGTCTGGTGCGCTGGACCCGAAAATCCAGCAGGAAATCATCGACCGCGACCTGTACGCCACGGCCGTATTGTCCGGCAACCGCAACTTCGACGGCCGCATCCATCCCTATGCCAAGCAGGCGTTCCTCGCCTCGCCGCCGCTGGTGGTCGCCTATGCCATCGCCGGCACCGTGCGCTTCGATATCGAGCAGGATGTGCTGGGCCATGACGCCCAAGGCAACCCTGTCACCCTCAAGGATCTGTGGCCGAGTGACGAGGAGATCGACGCCATCGTCGCAGCCTCGGTCAAGCCTGAGCAGTTCCATCAGGTCTACATTCCGATGTTTGACCTGGGCAATGTGGAAGAGGCCGAAAGCCCGCTGTACGACTGGCGCCCGATGTCCACCTACATCCGCCGTCCGCCGTACTGGGAAGGCGCGTTGGCCGGCGAGCGCACGCTCAAGGGCATGCGCCCGCTGGCGGTGCTGCCGGACAACATCACCACCGACCACCTATCGCCATCCAACGCCATCCTGCTGGATAGCGCCGCTGGCGAATACCTGCACAAGATGGGCCTGCCGGAAGAGGACTTCAATTCCTACGCGACTCACCGGGGCGACCACCTCACGGCGCAACGCGCCACCTTCGCCAATCCGCAGCTGGTCAATGAAATGGCCGTCGTCGATGGACAGGTGAAGAAGGGTTCGCTGGCGCGCGTCGAGCCGGAAGGCACCGTCATGCGCATGTGGGAAGCCATCGAAACCTACATGAACCGCAAGCAGCCGCTGATCATCGTCGCTGGCGCCGACTACGGTCAGGGTTCGTCCCGTGACTGGGCGGCCAAGGGCGTGCGCCTGGCGGGTGTGGAGGCCATCGTCGCCGAAGGCTTCGAGCGCATCCACCGCACCAACCTAGTAGGCATGGGCGTGTTGCCTCTGGAGTTCAAGCCGGGCACCGACCGCAAGACCTTAGGGATAGACGGCACCGAGACCTATGACGTGATCGGCGAGCGTACGCCGCGCGCAACGCTGACGCTGGTCATTCATCGTCGTAACGGTGAGAGCGTCGAAGTGCCGGTGACCTGCCGTCTGGATACTGCCGACGAAGTGTCGGTCTACGATGCGGGAGGCGTGCTGCAGCGCTTTGCCAAGGATTTCCTAGGGCAGGCCTGAGCGCGTTTTCGCTGATCGATCTCCTGCTGTCGACGACAGCAGAAAGATCGGTCTGGCAGAGACCGCATTCCATTCCCGTTGCCGCCGTGGCGGCAACGTTTCATGAGAACTCTTTATGGCTTGTGTGCCCCAGACCAAGATTCCCGCTACCTATATGCGTGGCGGCACCAGCAAGGGCGTGTTCTTCCGCCTGCAGGACCTTCCCGAGCGCTGCCAGCTTCCAGGCGCAGCCCGCGACAAGCTGTTCATGCGCGTGATCGGCGGCCCAGATCCTTATGCCGCGCATATCGACGGCATGGGCGGCGCCACCTCCAGCACCAGCAAGTGCGTGATCCTCTCGAAGAGCAACCAGCCCGATCACGACGTGGATTACCTCTACGGCCAGGTTTCAATCGACAAGGCGTTCGTCGATTGGAGTGGTAACTGCGGCAATCTGTCTACCGGTGCCGGCGCCTTCGCCATTCATGCCGGACTGATTGATCCGACGCGCATTCCCGAGAACGGCACCTGCGAGGTTCGCATCTGGCAGGCCAATATCCAAAAGACCATCATCGCCCATGTGCCGGTCAGTAATGGCCAGGTGCAGGAAACCGGCGATTTCGAGCTGGACGGCGTGACATTTCCGGCGGCCGAAATCGTGCTCGAATTTCTCGACCCGTCCGATGATGGCGAGGAGGGCGGCTCTATGTTCCCCACCGGCAACCTGGTCGACGAACTAGAGGTGCCGGGCATCGGCGCGTTGAAGGCGACCATGATCAGCGCCGGTATCCCCACTGTGTTCGTCAATGCCGAGGACATTGGCTATCAGGGCACGGAGCTGCGCGAGGATATCAACGGCAACCCCGAGGCGCTGGCGCGTCTGGAGGCCATCCGCGTGGCCGGTGCGTTGCGCATGGGGCTAATCAAGACGGCGGACGAAGCGCTGACCCGCCAGCACACGCCAAAGGTCGCCTTCGTCTCCAAGCCGAAAACCTACGTGGCTTCCAGCGGCAAGACCATCGAGGCCGGCGAAGTGGACCTGCTGGTGCGTGCGCTGTCCATGGGCAAGCTGCACCATGCCATGATGGGCACCTGTGCAGTCGCGATCGGCACGGCAGCGGCGGTTCCGGGTACGTTGGTCAATCTGGCGGCCGGTGGCGGTGATCGCGAGGCGGTGCGCTTCGGCCATCCATCCGGCACCCTGCGGGTCGGCGCCGAGGCGAAGCAGGTAGATGGTCAGTGGACAGTGACCAAAGCAGTCATGAGCCGCAGCGCGCGCATCCTGATGGAGGGTTGGGTGCGCGTGCCGGGCGACTGCTTCTGAGCCGAGCCACTTTGGCTAGAAAGCCGAAAGTACTCAGCCGAGGCAGGCTGTTGGGTCGAGCCTCGGCGGGATGAAAGAGGGGGTTAGCTTCGCGTTGTCCGCCAGTCCTGCTTTTTGCTTCCAGAAGGAATCACTCAAAAAACCGCTATCGGTTGCACCTATCAGGCTTTTTGTTGTCTAGCGAAGCGGTGCTTATTTCAGTCTGCGCTCGACGCCTTTTTCCACCAGGATCTTGGCGGATATTTCTTCAACGGAGAAATGCGTGGAATTGATGTAATTGATGTTCTCGCGGCGGAACAGGTTTTCCACCTCGCGTACTTCGAATTCGCACTGAGCGAAACTCGCATAGCGGCTGTTGGGTTTGCGTTCGTTGCGAATGGCGGTGAGGCGGTCCGGGTCGATGGTCAGGCCGAAAAGCTTGTCCCGGTGAGTTTTCAAAGCGGTCGGTAGTTGCAGGCGCTCCATGTCGTCTTCGGTCAGCGGGTAGTTGGCTGCCCGGATGCCGTACTGCATTGCCATATACAGGCAGGTCGGGGTTTTGCCACACCGAGAGACGCCGACCAGAATCAGGTCCGCTTTGTCGTAGTAATGGGTACGGGCGCCGTCATCGTTATCCAGAGCGAAATTGACCGCGTCGATTCGCTCCATGTAGTTGGCGTTATGGCTGATCGAATGGGATTTGCCGACCGAATAGGAAGAACGTGACATCAGTTCATGTTCCAGCGGAGCAAGGAAAGACGAAAAGATGTCGATCATGAAGCCATTGGACTCGGCCAGGATGTCGCGAATCTCCTGGTTCACCAGCGTATCGAATATGATCGGGCGCGCGCCGTCGCTTTCCGCCGCTTTATTGATTTGCTGTACCATCAGCCGCGCTTTGTCGGCGGTATCTATGTATGGCCGAGTCAGCTTGGTGAAGCTGATGTTTTCGAACTGTGCCAGCAGGCTCTGGCCAAGTGTTTCGGCCGTGATGCCGGTACCGTCGGATATGAAGAATGCAGTTCGTTTCATTGCACCTGGGGCCTTAAGTCAAGAACGGTTCTCAGCTATAGTAGCCCCCTTCGCCGAGCCACAAGTGGCGGGCATTGTCACCCATTTTGCAGGGGCAGGCCACCGGATCGCGGATGGAGCCGACCGAGTTTCCAACACAATGTGGAGAGAGCACCTTGGTAGAGTACGTAGTTTCCCTCGATAAGCTCGGCAATCATGACGTTGAGCGTGTAGGGGGCAAGAACGCCTCCCTAGGCGAGATGATCAGCAACCTTGCTGGCGCGGGCGTTTCGGTACCTGGTGGTTTCGCCACTACGGCACAGGCCTATCGTGACTTCATGGAACTCAGCGGCCTGAACGAGCAGATCCATGCGCTCCTCGATGCGCTGGACGTAGACGACGTGAATGCACTGGCCAAGGCCGGTGCTCAGATTCGCGGCTGGGTCATGAAGGCTGAATTCCCTCAGCAGCTGGATGCCGATATCCGCGCAGCCTTCGCCGAGATGTCCGCCGGTAACGACAATCTGGCGGTAGCGGTGCGCTCTTCGGCAACTGCGGAAGACTTGCCCGATGCTTCCTTTGCAGGTCAGCAGGAAACTTTCCTCAATATTCGTGGCGTGGATAACGTGATCCGCGCTGCCAAGGAAGTGTTCGCCTCCCTGTTCAATGACCGTGCCATTGCCTATCGCGTGCACCAGGGCTTCGACCACAAGCTGGTCGCCCTATCCGCCGGCGTGCAGCGCATGGTGCGCTCCGAAACCGGCACTGCTGGCGTGATGTTCACGCTGGACACCGAGTCCGGCTTCCGCGATGTGGTCTTCATCACTGGCGCCTATGGCCTGGGCGAGACCGTGGTGCAGGGCGCGGTCAACCCTGACGAGTTCTACGTCCACAAGCACACCCTCGAAGCGGGCCGTCCGGCAATCTTGCGCCGTAATCTCGGTAGCAAGGCGATCAAGATGATCTACGGAGAAGAAGCCAGCGCCGGCAAGTCGGTCAAGACCGTCGATGTCGATCAGGCTGAACGCATGCGTTTCTGTCTCACAGACGAAGAAGTCAGCAATCTGGCCCGCCAGGCGATGATCATCGAGAAACACTACGGCCGCCCGATGGATATCGAGTGGGCCAAGGATGGTGATGATGGTCAGCTTTACATCGTCCAAGCGCGCCCCGAGACCGTAAAAAGCCGCACCAGCGCCAACGTCATGGAGCGCTATCTGCTCAAGGAAAAAGGCACTGTGCTGGTCGAAGGCCGCGCCATCGGTCAGCGCATCGGCGCAGGCCCGGTGAAGATCATTCGCGACGTCTCGGAAATGGACAAGGTTCAGCCGGGCGATGTTCTTGTATCGGACATGACCGACCCCGATTGGGAACCGGTGATGAAGCGCGCCAGTGCCATCGTCACCAACCGCGGCGGCCGTACCTGTCACGCGGCGATCATCGCGCGTGAACTGGGTATCCCGGCGGTCGTGGGTTGCGGCAATGCCACCGAGCTGCTGAAGGACGGTCAGCGCGTCACCGTCACCTGCGCCGAAGGCGACACCGGCCTGATCTTCGAAGGCGAATTGGGCTTCGATATCCGTCAGAACTCCATCGACGCCATGCCGGAACTGCCGTTCAAGATCATGATGAACGTCGGCAACCCGGATCGCGCATTCGACTTCGCTCAGTTGCCGAACGAGGGCGTGGGCCTGGCCCGCCTGGAATTCATCATTAACCGCATGATCGGTGTGCATCCCAAAGCGCTGCTGAATTTCGACGGCCTGCCGGCGGATGTGAAGAGTAGCGTCGAGAAGCGCATCGCCGGTTATGGCGATCCGGTCGATTTCTATGTGGAGAAGTTGGTCGAAGGCGTAAGTACGCTGGCTGCGGCGTTCTGGCCGAAGAAAGTCATCGTGCGGCTGTCGGACTTCAAGTCCAACGAATACGCCAACCTGATCGGCGGCAAGCTTTACGAGCCGGAAGAAGAGAATCCGATGCTCGGCTTCCGTGGCGCCTCGCGCTACATCAGCGAATCCTTCCGCGACTGCTTCGAGCTCGAATGCCGGGCGATGAAGAAGGTCCGCGACGTCATGGGGCTGACCAACGTCGAGCTGATGGTGCCTTTCGTACGTACGCTTGGCGAGGCCTCGCAGGTCATCGACATTCTCGGCCAGTTCGGCCTCAAGCGCGGTGAGAATGGTCTGCGCATCATCATGATGTGCGAACTGCCTTCCAACGCGCTGTTGGCCGACGAGTTCCTGGAGTTCTTCGATGGTTTCTCCATCGGCTCCAATGACATGACCCAGCTCGCGCTCGGCCTTGATCGCGACTCCGGCATCATTGCCCATTTGTTCGACGAGCGTAATCCTGCCGTGAAGAAGTTGCTGGCCAGCGCCATCCAGGCGTGCAACAAAGCGGGCAAATACATCGGGATCTGCGGGCAGGGCCCATCGGATCATCCAGATCTAGCCAAGTGGCTGATGGAACAGGGCATCGAAAGCGTATCCCTGAATCCGGACTCCGTGCTAGACACTTGGTTCTTCCTGGCCGATGCCGAAATCGGCTGATAGGGGCTGGAACGAAAGGGCGGATATTCCGCCCTTTTCTATGCGCAATATCTTATTTGGCGGCTTGTTAATCGCGGTTTTGCTTGGTCCGCTTCGCTAGGTTCACGAGGAGTGGAACGCCGACTAAACCAAGATGGTTTCAAAGGTGAAAGGAGATTTCCATGCAATATGTCACGCCTGATCTATGCGATGCCTACCCTGACTTGATTCAGGTGGTAGAGCCGATCTTCAGCAACTTTGGCGGTCGCGACTCCATTGGTGGCCAGATCGTCACGGTCAAGTGCTTCGAGGACAACTCCGTGGTCAAGGAGCAGGTCGAGCTCGATGGCACCGGCAAGGTGATGGTGGTCGATGGTGGTGGCTCGCTGCGCTGCGCCTTGCTGGGCGACATGCTCGCCGAGAAGGCTGCACGTAACGGCTGGCACGGCTTGGTCATCTACGGGTGCATTCGCGACGTGGATATCGTTGCGCAAACCGATCTCGGCGTGCAGGCACTGGCCAGCCATCCGTTGAAGAGCAACAAGCGTGGTGTCGGTGAATTGAATATCCCGGTGACCTTCTGCGGCGTGACCTTTCGTCCTGGTGAATACCTCTATGCCGACAACAACGGCATTGTCGTCTCGCCTGAAGAGTTGAAGATGCCCGAGTGAACCGAAGATCCGGTTATGCCGTAATGCTGTTTACGTTAATGGAGCGGCTTTACGGTTACCGGTTAACGTTACCGAGTCTTTGAAACGCGGCCGTCCAGGCTTTGCAGGCCTGGGCGGTTTTTGTACATCCCTCCGCAGCAACTCCTTTGCCGCAGTGATCGCTTCCCCGCTGACAAGGTTTTTTGAACAGATAGCAATTACTGCCGTTCTGGCTTGTACGAGTCAGGCTCAGCAGCCAATCGCGTTCAGAAAATCCACAGTCTTGTCAGGTGCGCTCTATGTTCCCGACTCACCACTCCCTTGCAGATACCGTTTAACCGGGTCGGGGGTCTGCAATGCTCTGACTGAAGTACTCAGATCGGCGCGGACAGATTACCCAGGCCGGACCATCGTTATTGGTAAGGCAAAAAAAAATCCGATGCCAAAGCTTGGCATCGGATTTCGAGGAGACCCGGCATTGGCTAATGCTGAGTGAAACAGCATTTAGCCGACGCGGGCTGTTTCCATCTTTACAGCGTCAGACAGCGACTACGTCGATCCTTGCCTTGGCCGCGGACTCGCGGAACTCAGCGATCTGATCGAAGCTCAGGTAGCGGTAGACGTCCGCTGCCATGGTGTCGATCTGAGCGGCGTAGACCAAGTATTCCTCAACAGTCGGCAGGCGGCCGAGAATCGAAGCGACCGCCGCCAGTTCGGCGGAAGCCAGGTATACGTTGGTCGCATCGCCCAGGCGGTTCGGGAAGTTACGGGTCGAAGTGGAGACCACGGTCGAGCCGGTTTCTACCCGTGCCTGGTTGCCCATGCACAGCGAGCAGCCCGGCATTTCCAGACGCGCACCGGCGCGACCGTAGATGCCGTAATAGCCTTCCTCGGTCAACTGATGCTGGTCCATCTTGGTCGGCGGCGACAGCCACAGACGAGTCGGCAGCGAGCCTTCGACCTTGTCCAGCAGTTTGCCGGCGGCACGGAAGTGACCGATGTTGGTCATGCAGGAGCCGATGAAGACTTCGTCGATCTTCTCGCCCTGTACGCTGGAAAGCAGACGGGCATCGTCCGGGTCGTTCGGAGCGCAGAGAACCGGCTCGGTGACTTCGGACAGATCGATTTCGATAACTTCAGCGTATTCGGCGTCGGCATCGGCAGCAAGCAGCTCCGGCTTGGCCAGCCAGGCTTCCATCGCCTGAGCGCGGCGCTCGAGGGTACGCGCATCTCCGTAACCTTCGCTGATCATCCAGCGCAGCAGGGTGATGTTCGACTGCAGGTACTCGGCAATTGCGCCTTCCGGCAGCTTGATGGTGCAGCCTGCAGCGGAGCGTTCGGCGGAGGCGTCAGATAGCTCGAATGCTTGCTCGACGGTCAGGTCGTTCAGGCCTTCGATTTCGAGGATGCGGCCAGAGAAGATGTTCTTCTTGCCCTTCTTCTCGACGGTCAGCAGACCTTTCTGAATCGCGTAGTAGGGGATGGCATGAACCAAGTCACGCAGGGTGATGCCAGGCTGCATCTTGCCCTTGAAGCGAACCAAGACCGATTCCGGCATGTCCAGCGGCATGACGCCGGTAGCAGCGGCGAACGCGACCAGGCCGGAACCGGCCGGGAAGGAAATGCCCATCGGGAAGCGGGTATGCGAGTCACCGCCGGTACCTACGGTGTCCGGCAGCAGCATACGGTTCAGCCAGCTGTGGATGATGCCGTCACCCGGACGCAGGGAAACACCGCCGCGGGTCATGATGAAGTCCGGCAGGGTGTGATGCGTGGTAACGTCGATCGGCTTCGGATAAGCGGCAGTGTGGCAGAAGGACTGCATCACCAGGTCGGCCGAGAAGCCCAGGCAAGCCAGGTCCTTCAGCTCGTCGCGAGTCATCGGGCCGGTGGTGTCCTGAGAGCCGACGGTAGTCATCTTCGGTTCGCAGTAGGTGCCCGGACGGACGCCTTTGCCTTCCGGCAGACCGCAGGCGCGGCCAACCATCTTTTGCGCGAGGGTGAAACCCTTGCTGCTCTCGGCGGGGGCTTCTGGCTTCTTGAACAGATCCGATGGACCCATGCCCAGTTCGGCGCGGGCTTTTTCGGTCAGGCCGCGGCCGATGATCAGCGGAATACGGCCGCCGGCGCGCACTTCGTCGAGCAGAACGTCGGTCTTCAGTTCGAAGGTGGTAACCAGCTCATCGCTATCGTGGCGGCGAACTTCACCCTTGTATGGGTAAACGTCGATCACGTCGCCCATGGCCAGATCGGAGCAGTCGAACTCGATCGGCAGTGCACCGGCGTCTTCCATGGTGTTGTAGAAGATCGGGGCGATCTTGGTGCCGAAGCAGAAGCCACCTGCACGCTTGTTCGGTACGTTCGGGATGTCGTCGCCGAAGAACCACAGC
This sequence comes from Pseudomonas sp. CBC3, assembly GCF_037967085.1. Lineage (NCBI taxonomy): Bacteria > Pseudomonadati > Pseudomonadota > Gammaproteobacteria > Pseudomonadales > Pseudomonadaceae > Pseudomonas > Pseudomonas sp. CBC3. Next base: position 252,944 of record NZ_JBANEO010000004.1, read on the forward strand.
ACCGAGTTGGTAGCCGATTTACGCGAAGAACCAGTACCCACCACGTCGCCGACATAGGCGACCGGGAAGCCTTTGGTCTTCAGTTCTTCCATCTGCTTGAGCGGACCAACCGAGCCGGGAACGTCGGGGTTGATACCGTCGCGGGCCATTTTCAGCATGGCCAGGGCATGCAATGGGATGTCCGGACGCGACCAGGCGTCAGGCGCTGGCGACAGGTCATCGGTGTTGGTTTCGCCGGTCACCTTGAACACGGTCAGGGTGATTTTTTCGGCAACCGGGGCGCGGTTCTTGAACCACTCGCCTTCGGCCCAGGACTGCATTACGGCCTTGGCGTTGGCATTGCCGGCCTTGGCTTTCTCGGCCACGTCATGGAAGGCATCGAACATCAGCAGGGTGTGCTTGAGTTGCGCTGCGGTGGTATCGGACAGTTCCGGATCGTCCAGAAGATCGACCAGCGTGACGATGTTGTAACCGCCTTGCATGGTTCCCAGCAGCTCGACGGCATGCTGCTTGCTGATCAGTGGTGAAGCGGCTTCGCCCTTGGCGATAGCGGCCAGGAAGCCAGCCTTGACGTAGGCTGCTTCGTCCACGCCCGCGGGGACGCGGTTGGTGATCAGATCGAGGAGGAATTGTTCTTCGCCGGCTGGCGGGTTTTTCAGAAGTTCGACCAGGCCTGCGGTCTGCTCGGCGTTCAGCGGCTGGGGCACGACGCCCTGGGCGGCACGCTCTTCTACGTGTTTGCGATAGGCTTCAAGCACAGTTATATACCCTCATCATTGGTCCCTTGGGTGTCTCGGGACGCGCATCCGGAAGCTGTTTTCAAAGTTTTACGCCGGCGGCGTGACGGGTGCGCAGGAGAGAGGGATCTGCGCACCCGACGGATGACCGGTTCAACTGTGCTCGTGACGCTTTGAAAACAGCTTCGTACGGATTGTGGCGCCGAAAACGGCGGAGCGATTCTACTGGAATGGGTCCGTAAAGTTAAGTGAAACGCCATGGCGCCCGAATATCGAGGGTTCTGTCGGGCGTTCGCGAAAGTCTGCTGGAGCGCCGGGCGGCGCGGGGTACACGGCCAGAAAAGAGGCGCTGCAGTGGATTCATTCGTGACCTGGCTTGGACAAAAGTCTAAGATGCGGCGCTGTTCATCGACTCACCCTCGCTATGTCCAACCAGCGCATCAAAACCCCTTGTGTGGGTCTCTGTTCCACTGTTTATGGTGATCTCGTCTGCCGTGGCTGCAAGCGCTTCCACCATGAGGTGGTGAGTTGGAATGCCTATGAGGAGGAGAGCAAGCGCTCCGTCTGGCGGCGTTTGGAGCTGCTCCTGGCGCAAGTGATGGCCGCCAAGCTTGAAATCTTCGATGCCGATTTACTTCGCCGCCAGATGGAAAGCCGGCAGATCCGCTTCGTCGCGGAGCAGTCACCGTATTGCTGGGCTTATCAGCTTATCGCTCGAGGCGCACGGGTTATTCAGCAGCTCGATGCTTATGGAGTCGTGTTGCTGCCGGAGTTTCGCGAGTGGGCACTTCCCGAACTTCGCGACGCCATCGATCGGGAGTTTTTTCTGCTCTCCGAGGCGCATTACCAGCGCTATATCGCGCCTCGGTTTCTCAACGATACGGCTGAATGAGTGTCTGCCTTCACCGGAAGCGCGGCAGTATTCCGCCCGGGTGAAATGAGTCAGCGATGGGCTACCAGCTCCTCGAGGTGGCCAATGATGTCTTCCGGTTTGAGAACCAGCACGTCGCTTTCCAGCGTATCGAGTACCACCTCGGCGGTATTGCCCATCAACGCGCCGGAAAAACCGGTGCGGGCAACCGTGCCGATGACCGTCACGACGGCCTGAATTTGATGGCAGACGCGTGGGATCAGCGCATCCGCAGGGCCTTCCTCGATATGCAGCTGCCCATCGGGGATGCCGTAGTCGGCCTGGAATTGCTTGCAAGCGCTGCGATAGCGTGCCTCGATAGTTTCTTTCAGTTGAAAAGCCGGATCGGCTGCCGACAGCATCGGCGAAGGATGGGCGCTGATGACATGCAAATTGCCTTCGGCAAGCGCGGCGATCTGGTAACCATGATTGATGATGCTCGAGTGCAACGTACGGTGTTCGATGTCGGCGTTACCGACGTCCACCGCGGCGAGAATATTGCCGCCGGTCCAGGGTGCCTCGGTTTTGACCATCAGCACGGGACAAGGGCAGTAGCGCAGCAGCTTCCAGTCATCGGGCGTCAGCAAGGCGCGCTTCAGTGGGTTGTCGGGCACGTGTTGCTTGATTACCAGACCGCAGCCTTCAGCTTGTTGCACCGTGACGATCGTGTGATGCAGGTTGTCATGCCAGGCTTGCTGCGTGGTAACGGTGTGCCCTTGCTCCTCCAGTTCTGTGCGGATTTTGGCGAGGTAGGCGTTGTGATCCTGCTTGGTATCGCAGACGAGTAGATGCAACTCCGATTGGCTGACGCTGGAAATGAGGCGCGCCCGCTTCAAAGCCAGGTTTTCAGGAAGTTTCGGGTCAATTATCACAAGGATACGGCGTATGGCTTGCATGATCGGCTCCGTTTCCAATATCGGTTGAACTCACTATAGACAACGCAAGCGCGCCGGCTACTGATCCATATCAAGCAGCTCTGGCTGTCTGTCGTTGGCTTCGTATAATGCGCCGCTGGCGGCAGCGCTGACGTCGATCGCCGCATCCATCACTTTTTTGCGAATACCAAGACCTCACCCATGCTCCCCAAATTGAACGAATTTCTTGGCTGTGCCACTCCGACCGCCTGGGTCGAGGTTGCGCTGCAGAACCAGGACGTGATGCTCATCGATCACGGCAACTGCGAGAAGAAAGCTGCCGGGGCCGCTTTTCAGCTTATGTTCCGGTATGTCGACAAGCCTGATCTGCAAAACAAGATGTCGCGTTTGGCTAGAGAGGAGCTGCGGCACTTCGAGCAGGTGCTTTCCATTATTCGCAAGCGCGACATTGGTCTGCGAAACATCGGCTCGTCACGCTATGCGGCGGGTCTGCGGGAGTTGGTGCGCAATCACGAGCCCTATCGACTGACCGATACGCTGGTGATCGGGGCGTTCATCGAGGCCCGCTCGTGCGAGCGTTTCGCGATGCTGGTGCCGCATCTGGACGAGGAGCTCGGCAAGTTCTATCACGGCCTGCTCAAGTCAGAAGCGCGGCATTTTCAGGATTATCTGAAGCTGGCTTATCTGTACGGTGACGCCGTCGACATCGACGCGACCATCGTCCGAGTGCGGGCGCGTGAGCGCGAATTGATTGAAAGCGTCGACACTGAGTTTCGCTTCCATAGCGGCGTTCCGGTCGCCGGCTGAGCGGCTCAGCTCAGTTCGAACGGCGCCTGATGAACGCCTGATTCATCGATCTGTAGCGCCCAACCTTGTCGGTCCCAGTCGCCCAACACGATGCGCGTAGCGGGTTGACCGGCAACCTGTAGCCTGTGGTTTGCTGGGCGGTGAGTATGGCCATGGATCAGGGTCCGGACGCCGTAACGCTGCATGACATCAATGACCTCATCAGGCGTGACGTCGACGATGTCGCTGGCTTTCATGCGCGTCTCTTCCTTGCTGCTCGATCGCAGTTTCTGCGCCAGCTTCTGGCGTCTGGCGAGCGGCAAATGGTGAAGGATGAACAGGCTGGCGGGATTACGCAGCCACCGTCGTAGCCGCATATAGCCTTGATCTCGCGTACAGAGGGTATCGCCGTGCATCAGCAAGACCCGTTGGCCGCCGAGCTCGGCAACGTGCGTATCAGGTAGCAATGTGCAGCCCGCCTCGCGACAGAACGCCTTGCCCATCATGAAGTCGCGATTGCCGTGCATCAGATAGATGCGGGTTCCGCTTTCGCTCAGGACGCGGAGGGCAGCGGCGATCTCGTGCTGATAGGGTGTCATACCGTCGTCGCCGACCCAGACCTCGAAAAAGTCACCGAGGATATAGAGCGCCTCGGCCTGGATTGCTCGAGTTTCGAGAAAACGAAGAAACGCCCGGGTGATGTCCGGGCGTTCTTCTTCGAGATGCAGATCTGAAATCAGCAGAATCAACGAGGCTTACTCGACGATCTCGGCTTTCTCGATGACCACGTCGTCCACCGGAACGTCCTGATGGCCGGACTTCATGGTGGTGGAAACGCCCTTGATCTTCTCGACCACGTCCATGCCTTCGACCACTTCACCAAACACCGCGTAGCCCCAGCCTTGCACGGTCGGTGCGGTGTGATCCAAGAAGTCGTTGTCCTTTACGTTGATGAAGAACTGCGCGGACGCCGAATGCGGCTCCATGGTGCGCGCCATGGCCAACGTGCCGACCTTGTTGGAGAGCCCGTTGTTGGCTTCGTTCTTGATCTGTGCGCGGGTAGCTTTCTGCTTCATGCCCGGCTCGAACCCGCCGCCCTGGATCATGAAATTGCTGATCACGCGATGGAAGATGGTCCCGTCGTAGTGACCGCTCTTAACGTATTCCTTGAAGTTGGCCGTGGTTTCTGGGGCTTTGTCTTCGTACAGCTTGACGGTGATGACGCCGTGGTTGGTGTGGAGCTTGATCATTGGGAGTCTTCCTTATGAAGGGAATAAACCGCGCCGCGATAACAGGGCGGCGCGGCAACGGAGAAGGACCGCTGCTGCAGAGCGATGCGGCCGGGCGCTTTGCTCTGTCAGGGGGTTGACGGGTCCGCTATGATAAGCGCTTTGATTTGGCCGGCCTACCCTGAGCCGCGCACTCGCAGATCGTTAAGGACACCATGAGCAAGCCTGAGACTACCGCCGCCACCAATTTTCTCCGCCCGATCGTCCAGGCCGACCTGGATTCTGGCAAGCACGCCAGCATCGTCACGCGCTTTCCGCCCGAGCCCAACGGCTATTTGCACATTGGCCATGCCAAGTCGATCTGCCTGAACTTCGGTCTGGCCCAGGAATTCGGTGGCGTCTGCAACCTGCGTTTCGACGACACTAACCCGGCCAAGGAAGACCAGGAATATATCGACGCGATCAAGAGCGACGTGCAGTGGCTGGGCTTTCAATGGGCCGGCGAGGAGCATTACGCCTCTGATTACTTCGACCAGTTGCATGCATGGGCCGTCCATTTGATCGAGAGCGGCAAGGCTTATGTCTGCGATTTGACGTCCGAGCAGGCACGCGAATACCGCGGCAGCCTGACCGAACCGGGTAAGAACAGCCCGTTCCGCGAGCGCAGCGTCGAAGAGAACCTCGATCTGTTCGCACGCATGAAGGCCGGCGAATTCCCCGACGGCGCCCGTGCGCTGCGGGCGAAGATCGACATGGCCTCGCCGAACATGAACCTGCGTGACCCGATTCTCTACCGCATCCGCCACGCCCATCATCATCAGACCGGCGACAAGTGGTGCATCTACCCTAGCTATGACTTCACCCATGGCCAGTCGGACGCCATCGAGGGCATCACTCACTCGATCTGTACCCTGGAGTTCGAGGACCATCGCCCGCTCTACGAGTGGTTCCTGGAGCAACTGCCTGTGCCGGCACAGCCGCGTCAGTACGAATTTGCCCGTCTTAACCTGAACTACACCATCACCAGCAAGCGCAAGCTCAAGCAGCTGGTCGACGAGAAGCACGTGAGTGGCTGGGACGATCCGCGTATGTCGACGCTGTCCGGCTTCCGTCGCCGTGGCTATACGCCGGCTTCGATCCGCAACTTCTGCGACATGATCGGCGTGAATCGCGCCGGCGGCGTGGTGGATATCGGCATGCTGGAATTCGCTATCCGTGAAGACCTCGATGCCAACGCGGCGCGAGCCATGTGCGTGCTCAAGCCGCTTAAGGTGGTAATCACCAACTATCCGGAAGGGCAGTTGGAGAACCTGGAGCTGCCGCGTCATCCCAAGCAAGACATGGGCGTGCGCGTACTGCCGTTCAGTCGCGAGATCTTTATCGATGCCAGCGACTTCGAAGAAGTCCCGCCGACCGGCTTCAAGCGTCTGATTCCCGGTGGCGAAGTGCGTCTGCGCGGCAGCTACGTGATCCGCGCTGATGAGGCGATCAAGGATGCCGAGGGCAACGTCATCGAACTGCGTTGCTCCTACGACGAGAACACCCTGGGCAAGAATCCCGAGGGCCGCAAGGTCAAGGGCGTGATCCACTGGGTACCGGCTACGGAAAGCGTCGAGTGCGAGGTGCGACTGTACGACCGCCTGTTCCGCTCCGCCAATCCGGAGAAGTCCGTTGAAGGCGAAGGGCAGGGCGGCAGCTTCCTCGACAACATCAATCCCGAGTCGCTGGTGGTACTTGCAGGCTGCCGCGCCGAGCCGTCCTTGGCCAACGCGCAACCCGAGGAGCGCTTCCAATTCGAGCGCGAAGGTTACTTTGTCGCTGATCTCAAGGATTCGCAGCCCGGCAAGCCGGTGTTCAACCGGACTGTCACCCTGCGTGATTCCTGGGGGCAATAATGGCGCTGTCGATCTACAACACCCTGACCAAGGCCAAGGAACCGCTCAAGCCGCTGATCGATAACCAGGTACGCATGTACGTCTGTGGCATGACGGTCTATGACTTCTGCCACATCGGTCATGCGCGGGTGATGGTGGCCTTCGACGTGGTCTCGCGTTGGTTACGCCAGCGCGGGTACGAGCTGATCTACGTGCGCAACATCACCGATATCGACGACAAGATCATCCGTCGCGCTCAGGAAAACGGTGAAAGCTTCGAGGCGCTGACCGGTCGTATGGTCGCCGCGATGCATGAGGACGAGGCTCGGCTCAATGTGCTGCGCCCCGACCTCGAGCCGCGTGCCACCGAGCACATCGTCGGTATGCACGGCATGATCCAGACCCTGATTGACAAGGGCTTCGCCTACGCGCCGGGTAATGGCGATGTTTATTATCGGGTCGGTAAATTCGTCGGTTACGGCAAGCTCTCGCGGCGCAAGATCGAGGATTTGAAGATCGGTGCCCGTATCGAGGTCGACGAAGCCAAGGAAGATCCGCTGGATTTCGTGCTCTGGAAAGCAGCCAAGCCTGGCGAGCCGAGCTGGGATTCGCCTTGGGGCAAAGGCCGCCCGGGCTGGCACATCGAGTGCTCCGTTATGTCCACCTGCTGCCTGGGCGAGACCTTCGACATTCATGGCGGCGGCCCGGACCTGGTCTTCCCGCACCACGAAAACGAAATCGCCCAGAGCGAGGCGGCGACCGGCAAGCTCTACGCCAACGCCTGGATGCACGCCGGTGCGGTACGGGTGGACGGCGAGAAAATGTCCAAGTCCCTGGGCAACTTCTTCACCATTCGCGAAGTGTTGGAAAAGTATCAGCCGGAAGTAGTGCGCTATCTGCTGGTTTCTAGCCATTACCGCAGCCCGATCAACTATTCCGAAGACAGCCTCAAGGAAGCCAAGGGCGCGCTGGAACGTTTCTATAACGGCCTGAAAGGCTTGCCCGAAGCGGCGCCCGCAGGTGGTGAGGAGTTCGCCGAGCGCTTCAGCGCCGCGATGGACGATGACTTCAACTCGCCGGAAGCCTGCTCTGTGCTGTTCGAGATGATCCGAGAGGTCAACCGCTTGCGTGACACGGATTTGCAATCCGCTGCTTCGCTGGCTGCGCGCCTTCAAGAACTGGCCTCCGTACTCGGCGTGCTGCAACTCGAGCCTGAGGCCTTCTTGCAGGCCGGGGCCGCAAACAAAGTGGATGCGGCTGAAGTTGAAGGCTTGATTGCTGCGCGCCTGCAGGCCCGCACCGAGAAAAATTGGGCAGAGTCCGACCGCATTCGCGATCAATTGGCGGCCATGGGCGTGGTGCTGGAAGACGGCAAGGGCGGAACGACCTGGCGTCTAGGTGAATAAGTTGCACACTCCATCGAGGCCGCCGCGTGCGGCCTCTTTTGTTTCCGGTAAGCGAACAGAAGCTTTCGTCAGGTGCGGATAAACAGGGCTGGATTACCGATCCCTGTCGACCGGTAGGGCCAAGCGGCGTCCGCTTCAGCCTCGCGAACCGTCAGCCCTCCACAATCGATCAGGTACTTCCGGTGGGCTGAAGCCCACCCTACGTCGCTGAACTCGAAGCGGACAGGCAGCCGGGGCGGGGATTCGAGCGCCGGTGTTCTTGTCTGGACGGGGCGATCCCGCCAGGGTTCGCCTGAACGAGGTAGAAGTAGGACGGGCCGGGCGGCGTTCCGCTTCAGCCCACCGCTGCGAGGACGGAGCCTTGGAACATTGGTGGGCTAAAGCCCACCCTACGTCGGGCCGTATCGACTCAGGTCGTTGAAACGCACTATGCAGCGAACTTAACCTGGATAAAGACCCTCGGCGCGTAAGCGCTTGTAGAGAGTGTTGCGGCTGACGCCTAAATGCCGGGCGAGGTGCGAAACGTTGCCACGACAGGCTTCGAACTGTGAGCGCAGCGGCTGGTTCGTGGGTAACGAAAGCGAAGGCGCCATGCCGATAGAGTGGGTTGGCTCTGTTCTTCCGTTACTTTCGGCGCTTTCGATATCCACGAAGAAGTCGTCAGGCAAATGCTCCGGGCGGATTGGCTGATCGTCGGCCAGTACCAGGGCAACCTGAATGACGCTGCTCAGTTGGCGGATATTCCCCGGCCAAGGGTGACGTTCGAACAAGCGCTGCACTTCGGCGCTCAGTCCGGCCCATTGCCGAGGTTCTCGATGTTGTTCCCAGACGCGCTGGAAAAGCGCGAGCTTGTCGTGACGAGCACGCAAGGGCGGCAACTCCACGCTGAGGCCGCTGACGCGGTAAAACAGATCCTGGCGAAAGCGACCGCTATCGACGTCCTGGCGTAGCGAGCGGTTCGTGGCGCAGATCAGGCGAAAGTCGACCGGGAATGGTTCTCCGCCGCCGAGCGGTTGCACGCTGCGATCCTGCAGTACGCGCAACAGGCGCGCCTGCAGGCTCATCGGCATGTCGCCGATCTCGTCGAGAAACAGCACGCCTCGGTCCGCCTTGCGAATCAGGCCGAGGCTGCCTTTCTGGTGGGCGCCAGTGAAGGCGCCTTTCTCATAGCCGAAGAGTTCGGATTCGATCAGCTCGTTGGGGATGGCAGCGCAGTTCACCGCGATCAAGGGCGCATCGGCTCGCGAGCTGGCTGCGTGCAGTGCCTTGACCAGGACTTCCTTACCGACACCCGTTTCCCCCTGTACAAGAATCGGAACGTCCTTTTCGAGCATGAGCTGTGCCTGGCGGATCACCTTGTGCACCTGCGGATCGCCTTGATCGATGCTGGTTAGATCGAGCAACCGTTCCCGCCCCGACGTCGTACGGAAGTCCCGCGGCTGGATGCATGGTTTCTGTGGGCGCCGAACGATGCCATGGAAGCGGTGGCGACCCATCGCCCGCAGCAGCAGGGGCTGATCTTCCGGTTGATTGATCAGTTGCAACAGCGGCACGTCGAACAGCCTATCGATGCGGGTCCGCGTCAGCTCCATGCCGAGCAGGTTGTCGGCGCGCCGGTTGGCCGACACGATGAGCCCGGATTCATCGAATATCAGCAGCCCGGCCCACTGGCTGTCGAGATTGTCCTGTCCGGTATTGAAAGTCAGCTGAAAGTAATCATCGTGGAACAGGTTGAGAATCAGCCGATTCTCAACCGACTGGCTCATCATCTTCACCATGCCGAGCGTGTGCGAAGGCGGAAGGTAGCTGTCGCTGGACACATCGAGCACGGCGATCAGCTGGCGTTGCGCATCGAAGATCGGCGAAGCCGCACCGGATAAGTAGCGGTTGGCCTTGAGGAAGTGCTCGTCGCGCTGGATATGCACGGCGTGCCCACTGGCCAGCGCCGTGCCGATGGCATTGGTCCCCGTATCGCGCTCCATCCAGCTGGCGCCCGGTTTGAATCCGCGTTGCTGGGTTGGCTCGACGAAGCGCCGATCACCCCACGATTCAAGCAATTGGCCACCGCTGTCCGCCAGCAAAATCAGACAGCTCGAATTCGAAAGAATGTTTTCGTAGTAGGGCAGTACTTCACGTTGGGTGGTTTGTACCAGACTGCGTTGGCGCTCCAACAGGGCGTTCACTTCCTGCGTGGCCGGCTGACCGAAGCTTGGCGTGCTGAGCGGATTCAGCCCGTAGCGCTCGCAGCGGCTCCAGGAATCTTCGATCAGCGTCTGGTGTGCGATGGACTGGGCTGGGTCGGCCATGTTGCCCTCTGAAGATGCAAATTCTTGTTGTTATTCGCTACTGCCGTAGCGCGCATCTTGAACAGTTTTGTTCATTTCTACGCGCTGTCAATGTTCAAAAATGTTCAGTTTGAACACTTGAGAAAACAGCACTTTCACCTCAGGCCCGACCTAGAGCCACATGCAACATTGGCACGGATATCGCTTCCTATCCTTCACAACAATTAGAAGGATGCAGCATGTCCCTCACGCTGGAACACGTCAGCAAGACCGTCGATGGCCACGTGCACATCGCTGACGCGTGTCTGAACTTCGAACCAGGCTCGTTCAACGTGCTGATCGGGCGAACGCTGTCGGGCAAGACCTCGCTGATGCGGCTCATGGCGGGGCTCGACAAGCCGAGCAGCGGACGCATCCTGATGAACGGCGCCGACGTTACCGGCGTGCCGGTCCGCAAGCGGAACGTGTCGATGGTTTACCAGCAGTTCATCAACTACCCCACGCTGAGCGTGTTCGAAAACATCGCCTCTCCGTTGCGGCAGGCGGGTGCTGGCAAGGCAGAGATCGAGCGAAAGGTTCGTGAAACCGCCGAGATGCTGCACATCGAAAACTTTCTGCAGCGATACCCGTTGGAGCTTTCCGGGGGCCAGCAGCAGCGCACCGCCATGGCCCGGGCGCTAGTCAAGGACGCGGATCTGATCTTGTTCGATGAGCCGCTGGTCAATCTCGACTACAAGTTGCGCGAAGAGCTGCGGCAGGAAATGCGCGAGCTGTTCAAGACGCGCCGCAGCATTGCCGTTTATGCGACCACCGAGCCCAACGAGACGCTGGCGCTGGGCGGAACGGCGACAGTCCTGCATGAAGGGCGCGTCATCCAGAGCGGTCCCACGTCGGAGGTCTATCACCGGCCAAGCCGGATGCTCAGCGCCGAACTGTTCTCGGAACCGCCGATCAACTTGCTGCCGGGGCGTATCGCCGCCAACGAGGTCAGCTTTCAGGACTGCATGCACTTTCCGCTCAATGCGGACCTGCGAACCCTGAGCGAGGGCGATTACCGCTTCGGCATACGGCCCAGCCATATCGGCCTGGTGCCGTCCAACGACGACGACCTGGAAGTCTCCGGCACGGTCGAGCTGGCTGAAATCAGCGGTTCGGAAAGCTTCCTTCATGTGCGCAATGAGCACCTCAGCCTGGTTCTGCACCTGCAGGGGGTACATGACTACCCGGTGGATTCGCCGATTCGCGTGTACATCCCAACCCACAAGTTGTTCGTGTTCGATGCTGCCGGCGAGCTGGCTCAGGCACCGGTCCGACGCGTCTGAAGGAGCACACCATGTCGGAGATTCGATTGCAGAACCTTGCCCACAGCTATAGCTCGCAGCCGCAAGGTGCGGCGGACTATGCGATTCGCGAGATGGATCATGTGTGGGAGCAGGGCGGTGCCTACGCGTTACTGGGGCCGTCCGGCTGCGGCAAGTCGACGTTGCTCAACATCATCTCCGGCTTGCTCAGTCCATCCGAGGGACAGGTGCTGTTCGACGCACGCGAGGTGAACAGAATGACACCCGAGCAGCGCAACATCGCCCAGGTTTTCCAGTTTCCGGTCGTCTACGACACCATGACCGTTTTCGACAACCTGGCCTTTCCGCTGCGCAATCAGGGCGTTTCGGAGGCGCGCGTGACCAGCAAGGTGCACGAGATCGCCGAGGTGCTCGACCTGCATCCGCTGCTCAAGCGCAAGGCCCGCAATCTCACTGCGGACGAGAAACAGAAGGTGTCCATGGGGCGCGGCCTGGTGCGCGATGACGTATCGGCGATTCTCTTCGACGAGCCGCTGACGGTCATCGACCCGCACCTGAAATGGAAGCTGCGTCGCAAGCTTAAGCAGATCCATGAGCAGTTCAATATCACCATGATCTACGTCACCCACGATCAGTTGGAGGCCTCGACCTTTGCCGACAAGATTGCCGTGATGCATGGCGGGCAGATCGTTCAGTTCGGTACGCCGAGAGAGTTGTTCGAGCGGCCACAGCACACTTTCGTCGGATTCTTCGTTGGCAGTCCGGGAATGAATCTGATCGAGGTGCGTGCCGAGGAGGGCGGTATAGGTTTCGGTGATTTGCATCTGCCGCTTTCCAGCGGATTGGCGGCGCGTTTGCCCGAGCTGGCGATGAGTCGACTGCAACTCGGTATTCGTCCGGAGTTCGTACAGGTTGGTGAGGAAACGGCTTCCGGCGGCATGCGGGCCGAGGTGGTGCGGGTGGAAGATCTGGGCACCTATAAAATTCTTACGCTTCGTCTGCAGGGACATCTGCTGAAGGCGCGTTTGCCGGAAGATCACCCCATCCCGAAAGGGCAGGCTTGGGTGAGCTTTCCCGCTCAGTGGCTGATGCTCTATGCCGACGACCGGCTGGTGGAGGCCAGGCCATGATCAAAATTCAGGATAACCGTGCCTGGTGGCTGGTGTTGCCAGTCTTTCTGCTGGTGGCTTTCAGCGCCATTCTGCCAATGATGACTGTGGTGAATTATTCGGTTCAGGACATCTTCGATTCCTCGACCCGGTTCTTCGTCGGTGCGGACTGGTATCGCCAAATCCTTCACGATCCTCGTCTGCATGACTCGCTGCTGCGGCAGTTCATCTTTTCCGGCTGTGTGCTGCTGATCGAAATTCCGCTGGGCATCGCGGTTGCGCTGACCATGCCGACTCGTGGTCGCTGGGCCTCGCTGTGCCTGATTCTGATGGCGATTCCGTTGTTGATCCCATGGAACGTGGTGGGCACGATCTGGCAGATTTTCGGCCGTGCGGACATCGGCCTGCTGGGCTACGGCCTTCGTGAGTTGGGCATCGACTACAACTATGCATCCAACACCCGCGATGCCTGGGTGACGGTGCTGGTCATGGATGTCTGGCACTGGACCTCGTTGGTCGCGCTGCTCTGCTATTCGGGCTTGCGGGCCATACCGGATGCCTATTACCAAGCGGCGCGCATCGACCGCGCCTCGGCCTGGGCCGTGTTCCGCTACATCCAGCTGCCCAAGCTCAAGAGCGTGCTGCTGATCGCCGTGATGCTGCGCTTCATGGACAGCTTCATGATCTATACCGAGCCCTTCGTACTCACCGGTGGCGGGCCGGGCAATGCCACAACCTTTCTCAGTCAGACGCTCACCAAGATGGCGGTGGGGCAGTTCGACCTTGGGCCGGCGGCGGCGTTCTCGCTGATCTACTTCTTGATCATCCTGTTGGTGTCCTGGCTGTTCTATACCGCCATGACCCACGGCGACCAGAAATGACGAGGGTCTGCTGAATGCATCTGCGCAAACGAATGGTATTGATCCTCTACATCGTTTTTCTGATGGTGCCGATCTACTGGCTGATCAACATGTCGTTCAAGAGCAACACCGAGATCCTGGGCGGCCTGACGCTTTGGCCTCGGGCTTTCACGCTGGACAACTACCGAGTGATCTTCACTGACCGTAGCTGGTACAGCGGCTACATCAATTCGCTGTACTACGTCTGCCTGAACACGGTCATTTCACTCACCGTGGCACTGCCGGCGGCCTATGCTTTTTCCCGCTTTCGCTTCCTCGGCGACAAACACCTGTTCTTCTGGCTGCTGACCAATCGCATGGCGCCGCCGGCGGTCTTTCTGCTGCCGTTCTTTCAGCTGTATTCGTCGATCGGGTTGTTCGATACGCATATCGCGGTAGCCCTGGCGCATTGCCTGTTCAACGTGCCGCTCGCGGTGTGGATTCTCGAGGGGTTCATGTCGGGTGTACCCAAGGAGATAGACGAAACCGCCTACATCGATGGCTACAGCTTTCCCAAATTCTTCGTGAAGATTTTCGTCCCGCTGATTGGCCCCGGCATCGGTGTGACGGCGTTCTTCTGCTTCATGTTTTCCTGGGTCGAACTGCTGCTGGCCCGCACGCTGACCTCGGTGGATGCCAAACCCATTGTCTCGGTGATGACGCGCACCGTCTCGGCTTCCGGTATCGACTGGGGCGTGCTGGCGGCCGCCGGGGTGCTGACGATCCTGCCGGGGATGCTGGTGATCTGGTTCGTCCGCAATCACGTCGCCAAGGGCTTCGCCCTCGGCCGGGTATAGGAGAATCACGTATGAACTGGATGGCCTGGACCACGCCGACCGCCGTATTTTTTGCCGTGATCGGCCTGACCCTTACATTGATGAGTGTCTGGGAACTGAAACGGCCTTGCGTTGCGCGCAAAGGTTTCCTGCCCATCGTCACCACGCGGGGCGATCGGTTGTTCATCGGACTTCTGGGCAGCGCCTATTGGCATCTTCTGCTGATAGGGCTGACCGACTGGAGCATCTGGATAGCGTCCGCGCTATCTCTCGTCTGGTTGTTTGCAGTGATGCGCTGGGGTTGAGCCGCGCGGCCCATCCCTCCGAAAAACCCAAAGGAGGTGTGTATGTTCGAGAATAAAAACAACACCCGACATTGCATGGCGCTCGCGGCCCTGCTGACGTTGTCCGGTACTGCAGGTACGGCATGGGGCGATGCCCAGGAGGAGGCGGCGAAGAAATGGATCGAGTCGGAATTCAATCCCTCGACCCTGTCGCCGGAACAACAGATGGAAGAGCTGCGATGGTTCATCAAGGCTGCCGAGCCGTTCCGCGGAATGGAGATCAACGTCGCGTCAGAGACCATTACCACACACGAATACGAGTCCAAGACCCTGGCGAAGGCGTTCAGCGAGATTACCGGGATCCGCCTGCGGCACGACTTGATGCAGGAAGGCGATGTCGTAGAGAAGCTGCAGACGCAAATGCAGTCCGGCAAGAACATCTACGACGGCTATATCAACGATTCCGACCTGATCGGCACGCATTTCCGCTATGGAAAAGCAGTCGCCATCAGCGACATGATCGAAGGCGAAGCCAAGGATTACACCTCGCCGACCCTTGATCTCGACGACTTCATCGGCATTTCGTTCACCACCGGCCCGGATGGCAAGATCTACCAGCTGCCCGTTCAGCAATTTGCCAACCTCTACTGGTTCCGTGCCGACTGGTTCGAGCGGGACGATCTGAAACAACAATTCAAGGAGCGTTATGGTTACGAGCTCGGCGTGCCGGTGAACTGGTCAGCTTATGAGGACATCGCCGAGTTCTTCAGCAAGCACGTCAAGGAGATCGACGGCCAGCGCGTCTACGGCCACATGGATTACGGCAAGAAGGATCCGTCGCTGGGCTGGCGCTTCACCGATGCCTGGTTCTCCATGGCGGGCGCCGGTGATAAAGGGCTGCCGAACGGCTTGCCGGTGGACGAGTGGGGCATTCGCGTCGAAGATTGCCATCCGGTCGGCTCGAGCGTCGCTCGCGGCGGCGCCACCAACGGGCCGGCTGCGGTCTACGCGACGCAGAAATACGTCGACTGGATGCGCGAGTACGCACCGCCGGAAGCTCAGGGTATGACCTTCTCCGAGTCCGGACCGGTACCGGCACAAGGCAACATTGCGCAGCAGATATTCTGGTACACCGCCTTCACCGCGGACATGACCAAGCCCGGCTTGCCCGTGGTCAACGAAGATGGCACGCCGAAATGGCGGATGGCGCCATCGCCGAAGGGGCCTTACTGGGAAGAGGGGATGAAGCTCGGGTATCAGGATGCTGGCGCCTGGACCTTCCTTGAATCGACACCCGAAAAGCGTCGTTTGGCGGCCTGGCTGTACGCGCAGTTCACCGTGTCGAAGACCGTGTCGCTGAAAAAAACCTTGGTCGGGCTAACGCCGATCCGGGAATCCGACATCAACTCCGATGCCATGACCGAAGCGGCGCCCAAGCTGGGCGGCCTGGTGGAGTTCTATCGTAGTCCGGCGCGCGTGCAGTGGACGCCAACCGGAACCAACGTACCGGATTACCCGCGTCTGGCTCAGCTCTGGTGGCAATACATCGCCGAAGCTGCCAGCGGTGACAAGACGCCTCAGGAAGCGCTGGATGGCCTTGCTGAGGCACAGGACACCATGATGGCGCGGCTGGAGCGTGCCAACGTACAGCCGAAGTGCGGGCCTAAGATGAACGAACCGCGCGACCCTGAATACTGGCTTAGCCAGCCTGGCTCGCCGAAACCCAAGCTGGAAAACGAGAAGCCCCAGGGGCAGACCGTCAGTTACGAAGAGCTGAACAAATCTTGGAACCAGTAACGTTAAACCACGGATAGCGGTTAGAAGCGACAATCAAACGGCACCCTAGGGTGCCGTTTGATTTGAAACGCCGAAGATATTTACACCATCTGGAGATCTCGCCGAACCTCTGAAGGATACGGCTCCTCTGATGGCCTGCGTGATCAGTCGTGCAGATGTTCCGCGGCATGCAGCGTGTTTTCCAAGAGGCAAGCGCGAGTCATGGGGCCAACTCCGCCGGGCACGGGTGTAATCCAGCTGGCGCGCTGCACCGCCACGTCGAACTCGACATCGCCGACCAGTTTGCCATCGGCCTGTCGGTTGATGCCGACATCGATGACGATGGCGCCTTCCTTGATCCATTCGCCTTTTACCAGGCCGGTGATTCCCGTCGCGACCACGATCAGATCGGCGCGTTTGACGTGCTCGGCCAGGTCCTGGGTGAAGCGGTGGGTGACGGTGGTCGTGCAGCCTGCCAGCAGCAACTCCAGTGCCATGGGGCGACCGACGATATTGGACGCGCCTACAACTACCGCGTTGAGGCCGTGCAGGTCGACACTGGTGCTCTCGAGCAACGCCATGATGCCTTTCGGTGTGCAGGGGCGGAGCAGGGGCATGCGCTGCGCGAGGCGTCCGATGTTATAGGGGTGGAAGCCATCCACATCCTTGTCGGGCCGAATGCGTTCGAGCAGCTGCGAGGCGTCCAGGTGCTTGGGCAACGGCAACTGCACGAGAATCCCGTCGATAAGCGGATCGTCATTGAGCTGATCGATGAGCTCCAGAAGTTCGCCCTGGCTGGTCGTCGCCGGCAGATCATGGGCAGTGGACTTGAATCCCACTTCCTCACAGTCCTTGCGCTTGTGCGCGACATATACTTGCGAGGCCGGGTCCGAACCCACGAGGATCACTGCCAGCCCCGGAACTCTGAGGCCCTGCTGGGAGCGCTCGGCCACTCGGCCGGCGATCTGCAGGCGGATATTGGCAGCAATCTGTTTACCGTCGATCAGTTTTGCGGTCATGACGCGTGATTAACCATCGAGAAGGATTGAAAAAGGAGGCGCATTCTCTCACGGTGACACCGTCCGGCAAAGGCGATGCGGTGTCCCCTATCCGTAACTCCTTTACCTGCCTGAAATTTTTTCGGTTTAGCTGTTGACGGCCCGCGGACAGGCCATTAAGATTCGCCCCGCTTGTCGAGCACAGCTTGCTGCTGGGTAAGACGGCTTTTGGAGGTAAATTCTCCATTAGCCGGAGCTTGAAGTCTGCGCTCCGAATAGATTGCAGATAAAAGCGCCCGTAGCTCAGTTGGATAGAGCATCCGCCTTCTAAGCGGATGGTCGCAGGTTCGAGTCCTGCCGGGTGCGCCAGTTTCTGGGCTCTGGCACAAGCAATGCAATATGGTGGGCGTAGCTCAGTTGGTAGAGCACAGGATTGTGGCTCCTGCGGTCG
Source organism: Pseudomonas sp. CBC3 (assembly GCF_037967085.1). NCBI lineage: Bacteria > Pseudomonadati > Pseudomonadota > Gammaproteobacteria > Pseudomonadales > Pseudomonadaceae > Pseudomonas > Pseudomonas sp. CBC3. The sequence goes on from NZ_JBANEO010000004.1 coordinate 270,640, forward strand.
TGGGTTCGAACCCCATCGTCCACCCCATATTCCGAAACGCCAGGCGTAGCCTGGCTTTTTCGTTTGAAAGACTGCGGACGTGGTGAAATTGGTAGACACACCAGATTTAGGTTCTGGCGCCGCAAGGTGTGAGAGTTCGAGTCTCTCCGTCCGCACCATCTACAACGCTGAAAGCCCCGTAATTCGGGGCTTTCGCGTATCTGAGGCAGCGTAAAAGGGCGTGTGTTTGTTCGCCGCGCGTTCCCATGGAAAGAGAGACGGCAGACCAAAAAAAACAAACCGGGGAAAACCGCGATTTGGTTGAGCGTTAGTGCCTCATTTCTCAGCGTATTACTAGAATTTGCTCACCCGAGTGCATTATTCCAGCTACCAATAGGCGCTTGCGTCAAGGCTGGGCCTATTGCTTGAGCTCGGAGGAAAAACTTACGTCGTCACGGCGCGCTGGCGTTGGTCCAGCACGCCGGCCCATGATCGAGCCGATACGAGCCTTGGTTGCAGCACTAGCTGTTAATCGGCTCGCCGAAACGACTTACTGACCCTGGGTCACGAAGGCCAAATTTCCAGTACCGTTTTGCATGATGAGCGCCGTTTCCTGAGTGACGCTGCTGGAGTTTCCGATCTGCACCAGCGATGCATAGTTCTCGGTGCCTGTCTGCTGGATGTCGCCGACACCGTAGTAACCCGTCTGGTCAACGTCGATCTCGTTGCGAGTACCGTTCTGGGCGATGGTCAGGCTGCTGCCGTCGAAGTCCTGACGAATGTCTACACGGTTGAAGTCGCCGGTGGAGGTGCCTTCTACCGTGGTCGAGCGACCACCGTGCTGGGCGGTCAGCTCATTTCCCGTTCCGTCCTGGGTGAAGCTGAAGCTGCCGAAGCCGCTGCTTTCCGATACGTCGGCGATATTGCCCGCGCCGATCTGTACCAGGCGCACGTCGCCTGCGCTGTATCGACTGGCTTGCTGTGAGAGGTTGACCTCGTTACCGGTACCGTTCTGACTGATTGAGGAAAAAGCGCCGGAAAATGCGCCGTCCTGATGAAAGTTGATGGCGTTGGCAGTCCCGGTCTGGCTTATATAGGCGGTCGTGTTCCCGAACTGCTCGACCAGAGCGGTATTGCCGTCGCCGGTCTGCTCCGCGTCGAGGTGGTTGGCCGTCATTTGTTGAGTCACGTCGATAGAGTTGCCTTCACCGTTCTGATAAATGTCCGAGACGCTGGCGGCCCCGTCAATTTGCTCGATGTAGGCGAGATTCTGACTACCGATCTGCGAAAGGGTCACCGTATGGCCGACCTCCTCGTTAGTCTCCTGATAAACCGTGGCGAGGTTGTAGTTGCCGTCCTGCGAAACGTTCGCTTGGCTGTTCATCCCATTCTGCTCGATCGTCGAGATATTGCCCGCGCCGCGTTGCTCGCTAGAGGCTGACAATAGCGTCCCGCTCTGCAGTGTGTAGGAGACATTGGCGTCTCCATCCTGGAGCTGGCTGCTGTAGTTGTCCGAACCGATCTGCTGCACCACATCGGCATAGTTATCGGTGCCGGTCTGGTCCTGTTGCGCGTCGTTGAGGGCCGCGGCCTGATTCGCAATCAGTAACGAGATGGCGCCTGCTAGTAGTGTTTTTGTTTTAAGCATTTCAGATTCCTTTTGAAGGGGCGGGAGCCCGGCTTTTAACTGGCGCTTTCCCGGCTGGGAATAAGCCTCAAGGGCTATACAGACTGAACGGCGAATTAATCCCAAAACGAACCGTGCTGAAAGGTCGAGAAATCGTGCTCGATCGGCAAAAAGGCCATCGTTGTGCTTTGTATTTTGTTGGAATAACAAGACTGGTCGTTCAGTTGTTAAGAAATGAAGCGGAGAAACCGCTCGAACTTTTCTTCCTATGCACGGACCATAACCATCGATACCACCGCGCGCTTCTACGAGCGCGCCAATCGGAAAAGAGGAAAAGCATGAACAGCAAGGTCGTATTCATCACCGGTGCCACATCAGGTTTTGGTCGCGCTACGGCTCGCCGTTTTGCTGAAGCAGGCTGGTCGCTGGTACTGACCGGTCGACGCTCGGAGCGACTAGAAGCACTGAAAGAAGAGTTGGCCGACAAGGTTCCGGTGCATGTTGCAACGCTTGATGTGCGCAAGAGCGAGGCGGTCAAGGACGTCGTCGCCGAACTGCCCGAAGCCTTCCGTGCCGTGACTTGTCTGGTCAATAACGCGGGCTTGGCACTGGCTCCGGAACCTTCGCAGAAGACCGATCTGAACGATTGGCACACCATGATCGACACCAATATCACCGGCCTCGTAAACGTAACCCATGCATTGCTGCCAACGTTGATCGAGACAGGAAAGGGCGCCAGCATCGTCAATATCGGCTCCGTAGCAGGCCAATGGCCCTATCCCGGAAGTCATGTCTACGGTGCCAGCAAGGCATTCGTCCAGCAGTTCAGCTACAACCTGCGCTGTGACCTGATCGCCACGGGCGTGCGGGTCACCGACATCGCGCCTGGTATGGCCGAAACCGAGTTCACGCTGGTGCGGACCAAGGGCAATCAAGCGGCGTCCGACGCGCTTTACAGCACCACCACGCCATTGTCCGCCGAAGACATCGCCGAGCAGATCTTCTATGTCGCCACGCTACCGGCGCATATCAATATCAACCGGCTGGAGATCATGCCGTCGCGGCAGGCCTGGGCGGGCTTTGCGATCGACCGCGACAAGTGAGTCGCAACGACGAATAGAGCTGGCATGGCTGGGTCGAGCCTAGGCGGCTGACAAAGCCCACGCTTCGTTCCGGTTATGCCCGAGAGCAAATGTAGCGGGGAGTGGAGCGGGGTGCGCGACCGAGGCGGTCAACGCCAGGCGCTGCGTCCGTAAGGACGTCAGCGACCCGGTATCCGAGATATGGATGGATTAGTTCACCGCATCCTTCAGCGACTTGCCTGGCTTGAAGCCTGGCAGCTTTGCTGCGGAGATCTTGATCGTTGCGCCGGTCTGCGGATTGCGGCCGTCACGGGCGGCGCGCTCCTTGACAGCAAAGGTACCGAAGCCAACCAGCGTCACGCTGTCGCCGTTCTGCAGGGTATTGGTCACGCTTTCGGTGAAGGCGTCCAGTACGCGAGTGGCGGTACTCTTAGGGACATCGGCGGAGGCTGCGATCGCTTCAATCAACTCGGCTTTATTCACGGGTGTGGCTCCAGATTGGATGGGGGGACAGTATAAGCAGCGTCTCGCTCTGTCGCCTGCGGCAAATTTCCTCTTTTTTAAAAATATCCCGCGCGGGCCGACAAATCCGCATGCTGCGGCTGATTCGAACGCTTCTGTCTGGACAGCGGCTTTTCGGCTTCGGTTCATTCATCTGCAGCCCGGCTATCGGCAGCGCCGATGACTTGCGGCTGTTGCAGAAGTGTGACTGGGTAGACGTCCGACCAGCGCGTTCAGGTAGATGTGTGGGGTATCGAGAGCTATTGCCGCAGTGCTTTCATCGCTCTTGCCAGGCTGGCGCGTGACAGCTCGCCTAGATGGCTGCCGACTTGCCGACCGTCTGCGTCGTAGAACAGCGTTGTCGGAAATGCTCGCGAGCCGACGTGCTGTCCAAGGCGACCACCGCTGTCGATCAGCACGTTGCGTAATCCAAGGTCGTGACTCTGCAGAAATTGCCTGATTTCGCCTTCACCTTCGCCCTGGTTGACGAACAGGAAGACCAGCTCATGGTTGTTCGTCTGTGCCTCGGCGAGTACCGGCATTTCACGGCGGCACGGTGGGCACCAGGTGGCCCAAAGATTGATGACCATCGGCTTGCCGCTGTAGTCGGCCAAGCTGACCGACCTGCCGTCTATGTCGCGCAGGGCTATCTCAGGCAGACGCGTCCCTCGTTCGAAGGCGTGCCAGCCAAAGCTGGCGAAGGTCCAACTGGCGAGTCCTACCACCAAGGCGAGGCCCAATGGTTTGCGCAGTTCTCGGTCACGCCATATCAGCCAACCACCGGCCAGTAATGCGGCTCCGATACCCGGCCAGGCGATGAAGCCGCCGTCGCGGATATCCAGTACTCGCCACCAGGCGCCGGAAAAATCTTCGATGTAGACCGCTACGAAGGACAGGCGCGCGACCAGCACAGCCAGCAGCATAAGCCGGAATATCTGTCGCTCGGGGTTCCGCCCGTGCGGTCGGCCCGCCCACCAGCCGGTCAGCGTCGCCAGTAACAAACAGCCGACCAATATCAGATGGGGTATGCCGATCGTCAGCGGGCCCAGGCTCAGGGTAAGCATCTGTCTCGATCCTTTGCGTTGGTTGGTTTCGAATAGGGTCGCACTTTACCTGTCATGTCAGGCGGCTCTGTGTTCGACAGGTCGCCGGATGTTGCAGAAAGACGTATTCAGTCGGCGTGGCTCTGTGGGCGTAGCGATGCCATGCTAGAGGCCCGGCACTACCGTCCCGAGCCTGCATGAACAAGACCGATCTCCAAGCACTTATCATCGAAAAGCTGCAAGCCGATCTGACAATTGCCAAGGACGCGCTTAAGGCCTCTCACGAGGCGGCAACGCATGCCGAGAGCAAGGCGGAAAACAAGTACGACACTCGCGGGCTCGAGGCTGCCTATCTTGCTGACGGGCAGCGTCGCCGTGTGCATGAGATCGAGACGGCGCTGAGCCGCTATCGCAATCTTCCGGTGCGCTCGCAGGTCGATGAGCCGATCACGCTCGGCGCGCTGGTTTCGCTGGAGCAGGCCGGTATCGGGCGCTGGGTTTTCCTCGGCCCGGATGCCGCTGGGTTGAGAGTGGTTGTTGCAGAAACAGAGGTACTGGTGATATCGCCGCGATCGCCGTTGGGCCACGCGTTGCTTGGGCGCTGCGATGGTGATGAGGTTGAAGTGCTTGTGGATCGGCGCCGCCAGCAATACGAAATTGTCGAGGTTCGTTAGTAGACTTTTGCCTGTCTCTCTTATGCTGGTTTTATTACACAAATCAACTGGTTAAGCGAAATATCTAAAGTACTTTCAATGGTTATAGCCATGACGACATGGCCGTATAGCCGGCGACCGATACCCCCTCTCGCTCCATCCCTTCTTAAACCAGCCGCAACCGCCTTAGACCTAACCGCCAGCAAAACGTCTCTGCGCCCCGCGAACAGAAATAATTTGACGCATCTATCACCGATGACTATCGTTGCCGCCGGCAAATGATAATCAATACCATTATTGTTATGTGGAGGTGGTGGTGAACGCATTGACTCGCGTCGCCTACGACGGACCAGGCGTGGGATACAAATTCCCGCCGTCGTATCGATTTTATTCACCGGCAGGCGGCATTGAAGCCAGCGGTTGTTTCAAGACGATAGACACACCGGCCGAAGGCGCCGGACCGGGCCTGGAGCATGACGTTCAGCGGGCTTTCGCCGAAGCGCAGGCAGCCGGTTTGAAGAATCCCGTGCTGGTTGGCGTGATTCCCTTCGACAAGCAGCAATCCTCCAGTCTGTTCATCCCGCGACACGTTTCCCATCTTCCTCCCGCGTCACCTCCGACCGCGATTTGCGGGTTCGCCTGCGGCGCGGCGCGTCAGTGCACCGAACAGCCCGATCAGGTTGGCTTTCAAAAAGCCGTTACCCGCGCGCTGGGCGCGCTGCGCAGTGGTCGGCTGGATAAAGCGGTGCTGTCACGCCTGCTGCAGCTTGAGTTCGACGCACCACCCTGTGCCGCGACAATCTTCCAGGGGCTACGCCAGCAGAATCCCGAAGCGTTTCATTTCTTCACCGATCTGCCGGATGGCGGCGTTCTGATCGGCGCCAGCCCTGAGCTGCTGCTGCGCAAAACCGGTAAACGCCTGGAGACCAATCCGCTGGCCGGTTCCGCCAGACGCTACGCCGATCTGGCAGCGGACGAACAGTCGGCGCGAAGCCTGCTCGATTCGGGCAAGGATCAGCATGAGCATCGCCTGGTGATTCGAGATATCGAACGCCAGTTGCGTCCGCTATGCCGGGAGTTGCAGATACCGGCGGCGCCTTCGTTGATGAGCACCGCCAAGCTATGGCACCTGTCGACGCGGATCGAGGGTGAGCTGACTGCGCCAATATCGGCGCTGAGCCTGGCGTGTCAGCTGCACCCGACGCCAGCGCTCTGCGGCTTCCCCACGACTGCGGCCAAACAGCTGATCGCCGAATTGGAGCCGTTCGACCGTGGTGTGTTCGGCGGCATCGTCGGTTGGTGCGATGCGGCCGGCAACGGCGAATGGGCCGTGGTGATCCGCTGTGGCGTGATCGATGAACGCAAGGTCCGGTTGTTTGCTGGCGCGGGGCTGGTCTCGGCGTCGTGCCCCGAATCGGAATGGCGCGAGACGGGAACCAAACTCGGCACCATGCTCGCCGCGTTCGGACTTGATCAGGAGGCAGTATGAGCCTGGTTCCGTTCACCCGCTGGCCCGAAGCTTTTGCTGAGCGTTATCGCCGCGCCGGATATTGGCGGGGCGAACCGCTGAGCCAGATGCTCACCAATCAGGCAGGCCTTCAGCCGGACGCTATCGCGGTAGTTTCCGATAGTCGGGAATTCAACTACGCCGAGCTGGATGAAATGTCGACGCATCTCGCCCAACGGCTGGCCAATCGCGGCTTGGGGCCGGGCGATAGGGCGCTGGTTCAGCTCGGAAGTCAGGCTGAGCTGTACATCGTATTTTTCAGCTTGATGAAGGCTGGCATCGCCCCTGTCAATGCCTTGTTCAGCCACAACCGCCTGGAGCTAGTCGCCTACGCCGCGCAGATTCGTCCGCGGCTGCTGGTGGCCAGTCGCGAGCATGCGCTGTTTGCCGGCGACGCATTTCTCGATGAGCTGGCCGAGCTGATACCTGAACTCGACACCGTCTTGCTGCACGACGACCCGCAGCCGGAATTTCGTTTGAATCGCTGGTTTGAGCCAGCAGCGGCAGAGCGCTCATTCGCTCCGACACCAGCCAGTGAAGTGGCATTTTTCCAGCTATCGGGCGGCAGCACCGGCACGCCGAAACTGATTCCTCGCACCCACGATGATTATCTTTACAGCGTCCGTCGCAGCGTGGAGATTTGCCAGTTCGACCGCAACACCCGCTACCTCTGCGCGCTGCCTGCGGCGCACAACTTCCCGCTCAGCTCGCCCGGCGCGCTGGGTGTCTTCCTCGCCGGCGGACGGGTGGTGCTCAGCGCCGATCCAGGCCCGGCAAGCTGCTTTCCGCTGATCGCGCACCATCAGGTCAACGTGGCCGCCCTGGTGCCGTCGGCCTTGTCGCTGTGGTTGCAGGCCGCGCCCGCACACCGGGATGAACTCGCTTCGCTGGAACTGTTGCAGGTCGGTGGCGCCAAGCTGCCGGAGTTGCTCGCTCGCCGTGTCCCGCAGGATCTCGGTTGTCACTTGCAGCAGGTCTTCGGCATGGCCGAAGGGCTGGTCAACTACACCCGGCTGGACGACAGCGACGAGCGTGTCTACCTGACCCAGGGTCAGCCAATGAGCCCGGACGACGAGGTAAAAGTCGTCGACCGCGACGGCAATCCGGTGCCGACGGGCGAGGTGGGGGCTTTGATGACCCGTGGCCCCTACACCATCCGCGGCTATTTCCAGAGCCCGGCATACAACGCCAGCGCATTCGATGCAGAGGGTTTCTACCGCTCCGGCGATCTGGTCCGGCAGCGCGAGGACGGCTATCTGGTCGTTGTCGGGCGGATCAAGGATCAGATCAACCGTGGTGGCGAAAAGATCGCTGCTGAGGAAGTGGAAAACCTGCTGATGGCGCATCCCGCCGTTACCCAGGCGGCGCTGGTATCAATGCCGGACGCGGCCATGGGTGAGAAGAGTTGCGCCTTTATCGTCAGCCCCGAACTTCTCAAGGGCATCGTCCTGCGCAAGTTTCTACGCGGCCTCGGTCTAGCCGATTACAAGCTGCCGGACCGATTCGAACACCTCGACGCACTTCCCATGACAGCCGTAGGCAAGGTGGACAAGAACCGCCTGCGTCGCCGTCTCGCTGAACAACTGACCGTTACCGAATAAGGATTCGCTTCATGGCTATTCCCACTTTGACGCCCTACAGCCTGCCCAGCGAATGGGCCGCGAACAAAGTCCAGTGGTCGGTCGATCCTGATCGCGCGGTGCTGTTGATCCATGACATGCAAGGCTATTTCTGCGACTTCTGGGGTGAAGACAGCGCCTTCATCGCCGCGCTGGTGGCACGCCTGGCGCTGGTTCGCGAATGCTGCAAAACCCTGGGCATTCCGGTCGTATACACTGCGCAGCCGGTCGAACAGGCCGCCGCGGATCGGGCGCTGCTCACCGACATGTGGGGCCCTGGCATTACCCAGCATCCCGAGCGCCAGGCCATCGTTGCCGGGCTGGCGCCTGCTGCCGACGACACCGTGCTGACCAAGTGGCGCTACAGCGCTTTTCAGCGCTCGCCGCTGCAACACATGATGGCTGAGCTCGGCCGCGATCAGTTGATCATCGGCGGAATCTACGGGCATATCGGCTGCCTGATGACGGCCTGCGATGCCTTCATGCGGGACATCCAGCCTTTCATGCTGGCGGACGGCATCGCTGATTTTAGCCAGGCCGAACACCTGATGGCACTGGACTACGTGGCAACGCGCTGCGGGCGGGTGATCCGCTGTCGTGACGTGCTCGACCTCGGTAAGCCACAGGCATCGCTGCCGACCCGTGAAGCACTCGAGGCGCGGTTGCTGGCGATGCTCGACGAGATGGACGAGCCGTTCGATCCCGACGAGAACCTGCTCGATTACGGTCTGGATTCGATCCAGATCATGTCGCTGCTCAGCGAATGGCGCGAGCAGGGCCTCGAACTCAGCTTCACCGATCTGGCGAAGACGCCGACGCTCAACGGTTGGTGGACGCTTATTCGTGAACACGGGGGTGCGCTATGAGACCGCTGGGTATCGCTCAGCAGGGGCTCTGGTACGCCTACCTGCTCAACGAAGACCGCGCCATGTTCAACACCGCCGAGTGCATTGCCTTCGCCGGCAAGATTGATGCAGCAGCATTGACCACTGCGGTGCAGCAAGCAGTGCGCGAATGCGAGGCATTGTCCGGTCTGTTCGTTGCCGATGAAGAAGCGGTGCTTTTCAAACCTTGTGAATTGCCGGTCGAGGTGCGAAAAGTCCAGGTGCCGACGGGCGAGGAGGCCGAACGCTGGGTGCGCGATTGGGCCATGCGTGACATCCGCGTCGCGCTGGATCTCGAACGCGAGCTGCCGTGCCGCTTCGTGTTGCTGCGGGCTGATGAAGGTGATTTTCTCTACAGCTGCGTGCATCACATCGCCCTCGACGGTTATGGCACCAACTTGTTGTACCAGCGAATCGCCGAGCTTTACGGTGCTGCGCTGAAAGGCGAAACCGCGCCGCCTAGCGGGTTCGGTCGTTATAAAGATGTGCTAAAGGAGGACGCAGAACGGGACGCCCAGGGCCGCACCGCCGCCGCGCGCGGCTACTGGCTGGAAACGTTGTCACGTATGCCGGAGCCTGTGAGTTTCAGCGAGCGCAGCGCGCCCATCTCCGCCACCTTCATTCGTCACGGCGCGACATTCCCAGCGCCGCTGTGGCAAGCCTTGAACGAAGTCGCCGATGCCCACAGCATCGGCTGGCCGGATCTGCTGTTGGCCGGCGTCTCGGCCCAGCTGCGGCAGGTCAGCGGCAGCCGGGCGCAGGTTCTTGGATTGATGGTGATGAACCGCATCGGCTCGGCGGCGTTCAACGTGCCTTGCATGCAGATGAACATCGCGCCCTTGTGCCTGGATTTGCCGGATGACGCTGATCTCATCGGCTGCGCGAAAGCCATCGGCAAGCTGCGCCGCAGCAGCCGCAAGCACCAGCATTACCGTTACGAATCGTTGAGGCGCGACCTCGGCCGAGTCGGTGGCGAACAGCGCCTGTTCGGCCCGCTGATCAACATCATGCCGTTCGACCGTCCGCTAGCGTACGGTGATTGCCCGGCCCGCACGCTGAACCTCAGCGCCGGCCCGGTGGAAGACCTGACCCTGGAAGTGCAGGTCGGCGCAGACGGCATGCCGGTGCTCGATTACGACGCCAACCCGGCCTGCTACAGCCTGGAGCAGGTGCGTGGCCTGCAGGAAGAACTGTTCGGCCTGCTCGAATGCTGGCTGGCCGCGCCGCAGCAGCCGCGCGACGTGTTGCTCGACGAGCTCTATGCCGTGCGGCGCGCCTGGCAGCGCCTGAGCGCGCCGGCTGTTGGCAACCTTGGGCAGCCGGGCAGTGTGCTGGATGCGATACGCCAGCAAGCGCACGCCCAGCCGGAACGTATCGCGCTGATCCAGCATGAACAGGCGCTGAGCTACGGCGAGCTGCAAGCGCGTGCCGAAATGGTTGCCGCAGCATTGGTGGAGCAGGGCATTCAGCCGGGCGAGCGGATCGGAATGATGCTGAGCCGGTCGCCGCTAGCGATTCTGGCGCAGCTGGGAGTTCTGCTGGCTGGAGCGGTATACGTACCGCTCGATCCGGAGCAACCAGCGGATCGCCAACGGCTGATCTGCGCGAGCGCCGACCTTGCGTTGGTGATTACCGAGGCGGTCTACCGCCACAGGCTTGCCGATATCCATCGCGGCCCGATCCAGCTGATCGGCCTGCTGACCTCGGCCAATCGCGAGTACCGCCCACGCGATGGCGATGCGGCCAGCTACCTGATGTTCACGTCCGGCTCCACCGGCACGCCGAAAGGTGTGGAAGTCAGTCATCGAGCACTGGAGCACTTCGCCGTGGCGGCGCAACAGCGCTACGGGATCACTCCGACTGACCGGGTGTTGCAGTTCGCGCCGTTCAACTTCGATGCCAGCATCGAGGAGGTCTTCGTCAGCCTGTCCGCCGGCGCCACGCTGGTGTTGCGCACCGACGCGATGCTTCAGTCGATGACCGCTTTCGTGGAAAGCCTGGAGCAGCAGGCAATTACCGTCGTCGATTTGCCCACGGCGTTCTGGAACGAATGGGTCGTCGCACTGCGCAGTGACCAGGCGCGGATTCCCGCGCCGCTCAAGACGGTGATCATCGGTGGCGAAGCGGTGTACCCGGAGCAGCTGGCCGCCTGGCAAGGCATGAACCGGCCGGATGTGCGCCTGATCAATACCTATGGGCCGACCGAAACCACCGTGGTCGCCACCACTTGCGATCTGCAGCGCATCGACCCCAACCGCGAGCAGTTGCCCATTGGCCGGCCGCTGGCCGGCGTCGAGGCGCTGATTCTCGATCGCGGCGATCGCCCAGCATTGGAAGGCGAGCTGGTGTTGTTCGGCGCTCAATTGGCCAACGGCTATCTCAACAGCGATTCGCCGGCATTTGCCCATCTGCGTATCGGCGATGAGACGGCACGGATCTACCGCACCGGTGACCGAGTGCGACTGGTGGACGGGGAACTGGTGTACCTCGGTCGGCTGGACAACGAATTCAAGATCAGCGGCTATCGCATCCAGCCGGGCGAAGTCGAGGCCAGGCTGCTGGCACTCGATGGCGTCGACGAGGCCTGCGTGCTGGGCTTGGAACTGGGCGCCGGCGTGCGCCGGTTGGTGGCTTTCGTCGCTGGTCCGCGCGACGACATTCGCAGCATCAAGCGCGAACTGAGCGAAGTGTTGCCCGCCGCGATGGTGCCCACCGATTACCGTCACTTTTCCGCCTTACCGCGTACCGGCAGCAACAAGCTCGACCGCAAACGTCTGCACCAGGAATACCTGGGTGGCGCTCCGGAGCGCGCCTTGAGCGACGAGGCCCAGCGCCGGGTCAGCGCCATCTGGCAGCAGATTCTCGGCGTCAGCGGCATTCAGCCTGAAGACAACTTCTTCGAACTCGGCGGCCAATCGTTGCAGACCATCCAGATCGTCAATCGTCTGGGCGCCGAATTCGGCGCTGCGATGAAGGTTTCGGATGTCTTCGATCATCCGCAATTGGCGGACTTCTGCAGCTTCCTCGACAGCCGCATACAGCAGCGGGAAGAGCAGGTGGAAATGGTTTGGTAAGGGGCAGGCAGATGAACGATCAGATGGATTTCAGCGGTAGAAGCGTCTGGGTCACCGGCGCCGGGCAGGGCATCGGCCGCGCGGTTGCCGAGGGATTCGTGCGGCTGGGCGCACAGGTCACCGGTTTCGACCGAGCCTTTCCGGAACGGGATTACGGCTTCACCCCTTACGTGCTCGATGTCAGCGATGCCCACGCCGTGCAACAGGCCTGTAGCGAGCTGCTCGGCGCGCAGCAGACGGTGGATGTGTTCGCCAGTGTCGCCGGAATCTTGCGGCTGGCGCCCATTGAGGAGTTGAGTTCGGCCGATTGGGACGCGTCGATGCGGGTAAATGTCTCCGGTCCCTTTTATCTGCTGCGCGAGTTGATACCGCGCTTCAAGGCGCAGGGGCACGGCGCGGTCGTCGCCGTGAGCAGCAACGCGACCCACGTCCCGCGCATGCAGATGGCCGCATACAGCGCGTCCAAAGCGGCGCTTTCCAGCTTGATTCGTACCGCCGGCCTGGAGCTGGCGGAGCACGGCGTGCGCTGCAATTTGGTTTCGCCAGGTTCCACCGATACCGCCATGCAGCGCGGTATGTGGCACAGCGAAGATGCCCGCGAACGCACCATTGCCGGCTTCCCGGAGCAATACAAACTGGGCATTCCGCTACGCAAGATCGCCACGCCCGAGGAGGTTGCTCGCACGGTGCTGTTCCTTGCATCCGACCTGGCCAGCCACATCACCCTGCAGGACATCGTCGTCGATGGCGGCGCCACCCTGGCAGCCTGAAAAACTTGTTCAACGTCTCGCGAGCTAGAGGCCTGCAAGGCGAAAACAGGCGAGGGCGCGCAGTTTACGAGCGGTAAATGAGCACCCGAGCCTGTTTTCAACGCAGCAGGCCCGACGCGCAGCAGACGTTGAATAGATTTTGAGAGGTTAAGCAGATGCACAAGAACATCATCGGCCTGCTGAAGCACCTGGCTCAGCAGGGGGTGCAGCTTGCACTCAACGAACAGGGACAACTGGTTTCCCAATCGAGCAAAGACGCCGTCACGCCCGCCCTCGGCCAGCAGATTCGCGACAACCGCGACGCCATCATCGAATGTCTGCGCGCGCGACAGTCCTTCGAGGCGCCGATCGCACCGTGGCACAGCAGCGCCGGGCCGCTGTCCTCGTCGCAGAGCGGGCTGTGGTTCATCGAGCAGTACGAGCAGGACTCGCAGCTGTACAACATGCCGGTGTTCTTTCGGTTGACCGGCGAGCTGGATGTCGCGGCGTTGGCGTTCGCCTTCGATGCGCTGGTCGCCCGCCACGCCAGTCTGCGTACGCGCTTTCAACGCAGCGCCGAGGGGCGCGGCGAGCAGGAGATTCTGCCGCACAGCGGGTTTCAGCTGGTGTACGAGAACCTGAGGGATCTCGAATCACAGGCACGTGCGGAACGCGTGGCGCAGCGGGTACGCGAGGAAATCCAGCGCCCGTTCGACATCACCAGCGGCAAGCTGACGCGGGTCAACCTGCTGGAGCTGGGCGAGCGCGAGCATCTATTGATGATCAACCAGCACCACATCATCTCGGATGGCTGGTCGGTGAAGAATATGTTCGCTGATCTGAAGACGGCATTTCTTGCCTACCAGAATCGCCAGCCGTTGAGCTGGGACGAACCGCCGCTGACGTACATCGACTACGCGCACTGGTTCAACTCGCCGTTGTTCCGCGATTACCACGAGCAGTTCAAACCCTTCTGGGTCGAACGCCTGGCTGGCATTCCCGAGGTACACAGCCTGCCGCTAGACAAGCCACGGCCGGCCCAACCGGCCAGCGGCGGCGAAGTGGTGTTCTCGACTATCGACAACACCTTGTGGGAGCGCTTCAAGCAGCTCTGCCAGCACCATAACACCTCGCCCTTCATCGGCCTGCATGCGTTGTTCGCGCTGTTGCTGGCTCGGCACTCCGGTGAGCGCGACATCGTGGTCGGCACACCGCTGGCCTATCGCGAGCGAGCGGATATCGAGCCGCTGGTGGGCTTCTTCGTCAATACGCTGGTGCTACGCACGCAGCTGCCCGAGGCGCAGTCTTTCGTCGACTATCTGCGCCAATGCCGGACGGACGATCTGCGTGCCTTCGATCACCAACTCTATCGCTTCGAGGCCTTGAGCGAAGCGTTGGGCATGGACCGCCACACGGCGATCAATCCGATTTTCCAGATCATGCTGGTGTACCAGGCGCGGGTGGATTTCAACGACCTGATTCCAGGCTGCGACGCGGTGGAGGAGACCTCGCCAGTGCTGCCGGCCAAGACCGATATCTCAGTCAAGGTCACCGAGTTGATGGATTCGGTCCGGGTCGACTGGCTCTACGCCACGGCGCTATTCGAGCGTAGCAGCGTCGAGGGTTATGCCAGCCGGTTGCTGCGCCTGCTCGAAGCGGTGGTGGTCAACCCGCAACAGGATATCTGGCAGCTGCCGATGCTCGATGAGCCGCTGCTGACGCAGACTGCTCGGTGCCTGAACGAACTGCCAGCCGCTTATCCCGACGGAGTGACGGCCTTGTCGTTGTTCGAGGACATGGCCCGAACGCACCCGTCTCGACCCGCGTTGCGGCAGGGCAAGGGCAGCGTCAGTTATGCAGAACTGGATGCACGCGCCAACCGCTTGGCCCATTGGTTACGGGCTCAGGGCTGCGCTGCGGGTGAGCTGGTCGGCGTGCTCGCCCGTCGTGAAAATGCCTTTGCCGTCGCACTGCTCGCCAGCTGGAAGCTCGGCGCCGCCTACGTCCCGCTGGATCCCGATTACCCTCAGGAACGGCTCTCGCACATCATGCGTGACGCCAATGTCCGAACCATTGTTGGCCAGGGCGCGGCGCCCTTTGCGCTTGAGGCGGACCAACGTTGGGTGGACCTTGGATGTGCCGAGGTTCAGGCCCAACTGGATGCGCAATCCCCAAATTCGCCATTGAGCGAACACAATCCTCAGCGACTCGCGCAGGTGATCTACACCTCAGGCTCCACCGGCGTGCCGAAAGGCGTGATGGTCGAGCACGGATCGCTGGCGAACCTGCTGCTGGACCACGGCCGCCGGCTGGATGTCGCGCCGGGAGATCGCATGCTGGACTGCATGTCGCTGTCGTTCGACGCCGGCAACATGTGCGCGCTGGTCCCGCTCGTCCACGGTGCCTGCCTGCTCTGGGCCGACCCCGGCGAGGGCCTGCTGGATGAGATCGAGCGAACCGAAACCACCCACATGATTTTTGCCACGGCGCTGTTGGCGACGCTGCCGGAACGCCCGTTGCCGGCGATGAAAGCTGTGGGCTTCGGCGGCGAAGCCTGCCCGCCGGCGATTCCGCAACGCTGGGCAAGTCAGTTCCGCCTGATCGACATGTACGGCCCCACCGAGGCCACCGTGACCGCGCTGACCAAGCCGCTGGTGCCAGGCAAGCGCCTGACCATCGGCGCGCCCATCGAGGGCATGCAGGCGGTGGTGCTGGACCGGCACGGCGCGCTGTGCCCGGTCGGCGTGCCCGGCGAACTCTGCTTGGCCGGTCTGGGCCTGGCTCGCGGTTATCTCAACCAGCCGGAGCGCACCGCCGAGGCCTTCCGTGAACAACGCGTGGCCGGCGTACAGGTGCGCCTGTACCACACTGGCGACCGCGCACGCCTATTGGCCACCGGCGAATACGAATACCTGGGTCGCCTCGATGCGCAGATAAAACTACGCGGTTACCGCATCGAGCCGGGCGAGATCGAGGCCCAGCTGTACGCCAGTTGCCCGAGCTTGCAGGAAATCAAGGTGATCGTCGCCGGCCGGGCAGCGCGCCAGGCGCTGGTGGCCTACGCCACCGTCAAACCCGGCGAGCCCATTCCCGAGCCGGATGCCGTATTGCAGGCCGTGGCGCGGCGACTGCCCGAATACATGGTGCCGCTGAAATTGATGCTGCTCGAAAAAATGCCGCTGACCGCCAACGGCAAGCTGGATCAGAAGCGCTTGCCGCCGGTGGAACTGGCTGCGACAGAACAGCGGGTGGCGCCCGTCGGGGAGCTGGAGCGCCAGGTGTTGGATATCTGGCAAGGCGTGCTGGAGCAACCGCTAGGCGTGGAAAGCGATTTCTTCCGGCTGGGCGGCGACTCCATCCTCAGCATTCAATTGGCAACACGTCTTCGCGACGCGGGTTACCCCTGCAGCGTCAAGGAAGTGTTCGAAGCCAAGACCGTGCGCCGACTCTGCCGAGTGCTGGCGGGCTCGCGCGAGGCGCAGGCGGTCCGCGCCGAGCAGGGCCTTCTCGCCGGTGACTTCGCCTTGCAACCGATCCAGCAATGGTTCTTCGAGCAGCCATTTGCCCGCCCGCAGCATTGGAACCAGGGCGTGGTGCTGCGCCTGCCCGGCGACGTGGGGACGGCGCAGCTGATGGATTACATGCGCCAGCTGCTGCAACAGCACGACGCGCTGCGCCTGGTCGCCATCCCAACCGGTCAGTGCTATCAGCAATACCTACCGTTAATCGAGCCTGCTCATCTGGATGCGGCTGCACTGGACGCAGTCGGGCTTCAGCAGGCATTAACCGAGCTGCAGGCGCACCTGGACCCGGCCAGTGCACGGACCTTGGCCTGGGCGCTGATCGATGGTTTGCCGAACGGCGCACGTGGGCTGTTCATCGCCTTCCATCACCTGGTTATCGATGCCGTGTCCTGGCGCATCCTGGTGGAAGACCTGCAGCGGTTGGCGCGCGGTGAAACCTTGTCCGACAAAACCAGCAGCTACCGACAATGGGGCGAAGGGCTGGCGGCCTATGCCCAGCGTGCGGAGGCGCAGCTGCCGTACTGGCGCGGACAGATCGCCGGGATGAACTACCGCATCGCCGCCGATTGGTCGTCACAGCCGGCCGAACCGCAGCTGTTGCAATTGGACGAAGCCATCACGCGTCAGCTGACTCAGTGCGCCACTCGGCATTTCGCGGTGGATGTTCGGGAGCTGCTGCTGGTGGCGCTGACGCGCGCGCTGGTGGAGCTGGGGCTCGGTGAGCAGCACTGGATCATGCTCGAGGGCCACGGGCGTGAGGCGATCGATCCCGCGCTGGACGTCAGCCGCACGGTGGGTTGGTTCACCAGCATGTTCCCGGTCGCGGTGCAGAATCAGGCGGACTGGCCTGGTTTGATACGGCATGTCGCCGAGCAGTTGCGTCGGGTCCCGGACAAGGGCGTCGGTTATCTGCCGCTGCGCAGCCACCCGGCCCACCGCGACAGCCTGCCGCTACCGCCGGTGGCGCTGAACTATCTGGGCGTCTATCAGAGCGGGGCAGGCGACTGGCAAGCCTTGCCGTTGCAGCCTGGCAATCCAAGCGAGGCCGACAATCTGTCCGCCGAGCTGATCAGCCTGCACGGCGGCGTCTTCGACGGCCTGCTGACGCTGCGCCAGATCGGCAGCCTGCGTGAGGATCTGAGCGCTCGTCTGCTGACGTCTATGCGTGACAACTTGCAGGCGCTAGCAGTGCTGGCCGAGGACGCTGAGCGATGAGCACGATCAACGCGCATTTCGCCGATGTGTTTGCCCGCCACGCCGCGCGACCCGCTCTGGGTTGTCTCGGCGCGAGCTTCAGCTATGCCGAGCTGCACACGCGGGTTGCGGCCATCGTGCTGCAACTGCGTGAACGCGGGCTGGTCGCGGGTGACCGCGTAGGGCTGCATTTGAATCGTGGTCCGGACCTGATCGCCACGCTGTTGGCCTGCCTGCATGAGGGGTTGTGCTTCGTGCCGCTGGAGCCAGACTTTCCTTTGGAACGGTTGCAGGGCATCGCAGACGATGCGCAGGTGCGCTGGATCATTCAGGACGAGCAGGCGCCGCGGGCGCTGACACCGTCCTTGCGCTTGCAGCCCGGGCTGGCGCAGATGCCCGAGCCGCCGCGGCTGGATGAGCGCGTACCGGCTTATATGATGTTCACCTCCGGCTCCACCGGAAAGCCCAAGGGGGTGATCATCGAGCGCGCCGCACTGAGCAATTTTCTGAACGCCGCAACCCGGCGTATCGGCGTCAGTACGGCCACGCGCTGGCTGTTCACCACCACGCCGGCATTCGATATCGCTCTGCTGGAGATGCTCGGCCCGCTGTGGTCAGGCGGTTATGTGGAAGTGGTCTGCGCGCCAGCGCACAAAGACCCGGTGGCGTTGCTGCAACTGCTCGAGAGCCGCCCGGACCTGAACACCCTGCAAGCGACCCCGGCATTCTGGCGGATGCTGCTCAAGGCCGGCTGGCAGGGCCGCGCCAAATTGGTTGCGCTATGCGGCGGGGAAGCTTTGGATGTGGACCTGGCGATGCGCCTGGGCGGTATGGTGGGCCAGCTCTGGAACTGCTACGGCCCCACCGAGGCGACCGTCTGGTCGATGATGTCGAGCGTCGAGCTGCCGCTCGGCGAGCAAGGCGTGCGGCTCAGGCAGTCGCTGGATGGCTATCGGCACCTGGTGCTGGATGAGCAAGGCATCGACGTTGCGCCGGGCGACGAGGGCGAGTTGTGCATCGAAGGGCCGTCGCTGGCGCAGGGCTACTGGCAGCGTAGCGACCTGACCGAGCAGGCCTTCATTGCATGGCAGGGCCGGCGCCTCTACCGGACCGGCGACCGGGTGCGGCGTATCGGCGAGGATGAGTTCCAGTATCGCGGCCGTCGCGATGATCAGATCAAACTGCGCGGTTTTCGCATCGAACTGGGTGAAATCGAAGCGAGCCTACGTCGCATCGATGGTGTGCTGGAGGCTGCGGTGCGGCTGCTGGGGGAGGGCGATGAAGCCTGTCTGGTGGGCTATGTGGAACTGCGCAACGCTGGCCCGACTCGGTTGGAGATTCGCCGGCAGCTGCAGCGCGGTCTGCCGCATTACATGATCCCGAGCCGTATCGTGCTGCTCGATTCGTTGCCCAAAACCGCCAGCGGAAAGATCGACCGCAAGCGTTTGCCCGAGCCGGTGTGAACATTGTTTCAGCGACCCCACGGGGTCGCTGAATGCGATCAATCCTTCGCGACCGGCTCGGCATCGGCCTTGCCAACGATCCCCTCGATGTCCTCGATCACCTGCATGGCCGCCATCGGGCCACCAACCGAGGTCCATAGCGAGCCGTCGACCGCGCCGAAGCGTTTGGTCTGGATGGCCGAGAGCTGACGGAACGCAGCGGTTTCCTCGGCCTGGCGCATGGCTTCGACCGCTTCACCACTGGTCGCCAAAGTGCCGATCACCAGCCAGTCGGCGTCCAGCAGCTCCAGCGACTCCAGGCTCAGCGCCATCGAATGCGTATGGCCGGCGTCCTGCTGATGCGCCGGACGCACCAGGCCGACATCCTTGGCAACGGTGCTGGCGAAGGAGTCCTTGAACATGTACGACGGACCCTTCGGGTTCCAGCGCACGATGCTGAAGGTTTCGCCCTGATGATCGCTCAGCCGCTCGCGAGCCTCGGCGGTACGGGCTTCATAACGCTGGAGAAATGCTTGGGCTTCGGCATCCTTGTTCAATATTTGAGCTGTGCGCTGCATGCTTTGCTGCCATGGCTGCCCCCAGTTGAAGGTGACCGCGGTCGGCGCGATCTCGTTGAGGATGGCCAGCTGCTCCGGCTTTACCGGGCCGGTCAGGATCAAGTCGGGTTGCAACTCCAGCAGCGTCTCCAGGTTGGGGTTGTCGAGATCGCCGACCACCTTGATACCGGACGGCAGCTTGCCTTCCAGATAGCGCGGCGGTACCGCCTGGCCACGCCCGTTGACGGTGCCGACCGGTGTCACACCGAGGGTCAGCGCGGTATCCAGGTCGATCTCGCTGAGGGTAACGACGCGCTCGGGCGTAGCCGGGACGGTCACGCTGTTGCCAAGGGCATCTTCGATCTGGCGGTTTTCGGCATGAGCGTTGAGAGTCAGCACGGCGGTGATCAGCGCTGCGGTTAAGCGCCAGGGGTTTCGTTTGATCATGGGGTCGTGTCCTGTTGAGCGAGTTCATGCACCGCAGGGGTGCGAGTGGCCGATGGGGTGGAAGCGGAAAGCGAACGGCGGCGCGGCACGATCACCGGTGCGCCGTCGCCGGGCGCGGGGAGGATGTCCACCTCTGTCTGGTAGAGGCGGTCCACCAATGCTTTGGTCATCACCTGGCGAGCCGGGCCCATGGCCTGGATATGGCCGTCGGCGAGCGCAATCAACTCGTCGCAATAGCGGGCGGCGATGCCCAGGTCATGGATGACGATCAGCACGGTGCGGCCCTCGGCAGCGATCCGGTGCACGGCTTCCATGACTTCAGCCTGGTGACCGATGTCCAGCGCGCTGGTGGGTTCGTCGAGCAGAATCAGGTCGGTGTTCTGCGCCAGGATCATGCCCAGCCACGCGCGTTGCGCCTGTCCGCCGGAGAGTGACGAGGCCTGGCGATGCCAGATGGCGTCGAGTTGCATCGCCGCTCGCGCACGGGCGACCTGGCGGGCGTCTTCCTCGCTCCACTGGTTGAACCAGCCCTGGTGCGGATGGCGACCGTACTGCACCAACTGTTCGACGCGAATCCCCTCGGCCATCACCGGTCGCTGCGGCAGAAAGGCTAATTGGCGGGCCAGGCTTTTCATCGAATGGCGGAGCAGAGGCTGGCCGTGAATCTCGATCTCTCCACGCTGCAACGGCAGCTGGCGAGCCAGCAATTTGAGCAAGGTGGATTTGCCGCTGCCGTTGGGCCCGACGATGCCGATCAGCCGACCTTTGGGAAGGGAAAAGGACAGGTCGTCCAGAATCACCTTGTCCTGATAGGCGAAATGCAGGTTTCGTACGCTCAGTACCGTCATCAATCGGCCCCTCGTCTGTCCTTCAATAGCAGGCCAAGCAGCAGAATGCCGCCAAGCAGGCGCGTCATGATCCCGGTGGGGATTTCCTCCGGCTGCGCCAATACGCGTACCAGGGTGTCGCTGCCCAGCAATAGCACCGCACCGCAAATAGCAGACAGCCAGAGCGGGGCGAGGTTGTCGCGCGCCAGCCACGACGCGAGGATCGGTGCGGCCATGGCGATAAACACCACCGGCCCGCCGATCGCCGTGCCCAGTGACGCCACGAGAATCGCCAGACCGAGTACGCCGAGTTGCACCAGCGGCACCCGTATGCCGAGGTTATGTGCCGTGGCATCGCCGAATCGCAGCAGCGCCAGCGGTCGGTTGAGCAGCGCCATCAATGGGCACAACAGCAGCAGTATCAGTGCGATGGGGCTGACCGTTTGGTAGCTGATGCCAGCGAAGTGGCCCATGGTCCAAAGGTAAATGCTGCCCAGGTGCACCAGCGGTTGGGTGGACATGGCGAAGTCGCCCAGCGCGCCGAACAGTTCGGACAGCGCAATGCCGATGACGATGAACAGATAACCTTGCTCGCCGGGGCGACGGCATAGGGTAAACAGCGCCGCCGCGGCCAGCATTGCGCCCAGCGGCGAAGCCCACCAGGGCCAACTGCCGAGCGTGAGATAAAGGGAAAAGCCCACCACCGCCAACGAGGCGCCTTCGTTCACGCCGATCATGTCCGGCGTGGCCAGGCGATTACGCACCAGCGTCTGGATCAGGCACCCGGCCATGCCCATGGCGAAGCCCGCGACGATGGCTGCGGCAACCCGTGGTAAACGAATCTTGAACAGCATGATTTCGTTCAGCTTGCTGCCATGGCCAAACAGGGTCGCGAGCACATCGCGCATGCCCATGTGGCCGGATCCGAGGCTGATGGCGAAAACCGCCAGCGTTGCCAGCAACAGGGTAAGCAGGCCGCACATCAGCCAGTTGCGACGATGCAACAACAGGCTCATGCCGCCCAGGCGCAGCGTCCAAACGCCGCTGGGAGTGATTGACGTCATGCTTACCTCACCGTCAGCAGAGAACGGAAACCGCCGCGCAGCACGATGGCGATCAGCGCCGGCGCGCCCAGTGCGGCCAACAAGGTGCCGACTGGCAGCTCGAAAGGTTGCAGCAGCCAACGCGCGAGCACGTCGGCCGCCAGCAGAAAAAGCATGCCGAACAGCGTCGAGAACACCAGTTGACGCAGCAGCGCGACCGGCTCGATCAGCCTTGCGCAATAGGCCGCGAGAAAGCCGACGAAGCCGACCGGGCCGGCGAGGGAAATTGCGCAGGCGGTGAGCAATGTCGAGGCAACCAGTACACCCAGGCGCACCCAGGTGGTGTGAATGCCCAGCGCCCGCGCCTGGCTGTCGCCCATCTGCATCAGAGTCAATTGCCGGCAGAGCAGGGCAGCCAGGAACAGGCCGATCACGGCGACCGGGGCCACGGTACTCACGGCGTCCAGGCTGGAGGCCGACAGTGATCCTAGGTTCCAGAAACGAAACTGCTCCAGCGCCACGCGGGTCTGGAGCAGCATGAAGTTGGAAAGCCCGCCGAAGATCGCGCCCAGCGCAACGCCGGCGAGGATCAGTTTCAGCGGGCTGGCTTGGCCAAGCATCAGGCCAACGCCCAGCACCACGAGATTCCCCAACAGCGCGCCGGCACCGGACCACAGCAAATAACCGCGAGTGGACTCGACGCCGAAGAAGATCAGGCCGATCACCAGCCCCAGCACCGCACCGGCATTGACACCGAGCAGACCGGGCTCGGCCAGCGGATTGCGCGTCGCGCTTTGCAGCAGCGAGGCGGCAATTGCAAGACTGCCGCCGACCACCAGAGCCGCCAGGGTGCGCGGCAGGCGCAGGGTTTCGACCACCAGCGCGAGCTTGTCGTCCGCCACGGCAAGTGGATCGCCCAGCAGGTAATGCAGCACTTCGACTGCGCCGTAAACGCCGGCACCGGTGCTCATCGACAGGATCAACAAGCCCAGCAGCAGCCCGCCGCCCCCGAGGAGCACCGCTTGCTGGTAGTTGGGGAGTACCGCCTCGGTTCTGGTCATTGTCGCGCTGTAGTTCTCCAGGTAGTCCGGCGACGGGAGCCGCCGGGGCAGGTGGGTCAGATGTCGTAGCTGAAGCCGACGAAAGCCGTGCGTCCCATGAGGATGTGATCCACGGATTGGGCGACTTCGTCGCGCTTTTCGTTAGTGAGGTTGTTCATCCCAGCGTTGAACGTGAGCTCGTTGGTTGCATGGAACCGAGCGCCCACTCCCAAGGTGTGGAAGGCATCGGAACGCTGGCTGTCGGCAAGAGCCGGAACGTACACCATCTGGCTACCGGTGTACTGATAATCCAGATTCAGGTCGAGTTGGGGCAGCGCGCGCCAGTCGAGCCCTATATTGCCGACGTGCTTTGGCGTGTAATCCAGCTCATCGCCGGTGTCGCGGTCCTCGCTGTCGGAGTAGGTGTAGTTGGCGCGCATCGACAACGCATCGCTGAGGGCGTAGCGGCCCTGCAACTCGTATCCCTTTATGCGCGCCTGGGACAGGTTGTAATAGCTCAGTTCGGAACGCAGCGGGACGGGGCGGCCCAAGGTTGGGTCGAATACCAGGCGGGTGGTCTCGGTGATGATCAGGTCTTCGATGTCGTTGTGGAAGAACATCACACCGGCTTCGAGCCGTTCGTCCTGATACTGGGTGCCGAACTCATAGCTGGTGGACGTTTCAGGCTTGAGATTCGGATTGCCATACACCGTGCACAGACCACGGCAGGCCAACACGCCGTAGCTTGGGTCGGACTGGGAGATGCTCGGCGCCTTGAATGCCTTGCCGGCGCCGCCCTTGATGACCCAGCTGTCGCTCAGGTTGTAGACGCCGTAGGCACGCGGGCTGAACTCGCTGCCGAAGGTTTCATGGTGATCCCAGCGTCCGCCGAGTGTGATATCCAGATCACCGAGCGAGAACTCGTCTTGTAAATAGATAGCTTTCTGGTCTACCTCAGTGTCAGCTCCGAGGTTCTGATTGTGGGTAAGCTCGGTGCGGCGGAATTCGCTGCCTAGCGTTAGCAACTGATTACCGAGAAACGCACTGACCTGGCCATCGACGGTGTGGTTGGTCTGGTTAACGTCGCCTTCGACGCCACGCATATTGGTCATCAACTCAGAATCGTCCATGAGCTCGACGTCTTCGTAGTAATAGCGCAGGCGTGTGTTGAACCCGTCCCATTGCCCGTTATGCGTCAGGCCCAGCGTCCAGCGATCCATTTCCTGCACATTGGTTGTAAGGGGCTGCGGCGCGCCGGCGTTGTTCCAGCGCGCCTTGCGGTCATCTTCCCGATAACTCATATCCAAATCCACGGTCTGACGCTCGTCCAGAATCCAGCTCAATGTCCCCATCGCGCTGACGTTCTGGCGCTTTTCGGCGGCGTCGCTGCCCTCAAGTCGCAGTTGGTCCGATTGCCAGGCGGCCTGATCGGTCGTATCCAGGATCAGGTTGCCGAGCAGCTTGTCCTCCACGAGAGCGCCGCTCACATATCCGCTGGCCTTGTGGCTGTCGCCCGAGTTCCCCTCGGTCGGGTGTTCATAGCTGTAGGCGACGCCGGCCTCGGTCTGGTTGGTCGGTTGCCGCAGGATGACGTTGATCACGCCGCCCATGGCATCGGCGCCGTAGAGAGAGGTCATCGGGCCGCGGATTACCTCGATGCGCTCGACGGCGGCTACAGGAATAGCGGAAAGGTCGAAGTCGTTGGCGTAGTTGGAGGTCAGCGCGTCGCGTGAATTGATACGACGGCCATTGACCAGCAGCAGGGTGTAGTCTGAATCCAGCCCACGAATCTTGATTTCCTGGCGACCGTAAGTGGACGACGGATTGAGATGCACGCCCGGCAGGTATTTCACCGCATCGGCCAGGTTGTAGACCGGCCTCTTTTCCAGCTCTTCGCGGGTCACGACCGACACGCTGGCCGGGGCGCTGAGCTCACTGTGCGCAGTTTGTGTGGCGGTGATGACTTGCTGCTCCAGTGCCACGGGCTCGTTCGCCAGTGCGGCGAAAGGCAGAAGGCTGGCCAAGACGGTAAGGGATAGGTGACGAGGGCGGCTGATGCCCTGGTTGCTTACGATAGTCATTGCATGCTCCGTTGCTGCTCGGTGTTTCGAAATGGACTCATCACGTATCCCTCGGCGGGTTCATCCCGCCTGTTGTTCTGCTGTTGCTGTCGGGTTTGCGTCGCGCTGTTTGATGCCATGGATCAGGTACAGCACGCCCAGACCGGCCACGATGCCCAGCACTGCGTAGAGCGCTGCCAGCTCTTCGAAGCCGAGTAGTTGATGCTGTGGCCCTTCGGTTAGATAGCGCGCTGAAAGCAGGCTGCCGAAGCCGGCTGCGATATTCGAAACTGTCCCCTGAAACGCCATGAACGCGGCACGCTGGTGCGCCGGCGGAATTCCTGCGGCGATGGTCATGGTGCTGTTGCTGCGCACGGCGCTCAGCGCCATGAACAGGGTGAAAACGACGTAGAGCGAAATGCCCAGCGGCGCAGCGAAACCCAGCAGGGTCACCAGTGCTAGGCTGCCGCTGCTGACCAGCGCGACCGTCACGGTACTGCCGCGATCAATCCAGGCGCCGCCAATGCGCATCGCCGCGATGCTCGCCAAGCCACCAAATAGATAGAGCAGGCCCAGGTTTTCGCGGGGGAAATCCACGTTGAACTGGAAGTAGGTGGCGAAGTGCGGCACCAGGAGGAAATGCCCGAACATCTGCAACGTGGTGATAGCCAGCGCCGCCAAACACAGGCGCGAGGCAAGCAACGGCCTGATCGAACCCGAAGGACGATGCGATGAAGCCGGTGCGGGAAAGAACAGCTGGCAAAGCAGCGCCAGAAACAAACCGGTGCAGCCGAGCAGCACGAAGGGCGTCGTCCAGTTCCAGCGCATCGAGCATTCCAGCGCCAGAGGAATGACCAGAATCGCTGCCAGGGAAAACCCCATTCCGATGTAGGCAAGTTTTCGGCCGCGTTCGGCTGGCGGAATCAGATCCAGCATCGTGGCCATCAGGATCGCGCCCATGGGCCCGGCGACCAGCCCGGAAAGTACGAACAGCGCGATCAATTGGGTTGGGTCGGCCGCCAGCGCGCAGCTGAACAGCAAGGCAAAACGCAGCACCAGCAAGATGATCAGCGCGCGTTTTCGGTCGAAGCGATCCAGCCATGGGGCTGCGATAAGTGCACTCAGGGCGGCGGCGAGGGTGGCGCCGCCACTGATATAGCCGACGTGGCTAGCCTCCATTCCAAGGTGACGCACCAGATCCGGACCAAGCGGCATGACCATCATCAGGCTGCCCAGCGACAGCATGTTGATCAGCATCGCAAGGTGGACGGCGATCCTCGACTTGTCGGCAACATTCATAAGGTGCGGCACGCTCTGTTGGCAGGCGGGCAGCATCCTAAGGCATCGCAAACGCCATATCAAACACAAATCGTTCGCATTTATATTTTTACTAGGACAGGACGGTTCTCAGGCATATCGGCCTGGGGCATCTTCGCCAGCGAAGTGCAGGCGTGCTCAAACAAAAGGCCTGACACACAGGGTGTGCCAGGCCTCGGCGGACGTAGCGAAGCGGAAATTACATCGGTTCGCCAATGGCCGCGCAGTTGTTCGGTGTTGCGGCGTGCTTTCTCAGGATCGGCAGCTGCGGTTGCTCGGCGCCTCCCGATACGTCCAGCGCGAGGATGTACTTGCCCCACCACGGACCGGCAGCCCAGTAGGTGAGCGGTACGCAATTGTCACGCAGGTAGCCCAGCAGGTTATCCATCGCGACGATGGCATCGGGCGCATAGTTCGGGACGCCCATCTCGCCGATGAAGCCGCGCAGGTTGTTGGTTCGCAGCCAATCCACGAATGGCTTGGCGCGATTGATGCCTAGATCCGGTGCGAAGGTTTCGGTCTTGTCGACGTACATCCCCGAGGTATCGCGATCGAGGTACATGTGTGCTTCGAAGATCAGGTTGTTCTGTGGATCGCGCATCCAGGGATCGGCGATGAGCTGAGTGTTGGATTGCGGCCAGTGCCATGCGCTGGAGAAACGGTCGCCGGCGACATAGATCCAGTTGGTCTTGTCCACGGTGCGGATCTCTTTAGCGGCGGCCAGGGCTGCTTCAGGCCAGAGCCCTTTGGTGTTCGGCTCGTTCATCAAGCCATAACCGCTCAATGCCGGATGGTTGCCGACTTTCAGTGCGATTCGCTTCCAAGTATTAGCGAACGACTTGATCGGCACGTTTTCAGAGCCGATCGGCTGCTTGTAGTAGCGGTAATAGTTGTGCATGTCGAGCACGACCTTGACGCCGTGCTTCTGCGCGAAATCGAGCGATTGGGTGAGCAGAGCCAGTTGCGCGGCGTCCAGCTCGGTATCCAGTTGCGGCTGTATACGCTCCCAAAGGAACGGCAAACGAACCAGCTTCAACCCTTGCTCGGCGTATTTCTTGTAATACGACTCGGCCGGATAGATGTAGTTGGTGCCGTGCTTGCCGGGCAGCACCGACGGCCCGAAAGCGGCGCCGGACAGCGCGACGCCTACCAGTTGCACGGGCTCGGTCGTTGTAGGTGCGGCATCTGCGATCGGATCGGGAGACAGGGCTGGGCGGGACGTCGGAGCCGCGACCAGGCTCAGCTTGTTCGGGTAGCCAATGATGTTGCCGTCGAGCACGGGACCGTCCATGAATACGGTCAGCGCGCCGCTTGCAGGCTTGATAGAGGTGACGGTGCGTACCTGGCCGTCCGCCGTGCGTACCGATGCGCCGACGACGAAGGCCGCGCTGTTCTGCGCGGTAGCAGCGACCGAAACGCCGGCCGATGCTCGCCAGGAGCCATTCAGCCAATAGCTGTTGGTGAATTTGTTGATCAGCGCAGCGTGGGTTGGCGCTGCGACCGGCGGGCTATCCGGTACGGTGACGTCCGGCTTCGGGCTTGCCATGTTGCTGACGCTGAGCCGGTTGGGATAACCGATCACGCTGCCGTCCAGCACTGGCCCCGTCAGGAAGACCGTCAACGCACCGCTGGCGGGTTTGACCGAAGTGACGGTGCGTATCTGGCCATCAGCTGTTCGTACCGAGGTGCCGACACGAAAAGCGGCGAGGTTCTGCTCTGTGGCAGCGACCGAAACGCCAGCCGATGCGCGCCAGGAACCGTTCTGCCAATAACTGTTGGTGAACTTGTTGATCAGCGCCGAGTAGGAGATCCCTGACGTGCTGGTGCTGCCAGCGGCTGCCGCGCTGACATTGCTGTTAGGGAAAAAGCTCAGCAATGCGGCCAGGGCGATTGCAGACATGAGGCCTTTACGGGCGCTTGGAAAAACTGTGACGGACATTTCGGCTCACCGTGACTATGAACGTCCAAACGCGATACACGGGACGTAGTGACAGGGAGGTTGATCAATAAGAGGGCTGCCCACGGAGGCGAATTTCCACAAAGACCGAACCAGAGGCGAGACGGGACCCAGGGGGCTCTTCGTCTCGCTGGCGCTTTTATAATTTGTTTTTCTAATGATTTAAACAGCTGAAGACAGAATGTCGTCGCCAATAAATTGTCTTTTTAAACAGATGGTAACGTTTGTCATCCGTCGATAGGCAGTTCCCGTAAGCCAACACCGCATGGACGGCGCCTCTTGGAGTTTGCGGCGCCATTTTTTTGAACGACACACCGTACGATTCGTTTAGGTTTCCGATAAATGGTAGGAACTATTCGGGTCGGCACACCGTGGCTGTTTCGCTACCGATTTTCTCATCGAAACTACGAAGGGTTATCGAATAGAGTCGGGCTTTGTAACGCTTGTAATGCATTCCGGCTTCGGGCAGGGTCGATGCCAGCTCTCTTGCTGCGGAGTGAACCCATGTCAGACCTTTTTTCTCGTATCGATCCCGATGGATTGATTGAATATTCGGTCGTGTACACCGACCGTTCGCTAAACCATATGTCCCGGTCGTTCCAGACTGTCATGAACGATATCTCCACCACACTCAAATCCGTCTACAACGCCCACGCGGTCGCTGTGGTGCCGGGCAGCGGTACGTTCGGTATGGAGGCGGTGGCGCGTCAGTTGGCGCATGGCCGCAAATGTCTGGTGATTCGAAATGGCTGGTTTAGTTACCGCTGGACGCAGATTTTCGACATGGGTGGAATTCCCGCATCGTCCACCGTGCTCAAGGCGCGGCCGCAGAGCCAGGCTTCCCAGGCTGCATTTATCCCGCCACCCATAGATGAGGTGATCGCAACCATCGCCGCGCAGAAGCCTGATCTGGTGTTTGCGCCTCATGTGGAAACTTCGTCAGGGATGATCCTGCCGGACGACTATCTACGTGCGGTGGCAGATGCCGTGCATGCGGTTGGCGGGTTGTTCGTTCTCGATTGCATCGCCTCCGGCGCGCTCTGGGTGGACATGCAGGCAAGCGGCGTCGATGTGCTGATCAGTGCGCCGCAGAAAGGTTGGAGCGCTTCGCCTTGCTGTGCGCTGGTGATGCTCAGCCAGGCTGCGCAGTCTCGTGTCGAAGCGACCCAGAGCAGCAGCTTCGCCTGCGACCTCAAGAAATGGCTGCAGATCATGCAGGCTTACGAGCAGGGCGGGCATGCCTATCACGCGACCTTGCCGAGTGATTCCTTGATGCGTTTTCGCGACGTCATGCTGGAAACACGGGACTACGGCTTCGACGTCCTTCATGCCGACCAGCTGGAGCTGGGCCGGCGGGTGAGGGCACTGCTGGCTGAAAAAGGATTCAGAAGCGTTGCGGCCGATGGCTTCGAGGCGCCAGGCGTGGTGGTCTGCTACACCACTGACAGCGAAATCAGGAGCGGCAGCAAGTTTGCGGCGCAGGGTTTGCAGATTGCCGCTGGCGTCCCCCTGCAATGCGACGAGCCAACCGACTTTCAGACCTTCCGCATCGGCCTGTTCGGATTGGAAAAGCTGAGAAACCTGGACCGCACCGTCGAGATTCTCCGGCGCGCGCTGGACAAGATTCTCGGAGCGGATCGTTGATCCACTGACATCAAACGTCGCCGCGTGTCGCCATGGCTGGATGTGACGTCACGGTGACGGCACTGCTGATCGATCCGTGGGCGTTAACGGAACTCTCGGAAAAAATCGCTGTAACCGGCGTGCTAGACACATTAATGACACAAAAATATGGTTGCGCATGCGCGCAGGGTAGCTACGCTGAAGCTTGTACAAGGCGATTAAAACAACAAAGAGGGGCTCAGTATGATCAACAACCAGAATGCTCAGGTCGTTGCACTCGAATTGTGGCGCTTCTGTGCACATTGCATGGCCATACTCGTCGTCGTTGGAGCTGTATTGATCGGGTTCCTTGGATCCTGGGACCTCGCGCTCAAGGTGGGCGTGCTGCCACTACTGGCCCTTGTGGCCGCCGACGCGCTGGCCAAGCGCAAAGAACAGGAAATTCTGCTTCGAAACTTCTGATCCCATGATCACCCTGCGCAAACCGACACGGGGCTTGCGCAGGGTCAACGAGTCCGAGTACATGCCCAGCCGGGGCATAGGCGCAAACAGTGATTCTCATCCTGCGCCAATCCCGATTTCCAGAAAACCCAATACTGATTAGTCAGCCTTGCATACCGCCACGGCATCATGGGTCAACGCTGTCCGCCAGATAATCGGTGTAGTAATCCAGAGCAGCAAGATTCTTGTCCTTGGCCTCGAACATCATGTCGAAGCGGTCCAGGAATTCGCGGGCGTACAGGTTGGTCCAGTGATTCCACATGCGCTTGCTGTGGCTGTAGAGATCGCGCTTGCTGACGTGTTGGAGGAGGGTCAGCATCTCCAGCTTCTGTTTCGGTGAAAAGCCACGTTCAATCAGGCTTTCGGGTGGCTGCGAGTAGTGCATGGCTGGGCGCACACCGCGCCAACTGTCGATGATTCGGGCAACGCGTGGGTCATGCGGGTCGATGTAGCGTTCCTCATTGATCCAGCAATGATGGATGTCCAGCACCACCGGCGCGAGGTCTGAGAGTTGCAGGCAGTCGTCGACCCCGTAGGTCTTTTCTTCATTTTCGAAGGTGATGCAGTTTCGCGCTTCCTGCGACAGGCGCGGCCAGACCGTGCGAATCCCATCGACGCCCAGCCGCCCGGCGATATGCACGTTGCACTTGAAGTCCTGAAACTGCCGGCCAAAGCCCATCATGCGAATCATGTCGGCGTGATATTCGAATTCCGCCAAGCTGTTTTCCACCACCTGCGGCTTGTCCGAGCCGAGCACGCAGTACTGCCCTGGGTGTAACGAGAGGCGGATGCCCAGCGCCCGAGCGCAGTCACCGATCTGCGCAAAGCCCTTCTCGATCACATCCCGCACCTCGGTCTGGCGATAGAAATCGGATGCTTCCGGATGGCTGTAGAAGGGCAGCAGATCGCTGCTCAGCCGTAGCATGTGCAGCTCGTTCGGCAGCGTCCCGACGTATTCGAGTAGCCGCAGCTGCGCAGCCAGGTTGTGTTCGATGATGCCGTTCAGCTTTTCGCGAGCCGCGTCCTGGGACACGCTGTTGAGCCAGCGCAATGTGGTCGAACGCGGGTTGAAGGCACGCTCGATGGCCTCCAATTCCTTCAGCGATTCACTGTGGCCGGGATGGCGATACATGCAGGCGAAACCGATTCTGTGCATAGAAACCTGAGCAGCCGGTTATATGGATGAGATTCCATTTAGTGACCCGCACGCGCGCAGAGGTGCGGAGCAACCGACGAACGCATCGCGTCAATTTGCGTTGGGAAGCCAGACGTCAACGAAAAACCCTTACCATATCAGCCACTTGTTCATGTCTGGTTGATCGTCATGTTGTCTGCCGTCAAACGCTACAAGCGCCTGGTTTCGGGAGCATTGGCGCGTTGCTTTCCACGCACCTCGGCCTATTTGCAATCGGAAGAAGAGTTGATCCTGCACCGTTGGCCCGGCTCCGTTCCCAAACAGGCCGGCAAGCGAGTCGCCAAACACACCGGCAAGCCGCCCGCCGCAGTTGGTCGCAAAGTCAAGCAAGCAGATGCAACCGCCAAACCCAGAGCGAAACCCCGCAAGCCCGCCAGCGAAGGCATCTACGGGCCGGCGAAACTGTCGGTCGAAGATCAGCAGATCCAGGCGATGCGCCTGCGAGTTGGCCGTGCTGTCGACGCCGGGGTGATCTGCGCGCCGTCCGAGGAACAATGGGCGATGATCCTCAGCGACAGCCCGGTAACGCGGATCTTCGCCGGTGCCGGCTCGGGCAAATCCACCACGCTGGTGCTGCGCGTGGTGTTCATGCTCTGTCACCTGGAGATCCCACCGGAGCGGCTGACGGTGATTTCCTTCACCAATGCCTCCTGCACGCAGCTGCGCGAGCAGTTGGTGCGAGTGCTTGGCTTCTGGAACTTCGCGTTCGACCCCGCTAGCGCGCGCCAATGCGTACGGACCTTTCATTCGGCGATGGCGGTGCTGACCAAGGACGTGCTGGGCAAACCGGTCTGGTTCGAACAGCTGGACGAAAAGGGCGCCTCGCCCACCGAACTGGACAATCCGCTGGCCGCCTCGCGTTTGCGACCGGCGCAGCAGCGGCTGCTGAAGCAGGCCTACCAGAGGTGTTATGCCGAAGAGGAAGGCTTCCGAATATTGGTGCACCAGTTGCTCGACCTGCCATCGCCGGTTACCGACCAGCGCAAAACGCCGAAGGCGCCGCTGGATGCGTTCAAGCTGGCGGGCGAATTCGTCGCTGTCCCGCTGTTCGAAGCGTTCTATGCGCAGGCGGGTTTCATCGAGAGCATCGGCATCCGCATCGAACAGATGCAGACCAGTCGGATGACCTGCTCGGAACGTGAACGCTGGTTCATCGATGCCCTGGTCCTGTTCTGGAAGCATTTCCAGACCGCGCTACAGGCGCAGGGGCTGATGACCTTCAACGGCGCGTTCCAGCTGCTCACGCAGCGGCTGGCAGCAGGCGGGACGGGAGCCGACGCGCTGGCGCCATTCAGCCATTTGCTGATCGACGAGTTTCAGGACATCTCACCGCAGATCGTCCAGTGGTTGCAGGCGACGCATCGGTCGTTGGCCGGTCTGGGCGAGCCGATCAGTCTCATGGCTATCGGCGACGACTGGCAGTCGATTTACGGCTGGCGCGGTAGCTCGCCAGAGCTGTTCATGGATTTCGACAAGTATTTTCCTAGCAAAGGCGCGTCGAAGAAGAGCCTGGTGCTGATGCTGGAAACCAACTATCGCTCCATCGAACCGATTATCCGCGATGGTGAGGCGGTGCTGGCCGGCGTCGAGTTCAAACAGAACAAAACCAGCAAAGCCGGCAAGGCCACTCAGCCAGGCGATCACGGGGTGAAGCTGGTGACAGGCTTCGACCTGAAAGCCCGCCTGCCGGACCTGATCAGGCAGATCGAGGCGCAGTGCGCGCATGTCGAAGCCCGGCCAGACGCCGATCGCAACGCCGTGCTGGTGCTGAGCCGACGCAACGAGCCGTTGCGCGCCATTCAGGCCAAGCTGGACAAGAAGTTGCCGGTCAAGACCTACACCATTCACCGCGCCAAGGGATTGCAGGCGGAGGTCGCGATCATCGTCGATGACTGCTCACCGCCGGAAAAGCACCCGCTGCGCAACGCACTGTATGCCTATTCAGGTTTTTTCCGAAACAGCTATGACCAGGCCATGGCCGACGAGAGTCTGCGCCTGGCCTATGTGGCGATCACCCGGGGCGTCAGCCGGGTGCTGTGGTTCACCCAGAAGGCGCAAGGCGCAACGCGTTTGCTCAAGGCGCGAAGAAAAGCCCTCTGAGCGGCTTGAACGTTGCGGGCGACATAAAATGCGCTAGGGTTTGGCCCCGGCGATGAACGCCGAACCGACGGAGGACGATTGCATGTTGAAGCTATGGGGCCGAATCAATTCGACCAACGTGAGGAAGGCGCTCTGGTGCCTCGAAGAGCTTGGCGTCCCTTACACCCGCGTCGATGCGGGAGGCGCATTTGGCGTGGTGGGAGAAGCCGAGTACATCGCAAAGAATCCGAATCGCCTGGTGCCATGCCTCGAAGACGGCGAGCTGGTGCTATGGGAATCGAACACCATCGTTCGCTACCTCGCCGCACAGTATGGCGAGGGCACGCTCTGGAGCACCGATCCGCGCCAGCGCGCCGGCGCTGACAAATGGATGGATTGGGCGACCTCATCCCTGGCCACATCCTTCCGCCCGCTGTTCTGGAACGTCGTGCGCACCGCCCCGGAAAAGCGGGACATGACCGCCGTGCAAGCAGCGCTGGAGGAGTGCGGCAAGCTGCTCGCCATCGCCGACCGAGCCTTGGCAGAGCAGCCGTACCTGTCGGGTGATTCATTCGGCATGGGCGATATCCCCCTAGGTTGCTTCGCCTACGCCTGGTTCGAGATGCCCATCGAACGACCAGACCTGCCGCATCTGCGGCACTGGTATGAGCGGCTGCAACAGCGCCCTGCGTATCAAACCGCGGTGATCACGCCCTTGACCTGACAGGCCTTAGCGACTGACGGCCTCGCTATTCAGCCAGTCGAAGAAGGCTTTGACCGGTGGGTGCCGGTCACGCCCGGTACGCAGAGCGTCATGTAGGTTGCGCCGGGCATGGTGGCTCCGGCGCGGTCGGACCAGACTTTGCGACACCTTCACATTGCGAGTTCGCCGGGATGGCGTTCGCCGATTCCTATCAGGCGGCGCAGCCGGCTTTCAGTCTCTGGAGCTTCCAAACGTCTCCTGTATGAGTTCAGGCAACTTTTCGCCAGCCGGGCCAGCCAATGCGTATTCCCGTTTACCGTGGCTGGCCATGGCCTGGGGATTGACGTGGATGACAGTCGCACCGGCACGCCAGGCCAGCCCTGGCATTTCTGCCGCCGGGTAGACTAGGCCGGAGGTGCCTACCGATATCAGCACATCACAGTGCTCCGCCGCAGCGAATGCGGTGTTTAGCTGATCGACCGGCAGGCTCTCGCCAAACCAGACCACACCGGGGCGCAACGGGCCATCGCAGACCGCGCATCGAGGTGGCTGTACTCGGCGGCCGCCTTCCGGTTCGTCGGGCATGCCGAGCGGTCCGTTCGGAGCTTCGCCGCATTCGAAACAGCGCGGCCGATGCAAACTGCCATGCAGATGAACGACCTCATCGCTGCCGGCACGCTCATGCAGATCGTCGACGTTCTGAGTGATCAGCGTGAGGCGCGGTACATGCCGGCTCAGCTCGGCAATGGCCCGGTGCGCCGGGTTAGGCTGAGCTTGCAGAACCTTCATGCGGCGCCATTCGTACCAGCCCCAGACCAGTTCCGGGTCCGCGCAGAAGGCCTCGGGTGTGGCCAGCGAGGCGGCGTCGAAGCGTTCCCAGAGCCCGGTCAGCGAGTCGCGGAACGTTGGAATACCGCTTTCGGCCGAGACGCCCGCTCCGGTGAACACAACGATGTGCTGGGCGCTGCGCAAGGTTTCGATCAACGGGGCGGGGATCATCGGCACGGCTCCTATTGGTTACTGATGGCAGAAATGCACAAGCGCCCATCAGACCATTTAAATATCGCCGATTCCAAACCCTGTGATCGCTTCAGTTCAGGGCAAAGCGGCCGCTGAGCGAGCCTAGCCGCGAGGCCAATGCGCTGAGATCGCTGCTGTCCTGATCGAGCCGATTCGCATCTGACGCATTCTGATCGGCGATCTGCTGGACGCTCTGCAAGTGACGGGCAACATCCGCCGATACGGTGGTCTGCTGATGAGTCGCTGCGGCAATCAGTTCGTTCATCTGGCTGATCGCATCGATTTCCTGCGCGACCGCTGCCAGCAGCAAGGTCGTCTGCTGACTGTCTGCGACGCAGCGGCCGACGCTGTCACGGCTTTGCTGCATGGATTCGACGGCCTTGCGGCTGTCCTGTTGCAGGCGGCTGATGATTTCGTGGATTTCGCCGGTGGACTCGGCTGTCTTGCTCGCCAGGTTACGCACCTCTTCGGCGACCACAGCGAAACCCCGCCCTTGCTCGCCGGCCCGCGCCGCTTCGATCGCGGCGTTGAGCGCGAGCAGGTTGGTCTGATCGGCAATGCTTCGAATCACATCCAGCACGCGGCCGATCTGTTCGGACTGGACGGCCAGGTCCTGCATCGTTGCATCGGTGGCGTCGATGCGCCGGGCGAGCCCGGTGATTTCCTTCAGGCTGGTCGACACGGCGGCTCGCCCCTGTTCGGCCTTCATATTGGCCGAGTGTGCGGCCTGGGCAGCCCGGTCGGCGTGGCTCGCGACGTTATCAATGGCGGTCGACATCTGCTGCATGGCGTTGACCATGTAGGCGGTCTCTGCAAGCTGCCGATCGGCACCCTCGCGCATGTCGCGAGTAGCTTGGTGCAGGTGGCTGGCGGTGTCGTCCAGGCCCCGTGTATCACGGACCGTTGCGCCAACCAGCTCGGCGAGCTGATCGAGAAAGTGGTTGAAGCGCTGGGCGATCGGCCCGCTGGCACCGCTGCGTTGGCGCAGATCGATCTGCACGGGATCGCGCGTAATGTCGGCAGCGGCACTTAGCAGCGCTTCGCCTTCGCGCGCCTCGGCATTGGCGCGCACGGCCAGATAGATCAGGATTGCGCTCTCCAGCACCACATAGAACGCATGCAGCATCACCACGCCCCAGCTGCCGTCGGGCATCACGAATACGCCAGCCTGCTGCTGTTGCAGAGCAAAGAAGCTCAGGTGATGAATAGCAATGGTGGTGGCCGCCACGACGATTGGCAGCCAGTCTCGGTAGTACACCAGAAAGGCAAGCAGCGCGAAGATGCCGAAGTGCATTTCCAGCATGCCGTGGGCGAGGTTGATGTGCAGCGCGGCCATGACCATGAAGCCTGCACCGATCAGACAGCGCAGCAGACGCTCTCCGGCAATCAGGCCATGCAGCAGCGTCATGGCCAGTGCCGTACCGCTGCCGATAGCAATGGCCTGCGCCCAATTGCCATACAGCGTGGCCAGGCCGAGCGCGTAGGCGGTCAGAAACCACAGCACACCAAGCATGATGCGATCGGCTTTGCGGTAGTGATCCTTAAGCGTGAAGGTGTCGCTGGACATGCTATGTCTCCGAGACGAGTCGCGTGGTGTTTGCAGTACTGAAATAGCGCTTCGGCGTGACATTCGCGGATCAGTCATAAGCGCTTTGCCAAATGTCTGAAGGCAGACAGGGCGCGCTCACGGCTAGTCGCCAACTCGGTGATCGGGTGTGGGTAGCCGTTGAGATGAAGGCCCTGGCGGAAACTCGGGTCATGGATGTCGCGATCGTTCAAGTGCGCCAGCTCAGGCAACCACTGGCGGAGGAAACGGCCTTGCGGATCGAATTTCGCCGACTGGCTGAGCGGATTGAACAGGCGGAAGTAGGGCACCGAGTCGGTGCCGGTCGAAGCGCTCCATTGCCAGCCGCCGTTGTTCGCGGCGAGGTCGCCATCGATCAGGTGCCGCATGAACCAACGCTCGCCTTCGCGCCAGTCGATCAGCAGGTTCTTGCTCAGAAACATGGCGACCAGCATGCGCAGGCGGTTATGCATCCAGCCGGTCGCCAGCAGTTGCCGCATGGCCGCATCGATGATTGGAAAACCGGTGCGCCCCTGCTGCCAGGCAGCCAGCTCATCGGGCGCGTTGCGCCAGGGCAGGGCTTCGGTTTCAGGGCGAAAGGCGCGCCCCATCGATACTCGCGGATAGCCCACCAGCACATGTTTGTAGAATTCGCGCCAGAGCAGTTCGTTGATCCAGGTGACAGCGCCCGGATTACCGCTGTCGAGCTCGCCCCGGTTCGTTGCCAGAGCGGCGTGAAGACATTGCCGGGGCGAAATGACGCCGGCGGCCAGGTAGGGCGACAGCTGACTGGTGCCAGGCTCGGCGGGAAGGTCGCGGCGCTGCTGATAATCGGCCATGTCGTCTTCGACAAAGCAGGCCAGACGTGTACGTGCGAAGTCTTCGCCGGCGGGCCAGAACGAGCGCAGTTGCTCGGTAGGCGGCGCGAAGCCTTCTATCGTCATTGGGAGCGGATCGCGTGACACGGGCAGCCACGCTTGCGGCGCGGGTACCGGCAAGCAGCGCGGCAGTGAATGGCTCAGGCGTGAATAGCAGACCTTGCGGAACGGGCTGAAGACCTTGAAGCCCTGGCCGGCCAAGGATTGCACGCTGCCTGGTGCAAAAAGCAGCTGGTCCAGATGCTGTCGCAGCGACGCGCCCGTGTGGAGGAGTGCTGCGGCCACCGCCTCGTCACGTCGTTGCTCGTTCACGCCATATTCGTCATTGATATGCACGCTGCCGATTTCGTGCTCGCGGCAGAGATCGGCGACAAGCGCGGGCACGGCTTGCCAGTCATCGACGCAGCGGATCAGTAGCGGCACGTTCAGCTCGGCGAGACGTGCCGAGAGAGCGCCCAGGTTGCGCAGCCAAAAATCGACCTTGCAGGCCGCGTCGCCATGGGCGAGCCACTGCACGGGCGTGATCAGGTACAGCGCGATGGTCGGGCCAGCGTTCATCGCGGCGGACAGGGCGGTATTGTCGGTCACGCGCAGATCGCTGCGCAGCCAGATCAGCTGATTCATGTGCAAGTATTCAGATCCCGTTGCGCAAGCTGAGGTCTTCAGGATGCGGCTGCAGATAGGCCTGGCTGGCTACGTAGCGATCCGGATGCCGGCGGAAGTGGTGTTTAAGCAGCGTCAGTGGCACGATGAGGGGTACGATGCCTTCGCGATACTGGGTTATCAGGCGCTGCAGTTCCTGTTTGTCGTCGCCTTCGAGATATTTTTTTAGATAACCACTCAGGTGCTGCAAAACGTTGCTGTGGTTGCCGCGCGAGGCGTTCTTTTTCAGCGCCGCCATCAGCTGGCTGAAGTAAGCCGGTGCGAATTCCTCCAGCGATATATTGCCGACGCCCCCGACCATCCGACCGAGCGCTTTGTATTGCAGCGGGTCGCTCGCCATGAGCTGGTACTTGTGGCGTGAATGGAAATTCACCAGGGCCTTGCGTGTCAGGCCCGTACGCAGCAGGCGCTGCCATTCGGCATGGGCATATATTCGCGTCAGAAAGTTCTCGCGCAGCACCGGGTCATTGAGTCTGCCAGCCTCTTCGATCGGCAGATCTGGCCGCATCCGCATCAGGCCCTGGGCAAACAGGCCGGAGCCGCCGCCTTCGGCCGGATGGCCGCTGGCCTGGTACACCTTCACCCGCTCCACGCCGCAGGAGGGGGATTTCTGCATCAGGATGTAGCCACTGATGTCATCCAGCTCGGTGGCGATCCGCTCGCCATAAGCAACTAGCGCATCAGTGACATCCAGCTCCAGATGCACCGTGCCGACCGCGCGCGGGTGCTCAGGGGCGCCAACCAGCCGGATTGGCTCGCGAGGCGTGCCCAGCCCGATGGCCACTTCGGGGCAAATCGACACGAACTGGAAGTGACGAGCCAGCGTTTCGCTGCATAGACGCGACTCCTTGTGCCCGCCATTGAAGCGCACCGGATTGCCAAGTAGACAAGCGCTGATACCGATCTTGATGACAGTTGACGTAGACATCGGGCTGGCCTCGATACGTACCTGTACAAGGCGTTTTGTTTGTACAGTATTTGCCGGCATCTTAAAGTCGGCCTTGTACAAGTCAACCTGATTTGTACAATTCAAGCCGCGCCGGGCATCGCTAGCCGTGACAGCCGTACCACGCAGAAAGGCGTTTCGATGCAACGTGTGCGTAACCAGAGCGAACGAATTGCTCTGATAGATTTTCTGTTGCAGCAGCCCCCTGCGCACGGCCCCTACAATGCCTGCTCGCCGCAACCGGTGCGCAACGCGCTATTGCCAGGGGACGAACGTGCCGACTTCCCGGCGTTGGGGTTTCTGGATGCGGCATTGGCGGACCTGCGCAAGCTGTGGTCGCCTGTGTGAAAATGGCGCGCCGCCCGGCAGGGCTGTGTAGTTGTTCAATCAGTAGTCAGGAATGTGCATGTCTGAGCAGGCGTTGTTATTGGTAAACCTGGGGTCACCGGCTTCCACCGATGTGGCGGGCGTGCGTCGCTATCTCGACCAGTTCCTGATGGACCCTTACGTCGTCGATCTGCCATGGCCGGTTCGCC
Organism: Pseudomonas sp. CBC3; assembly: GCF_037967085.1. NCBI lineage: Bacteria > Pseudomonadati > Pseudomonadota > Gammaproteobacteria > Pseudomonadales > Pseudomonadaceae > Pseudomonas > Pseudomonas sp. CBC3. Next base: position 310,474 of record NZ_JBANEO010000004.1, read on the forward strand.
GCTTGCTGGTGTCGCTGATTCTGCTTAAACGCCCCGCGCAGTCCGCTCATGCCTACGCATCAATCTGGTGGCCGGAAGGATCACCGCTGGTGGTGCTCAGCCAACGGCTGGCCGATGCGGTGCGCCCTCACTGGACGGAGGGTCCGGTGGAGTTGGCGATGCGCTATGGCGAGCCCTCGATCGAGCGCGCTTTGGTCGGGCTGGCGAAGCGGGGCATCAAGCAGGTGACTTTTGCGCCGCTGTATCCGCAATTCGCTGATAGCACCACGACGACCGCCATCGAGGAAGCACGCCGGGTCATTCGAGACAATCGTCTGGATATCAGGCTGTCGATCCTGCAGCCCTTCTACGACCAGCCCGAATACCTCGATGCACTGGTCGACAGCGTGAAGCCATACCTGGCGCAAGAATACGATCATCTGCTGCTGAGCTTTCACGGCCTGCCCGAGCGTCATCTGCACAAGACCGATCCAACCGGTTCGCACTGCCTGAAAGGCGCCGATTGCTGCCAGCGGGCCGAGGGCGCCGTACTCGCAGGTTGCTATCGTGCTCAGTGCATGCAAAGCGGCGCTGCGTTTGCCGAGCGCGCCGGATTGCGTGCGGAGCAGTGGTCGGTGTCGTTCCAGTCACGGCTCGGTCGTGCCAAATGGATCGAGCCTTATACCGAAGCGCAGCTGGAAGAATTAGCGGCCAAAGGCGTCAAGAAGCTGCTAGTGATGTGCCCGGCATTCGTTGCGGATTGCATCGAGACACTGGAAGAGATCGGCGATCGTGGCCGCGAGCAGTTCATCGCTGCGGGTGGGGAAGAGCTGCACCTGATTCCCTGCCTCAATACTCATGAAAGCTGGGTGCAGGCACTGATCGCCCTGTGCCGGCGCGCCCCGCAGGCACTGTGAAAACCGCAGTCATTGCTTCAGTGTGGCGAGCTGTTCCTTGAGTCGCCGCACTTCGGCTTCCAGTTCGACTACGCGCTGCCTGGCCTCGACCTCACGGCTGACATCCTTCTGGATACCGATGAAATAGGTCAGTTGGTCAGCTTCGTTGAACACTGGAGTAATCGAAAGCTCGTTCCAGAACGCGCTGCCATCCTTGCGGTAATTGCGAAGCGTCTGGCGACACGGCTGGTGGCTTCTGATCGCTTTGCGAATCGCCGCGATCCCGGGCTGGTCGCGGTGGCCGGCCTGTAGAAAACGACAATCCTGATAGAGAGTATCGTCCACATCGTAGCCGGTCAGCCGCTGAAAGGCGGGGTTAGCGTAGATGAGGATGTTGTCGTCGCCTTCCTGCTCGGCGACCACGATCCCGTCGTTGGAGGCTTCGATTACCAGTTGCAGCAGTTTGGCATTGATCATCGGGATGTCTCTTATCGGTGTTGCGACATTCTAGGGCAGGTTCGGACGGCTCGGCACGAGGCGCTTGGCGCCGGCTCGTGCGGTTCAGGCGTAACCCTAAGCTACAATGCGCCAATCCTTCTACATGAGCTGCCGCGTCATGACTCAACTTGACCGTGCTTGCACGATGCCTGCTTTAGATCCGCTCAAGCGGGACGAACTGTTCCCCATTGGGGAAGTCTCGCGCCTGACAGGCGTCAACGCGGTCACGCTGCGCGCATGGGAGCGCCGCTACGGCCTCATTCAGCCCACTCGCACCGAAAGCGGCCATCGCCTCTATTCCATGGCCGATATCGAAGCGATTCGCAGCATCCTGGCCTGGATTGACCGCGGCGTCACGGTAAGCAAAGTGGGCAGTATCCTGTCTCGCGACGCTGCAAAGTCTGAGGGGCGGTGGCATGCGGACGCAGCCGAGTGGGGCGATTGGACGGCGCAGGTGCAGCGTGCCGTGGGCAGCTTCGATCACTCCTGGCTTGAACAGATATACGGGCAGCTCATTTCCACTTATTCGCTGCTGATAGTCCTTCAGGATGTGATGCTGCCGTTGTGGCAGCGGCTGTCGCTGCGTCAGGGCGAATATGGCCAGACCAGCGAATGGCTGTTCCTCGATGCCTTCCTCCGTGCCCGCGTGCTGCAAAGCTTGCAGCTTGATCGCGATCAGGCGAAGAGTCGGGTACTGCTGGCTGCGGTCCCGGGGCAATGTCGTGAGCTGGAACTGCTGGTCACTGGCCTGTTGCTGTCCAGCGATACGGTTGCGCTCAATGTGCTGGCAGTCGGTCAGCCACTGAACGAGTTGCCACTGGTTTGCGAGAAAACTCGCCCGAGAGCGTTGGTGCTGTATTCCAACGTACCGCCGAACGCGGTGCTGCTGCGTCAACTGGCCAAACTCGCGTTGGGGCTCGATTGCCCATTGGCGTTGGCAGGCGAGGCGGCCGAGTTTTCAGAGCAGAGCTTGCGAGGCTCACCGATTGCGCGCCTCGGCAATTCGGGCGAACTTATGCAACGCCGTCTGCGGCAGTTTCTCGATGGACGTCTGGACACCTGACGTTTTCCTGAGCGGAGCATCGGTTCCGCTCCTGAATCATTGTGTCTAACTCCAGTTGGCGCGATGCTCAGTGACTTCAGCCGAAACACGATGCCGTCATGCACCAGTTTGCCGATCTAGCCCAACGCCCGCTGCAACTGACTCTGACCAACGGGTTGCGAGTGCGTCTGGTGCGGCTGCCGCACAGCGCGCAGGCCGCAGCCCTGATACGGGTGCATGCCGGTTCCCATGACGCGCCCCGATCCTATCCGGGGCTCGCCCATTTTCTCGAACACCTGCTGTTTCTTGGCAGCCGGGATTACCCGGTGGCGCAGAGCCTGATGCCCTTCATCCAGGCCTGCGGCGGGCAACTGAACGCATCGACGCGAGAGCGACACACTGACTTTTTCTTCCAGCTTCCGGCTGGCCAGCTCGAGGAAGGCTTGCGCTGTCTGCTGGATATGCTGGCGTATCCGCTGCTCGATCCAGACGCTCAATTGCGTGAGCGCGAGGTGTTGCACGCCGAGTTCCTTGCCCGCGCTAAGGATCGGGAGACGCTATCCGATGCAGCGTTGGCCCGCGCAATCGACTCCACGCACCCAGCCAGCGGCTTTCATGCCGGCAACCGGGAAACCTTGCCGGTAGATGAACCAGATTTCCAGCAGGCGCTGCACGGCTACCATCAGCGCTTCTATCGGACAGGGCAGATGGAGCTGCTACTGGCCGGTCCGCAGAGCGAAGCTGTATTGCAGCGCCTTGCGGAACAGGCCGACATATCGCTGATCGCAGGTGCTGCCGTGCGGCGATCCCCGCCCGTGTTGCATGCTCGCACTGAGGGATGGTCGAGGCTGCAACTGGAACAAACCCAGCCGCGTTTGCTGCTCGCCTTCATTGTCGACGGTTTGGATGAGCACGCCTTGCCGGCGCTGGATTACCTCGCAACCTGGATCGCCTCTGAAGCGCCGAATGGTTTGTCGCAGCGCTTGCAGGCGGCGGGTCTGTGCCAGGCGCTGTCGCTACGGGTGCCATACTGGTTCGCAGGGCAGGGCGTGTTGGCCATCGAGGCATCGTTGACGAGCAAGGGCCTGGCGCAGCGAGCCACGGTGGTCGATGCGCTGACGGATTGGCTGCGCTTCTTCGTTGAACCATCCTGTTGGCAAGCGTGCTGGGATGAGTACCGACTGATAGCCGAGCGCAGCCTGCACGGCGCCGAGCTTTTGAGGCTGCTGCGCCATTGGGTGGAACCGCTGGCCTGGGCCGCCGACTCCGATGAAGCCGGCATAGGTGATGCGCTGCGCACCCTGATAAAGCGAATGACGGACATTGGATCTGTGGTTCTCACCGTCGATACGGCTCCGTGCGGCTCGGTCACTAGCGATGGATTTCCGTTGCGCATGGCTAGCGAGCCGCCATTAACCGCCCCGCGCCGCGACTGGCACTGGCAGATTCCACAAGCCAATCCCTGGTTGAAGACCGCCGTGTCGGATGGCAAGGCTGCCAACCCCGTCGCCGCATTGCGCTGGCTGGGACAGACAGAGGAGAGCAACAAGGCTGCATTGATGCTGCGTTGGCGCTTCGCTGAACTGCCGGTGTCTGCACTCTGGCATGGGCTGTCGCATGCGTTGCAAAGATGCGTCTGGGCAGCACGGCAGGCGGGCGTGGAACTGCGATTCGAGGACATGGGGCATAGCTGGACGCTGAGTCTGCGTGGTTTCGCTGAAGCCGTGCCACCCATTCTTGGCGACATTGCCTACTTGCTCGCCAAGCCTCCCGAGGCGTCGCTTGCCCAGTGTGCGCGGTTGGCAGAACAGCACCGTTCGCTGGGGCAGGATGAAATGCTGCTTCGTCAGTTACTCAACCGCCTGCCACGTCTGGTTGCGGGAATGCACCAGTCAGCCGAGCCGGCCAGATCAGTTAATCGCGAACAGCTTCACGCCGCCTGGAGTGATGCGCGCTGGGATGGGCTGGCGGTTGGTTTCTCGTCGCAGACCTCTACGGCGCTGCTGGCATCGGTCGGCGCGCTGCCTGGTCAGCCTGCGCTGGGCAAGGATTGGCTTGAGGCGCCGCCTACGGAAAGTCACTGGCATCAGGTTGGAGACGGGGCGGTCACCAGCGACACGGCATTCATCCTGTTCTGTTCCCTCGCTGATCGCGGCCTTGAAGGCGAGGCGGCGTGGCGTGTGCTGGGGCGTTTGCTGGAGGGCGAATTCTTTCGTCGGATTCGCAGTGAGCTACAGCTGGGTTACGCGGTGCTCAGCCGGTTCTGCCAGTTTGCCGACCAGCCAGGCATGCTCTTCGCGGTGCAGTCGCCGACCGCTTCGGCGACTGAAATCCTCCGCCAAATCGAGGCGTTTCTGGATACCTTCGCGCTGCAGCTGGCAGAGCGCTCGACAGAAGATCTGACAGGGATCGCCCATGCGACAGCCGATCAGCAAGCCGCTGCTTCTGCCGATCTCAATGGCCATGCCGAACGAGCCTGGCAGGCGGTGCTGGCCGGGCATGAATGCGATCGGATCGGGCAAGTGATCAGAGCGATGCGCGAGCTGCGGCCAGCGGATCTTATGGCGGCCTTGCATGACCTGCGCGGTGGCGCTGGCCGGCTGATCGTAACCAATGCGCCTGCGCCGAGTGGTTGGGGCCGATAGGCAGCGCTGCCATTTTCAACACCGAATGCACTCGGTCTGTTCCCGAGAGACTCGAACATCGCTGACCCGCGCGATCAGCCGCCCAGGCTAGGGTCCCTTTCGTTTTCGTACGGTTCATTCGGAAACTGAATCAGGCAAAAGCCGTTGCCGAATGGGTCGCTCAGCGTGACCAGCCTGCCCCAAGCGAACACGCGTATCGGTGTTTCCTGGCGTGCACCGGCCGCTACCGCGCGTGTGGCGGACGCTTCGATATCGTCAACGACGAAGTCGGGATGAATGGGCGTCCAGTGGCGGTCATAGGTACGAATGCCATCGCCGATTGCTGTGGCCGGTTCCGATCCGGCGTGCTCGATCAAGTAGATGCGGCAGCCAGCACCCAGCATTTCCGCTGCCGCCCCGTTGAACAGGGAGCGCGTATGGCGCAAGCCGAGGGCGTCCCGGTAGAAGGGGATCGCCTTGTCCAGATCTGCGACGTCGATGTTCAACAGAAGCTCCATTGTCGTTCGTCTCCGTCATGCTTTTGAACAGCTAAATCTGTACGTCCTGCGGGCTTGGCGTTCTCACGCAGACTGGCTTGCCGACCCGGTGACGATACGGTCCGCCGGCAGCTGCCCGGCGCCATCGCCTAAGGCTAGGTATACCTGTAGCGCGGCGTAGGCGTCGTTTGCGGCGTAATACCGTTGTGCATCGGTCAATGTTCGATTTGCCCAGTTGGACGTAGAGACGCTGCGAGATTTACTCACCCGAGCGCCCAGCACCGCTGCGACCGCGCCTCGCAATCCGACCTGGCCTTTCTTGCTCTGATAGCGCAGCGTCGTGCCAAGGTCGATGTAATGCCGCAACTCGATGCCCAGGCGACTGCGCAATCGGCTTCGATCCGAGCTCAGGCCAAAGCCGACCTTCAGTAATTGGTTCGACTCCAGCACGGCTTTAGCTGCGTCGACGCAACCGTCCACGCCGACCTGAAACAGATAGGCGGTTTGCGGCGTGGCTAGCTGGATCACGTGAGGCCCGGTGGAAGCCTCGCCTATCTTGAAGGTGGGTTTGGATTCGGTATCGAAGCCGATCTGCGCGACGCTCAGGAGGTCAACGACGGCTTGGGAGAACTCCGCCGGTGTCGAAGGCGTGACGATGCGGTCGAGCGTGAGTCCTTCGAAGCGGGGCAGGCCGTCGACTGCCAGCTGTGGGATGCGGATGATGATAGACCTCCATTTCAGAACGCCGCTGCGATCGAGGGTGAGCGGACGGCTTTCAGTATTAAAGCGCATGGCTTGTCAGCCGCGCAGGCATGACAGTTGTTTTTCCTAACTGGTGGGCAGACGGCTTCCAGCGGAGCCGGCCCAATTCTTTAGATTGCGCTCACCTCGAAACGTGACCTGCTCTCGTTCAGCTCCAGCGAAGCATTCCGTCGGAAAATACTAAGCCAGAAGGTATGACGTCATACATTTAATTGACGTTGCATCGGGCTTGCCTAGACTCCGAAACGCCGTTTCACATGAAAAATCGGTGAAAAGCAAATAGCGAAGTATGACAACATCAAAAATAAGGATAAGAAAATGCGAAATGTTGTAGCAGTTATGACGATCTCGTTGGGCATTGGTCTTTCCTCAGCACCGGCCGGTGCGTCGGTAGTCGTCAATGCCGGCCTTGCCGGAGGAAGAATTCCGCTGGAGCGGCAGACGCTTCCGATGCGCGATGGATTTGCATCGATGGGCGGTGGGACCAGCGGTGGCGCCTACGCGGTGCCCGGCCGTGTCTACGATGTCACCACGCGCGCTCAATTGAAGTCGGCGTTCGATGAAGCGGGGGACGAACCCAAGATCGTTCGCGTTCACGGCGCGCTTCTTGGCAACTCGGATGATTCAGGCAATCCGCTGACGTGCGAAGACTATGCGCGGGGGACCGGATATACCCTGGACAGCTACCTGGCTGCATATGATCCAGCGGTCTGGGGATGGGATACGGAGCCCTCCGGTGGTCCGGAGAACGCGCGTCGCCAGTCCGCTGAGAATCAGAAAAACACCATGGTGATCGAGGTGCCGAGCAACACGACGATCATCGGAGCGAACCCCAAGGCGAGCTTGATAGGGTTGTCGTTGCGGATAGACGGCGAACGCAACGTGATCGTGCGTAACCTGAACCACAAAGCCGTCAGCGACTGCTTCCCGCAATGGGACCCGACCGATGGCTCGGACGGAAACTGGAACAGCGAATACGACATGGTTCAGATCATCAACGGCGCGTCCAACATCTGGATCAATCACAACTACTATACGGACGATCCGAACTTCGACGACCAAGCGCCGATGTATTTCGGCAGACCTTTTCAGCAGCATGATGGCTCGGTCGATATCACCTATGGGTCGGACCTCGTCACGGTGTCCTATAACCGCTTCGCGGATCGGGACAAGCTGATGCTGGTCGGTTCCACCGATTCTCCGACGGCGGGAGATCCGGGCAAGCTGCGGGTGACGATTCACCACAACGAGTTCATCAATATCGGTCAGCGCGCCCCGCGCCTCCGCTGGGGGCATGCGGACGTCTACAACAACCATTTCATTCGCAACGACGACGCGCGTGTCCCCTTCGGTTACGCCTTCGGCGTTGGCTATGACTCGCACATCTGGGCGGAAGCCAACGCCTTCACCTTTAGCCCCTCGGTGGACTCGACGCGAATCATCAAGCATTGGAAAGGGCAGGCGATCACGACCATTGGTAACGTCATCAACCGCCGCAAGGTCGATTTGCTCGCGGCTTATAACGCCAACGCCGCAGCCGAGCTGCAGCTAGTGAGCGATACCTCTTGGCGACCGACGCTACGCACCAGGGTCCATCCGGCGCAGGCTATCCCGGGTCTGCTCAAAAGGAAGGTCGGGCCGGTCTTGACGCTGGATAGGGGGCGCAAGCGGCACCGTTAATACATAGCGCCGGGCTCCAGCCTGAATGGCTTGGCAAACGGAGCGGCAAGCTGACAGGAACGCCACTACCGCGGTGGCGTTCTTGCACGACGGACCGGCAGTCTGAGGGCGCGGCGGTTCAGGCCAACCGCATCCGTGGATGCCGGAAAAACCAGATTGCCAGCGGCGAGGCGATCACGATCACGCATAGTCCCAGCAGCGTGATCGCTGCCGGCAGGCCGTGGTGGTCGGCAATCCAGCCTGCGGCGATCAAGGGCGCGATGCTGCCGACGTAGCCGCAAACCAGGTAGGTCGAAATCAGCCCTGAGCGCTCGGTTGGTGTGGCGATGCGGTTGACCATGCTGATGCCGGCCAGCAGGCACATGCCATGTCCTGCTGCCGCGGCGCAGACACCGACGATGAACACGATGGGCGATCCGAGCTTGAAGTTGAGCACGAGCATGGCGTTGCTGAGCACGACCGCCAGCAAGCCGAGAAATCCGCACCAACGCAGGCTCATCCTGGCGCACGCCAGCTGCATCATGGCCGAAGCCAGCAGGATGACGCCGATGGATGTACCGCTCACCACCGGCCCATGCCAAGGCAGCATCTTCTCCAGAAATAGCGGGGCCATCGACGCGTAGATACCGAACACACCGAAGGCGAAGAACGGGCAGGCACAGGTGAGCGTGAACGCCAGCGAATCGCTGCGGCCCGTCCAGGCCAGGCGCGGCATGAAGGTTCGCCAGCTCGGCGATGCGGTCGCCAATTCATCTGTATGCGGTTTTAGTTGCACGCGCATCAAGGCATACACCGCCAGCACACCCAACAATAGTGAGGGTACGTAGGTCACCATCAGCGGGTTCGGTAGCCACTGACCGGTGATGCCGCCCGTTATCGGACCCAGACCAAAGCCAAAGGCGAGCAGGAAGCTGGTGATCATCGATATCCGTTGCGAAGCCCCGTCGCGCGAGATCTGTACCAGTCCGACCGTGGCGCTGGTGACGATCAGACTGGACGACAGACCCACCGCGAAGCGACCCATGTTCAAGGTCGACAGATCCCACGCGAGCATCGTCAGCAGGGTGCCGCCCCAACCCAGCAGCAGGCCGGCCAGCATCACCTTGCGAAAGCCCAGCGTGTCCGACAGGCGCCCCATGAACAGCAGGCCGAACAGCGCGCCCACCATGTAAACCACGTAAATCAGCGAGACGTCACTGGTACGCAACTGCCAGGCCTGCTGGTACAGCGGATAAAGCGGCGAAATGAGCGCTGTGCCCATCACACCCACGCACATGGCGAAGCAGACCCAGGGGAAGGCCGACCAGTTTTCTTTCATCTACACGCCTGCATAACGAAAAGTGAGTGGAAACAATCTCGGTGGCGTTTCCATGAGCAGCCTAACGGTTTTTCGTCGGTGGAGCGATTGCCGAGGCGAACGTTTACGTGACTGCAATCGCAGCGATTCTTAGAGACAAGGCACCGAAGCTGTCTGATGACGCTGAGCTGGACCGGCACTTCCGCTAGAGGTGTTCCGCCGATGACGAGGCGACGCGCTGGGCACTACCCGGACGCTGCGTTGTCTCCTTCTGTGCCATTCTGCTTTTCAGTGGACTAGGGTGTTCAATAGGCTGTCGGGCCAATCCGCAGCCGTAAATAGAGGGGATCGAACCATGTGGACTAAACCTGCTTTCATCGACCTGCGTATCGGTTTCGAAGTGACCATGTACTTCGCCAACCGCTGATTATTCGCCCCGGCCCAGGCCGGGGCTTCGTTTTAAAGGACTGCAATGTTCATCCAGATTCTCGGTTCTGCTGCGGGCGGCGGCTTTCCTCAGTGGAACTGCAACTGCGCCAATTGCGCCGGGTTGCGTAACGGCACCTTGCGCGCACAGGCGCGTACCCAGTCATCCATTGCCATCAGTGATGATGGCGAGCATTGGATACTGTGCAACGCCTCGCCGGACATCCGTGTGCAGCTGGAGTCGTTTCCCGCCCTGCAGCCGGCACGTGCGCCGCGCGATACGGCAATCGGCGCGATCATCCTGCTCGACAGCCAGATCGACCACACCACCGGCTTGCTGACGCTGCGTGAAGGCTGCCCCCATGAAGTCTGGTGTACCGAGATGGTTCATCAGGACCTCACGACCGGTTTTCCGCTGTTCAAGATGCTCGAACACTGGAATGGTGGCCTGCGCTGGAACCCCATTGCACTGGGAAGCAGCTTCCGCACTCCGACCTGTCCAGATCTCGAAATTACGCCAATTCCGCTGCGCAGCGCCGCACCGCCATACTCGCCGCATCGCAACGACCCGCATCCGGGCGACAACATCGGCCTGCTGATCGAGGATCACAACACCGGCGGCGAGCTGTTCTACGCACCGGGGCTGGGCAAAGTCAGCCCCGAGCTGCTGGAACTGATGCGCGGCGCCGATTGCCTGTTAGTCGACGGCACGCTCTGGCGCGATGACGAAATGCGTGTGCGTGAAGTGGGAACCAAGCTCGGGTCCGAGATGGGCCATCTCCAGCAGAGCGGCCGCGGCGGCATGATCGAGGTGCTCGATGGGGTGCCGGCGGCTCGCAAGATCCTCATCCACATAAACAACACCAATCCCATCCTCGATGAAGACTCGGTCGAGCGTGCAACCCTCGACGAGCACGGCATCGAAGTAGCCTTCGATGGCATGAGCATCGAGCTGTAGTGCGCAGAGCGCACCCTATGAGAGCAACCCTTCCCGCGTTGTGCATTGCCGCAGCGGGAACAGCAAAGGAAGCCGCGATGACCCTGCCAGCCATGACCCGCGCTGAGTTCGAGCAGGCGCTGCGCGCCAAGGGCGACTACTACCACATCCACCACCCGTTCCACCGCGCCATGTACGAAGGCCGCTCGACCCGTGAGCAGATTCAGGGTTGGGTAGCGAACCGCTTCTACTACCAGGTGTGCATACCGGTGAAGGATGCTGCGATCCTGGCCAACTGCCCGGATCGCGATACCCGGCGCGAATGGGTACAGCGCATCATCGACCATGATGGTGTGCCCGGCGAGGAGGGCGGCATCGAAGCCTGGCTGCGGTTGGCTGAAGCCGTGGGGCTCGATCGCGAACAGGTTCTGTCGCAGGAGCTGGTGCTACCGGGCGTACGTTTTGCGGTGGATGCCTATGTCAACTTCGCGCGTCGTGCGGTCTGGCAGGAAGCGGCGAGCAGCTCGCTGACCGAACTCTTCGCTCCGACCATCCATCAGTCGCGCCTGGATGCTTGGCCGCAGCATTACAGCTGGATCGATCCGTCCGGTTACGACTATTTCCGCAAGCGCCTGAAAGAAGCGCGCCGCGACGTCGAACACGGCCTACGCATCACGCTCGAGCACTACACCACTCGTGAGAGTCAGGAGCGCATGCTGAACATTCTTCAATTCAAACTCGACGTCTTGTGGAGCATGCTGGACGCCATGAGCATGGCCTACGAACTGGACCGCCCGCCGTACCACACCGTGACCCGCGAGCGCGTCTGGCACAACGGCATTACGTTTTGACACTTCGGTAGTTCGGGCCGGCGGCGCTTCGCTTCGGTAGTAGGGTGGGCTTCAGCCCACCACGAAGCCCGCTCAAACGATTCGATTCACCAACCAGGCTAAGCCACCGCCTGTCCCACTGGCGAGACAACGGACCATGAGTGACATCCAACTGACCCAGATCCCTGCCTTGCGCCGCGGCTTCCGCTTCCAGTGGGAACCTGTGCAGAAATGCCACGTGCTGCTCTATCCCGAAGGCATGATCAAACTCAACGAGAGCGCCGCCGCGGTACTGGCTGAAGTTGACGGCGCTCGTACCGTCGGCGCCATCGTCGCCGATCTGCAGGTGCGCTATCCCGAGGCGGAAGGGATCGAAGAGGATATCGTCGCATTCTTGGAGGTAGCCGTTGAGCGGTTCTGGATCGAGCTTCGCTAAGCCGGGCTTCGAACCCGGTCCGCCGCTATGGCTGCTTGCCGAGCTGACTTATCGCTGCCCGTTGCAGTGCCCGTATTGCTCGAATCCGCTGGATTTTGCCCGCAGCCATGACGAGCTGAGCACTGCCGAATGGATTGAAGTATTCCGCCAGGCGCGCGAAATGGGCGCGGCACAGCTGGGATTCTCGGGAGGTGAACCGCTGGTTCGTCAGGATCTGGCTGAACTGATCAAGGCGGCGCGGGACCTTGGCTACTACACCAACTTGATCACGTCGGGCATCGGCCTGACCGAGGAGAAGATCGCCTCGTTCGCCGACGCTGGCTTCGACCACATCCAGATCAGTTTCCAGGCCGCCGACGAAGAGGTGAACAATCTGCTGGCCGGCTCGAAGAAGGCTTTCGCGCAGAAACTGGCCATGGCGCGTGCGGTGAAAGCCCACGGCTATCCGATGGTGCTCAACTTCGTCACCCATCGGCACAACATCGACAATATCGAACGCATCATCCAGCTGTGCCTGGAGTTGGAAGCGGACTTCGTTGAACTCGCCACCTGTCAATTCTACGGCTGGGCCGAACTCAACCGTATCGGGCTGCTGCCCAGCAAGGAGCAGCTGGTTCGTGCCGAGCGCATCACCAACCAGTGGCGCGACAAGTTGGCCGCCGAAAATCACCCCTGCAAGCTGATCTTCATCACGCCCGATTACTACGAAGAGCGGCCGAAGGGCTGCATGAACGGCTGGGGCAACCTGTTTCTCGACATCACGCCCGACGGCACTGCGTTGCCATGCCACAGCGCGCGTCAGTTGCCGATCAGCTTTCCCAGCGTGCGCGAGCAGAGCATTGAGCAGATCTGGAAGCACCCGTTCGGCTTCAACAAGTTTCGCGGTTTCGACTGGATGCCTGAGCCTTGCCAATCCTGTGACGAGAAGGAAAAGGACTTCGGCGGCTGTCGCTGCCAGGCTTTCATGCTTACTGGCGATGCCGCGAATGCCGACCCGGTGTGCAGCAAATCCGCCCATCACAGCGTAATTCTCGCCGCGCGCACCGAGGCCGAGCAGACGCCGCGCGGGCTGGATGAGCTGACCTTCCGCAACGAGAAGGCATCGCGGCTGATCCTCAAAGTTTGAGACCGTTACGTTACCGCCGACCGGAGCCAACCGAACGATGAACAAAATCCCATACGGCTTCTGGCCCAGTGACTGGACTGCCGAGAAAGCCGCCTCGGCGAGCCGAGATTTCGCCGAGCTCAGGGCAGGGCACGGCGGGCTGTTTTGGATCGAGTATCAGCCAACGGATGCTCGCTGCACCCTTTGGTACTGGCGAGACGGGCGGGCTGTCTGTGTGACGCCGCCAGACGTATCGCTTCGCAGCCGGGTCTATGAATATGGTGGCGGAGCCTTCTGCCTGACGGATGCAGGCGTTGCGTTCGTCAATGAGAAGGATCAGCAGATCCATCTGCAGACCATCGCGGACGACGCACACGAGCCCCTTGCACTCACGCAGCAGCCCGATTGTCGCTACGGTGATCTGCAGTTCGATTCTCAGCATGCCGCCATCGTGGCGGTCGAGGAGGACCAGGCCGGCGAGCGCGTGGAGCATCGGCTGGTCAGTTTCTCGCTGAGTGCCGGCCAGCGCAGCGTTATCGCCGAAGGTGCAGACTTCTACTCGTCGCCAACGCTCGATGCCGAAGCCCGGCGCATGGCCTGGATCCAGTGGCAGCGCCCCGAGCAACCCTGGACCGCAACCAGCCTCTGGATGGCCGAGCGCGACACCGATGGCACATGGCAGACGCCGCAATGCCTGGCCGGACGCGAAGGTGATGAATCCCTGCAACAACCACGCTTTGCATCGGATGGCACGCTTTACTGCCTGAGCGACAAAGCAGGCTGGTGGCAGCCCTGGCGGGAGCAGGATGGCCGATTGGTCCCGGCGCTCACGTCTGCGAATGGCGAGTCCGGGCCTGATGCGGTTGGCCCGGCGCAGCTGGCATTCGACCATGCGCCCGCCCCGTGGCAGTTGGGCACAAATAGCTATTTGCCGCTTGCCGAAGGCGGCCTGCTACTGACGCGCATGGTCGACGGCTACGGCCTGCTGTTCGAGCGGGACGCCGGGGGCTGCGAGCGCCAACTGGCGATGGCATTCAGCCGGTGCCGGCAGCTGGCCGCCGATAATCGGAACTACTACTGCATCGCCGCAGCCGTCGATCGCGCGCCAGCGGTGCTGGCCATAGACCGGCGAACCGGCCAGGCCGACATCATCGTGGGTGGCGAGCAGCCGCTATCGACCGACGCGTTGTCGCATCCGCTGTCGTTCAGTTTCGTCACCGGGCGTGACGAAACTGCTCACGCATTCTTCTATCCGCCGCGCAATGCCAACTGCCGGAGCCTGGACGGCGAGCGCCCACCGCTGGTGATCTTCTTGCACGGCGGGCCGACGTCGGCCTGCTATCCGGTATTCGATCCGCGGATTCAATACTGGACCCAGCGAGGATTTGCCGTGGCCGATATCAACTACCGAGGCAGCAGCGGTTTCGGTCGCGCTTACCGGCAGCGGCTGCGTGGGCAATGGGGTGTTGTCGACGTGGAAGATGCACGCGCCGCCGTCAGTGCGCTGGCTGAGGACGGGCAGATCGATCCGGCCCGCGCCTTCATTCGCGGTTCGAGCGCCGGCGGCTTTACCTCGCTCCGCGCGCTGGCATCCGATGCCGGCTTCAGTGGTGGCGCCAGTCTTTATGGTGTCAGCGACCCGTTCGCGTTGCGGCGCGTCACGCACAAGTTCGAGGCGGACTATCTGGACTGGCTGATCGGCGATCCGCAGCGTCATGCCGAGCGTTACCGTCAGCGCGCCCCGCTGCACAATGCGGCGCAGATCAAGGTGCCGGTGATCTTCTTTCAGGGCGGGCAGGACTCGGTGGTGCTTCCCGAACAGACCGAATCAATGGTGGCGGCGCTTCGTCAGAGAAACATCCCGGTCGAGTACCGTCTTTATCCGCAAGAACATCATGGTTTCCGGCAGGCAAGCAATCTGGCGGATGCGCTGGAGCGTGAGTGCCGTTTCTATCAGGGGCTGCTTGCTAAGCGTGCGGCGGAGCGGCCGTAAGTCGGTTCTAGCTCAGGTCGCTCGCGGTGCGAACATGATGATTGCCATGCCGAGGAAGGCGACTGCACAGCCGAGCAAATCCCAATGAGTTGGCCGAACGCCATCCACCAGCCATAACCAGAGCAGCGCTACGCCCACATAAACGCCGCCGTACGCGGCATAAACCCGGCCCGCGGCGGTCGGGTGCAGTGTCAGCAGCCATGCAAAGAGTGCCAGCGACAACGCGGCGGGTATCAGGAGCCAGGCGCTTTTGCCGTGCTTGAGCCAGAGATAAGGCAGGTAGCAACCGACGATCTCGGCAACAGCTGTGACAGCAAATAGTGCGAAGGTTTTAAGCATGAAAGTCTCTTGGTGACCCGTTGCGTTGATCGAAGTCCTGGGGGAGTGCACCGCCCGAATCCGTGCTCAGCAGCATCAACCAGCCTGTGCCTTACGTGAGCGGCGTGGTTGTGATGGCTGAATCGAATGTCGAGTAGTCGTGGTGTCACGGGTCAGCTGACATTCTGAAATCCGAGCAACAACAGCGAATAACCGACCGAGCCGATGAGAAAGGCGCCGAAGCGGCTGTTGCGCTCTTCCGGCAGCTCCTCTTTGAGCACGTTCAATATGATCGAGCCACCAATAAATGCGGTCAGCGCCGAAACGGCCAGTTCTGAAACATCGGTCATGGCCCCGAAGCCCCACCCAGCCAGTGGCATCATCGCGAGTACCCAGCGGCCCCGGCGTTTGAACAGATCTTTGTGGTCGCTTTGCAGCGCGAAGTCATTGACCAGAAAGTGCATCCCCATCGCGACGCAGTAGAGCAGCAGCGAGTACGGTTTGTCATTCGCGCCATGCGTCAACAGGTAACCAATTAGCCCGTTATAGAGGGCGAAGGCAGCGATGTGCAGCCAGAACACCCCGGCATGGGACTCTTCATGTTCCTCCAGCTCGCTCCGGTGCTTCGTTATCAAGCGCTCCAAGCCATAAAAAGTGGCGAGGCCAAGCAATGACAGCAGATAGGCGTGATGCTCGAGATAATTGAGTAGCCAGATGTCGCTACCGTCTATCACTTCCTGACCTCGGGCCAGTTCCGGCAAGAGGTGAGCGAATACATATGCCACCGAAACGCCACCGGCCAACGAAAGCCAACGGCTACGAGGCAGATGGCCAAGTGCGCGCAGGCGCCCTGCGAGCAGGTGGACGGCAGCCAGGATGAGGGCTGCAATTAGACTTTCGAACAAAAAGCGGTACCGGTAACGAGAGCGATGTTGACCATAGATCGGACTGGTACGCCTGCCTATCCGTTCACGCAGAGTTCCTGACACTAGGCCAGAGGCGTGATGTCATCTGGCCATTTTGCGATGTATGGTCTGGGTAAGGCGGTGAGTTTTTGTTAAAGTCCGCCGCTTATGAAGCGAGCAGTCAGCCAGCTTTGAATTTGCACTGAAAGAGGTGTCTGCTTGATTAGGGTGCTGGTGGTCGATGACCACGATCTAGTACGCACAGGCATTTCCCGAATGCTCGCCGATATCGATGGCCTGCAGGTGATTGGGCAGGCTGAATCGGGCGAGGCGGCGATCAAGAAGTCGCGTGAACTCAAGCCGGATGTCGTCCTGATGGACGTCAAGATGCCGGGCATCGGCGGCCTCGAAGCCACCCGTAAGCTCCTGCGCAGCCATCCTGATATCAAGGTCATCGCTGTCACCATTTGCGAAGAAGATCCCTTCCCGACGCGATTGCTGCAGGCAGGTGCCGCCGGGTATCTGACCAAGGGCGCGGCGCTCGATGAGATGATTCAGGCGATCCGCATGGTTTTTGCGGGTCAGCGCTACATCAGCCCGCAGATCGCCCAGCAGCTGGCGCTCAAGTCATTCCAGCCCAAGGTCAACGGCTCACCTTTCGATCTTCTCTCCGAGCGCGAAATCCAGATCGCCCTGATGATCGCGAACTGCCAGAAGGTTCAGGCCATCTCTGACAAGCTGTGCCTGTCGCCGAAAACCGTCAACACCTATCGTTACCGTATCTACGAGAAGCTTTCGATTACTAGTGACGTCGAGCTGGCGCTGCTCGCTGTCCGTCACGGCATGGTCGACACCATCAATTGATGAGCGGCTTCGATTCCTCCGCATTTTTGGCTTCGTGCAGCGGGCGTCCCGGCGTCTACCGAATGTTCGATGCTGACGCCAAGCTGCTTTATGTAGGCAAGGCGAAGAATCTGAAGAAGCGCCTGGCGAGCTATTTCCGCAAGACTGGGCAGGCGCCGAAAACAGCCGCGCTGGTGGCCAAAATTGCCCAGATCGAAACCACGATCACGGCGAACGAAACCGAAGCGCTGTTGCTCGAACAGACTCTGATCAAACAGTGGCGCCCGCCGTACAACATCCTGCTGCGCGACGATAAGTCCTACCCCTATGTATTTCTTTCGAGCGGGGACTTCCCCCGTCTCAGCATCCACAGAGGTGCGAAGAAGGAGCCGGGACGTTATTTCGGCCCGTACCCCAGCGCCGGTGCGATTCGCGAAAGTCTGAGCTTGCTGCAGAAGGCGTTCTTTGTGCGTCAATGCGAAGACAGCTATTACCGCAACCGCACCCGACCCTGTCTGCAGTATCAGATCAAGCGCTGCAAGGCGCCCTGCGTGAATCTGGTCGACCCGGAAGAATATGCCGATGACGTCCGGCATTCCGTGATGTTTCTGGAGGGGCGCAGCAATGCGCTGGCCGAGGAACTGTCGAAAAACATGGAAAAAGCGGCGATGGCGCTTGATTTCGAGCGCGCCGCGGAAATCCGCGACCAGATCGGCATCCTGCGTCGCGTGCAGGATCAGCAGAGCATGGAAGGCGGTAGTGGCAACGTCGACATTGTTGCGGCGGTCGTAAGCCCAGGCGGTGCCTGCGTGCACCTGATTAGCGTACGTGGCGGACGAGTACTGGGCAGTAAGAATTTCTTTCCACAGGTCGCCATTGAAGAGAGCGTCAGTGAGGTCTTGCAGGCCTTTCTCGAACAGTATTACCTCGGCTCCATGGAGCGCGATTTACCGTCGGAGCTGATCGTCAATACGGTCCATGAAGACTTCGATACGCTGATTAACGCGATTTCAGAGCTGCGTGATGTGGAGCTAACCATCAGCCACCGTGTTCGCGGCACGCGCGCACGCTGGCAACAGCTGGCGCTGACCAACGCCGAGCAGGCGCTGGGTGCGCGCTTGGCGAATCGTCAGCATCTGGCTGCACGGTTCCAGGCCCTGGCCGAGGCGTTGGATCTCGAGGAGCCGCCGACACGGCTGGAGTGCTTCGATATCAGCCACTCCAGCGGCGAAGCGACCGTCGCGTCCTGTGTAGTGTTCGGTCCGGAAGGGCCGCTGAAGTCCGATTACCGCCGTTACAACATCGAAGGCGTTACCGCGGGCGATGACTATGCGGCGATGCACCAGGCGCTCTCTCGCCGGTTCAAGAAGGCCGTCGAGGGGGAGGGAAAGCTGCCTGACATATTGCTGGTTGACGGTGGCAAAGGGCAGCTCAACATGGCCCGCGAGGTGCTGCAGGAGCTCGCCGTGCCGGAGCTGATCCTGCTGGGCGTGGCTAAGGGTGTTACCCGGAAGCCGGGTCTGGAAACGCTGTATCTCAACGACGCAGCCCATGAATTCACCTTGCCAGGCGACTCCCCGGCACTGCACCTGATTCAGCAGGTTCGCGACGAGGCCCACCGTTTCGCCATTACAGGCCACCGCGCACGGCGTGGAAAAGCACGAATGACTTCTACGCTTGAAGGTGTGGCAGGGATCGGGCCGAAGCGCCGCCGCGAACTGCTGAAGCACTTTGGAGGTCTTCAGGAACTCAGCCGCGCCAGTCTCGATGAAATCGCCAAGGCGCCCGGTATCAGTAAAAAGCTTGCCGAGTCGATTTATGCCGCTCTGCACAGTGAGTAGAATCACCCTCTAAATCCGCGGATCAGTGGTATCGATGAACATTCCAAATATTCTCACCGTGCTGCGTGTGCTGCTGATACCCATCATCATCCTGCTGTTCTATCTCCCATTTCAGTGGAGTTATCTGGCGTCGAGCGCAGTGTTTGCCATCGCAGCGGTAACCGATTGGCTGGACGGTTATCTCGCTCGCAAGCTCAAGCAGAGCACTCCCTTCGGTGCTTTCCTCGATCCGGTCGCAGACAAGCTGATGGTGGCGGTAGCCCTGGTGCTACTGGTCGAAGAGCATTCCAACCTCTGGCTGACCTTGCCGGCGGCCATCATCATCGGCCGGGAGATCGTGGTATCAGCCCTGCGAGAGTGGATGGCCGAGTTGGGTGCGCGAGCGCAGGTAGCCGTATCCAACCTGGGCAAGTGGAAAACTGCGGCTCAGATGGTTGCGCTCATCATCCTGCTGGCCAACCCGCCACTGGCGACCATCTGGGTCGGGCTTGGCTACGCATTGCTGATCGTCGCCGCCGCTCTGACGTTGTGGTCGATGGTCAATTACCTGATGGCCGCCTGGCCTCATCTCAGCCCTACGGAAAAGAAATAAAACTTTTTAATCAAAGGCTTGACGCGGCGTGCTGAAACTATAAAATGGCGCCCGTCATCAAGACGACGCGGGAATAGCTCAGTTGGTAGAGCACGACCTTGCCAAGGTCGGGGTCGCGAGTTCGAGTCTCGTTTCCCGCTCCAATTTGTTGACGATGGCGCCGCAGTATGCGGCGTCTTCGTTTTGAGGCCGGTTGGCAGAGTGGTTATGCAGCGGATTGCAAATCCGTGTACGCCGGTTCGATTCCGACATCGGCCTCCATTAATAAAGAAACCGTAAGCGCAAGCTTGCGGTTTTTTTATGTCTGCGATTCAGCGTGGACGCTAGGTAACTACTCGCCACCGATAGAACATTGCCTGCTCCACGAGGCTTCGACTAGAGCGGCCACGACATACGGATGTCCGAGTCAGGATCAGCAAGGAATATCTGCGCTGAAGAGATACGCCAATCAGTGTCTGGAAACTGGTGTGGTCGAGCGCCGTTCGGGTTGCACCTGGGCGGGGGGCTGGTTATAGTCCTGCGCCGCGATCACGCATCGCGCTCCGTCCCGCCCGGATGGCGAAACTGGTAGACGCAAGGGACTTAAAATCCCTCATCCGAAAGGGTATGCGGGTTCGATTCCCGCTCCGGGCACCATGGACGTGGTTAGCACGATGTGCACGCTGATAGAAACCGGCCTTTGCAGCCGGTTTTTCCGTTTCTGCGGTCCGCTGAATGCTCGCGGGCTGCAGTGACCAACGGCACCTATCTGCTTGAACGCAGAAGCCCATCAATCCTCTTATCTGTACAGAACAACAGCAGAGGTGAGTGATGAGCGTCGATAGTCAAGATCAGCAACCGCTGAACGAACCCCGTACGAATGCCCAGGCCGAGGGCGACGATGGCATGGTGATTCCTGGTTCTGCGCCACCGTTGAGTCCCGGGCGCACCGATGTGAATCCGGATAACCAGGCGGGCGTCGACGAGCTGCCAGGAAATGAACTGGAAACTCCGCGGGATAGGTCGGATGTCCCCATCGAACGCGAGACACCTGATATCGACGTTGACAATGCCGAGATGGATGACGCACCTGACCCACGCTAGCGTCAGTGCCCGATGCAACGAAAAACCCGCAAGGATCGCTGTACTTGTCCCGAGCCGCGTCTGACGGTAGCAGCCAATGAGGCCCGCCGAGCCGCAGGTGCCGGGCGGCCAGTCTCGCTCAACCACATCGAGCCGAATTATCAATGAATAGCCTAAGCAGGCAACGCGCCGTTATCCTCGCTCCGGCGGTCTTGCTGATCGGCTGCAGCGCCATTGAAACCGTGTCCCCGGCAGACGGCACCGACGAATATGTATTCACTTGCACCAAGGTTGCGGGACAACCGGGCTGCGCGACGCGTGCGCGCGAGGTCTGCCCGGAGGGCTACGAAACCCTGAGCAGAGAAGAAAACTTCGATCGCAAGGAACTACGGGTTCGCTGCACCGGCGAGGGCGGCGAGGGCGGCGAGGAGATCTGACAGCCGCACCGAACAGCCGCCGATGTGGCAGATGCTCGGTGGTGAAGACGGAGGGCTATTCTGCTATGCCGAGCAAATCCTGGGCCTCTCCCAGCACCTCGAGCGATTGTTCATGCTCACCAGCCTTATGCAGCGCCTCTCCTTCGGCGCGCAGCTCTTTGACTCGGGTCAGAGTAGCGGGGTCGCTTGGCGGATTTGTTTTCAGGTGCTCGTCGATCTTTGCCATGTCCATCGGGCAATGCATTGCCCAAAGGGGCATGCTGACGACGGCGGCTGCGATGGAGAGAATGATGCGGCGCATGGTGTCGATCTCCTTAGAGGGGGCTTCATCAGTATAGGAGCCGCCTGGGAGCGGTGCGGTTTTCAGATATAAGGTTGGGACAGAGAATTAGGGTCGCCGCATAGTTATCGTACAACTACTGGGCTATGATACGGCTTACTTCGCTTCAAAGAGATCGATGTGTCCATGGAAAACCAGAGCATCCAGCCACGCGTTCGCCGAAAGCATCGCAGCCTTGCACAGGAGTTGGTGACCGAATTGTCCCAACAGATACGCGATGGCGTTATCAAGCGTGGAGACAAGCTGCCTACCGAATCTGCAATCATGCAGGCGCAGGGGGTGAGCAGGACGGTGGTGCGGGAAGCGATTTCACGATTGCAGGCGTCCGGACTGGTGGAAACTCGCCATGGCATAGGTACTTTCGTGCTCGACACGCCGAGTACGACTGGGCTGCGCATCGATCCGGCGACCATCGGCACGCTGCGTGACGTGCTTTCGATCTTGGAGCTGCGTATCAGCCTGGAGGTCGAGTCGGCAGGATTGGCGGCGACACGCCGAACACCGGAGCAGCTGGCGGCGATGCGGGCGTTTCTGGATTCGCTGCAGCAGAGTGCAGCGCTTTCCAGCGAAGCCGCCGTGTCGGACTTTCAGTTCCATCTGCAGATTGCCGAGGCGACCGGTAATCGTTATTTCACCGACATCATGAATCACCTGGGTACGGCGATCATCCCACGCAGTCGCCTCAACTCGGCACGCCTGGCTCACGATGACCAGCCGCACTATCAACAGCGCCTCGGTCGCGAGCATGAGCAGATCTACGACGCCATCGCGCGCCAGGATGCTGAATCCGCCCGCGCCGCGATGCGTCTGCACCTCACGAACAGTCGCGAGCGTTTGCGCCAGGCGCACGAGGAAGCTGAGACCGAGCCCAACTGAGAGGTTTCGCTGCTGTTTCTGGTAGCTCCGGAACGGTTCCTACAGGGGCTTCGTTCGAGCGGGCGGGCTCCAGA
This sequence comes from Pseudomonas sp. CBC3, assembly GCF_037967085.1. NCBI lineage: Bacteria > Pseudomonadati > Pseudomonadota > Gammaproteobacteria > Pseudomonadales > Pseudomonadaceae > Pseudomonas > Pseudomonas sp. CBC3. The sequence goes on from NZ_JBANEO010000004.1 coordinate 332,764, forward strand.
TCAGCTCCTGGCTTCGCCACTCACCAAAATCAGGGTGTTGCTCATGAGCAACACCCTGATCCTCCCGCTGAAGCTCATTCCTGCCTGGCTACTCCCTGCTGGAGCGAAGCCGATACCGTCAGGCCTTCTTCATCGACCAGTAGCTTGGCCTGAACAGGTCCCGTTCACCGAGCAACACCACGCCCGCCGCGAAGGCACACAGCATCAACGCGATGTACAGGCACAACTGGAGCAATCCGTGCGGCGTGGGTAGCCAGTGCAGTAGAGCCGCAACGGTAACGCCTGTGGTGATCCAACGTAGGAGTACGCTCGGAGCCAGGCCTGTCGGCGATGCACGATAAACATATAGCCCCATGAACAGCGCCTGCAGTGCCGCTCCGCTGGAAAAAGCGAACGCCAGGCCTTCAGCACCGTATGGGCCGTAGAGCAGCGCATCGAGGCTGATGGTGAGCGCAGAGCTGACAAGCGTGATCACCAGAAACAGCCGTGACTGATGCTGAGCAAGCAGGGTGCGGCCCCATAACAGCGCCAGTCCCATCGCCGGCAGGCCAAGTGAATAGAGAACCACCAGCGATGCAGTGGCATCTGTTTGCGCAGCGCCGAATTGGCCTCGCTCCAGTAGCACCGACACCACGGGCTGCGGAAATGAGCAGAGCACCACCGTGGCCGGGACCAGGAAGAGCAGAGTGGCCAACAACCCTTTGCGTATCACTGCGGCGTGGCCAATGTAATCACCGTCATTCCAGCTCGAGACGAAGCGGGGGAACAGCACCGATAGCACTGACAACGCGTAGAGCGTAAGCGGGATGGTGACGATGCGGAATGCAAAAGACAGCATGGTGATGCTGCCTTCGTCGAGATAGGAGGCGAACATCCGTTCGGCAAGAATGCAGCCTTGTTGTGCCCCAGCGGCTAGCAGGACCGGCGCGAAGGCCAGGCCGAAGCTACCGCGGTGCCCCTCCGTTTCAACGCTTTCACTTCCACGCAGATAGACAATCCGCCTGTGCTGCAGCCAGATCAGCGCAAGCTGCGGCAGCAGCATGCCGATGAAGATCACCATCCCGGTGGGCTGGAACAGCAGAATTCCGATGATCGCACCGGCGTTGAGCAACACCGTGCGCGTCATTGGCAGAATGAAGATCTCATCCATGTTGAGGAGTGCGCCCTGGCAATACAGAACGGCCTGAACGGCAATCAGCGCTGCACCTACACAGAACACGATCTGGCCGGTGGCTACCTGAGCATCGGACCAACCGGGCGCCAGGAGATTGAGGATCCAGTAGCTGCCTGCGATGGCGACGGCACTTACCGCCGCCCCCATTCCCATCACGCGCCAATAGAGCCAGCGGCTGACGGTCTCGAACAGGGCTTGGGATTGACTGCGCAACTTCTGTAAGTACGGGATCATGGCGTCGCGAAGGGCGAGGCCGAGGAAGTTCTCGAAGAACATCGGCAGGATCAGCGCAACGAAAATCAGGTCGGCTTCCCAGCTCAGGCCGAAGGCCTTGGCGATGAACAGGTCGCGCAGAAAACCGAGAAGAAAGCTGGCGACAGTCAACGCCAGGATTACCAGTGATGCGTTCATTCCTTGATCCTGTGCAGGCCATTATCGGACGGCCTGATGAATAGCGGCATATCGCACCAGATGCGATGAATCGACAGAAGCCAGGTTCGCCAGCTGTCGAGTGAACGGTACATAGACTGGATGGCTCAAACATGGTTCCTGAGGCTGAAACGCACGCTTCGAAAGCCATGTTTGGCATCGACAAGCTCGGTTACGTAAAAATGCCGTAAATCCGCTTTCCCAGCGGGGCTCGACTGCTTATGGTTCACCCTCATTTCCAGGCGAACCCAGTTCATGTCCGAGGCAAACACTTCTCGCGCCGGCGCCTTGCAGCGCTGGCTGATCATTGGCGTCGTGGTCATCGCTATTGCGCTCCTGCTTTGGTGGCTATGGCCTAGCGCAGCGGAACAACCCCAACAGCAGCGAGCCGGTGGTCGTCCGGCATTCGGAGCGTTCGGCGGGCCAACGCCGGTGCGGGTTGCTCCGGTCGAGCAGGGGCGATTCGAGGTGTATTCCAAGGCGCTCGGCACTGTCACACCGTTGAACACGGTAAACGTACGCAGCCGTGTGGCAGGAGAACTCGTTGAGGTGCGCTTCGAGGAGGGCCAGCGCGTCAAGGCTGGCGATCTGCTCGCGATCATCGATCCGCGCCCCTACGAGGTGGCGTTACAGCAGGCGGAAGGCACTTTGCAGCAGAACCGCGCATTGCTGCAAAACGCGCAAGTCGATCTCAAGCGTTATCGGGGATTGTTTGCCGACGACAGCATCGCCAAGCAGACGCTCGACACCCAGCAGGCGCTGGTCAACCAGTACCAGGGAACACTTGCGGCCAACCAGGCAGCGGTCAATGAGGCCAAGCTGAACCTGCAATTCACTCAGATTCACGCGCCGATCGATGGTCGCGTCGGCCTGCGACAGCTGGATCAGGGCAACCTCGTCGCGGCCAACGACACCACGCCGCTGGTCGTCATCACCCAGACCCAGCCGATGGCCATCAGCTTCACGTTGCCTGAAGGCGAGTTGCCGCCCGTCATCAGCCGTTTCCGTCGCGGTGACGAATTGTCGGTTCAGGCGTGGGACCGCAGCGAACGAGTCCTCTTCGGCGAAGGCGTACTGGAGAGCGTCGATAACCTGATCGACACGACCACCGGCACCCTGAAGATGAAAGCCCGCTTCGACAACGAAGCCGAGCTGCTGATACCCAACCAGTTCGTCAATATCCGCTTGCGCGTGGAAACGTTGGAGGATGCCGTCCTGATCCCCTCCGCGGCGCTTCAGTTCGGCTCGCGCGGAAACTTCGCCTATGTGGTCGGCGACGATTCGAAGGTCGAGCTGCGTGTCCTCGAAGTAGGGCCGAGCAATGGTGAGCATACCGTCATCACCAAGGGCCTGAGCGTGGGTGAGCGCATCGTCATGGAGGGCACTGACCGCCTGCGTGATGGCAGCGAAGTGGAAGTGGTGGATCGCCAGAAGCTCGCTGAAGAAGCGGCCGAAAATCCCAAGGTCGACCCACAGAATGCCAAGGAGCGCCCGGCGCGATGAACATCTCGCGGCTGTTCATCCTGCGGCCGGTGGCGACCACGCTGACGATGATCGCGATTCTTTTGGCCGGCCTGATCGCCTATCGCATGCTGCCCGTATCGGCGCTGCCACAGGTGGACTATCCAACCATCCGGGTCATGACGCTGTATCCCGGTGCCAGTCCCGAGGTCATGACCAGCGCCGTAACCGCGCCGCTGGAGCGCCAGTTCGGTCAGATGCCGGGACTGACCCAGATGTCCTCGACCAGCTCGGGCGGGGCATCGGTGATCACGCTGCGTTTCTCCCTCGAAGTCGAGCTGGACGTGGCCGAGCAGGAAGTTCAGGCAGCTATCAATGCCGCAAGCAATCTGCTGCCCAACGATCTCCCGGCGCCGCCGGTATACAACAAAGTCAATCCGGCTGACACGCCGGTGATGACCTTGGCGGTGACGTCGGAAAGTCTGGCGCTACCGGAACTGCATGATCTGGTCGATACGCGCATGGCGCAAAAGCTGGCGCAGATCAGCGGCGTGGGCATGGTCAGCATCGCCGGCGGTCAGCGCCCTGCGGTACGCATTCGGGTCAACCCCGAAGCGCTCGCATCGTACGGATTGTCGCTCGCCGACGTTCGTTCGCTGGTGACCAGCTCCAACGTCAACCAGCCCAAAGGCAATTTCGACGGCCCAACCCGGGTATCGATGCTCGACGCCAACGATCAACTGAAAACGCCGGAGGAATACGCCGAACTCATTCTGGCGTACGAAGACGGCGCAACGCTGCGCTTGAAGGATGTCGCCGATATCATCGATGGCGCCGAGAACGAACGCCTCGCCGCGTGGGCCAACGAAACCCAGGCCGTGCTACTGAACATCCAGCGCCAACCCGGCGCTAACGTGATCGATGTGGTCGAGCGTATCCAAGCGTTGCTACCTGAAGTCACCGCCAGCATGCCGGCCGGACTCGACGTGGTGGTGCTCACCGACCGTACGCAAACCATCCGTGCCGCCATCACCGACGTGCAGCATGAGCTGCTGATGGCTACGGTCCTCGTGGTCATGGTCACGTTCGTATTTCTCAAGCGACTGTCGGCGACGATCATTCCATCGATTGCCGTGCCGCTGTCGCTGGTGGGCACCTTTGCAATCATGCATCTCGCCGGCTTCTCCCTGAATAACCTGACGCTGATGGCGCTGACCATCGCCACCGGCTTCGTCGTGGACGATGCCATCGTCATGCTCGAAAACATTGCCCGCCATGTGGAGGAGGGCGAGACGCCGCTTCAGGCAGCGCTCAAAGGGGCCAAGCAGATCGGGTTTACCCTGATTTCGCTGACATTGTCCCTGATCGCCGTGCTCATTCCGCTGCTGTTCATGCAAGACGTGGTAGGACGCCTGTTCCGCGAGTTCGCGATCACCCTGGCGGTCGCCATCCTGATCTCGCTCGTGGTGTCCCTGACGTTGACGCCAATGATGTGCGCCAAGCTGCTCAAACCGGCCACCGTGGATGAAGCCAAGCCGGACTGGGTCGAGCGGCTCATCAGCGGCTACTCGCGCTGGCTGACCTGGGTGTTGGGGCACCAGACACTGACCCTGCTGGTTGCCGTGTTGACCTTGGGATTGACAGTGGTGCTTTACCTGGCCGTACCGAAAGGCTTCTTTCCGGTGCAGGACACTGGTGTGATTCAGGGCATCAGCGAAGCGCCGCAATCGATTTCCTTCCGTGCCATGAGCGAACGCCAGCAATCGCTTGCGCGAGTGATTCTGGACGATCCGGCGGTGGAGAGCCTGTCGTCCTATATCGGCGTGGACGGTGACAACGTCACCCTCAATAGCGGTCGTTTGCTGATCAACCTCAAACCCCACGGTGAGCGAGACGTCACGGCCAGCCAGGTCATCGATCGGCTACGACCGGAACTGGCGAAGCTGCCGGGTATCGATTTGTATATGCAGCCGGTGCAGGATCTGTCGATCGAAGATCGTGTCAGCCGTACGCAGTTCCAGTTCAGCCTCGAATCGCCGGATGGCGAGCTGCTGCAGGAATGGACGCCGCGATTGGTCGAGGCGTTACGCGAGCGCCCGGAGCTGACCGATATCGCCAGTGACCTGCAGAGCAACGGCCTGCAGATCTACTTGGATATCGACCGCGATGCCGCAGCCCGTCTGGGAATCGAGGTTTCGGACATCACCGACGCACTGTATGACGCCTTCGGTCAGCGGCAGATTTCGACGATCTTCACTCAGGCCAGCCAGTACCGCGTGGTATTGGAAGCCGAGTCGGGCAGCCGTCTTGGCGCACAGGCGCTGGAGGAGCTGTTCGTGCAGAGCGAGGGCGGCACGCCGGTGCGGCTGTCGAGCTTGGCGACGCTGGAACAGCGTAATGCGCCGCTGCTGATCAACCATATCGGTCAGTTCCCTGCAGTCACTTTGTCGTTCAACCTGGCCGATGGCATCTCATTGGGCGAAGCGGTGGAGGTGATCGAAGGCGTCGAGGCCGAAATCGGCCTGCCCGCTGGCATTCAGAGCCGTTTCCAGGGCGCTGCTGAGGCTTTCCAGGCTTCGCTGTCGAGCACGCTGCTGCTGATTCTCGCCGCAGTGGTGACCATGTATATCGTGTTGGGCGTGCTCTATGAGAGCTATATCCATCCGATCACCATTCTCTCGACGTTACCGTCGGCAGCCGTCGGCGCCTTGCTCGCGCTGTTGTTGACTGGCAACGACCTGGGACTGATCGCGATCATCGGCATCATCCTGCTGATCGGCATCGTCAAGAAGAACGCGATCATGATGATCGACTTCGCGCTGGAGGCCGAACGTCAGCAGGGCATGAGCCCGCAGGATGCAATCTACCGGGCCGCGCTGCTGCGTTTCCGTCCGATCCTGATGACCACACTAGCCGCATTGTTCGGCGCAGTACCACTGATGCTCGCCTCTGGTTCCGGTGCCGAGCTGCGTCAGCCGCTGGGCCTGGTGCTGGTTGGTGGTCTGCTGCTGAGCCAGTTGTTGACGCTGTTCACCACGCCGGTGATCTATCTATTCTTCGATCGGTTGGGTCAGCGGTTTGCTCGTAAGGATGCGGCTGGGCAGGAGGCTCGCGTATGAGCGCTGAGCTGGAAGTTGGAAGTTGGAAAGCAGAGCAATCGGTGCAGCGTGGACGGCACCTAGTATCGGCTGAACTGAGTGATCGCCCCGTTCTGCTAGCAGCAATAGGCATCCCCGCAAACAGAGCCTTCAACTTCCCGCTTCCCGCTTCCCGCTTCCTGCCTGCCACTGGCTTACAGCTATGAACTTGTCCGCCCCCTTCATCGCTCGCCCAGTTGCGACCATGCTTCTGAGCCTGGCGATTCTGCTTTTGGGCGGAGTCAGTTTTGGCTTGTTGCCGGTGTCGCCGCTCCCGAACATGGATTTCCCGGTCATTACCGTACAGGCCAGTTTGCCCGGTGCCAGCCCGGAGATCATGGCCTCCAGCGTGGCGACGCCGCTGGAGCGGTCGCTGGGCAGCATCGCCGGCGTCAACCAGATGAGCAGTCGCAGCAGCCAGGGCTCGACGCGGATCATCATTGAGTTCGATCTGGACCGCGACATCAACGGCGCCGCGCGTGAGGTTCAGGCGGCAATCAACGCCGCGCGCAATCTGCTACCCAGCGGTATGCGCAGCATGCCTACGTATCGGAAGGTCAACCCGTCGCAGGCGCCGATCATGGTGCTGTCGCTGACCTCCGATGTACTCGACAAAGGCCAGCTCTACGACATCGGTTCCACGGTGCTTGCGCAGAAGTTATCGCAGGTGCCCGGCGTGGGTGAGGTGCAGGTCGGTGGCAGTTCGCTGCCGGCGGTACGCGTCGAACTGCAACCGCAACAGCTCGAGCAGTACGGCGTGTCTCTCGACGAGGTTCGTCAGACCATCGCCTCGGCCAACGTACGCCGGCCCAAAGGCATGGTCGAAGACGACCACCGTCATTGGCAGGTACAAGCCAGCGACCAACTGCACGAGGCGGCTGATTACCTGCCGCTGATCATTCGCTACCAGGACGGCGCCGCGTTGCGCCTGAGCGACGTGGCCAAAGTCAGCGATGCGGTCGAGGATCGCTACAACGACGGCTTCTTCAACAACGAACGCGCCGTGCTGCTGATCATCAACCGCCAGGCTGGCGCCAACATCATCGAAACCATCGAAGGCATTCGCAATGAATTGCCGGCCCTGCAAGCAATCGTGCCTGGTAGCGTCAAGATGGCGGTGGCGATGGATCGTTCTCCAGTCATCCGCGCGACGCTGCATGAGGCCGAGCGCACATTGCTGATCGCGGTGGGGCTGGTCATCGTGCTGGTGTTCCTCTTTCTCGGTCGGCTGCGCACGGCGTTGATCCCGGCGCTGGCGGTGCCGGTATCGCTGGTTGGCACCTTCGCCGTGATGTACCTGTTCGGCTTCTCGCTCAATGTGCTGTCGTTGATGGCCTTGATTTTGGCCGCCGGGCTGGTGGTGGACGATGCCATCGTGGTGCTGGAAAACATCGCACGACACATCGATGACGGCGTCCCGCCAATGCGCGCCGCGTACATAGGGACGCGGGAGGTGGGCTTCACGCTGCTGTCAATGAACCTGTCGTTGGTGGTGGTGTTCGTTTCGATCCTGTTCATGGGCGGGATCGTGGAGCGGTTGTTTCGCGAGTTCTCCATCACCCTGGCGGCGGCCATCCTGGTCTCGCTGCTGGTCTCGCTGACGCTGACGCCGATGCTCTGCGCACGTTGGTTGAAGCCCCACGACGCATCGCAGGAAGGGCGCCTGCATCGCTGGAGCCACGACGCCCATCAATGGCTGCTGCGTCACTACGACCGATCCCTCGGGTGGGCGCTGCGGCATCACCGGATCATGCTGTTCACCTTGTTGGCGACCATCGGGCTCAACGTTTTCCTCTATATCGAAGTACCCAAAACCTTCCTGCCCCAGCAAGACACAGGCCAGCTGACCGGCTTCATCCGCGGCGACGATGGGCTGTCGTTCCAGGTCATGCAGCCGAAAATGGAGATCTACCGCCAGGCGGTGCTGGCCGATCCTGCGGTAGAGAGCGTGGCCGGTTTCATCGGCGGACAAGGCGGCATCAACAACGCCTTCATGATCGTTCGCCTCAAGCCGCTGGCTGAACGCAAGATTTCCGCGCAGAAAGTCATCGAGCGCATTCGTGCCAATCAGCCGAAAGTTCCAGGCGGGCGCATGTTCCTCATGGCTGATCAGGATCTGCAGTTCGGCGGCGGGCGACAAAGCAGTTCGGCGTACTCCTACAGCTTGCTGGCCAGCGATCTGGCCGATTTGCGCGCCTGGGTGCCGCAGGTGACGCGCGCGCTGATGGCGTTGCCGGAGCTGACCAGCATCGATGCCAACGAAGGCGAGGGCGCGCAGCAGATCAGCCTGCAAGTGGACCGCGACGCGGCCAAGCGCTTGGGTATCGATATGAGCACGGTCACCACCTTGCTCAACAACGCATTCAGCCAGCGGCAAATATCCACTATTTACGAATCGCTCAACCAGTATCAGGTGGTGATGGAGATCGACCCGGCATACGCCCAGCATCCTGAGGTGCTGGAACAGATTCAGGTGATTACCAGCGATGGTCGGCGGGTGCCCCTGGCCGCTTTCGCAAGCTATGAGCGCAGCCTCGAAGAAGACCGCGTCAGCCATGAGGGGCAGTTCGCCGCGGAAAACATCGACTTCGATCTGGCGCCCGGTGTGAGTCTCGATCAGGCGACACGGGCGATCGAGCGTGCGGTTGCCGCCATCGGCATGCCCAGCGAGGTGCAGGGGCGTCTGGGCGGTACCGGAGATGTCTTCAAGGCCACGCAGGAAGGGCAGCCGCTGATGATTCTCGGTGCCTTGCTGCTGGTGTATATCGTGCTCGGCATCCTCTACGAGAGTTACATCCATCCGTTGACGATTCTTTCCACGCTGCCTTCAGCGGGTGTCGGCGCGTTGCTCGCAATCATCCTGATGCGCGAACAGTTCAGCCTGATCTCTCTGCTCGGTCTGTTCCTGTTGATCGGCGTGGTCAAGAAGAACGCGATCCTGATGATCGATCTGGCGCTGCAATTCGAGCGCAACGACCACTTGTCTCCGCAAGAGTCGATTCGCCGTTCCTGCCTGTTGCGCTTTCGCCCAATTCTGATGACTACCATGGCCGCGATCCTCGGCGCCTTGCCGTTGCTCATGGGCGGTGCCGAAGGCGCCGAGATGCGCCAACCGCTGGGCCTGACCATCGTCGGTGGGTTGATCCTCAGCCAGATCCTCACGCTCTACACCACGCCGGTCGTCTATCTGTATCTCGACCGCGCGCGTCATCGCTTCAACCGCTGGCGTGGTGTGCGCACCGATGCCGCTCTGGAAAATCCGCTATGAATTCGTCGTATTTGAAATCCCCCTTGCGCCCGCTGGCCCTGATGGTCATGGCGTTTTCGCTCGGTGCTTGCACCTTGGGTCCTGATTACCAGCGGCCGGATCTGCCCGTTTCCACGGAGTTCAAGCAGGCCGAAGGATGGAAGACCGCCGCGCCGGCGGACGTCTTGCAGCGTGGAGACTGGTGGGCGCTCTACGGCGATGCCGAGCTGAATGCGTTGGTTGGTCGGCTGAACGTTTCCAACCAGAACCTGGCGGCAGCCGAAGCGCAGTATCGCCAAGCGCGTGCATTGGTCAGAGGCGCGCGCTCGCAACTGTTTCCCGTCGTGGGGGCCAGTGGCGGTGTGTCGAGAGGGGGGCAGGGCAGCTCCAGCAATAACGCTTCACAGAACTTTGGTAGCAGCAGCGGTGTAAGCGAGAGCTACGAGATCGGCCTCGACGCCTCTTGGGAACTCGATATCTGGGGGCGCCTGCGCCGCAATCTGGAGGCCAATCGCGCCAACATGCAAGCGAGTGCGGCGGACTTGGCGGCGGTCCGCCTGAGTCTGCAATCCGAACTGGTCCAGACCTATCTGCAATTGCGCGTAATGGACGAGCAGCAGCGGTTGCTGGACCAGACGGTCGAGGCGTTCGCCCGCTCGCTGCGCCTGACAGAAAACCAGTACGAAGCTGGCATCGTGCCCAAGTCCGACGTCAGTCAGGCGCTGACTCAGCTTAAAAGCACCCAGGCCCAGGCGATCGACCTGGGCTGGCAGCGGGCACAGATGGAGCATGCCATCGCGGTGCTCGTTGGCGTGCCGCCCTCGGAGCTGACCATTGCCGAGCGCCGCGACATCCCACAGTTGCCCGAGGTGCCACTGGCTTTGCCGTCGCAATTGCTGGAGCGCCGACCAGACATCGCCTCGGCCGAGCGCCAAGTCATCGCAGCCAATGCGCAGATAGGCGTGGCCGAAGCGGCCTGGTATCCGGACCTGACTCTGAGCGCCAGTGGCGGCTATCGCAACAGCAGCTTCAGCGATTTGATCAGCGTGCCCAACCGCTTCTGGTCGCTGGGCCCTCAGTTGGCGCTGACGCTGCTCGACTTCGGCGCTCGCCGTGCCGAACTGGAACAGGTGGAAGCCAGCTATGACCAGACCGTGGCCAACTATCGCCAGACGGTGCTCGATAGCTTCCGTGAAGTCGAGGACAACCTCGTGCAACTCCGCGTCCTGGCCGAGGAGGCGGTTGTACAGCGAGAAGCGCTGGAAGCGGCGCAGGAGTCGCTGCGCCTGATCGAAAACCAGTATCGCGCGGGCACTGTCGACTTCCTCAGCGTCGCGACGGTGCAGACCACTGCATTGAACAACGAGCGGACCAACCTCTTGTTGCTGGGTGATCGGCTGACGGCCAGCGTACAGCTGATCGCGGCGCTTGGCGGTGGTTGGGACGAGGCTCAACTGGAGCAGGAACCGGTGTTCGAAGGGCCGGAGCGCTGAGTGTTTGGCGCCTGTGGTGGCCGGTGATGGATGACGGGGGTTCGTCTAATACCTGGCCCGCGATGCAGAGCGTTCGATTAAAAACGAAACCCCGCAATCGCGGGGTTTCGTCAGATCAGGCGAGCGCCTGGGTGAACTGGTAGATCAATCGCGCTGCTTGCGATTTACCGTCTGTGCCGCTTTGATGATGTCGGCACCGATCACCGGTTCGAACTCCTTCCATACCGGCCGCATGGCTTCACGCCAGGCTTCGCGCTCGGCAGCGGTGAGCTCGATGATTTGCGACGTGCCGGCCTGGCGGATGCGCTCGCGATGGGCCTGGTTGGCTTCTTCGGCCGCGCGGTTCACCGCGTAGGTCACCTCATCGATGATGCCTTCGAGTTCGGTGCGAATGCTGTGCGGGATGCCGTACCAGAAGCGCGTATTGCTCACTAGCATGTAGTCGAGCACGCCGTGGTTGCTCTCGGTGATGTACGGCTGCACGGTGTGCATGTTCTTGCTGTAGATATTCGACCAGGGATTTTCCGCGCCCTGGACGGTGCCGTTCTGCAACGACGCGAAGACATCGGCGAAGGCGATTTTTTTGGTGGGTGCCCCCACCTGGGCGAACTGTGATTCCAGAACCGCTGACGGCTGAATGCGGAAGGCCAGGCCGTTCGCATCGCTCGGTAAGCGCAGCGCCTTGGTAGCCGACAGCTGTTTCATGCCGTTGTGCCAGTAGGCCAGGCCGGTGATGTTTTCTTTCTCCATCGAGCGCAGCAGCTGACGCCCCTTGGCGCGTTTTTGGAAGCGATTGACGGCGTCCAGATCGTCGAACAGGAACGGCAGATCGAAGACCTGCACCTGCTTGGTGTACTGCTCGAACTTGGCCAGCGAGGGCGCGAGCAGTTGGACTTCGTTCTTGCTCAGGGCTTCCAGTTCGTCGGCATCGCCATACAGCGTGGAATTGGGGTAGACCTCGACGGTTACCTGACCCGGCAGGCGCTCTTCGACCAGTCGTTTGAACAGCAGGGCGCCCTTGCCCTTGGGGGTTTCTTCGGCGACGACATGGGCGAACTTGATAACGATTGGCTCTGCTTCGACCACTGTCGCGGTCAGTGCCAGCATCAGTCCTGCGAGGGTGATGATCGGCTTGATCATTTGAAAGGCTCTTTATTTTTGGTTGGTTGGCATTACATCCGGGAGCCGAATGCGATTGAGCTTCAACGCGACGTTATGCCAAATAAGCCGAACCACCTAAAGCGCTTTCTCGCAAAATTCATAATTGAAAGAGCGGGAGCGGGAATACATCACAATTTGCCACCCCATGCGCCGCTGCTTTACCTAGCAAAGCAGCGGCGCAGAGCTATCCGCGTGTCAGCTGTTGGATAGCTGCCAACCGCCACCCAAGGCTTTGTAGAGCGCGACGACACCCCGGTAAAGCTCGACTTCAGCCTGTGCCTGGGCATCTTCGGCGGCGAGCCGTTCGCGTTCGGCGTCCAACAGTACGAGGAAGTCCACCGTGCCCTCGCGGTAGCGAATTTCCGCTTGCTGCGCCGCCGCTCGGCTGGCGCTGGATTGACGCAGCAGTGACAACAACCTTTCCTGAGCACGGGCGTAGTCGCTGAAGGCGTTCTCCGACTCTTCCAGCGCCAGCAACACCTGCTGTTCATAGTTCGCCAGCGCGCCCTCGGCATCGGCCTCGGCACCGCGCAATCTGGCGCGCACGCTGCCCATGTCGAACGCCGCCCAGCTGATGCTCGGTGCGGCTCCCCAGGCCTGCGCGGCGCTGGAGCCAATCTGCGAACCGCGTCCGGCGATGAAACCGAGGAAGCCGGACAGGCTCACCCGCGGAAACAGATCCGCCGTCGCAACGCCAACATTGGCCGTGGCTGCGGCCAATTGGCGCTCTGCCGCCCGGATGTCTGGACGACGGCGCAGCAGTTCGCCGGGGTCGCCAATCGGCAACGCTTTGGCAATCGCCGGCAATTCACGTGGCGACAGGTCGATGCTGAGCTGATCGGCGCGCTGGCCGAGCAGCGTAGCGATGCGATTGCGCGCACGGCTTTGGGCCGCCTGAAATTGCGGCAGGCTGGCCTCGGTAGCGGCCAAACGAGCATCGGCGCGCAGGACATCGAGTTCGCTTCCCATGCCGGCGTCGCGCAGCTGCTCGGTCAATTGATGTGAGTCGCGCTGATTGTCCAGGTTCTCCCGAGCGATGCGCTCGCGCAGCTGGGCGCCGCGCAGCTGTCCATAGGCGTCCACCAGCTCGGCGATCAGGCTCACTTGCAGTTGGTAGAGCTCGGCTTCGGCGGCTTCAGTCTGTGCTTCGCTGGCTTCGATACGCCGCTGGATACGCCCGAACAGATCCAGCTCCCAGGCCATGTCCAGACCCAGGTCGTAGCGCTCGATGTTGCTGCGCTCCTCGCTGAAACCGGGTTGCTGCGCTTTGCCGTATTCGGCACTGGCGCCGGCTGTCACGGTAGGCAAGCGATCATTGGCGGCATCGTCACGGATCGAGCGCGCCGCACGTAGTCTGGAGAAGGCGATGCGCAGCTCACGGTTTTCGGCCAAGGCCTGACCGACCAACGCGTCCAGCGTGGGGTCTTCAAACTGGCGCCACCAGGCGGATTCGAACCGTGAGCGGTCGAAGTCTTTTGCGGCGGAGCGATCAATCTCTGCCGGCGCCGTTTCTGGCGTACGGTAATCGGGCCCGACCGCACAGGCGCTGAGGGCCAATATTGCGGCTAGCAGGAGCGGTGTGGTGATAACAACCTTCATGCATGGATCTCCTTCAGTACAGCCTTTTTCTCCTCGCGCCGTTCGACGAAAGCGCGAATCACCAGATAGAACACCGGGGTCAGCAGTAGCCCGAAGAAGGTCACGCCGAGCATCCCGCTGAACACCGCCACTCCCATGGCATGGCGCATCTCGGCACCGGCACCGCTGGACAACACCAGCGGCACCACGCCCATGATGAAGGCGAAGCTGGTCATCAGGATCGGGCGCAGCCGTAGCCGGCAGGCTTCGAGTACTGCAGCCAACCGATCCATGCCTTCTTCCTGCTTATCCTTGGCGAACTCGACGATGAGGATCGCGTTCTTGCACGCCAGACCCACCAGCACGATCAAGCCGATTTGGGTGAACACGTTGTTATCACCGCCCGAGAGAATTACTCCGACGATGGCCGACAGCAGCGTCATCGGCACGATCAGGATCACGGCCAGCGGCAGGCTCCAGCTCTCGTATTGCGCCGCCAGTACCAGGAAAGCCAGCAGCACGCAGAGTGGGAAGACGAACATCGCGGTGTTGCCAGCCAGGATTTGCTGATAGGTCAGCTCGGTCCATTCGTAACTCATGCCGTTCGGCAGCTCGGCCTGCAGCAAGCGCTCCATGGCATCTTCGGCTTGACCGGAGCTGTAGCCCGGAGCCGCAGCACCATTGATTTCCGCCGTGAGGAAGCCGTTGTAGTGCATCACCCGATCCGGTCCGGCGCTGTCGCTGACCTTGACGAAAGTCGACAGCGGCACCATCTCGCCACGGTCGTTGCGTACCTTCAGCTGGCCGATCTGGTCAGGCGTCAGGCGAAACTTCTGTTCAGCCTGAACATTGACCTGATAGGTGCGCCCGAAGCGGTTGAAGTCGTTCGCATACAGGGAGCCGAGGTAAACCTGCATGGTGTCGAAAATCTGGTCGATCGGCACGCCATGGGTCTTGGCTTTTTCACGGTCGATGTCGGCATCGATTTGCGGCACGTTGACCTGATAGCTGGTGAACAGCCCGGCCAGCTCCGGATATTCAGCGCTCTTGGCAAGGACGTTCTGGACCTGCTTGTACAGTTCCTCGTAGCCAAGGTTGCCGCGATCCTGCACCTGAATGCGGAACCCCCCGATGGTGCCCAGCCCCTGGACCGGCGGCGGAGGGAAGATCGCGATAAAAGCGTCCTGAATCTGAGCGAACTGACCATTCAGATCGGCAGCGATAGCGTTGGCCGACAGCGATGGGTCTTTGCGCTCATCGAACGGTTTGAGCGGGGTAAAGACAATGCCGCTGTTGGGACTGTTGGTAAAGCCGTTGATCGACAATCCCGGGAACGCCACGGTGTTTTCCACGCCCGGATGCTCACTGGCGATTTGCGACATGCGCTTAATCACGTCCTCGGTACGGTCGAGCGTGGCGGCGTCCGGCAGCTGAGCAAAGGCCACTAGGTACTGCTTATCCTGCGGCGGCACGAAACCTGTCGGCGTGCTGGCAAAGCCCATGTAACCGAGGCCCACCAGGCCGACGTAAACCACCAGCGCAATGCCGCTGCCGCGCAGGATGCGTTTCACCGCGCCGACATAACCGTGGCTGGCACGCTCGAACACACGGTTGAACGGCGCAAACAGCCAGCCGCCGAAGAGCTTGTCCAGCAAGCGCGAGAAACCGTCCTTAGGCGCGTCGTGGCTGCGCAGCAGTGCGGCCGCAAGTGCCGGCGACAGGGTTAGCGAGTTGAAGGCCGAGATCACCGTGGAGATAGCGATGGTCAGCGCGAACTGCTGGTAGAACTGCCCGGTAAGGCCAGAGATGAATGCAGTCGGAATGAAGACCGCGCAGAGCACCAGGGCGGTGGCGATAATCGGACCGGTCACTTCCTTCATGGCCTGCTTGGTGGCTTCGACCGGCGACTTGCCGAGGCCGATATTACGTTCGACGTTCTCCACCACGACGATGGCATCGTCCACCACGATGCCGATTGCCAGCACCAGGCCGAACAGCGACAGCGCATTGAGCGAGAAGCCGAGCATGTGCATGACGGCGAAGGTACCGATCAGCGACACCGGCACTGCAGCGAGCGGAATGATCGAGGCACGCCAGGTCTGCAGGAACAGGATCACCACCAGCACCACCAGCACGATGGCCTCGAGTAGCGTGTGCACCACCGCCTCAATGGATCCGCGAACGAAAATGGTCGGGTCGTAGACGATTTCGTAATCTACGCCCTCAGGGAAATCCTTTTTCAGCTCGGCCATGCGCGCCCGCACCGAATCGGAGATCTCGATGGCATTGGAGCCGGGACGCTGGAATACCGGGATGGCGACGGCGGGCTGGTTGTTCAGCAGCGACCGCAGGGCGTACTGACTGGACCCCAGTTCGATACGTGCGATATCCCTGAGGCGAGTGATCGAACCGTCTTCACCAGCGCGAACGATGATGTTCTCGAATTCTTCCTCGGTGACCAGTCGGCCCTGAGTGTTGATTGAAAGCTGGAAATCAGTCGCCCCCGGTGCTGGCGGCGCACCCAGCGAGCCGGCCGCGACTTGACGGTTCTGCTCACGGATCGCGTTGACTACATCGGACGCAGTGAGATTGCGCGAGGCGACCTTGTTCGGGTCGAGCCAAACGCGCAAGGAATAGTTGCCCATGCCAAACAGCTGCACGTCACCGATGCCGTCCAACCGCGCCAGCTCGTCTTTGACGTTGAGCGCCGCGTAGTTGGACAGGTAAAGCATGTCGTAGCGCTCATCCGGCGAGGTCAGGTGCACCACCATAGTCAGGTCCGGCGAGGCCTTGTCCACCGTCACACCGAGGCGCTGCACTTCGGTGGGTAGGGTCGGCATGGTGCGCGTCACGCGGTTCTGTACCTGCACCTGGGCATTGTCCAGATCCGTGCCGAGCGCGAAGGTGATGGTCAGGGTCAACTTGCCGTCGGCGGCGGCCTGAGACGACATGTAAAGCATGCCCTCGACGCCAGTGATGGCCTGTTCCAGCGGCGAGGCGACGGTCTCACCGATCACCTTGGGGTTGGCGCCGGGGAACTCGGCGCGCACCACCACGGTGGGTGGGACGACTTCCGGGTATTCGCTGATCGGCAGCTGGAACAGCGAGATGGCGCCGCCGATGAGGATCACCAGGGACAACACCGCCGCGAAGATTGGCCGCTGAATGAAGAATTGAGAGAAATTCATGACGCACTCCGGGGGGAGAGGGTGCGTATCACGCACCCTGACGGAATCGATTGTTTTGATGTGCGCCGAAGCGCTCGGACGACGGGCTGGGCGTTAGCTCAGCTGCTATCTGTTCAACTGCTAGGACGGCTCGCCACGCTGCGGTCGACCACTTCGGTCTTGAACGCCGCAGTGATGGCGCGATGCTGCTCCTTGAGCGCGGCGAGGGTGTCGGCGTCTGCCATCGGCACGGTTTGCGGTTCAACTGCATTGCCTGGGCGGACGCGCTGCAGGCCGTTGACGACGATGGTTTCGCCTTCGTTGAGACCGCTACGGACGATGCGCAGCCCTTCGAGTTTCGGTCCCAGTTCGATGGAGCGGTAATTCACCTTGCCGTCCTCGCCAAGCACCAGTACGAATTTCTTGCCCAGATCGGTTCCCACCGCGACGTCCTTGATCAACACCGCATCGTAGGTGGCGCTGCCAACCAGCTTCATCCGCGCATAAAGACCAGGCGTGAAGCGCCCGTCACGGTTGTCGAACACGGCGCGCCCGCGAATGGTGCCGGTACGCGGATCGACCTGGTTGTCGATGAAGTCCATGCGGCCGAGGTGCGGGTGACCGTCTTCACTGGAAAGCCCGAGATAGACCGGAGTCGCTTCGCCACGTGTGCCGTTGCGGGCCAGCTCGCGGTACTTCAGGTAGGTACGCTCATCCGCCTCGAAGTAAGCGTAGACCTCGTTGGTGGAAACCAGCGTAGTGAGCAGCGCCTCGCCAGCGCTCACCAGATTGCCTGCGGTGATCATGGCGCGACCCGCGCGGCCATCGATGGGTGCAGTGACGCGGGTAAAGCTGAGGTCCAGCTTGGCTGCGTCCAGTTGTGCCTGTATGGCCGCGACTGCGGATTTCGCTTCGCTGGCGGCGCTGACGCGAGCGTCGGCCAATTCAGCGGAAATCGCGTTATTGGCCCGTAGGCGCTCACCGCGCTGGGCTTCACTGGCGGTTCGTTGCTGCGTGGCGCGCGCCTGTTGCAGTTCGGCCTGCAGACGCTTGACCTGCGCCTCGAACGGGCGCGGGTCGATCTGGAACAGCAGATCGCCTTTCTTGACCAGTGCGCCTTCTTCGAACGCGACCTTGTCGATGAAGCCGGAAACCCGCGGGCGGATATCGACCGACTCCGGCGCTTCCAGACGCCCAGTGAGCTCATCCCATTCGGTGACCTGTTGCTCGATGACTTCAGCGACGCTGACAGCCGGGGCCGGCATCGCCGCCTCGGTGGCTTCAGGCGCCTGCCCACATGCACCGACAAGCGCAGCTACAACTGCAACAAGTGGGTAACGCAGGGCGTTGAGTGAACGTTCCATGCTTGACTCCGCAACTGGGTTTTTATGTTGGGCGAAGTGTGCGGGGCGGGTTCTCGATCCAGAAATCGAACGAGGCGAATGTGAATATCATTCCCGATGATGTTGCAGACTGTTTCATCAATGGCGGGATGAGGAATTCTGGTGGGCTGAAGCCCACCCTACGGAAGGTTTCGCGCTCTTATAGTGATTGTAGGGTGGGCTTCAGCCCACCACAGCGGGCGAAGCGCCGCTGGCCCACACGACAGAAAACGCGGCGATCAGAGACTATCCGGATCGCCGACGAACATTTGAATCCGCGAGCGCAGCCAGCGTTCGGCGGGGTCGTTGTCCTGGGCGCCGCGCCAGGCCATGGAGAGTTCGAAGTCCTGGCTGGTCTCGAAGGGTAGCGGCTCGGCGCGAACGCCCCCGTTGGCGGCCAGGGCCGCAGCGGCGTAATCCGGCACGGTCGCGACCAGATCGGTGCCGGCCAGCAGACTGGCCAGTCCATTGAACTGCGGCACGGCCAGCACCACCTTGCGCTTGCAGCCGTGCAGCGCCAGTTCTTCGTCGATGTAGCCGTTCAGGTCGCCGGCGAAGGACACCATCGCGTGCGGGCGCGAGCAGTAATCGTCCAGGCTCATGCGGCCTGGGATGCTGTCGGCGCGCAGCAACATGGGCTTCGGCCGTCTCAACACCTTGCGCTTGGCATTGGCCGGCAGCTCCACCGTGTAGCAGACGCCCACCGAGATTTCCCCGGATGCCAGCAGGCCCGGCATCAAAAGGTAATTGGCGCGCCGCACCACCAGCACCACACCCGGAGCCTCGGCGCGTATGCGCCTGAGCAATTGAGGCAGCAAGGCGAACTCCACCTCGTCGGTCAAACCGATGCGGAACACCAGTTCACTGGTCGCCGGATCGAAAGTCGAGGCGCGGCTGACCGCGGTGGAAATCGAATCCAGCGCAGGCGAGAGCAGGCCGGCGATTTCCTGTGCGCGAGCAGTGGGCTCCATGCTGCGGCCCGTGCGCACGAACAGCGGATCGTCGAACAGCGTGCGCAGACGAGCCAAAGCGGCGCTGATCGCTGGCTGGCCGAGAAACAGCTTTTCAGCCGCCCGCGTCACGCTGCGCTCGTGCATCAGCGTTTCGAAGACGATCAGCAGATTCAGATCCAGGCGGCGGAGGTCGTTGCGATTCATGCCATTCATTCACGCGTGTGTGGCCACGCAAGATGCTGCGGGCTTCAGAGGGTGCGTCTGCATTCTAGACAGATCGGGGTGACGCCGGCATGTCCATTTCCGCTTTGCAATGACACAAACCTGCAGGACGGGATGCGGCTTTACGTACAGCCGAACATCATTGGCGCGCATGGCGACTATCGAACGGAATGCGGGCATCGCGACTGGAGTTGTGCCGACAGTGCAGATAGAGTCGCTAATACAGTAGTAATCGAGGGGTCTTTCAATGTCCCGCATGATCCGTTTCCATCAGTTCGGTCCTGCCGAAGTGCTGCGTTATGAACAGCAGGACGTGCCACGGCCAGGTCCTGGTGAAGTGCTGATCGGCGTGAACGCGATCGGCATCAGCTGGAGCGATGTGCTCTGGCGGCAAGACCTTGCGCCACGCCATGCACAGTTGCCCGCCGGGCTCGGCTGCGAAGTCGCCGGTGAAGTGCTGGCGGTGGGCGATGAGGTGGATGGTTTTGTCGTCGGTGATCGGGTGGCGAGCTTTCTTGCTCATGACCTCAACCGGTATCCGTTGTACGGCGAGCAGGTGCTGCTGCCTCAGTTCTCTCTTGTTCACTATCCGGACATGCTCAGCCCGGTTGAGGCCAGCGTGCATTACATGCCGGCGTTGGTCGCGTACTTCGCATTGGTCGAACTGGCGCAACTCGAACCCGGACAGTATGTCCTGGTGACCGAAGCGAGCCATTGCACCGGACCGATCGCCGTGCAGCTGGCCAAGGCGTTGGGCGCTCGGGTGATAGCCACCTGCGAGACCGCCGAAGATCGGGACTTTCTCCGCACGCTGGGCGCCGAAACGGTGATCGTCACCGAAGAGGAAGACCTGGTTGGCCGCCTGCAGAAAATCACCGCTGGCGCGGGCGTCGAGGTGGTGCTCGACGCGTGTGGCGGTCCTCAGATGAAGCTGCTGGGCGATGTCATCGCACCACGCGGCAAGCTGATCCTCTACGGGCTCAACGGCGGCAACGAGACAGCCTTTCCTGCGTGCGCGGCGTTCAAGAAAAACTTCAAATTCTTCCTTCATTGTTTGTGCGATTTCACCGGCCAGCCGGAATTGGGCATCGAGCAGAACCGTGACGCGGTCCGGCGCGCGCTGCTGCACATCAACCAGCTCACCGCCGACCGGCTGATCACGCCCCAGGTCGACAAGGTATTCGCGTTCGATGAGGTGGTTGCCGCCCACCGGTACGTCGAGAGCGGTATTCCGCGCGGGCGGGTCGTGCTCGGCGTCGAATGATGGAGGCGCTGCGCAGGGGGCCTCTCATCGCTTCATAGAAACTTTCCACTCTCCGTCCAAGTCCTCCGAAGACAGGTAATTCACTCGACGGAGGAAAAGCACATGGGCGAAGAAAACCAGACCTTGCCACCTCAAGAGCAACCGGAGCCCGGCAAGGAAGGCTTGATGAACCCGCGCCCGGAGTTCAAGGGCGAAGACTACAAGGCAGCCGGCAAGCTGCAGGGCAAGGTGGCGATCATCACGGGTGGCGACAGCGGCATTGGTCGCTCGGTGGCCGTGCTGTTCGCCCGAGAAGGCGCCGATGTGGCAATTCTCTATCTCGACCAACACCAGGACGCGGACGAAACCCGCAAAGTGGTCGAAAGCCATGGCCGTCAATGCCTGACCTTTGCCGGCGACGTGGCCGATCGTGAGGTCTGCCGCAAGGTCATCGACGAGACGCGGGCCAAGTTCGGCAAGCTCGACATCCTGGTCAATAACGCCGCCGAACAGCATCCGCAGGAGCGCCTGGAAGACATCAGCGAAGAGCAGTGGGAGAAGACCTTCCGCACCAATATCTTCGGCATGTTCCAGATGACCAAGGCGGCGCTGCCGCACCTCAAGCAGGGTGCGTCCATCATCAATACCACCTCGGTAACGGCCTACAAGGGCAGCCCGCAGCTGCTCGATTACTCGGCCACCAAAGGCGCTATCACTGCGTTTACCCGCTCGCTGTCGATGAACCTGGCCGAGCGCGGCATCCGTGTGAACGGCGTAGCGCCAGGCCCGATCTGGACGCCGCTGATTCCGTCGACCTTCGATGCGGACAAGGTCGCGAAATTCGGCGCCAACGTGCCGATGAAGCGTCCTGGCCAGCCGGACGAAGTGGCGCCGGCCTATGTCTATCTCGCCAGCAGCGATTCGTCCTATGTCAGCGGCCAGGTGATGCATGTGAACGGCGGTACGGTGCTCAACGGCTGAGCACCAGTCGACAGGAGAAAAGCTTATGCCTCGCACGATCTGGAAGGGCGCCGTCAGTTTCGGCTTGGTTCATATTCCCGTCGCGCTGGTGCCGGCCACCACCCGCACGGGAATCGATTTTGATTGGCTGGACAAACGCAGCATGGACCGGGTCGGCTACAAACGCATCAACAAGACCACCGGCGAAGACATCGACAGCGAGAACATCGTCAAGGGCGTCGAATACGAGAAGGGTCACTACGTCGTGATAAGCGACGATGAGATCAAGGCCGCGCACCCGAAGGCGACGCAGACGGTGGATATCGTCGCCTTCGTCGATGCCAAGGACATCTCCTTTCTTTATATCGATACGCCGTACTACCTGACGCCCGACCGGCGGGGCGAAAAAGTCTACGCACTCTTGCGTGAAACGCTGATCCAGACCGGCAAGGTCGGCATCGCCAATGTGGTGCTGCGCAACAAGCAGCACCTGGCGGTGGTGATGCCGCTGGGCAAGGCGCTGGTGATGAACACGCTGCGCTGGGCCGATGAGGTGCGCGGCGTGGAATACCTCGAAATGAAGGACGAAGCGCTCAACGCCGACCTCAACCTGCGCGAGCTGGACATGGCCAAGCGACTGGTCGAGGACATGAGCGACGAGTGGAACCCCGACCAGTACAAAGACACCTTCCAGGACCAGATCATGGACCTGGTGGAGACCAAGGCCCGCGAAGGCAAGCTCGAAGCCGTGGGCGGACCGGAAGAGGCGGTCGATCGTCGCAGCGCCGATGTCATCGACCTCACCGAACTGCTCAAGCGCAGCCTGGCCGGGAAACCTGGCAAAAAAACAGCGCAGGCCGAAGAAGTCGATGACGAAGACGACACCGAGGAACAGGCGCCGCCGCCCAAGCGCACGGCGAGCAAAAGCGCCGCCAGCAAGCCCAAGGCACCGGCCAAGTCCACGGCGAGCAAATCCTCCGGCAGCAAGTCGTCCACCACAAGCAAGAGTGCCGCCAGTAAGTCCACCAGGAAGAAAGCCAGCTGATCCAGGCCGTGTGAAAACGTAGCGAGCGAAGGTTAGGCAAGGCAGAAACAGGCGAGGAAGCGGAGTTTACGAGTTGTAAATGAGCATTCCGAGCCTGTTTTTAACGCCGCATAACCGAGCGCAGTAGTTTTCACACGGCTTGGATCCACGAGGAGCCTCATGTCAGCAACACCCGGCAAAAGCAAACGCCCCGATGTGGGCGGCATCGGTATCAGCAGTCCGCAACGCGTCATCGATGCGCAAAGCGGCGCCACCAAGTTGCAGCTGGCGGAATACTATCTGTCGGTGGGCAATTGGCTGACGCCGCATCTGGCCGGACGCCCCCTGTCCATCGTCCGCGCGCCGAACGGGGTGGATGGAGATAGTTTCTTTCAGCGCCATTGCGGCCGACTGAAAATGCCGCACATGCGCGTGCTGGACAAATCCCTCGACCCTGAACACGCCCGCCTGATCCAGGCCGACAGCATCACGGCAGTGGTCGAGGCGGCGCAGATGGGCACCGTCGAGTTTCATACCTGGAACGCCCGCAGCGACCGTATCGATCGACCGGACCGAATCGTCTTCGACCTCGATCCTGACCCGGCGCTGCCGTGGTCGAGCATGGTCGAGGCGACCTGTATGACACTCGATCTGCTCGACGAGCTGGGTCTCAAGGCCTTTCTCAAAACCAGTGGTGGCCGCGGTATGCACGTGGTGGTGCCGATCGATCGCCGTCAGGGTTGGGATTGCATCAACGAGTTCGCTCGTGGCGTGACGATGCGCCTGGCGCGAGAGGCGCCAGATAAATTCGCGGAGAAGATGGGGCCGAAGAATCGAATCGGCAAAATATTCGTCGACTATCTGCGAAATCAGCGCGGCGCCAGCACAGTCGCGGCTTACTCGGCTCGTGCGCGGCCCGGCTTGCCGGTGTCGGTGCCTATCGGTCGCGACGAGCTGGAGCAGATCGCCGGGGCGAACCAGTGGAACATCCTCAACCTGCATCAACGCTTGGCGGAGCAGTCTGGCGATCCTTGGTCTGATTACGCATCGACTCGCCAATCCATATCGGCATCGTTGCTAAAAGCACTCGCGCAAGACGGGTGACCTTTCTTTTGCCGAATCTCCAGCTAGCCTTTGAACTAGCGTAGCGAACATGCACCTAACCCATCAGCAGTCTGCAATAACCGCCGTAGAGCGGTTGCAGATGTGATGGGCAGAACATAACGAGTAACAGGAGATACCGATGACCGTGCGAGTATCCCGGCGACAGTTCCTGAAGTTCGGTGCGACCGCTGTAGGCGCATCGAGCATGGCCATGATGGGGTTTGCGCCTGATGAAGCCGTCGCGTCGATTCGTCACTTCAAACTGACCGGCGCCAAAATTTCTCGCAATATCTGCACCTACTGCTCGGTAGGTTGCGGCATGTTGCTCTACTCACGTGGAGACGGCGCCGCCAACGTGGTCGATCAGATCTACCACGTCGAAGGCGATCCGGACCATCCGGTCAGTCGTGGCTCGCTCTGTCCAAGAGGCGCAGGCGTACTCGACTTCATCAACAGCGAATCCCGGGTCAAATATCCGGAAGTGCGTGAACCGTTCACCAACGAGTGGAAGCGCATCAGCTGGGATGAAGCCTTCACGCGCATCGCGCGACAGATGAAGGACGACCGCGACAAGAATTTCGAAACCCATGACGAGCAGGGGCGGCTGGTCAACCGCTGGTTGACGACCTCCATGGTGGCGGCCTCGGCCTGTACCAACGAGACGGCGTACATCACGCAGAAGATCACCCGGGCGCTCGGCATTCTTCAACTCGACAACCAGGCGCGCGTTTGACACGGACCAACGGTGGCAGGTCTTGCCCCAACATTTGGTCGCGGTGCCATGACGAACCACTGGGTCGACATCGCCAATGCTGACGTCATTCTGTCCATGGGCGGCAACTCGGCCGAAGCGCATCCCGTGGGATTCCGCTGGGTCATGCATGCCAAGGAGCGCAGCAATGCGATCCTGATTTCCATAGATCCACGCTTCAACCGCACCACGGCGGTTGCGGACTATCACGCCTGGCTTCGTACCGGCACGGACATCGTGTTCCTGGGTGGTTTCATCAACTACCTGATCGCATCCGACCGTTACGCCCACGAATACGTGCGGGAATACACCGACGCCAGCCTGATCGTCGCCGAAGGTTTCGGTTTCGATGACGGGTTGTTCGTGGGTTACAACCCCGAAGATAAGACCTACAACCGCGAAACCTGGAATTTCGAGCTGGATGAGCGCGGCTTCGCTCGCTCCGATCCAAGCCTCGAACATCCACGTTGCGTGTTCCAGCTGATGCGCGAGCATTACAGCCGTTACACCATCGAACAGGTGGAAAACGTCTGCGGCATGCCCAAGGCCAAGGTGCAGGAGTTGTGGGATCTGATGGCGCAGACATCTGCGCCCGACAAGACCATGACCATCCTCTACGCACTGGGCTGGACGCAGCACACCATCGGTTCGCAGATCATCCGTTGCGGTGCGATGGTGCAGCTGCTGCTCGGCAACATGGGTATGCCTGGTGGTGGTGTGAACGCTTTGCGAGGCCACTCCAACATTCAGGGCCTGACCGACATCGGGCTGCTGTCCAACCTGCTGCCCGGCTACCTCAACCTGCCATCGGCAAACCTGCAAACCTACGCCGACTACATGGAGACGCGCATCAAGCCGCCGCTGGTGGAAGGTGAGGTGTCGTACTGGAAATTCTACGAGCGCTTCTTCGTCAGCCTGATGAAAGACTGGTACGGCGACGTCGCCACGGCGGAAAACAACTGGTGCTACGACTGGTTGCCGAAACTCTCCGTGCCGATCTACGACGTGCTTTACGCCATCAACGACATGACGCTGGGCAAGATGACCGGTGCGTTCTGCCAGGGCTTCAATATCCTGGCGGCGTTTCCGAACAAGGCCAAAGTCATGGATGGGCTGTCGAAGCTCAAGTACTTCGTGATCATGGACCCGCTCACGGTGGAGACCGGAGAGTTCTGGAAGAACTTCGGCGAATACCACGATGTCGATCCGTCGCAGATCGGTACTGAAGTATTCCGCCTGCCTACCACCTGCTTCGCGGAGGATGACGGCTCCATCACCAACAGTTCGCGCTGGCTACAGTGGCATGAGAAGAGTGCACCTGGCCCAGGCGAGTCAATGACCGACACCGAAATTCTCGGTGAGGTCATGTTGCGGTTGAAGCACATGTATCAGGAGGAGGGCGGTGCGTTCCCGGACCCGATCCTGAACATGAGCTGGAACTACAAGGACCCGAAATTTCCGAAGCCCGCCGAATTGGCTCAGGAATACAACGGCAGGGCGCTGGTGGATCTCACCGACGAAGCAGGCAATGTTGTCCGCCGCAAAGGCGAGTTGCTGAAGGACTTCAGCGAGCTGCGTGACGACGGTTCGACGGCCTGCGGTTGCTGGATATATTCCGGCGCCTGGACCGAACAAGGCAACATGATGGCCCGGCGCGACAACTCCGACCCGTACAACACCGGCAATACGCTGGGGTGGGCCTGGGCTTGGCCAATGAACCGGCGAATTCTCTACAACCGTGCATCGGCGCGGCCAGACGGCACGCCATGGGCGCCCAACAAGGCGTTCGTCTGGTGGAACGGTGAGCGCTGGACGGGCGCGGACGTACCGGACTTCCCACTGACATCGCCGCCGTCCCAAGGTGTCGGGCCATTCATCATTACCCAGTCCGGAGGCGGGCATTTCTTCGCCTGCGAATGGTTGAATGAAGGGCCGTTCCCCGAGCATTACGAGCCGATGGAAACCCCCATCGACCGTAACCCGATGAGCCCGAATAACCCGCTGGCGCTGAATAACCCCATCGTCCGCGTGTTCGAGCAGGATCGCGATTCGTTTGGCTCCAACAAGGACTTCCCCTATGCGGCAACGACCTACCGTCTGACCGAACACTTCCATTACTGGACGACGCATGCGCGGCTCAATGCGATCGCCCAGCCTGAGAAATTCATCGAGATAGGTGCGGTGCTGGCCGAGGAGTTGGGCATCGCGGCGGGCGAGCGGGTGCGGGTGACGTCTAAGCGGGGCTTTATCACCGCCGTTGCTGTAGTGACCAAACGGTTGGTGCCGCTGCAGATCGACGGTCGCACCGTGCATCAGATAGGCATTCCCATTCACTGGGGCTTCAAAGGTGTGGCGAAGAAGGCGCACCTGACCAACACCCTCACGCCCTTCGTGGGTGACGGAAACACACAGACACCTGAGTTCAAGTCGTTTCTGGTGAACGTGGAGAAGATTGGAGGAGCCGTCTGATGCGTGGTGACCAGATCAACCTGCAAAACATCATCGCTCGCTCGGCGACCACCACGCCTTCGCCGCAGGTGCGGCAAGGTGGCGTGGAAAAGGTCACCAAACTGATCGACGTGTCGGTCTGCATCGGCTGCAAGGCGTGCCAGGTCGCTTGTTCGGAATGGAACGACCTGCGCGACGAGGTCGGCGAATGCGATGGCACTTACAACAACCCGCAAGACCTGTCTGCCGAGTCGTTCGAGGTCATGCGCTTCAGCGAATACGAGGACGAACAGGGCAACCTTGAATGGCTGATCCGCAAGGACAACTGCATGCATTGCGCCGAGCCGGGCTGCCTCAAGGCCTGTCCATCGCCCGGTGCCATCGTGCAGTACGCCAATGGCATCGTCGATTTCAATTCGGAACACTGCATCGGCTGCGGCTACTGCATCGCCGGCTGTCCCTTCGATATCCCGCGGATCTCGAAAAAGGACAACAAGGCGTACAAGTGCACGCTGTGTTCCGATCGGGTATTCCATGGCCTCGAACCGGCTTGCGTGAAGAGCTGCCCGACCTCGGCGATCATGTTCGGCACCAAGGAAGACATGCTCGACTACGGCGCCAATCGGGTCCAGCACCTTCAGGGGCGGGGCTACGAGAACGCCGGCATCTACGATCCGTCCGGCGTCGGCGGCACCCATGTGGTGTACGTGCTGCAACACGCCGACAAGCCGGAGATCTACAGCGGCCTGCCTAAGGACCCGCATATCAGCCCGACGGTAGAGCTGTGGAAAGGCGTGACCAAGCCGATCATGTCCGTGGCCTTGGGCATGTCGGTACTGGCCGGGTTCTTCCACTACGTGATGAAAGGTCCGAAGGAAGAGCCGGAAGATGATCCGGGCCCAGAACTGGCGGCGTCTGATCGGGCGCTCGATCGTCGAGGGGAGGACCGGTTATGAGCCATTCCAACGTCAAGTACGGCATCCTGCGTTATGGCTGGTGGGCACGGGCCAATCATTGGCTTATCGCGATCAGCTTCGTGCTGCTCACGCTGAGTGGTCTGGCGCTGTTCTACCC
The DNA here is from genome assembly GCF_037967085.1 of Pseudomonas sp. CBC3. Classification (NCBI taxonomy): domain Bacteria; kingdom Pseudomonadati; phylum Pseudomonadota; class Gammaproteobacteria; order Pseudomonadales; family Pseudomonadaceae; genus Pseudomonas; species Pseudomonas sp. CBC3. Next base: position 360,772 of record NZ_JBANEO010000004.1, read on the forward strand.
GGCTTTCTTCGGGCTCACCACGCTGTTCGGTGGGCCGGAGCCGACGCGAATCGTGCATCCGTACATCGGCGTGTTCATGTCGTTGTTCTTCATCATCCAGGCGGTGCGCTTCTTCGGCGACAACCTGATACGTCGCCACGACGTGCAATGGATGAAGCAGATCGATGACGTGCTCAGTAATCGTGACGAGCGTCTGCCGCCGGTAGGCAAGAACAACGCCGGGCAGAAGCTGGTGTACTGGATCTTCCTTGCCACCGTGCCGGTGCTGCTGATTACCGGCATCGTGCTCTGGCGGCCCTGGATCGCCGACGGCATGCCGGTCTGGGCCTTGCGCTGGGCGGTGTTGATACATGCGATCGCCGCGTTCATCGCCATCATCACGCTGGTCATCCACATTTACTCGGCCATCTGGGTCAAGGGCTCGGTGCGGGCCATGACGCAGGGTCGCGTCAGCCACGCCTGGGCACGTCATCATCATGAGCTGTGGTACGAGGACATCATGCGCAACAAGAAATCCGATACCGAAGCAGCGTCGCCCACCAGCGAAATACAGGATCGTCGTCGATGAACGGAGCTGCAGTGAATCACTCGTACGGAAGCGCGCCGTCCGGGATCATGGAGGCGCCCCACGTGGTGCTGCCGGACGCCAAGGTGTTCAGTAAACGCGCGACTCGGCTGAGAGAACTGGTCGTGCAGGTGCCATCGCTGGATGAGTTCCTGGCGTTCATGGCGCGTCTGGTACAGGCGCAGCATCAGGTGCTGACCGAGCATGAACCTGCTTGGCGACCTGCGGCGGATGCGTTCGATCAGGCGTTGAAGCACGGCATGCCGCCGCTGGGGTTCCAGGCATTGCGACGAGACGTGCGTTGGCATGCCGATTTGCTCGCCATCCTCGACGCAATAGAGCTGCATGTGGGCGAGCGCCAGCGGCCGTTGCTCGCTGCGCTGCGAGAGATGCCCGCTGAGCGACTCGATGAGCTGGCCGATGACGTGTTCGAAATGCGTCCCGGCAATGAGGCGACTCGCGCGCTATTGCCATTGGTCGCTGCGGCGCTGCAGGTAACCTGGGCACGCCTGGCCATCGGACTACCCAACGCGCCGGCGCGTCCCATCGGTGAGGCGAAGGCGCTTTGCCCGTGTTGCGGTGCCGCACCTGTGGCCAGCGTGGTGCACAACGAGCGTAATCGCAGTGGCGTGCGCTATTTGCATTGTTCGCTTTGCGCGACCGAATGGCATCTGGAACGTGTGAAATGCAGCGTGTGCGACACCGGCGGCAAGCTGCTCTATTTGACGCTCGATGAAGGGCAGGGCAAAGCATTTCTGCCGGTCCAGGCAGAAGCCTGCAACGAATGCCACAGCTACCTGAAAGTCATGCAGCGCGAGCTCCACGGGCGCGCAGACCCGGTTGCCGATGATCTGGCCAGCCTCGCGTTGGACATGCTGCTGGCCGAGCAGGACGAATACGCACGCAGTGGCTACAACCCGTTGCTGGTGATGGGGGCTTAGGCCTTTCCGCGATTGCGGGACTCGGTAGGAAACGACTCTTATCGGTGTCCCGCCACGAGTCTGCAACAGCCGTAAAGCGCCTCGAAGACTACCCAAGTAGGGCACAAACGCATCGGCAGTGTTCCGATACGATTTCCTTCTGATTTCTCGACCTTTTCTTGGGCGCTCACCTCGCAACTCAACGTCCGTCAGACAGCCGTACGCAGCGGCTCTCAAGCGGGCTTTCGTGCTGAACTTTTACAGCCTCCTTTGGTTCGGAAGAACAGAGCCCGTGAAACCCGCAGCGGGGTTTCACGACGACAACCCCAACCTTGCCGATGCCGCTCGCGAAGCGGTTGGGTTGCCGTATCGCAATGATTTAGGCCCCAGGAGCCCGTTCGATGAACGACGCACAGCCCCACGCAACCATCCATCCCCGACTTGAACAAGCATTGCAGATGCCGCGTATAGCCATCGAGGCGACCGAGCCGGTGCTCGACGGTGGTCGATTCGCTGCCAAGGCCATCATCGGCCATCCGGTGACCGTGACCACCAAGGTATTCGCCGATGGCCATGATCAGCTGGCCGCCGCGATCTGCTGGCGGACCAACGATGAAAGCGGCTGGCGTCGCGCTCGTCTCAAGCTGCTCGGCAACGACAAGTGGGAAGGTCATTTCACCCCAACGCAGGTGGCAGGCCATGAGTTCATGATCGAGGCCTGGTGGGACGTCTATGAAACCTACCGCTACGAGCTATCGAAAAAACATGCGGCGGGTGTTCCGGTGCAGTTGGAGCTGGAAGAAGGCCGTCTATTGCTGGAGCGTGCCAGCGGGCGGGCCATGGGCGAAACCAAGGCAATCATTGATGATCTCTTGCACCGCCTGAGCATGGCGCATCTGGACGACGAGCGTGTTTCGGTAATGCTGGCCGACGAGACGGCTGCGGCAATGGCTGATGCTGACCCGCGTGAGCATTGCAGCCAGAGCCCGGTATTCCCGCTTGAAGTGGAGCGCCCTCTGGCTCAGTTCGCCAGCTGGTATGAACTCTTCCCGCGCTCGGAGACCGACGACCCTAACCGCCATGGCACCTTTCGCGACGTGCACAAGCGCCTGCCGTCGATCCGTGACATGGGCTTTGACGTGCTCTACTTCACGCCCATTCACCCCATCGGGCGCCAACATCGTAAGGGCCGAAACAACACTCTGAACGCCGGACCCAACGATCCGGGCAGCCCCTATGCCATCGGCAGCGAAGACGGTGGCCACGATGCGGTCCATCCGGAGCTCGGCACGCTTGGCGACTTCCGCGATCTGGTAGCGGCGGCGCGCGACCACGGACTTGAAATTGCGCTGGATTTCGCCATTCAGTGTTCCCAAGATCACCCCTGGCTAAAAGAACATCCGGGCTGGTTCTCCTGGCGCCCTGACGGGACCATCCGCTACGCGGAAAACCCGCCGAAGAAGTACCAGGACATCGTCAACGTCGACTTCTATGCTGAAGACGCCATGCCCGACCTGTGGATCGCCTTGCGCGACGTGGTCTGGCATTGGGTGGAGCAGGGCGTAAAGATCTTCCGCGTCGATAATCCGCACACCAAACCCCTGCCTTTCTGGGAATGGATGATCGCCGATATCCGCGAGCGCGACCCGGACGTGATGTTCCTGTCCGAGGCCTTCACCCGCCCGGCCATGATGGCGCGCCTGGGCAAGGTCGGCTTCAACCAGAGCTACACCTATTTCACCTGGCGCAACAACAAGGCGGAACTGAGCGAATATTTCACCGAGCTCAACGAGCCGCCATTGCGCGATTGCTACCGGCCGAACTTCTTCGTCAACACGCCGGACATCAATCCTTTCTTCCTGCATGACTCCGGTCGCGCCGGTTTCCTCATCCGAGCGGCGCTGGCGACCATGGGGTCCGGTCTCTGGGGCATGTACTCGGGCTTCGAGCTGTGCGAATCCGCTGCGATTCCCGGCAAAGAGGAATATCTGGACTCGGAGAAGTACGAGATCCGTCCGCGCGACTACCACGCGCCGGGCAACATCATCGCCGAGATCGCTCAACTCAATCGCATTCGGCGCCAGAATCCGGCCCTGCAAACCCACCTCGGTTTCCAGGCCTACACGGCCTACAACGACAACATCTTCTATTTCGGCAAGCGCACGGCGGATCGCTCGAACTTCATTCTGGTCGCGGTGAGCCTTGATCCACATAACGCCCAGGAAGCGCATTTCGAGTTGCCGCTCTGGGAACTCGGCTTGCCCGATCACGCTGAAACCCGCGGCGAAGACCTTATGAATGGGCATCGCTGGACTTGGTATGGCAAGACCCAATGGATGCGGATCGAGCCCTGGCATCTGCCATTCGGTATCTGGCGTCTGAGCGCTGGGGCCCCAGATCCAGACCTCAAGTGATTTATTGAGAACAAGGCTATAACCCTATTTATCAGTAGGTTAGAAGTAACAGTTGATCTGATTTGTTACGCCTACTGGTGACCTTTGCCGCCTCGGCTGGAATTCCGCGTCCAGTCTTGAGGCAGAAAAAAGGAACGAGACATGGCCAAATCACGCAAGCCAGCCGCCTTCATCACTGACCCGCTCTGGTACAAGGACGCAGTGGTTTATCAAGTCCACTTGAAATCCTTCTTCGACTCGAACAACGACGGGGTAGGTGACTTTCAGGGTTTGATCGAGAAGCTCGATTACATCGCCGACCTGGGTGTGAACACCGTTTGGCTGTTGCCGTTCTATCCCTCGCCGCGGCGTGATGACGGTTACGACATTGCCGAATACCGTGGTGTGCATGCGGACTACGGCACCATGGCCGATGCCAGACGCTTCATCGCCGCAGCGCATAAGCGCGGGTTGCGGGTGATCACCGAACTGGTCATCAACCACACTTCGGACCAGCACCCCTGGTTCCAGCGTGCGCGCAAGGCGAAGAAGGGCTCTGCAGCACGCGACTTCTATGTTTGGTCGGACACGGACGATAAATACGACGGCACGCGGATCATCTTTCTCGATACCGAAGTATCGAACTGGACCTGGGACCCGGTCGCCCAGCAGTACTTCTGGCATCGCTTCTATTCGCACCAACCGGATCTCAATTTCGACAACCCGCAGGTCATGAAGGCCGTGCTCAGCGTCATGCGCTATTGGCTCGACCTTGGCATCGACGGATTGCGGCTCGACGCTATCCCGTACCTGGTGGAGCGCGACGGCACCAACAACGAGAACCTGCCCGAAACCCATGTGGTGCTAAAACAGATACGCGCCGAGATCGACGCCAATTACCCCGACCGCATGCTCCTGGCCGAGGCCAACCAGTGGCCGGAGGATACCCAGCTGTATTTCGGCGGCGAAGACGGTGGCCCGGGCGACGAATGCCATATGGCCTTTCACTTTCCGCTGATGCCGCGCATGTACATGGCCTTGGCGCAGGAAGACCGCTTCCCGATCACCGACATCCTGCGCCAGACGCCCGACATTCCGGAGAACTGCCAATGGGCAATTTTCCTGCGCAATCATGACGAGCTCACGCTGGAAATGGTGACCGACAAGGAGCGCGACTACCTCTGGAACTACTACGCCTCGGACAAGCGCGCTCGGATCAACCTTGGCATTCGCCGCCGGCTGGCACCGCTGCTGGAACGTGACCGTCGCCGCATCGAGCTACTCAACAGCCTGCTGCTATCGATGCCTGGCACCCCGGTGATCTATTACGGCGACGAAATCGGCATGGGCGATAACATCTTTCTCGGTGACCGCGACGGTGTGCGTACGCCGATGCAATGGTCGGTGGATCGCAACGGCGGCTTCTCCCGAGCCGATCCGCCGAGTCTGGTGCTGCCACCAATCATGGACCCGCTGTACGGCTACCAGGCGATCAACGTCGAGGCACAACAGCGCGACCCGCATTCGTTGCTCAACTGGACGCGGCGGCTGCTCTCGATCCGCAAGCAATTCAAAGCGTTCGGACGGGGCACGCTGAAAATGCTCGCACCGAGCAACCGACGGATTCTGGCGTATTTGCGCGAATACACCGGGCCCAATGGTGATACGGAAGTCATCTTTTGCGTTGCCAACGTATCGCGCTCGGCTCAGGCCGCAGAACTGGAACTGTCGCATTACGCCGGCATGGTGCCGGTGGAAATGGTCGGCGGCAGTGCCTTCCCGCCGATCGGCCAATTGCCGTATCTGCTGACGTTGCCACCTTACGGCTTCTACTGGTTCCAGCTGGCAACCAGCCACCAGATGCCCAGTTGGCACCAGGAACCGGTGGAAACCATGCCCGACTTCCAAACCCTCGTGCTCAAGCGCCTGGATACGCTCACCGCAGCGAATAAGCGCATTCTCGAAACCGAGTCGCTACCGGCTTACCTGCCGAAACGGCGCTGGTTCGCCAGCAAGGATGCCGCGATCGACTCGATCAAGATCTGCTACAGCGTGCCGTTCGGCGATCCACAGCGACCGGTACTGCTGAGCGAGATCGCAGTGGCGACGACCGGGCGAACGGACCTCTATCAGCTGCCGCTGGGCTTCCTCGACGAAGACGACTTCGACATCGCGCTGCCGCAGCAACTGGCCATGGCACGGGTGCGACGTGGCCCGCAGGTGGGTCTGCTGACCGATGCCTTTGCGCTCAAACAGTTCGTCCTCGGCGTGATTCAAGGATTGCGCGACGAGCAAGTGCTGCCTTGCGTAGAAGGCGAGATTCGCTTCGAGCCGATCGGCAATCTGGCCGACGTGGAGTTGCCGGCCGACGCCGAGGTGCGTTACCTCACGGCTGAACAATCCAATAGCTCGGCCATCATCGGCAGCAGCATGATGATCAAGGTGCTGCGCCGGGTTTCGGCGGGCGTGCACCCGGAACTGGAAATGGGCCGCTTCCTGACCGAGCAGGGCTTCCAGCACATTTCGGCGATGCTCGGCCAGGTTACGCGCGTCAACAAGCGGGGCGAGCCGCATGCGCTGATGGTCGCGCAGCGCTTCCTCGACAATCAGGGCGACGCCTGGGAATGGACGTTGAACACCCTGGACCGCGCCGTCCGCGATCAGATTGCCGGCGGTGTATCCGAGCACGAAAACCAGTTCAGCGCGCTGGCGGAGGTCGAAGCCTTCAATCGCTTGCTTGGGCAGCGCCTGGGCGAGATGCACATGACGCTGGCGACGCAGACCAGCGATCAGGCCTTTGCCAGCGAGCCGACCCGTCCGGCTGATAGCAAAGAATGGATCAAGACCATATCCGCACAGGTGGACCGCGCGCTGGAACTACTGCAAGCCCGTCGCGGCGATCTCGACCGCAAGGCCGCGTCGCTGGTGGATCAGCTGCTCGGGCAACGTGAACAATTGCTGGCCGAAGTCAAACGGCTTGCCGAACGATCCGTTGGCGGTCTGCGCACGCGTGTGCACGGTGACCTCCACCTTGGCCAGGTGTTGGTGGTTCAGGGCGATGCGTACTTCATCGACTTCGAAGGTGAGCCGGCGCGCTCGCTGGAAGAGCGCAGAGGCAAGCTGAGCCCGTTCAAGGATGTCGCCGGCGTGCTGCGTTCGTTCGAATACGCAACTGCCATGACCCTGCGTAACGCGCAGATCAGCGACAGCTCTGAAGAGGCGAATCTAGCCCGCCGCACTATTTCCGACACCTACCAGCAGAGCGCGCACGATGTGTTTCTCGAGGCCTACCGCGAGGCGACCGCGCAGATGCCGCACGCCTGGAAGGATGCCGCCGGCGCTGACGCTGCGCTGGCGCTGTTCAGCCTGGAAAAAACCGCCTATGAAGTGGCCTATGAGGCAGAGAACCGCCCGGCCTGGCTATCCGTTCCGCTTCAGGGACTGGCGAAGCTGGCACAACAGATTTCCGATGGAGATTCCCGATGAATGATCGTCCGGCCGTGACCATGCCCGGTGAAACACTGCTGCCAACCGATGCCGACGTCGACGCGCTGGTGCGCGCCGAACATGGCAACCCATTTTCGATACTTGGCCCGCACCCTGACGGCGATGGGCTTGTGGTGCGCGCCTATCTGCCCAACGCGCTGGGCGTCGAAGTGCTCGAACGCTCCAGCGGTCGCCTGCTGGCAGCGATGGAACAGGGCCAGGTGCCCGGCTTCTTCTTCACCCGGCTAACCCACCAGCAGCCTTATCTGCTGAACATTCGCTGGGCAGGGGGAGAGCAGATCACCGAAGACCCTTACAGCTTCGGGCCGCAACTCGGCGAGATGGACATGTATTTGTTCTCCGAAGGCAACCATCGCGAGATCGGCCGCGTATTCGGCGCTCAGCCAATGGAAGTCGATGGGGTCCAGGGCGTGCGTTTCGCCGTGTGGGCACCCAATGCGCGGCGCGTGTCAGTAGTGGGTAGTTTCAATGACTGGGACGGGCGTCGGCATCCCATGCGTTTGCGCATTCCTTCCGGCGTGTGGGAAATCTTCATCCCGCGCTTGCAGCCTGGTGATAAGTATAAATACGAGATTCTGGGGCAGAACGGTGTTCTGCCGCTGAAGGCCGATCCGATTGCGCTGGCGACCGAGCTGCCACCCGGCACCGCTTCGGTGATTTCGCATCCGCTGGACTATGAGTGGAAGGACGAGGCCTGGCTGCAGCATCGCGCGGCGCGCCAGTCTTATACCGCGCCGATGACCATCTATGAGCTGCATGCCGGCTCCTGGCGCAAGGAGGGCGGCGATAACGGGCGGCTCTACGATTGGCACGAACTGGCCGAACGGCTGATCCCGTATGTCGTCGATTTGGGTTTCACCCATATCGAGCTGATGCCGATCATGGAACACCCCTTCGGCGGCTCCTGGGGTTATCAGCTGCTGTCGCAGTTCGCGCCCAGCGCCCGCTACGGCAACGCGCATGACTTCGCCGCCTTCGTCGATGCCTGCCACAACGCCGGCATCGGCGTGATCCTCGACTGGGTACCGGCGCATTTCCCGACCGACGCGCACGGGCTGGGCGAATTCGATGGCACGGCGTTGTACGAATATGCGCACCCCTTCGAAGGCTTCCATCAGGACTGGGATACCTACATCTACAACTTGGGCCGCACCGAAGTGCACGGCTTCATGCTTGCTTCAGCGTTGCACTGGTTGCGTGAATTCCACGTCGACGCACTGCGTGTCGATGCGGTCGCCTCGATGCTCTATCGCGATTATTCGCGCAAGGAAGGCGAGTGGATCCCCAACCGTCACGGCGGTCGAGAGAACCTCGAAGCGATCGACTTCCTGCGTCACCTCAACGACGTGGTAGCCACCGAAACGCCCGGCGCGTTGGTTATCGCCGAAGAGTCCACGGCCTTTCCCGGCGTCAGCAAGCCGACCTCCGAGGGCGGGCTGGGTTTTGCCTACAAATGGAACATGGGTTGGATGCACGACACGCTCAAGTACGTTCAAGAAGACCCGGTCAACCGTCAGTACCACCACGACAAGCTCACCTTCGGCATGGTTTACGCTTATTCGGAGCACTTCGTGCTGCCGATCTCCCACGATGAAGTGGTGCACGGCAAGGGTTCGCTGATCGACAAAATGCCCGGTGATCGCTGGCAGAAGTTCGCCAATTTACGAGCCTACCTGTCCTTCATGTGGACGCATCCAGGGAAGAAGCTCTTGTTCATGGGCAGCGAGTTCGGCCAGTGGCGCGAATGGAGCCACGACCGCGAACTGGACTGGCATCTGCTCGAGGAAACCGATCACCGCGGTGCGCAGAACTTGGTACGGGATATCAACCGTCTGTACGCACATGAGCCTGCCTTGCATGAGCTGGACAGTGATCCGCAGGGTTTCCAGTGGCTGATCGGTGACGACCGCTCCAACAGTGTGTTCGCCTGGCTGCGCAAGAGTTCGACGGGGTATCCCCTGTTGGTTGTGGGCAATTTCACGCCGGTAGTACGTGAGGGCTATCGGGTAGGCGTTCCCGGGGAGGGACGCTGGGAAGAAATCTTCAACAGCGATGCCGGATGCTACGGCGGCTCCAACGTAGGCAACGGCGGCGGCCTGCTGGCCGAACAGGTGCCTTCGCATGGGCAGGACGTATCGCTGATGCTCACGCTTCCGCCGCTTGGGGTGGTGATCCTGCGACCACAGGAGTAGCGGTCGTCACGAATGGGGCGCCCATACTTAGGCGTCCCAGTCCATCGGTCCTCACTCGGCGTCCTGTCTCGCGTCCCCTGTGCACTACGTCCACTCGGCCTCTTGATGGGAACGAAGTCCGTACCGCCTGGAAGCCTTCCGATACCTACTATGGCTTTTATTATTTTTAGAACGAACTGTCAGACAACTCCAGACGCCCCATCAGGAGGGTGAGCGTAATCGTTGCGTAGAGGGGCGAGCCGCATGGATGCGGCGAGAGCCGTATTGGGCCATGGATGGCCCTTGTACGGCGACCCTCGGAGCGGCGATGGAGTGAACGAACCCGGAGCGAAGCGCGGGGCCGGATGCAGGGGCAAGCGTTTTTGGTTACTTTTTCCGCGTCTGGAAAAAGTGACTCGCCCAGCAGGGCGAAACCAAGCTTTCAAGCGACTCGCTAACTGCGCCATGAACGCAAAAAGTTCTTTCACACACCCAATCTTGCCAGCTCGTCATCAAGCTTTTGCGTCCCTGGAAAAGCGCGATGTAATACGAAAAGCCGGAGCGTCGCTCTGGCTTTTTCGTATCCGTTTCCGCTACCGGCTGACGGCTTTTTCTGCGTTGGGCTCTTCCGGCGATTCTTCGTTGGGTTGCGCCTCGTTGCCGGAGCGCAGCTTCTTCGCCCGCGCTTCCAGCACGACGTAGAGAATAGTGGCGAAGAACAGCGGTACCAGGAAATACACGACGCGATAACCGATCAGTCCAGCCACGATTGCACCTTTACTGAGTTCGCCACCCAGCATGGCCACGAACACCGCTTCGATCACACCCAGCCCTGCCGGAATATGAGCAACTACACCAGCGATGCTGCTGATCATGAGAATGCCCAAAACCTCGGGGTAGGGCGCTTTCTGCGACAGCATGAAATAGACCACCAGCGCCATCAGCGACCAGTTGGCGGCGCCCAGCAGCATCTGCACGACGGCCAGTCGCAGCGAGGGCAGATGGATTTCATGCTTGCGTATGGTCCAGTGACGGCGCTTGGAGAAACCACAGGCCCATAGATACACCGCCGCTGCCACCAGCAGACCAACGCCGAGCACACGCAATGCGGTGTGGCCTATTTCCCAGGAATCCGGTGGGGTGATCCAGCCCATGGCGAAGATCAGACCGGCCAGCCAGATGTAGCCAAGCCAGTTGGTCAGCACGCTCATGGTGAACACACGGGTGATTTGGGACGCGCGCAATCCAAGCCGGGAATAGAGGCGATAGCGCAACGCGATGCCTCCGACCCAGGCGCTCAGGTTCAGGTTGAACGCGTAGCACACGAAGGTCACCGGGATAATTTGCCGAACCGGCAGGTTGTGCTGCGCATACCGCTTGCCGAGCACGTCGAAGAAGCAATAGACGACGTAACTGGCGAAGGCCGCAGCGCCGGCCATCCACAGCGTCTTGGCGCTGTAGTTGCGCAAGGTGGTGTAGACCTCGTTCCAGTCGACGTTGCGGGCAAGGCCGATCAGCAAGCCGGCAACCAGAATGAAGAAGATGTAGGTCAGGATCTTCTTGATCTGCGGCCAGCGACGTCGCCAGCCACTGCGTGGCTCAGCGTGGTTGGACTCGGTCATTGCTGATCTCGCTGCAAGGGGGCTGAACGGGCTCCAGCGGCTCGGCATCGAGAAGCTGCAGCTTGGGTCGGTGTGCGGGGAACAGGCCCACCATTTGTGGGAAATGACGCAGGAAATGGAAGATGAAGAAGGCCAGCGGCGCACGCCACCAGTAACCACGAACCATGCGCTCCAGCGGAATACGCCGGCAGTCGTCCTGGAGTAGCTGGTCAAGCTTCTCGTGCAGCTGCCGGTTGAAATTGTGATCGCGAATGATCAGGTTCGCCTCGAGGTTCAACGAGAGGCTGAGCGGGTCGAGGTTGCTCGAACCCACCGTGGACCACTCGTAGTCCGCCAATGCGACCTTACCGTGCAGCGGCCGACGGCAGTACTCATGGATCTCCACGCCGTCGCTCATCAGGTAGTTGTAGAGAATGCGCGCGCCGAACTTGGCGATCGGCATGTCCGGCTGGCCCTGAAGGATCAGCCGCACCCGCACACCGCGGCGGGCTGCGTTACGGATTTCGCGCAACACCCGATAACCGGGGAAGAAGTAGGCATTGGCGATCACCAGCCGCGAGCGTGCATCACGTATCGCTTGCAGGTAATGCTGCTCGATATCGGTGCGGTGTTCGTTGTTGTCACGGGTCACGAACAGCGCACGCGCCTCGCCCCGGCTGACACCGACGTACCCATTGCTTTGCGTGCGCACCCGACGCTGCCACCAACGCCGGTTCGCCTGCTCTGGCGCGATGGTGCTGAGGGCGAAGCGATGGATGTCGTGAATGATCGGACCTTCGACCCGCAGAGCGTAGTCCTGCTTGGCGCCTGGCCCGTAGTCGCCGAGGTGATCGGCGGAGAAGTTGATTCCGCCGATGAAGGCAAGGTCGCCATCCACCACGACGATTTTGCGGTGCATGCGACGGAATACGTTGAGGCGCCAGCCCATCAGTCGTTTGCCGGGATCGAACACATGAATGCGCACCCCGGCGTGGGTCATCGCCGCGGCAAAATCACCGTCCAAGTCCGCCGAGCCATAGCCATCGACAGTAACATCGACGCTGACACCGCGCTCGGCGGCGGCGATCAGCACTTTCTGCAGCTCCTGACCGACCTTGTCCTTGAAGAAGATGAAGGTTTCCAGCAGGACTTCTTTTTTTGCGGCCGCGATGGCCTCGAACACGGCGGGAAAGAATTCCTCGCCGTTTTCCAGCAACTGAAGGCGGTTACCGTCTCTCCAGTGAAAATTCATAGATGTATCTCCACCGCCAAGGGCAGATGATCGGACAAGTGCGTCCAGGGTTTGTTACCAAGTATTTGCGGTTTATGGCTGGTGGCATTACGCACGTAAATGCGATCCAGACGCAGCATGGGCCAGCGGGCCGGGAAGGTTTTGGCGACCTTGCCTTGGGAAACCGCGAACACTTCGTGCATACCGGCGCAGCGATCCAGCACCTGAGCGCCTTTGAGCCGCCAATCATTGAAGTCTCCGGCCACGACCACGGGCGCATCGTCGGGCAAGGAGTCGAGCAGGTCGCACAGCAGGCGAAGTTGCTGCTGGCGATGGGACTCACGCAAGCCTAGATGCACGCAAATCGCGTGGAACTGGTCATGCCCCGGCACCTGTAGCACGCTGTGTAACAAGCCACGGCGCTCCGGTCCGGCGATGGAGATGTCGAGATTCTCGTACTTGGTGATGGGGAATTTCGACAGCAGCGCATTGCCGTGATCGCCGTCGGGGTAGACGGCGTTGCGGCCATAGGCGAAATCGGTCCAGATGCTGTCAGCGAGAAACTCGTACTGCGACATTTTCGGCCAGTCATGAAAGCGCAGGGCATGTTTCTCATGAGTGCCCAACACTTCCTGCAGGAACACGATATCGGCGGAAACGGCCCTGACCGCTTCGCGCAGCTCCGGGAGGATGAATCGCCGATTTAGGGCGGTGAAGCCTTTGTGGGTGTTGACGGTCAGCAGGCGGACGGAACTGACCGCCGTGGACATGTGCGCGTCCAGGTCACTGCTGTCGAGTGGATGATTTTTGTCCAGGTTCACACCAGTACTCCTTCCAGATGGCCCGGAGTGGTTTCCAGGTCTTCCTCCAGCCCGAGCCGGCGCAACAACTGTCGCGCGTCGTATGGCGCCCGGACCTTCACGTCGTTATCGAAATAGCAATAAACCGCTCGCGCCTTGCGTGGCCGGGGTTTAGTGGCGGAGATGAGTTGCGCGTCGTCGGGTTGCCGTCCCTCGCTCCAGCGCGTGATGCGTCGGCACCAGTTATCCAGCGCCTCGTCGCTGTAACCGCTGGTGTAAAGCTCCTCGGCGCCGTGCAGACGGATATAGACGAAATCGCTGGTCAGATCCTCGCGATAAGGCCATTTGCCGGCGGTATCCGCCACCACTAGCGCGACCTTGTACTTGCGCAGCAGCGCAACGAACGCGGGGTCGACAAAGCTTTCGTTGCGGATCTCCACGGCGTGTCGCAACTGGCGCTTTCGATCGATCTGCAGATAACTGCGACCTTCCATGCGCGCCTCGCAGCCCTTGGCCATTTCCAGCGCCGCTTCGGTGTCGTGAGGTAACAGTTTGAGAAAGGTCTCGAACAGCTCGGGGTCGAACTTGAACGACGGCGGAAACTGCCAAAGCATCGGTCCGAGCTTGTCCTTGAGTGCCAGTACGCCGGAGGCGAGGAAGTTGGCGATGGGCTTTTCCACGTCGCGCAACCGCAGAATGTGCGTGATGTAACGCGGCGCCTTGACGCTGAAGACGAAGCCCTTCGGGGTTTCGTCATACCAGCCGGCATACAGCTCTGGCCGTTGCAACGAATAGAAAGACCCGTTGATCTCGATACTGCTTACGGCACGCGACGCGAACTTCAATTCGTTCTTCTGGGTGAGGCCCTTGGGATAGAAATCTCCGCGCCAAGGTGCGTAGCGCCAGCCTGAAATTCCGATATGGATGGCTGCCATCGCCTGCTCCTTTGATTATCGCGGGTTCTGCATGCTGGTCGGATCGCTGGCCGGGAAGGTATCGGCTACCGCCTTGTCGATCACGGTTTCTTCCGACCCGGCGCCGGAGGGGTTGCTGCGCTGTGGCTGCAACTCAACCTTGATCCAGCCGCGCTCGCGCCGATCGAAGGCCTCGAATGCAGCGATGACGTCGGTCATCGGCTTTATTTGAGTCAGTATCTTCGCCGGGTCGATGCGCCGCGCCTGGATCATTTCGATCAGCCGAGGAATGTATTTGCGATGGTGGCAGTTGCCCATGTTCATGGTGATGTTCTTGTTCATCGCCATGCCGATGGGAAAGGTCATGGCATCTGGAGGATAGACACCGATGATCGACAGCGTGCCGGCCTTCGCCAGGCTCTGGACCGCCCATTCCAGCGCTTGCGAAGGAGCGTCGCCCGGCTGCCACTGGCCGCCTTGATCCGCCTTCGCGCCGTCGGCCGGCTTGCCTCCGCAACAGCCATGTTCGGCATCAATGCCCACTGCATCGATGACTCGATCCACACCGATGCCCGACGTGAGGCGCTTGAGTGTCTCGACCGGCTCTTCCCGGTTGAAATCGATGATTTCCGCGCCCTGATGCTGGGCCATGCGTAACCGATCCTCGAACTGGTCGATGGCAAATACCCGACCGGCGCCCAGCAGCTTGGCGCTGGCGATAGCGAACTGACCGACCGGGCCGCAGCCGAACACCGCGACCGTATCGCCGGGTTTGATCTCGGCCATTTCGGCACCAAAGTAACCGGTCGGGAAGATGTCGGAGAGGAGGATCGCCTGGTCATCGCTGACCTCGGGTGGCAGCTTGACCAGACCGATGTTGGCAAACGGAATGCGCGCCTTTTCCGCCTGCAACCCGTGGAACGGGCCGGTAGCGGATGGGCCGCCATAGAAAGCCGTGCCGGCCTCCTTGCCGTTGGGATTGGCCACGTCGCATTGAGCGAAATAACCCGAGCGGCAGTAGGAGCAATTACCGCAGGCGATGGTCGATGGGATCACCACCCGGTCGCCGATCTGCAGGTTGCGTACGTCCGCACCGAGCTCTTCGACGATGCCCACGGCTTCGTGCCCCAGGATGGTGCCGGGCTTCATGCCGCTGAACGTGCCCCGCACGAAGTGCAGATCGGTTCCGCAGATGGCCGAGGCGGTAATGCGCACAATGGCGTCGGTTGGGGCTTCGATGCGCGGGTCGGCTACGTCTTCGAGACGGATGTCGCCCACACCGTGATAAACAACAGCTTTCATAGCGTCTCCGGGGCGGCGGCGCGATGCCGCAGAGGTGAATCCGGCCTTGCGCGCGGTCCGCGCCAAGGTCAGGTGATGCGGAGCCAACCAGGCCCCTCGCATCTATTCCGACTGGCGTCGCCAGCGGCAGTTCACCTTTTGTCGTCTGCGCCCGGTAGGAAATTTGGCGCTATAGCGCCCAGGGCTGAGCGCCAGAGAAGGCTTCGACGAGATAGTCGATCATCACCCGGACCTTGGCCGGCGGGCGCCGATCGGGCGGGTAAAGGGTGTAAATGCCGTCGATGATCAGCGCCGGATGATCCAATTCCAGTACGACCAGTTCGCCACGGCGCACCGCATCTGCGGCGATGAATTGCGGGCCGTAGAGCAGCCCTTGTCCACGCACGGCCGCTGCGAGCAACGCCTCGCCATTGTTGGCCAGCAGGTCGCCATCGACCTTGGCCCGTATGTCGCCGTTGCGTCCGAATACCCATTCATGCGCGCTAGTGGATGTCGACAGGCTGTAGGTCAGGCAATTGTGTTGCGCCAGATCGGCGACTCGGCGCGGCACGCCACGGGCGTCCAGATAAGCGGGCGCAGCGCACAACACCAGCGGGACGTCACCGAGCTTTCGGGCCTGAAGCGAACTGTCGCCGAGCCGGCCGATGCGTACCGCCATGTCCCAGCCGCCATCGATGAGATCGACCTGGCTATCGGACAGTCCCAGTTCCACCTTCACCGCCGGATGCCGGTGGCTGAACTCGAACAGTAGCGGGGCGATGTAATGAGTGCCGAACACCAGCGGCACGTTGAGCCGCAGCAGTCCGGTCGCCTCGACGCGTTGCGACGCGATGCCGGCCTCGGTTTCGTCAATGTCGAGCAGAATTCTCTGGCAGGCGTCGAGGTAGCGATTGCCAGCTTCGGTGAGCGTCAGCCGCCGCGTGCTGCGGTGAAACAGCTTGACCCCCAGGCGTGCCTCCAGCGCATCGACATGCTTGGTCGCCATGGCCGGTGACATGCCCAGATGACGTGCCGCGGCGGACAGGCTGCCGGCACTGGTCGTACGCACAATACGCGCATGCCGGTGATACGGTCGAGCATATTGGCTCCTACTCCTGGTAATAAGTGCTAGCCGTTTATGACAGGTTCTAAGATTACTGATGGTAATCCATACTGCTCGCACATTCATTCAAGAGGGCATGTCCCATGCAGACGTCCAGCGTTTTAGCGAACGGCAAGCGCATGCCGACCCTGTTCGTACCGCACGGCGCGGGGCCGTGTTTCTTCATGGACTGGAATCCGTTCCACGCCTGGGACGCCACGGCAAAATTTCTCAAGAGCGTCGCCGCGAGTCTGCCGGCGAAGCCGAAGGCGATCGTGGTGATTTCGGGGCATTGGCTGGAAGACGATTTCCGTGTTACCGGCGCCGCACATCCGGGCTTGATCTACGACTACAACGGCTTTCCGGCGCACACCTATGAATTGCGCTATCCGGCGCCGGGCGATCCCGCCCTGGCTGCACGAATCGTCGAGATGCTGGGCGCAGCGGGAATGGCCGCGAGCCGGGACGACGAGCGCGGCTACGATCACGGCGTGTTCATTCCGCTGAAGCTGATGTTCCCCGAGGCGCAGATCCCGGTCGTGCAGTTGTCGCTGCGCAACGATCTCGATCCGCAGGCGCTGCTCGATGCAGGCCAGGCGCTGGCTGGATTGCGTGACGAAGGCGTTTTGATCGTCGGCAGCGGCATGAGTTTTCACAACATGCGCGGCTATGGCGATGCCCGTTTCGGGCCGATTTCCGATGAGTTCGACGCTTGGCTGAGTTCAACGGTCGAATCGGAGCCGACACACCGCAACGCAGCACTTTTAGATTGGGAACAAGCGCCTTCGGCGCGCCTGTGCCACCCGCCGCGTGGCGAGGAGCACCTGTTGCCGCTGTTTGTTGCGGCCGGAGCGGGCGGTGATTCCACCGGACACAAGCTGTTCAGTGACCGCGTCATGGAAACCACGCTCTCGGCGTTCGGTTTTGGTGTTGAATAGCGCCAGCCTCTACGATGCCAGACCGTAACTAGAAATCGGCTACGAGAACCGGACCCCTAATATCTGCCTGTATGCTCCTTTGCAACAGGCCAGCGCAACCACGGACGCGGCATTGCGCGTCGAAGGAGGAATAGTTGAAAGCATTACCTGAAACGGCGACCGCCACGGTCGCGACCGAGAAGCCATCTCGACTGATCAACCGGCTCTGCAAGCACTGGGGCCACAAGTTTCCCGTACAGCACGATGAGCAGAAGGGTGAGATCGAGCTGCCTATCGGCAATTGCCGGCTACAGGTCGCAGAAGGCGGGCTGCAGGTCGTGGTCGAAGCCGAAGACTCAGAGCAGCTGCAGAAGCTGCAACAGGTGGTTGCTGATCATCTGGAACGCATGGCGACCGGCGAAGCTCTGAGCTTTACCTGGCAGTGATTCAAACGAACGACGTTGGAGCAGAAGCGATGATTCACGACTCGAGAGAGCGTTACGGAAAGGTCAGTAAATGGTTTCACTGGCTGATGGGCGGGCTGATCATCTGGCAGCTGCTCAAGCTCGGCGACCGCATCAGCGAAGGCGAGCATTGGATTGGCCAGACGCTCGTACCCTGGCATGTCTCCATCGGCTCGCTGCTCCTGGTGCTGATCGTTCTGCGCATTCTCTGGGCATCAAGCCAGCTCAAGCAGCGGCCGCTGCATGATCCGGCGACGGCATTCGTGGTCAAGGCAGGACACTTCGCGTTGTACGTCGGCATGCTGTTGATGCCCATTACCGGCTTGCTGACCATGCTGGGTAACGGCTATGGATTGAAAGTGTTCGGCATGCAGTTGGTAGCCAAAGGCCCGGAAATCGATTGGGCAGCGAGCGTCGGCAGTCTGCATTCGCCGCTGGCCTGGATCATGGTGGTGCTGGTGATCGGACATATCGGCATGGCATTGCTCCATCATTTCGTCAAACGTGACGACATCATGCGGCGGATGCTGTAACCCGGCTTCAACGCTCACTAAGGGCGAAATTGGGCAGCGACTCCACTGGCTGGGTAAAACGGAAGGGGACAGATACCAAGCTGTCCCCGATGTTTTTCTGCACTACGAAATGCAAATGCGGCCCCGTGCTGCGTCCGGTGTTGCCGGATTGTCCCAACAGGCTACCGATCTTCACCCGCTGACCCGCCTTCACCTGCACCGAACCACGCTTCAAATGCAGGTACGCGCTGTGCGTACCGTCATCGTGGAGAATTCGCACATAGTTCCCCGCCGGGTCCGGCCGACGTCCGTGCTGGTCATTGCGTATCTTCACCACCGTACCCGCACGTGCTGCAACGATCGGCGTACCCACCGGCATGGCGATATCCACGGCAAAGCGGCCTTTGGGCGAGTTGTGGCTGAAATCGCCACCGACCCCCTGTGATATACGGAACGGACCGCCTTTCCAGGGCAGCGCATAGGCGTAGCCGCCCACCGAACCTTTCTTGCCCGGCTCCGGCGAGTAGATCAGCGAATAGCTGAACGACTGCTGATACATCAACGGATAACCCGACTGGCGCTTGCGCAAGGTGGCGATGCGCATGCGGGTGCGAGCGGGAACCGTCTTGCGCACCACACCCTTGCCAACGCCCGCGACATTGACCATTCGCGTCAGGCGCAGCACCACCTCGACCGGCACGTCCGTATCGTTGCGCACATCCATCGCCTTGCCGGAGCCGACGCGGTTCACGAACAGCCGGACGCTACCGGCTTTGCCCGCCGGGAGCGTCGCATTGGTGATGGCACCACCGGCCAGAACGGGCAGGGCGCTGATGGAAATGAAGATCAGCAGAGCAAGTGAAACGATCAGCCGAGTCGAAGCCATAAGGTGTGATCCGTCACGGAAGGGACAACCCGCCTGCGGCTGGCAGAACAAATCCGTCGAGTTTCGTGAGTGCCGCGCTGGGGGTTGGGACTGGAGACATTCGCGAGGGTTCATACCGCACGTCGAGAACCATCGAAGGGTTGAGTAGCTGCCGGCGTGGCCTTTAGATAAGTCGAAGCCCCGATGTCGGGGCTCCGCGTTTGGCGATGGATCGGCGTTATTCCTCTTCCTTGATCAA
Source organism: Pseudomonas sp. CBC3 (assembly GCF_037967085.1). Classification (NCBI taxonomy): domain Bacteria; kingdom Pseudomonadati; phylum Pseudomonadota; class Gammaproteobacteria; order Pseudomonadales; family Pseudomonadaceae; genus Pseudomonas; species Pseudomonas sp. CBC3. The sequence goes on from NZ_JBANEO010000004.1 coordinate 380,274, forward strand.
CTCGAACAGCAGCAGCGAGCGGCCGGTCAGTCCGTATTCATCGCTGAATTCGAAACGCTCGGCGCGTGCGACGGGGTTGTTGGTGTCGATCAAGCGGTTCCAGTAAATGCCTTGCGGTACTTCCGGCAGGGTGAAATTCACGATGTCGTGATGTGAGTTGACGATCAGCAGCAAGGTTGCGTCCGAACCGGCCTTGCGAATGCCGGTCGCCTGCGCGCGGCCATCGAGCAGCATGCCCATGCAGCGGTTGTTGCCGTCTTCCCAGTGCTCGACGGTCATCTCTTCAGCATGCGGCGCGAGCCAGGTGACGTCCTTGACGCCCAGTTCCTCGTTGTAGGCGCCGACCAGGAAACGTCCACGACGCAGCATCGGGTAGCGCTGGCGCAGGCGAATCAGTTTGCGAACGAAGGCCTGCAAGGTCCGACTATCTTCGGGGATATCCCAATTCACCCAACCGATTTCACTGTCCTGGCAGTAGGCGTTGTTGTTGCCGTGCTGGGTCCGCGCGAACTCATCGCCGGCAACGATCATCGGCGTGCCCTGCGAGAACAGCAGCGTGGCGAAGAAGTTACGCATCTGACGGAAGCGCAGTTCGTTGATTTCCGCATCATCGGTCGGGCCTTCGACGCCGTGATTCCAGGAAATGTTGTTATCGCTGCCGTCGCGGTTGTCTTCGTCGTTGTCCTCGTTGTGCTTGTGGTTGTAAGACACCAAGTCCTTGAGCGTGAAACCGTCGTGTGCCGTCACGAAATTGACCGAACTGAACGGCCGGCGGCCGCGCTGGTTGAACAGATCACCCGAGCCGGTAAGACGGCTGGCGAAATCGGCCAGCTGGCCGTCATCACCTCTCCAGAACGCTCGCACGGTGTCGCGATATTGATCGTTCCACTCGGCCCATCCGGGTGGGAAACCACCGACCTGATAGCCGCCAGGCCCGCAGTCCCAAGGCTCGGCGATGAGCTTGGTCTTGGCCAGTACCGGGTCCTGACGACAGGCGACGAGGAAGCCGTGGCGTTCGTCATAACCATCGTGCTCCCGGCCCAGAATGGTCGCCAGATCGAAGCGGAAGCCATCGACGTGCATTTCTTCAGCCCAGTAGCGCAGGGAGTCGGTGACCATCTGCACCACGCAGGGATGGCTCATGTCCAGCGTGTTGCCAGTGCCGGAGTCGTTGATGTAGTAGCGCTTTTCGTCCGGCATCAACCGGTAGTAGGAGACGTTATCGATGCCGCGCATGGACAGGGTCGGGCCCAGCTCGTTGCCTTCGGCGGTGTGGTTGTAGACCACATCGAGAATGACCTCGAGGTCGGCATTGTGCAGGTGCGCGACCATTTCCTTGAACTCGCTGATCTTGCCGCTGGCCAGGTATTTCGGATGCGGCGCGAAGAAGGCGATGCTGTTGTAGCCCCAGTAGTTGCTCATGCCTTTCTCCAGCAGATGCTGGTCCTGGACGAAGGCATGAATGGGCAGAAACTCGATAGACGACACGCCGAGTTTGCTCAGGTAGTCGATCACTTCTGGCGTCTTGAAGCCGCCAAAAGTGCCGCGCATGTCTTCGGCTACCGACGGATGCCGCATGGTGAAGCCACGCACGTGGGTTTCATAAATGATGGTGCGATCCCAGGGGACCTGTACCGGGCGGTCGTGGCCCCAGGTGAACGCCGGATCGATGATCTTGCATTTTGGGACGAAGGGCGCGCTGTCTCGCTCGTCAAAGCTGAGGTCGGCATCGGGATGGCCGATGGTGTACCCGAACAGCGCCTCGGACCATTTCAGCTCGCCCACCAATTGCTTGGCATACGGGTCGATCAGCAATTTGTTGGGATTGAAACGGTGACCGGCTTCGGGCTCGTACGGGCCGTGCACGCGATAGCCATAGATCTGCCCCGGATGGGCGTCTGGCAGGTAGCCATGCCAGATCTCGTCGGTGTATTCGGGTAGTTCGATGCGCTCGAGTTCGGTTTCGCCATCGGCATCGAACAGGCACAGCTCAACCTTGGTGGCGTTCGCGGAAAAGATCGCGAAGTTGACCCCAAGCCCGTCCCAGGTGGCGCCAAGCGGGAAGGGGAGGCCTTCGCGAATACGCGAAGAGGTTAGAATCTGAGGCGCCGTAGGCTTTTTTCTACTCATGAAATCTCCGATGGCAGCTCGTGCGTGCTCGAGGCCGTGCAGGCGGTTACCCGCGGTTGTTCGATGCGCCAATGCAGCTGGAGCCTTGGCGCATCTGGTCGTTCAGGTTTCTTTTCGGGTGCGGGGTGCGCGGGTTTTCTTAACGCCCGCTGGCGTGCCTTCAGCGGCATCGGTGCCGGCTTTGGCTTTCGGACTTGCCGTGCCCTTGGCGGCAGCGGCGGCCTTGGCGGGTTTGACGTCTTTCGGATCGTTGGCATCCTTCGCCGTTTTCGCCTTCGAGGTTTTGGCGGCTGGGGTTGCGTCGGTCGGTTTGGTGGCGGTCTTGCGGGCGCGGCTTGCGGGTTTATCACCCGGCTTGGCCTCTGCCTCGGCGAGCTTGCGAGCCATTTCCCAATGACGTTCGTCCTCGCCGTGCGGGCGGCCCTCCGATACCCAAATGTCGTAAGCGAGTTCGCGGATGCGCTGCTCGTTCTTGTTCATCGTTCTGATTCTCCTGTTGAACTGATCGTTACCTGTAGAACCGCCACCGGCAGTTGTTGCAATGTTTCTGTGACACTCAAAACCGCTTGTTTGGGTGTGACTGTCATTCCGTCAAAAAGTCGCTCCAGCCCGTGACCGCTCAGCGCATCGGGCAATCGCACCCGCGTGTCACCCCAGCGCTCAGCCGGGATCTGCGGTGTTTGGCTGTCGGCCAGCAAGTCGCTGGCGAGCCGTACCGCCACCACGATGAGCCAACTGCCGTCGAACTCGCGGGCGAAGGCGATCAACCGATCGGCGTGTTCGCCCTCGATAGCCAACGGCAGGTAGTTACCCTCAGTGAACAGCCGTGGCTGCGAACGCCGCAATCCGAGGATGCGACCGATCAGCCATTGTTTGATGCGGCCGTCCTGCCAGTTCGCCAGCAGCTCAGCCGGTTGCGCCTGTAGGTCGAAAGTGGCGCGACGCCGGTCGAAGTCGACGGGGCGGCGGTTGTCCGGATCGACCAGGCTGAAATCCCAGTAATCGGCACCTTGATAAAGGTCCGGCACGCCGGGCGTGGTCATGCGCAGCAGTGTCTGGGTCAGGCTGTTCAAGGCGCCGGCCGGCGCCAGTTCGAGCGCAGCCTCGGCGATTTCATTGCGCAGCGTCCGGCATTCATCGCCAAGCAGCAGGGCACGCAAGTACTGCTGGCAGGCGCTTTCGTATTCGCTGTGAGGATCGGTCCAGGTGCTGCGCAGCTTGGCTTCGCGCACGGCCTTTTCCTGCCACTTGATGATCCGCTCGCAAAACGCCTCCATGGCTGGCTTGTCATCGGCGTTCAGGTCCAGCGGCCAGCACCCGAGCAATATCTGGAACAACAGCATCTCGTCGCCCGCCGACGGCGCCGGCCCGTCGGCCAACTCTTGACGCTGGCCGTAAGCGAGTTGTCGCCAGTGGCGCACCTTGGCGGCGAACCATTCGGCGCGTTCGCTGATCACCGTCATACGAGCGCGGGTGTCTTCGCCGCGCTTATGGTCGTGGGTCGCGGTGGTCAGCAGGTTGCGCGGAAAGTGTTCGGCACGCTCCAGACAAGCAGCGTGAAAAGCCTGCACCGGTGCGCTGAAGGTCTGCGGATCGAACCCCACGTCGTTGCGTGACAGCAATGCACCGGAGCGATAGCAGGCGGTGTCTTCCACGGCCTTGGCAGCCGCAGGCGAGGTGAGCTGCTGAAAGCGCGTGCAGGCATAGCGACGGATTCGCCGGGCCGGGCCTGGCGGCAATGCGCGCAGGCTTTCGCCGCCGAGCCAGCGATCGAGCAGATCCAGCAAAGGCCAGTCCGCCTCGCCAAGCGTTGTGCGTGCGCCGGCCAGCGCCTGCTGGAAGAACGGCTCGTCAGCCTCGCGCCGGCCACGGGCACCGACATAGGTTCGGTACACCGGGAAGTGCACGATCAGCTCCAGCAGCGCGCGGCGGATCGCGCCAAGCGTGATATCCCGCGTCATCACGTCGTAGCGCGCTACTTGCAGGAGTGCCTGGGCGACGGCCTCGAAGTCGCCGGCCAATGGCCCGGTTAGCACCAACTGCCGCGCCTGCCGCACTTCCTCCATGAAATCCGCAGGGCGTTCGGCGGTTTCGCTCCATAGCCCGCAGAGCACGGCCTTGCCGGCGGGATCGTGCTGCAGCAGCGAAATCTGATTCATGAATTCGTAGCCAGTGGTGCCATCCACGCCCCAGTCGTCGTGCAGGCGTTCGCCCTCGGCGAGGATTTTTTCGACGTAGATGGGTACGTGATCCTGTGCCGCTTCCACAGGCCGAGCAGCGTTCAGGCGGTCCACCCGGCGTCGCAGCCGACGGCAATAACCACGCGGATTGGCCAGCCCGTCGATGTGATCGATGCGCAAACCATCTACCAACCCTTCGGCGAGCAATTCGAAGATCTTTGCGTGGGTTTCCTCGAACACCACCGGCCGCTCGACACGCAGGCCGCCCAGCTCGTTGATATCGAAGAAACGCCGCCAGTTGATGTCGTCGCCTGCGGTACGCCAGCTGGCGAGGCGGTAGTTCTGCCGTTCGAGCAGTCCGTGAAGACGTTTGAAGCCTTCCTCGGTGGTCGAGTCGTAGTGTCTGAGCGCGTCTTCGAGGGTTTGCCGTAGTGCGCTGTCTTTCAGTAACTGCGCCAAATCGGCGCGCAGCTGACGAGCAGTCTGATAAGGCGCCGGCTCGGTTTTAAGCGCATCGAAATGTTGCGCCAGGGCGCGCAGCTCCGGGTTATCGGTCAGCCGTAGGAGCTCGCCGTAGCTGGGTGGCGTAATAGGGAAGCGGTGCTCGTAGTGTTCGGCATGGAAGGCGCCGTTTTCCACATCCAGCCGCAGCGGAATCTTGCCGTCCTGCAGGGCCTCGCCATAGTCGCAGCCCAGGAAGGGGACCAGCAGTTGGCCTTCGAGCAAGGGATCGGGCGAATTCCATTGGATATCGAAGAACTGTGCATAGGGGCTGCGGCGGCCCCATTCGAGCACGTCCAACCACCAGGGATTGCCCGCGCCGCCAACGGCCATGTGGTTGGAGACGATATCGAGGATCAGCCCCATGCCTTTGGCGCGTAGCGCGTCGACCAGACGGCGCAGGGCCGGCTCGCCGCCAAGTTCAGGATTGATGCGGGTCGGGTCGATGACATCGTAGCCGTGCATCGAGCCGGGCCGCGCCGTCAACAGGGGCGATGCGTAGAGGTGGCTAATACCGAGGTCGGCGAAGTAATCGACCAGAGCGGTCGCATCGTCCAAGGTGAAGTCCCGATGAAATTGCAATCGCAGGGTGGCGCTCAGGTCTTTCATCGATGATCGCTTCCAATGTTCTGCTTACGGGCTTCAGCAAGGGTGTCCAGACGGCGCGTAGATGCTGGCTCGTCGAGCAGCGTGGCGCTGTCGCCGGGGTAGCGGCGACGCCAGTTGGGGTGGGCGTCGGTGGTGCCTGGCATGTTCGGCTGTTCCAGCAGGCACAGCGCATCCTCGACCGGAAACAACACCAGCGGCGCTGGCGTGCGCCCGAGAAAGGCCGCGCAAGCGTCGGCCAGCACTTGCGGGTCGCTAAGATCGCCTTCGACATTCGGCGCGTACTCGCGCAACAGACGAAGCAGGCCGGCCCGTTCGCGCTCGCGTTCTTCCAGTTGCGCCGGACGTTCATGCTCTTGGTGCTGGCCAACCTGGATGCGCCAATCGATGTCGTGGCCTTGCCACCAGCCGTTGATGGTTGGCAGGTCATGGGTGGTGGAGGTGGCCAGCGCACTGCGCGGCCACTGCATCGGTGGTTTGAAGTTGCCGTTATGGTCGCGCTCGAAGAACAGCACGCGCATGGCCAGCAGGTTGCGCGCCGCCAGTTTCTCACGCAGCCCCTCCGGTACGGTGCCCAAGTCCTCGCCGAGGATCACCGCATTGCGCCGCCAGGCTTCCAGCGAGAGCAGCCGCAGCAAGTCGTCGAACGGGTAATTCAGATAGGCGCCTTCAGCAGGCCCTGCGCCGGAGGGCATCACCCACAGGCGCATCAGGCCCATCACGTGATCGATGCGCATGCCGCCGGCGTGCGCCAGGTTGGCGCGCACCATCTCGATGAAGGCGCGATAACCGTGGGCCTTCAGACCCCAGGGCGAAAATGCGGAAATGCCCCAGCTCTGACCCTGGCGATTGATGATGTCCGGCGGCGCGCCGACGCTCAGTGCGGCCAGTACTTCGTCCTGCCGGCTCCAGGCCTGACTGCCGCCGCCATCGGCGCCGACGGCCAGATCGCTGATCAGGCCGATCTTCATCCCGGCGCTCTGCGCTGCGGTCTGCGCACGCTCCAGCCCGCGCGCGATCAGCCACTGGCAGAAGGCGTAATAGCTCAACTCGTTGGCGTGTTCCTGGGCAAATTGCTCGATACCAGGGCTCTGTGGGGTGCGGTACTGCTCCGGCCAGTCGCGCCAGTGTTGCGGATGTCCGTCGGGACTGAGCAGCGTTGCGTGCAGGGCCTCGAATCGACAATGGTTTTCCAGCGCCTCGCCGCCTGCCTCGCGGAAACTATCGAAGTCGGCCTGCTGGGCATTTCCGCCCGTGCAGAAATCTTCGTAAAGCGCACGAAGCAGGCACTGACGGGTTCTGGACACGGCGTTCCAGTCGATCAGCTCGAGTTGTTCCAGACGCTGCAGTTCTTCGCCCAGGCCGCAGGACTCGATGGCGATCCGTACGGGCTTCTCACCAAGCACCGCTTCCGGTGCGCTATGCAGAATGTTGTAGAAAAGCCGGCTGGAGGGTGAATACGGGCTGTACTGACCACTATTGACCGGGAACATGGCATGGATCGGGCTGATGCCCAGCGCTGAAGCGCCATGCGCGGCGGCGTTACGCACCAGGGTTTCCAGCGCCAGGGTATCGCCCAGTCCACCATCGCCGGGGCGGCGTAGGCCGTACAGCTGAGCAGTAAGCCCCCAAGCGTTGGGGCCGGCGACGTCTTCGACACTGGGGCAGGCATGCGGCGCCACCGCGATAGTCAGTCGCTGACCGGCGATATCCAGTTGGTGGTAGCCGGGCGTGTCGATCGCGGCCAGGCGGGCCTGACCATCCAGCGTTCCGTCATGCAGGCTGCCGTCTTCCAATTCCAGGCGGTAGGGCGTGGACGGTTTGCAGTATTGGCCCAGCTCCAGTGCAATCCCCTGATCCAGGGTGAGCAAGGGCGGCAAGTTGGCGCCGCCATTGATAGCGTCGAGCTTTTTCAGGCTGCTCTCGATTTCTTCATCGCTGCCGGCCGCTAGCCCTAATCCGTTGAGCACGGCACTCAGCACTTCGGGGCTTACCCGCTGGTCGCGGCCATCGGCGTCTACCCAATCGATGGACAGGCCCGCTGCCTCGGCCAGGCGGTTCAGTCGTTCATCGCTCATCTGCAGTCTCCAAATACATCCTGGCGGAGCGCGCGGGCAGCGTGCCTGGATTGGAAGTGTCGGTGTTTCGGCTGGTGTGCAGCAGGCGCGCCGTCGCAGCGAGAGTCACCTCAACGTCGCGGTCGCCGAGATTCAATTCCAGGCGCAGCTCGCTGCCATCGCCGAGACGCCAGCGGGCGAGGGCGGCGACATCTGCAAGCGCCTGCGCGCCGAGGAACCGCGAGCCTTCGAGGCGCGGCATGATTTCGCGATGGCGGATTTTCAACAGTTGGCGATACAGCGCCAGCCACTCGGCATGTTCCGGCTGATCTCGCTTGCTGAAGTCAGGTTTGGACGCCTCGAACGTCTCCACTGCGTTCGGGTCCGGGATGCGCGCGCGGGTCTGCTCGTCGGCAAATTCGGAAAACTCGGCGAATTCGCCGCGGCGGCCTTCCCGAACGGCATCAGCCAGTTCGCCGTGGTGGCTGGTGAAAAACAGGAAAGGTTCGCGCGCCCCCCATTCCTCGCCCATGAACAGCAGCGGGATCATAGGCGAGAGCAGCAGGATGGTGGTCGCCGCCTTCAGGGAATCGGGATCGGTAAGGCTGATCAGCCGGTCGCCGAACGCGCGGTTGCCGGTCTGGTCATGGTTCTGCAGAAACAGCACGAACGACGTCGGGGAAAGATGGCCACTGGGCTCGCCACGGGATTCACCGCGACGGTTCTGCTGGCCCTGATAGATAAAGCCTTCGCCGAGGAAACGCACCAGTTTGTCGGTCGCGTCCTGATGGTATTCCGCGTAGTAACCCTGGCTTTCCCCGGTCAGCAGCGTATGCAGCACGTTGTGCCCGTCATCGTCCCATTGGGCGGTAAACCCTTGGGTAAGCAGGCTGGCGCGGTTGTCTTCGTTTTCCAGTACCAGATGCACATGACGGCCCGGCTCCGTTTCGGCGCGCACCCGCTCGGCGAGTTCGGTGAGGAAGGTTCGATCCGGAATGGCATGAACGGCATCCATGCGCAGGCCATCGAAGCGGTATTCCATCAGCCACATCAGCGCGTTATCGATGAAGAAGTCGCGCACTTCACGGCGGCGGAAATCGATGGCGTCTCCCCAAGGCGTCTGCTGATCGTGGCGGAAGAAATGTTTGGCGTAGCGGTGCAGGTAATTGCCGTCCGGCCCGAAGTGGTTGTAGACCACATCGATAAAAACCATCAGCCCCACACCGTGGGCCGTGTCGATCAGGTGCTTGAGCTGCTCGGGCGTGCCGTAGGACGCCTCGGGTGCATAGAGCAGAACGCCGTCGTAGCCCCAGTTGCGATCACCGGGAAATTCGGCGAGCGGCATCAGTTCGATGGCGGTGACGCCCAGTTCGGCAAGGGCAGGAAGGCGCTGCTCGATCTGCGTGTAGCCGCCGTATGCGGACACGTGCAATTCATAGAGCACGGTTTCGTGCCACGGCCGACCCTGCCAGTCACGGTTGCACCACTGATAGGCATCGGGATCGACCACGACGCTGGGGTCGTGCACGTCGATAGATTGCGCACGCGAGGCGGGGTCGGGCACCGTCAGTTCGTCATCGATGAGAAAGCTGTATTGCGAGCCGGCGGTTGCATTCGCCTCGATGCTGTACCAACCGTCTTCGCCTTCCTGCATGGGCAGCGTATCGCCGCCGACCATCACCAGGCTGACGCGTTGCGCGTCGGGTGCCCAGAGCCTGAACCGGATACGCGAAGCGTCGAGTAGCACCGGTCCGTGTCGCCCGTCACGGGCTGGCCTGTTTTGCATTGATTGACCTCGTTAAAAGATGGCCTGGGCTTCGCGCCGCTCACCCAGCAACTGTCGATACAGCCGGTCATACGGTTCGATTGCGTGGCGCCAGAAGAAACCGCCGCTCATGGCCCGGCAACGCATCGCGTTGAGTAAGTGCGGGTTCTCATGCACTGCCAGTGCCCGTTCCACAGCCTGGCGGTAGCTTGGCGTCGTGGCTTCGCTGAACAGAAACCCGGTGACGCCGTCGTCGATGCTGTCCGCCAGCCCGCCGGTGCGGTGGGCGATGGGCAGCGCCGCGAAGCGCTGGGCGTACATCTGGCTCAGGCCGCAGGGCTCGTAGCGCGAGGGCATGAGCAGGAAGTCACTGCCGGCGAACAGCCGTCGGGCATCGGTCTCGTTGAAGCCGATGTGCGCGCCGACCCGACCGGGAAAGCGCTCCGTGAGCCGGCGCACCTGGTCTTCGATATGCGGCTCACCACGACCGAGAATGGCCAGCTGGCCGCCGTGCTGGACGATGGTTTCGGCCACCTCGATGGTCAGGTCGATGCCTTTCTGGTGCACGAGCCGGGACACCACGGCGAATAGCGGGCCCTCGCCCGGCTCCAGACCGAACAGGTCACGCACATGGGCCGCATTGGCCTGCTTGCCGGCCCACTCATGCGGACCGAACTGGCTGATCAGGTGCGTGCAGGTCTGTGGCTCCCAGCTCTCGTCGATGCCGTTCAGCAGTCCGCTTAGCAGGCCCTGGCGCGCTTTCATCGCAAGAAAACCCTCCATACCGCAGCCGAACTCGGGCGTCGTGATTTCTTCGGCGTAGGTCGCGCTGACGGTCGTGACCCGGTTGGCGTAGGCAATCCCTGCCTTGAGGAACGACAGCGCGCCGTAGAATTCCATTCGCTCGGGGCTGCAGGCTTCCTGGGGAATGCCCAGTTTGCGCCGCAGGCTCATGTCGATGTTGCCCTGATACGCCAGGTTGTGAATGGTGAAGATGCTGGGCGTGCTCAAGCCGCGCCACTTCATGTACGCAGGCGTCAGGCCGGTCGGCCAGTCGTGCGCATGGACCAGATCAGGTGCCCAGCGAATGCAGGCGGTGCCCGCGGCGATGTCCGCTGCCGCCAGGCACAAGCGGGCGAAACGCACCGGGTTATCCGGCCAGTCATTGCCATGTTCGTCGCCATACGGCAGACCGTCGCGCTCGTACAGTTCCGGGCAGATCAGCACGTAGATGATCAGGCCGTCCGGCATGTCGAGGCGGCCGACTTTGCAGGGCGGCAGGTCGCTGTAGGCGTGCACGCTGCCAACGATGCGGATCGGTTCGCCGCATTCCATGACCTGTGTGTAACCGGGGATCAGCACGCGGACATCGTGCATATCGCCCAGCGCGCGGGGCAGGGCGGCAGAAACGTCGGCGAGCCCGCCCGTCTTGACCAGATCGGTCAGCTCCGAAGTTACGAAAAGGATCTTTTTCTTATCGATCTGCGTGCTGCGAAGTTGCAGCACTGGTCGCTCGACGAGCACGCCCGGACGTTGGATTGTTTTTGGTCGGGCAGATTGGCCATTTACCGCAGCAATACTCATAAGCACTTTCCCCAGGTGATCGGTGTTGGCGTGAGGCCGATCACAAGCACGTTTGTTTTCCAAGCAGCATCCCTCTGGAGCTGCAGATCATGAGCACGGCAAGAGTGGTTTCTTCTTTTTTTGGAGTCGCTTGTTACGCGGCGTAGACGCGCGAAGGCCCTACCTTGAAAAAGACTCCAGCGCTATGAATTCGTTCTCAGTTTTCGACCAAAACCGCCAGGTGGAACTTTGCCCTCGAAGGCCGGCTCGGAAAACTGACGCGACACCGTTGTTTTACCGCTGCCAGTCGGAGCCAAGACCATGCAAGACCTTGCTGAAATCGTGCGGTTTTTTAGCGACAAAGAGATGAAATTGACCACGGCGGAATCCTGCACCTGTGGCCTGATGGCCTCGCTGCTAGGCGACGTTCCTGGGTGCGGCCAAGTGCTCGACAGCGGCTTCGTCGTTTACTCGCCAAAAGCGAAGAACCGTCTACTTCATGTCAGTTTCGAAACCATCGAAACCTTTGGCCTGACCAGCGAAGAGGTTGCCACCGAGATGGCGATCGGCGCGCTGAATGCCAGCGTCGCCAATGTCGCCGTCGCCAACACCGGCGTTGCCGATGACAGTGAAGAAGATGCCGGCGGCACTCAGTGCTACGCCTTTGCGTTGATGCAAGGCGAACGCCAGGTCAGCATCAGCGAGACCGTGCGGTTCGCCGGAGACCGAGTGGACATTCGCAAGCAGGCCGCGCGCTACGGATTGGAGCAGTTGCCGATCAAATACGAGCAGCTGCTCGATAAACTCCGCGAGCAGGACTGATCGACATAAGCGCTGCACCGAAGTGGTAACCAGGCGCCCGCACTCGGGGCGAGCCGAGGGTCTCATCCGCCGCGTTCAAACCGGCGGCTGACGCTCCGGTTCCATATGCTCCGGAACGGACTTGTCGATGTTCGGCTTGTGCCCAACGCTAAGGTCTGCCCGCAGTTGCGGCAGGCATTGTGGGTATTGACGCTGAACGAAGCCGATCAAGCCCTCACGTAAATGGCAGCGCAGATCCCAATTGCGCGACGAATCCGGGGAGCTCACCAGCACCCGCAGCTGAATGGATTTCTCACTGGTGTCTGTCACCTGCAGCACGATGACGCGGCCGTCCCACAGCTGCGGAACGTCTTGGCAGAGCCGTCGCAGTTCTTCGCGCAACGGCTCCAGTGGCAGTGAATAGTCGACCCAGAGAAACACCGAGCCGATGATGCTGGAGTTGCGCCGCGTCCAGTTCTGGAACGGTTTCTCGATGAAGTACTGCAGAGGCACTACCAACCGGCGGTCATCCCAGATGCGAACGATGACGTACGTCCCGGTGATTTCCTCGATCCGGCCCCACTCGTTTTCAACGATCACCACGTCATCCAGCCGAATCGGCTGAGTGATCGCAATCTGTATGCCTGCGATCAGGTTGGCGAGCACCGGACGCGCAGCGAAGCCCACGGCAAGGCCAGCGAGACCTGCCGAAGCGAGCAGGCTGGCACCGAGCTGGCGCGCCGCCGGGAAGGTCATCAGCATGCTGGCAGCGCCAATCAGCAGGACGAAAAAACCCAGTGTCCGTAGCAGCACGCGCGACTGCGTCTGGATTTGCCGTGCGCGCAGGTTATCGCTGACATCCACGGGGTTCTTCATTCGCACGGCTTGCTCAAGGCCGCGCAAAAGCCGTAGAGCGAGCCAGGTGAAGCAACCGATGATCAACAGGGCCGTTATGCGCCGAGCCGCATCCAGCAAGGCGAATTCATCCCCGGAAGCCGTTAAGACTGCCTGCAGGCCAAGCAGTGGAAGCAACAGCCGAATGGGCTTTTCCAACTGCTCGGACACTGCCTTGGTAAAAAGAAACCTGCGCCCCAATCGCAGCATCACCGCGGTCAGTACACGGCCAAACACGCTTAATACGACCACCACGAAGGAGGCCGCCAGCAGTACCCGCAATGCGGGCTCGTCTATGTAGTTCTCCCAGGGCATGGGCAAGGCGAGGGGTTCGATAAGCCAGCTCCGTACGAATGACTGCTTCAGATGACTGATGGCGGTTTTCCAAAGTTCATCAACGTGCATTCAGTCGGATGCGTGGAACTCCCTGTGGCGGCTCCTTTCACACTTACAAGGGTGTAGACCCAATCGGTATCCAACCCATGGGAGAAGCGACATGCAAAGTGCACAAACCGGAAACGACGTCCGCGTCGAACGTTTGATCGAATGGCTGCGCGATGCTCACGCAATGGAGGCTCAGGCCGAGTCCATGCTCAGCAAACAGGCCAGCCGCATCGAGCACTATCCCCAGTTGAAAGCGAGGATCGAGCAACACATTACCGAGACTCAGAACCAGGCCAAGCTGATCGAAAGCTGTCTACAGCGCTACGACAAGTCCTATTCGGGCCTTAAGGATCTGGGCGGCAAGATGATGGCCATGGGGCAAGCCATGGGCGGCATGATGGTCAATGACGAAATCGTCAAAGGCGCTCAGATGGGCTACGTCTTCGAGAATCTGGAAATCGCGTCCTATGAGATTCTGATCGCGGCGGCCGAGACCATCGGCGATACCCAGACTGCCGAGATCTGCACACGCATTCTGGCTGAAGAAGTGGCGATGGCCGAGTGGATGCGCAGCCACCTTGCCGAGCTGACCCAGGCCTATCTGACCCGCGCGCAGACCCCCAACGTTGAGGCGAAACGCTGACAAGGCGCTGAGTAGCCGCGCAACATTCGGCTACTGCTCGGCGACTTTGTCGGAAAGCGAGGCGGTCATCAGGCCGCCTCGTGTGGCGTACAGCTCGAAGCGCAGTTCCTGAGCCAGCCGCACCAGATTCGCAGCGTCGCGGCACTGATCATCGGTGATGCCGAAAACGGTGAGCTCTTCGCCGTCCACGTGCTCTTCATAGAGCCGGACGGTGACACGACTGTCTTCCTGAGCATGGCAGTCACAGCGGAAGGGATACAGGTAGTTGCGGAGGATGTTCTCAATCGTCAGCAGAGGTAGACGTGAAGCCATGATCCTTCCTCCTTTCGAGTCTCCAGAGTCGGCGAGCGTGCTCGCGGTCGGATGCTACGGTTTTGCGTCAGCGGCATCTAACAACGCTAGCAGGCCCTGTCCCGTTGTAAACATCACTTTGCCGCCGCTCGGCAGACCAGAAGCAAGCGGCGAAACCCGCGCCGTTGCGCTTGCCGACGGCTTCCGTCCCTCGAAATTCGGCGCTACCAACCAGTCACGGAACTCGCGAGCCCACTTGCAGCGAGCGCCAATACCTGACGACGAGGAATCACCATGAAATCCATATTCGCATTGGTATTCGCAAGCCTCATTGCTTCATCCGCGTTCGCCCAGTGGCCTGCCGGCACGCCTGAAGACGAACGCGGTGCCCGTCCCAGCCCGATGGGCAACCCGACGCCTCAGGAAACGCTTGATACGCACAAGGACAGCCAGGGCCGTACCGTGACCGAAGACGGTGATCTTGTCAGCGAGCCTCCGGCGACTGAGGGTGAGGCCGATCAGGAGGCCGACGATGCATCAGTCAATCCAGGGCGTCATTCCAGCCACGGCGGGCCGACCGACTCGGCGTCCGATCCCGGCACGCTCGAATAAACCGGCGTCACGGAGCCGGCACCATGGCCCTCGACGAATACAACCGTAAGCGGGATTTCGCCGCGACGCCCGAGCCGGGCGGCGACACCCGAAAGCGTCGCAAGCAAGACAAAAGCGGAGCGCTTCAGTACTGCATCCAGAAGCACGATGCGTCCCGGCTGCATTACGACTTCCGCCTCGAACTGGACGGCACGCTCAAGAGCTGGGCGGTGCCCAAAGGTCCGTCACTGGATCCCAAGTCGCGCCGGCTGGCGGTGCACGTCGAGGACCATCCGCTGGACTACGCCACCTTCGAAGGCACTATTCCGGCCGGCCATTACGGCGCGGGTGATGTGATCGTCTGGGACCGGGGCATCTGGATTCCGGAAGGCGATCCGCACGAGGGGTATCGCAAAGGCAAACTCAAATTCACGCTGGAAGGGGAAAAGCTCGGCGGCGTCTGGAACCTGGTGCGCACGCGCATGGACGGCGGCAAGGAACAGTGGTTTCTGATCAAGTCGAACGACGACGCAGCGCGACCCGAGCAGGACTACGACATCGTCAAGGAACAGCCCAACAGCGTGCTCAGCGACCGCACGTTGATCCCGCGCAAACGCGGCAAGGCGAAGCTCGAGATAGACGCCAAGCCGGTCAAGACACCTGCAGCGCGCACTCGCAAGAAAGCCGCGCACACCACGCTGTCCGGCGCCAAGCCCGCGCCGCTCCCGGACAGCCTCAAACCGCAACTCGCGACGCTGGTCGAGTCCGTGCCCGACGGGGACTGGCGCTACGAGATCAAATTCGATGGCTATCGAATCATGGCGCGCATCGAGTCGGGCAAGGTTCAGCTGTTCACTCGCAACGGGCACGATTGGACGGCTAAGATGCCACAACAAGCCGAAGCGCTAGCTGCGCTCGGGCTTGAGTCGGCTTGGCTCGACGGCGAAGTGGTGGTGCCGAACGAGGAGGGCACTCCGGACTTCCAGGCGCTACAGAACGCCTTCGAAATCGGGCGTAGCGGCACCATCATTTATTACCTGTTCGATTTGCCTTTTTTGAACGGCATGGACCTGCGCGAAGTCCCGCTGGAAGAGCGCCGGGCGGCTTTGAGTCAGCTGCTGGAAGCCAATGACAACGAGCTGCTGCGGTTTTCCGCGGACTTCACTGAACAGCCTGAAAGCGTGTTGGACAGCGCCTGCCAGATGAAGCTCGAAGGATTGATTGGCAAGCGCGCTGGCAGCACCTATGTCTCCAAACGCAGCAATAGCTGGGTGAAGATCAAGTGCAAGAATCGCCAGGAATTCATCATTGTCGGTTTTACCGATCCAAAGGGCACACGCGCCGGCTTCGGTGCCTTGCTGCTGGGTCTGCATAACGATGAGGGCGAGTTGCATTATGCGGGCAAGGTGGGTACGGGTTTTAACCAGGCAACGCTCAAGAGCCTACACGCCAAGCTGAAGACGCTGAAAATCGACAAGAGCCCGCTGGCGAAGGCGCCGCCAGCCGCGGATGTGCGAGGCGCGCATTGGCTCAAGCCGGAATTGATGTGCGAAGTCGCCTTCGCCGAAATGACCCGTCAGGGCGTGATTCGTCACTCGGTCTTCCACGGGTTGCGCTCGGACAAGCCCGCACAGGCCATTACCCATGAGCGCCCGGCGAAAGCGCCCAAGACCAAGAGTAAAGCCGCTGATAAATCAGCAAGCAGCGCGGGCGGCAAGATTAAGATCTCCAACCCCGAGCGCATCATCGACAAATCCATTGGCGCAACCAAGATGGAACTGGCGCGCTTCTACGCCGAGGTGGCGCCTTGGGCATTGCCGCATCTTCGCCAGAGGCCGCTGGCACTGGTCCGCGCCCCGGAAGGCATCGAAGGCGAGCTGTTCTTTCAGAAACACACCGAGAAGCTGAGCATTCCGCATATTACCCAGCTGGATACGGCGTTGTTTCCCAAACACGCCGCACTGATGACCATCGACAGCGTCGAAGCCCTGGTCAGCGCCGCGCAGATGGGCACCATCGAGTTGCATACCTGGAACGCCGTCGCTCCGGTACTCGATCATCCGGACCGCTTCGTGCTGGATCTCGATCCCGACCCAGCGCTGCCTTGGAAGCGCATGGTCGAGGCGACCCAACTGACCCAGACGCTGCTGGATGAAATCGGCCTGCAATCCTTCCTCAAGACCAGCGGAGGCAAGGGGCTACACATTCTAGTACCTCTAAAGCCAACTCAGAGCTGGAAGGAAGTAAAGGCGTTCAGCCAGGCGATCGCGCAGTACATGGCGAAGTTGCTGCCGCAGCATTTCTCTGCGGTCAGCGGGCCGAAGAACCGCGTCGGACGGATCTTCATCGACTATTTGCGCAACAGTCAGGGCGCCAGCACTGTCGCCGCCTATTCGGTGCGGGCGCGTGAAGGGCTTTCGGTGTCGGTGCCGATTCACCGCGACGAGCTCGCCGAGCTCAAGGGTGCCAATCTCTGGACCATCCGCAACCTTATGTCACGGCTGGAAGAGCAGGGCGACGACGACCCCTGGGCCGAAATCGACGAGACGGATCAAACGATTACAGCGGATATGCGCGAGCGGCTAGGGATGAAATGACCGATTGAGGGGATGGCGGACAGTCGATCAGTGATCGTTGCAGTCAGCGCCCTGGCGCAGATAGCTCATCACCTGGGTTTCGCCCTTGGAGTCGAGATAGGTCATCTTGGCTTCGACCACTTCACAGCCGCCGTTCGGCACTTCCATCGAGATGATCTCGGCGATGTCCAGCTTGTCGCCGTATTGATAAGGAGCGGGCTGCGGAGCAGCGATAGCCAGTTGAGTGAACACGGACAAGCCGGCAATCCAGAGTAGATTTTTCATAACGACCTCTTTGCGTTTTTGACGCCCGCCAGATGCGGCGAGCGCTTGGGGAATTAAAACTGGCTGCCAACGAGGAAAGGCAGCCAAAGATGACAGGGCATCGGTCGACCGAAAGGAGCGATCATGCAACCGATGCAGCGCGGGATCGAAATCAACCGCGTACTGCCACGAGGCAAAGAATAAAGAATGCCGAACCGCAGAAAAATGGCGCTTCCGGAGAGGGATCGTTACCGCTGTGGTAACAATCTTCAGGCCCAGTATTTGGGGTTCTGGATGAGCTGGTGATAGATGGCGAAGGCTTGCGGCAATTCCGCTTTAAGGAACTCGACCCAGGTCTTGACCTTGGCATCGAGGAACCGTCGCGACGGGTAGAGCGCGTAGATGGTTTTTTCCTGCAGACGGAACTGCGGCAACAGCCGCACCAGCGTGCCGCGCTGGAGCGCCGGGACCGCCACGTAATCGGGCAACAAACACACGCCCATGCCCGCTTCGGCGGCCGAACTCATGGCTTCGGCCACGTTCACCTTGAAGGTTTCGCTGGGTTGAATCGTTTGCTCGATGCCATCGCCGATGAAGCTCCAGCTGTCGGCGAACACCGGATCGGCAAGCCGCAGGCAGCGATGCCGTTCGAGATCGGCCGGCACCTTCGGCGCACCGTGCTGTTCGATGTAACTCGGCGAGGCGCAGACGACGTGAAATACCGTACCCAGTCGCTGGGCAATCAACTCGGAATCCGGCAGCTCGCGCGACAGTGTGATGATCACGTCGAGGTTGTCTTCCAGCAAATCGGGTTGGCGCTGGGAGAGGATCAGGTCCAGATAGACATCCGGATAGATCTCGTCGTAGCGGCCGGCGAGCGTCGCCAGCAGCTGGATGCCCAGGCCGATGGTGGAATGCACCCGCAACCGCCCTCTGGGCACCAGATGCGCGCCGCTGGCTTCGACCCGCGCCAGCTCGACCTGATCAAGGATCGCGCGGCTTTGCTCGAGAAAACGCTGGCCCGCTTCGGTCAGAGACAGACGCCGCGTTGTGCGGTGCAGCAGACGCGCTTGCAGCTGATTTTCCAGCTCCGACACCAGCCGGGAAACCTGAGCGGTGGAGGTATCGGACTGCAGCGCCGCCGCCGTGAAGCTGCCGGCGTCGGCTACCCGTACGAATACTCGCATCGCATGAAGTAAATCCATTGGTTACCTATCCTCTATGCCACTTGCCAAGTCCCGCTTGCTGACACCGGGCGCGACGAATGAAGCGGTTCTTCCTGTCATCTCACTCTGAGTCTGGAAAGCGTCATTTGTCCTGGCATCGCGCGATCAGCGTTGTGCAGATAGCTCAATGGGCAAGCTGGGTCGACGGCGTACGCTCAGCGTCTTCCCATCCGCCACCCAACGCCAGGAACAGGTTGACCTGATCCAGCGACAGTTGTGCTTCCGATTCCGCCAGCGCGGCCTCGGCAAAGGCCAGGGTGCGCTCGGTGTCGAGGCTGTCGAGATAGGCCAAACGGCCTTCCTGATAGAGCCGACGGGTGTGATCGGCAGCGCGGCTGGCGGCGTCGCGGGAATCGCGCAGGGCACGGTTGCGCTGCAGATCGTGCGCATACCGCGCCAACAGCGTTTGGGTTTCGCGCAGGGCGTTGAGTACCACGCCGTCGAAACGCGCAAGAGCCGCGTCGGCGCCGGCTTCCATGGCACGGACCCGCGCGCGGTCGACTTTCGTCGGGATGTGCCAGGAAATGGACGGCCCGAATTCCCAGCGACGGGTAATAGGGTCGGCGATGTGTTCGAGCATGCCGGTATAGCCGGCCGAGGCGCCGAGGTTGATTTCCGGATACATCATTGCGGTGGCGACCCCGATATCTGCGGTGGCAGCAGCCAGGCTGCGTTCCGCCGCGCGGACGTCCGGACGACGCTTGAGCAACGCCGTGCCATCGCCAACCGGAATCGGCTGGCTCAGCTGCGGCGCGTGGCTGCAGGTAATGACCGGTTCTGGCAAGTCACCGGGCGTGCGGCCGAGCAGGGCGGCGACTTGATAAAACGCTGCGGATTTTTTCGTCTCGAACGGAGGAACCTCGGCACGCAGCGCCTCGACCTGAGCGCGTGCGCGAGCCACGTCTACTTCGGTGCCGCGACCGCCGCTGAACAGCCGCGTGGCCACATCCAGCTGGCGTTGTTGAATATCCAATGAATGCTTGGCGATCTTCAGTTCTTCGCCCGCGTGGCAGGCCTCGACATAATTGCGCACGACCTGAGCCACGACGGTGATGCGGGCGGCATCGAGGGCCGCGGCGCTGGCTTCAGCACTGGCTCCGGCTGATTCGGCGGCGCGCTTGAGCTTGCCGAACAGATCGAGCTGATAGCCGACCGAAAGCCCGGCATCGGCGAGGTTCATCACCGGGATCTTTTCCTGCAGTGCCAGTGACTCACTGGATAGCTGACCACGCGCGAGCGAGCCGGCACCACCAATCTCGATTTCCTGCGCGTGATGGGCCATCTGGAAGCCCTCGTAGGCGCGTCGCAGGTTGTGATAGGCCAGGCGCACGTCGGTATTGCGTTCCAGCGCCTCGCTCACCAGCCGGTCGAGGAGGGGGTCGTCATAGAGTTTCCACCAGTCGGCGGGCAACTCGGCTTGTTCCACCTTCGCATTACCGGCCAGATCGAATGGTGCCTGAGCTTCGGCACGTTGAATCGCGGCATCGCCCGGCAGCCGGTAATCGGGGCCCACCATGGTGCAGGCGCTGAGGGTGCCGACCAGAGCCAGCAGAGCAGTGAGGTTATGGCGTCTCATGGCGTTGCAGGCTCCACCTGGCCGGCTTGTGGCCAGGGCAGCACCGAGAGGGTCGCGGTTCGGCCGATGACCAGTCGGATGTCGGTTTGCTGGCCGTCTTCCAGCACCACGCGCACCGGTATTCGCTGGGCCAGTCGCACCCAGTTGAAGCTTGGATTGATGTTAGGCAGCAGCGAGTTTCCGCGTGCGCGGTCGCGGTCCTCGATACCGGCGGCAATGCTCTGGACATGGCCACGCAGGTGCTGCGATTCACCCATCAGCCGGATGTCCACCGGCTGGCCGATCTCGATGGCGTGCAGTTTGGTTTCTTCGAAGTAGCCCTCGACGCGCAACGAACGGGTATCGACGATCGACAGCACCGGTTTGCCGGTGTGGACGTAATCGCCGACGCGCATGGTCTGATCGCTGAGATAGCCATCGACAGGGCTGAGCACACGGGTGCGCTCCAGGTCGAGCCGCGCCACGCCGAGGGCGGCTTCGGCGGTCTTCAGTGCGGCTTCGGCGCGTTTAACCTGGGTGTCGCCGATTTCGATGGTTTCAGCGGCGATCAGGTCTTTCAGTACGCGGTTGCGCTTGGCTTCCCGGCGCGCCTGGGCGAGCCGCGCACGACGCTCCAGCACGGTCGCTTCGGCTTCTTCGAGGGCGAGTTCGAAGCGCGCCTGATCGATGATGAACAGCACCTGACCACGGCCGACCTTCTGGTTGTCCCGCACGCGCAGTTCGGTGACCAGGCCGGAAACGTCAGGCGCCACCTGAATGATGTCGGCGTGCACATGGCCGTCGCGGGTCCAGGGCGCTTCCATGTAGTAGTCCCACAGATGCACGCTCACCACGACGGCGATGGCGACGGCCAACAGGGTCAGCATCACCGAGCCGGCGGCAGGTATCCATTTCTTCACGATTCGACTCCCGGTATGAGGGTGGACAGGGCGCCCAGCACCATGACGTAGAGGGCGAGGTTGAACAGCGGCGGATGCCAGACCCAGCGGTACAGGCCCAGCCGGGCGAGGGCGACGCCCAGCAGGCTTTTGAGCAGATAGGCGGCAAGCATCAACACCAGCAGTACCGGCACGTAGACGCCATAGATATTCAAATGTCCGGTCATGCGGAGGCTCCGAGAGGGTCGTACCCGGTTGTGGTCGGTAGCGGCGCGGTGGCATGCGAAACCGCAGGGAACAGCGCGAGACGCAGGCCATGCAGCGCCAGGCAGGCGTCGTGCGCGGCCTGGCCGTCACGGCTCCATAGGTACTGCACGCCTTCATCCAGTTGCTCGCGCAGGCCATCTGTCGCGGACTGCGGATGACGGGCGCGAGCGCACACCTGGAAGTAATCGTGCAGCGCCAGAATGACCGGTTGCAGCCGTTGCTCGGCGTCTGCGGGCAGCGGCACTCGCTTGAGTTCCAGCAAGCGGAAGCACAGTCTCAAACCTCGGGTCGCGTCGTGCAGCGCCAGGCCCTGGTCGGCCAATTGGGCGAGGCGCGGCAGTAATTGAGCGGTACGGTCGATGACCTTGGAGGCGACGTCGTCGTGATCCTGTTTCGGCTTGGCCAGCGCAAGCCGCGAGAGACTGATCCAGCCGCTGCGAGCAAGACGCCGCGCCGCCCACTGCGTGCCGAATGGTCGGGTCAGGCGGGCCCAGATCAGCGCGAAGGTCACGCCCATGGCCGAGGACAGGGCGACATCGGCAAACCGCGAGAAATCGGCGGCGTAACGATCCTGAATGGTGAGGGTGGAAATGGTCTGAACCGCCAACAGAATCGCCGTCCCGGCATATTGAGGGCGACCGGAAAAGGTACCCAACAGCAGCAACGGTGCGGCTAGGAGAATGGCCAGGCTGCCAAAGTCATGCACGTTGGGCATCAGTGCAAAGAGGTAGATGGCGGCGGCTACGGTGGAGATCAGCGTCGCCACCAGCATCGATTTGATGAAAGGCGCCGGGTTGTCCTGGCTGGCGAAGAAACAGCTGGCGACGGCCGCAAGGAACACTCCGGTGTAGCCGTGCGCCCAGCCTGACCAATACCACAGCAGACTGACCAGCAGTACGAGGACCCCAGCGGACAAGGCGCTGAACGCCAGCAACGGATAGTCGTAATGACGGGGGGCGCCGATCAACTGGCGCACTCGATAGCGCAGCATCGGCGCCTGCTCGGGATGGCCCAGGGCAAAGCACCAGCGCAGCTCCAGGGCGTCCTGCCAGAGATCGATCAGTGCACGGATCTGCCCGAACGCACCGGCCAGCGCCAAGTGCTGTTCCGGATAGCTATCGCTCAGCCATGTTTGCAGCTGCCAGCTGCGCTCGACGAGGCGATCAGCATCGAGCTGCGCATCCTCGCCCTGCAACCATTGGCCGACGCGCTGCAGATATTCTTCGAACTCCGGCAGCGGCTCCGGCAGTTCCTGGCGTAGCTGACGCAGCGCGTCGCCCATGGAGATCAGCTGCGGCGCGAGCATCGCCATGCGTGCGCGGAATTCCCGGGCATGGCGGGTCGGAAGATGGCTGTCGGCGTCGTACTCAAGGTGCACGATCATGCCGTCGAGCCCCATCACATCGATCATCAATTGGTGCAACGCACGCTGATCGAGGGCAGCCGATCCCGTTGCGCCGAGCATCTGCAGCGCCCCGACGCGGGCATCGGCGAGCAGCACCGTCATACGCGCATTCAGCACCGGTGCGATGCGGCTGGGAAAGAGCAGCGCATTGACCAGGCTGGCACAGACGATGCCCAGCAGAATTTCCTCGGACCGGGCCAGCGCTACATCGAAGATATGCTGCGGATTGTTGACTTCGGTGAGGCTGATCAACGGCACGGTGTAGGCCGCAAGCATGAAGATGTAGCTGCGCGGTGAGCGGTCGATCAGCGAAAGGTAGAGCAGGGTGGTGAGCCACAACGATATGACCAGGCTCAGCATCACCGGCTGCTGGCCGAACAGCGGCAATATCGCAACCGATGCCGCTGCACCGAGTACGGTTCCCAGCGCCCGGTAGATCGCCTTCGAGCGCGTGGCGCCCGACAGCGGGTGCGAAACGACGTAAACCGAGGCCATCGCCCAATAGGGATTGTCCAGCGGAATGGCGAGCGCGATGTAAAGCGACAGCAACGCAGCGGTCAGCGCTTTGGCTGAAAACAGCCATTCGCGCCAGGTAGGCATATTCATGGTTTTAGTTTTTTCACGAGGCCGCATCGCGGGGAGCAGAGCGCTACGGCATGTTGCACAATTTGTTACATTTAACGGCGTTTCGATGTGACAAATCGAACAACCAACAGGACAATTCGGATTTTAAAAAATGTACCCGTGATCGTTGAGCATCGCGGGGCGCGTAAAGCAGGCGGTTTGCCTGTCGAGGTACGATGAAGCGAATTCCCAACTACGGCCTATATGGCGAGACCGCCCAGCCCGCCTGGCGCGACATGCTGCACTGCGAATGGATCAACGAACGCAGCGAGCAATTTCAGTGGGAAATCAAACCGCATCAGCACGATGCGCTGCTGCAGTTGTTCTACATCCGCAGCGGTGGCGGCGAGGTTTCGCTGGAAAACCAGCGCCTGCCATTCACCGGCCCGAGCATCCTGGTCCTGCCGAACCGCACCGTGCATGCGTTCAGCTACCAACGCGACACCGACGGACCGGTCATCACCGCGGCACAACGGCCGCTGGAATCGATGGCGCGCATCGTGGCGCCGGGGCTGTTGGGCTTCCTGCAGCGCCCGAGCGTCGTGCCGTTACCCTGGCAGGCGGACGGCAGCGAACCCATCTGGCCACTGATCGAACTGATCCAGGCGGAAGCGCGAAGCGAGGCCCGCGGGAACCTCGCAGCGGGCCATTCACTGCTGCTGACGTTGCTGATTCATGCCGCGCGGCTGGACGTCTCCATCAACACCGCACCACGGCCTGGAAAAAGCCGGCGTGCCGCCGTGCTAAGGCAATTCCGCGAATTGGTCGATAAGCACTTCCGCAACCACTGGACGCTGAGCCGCTACAGCGAAACCCTGGGAATGACAACAGCCACGCTCGGTCGCGTTTGCCGCGAAGAGGCCGGCGTTGCGCCCAGCGCGATCATCAACGAACGCATCGTCCGCGAGGCACAGCGGCAACTAGCCTATACGAGCCTGCATATCCAGCAGATCGCGCGTGACCTGGGTTTCGCCGACACCGCTTATTTCAGTCGATTCTTCCGCAAGCAGGCCGGACTCAAGCCCAGTGAATTTCGTGGTGCGTTCAAACGAGATGGTTGAGCACAAGTAGGTGGCCAATGGATTTACTTCATGCGATGCGAGTACAGGTAGTAATGGATGTGCGTTTTGTAATCCGTTACGGAGTTCGTGCATAGAGGGTTATGTTAACGATTCGCATAATCTATATTATGTTAAATAAACAATATGGACTGGCTATTGATTAGCCGTATGTATCTCTTTTCTTCGCACCCAATGTGACCGTTGGCATTTACGGACACTGCCAGCCCCTTATACCCCACATCCCCCGCAGATCCTGGCCTGCAGCCATTCTGCATAGCTCTTTCACGTGGAGAATCCGACAAATTCTGGACACCCAAACCTATGGGCAGCATGCGTAACCTATTGATTTATATGGATTGGCCATTCAATCGATCGTTTGAAGTATCGCTCTCAGTTTTCCGGCTATCTGGACAACGCATGCGCCGGCGCGAAAGCACCAGAATCTTGCAGCATCAGCAACCACGCGGCCTACAGCGGAGTGTGCACATTCCAGGACAAAATCTGGTGTTATTGCGCCCTGCGCTTATCTGGACAAAATCCTTTATCTCGCCGCTTTTATGCGTTTATTCAGTGTCAGGCCAATAGGCTGCCGGCCACCCAATGCTCACGCTCAGAGCCCATTTCAAGAGGCCTCGCGGCACAATCCAACGGCCGCTCTCGCCAAAGGCCGCTGCCATTCCACACGGAAGCACCAGACCCCGGCTCTGCAGGAAAGCACTGAAAACGACATCTTCCAGGACAAAATCCTGACCTAGCCATGCTCCTCATTCGCATCAGAGGTTGGTCGGGGCCCAATTTCATTGAGCCTGTGATCAGCTACGGAATTCAGGACAAAATCCGAAGTAAGCGCGACTTAAAATAAAAGAGGACAAATTCTTTGCTGTGCACGATGCAGTGCGTGCTCTATTTATCGCGAGGCCATCGTAGGCGCAGGTTCATTCAATATATTAGATAAAGTCGTTGCCGCGAAGGATAAATACACGTGAAGGCCAAATAAAAGGCAGCTTCGGGCCGCGCTACGCAGTAAAAATAAATCCACAATCCCGCACACAAAAATCAGTACGCAGAAATGCATGTACTGACCAACATGCTGACAATTAAATACTTAATCGAAGCTTCCTCCTGCGCACAAATAAAAACACACTGACAGTCGCTTTTAACGCTTTTGTCAAGAGCGTTTCTAAACTTTACGGATGAAAGGAGCGCCAGCAATAAGGGAGGTTGCGGCCGGCCGAAGTTGTAGCTAGGATCGAACTATTCGATTTGCATGCATGGCGATTGAGAGTAGCAACGGATGATGCTCAAACTTCCTAAAACAGTCAGATTAGGAAGTTCTTGATTCGTGAGGATTTGACCCTTTTACCGGTAACTTTGATGACCAGCACACCTCGGCCAATTTTTGAATCTCATGGCGATTTTGTCGATCAGGATTTCACAATTCTCCGATCTTCAATTAAAAGTGTTGGATTATATATGGATGAGTTTCCACTGGAGCTTGAAGCGAGTGCGAATTTTCTTTCGGCGCGTGGATACTTGCGTTGCTATGCACAGAATTCGCTTACATATAGTACCTACCGGGGGCATGTCGAACGCCTGATACTTTGGTCACTGATCATTCGTAAGAAATCGCTCAAAGACCTCCGGAGGGCTGACGCAGAGGCCTACCTTGCGTTTTGCAAGGCACCACCAGCTAGCTGGGTTGGCCCAGTAATTCGAAATCGATTCATTGCGTGTGCAGAACAAGATTTATCAAACTCAGGATTATGCCCTAACCCAAAATGGCGACCATTCACCCATCGTGTGCCCAAACAAGATAGCCAGCTTAAACTGCCTGAAAATAGTGATCAATCTCCGACGCCTGATTATCAGTCCTCGAAGGGAAGCATGAGTAATGTATTCAAAATAGCAAACGGATTTTATGAGTACCTAGTCGAAGAAGAGTTTGTCAGCGTGAACCCTTTCCGGAAAGTTTCGAAAAAAGGTCAGTACAGCGCGCCTGAACAGGACTCTAACACCTCACGCGCGCTAACACCTTTGCAGTGGGATTATGTTATTGATACCGCAGAGGCGATGGCACAAGCAGAGCCTGAGCGACATGAGCGGACTCTGTTTATTCTAACTACAATGTTTAGCATGTACCTTCGTATATCTGACCTAGTAGGACGAATCAACTGGCAACCTACCATGGGTGACTTCAGGCAAGATTTTGACGGGAACTGGTGGTTTCATGTAATTGGCAAGGGTGATAAGTCCGGTAAAATTGCTGTGCGTGATGAGTATATTGAGAAGTACCTCAAGCGATATAGAACGTTTTTAGGCCTCAACCCCCTGCCCGACTATCGGGAAAAAACACCGCTATTAAAAACATTAAGTGGGCGCTCTGGCCTCTCGGATAGACAAGTCCGCACCCTCCTCCAGATCGTCTTCGATAATGCACTGGTTCGTATGCGTGATGAGGGGCGCGAGCCTTACGAAATGGATAGTCTCAGGGCTGCGTCCTCCCACTGGCTTCGCCACACATCAGCCACATTCGACGCCCCCTTCAGGAGCCCTAAGGATCTGCAGTTCGACTTACGACACACGAACCTGGCGACCACTCAGAACACCTACTACCACTCACACGACCAGGAGAGAGCTCTGTCTGTAAAGCGTTTGAGAACTCGCGATAGAGGATAGCTAGCGGCGCCCTCCTTCGTTCCGCTTGTCAACATGTCACCCATTCGCGGCTGGGGTTTTCCTTGGGCCTGTGGTCAGTTCTTCAGACTGGGGGCTATGAGACGATGACTGAACCTTGAGCCGCGCCCTGTCGGGCCGGCTGTCGTGAACCAGGCCCCTGTCATGAATGACTGGGTCTTGGCCCTCCGGGCTTTCATCCTCGCGCCTGCGCGCTCCGCTTGCCGTGCGCTTCAGGAGTAACTCTGGAAAATACGGCTCTAAAGCCTAACCGAGCTATGACAACACAATACCCTCCTACCCTCTCTTACGGACGATGCGTTTGGCCGCATGCTTATTCCTGACAATAAGCAGTTCGGCGTCCAGGACTGTGCGCGAAATAAATGCAAGCGTCCGAAGCGTAGGCTGATCATCGATTGCTCGTGCGACCTCATCAGGATTGACTGACTTGTGCCCAACAAGTGAACGTCGCTTTCTGCTGCTACGAAGCACGTCGACCATCAACTGGCCAAGTTGACGAATCCCGCCCTCGTTCAGTTCCTGAGAGGGCTGTTGATCCCGTGAAGCGCCTAGGCACTTTTCTACCCATTGGCTGGGTAGAAAAATGCCGACATCAGGGCAGTCAATCGGTCACTGCACGCTCGCGAGCCCGGCGTACCCAAGGCGAGGTAACCAGCATGAAACATGCAATCCCGATAGCATCAGCCACAAAATTTTCGTAGGCGTAGACAAACGGAGTGCCGTTCATCACTGGGTCAACGAACATCTCGTTTCCAACTGAAAACGCCATAGTAATCAGCGCGCCAATCCAAGGCGTCCAGGGCAGGCCCGCGTTCAGATCACGCACGGTCGAACGATACACAACCCGCACAAATGCCAGTGGCCAGGTATAAAACGGGACTATCAGGATCTGCCTCAACACCTCCATGAAAGGCGTCACCTGAACTCGCCCCCGAGGCACACTGACGTAGCTTAGGAAAAACGGGAATGCGAACCCGAACAGCCAATGGCAGGCATTGTAATTCCAGCCGATCAGGTCGAAACACCGAAATTGGATCACCCAAAATCCAATCGAAATTGCCACGAAAATCAGGAACGGTACCGGAGCAGTGAATCGTTTAAGGAGCATTGATCAAAATCCTCTCAGGGCAACGGCGCCCATCAGGGAGACTATGCTTGATAAATTTGTGGCTCAACTCAATCCATGGCGTTTGCTCATAGTGGAACGTGAGTGCTGATTTCGTGCGCCTGCGAGACCAGGGCAAATCGACCACAGCATCTAGGTCTACCAACAAACCTATCCACCTCTCGACGTCCAGCGCTTGACGTGAACTGTATATCCAACCAGTATTTGAGCTCGACCTGCTTTTGGAGTCAAACATGAGCCCTTTCGTCGACATCCCTTTGTTCCACATGAGTCGCGAGCACTGCAAGCAAGCACGGGATCGGCTGAACTGGAGTGTCTATCAGCTCGCGGAGCAGTCTGGCGTGTCGCCCCTCGCGATCGAGCAATATGAGAGTGGCTTCAGAAAGCTCAAGCCTATCAGCCAACAAGCCATTGCGTACGCTTGCGAAGCTAGGGGGATGATGTTCATCCCAGGCCACCAAGTGATGTTCGGTGATAACGTGCGCGGTGCATGCCCAGATCCACGCCTCTCGCCCGATTATCACGAGACTGAGTAACTGCGATGCAGCAGGAGTCCCTCACCTCCTTCGCGATATCGTGCGAGAGACACGCATCACCACGGGTGGTCGACTCAAGAAATTGGGCACTGTATACGGATAGAGGAGTATCTACTTTCCGTCGCCAATCTCAGTGAGATTGAACCGATCAGGGGTGAACATCTCCCTGTGGTGGGCGGACGCCTTCCGCATCGCATCCTTGACGGGGGCAATATATGCCTTCCAACGGACAGGGTTGTATTGCTTTATGATGGACAGAACTGAATATTCCAAATTATGCAAAGGGTAATTAAATAGGGTATCCCCCTTAGAGAGCTTGGCCTTGAGATTACTGTAATACCCGTGACAATCAATTCGCCCCTTGTCATCTTTCAGAGTATAAAACAATATTTCCCTTGAAGCATCAGCTATTCTATTAACCTCCGTCATGTCTTTCTTAAGCAGAATCAACTCCAACTCAATAAAAGGCTTGTTCTTTTCTTCGGCCCGCTCTAGGGCGGACTCAAGGAGTTGAACTTTTTCCTGGTGATGAGCGGCAACGACATCCTGAGATACCTCATTCAGCCACAACTGATGGTTATATTCGGGAAGGCCACGGATAGGCTTTGAACTGTCCAATGCAAAGCCATACAAGCTGCCGCTAATCAGGGCCAATGCTTTTTTCATGTCTTCGGGCACATCAATACCGCTATGTACTTTTCCGAGAACATTACTCAGATTTTCGTTACGAACATCGCCATCGGTCACGCATACAACTTCAAGGAATCTCTTATCCCCGGCCGCCGCCAGCTGCTCGCGATAGAGAAAAATTCCATACAAAAGCGTGGCCATGTTATCCCATGCACCGGCTGTGATGATCTTGTAAGACCCCTCCGCTTCGTAAGCGACCATCTCAAGAATGGTCTTGGCCAAATTATCCTCGCAAATAACAATCACGGACGGGATCACATTTCCAACCGCAGAGCCCCGACGCTCTATCAATGTTGTCTTTGAGTTTTCACCTACCGACGTGGTGACAGAGGTCATGCCCATAAGCCCGACTCCAACGTTCACCTTGAATGCAATACTCTTCTTGTCTTCCATGACTCATCCTGTCAACAAGGCTTAGGGCAGCTTTTGTAGTGGTCAACGACACCCTCGATCCGCTCCCTGCATAGCTTACTCTTTTCAGTAGAATCCGGTTCATCCTTAGGGGTCAAAACGACAAAGGCTGTACAGCGCTGAAGCAAGATGGCCTGAGCCAGGCCGGTGTGGCATTGGCGCTCAAGCTTTCCACGTAGACAGGGGTGGCCACAGCGTCAGTACCGCCATGCCTAATGCCAGTGCGGCCGTTCTGTAGGTACCACGCTATCCATGTTCTTCGGAATAACTAATTGAAGAGGATCAGGGCTGTATCTCTCTGAAAATTAAACGGAAGGTTGGTCAATTTGTCTCTTAGATAGAGTTCCTTTAGCGGCAGCCGCTGAACGCAACCGGTATCGCAAAAGGGAGCTATCGGGCCGGAAGCGGCCCTAAATATCCCTTTCCTGGATGCTCATCGCCGCACGCAATTCACGTTAAGCCATTTGGTTTCGTTTGCTGAACACGACGGTACGTTTGGATTCAAACCTCACAGCCCCCACGAACTCTCTCCGCTTCAGCGCGTCAACTAGTCGACGATCATCGTTGGAGGTTGGGAGGTGTGCACGTCTCTTCCAAACGAGCGCACCATGTTCCTCTCCGAGTAGAGGGAGAACCCTCGCTACATCAGCCCAGCTGCAGTTCATCTGCAGCGCCTGGATGATCATCTCTGTCCGCTTCTGGCTGCTCAAAGCGGGATCTGAAAGGCAGTGTGTAATCACGGGCAAATAACTGGACGGGAATGTGGCTTGTTCCTTGTTCGCGCGCGCGCAAACGTTTGCCAGCTCCTCGACCGCGCCTTCCCATGTGCTATACATCTCTGCCGTTATGCCCTGCCATATCGTCATGGTATCCGCTAGGGATGCAACACCAGAGCGAGTTAGAGAAACTACCAACCCTATCGGTAATGCTGACAAGTTCAGTGAGTTACGGGCTTCCCGCCAATGATGGGCGATATAGCGAAACTCCGCTGAAGACTCATATTGCGAAATAAGTTCTTTGATTTCTTTGCTGAAAGGGACGAAGGACGCGTTGGAGAAAAAGGCCCAGCGCGTCGCTGGGACAGTCCCGTTCACCAACACTGACGGCGCCAAGACGATGGACGAGAAAAGGGTCTTCAGTGTGTCACCGCTGACCTGCTCATTTTGGATGATGAACGTCTGCAACTCCTCCTCACCTTCGACACCCCAAAGCTCATTGGCAAGGGTTGCCGCATTACGGGTCAGGAACTCGACGAAGATAGGTACTGCTGTGTCGCCCAAGTCAGCTAGCTCAGGCTCATTAGAGGATTTGGAGTTGCTGTTGGGCGTAATGACAACGCCGTCGAAGAATGTCCACGCGGCATCCCCGGGTTTGCTGAGACGCTCAGACTGCAGGGCCGGCAACCACAGCGCGGATGGAAGCTTATCCAGCTCGGTCAGCATGCAGGTTGTACGCTCGAACATTTCCAACCGGAGGTCATCTTCGTCTTCAAGAAGAGCAAGCACAGCAAGTAGTGAGCCCTCCGTTTCGTCCAAGAAGCCCATCTGGCCCAGCAGCTCTCCCACATACTTTGAGGGTGATTTTTCAACAAGGCCATCGAAGCCCACCAGCCCCAGCCGACCAAGCCGGTGATGGGATACTGTTCCGACTTCGGTGTGTGGCTCCAAGGCACTACATAGCAGCCTCAGCATCGGCATAGTAGGACTGATGCAGCCCCACTCGACCAAGGCTTTGAGATCTTCAGCTGTCGTAGCGTCGCTGGCATTACAAAACTGTGCAGGTTTGTTTTTCAGCCATGCCCAGCCCATTTGGCCGGACGCAAGCCCAGGAACCAGCTTTGATACCTCACGCAGGTCGTTGATAACCTTCAGCAGCGTACCCCTACGCCCCTGCAGTTGTTCAACCTGATCAGCCGACAAGCTGTCCAACACCATAACCACCAGGTCTTCGCGAGCGAGGTTCGCTTTGTCGTAGGAGAGGAGCTGATTGATAAGGTTGGAATCGTTCCTGAAAAGTGCCTTGATGACAGCACTTCTGTCCTCCTCTGGTAGAAGCTCGACCGCCCCAGAAAGGCGCCCCATGTGGTGATGGCTGCTTTTGAGGATTACCGAGAGCTTTTCTTCCCTGGCCTCGACGTCATCCTGGCGCGGGCGAACAAGCTCAGCCATCAAGTGCATTAACAATCCTTTGCCCTTGTCGACTGAGTCGAGATCTAGCTTGCTAGCGACTCGCTCCGGGTTTCGTATTGGGGTACCGACATCGAGCATTTCGCCCCGGGCGAGCGCCATCGTGAGTTTCTTGTCCGACTGGCTCAACGAGCCTTCGTAGAAATAACCAAGGTAGTCTGTGTAATCGGTGTCAAGATGACCTCGATGCAGCAGGAAAGTGATCAGCTCGTAGCCTTTGGGCTCCGGGGTGAACGAATCCCCATAGCCATCGTTACATGCCTCCCTGAACGGCATGGTTTTCAACTTGGCAATCTTTCTCTGAAGATCAATTATCTCGTCGTCAATGTCATCGATTGACACCTCGAGGCCCGCAACGCGCTGCGGATACGACAGCTCCTGCAGCAGAGTCTTAGGCTGTTGGGCCGTCCCTTTCTGGTGACCATATGCCCGTCCAGTCATCTGCACTGGGTAGACATTTCTCTCGCTAGCCACCCGGTTAAACACTTCGTCTTCGACAAATTCTAATAGGGAAACAACAGTTTGGTCTTCCAACCATAGGACGTTGGCGCCTCTAATATCGCCTCTGCGGATGAGCTCAAACCAGACGCACGCGCGCAGACTCGTAAGATCAGTGGCGACCTCCGATTCACGCGTCGCACGGCGGCTTTTTAACGCTGAAATGGCAAGCTGATGGCGTTGAACCTCCGATTTGACCCAAGCGGGATAGCCTTCAATTACCTGGTAGATCAGGCCTCTTCGCTTGAGCAGATCCGAATACGCCTCAGGGTGCAGGTTCCTCAGCGCTACCATCGCGAAAAGCTTATTCGGGTCGAGCACCAGACCGTCATTCGCAAGGTTGTGGGCGTAGATGTCGAACTCGTTCACGATGTTCTTGATCAGCCGCATCTCATCGATGTGGTATCCCACCGTCTCGATCAGCTTGGGCGTGAGGCCGGCATGAAGCGGCTCACCGCCCACATATCGCTGCCCCAAAAGCTCAATGAGCTTTTCCCGCGAGTTTTCTGAGTTCACCACAGGGATGATTGGGATTATCAGGTCAAAAAATTTCGTCTTGTCTGTGACGGTAAACATCTCATCTCGCAGCGCATAGATGAAATGGATGGGACGCTTGACCTGTGGGGACTGCCTAATGATGAAGTTAATCTCTCGCAGTCTGAAAAATATCTCCTGAATGTCGAACCTATCCAGGTCTTCGATGACCACAACATTGATGTCGCTGCGTTCAAAGCAGTAGATAATCTCGTCGATGTTCTTGTGCAAAACCGACGCATGATGGATCGCCTCAAGCTTGCCGCCTCTGAGCGTGAGGCCATCGATACTAAACAGAGAAAGCAGCTTCAAGCCCGAGTACAAGATCCATACGCCACCGGCCAGCACTACACCCAGGGCAACAGGTTCGGGCACCCACATCAGCCCCTTTAATGCGAAATCCTTGGCCACGTCCGAAAGGGTTTGGAGCTTTGGCGCTCCCAGGCGCAATGCACAAATTCCAATTCCAGCAACGCATAACGTACGCCAGCCAACTCGTAGTGTTGAAGCGTGCGAAATACGTTTAAGCCGGGTCTTGGGAAGCTGCTTCGCTTGTACCGCGTACAGAAGCTGTTGGACGATCGTCTCTTCGATACGATTGATCAGATCGGTACTGGCTGCGCCATCGCTATTGGCGGCAACAGATGCAGAAGTCCCAGGTTCCACAGATTCAGCTGACTCATTAGATGATTTCTGCGCGACAGGCGAGGGAGCATTCGCTTTGGTGAACGTGGCCAGCGAGACGAAGGTGTGTTTGAAGCTGCGGTGGTGCTCGAAAAACGTTTTTAGGACACTACTCTTGCCCGCGCCATAGCCACCAGTGATCGCAATGTTTAGTACTTCGTCGTTTTGCAGCGCTCGTAGAAGCTCGCGTTCATACCGCGCGGCTCTTTCGTCCTCCACCAACACCGGGGTGAGAGGTTCGAAAAAGCGGTCATCGTCACTACGCCAAGCTTTAAAGGATCGCCGTGCTGCACGGCCACCGGCGACAAGCGCCCACCAACAACGGCTAGCGCCGCGCGTGATTCTCCTAAACATCTACCTGATCCTGATTCTTGGGCTTTCGTACATCGCTGAGCGCGCAGACCTTCCAATGCCACGTCCACGCGATGGCCTGCAGGCCTAGGCAACGCCCTGATAGTAGCTATATGCCATACACCAAGGCTTCGCGCTAGGCAAGCTTACGATAAGCATGATCAGCCCATACGGAAGCAACCACGGCGTCCGGCTACCAGTGCGTCGACCCCCTCCCCGCTGAAAGAAGATGTGGATAGACCAAGATGGGTTGGGCTCTGGTTTCTCGCTGTGCTTTGCTCATGCCCCAACCGCGAAGTGGGCGTTCGTATCGTCAACTTGCCGGAGCCTACCCCGAAGACGTGAGTTGCGCCGGCTATTGGCCAGATTCATACGAGGGCTGCAATCCCCAAACGACCGATTAGACCAAAGGCAGTCACGGCTTCAGCCCAGGTGGCCACAAGTTCCAGTGGCTACCGGATGCGAGGTATTAGCCGCCGACAAACTGCTGGGGTAGAAGAAAAACTTAACTCAATGTCCGGAATGAACTAGCCACTTCATTGCCCGACCGTCCTCGGATTTCGCGCCGAACACGTCGGGTACGGTCAGCATGCTGATTGTCCTTGCCTAAAGGTATTTTCATTGCTGCATGCCTCAAAGCTCCCAGCTCGACCAGACCGCTCTGCTTTTGAAAATGACACCAGCGAATCTGATTCCGGCGCATTTCGCGAACATTGTGCCGCGAAGCCCACTTACTGCTCCGGGAGCAGATTTGGCAATCGAGGAAAAACTGATGAATCCGACGAAATACTAATGCCAATTAGTATTTAAATTTCGTATGCACCTGCTCACCATGACGGTATGAAATTACAAATGCGCTCCAATTCTCGCCGCGTGCCTTAGCTGAAGCCCGAAGTTTTTCGACGAGTTCGTACAGAACTGCACCATTGTAATCCGTTTCAGCGTTCGTAACTTCAACACTGTTTTTTTCGACTGTCAGCTCTTCCACAATATAGTCATCATTGACTTCAATTTCGAGCCTAAACGCGTCGTAACCGGACACAATCCCCTCATCCACAAGGGCAAATATGTCCTTAACCAATTCAAAATCTTCAGTAATCACTAACCTTGCTCCGGGTTTGAGTTGGCCGAATTTTTGAACGTAACGGTTTTTTGTCGCCCATCGATGGTGTACGTCACCCGTAGCGCATCTGGCCGTATTGTAGCACTGTCTTTACGCACGAAAACTATCGTCGTTGGCCCCACTACCTTTGTAGGATCATTCAGTGCTTTTCTGATGACGTTTTCGTAAAAAACCTTATAACTGGAATTATTGAAATTTTTGTCCTGCGGAAAAAGATTGTATCCGTCACAAGTGCCACCTTGGCTACAAGCTTGGGCATGGCCACCAACATCCGTTTCCAGGCCTTGTTTTCCAGCAGCGGTTTGCCTCGGATCCCTAGGTACCTTCGTATTCGTTGGTGTGAATGTAAGCTCTTCGACATGCCCTTCACTATTCGTTTTGAATGAGTTTCCATTGTCGAGGTCATAACGAGTATCAGGGCTTCGAGCGCTGGGATTGTTCAGTATGTCGTATTCAACTGAACCCTTTACCGAATTTTTTGTTTCGATTCTAACTATGGTTTCGTTAGAGCCGACTTTGCCCGCGATCCATTTCCCGCCGACTTTTACCGCCTTCATGCCGTACTTACCGACATTGCCAGCGATAACCTGTGCTATGTATTCTTCGCCCTTTTCAGCTGCTAGCTGCTCTAACGTTTTTTCACCAGCGCGAACTGCTTGGATATCTTGATACGCATCGTAGGCGGTCATTCCTTTGTCCACCAGCCAAGCAGCGCCGATGATGACTGGCACCCAGAATGCGTTGTTTTCAGCCTCGATCTGAGCGGCCGTATTGGCTATAGCCACTTCGCCGCCTGAGGCCGCAGTGATACCGGAGATAAGGGAGCTAACAAGGTTCTTGCGCGCCTCTTTTTCAGCCGGGGTGAGCGCCCCTCCCGCTTGGCCCGTTACCTGTTCAACCAAGTTGTTTATGACAACACTAGAGGCTGCACCCAATGCACCGCTCCCGCAGTCAGCGCCCTGTGCGGCGGCTCCGGCACATGCAACTACTGCATGCAATGCGGTACGGGCGACATCGGAGTCCAGGCGGTCTGCGATGATTTTGACTTCTTTAGCTGCCAGCCCTTGCATATAGTTAACCGTGGCCGCTTGCAGCATGCTTGCACCGCTTCCAGAGATGTTCCCCCCAGCCGCGGCAGTCAGCGCTGTCAATACTGCTCGACTGGTACCTCCAAATTCCCAGGTTTGGTTGTCTTTTAATGTCTGGGTGAGGTGCTGTATCAACGCCGGATTTTGCTGATCGCTAGGCTTTTGCCGTTCCTTATCCAAGTCCTCCTTCGCCGCTGTCGACTCTTTGGCCTTATTATCCAAGAAGGTGCCAACTTCACGCGTAAAGGAGCCGGCAATTTCGAAACCAGCCCGGATCTCTTCTTCGTTGAAGATTGGCTTTAGTGCATTCGAAGTATCGCGATCACTCGAAACGTCGCGGTTCAACGATGCCACCGTCTGCTCTGCGGTGGCGCCTGTCAGGGCCAGCTGACTAGCGTCGTCCCTGATTTCTATTGTCGCACCGCTTATACCGCTACGGGTGGTACTGCTCGCGCTGTCCTTGGCGGCAAGCACCACAGGCAACGTAGAACTGAATCCACCTTCGTTCGGCAAAGTTGTCCCTGGAGTCTGAGCGGTACCCGCCTGCGCATTGCCCTGCTGATCCTTCCCGACGTCCCCGCCAAATCCCCCACCCAGGCTGATACTGCTACCGCTGTATTTCGCGCCGTTCTCAATGTCACGGGTCGTTAGCGTGGCCGTACTGAGCGTGTTACGACCGTCCTGGATGGCCTTGTCGGAGCTCGTGATGACCGCGCCTGCCAGGTCGGTATTGCCACCCACCCGGATCTGGAATCCGTCATCGCCCGCCCTGATGCCGGACTGCTCGGTGACGCTTGCAAACTCGGAATTGATGTCCGTCTTGCCGATATTTCCGGATACGGAACTTGCACCATAGCAGAACGGCGGGATGCACAGACTCACGCCTACGCTCATGCTCTTCTCATCGACCTTGTAGGTGCTAGTGTCCTGCAGGCTCTCGATGTTCAGGTCGCGCCCGACATCGGCAATAACCTGCTTGCCGGTCGCAACGGCGCCCTTGAGGTTAGTGTCTCGCCCTGATTTCAAGGTCAAGGCGTTGCCGGCGTCTACACGCGCGTTGGTGTGGGTAACATCCTCTCCGTCACTTTCGCCCCGGTTGCCAGCAACGCCGAGATTGAAGGAAATTCCGTTCTGACTTCCGCCAAACGAGATCCCGATTCCGACACTGGCATTGCTTCCCTCGCTATCGCTTTTCTGTTCAGCGCTATCTTTGGCGGCGAGCAGATTGATATCGCCCTCAGACACGAGGGTTGCATTGTTCCCCGCCTTGATCTGGCTGCCACGAACAGTGATGTTGCTGTCATCGCCGGCCCCACGGGCATTCAACGTCACGTCATTGCCCGCAGCAACAGTAGAAGCCGCCGACGTGTCGCTCCGCTGAGTGACTGTGTTTTCGCTCTTTTGAGCACCTAGGGAAATACTGATGTTGATTCCGCCGGCTTGCGCCGGATTCTGGGCGACGGCGGTGGCAGCGTTGTTTGCAGACAGCGCGGTCGTGGCCAGCGCCAATGCTTGCATACGAGTGTTATCAGTTTTATCCGCTGCCTGTTTCATCTGCTCGGCGGTCTGAATCGCGCTGATCACCGGATTGGTGATCGTGATCGACACACCCGCTTGCTTGAATTTGGTCTCGCGCTCACGCTCACTGAGATTACGTGCTTCAAGAATATCGATGCGCTCGGCACTGATGTCGACATCGCCCTTGGGGGCGACCACCTGGCTGCCTATCTGGCGATAGTTTTTTCCAGCGGCAATCAAAACATCGCCGTCGGTTGAGCCGATAGTGCTGCCCACCGCTGTCCGCCGAGTCGATTCATCTTCGACGCTTTGCTGCTGGCTCCCGATCGTTACGGCGATGCCGCCACCGCTGAACAAGCCGCTCTTTTTCTCGGTCTTGTCGTGACGTTCAGCGACGCTGTCAGCAGCAGCTTCGATGTTGATGTTGTTATCGGCCACCAGGATCGTCTGTTGCGAGGAAACGACGTTGCTGCCGCGCACGTTGATATCTCGGCCGGCCTGCAGGTACGTTTGCTCACCACTAACGGTCGTGCCGGCCACCAGGGTCTGGGTGACGGTGTCTCGGGTCGTCGTGGTCTTGCTTGAGAACATCCCACTCTTGCCCTTGAACTTGTGCGCCTCGTCGGCAAACTGGTAGTTCTCGGCTTCAGTGAGATTGATGTCACGCTGCGCGTCAGCCAGTACCATCCCTTTGTCGCTTGTTACATCTGCGCCACGGGCGTTGATGTCTTGACCCGCGCTCAGCTGAAGGTCGCCGGTAGACTGAATGACAGAGCCGACCTCGGTACGGCTGGCATCTTTACGCCAGTTGCTGGCGTTCCAGACGATGGATTGCTCCTGCGTCTCTGTAACCGTTCCCAAATTGATGTCTCGACCGGCGCTAATTGCCGTTTGGCCGTTGCCGGCGTTGACCACCTGCGCTGCATCGAGATTGACATCGTTGCCTGCACTGACCTTCATGGTGCCGTTGGCGCCACTGACGAAGAGCCCTGCCACCCGGGACAGGTTTGTCCGGCTTCCTTGAGCACCTGAGCTCTCATGGGTGGTGGACGCAACAGTGATGTCCTGTCCTGCGCTTATGGACAGCGAATCCACCGCGCCGATCAGCCCGCCGAGGTTATTGAGGTTCTCACGTGCTTGAATTGATGCCTTGTCAGCCTGGATGCGTCCACCGAGGTTGTCGATATTCTGTGCAGTCAACGACATGACGCTGCGGCCAGCCAAACTGCCGCTGTTGATCACATCGCCGCTGATGTCTAGGTTCAGCTGCTGACCGGCAATCAGAGCGCCGGATCCGTTAAGATCACCCTCTTTGACGCGGACGTAAACCTGCGGCACTAGAACATTTTTTACCTCACCGCTGGCGAGTGTCACCGGCTGCTCAACTAGCCATACGATATCGCTGGTAAGCGAGGCCATTTGCTCAGCTGTGAGCGCTATACCCGGAACGAGCTGCCACTCGCTGGCTACGGTAACGGCATTGTCTATCAGCGTTCGATACTGCTGCTCGTCGCTTGCATAGCCCTCCAGAAAGCGCCGCCCAGTCAATTGCGCGATCTGCTCGCGAACAAGTCTCTGCTCGTAGAAACCATCGCCAAGACGAAGTTGGCTCTGCGCCGGATCGATTTTAAGCCGATCCAGCATGTAGTCAGAGGACAGCCAGTTCCGATAGCTTGCAAACCTTGGATCAGTCTCAATCAGAAAGCCAGTGAGTGCGCTCGGATTGGTTTTGAACAAACTATTGGTAGGCAGGTTTACCGTGTAACCGCCGGTGCGCACTTGCTCTGGAACAGCACTCCCCTGCTCGGATGATTGGGCGGCTACCTGGATGATTGATCCAACCTGATGCATAGCACCCGCATTCGCGGCGATTGCGCCAGTTGTGGCGACCTGCTGCGCTACTTGATGGCTGCCGCGCCCGGCCACCGACGTGCCAGTACCAACCACGTTGGCATTCTGTTGGTACACGGTCGGCGACAGGGATATCGATTGGATGACTTGCGCTGGGGTATAGGCTGCGTGGCTGCTGCCCTGGTCATCGCGTCCCTTCTTCTTCTTGCGGTAGAAATTGGTGACCGAACCTTCATCGGCAATGACCCTCTCACCTTGCAGCTGGGTATTAGTCAGCTGATCGATGTGGCCCTGAAGCAAACCACCGGCAATGATCCGGCTGTTGTCGTTGAGTACATCACCTGACTTGATCAGCAGGTTGCCGCCCGAGAGAATCTGCGCAGGGGCCGAGGAGACGATCCGCGTCTCTTGAATAATGCGCGTGTAGTCGTATCGATTCCAGGTATCGTCGCTCCCTTCAGGCGTGTGCAGGTAATCCACCTCGTCATGGGTTAGCCTGATCTGGTCTTTGGAATAGCGATTTGGTGACCCGGAGAGCTGGTACTCCTGCACCGCCTCCCGGCTGACCTCGGCAACGCGAGTACTGAAGTGCTCGTTGGTGTTGCGGATACTCTGCACATCCATGGAAAGGTTGCCGATCGACTCAATCGTAGCGCTCGCGTTATGGAGCGAACGGGCGCGCCCTTGCGCTTGCCCATTGGCCGTCAGCGTCTTTCCTATCGACAGATCCCCGGCGCTGAAGATCAGCGACTGTTCGCGATTGTGAAGTACGTCGGCGCCAATATTGAGTTCGTCCCGCGCGGCAATGACAGCCGCACGGCCATTCTCGTCGCTATTCAAAAGGCTAGACGCCTCAATGGACAGCTGATCGCCGTACAGCCGTCCAGTCCCCAGGTTGGTTAACGCATTGGTTTGCAGCCGAACACGCTGACCATCTATTAGGCCCCGGTTAACGAGCGAGTCACTTGTATCTACGCTCACCTGTGCCGCGCTGATTTCCCCGCTGGCGAGGTTGTTCAGGGATTTGGCGCTAAGCAGCAAACTGTTACCTGCCACCAAGCGGCCGCTGTTGCTTAGTTCGCCCCCAACGCCCAGATCAAGCTGATTGTTCGCCTGTAGCAGACCGCTGTTGATCAACCCATTGCGGCTGCGCAACGTCAGGTCACCGAGGCTCAAGGCTCGGCCGTTGCCCGAAAAGTAGGCGGCGTTGAGCGATAGGAGATTGCCTGCTATTAGGGTTCCGGCGGTGTTCGATACGGATAGGCGCTGCAAGCTGGGGTCGCGGTCACTGACCTTCAGCTGCGTGCCCCCCGAGATAAGACCGCTGTCGTTGTCGACGGACTGGCTGGCACCGATCTCAATTGATTCGTCTGCCCGAATTGCCCCGGACTGGTTTATAACGCTGTCAACGGCCAGGCGCATCGAACGCCCCTCGATGCCGGTTTCGGCTCCTGAGGTAAGGCTGTTATCTAGTTTGGCAGTCTCTAGATCGAGGTGACTGCCCGAGCGGATCAAGCCGCCGGTGTTTTTGATTTGTTGGATTATTTCCAGAGTAATGTTGCTGCGCGCCTGGATCGTGCCCGACTCGTTGTCTAGATTGGAGCCTTGGATACGAACGCCGGCCTCACCAATCACTTGCCCGCGGTTTATGACGCTTGTTGCGCCAAGGAGTACGTCCTCCCTGGCCGCAATAAAGCCTTTATCATTGAGGATGTGTGCGCTCAGGATTTGCAGTTCGCCCTGACTGACAATACCTCCGGCGTCACCTGAAGCCGCGTTAACAAGCCGGTCGGCACCCGTGTCTAGGTTGAGGTCGCCCGCCGATTGGATCAGTCCTCCGACATTGAGCAACTCACCGCTTTTGGAGACCAAGCCCGCCTGGGCGTTGATCGTTCCTCCGCCGTTGTCCAGGCGTGCAGCGTGGGCATCCAAATCCAGGTGATTCCCGCTAATGGTTCCCTTTGCATTGTCGATACCGGCGGCGTTCACGCTGATGTCGCCAGCAGCCTCCAGCCGGCCGGCCGCATTTCCCAGCTTTTCCTTCACGCTGATCGTCAGATCCGACTCCACGGAGCCAATAGCGCCTTGCTCGTTGGTCAGTCGCTCGGTTGTAAGCGTGACGTCCTTCTTGGCCGCCACTGTGCCCTTGGCGTTATTCAGGTCATCGGCTACAACAACCAGAGTATCCGCTGCACTAAGCGTGCCCCCGCCGTTGCTGAGAGATTCAGCGGTCAGGGTGGCGGTACCGCTTGAACCCAAGATCCCCTTGGTATTGACGACCGATTCCTCGGCTCCAATGACTAGGTTTCCACCATCGGTGGTCAGGATCTTGCCTTCGGTATTATCCAGCGTTCTGGCTTCCAGGGTTGCAGGGCCGCTGCTGCTGATGAGGCCTCCGACGTTATTCAGGCTGCCTGTCGCGGTGATGCTCAGCGGCTTGTCGCCTACCTGCAGCATCTTCCCGTGCCGGTTGCTGAGATCGCCTACCTGAAAAGAAATCCCGCGGCCTTGGGTTACGCCGCTATCAAGGACAACGTCGTTTGCCTTTACCTGGAGCGAGCCGTTGCTCGCCAGCAATCCCTGGGAGCCATCAAACGATTCGGTCTGAACATCCAGCAGACCGTTGCCCGCATGTTCGATGCGGCCCTTCGTGTTGTCTATATCAGCCGCGCCAATACGAAGGTCAGTACCGTTACTCGCTATTCGCCCATCTTGGTTATCCAGCGCGCCGGCAACTTGTATCGTCGTAACATCCGTTCCGGACTGCACGATTTGGCCACCATGGTTTGACAGTGTTCCTGCATCAATACTGAGGGCATCCGCTGTGATTCTTGCCCGATCTGTGGCCATGGACGAGGACGCGTTCGCTGACAGGCGCTTCGAAGCGTCCACGGTGCTGCCTGATAGATCGAGTTGGCCTGATTCGATCTGGATGTTCTTGGCCCGGATCTGGCTCCCGCTAACGTCGACATTTACACCCTTTGCGGTGATATCACCACCGGCCAGACTCTGCCCATTCGCCTTGATTTGTTCGGCCGTAAGGACAAGGTTACCCGTCTTCCCCAGCCCACCGTCATCAGTCAGTCCCGCTGCAAGGCTCGAGTCAGTATCGCTGTCGATTGCCTTGGCGCTGACGTTAACGTCACCTTGAGCCGCGATGGTGCCGCTGTTGGTGACATTCGCGCCGCTCTCCACTGTTACGTGGCCCTTGGCGTACAGCGACCCGCTGTTCTCGATTGCGGCATGGCTGCCTAACCGCGTAGAAACCGCACTGCTGATCGTGCCGGCATTCTGTATCTTGCCGTCTGCACTGATGGCGACATCGCCAGCCATGGCGCCAATCTGTCCGGCGTTGCGAACCCCCACGCCTGACTCCGTGCCGATCAGCATAATTTTGCCGGCGTACATCCCGCCCAATTGAGCCACGTCAATTGCAACGCTTGGCTTGTCCGCGGCGTTATCGGCCAAAGGCTTGGGTTGTGTATTGTCCGAGTTGACCTGATTCCGCCCGGCGGTGACCTTTAGATCGTTTGCCCAGATCCCTGCATTGACCTCAACCGCACGAGCGATCAGATTGGTGTAGTCGGATTGAGCTGTGTCGAGCCCTTTTCCCTCGATTCGAAGCGTCCCTCCTTGCACTTCAAAACCAGTGATGCGCCCATTCTCCATCTGTGCCCGGCCGGTACTGAGCGTGGCACGTTCGGCATTGATGAAACCGCACCCGTCACAGGTGATTCCAGCAGGATTGGCAATGATGACTTCCGCACGCCGTCCCGCCACTTCGGTATAACCGCGCAGTTGGCTGGGGTTGGCCGCATTCACCTCGTTGAGAATGACCCGAGCGCTGGTCTGCCCTAGTAGCGGGTTACCCTCAATCCATCCACCGAGTTGCGTCTGAACACTGCGGTTTGAGTTGTTGAGGATGACGCCCTTCCCATCCACATCGAACCGGCTGTAGGTGTTTCGCGATACACCGGCCGCACTGGGCGCGCGGATATTGACCTGGGGTGTGCCGTTGGCACTGCCGATGATGCCTGGCTGTTGATTCGATGGCGCAGTTGAGTCCGCGACCACACCAGACGCCCAGGATGG
Source organism: Pseudomonas sp. CBC3 (assembly GCF_037967085.1). Classification (NCBI taxonomy): domain Bacteria; kingdom Pseudomonadati; phylum Pseudomonadota; class Gammaproteobacteria; order Pseudomonadales; family Pseudomonadaceae; genus Pseudomonas; species Pseudomonas sp. CBC3. The sequence continues at coordinate 423,939 of NZ_JBANEO010000004.1, forward strand.
CGTACTGAGAACGGCAACAAGCCCGAGAGCAGCCATGATTGCGAACCGGACGCCGCCGATGACTGCGACGCACGGGGTTCCAACAGCACCTTCAGACGCTCCGGGTGATTTTCCCTGGCTGCTCACATTTTCGGCCACCACCATCAGCAGCCCACGAGCCTTGTTGAACACAACGCGGTAGAGGTTCTTATTCATTGCAATTCCGTTTGCGGTACTACACCGCCAAGATCGAAAACTGGGTTAAAGGGCGACAGCCATTGGCCGTGCAGCGAACCACGCGTTTGCCTGCTCGCGTGTCACGTTGCTTCCTTTGAATGTCTTAACGCGCGCGCCACGGCTCTCCCCTTGGTGATGCAGGGAGCGCATGCATACATTGGCGAACAGATGACGTTGAACCAGTCGCCGAAAAGCGGCGGAGTGACCAAATGGTGCAATCCAATCCTCAATCCACACGCGGTCACCACTGTTCCAGTCCTCTTCCGAGAGCATGAGCGGCGAGTTCTTGAGATATCGCGCTTCGCTCTCTTCGCTCAGATTCAGCCAGGAGAGATAAAAAACAGGCTTACCTGCTTCACTGCCAAGCATGAACTGGCGATGCTTGATCGCAGGAAGCAACACGGCTGGAAGTGTGTGAAGGGGGGCGTCACGATGCGTATCCGAATGCATCCAGAGCCAGGTGATAGCTCCCAGTGCACTCGCCTCAATCCATGGCTCATCAATCAGCCCTGGGGCCATGATCTCAAAATTGTTGAATTGCATGCTGACGGCTCTCAGAACGAAACAGACACGGTGAAGGCGCTGGTGACATGGTCGGTTTCAAAGCCACTGGGCTTCTTCAGCGGTGTGCCCCAAGACCAGTCGTAGTACAGCCACTTGTAACCACCCCTGATGCCAGCAACGGCGCCCATCAGGTAGTTGCCGATCAGGTACTCGCTGGAAGGGCCACCGACACGTCCGTAATCAATCCCGGTATAGAGTTCCTGCCCGGTAGCGCCCAAGCTCAGTCCCAGCTCGTTGCGCAGCGTCCAACCGCGGTCAGCAGAAAGGATGGTCTCGCCGTCGAACCCACGAACCGTGTAACGCCCCCCGATCGAGAAGCGATCCTGCGGAACCAGTGGTGTTCGATTCCATTGCGCACGCCATCCGCCGATGTAACGAAGCTGCTGCCCGTACATCTCGAACGGAACCTGCAGTTGGGCGCTAGCTGTAATGATCTTGGAGCGGGACGTGCCTTCACCGAACTCTTCCTCGGGCGCCGAGAGAGACGCGCGTGCGCCTGTTCCACGCCGGTAGGCCGCACTGAGCTCTAATGTAGAGGCACCGATGTACTCGCGGTGATTGAGCCCGCCCTCCCAACCGGACATACGGCGACGCTGGATCTCAATCTCGGTGTCATCAATGAAGTTTTCTGAAGAGCGTGTCCACAGGCTGCTCCATGCACTGGTCTTACGTAGCGCGTCTCGGTAGAGAATACGGGAGAGTCGAAGCTCGTTGTTCCGACTTTCCCCGCGGTAGAGGTAGGACTGATTAACCCCAGCCACAGACTGGTGGTAGTCGTATTCACTGCCGGTCAGTCCAACCGTCCAGTAGCCCAAAGGCAACGAATAATGCAGTGTGCTGCCTTTGGATCCCCGATTGCCTGACTCACCGCCGCCGAGGTCGTGAGTGAAGCTGGCATAGAACAAATCATTGAGTGAAAGGACGTTGTCGAGCGACAACGCTACGTTACCTTGATACTTGCCCGTCCCTTCGCTGCCAGAATTGTCGACCGAGAAGCTCACCCGCGCGGGAAGCTTTTGCCTCCAGGCGATCACCACATCGCTTTCGCCTGGTTTGGCGTTCGCAGCCTGTGCAGGTGCGATCTGGATATCAGCCTCCACCGTAGGCACACGCTTGAAGTTCTCCAACGCCTGTTCTATGTCGCGCAAGTTGAGAAGATCGCCTGACGATGCAGGCATTGCGTTCCAGGCATTAGCTCGAAAGCTCGTGCCTTCGGCAAACCTGATGCTGGCGATACGGCCAGGAATTACCGTAAGAACGAGAACGCCACTTTTTAGGTCTTGGGCTTCTGCAAGAATCCGCGTAGTCACATAGCCGCGCTCGATGATCGCGTTCTGAATACGCGTCATCGTGAGATTGACCCCGCCAGCACCAAGGCACTCCCCGATGGCGCGATCATAGGCCGGATTGGCAGCGGTCAACGCCCAATGGAATTGATCAGAGGTCTCCCCAATCAGCCGAATATCATTGATGGGAAAACAAGGCACCTCGCCGATTGGGAGATCGCCTCCCTGAACGATTGGTGCTTCAAGCCGCACATCAGGGCGGGCTTCGAGCTGCTCTTGCAGAACGCGCTCGCGCTCACGTTGACGCAGAAGCTCGTCCTCCGCGCCTGGTACCTGCGCATAAGCATGACTGATCGCCGTTGCGAGCAGAACGGCGCTGACAAGGACTGGAGCGTGGCGGCTGCCATAAACGGATTTTACAGGCCGGTATGTAGGGACATCCTTCGAAATCCGCACGCGGCGAAAGCCAATGCACTGCATGGCACATCCCTGTTGGCCAAAATGAGCCGCGATCCTATGAAAAGGTTCGGTATCCGACAACGATGCATGTCGCGGAACATGACAAAAGTCTCCATTCAGCTAATCTTTCTGACAGATTCTCGCGGTGGAATCCGTTAGAGCCGGAGCTGACTGTTACTTTCACGCACCTGGGTTCAAGGTAATGCTGGAATAGAAGCGGATTCGTTATCTCGGCTAATACCACGCCGGTATAAGTTGCGAACGTCCAAGCAACATTAACCGCGAGCAGACTTAACAGCGCGATCAAACACCCCCTAACAGCACCGCCTGCGCAAAGTCGAGTAGGTTGCTGAAGCCGCTAGTCCCCGCACGATTCAGATGAAACCCTGCAATCCCAGCGGCCCTAGCCCCATCTCGATCGCAGCGGATGGAATCTCCGATCATTACAATCCGTTCGCCTCCCAGCTGGTGACCAGGCTCAACCTCAAGCATCCGACACACTGACTCATAGACGATCGGATCTGGCTTTACCGCACCGATCTCGAAACTAAAGCCATACGCGTCGACCCCAGGCAGCAACCTGCGAACGGCTGGCCCATAAGGCGCAGCCAAGTTTGAGCACAAACCAACTTTTAGCCCAGTTGCCTGCAGCATGTGGATTGCCTCAAGGGCATCTTCATAGAGCTTCAGGCTCGATAGTTCCTCTGTTAGCAGCCCCTCCAGGCCTTGGAGCCTCACATACCCGATAGGGATTGCCAGGCGGATTGCGGCTTCTGACAGGGTAAGGTCATGAGTCATCAAGGTCATCGCATCGTCAGGGTGCGGTCGACGTCCTCGTGTCCTTCCATGTCGTAGCAGCTGAAGGTATGGGCTACGTCGGTTTTCAATCTTGATCAACGTCCCAAAGACGTCAAAGAGCACGGCAGCGGTCTTCATGGGCATTGCTGACCTCAGCCAATCGTCGGTAAGTTTTTGATTTAGAGCGTAATATTCCACCATACGTGCTCGTCAGATCCCCAAGTCGATCTGGAACCTGAGGTCACGTAGCTCATCGTTGAGTGCTTCAGCTGGAAGCACTACCAACAAGGCAATAGCTAGATGATTCGTCGCAGATTGGGACACGTTGAATTGGCCGTCCAAAACAAGGATTGACTGCCATTCAGGCAGGTATCCCAACGACACCAGAGTGAGCAGAGACGGATCCGGACGCCGCTTCGTGCATTCGATCAGAACCTGCGTTCCCTCCTGTTCCATAAACTCGTCTCGTGCTGATTCAAGCGTGCGCTGCAGCTTGGATAGCTCAACCTTGCCTAGGGCTTGTTGGAATATCTCGAAGTTTCGATCGATCATAGGTTTTTCTGAAGTCGATACAGTGTCCTCTTGGACGGTTACTGCTCGATGCCTGCGCTGATTCGGGAGCCCGACACGGATCAGCTTCACTTCGTCTTGACCAGCAACTTCGATGTCGCTCTCGAAGTCGCGCTGGCGATCGGGGTCTATACTGAACACGAAATCCACAGGATGGATGCCGTCGGAAAAGTCCAGGTTACTCAATGGCTCATCAAAACGCCGCCAACTTGCAATCATATAGAGATTTCCAGATTGCGTTAGGAAGAGCTGATGTCCCAGTGCTTGAAAGCCAAAATTAACCGGGGAACTCATGATGCGTGTAGCGTCACGAAATCGTTTTTTCCTATCGCCATGAATCTCGCCTGATAGGTGTCCATTAATAAAATAAACATCGCTCATGACTCCCGTGACCTGCTCCCGAAAAGGCAAAGAATGCATGTTCCTTAGAGCTTTTATGACATCAAGCATTGGCACCTACTGTTTCAGGACATATTCTTTTAAGTTAGGGAATGGTAAGCAGCGAGTTTGGATTTTGTTGAAAGCTGGGCTGCGATCTTGGGCTCCAGAGCAGCTTCTGCGTTCAGTACGGTCGGATCGTTACGCCAAACTTCGCGAAGTCTTCGATGAGTCTCTTTTGACTCAGCATTGCGGGAACCTTGAAAAGGTGGCGGTACGCGTAATAGCCGATCCAGGGAACAAGGAGCAACCCAAATCCAAAGGTAGCCGTGGCTATGATTATCGACGCCGGCACTGCCGCAACGGCGAATTTGAGGCCCATCATCACGCTTGATTTGGAGAGAGCTTTGATCTCATCCAGGTCATATTCGATTTGACCGTCAGGCGTTTCGTACGCAATTATCACCGAAACATTTTTGGCAGTATTTTTTACAAACCAAACCCGTGGCCTGTCATTTACGATGGCGCCTTTAGATCTCAAGTAATCTGGTACTACTAGGTTTTTGAAATAAAAAGTCTTACCCTGCTCGTCTTCGACGCGAACACGCTTATAGATTGAAAATGAAGAGACTGAGTTTTCATACACTGAGTTTTTGATAACAACTACTTGCCTTTTCAATTCTGACATATTCTGATTATTCCCTTAACGTCAGTGGACATCTAAATGTTGCGTAGAGAATTTTTCACACTAATCCCGAATGGGAAAGCGTGGGTCGGTATTCAGACACCAGGACGTAGTAATCGCGCCCGTTAGTACTTTGCATCAAGCTAAATTCACCACGAGCTGCGACTCTTCGTAGCGGAGGAGTTACTGCCGTCGCGCCGTTCTCGATCGCCCCCGCGCGATCGAGATAGACTGATGCGGTAAATCGATCGCCCACCCGCGCAGCGTTAATCAGATAGGCGTCGACGAGCACATCCCAATTTAAGCGACTTGCCCGCATAACAGCGGCGGGTATTGGTTTTCCTGCTTGCACAGCAACTCCTATTGATTCTTTAGAACTCAACCACGAAGGCTGGGTTAAAACCTGTCTCTTCACCGGGATAGCCTCTAGGGTTGGATAGCACTCGGCACCCCAAAATATCGGTATCAACAGCAAAGTGGGTGTGGCCGAACACCCAGAGGTCAGCTTGCTCCACAAGCTTCGGCCAGTTGTTCGCATAGGAAGCACTAAGGTGGCCCTGATACTCGTCGCTTAACACCCCAGGAAGCGGAGCATGATGAGTGACCACAACTGTTTTGCCATCAAAAGGCTTAGCCAACTCACTATTCAGCCAGTCGTGGGAAATACGATTTAGCTTGATCACGTCATCGGGGCGAAGCCTTCGATAGCTCTCCTCAGTGCGTATTTGCCTGAAGTCATTCATCTCCCGCCAAGCTGTGAAGCTCGCCGCGACTGGATTCCCTGTAAGCGAAAAGTCTGTCCACGCGGTGGTGCCCAGCAAGCGGATGCCCTTCCAAACGAACGCTTCGTTCTCCAGAAGGCAAACGTGCGGGGCTGCGGCGTCTTTCATCTTTCGCCAAGTTCGATGGAGGTGACCCGAATAAAACTCATGGTTCCCAGCGATCAGTACTACTTGGCATTTAAATACGTCGTTCGCCCAATGAACTGCCTTCGCACCCTTGCCGATATCACCAGCCAAGACGACCAGGTCGACATCGATATCGGGCGGTTCAAAGCCAGCTCCAAACTCAAGATGGAGGTCGGAATAAATCAAAACTCTCATGCTGAACTGCACCGGTTGCTATTCGCGAATAAGGCATAAATTGCTCCACGCCCCTTAAGGAAGCCCCGCCCGTTGCAGCATCAGACCGATCATCCCGTGCTGTTGAATATATACATTTGTGCGGGACAACTCAAACACGGCATATAGTTGCATTTGCAGGAATGCCACATGCTGCTCCGCCAGGCCCTAGCCGATGCCTTGCTGTTGCTCCGAGCACGCAAAGGGGTCACTCAACGCAAGCTTGCTGCCGAGCTAGATCCCTCTCAGATTAGCCGGCTGGAAAGGGCCCAAAACGCAGCCACCCTGGAGTCCATCGATCTGCTGGCCCAGGCGATGGAGATTCAGCCCCTTACATTGCTCTCGCTCGTGTATGCGATCAAAGCAGGCTCGACTCCACATGACGCTCTGAAGCTGGTCATCGAGGAACTCGCACAGCATGAGTACCTTGATGCTCGCGTTTCATCACTGGTGCCCGCCCCTGTACACCCGCTTAGGGCCAGAGGCCATGAAACCACCAGAGCAGTCCTGAAGCTCAAAAGCCAGGGTCTCAGCCAAGCTGAGGCTGCGAGAACGCTTGGCATCTCGACGTCGACGGTTGGCCGGCATTGGTACAGGTCTACAGAGTAAATATTTAAGATGTAGATGAGCGAATGAATCGCACGGAAGAAAGGCTGGTGTGGGCTCGTGCCCTGGAGCTGGACTTGGGCGATTGCGATATCCCTCGCCTTGCTAGTCCTGAAGGTATGTCGGAAGTCACGGGCATGCTCTTTACCAACATCAAGCAAGGGAGACGCCCGCTTTCTTGTGACTTCCGCAGGTTCAATCGTGAGCATCTTCAGGCCCTGAAATCGCTGAGGTTTCTAATCGCGGGCGAAATTCTTAGTCACGTGCCAAATGACGGACTAACAGCCAGGCTTTCCGAGATCAAGCTTCAACGCGATGTAGGGCTGTGACGGCAGCAAGCGGTGAAGCGTTGCTTCAGGCGCAGCAACGATGATTCACCCTAATGGGTCGATCAACTCTGCCCCCTCGTTACGAACGTTTCCAACCGCACGCCCTACGGCAAACCACGTGAACTCAGCGACAGGCAGCGCACTTTCTTGCAGCAACTGGTCAGCCACCTCAGAGCTCACATCTGATAGCCACACTCTGGCGTCATTCGCGCCGAACACAACAGGTCGCCGGTCGAGGACATCAAGCATGCCGCCCCCGGAATCTGCTGTGATTATCCTGCATCCTTTCATGCCCTCCAGGCTCGACGCTCGGCTCTGAGAACTGCCCAATGGCAGGCAGAAAGAGAGGTTCATCATCTGCCCTACTAATGTAGTACGGCGGCTTGGCCTTCTCACCCTCGACCACACACCACTCGTACCAACCGTCAGCGCAGACCAAGGCCCGGTGCGGCCAGATCTGCCGGAAGTACTTGCTCCTAGCTGCCTTCTCCCGCGTCGCGTTGATGTCCCGCCGCGCCGGTTTGGAGTCCCATGCAGGCGTCCATCCCCATTTCTCCGCCGTCCAGATGTCCATGGCCGCCTGGAAGCGCCATGGTGGCCTGGAGCCGCACCAGATCCGACTGCGCCAGGGCATGCTGGAACGGGGCTACAGCGAGGAGTTTGCGGCTCGCATTTTCAAGCAGATCAAGGGCTTCGGCAGCTATGGTTTTCCGGAATCGCACGCAGCGAGTTTCGCCCTGCTCACCTATGCAAGCTGCTGGCTTAAATGCCACGAGCAATCGGCGTACGCGTGCGCCCTGATTAACTCCTGGCCCATGGGTTTTTACTCGCCAGATCAGGTGCTCCAGGATGCTCGCCGGCACGGTATTGAGATCCGTCCTGTCGACGTGACTGTGAGCGATTGGGACTGCACTCTGGAAGCGCTGGATCGAAGGCTGCCGGCGCTGCGGATGGGTCTGCGAATGATCAGAGGATTAGCTGAAGCCGTCGGCAGAAGGATTCAGATCGAGCGGGAGGCGAAGTCGTTCAGCGACGTCGGCGACCTCTGTCTGCGCGCGGAGCTGGATCACAAGGCGCGCGAGCTACTTGCCGAGGCTGATGCGCTGAAGAACCTCGCTCGGCACCGCCATGCGGCCCGGTGGGAAATCGCAGCGGTGCAGCAGCCCATACCTCTTTTGCCCAGGAGCCCGATGAGAAGCCGGTAGCGATTCCGGAGCCTAGCGTCGTGGAAAACATGCACGCGGATTATGCGCGGACAGGCACGACCCTGGGGCCGCATCCAATGTCGTTACTCAGGGCTCAGCTTAAGAAAATGCGTGCGAAGAGCTCGCGGGATTTGCGGGAGATGGGCGATTGCAATCACGTCACAGTGATCGGGATCGTGACTGGTCGCCAGCGGCCTTCTACAGCGAGTGGCGTGACCTTTGTGACCCTGGAAGATGAGTTCGGCATGATCAACGTGATCGTTTGGAAGGACTTGGCCGAGGAGTACCGATCAGCCCTGGTGCATTCGAAGCTGCTCCAGGTAAAGGGCAAGCTGGAAGATCAGGAAGGCGTGGTGCATTTGATCGCGAGCTATCTAGCGGACAGGAGCGATTTACTGGAGGGGCTGGATGTGAGGAGTAGGAATTTTCAAAATAGATGAGAGCCTAATCAAAGGCATAAACGCCCTCAAGCGCAGATATTAGGCCGACCGAAGCCTGGGCTCACAATTACTCAAAAGTTAAAGTGAGCTTACAAACACAATTAATAAGATGAGTTAAAGGCAAAGGCATCAAGCGCAGACTCCATTCTGGCATATTCTCTTTGAATGCTTTCTATATAGTCAGTTGTTTCAGGGCCCTCCCAAACACTAGCTAGACCACGTGGATCGATTTCATCGCCCTGCAAACGCATATAGGACTCTTCGCATTCGAGTGCCCAACCAAGCACATAATCCTTCGCGAGCCCAGAAGGTATATTAAATATCTCACCGGAAAGAACTTCAGAACTAAAGATATATATGAGATACATCATGCGTACTGGCGGAGCGGGATGCGACCTTGGCTTTTGCAAATCCGCAGACCAACAGTTAGCCTCGAACATTCTAAGCGGCATATACTTAGATATAAATAAGTATCTTGCTGCATCAATCGAATTAGAATTCAAAATACCCAAGGCATCCCTTATTGCGGTGGTTGGGAAGCTAAGCCGACCGTGAGATAAATTCTCTTGAGTTACAAACAAAAAGTTAAAGCACTCTTGAATCGCCCCTATATCTGCGTCAATTCAAAGTACGCCAGATGCCCGCACATAACCTACATGACCACGCACCAAATGCGAAACTTCATGCATAAAGACACTCTCGATGAATTTGACTAGAAAAAATATGGAAAAATTCTTTCGAACATCGCATTTAGGCCTAGATGGAATTATATCTGAACCAGCAAGATTACTAGGTATGTACGGTAGCGGAGTCCCATCTCCCTCTAAGCTAGCCGCACCAACCTCAGCAAACATATCTCCCCGCGACAACATTAAGGTTACAATGCATGCGGCATTATAAACAAACCCAAAGCTGATCCCGATAAAGGCACATTTATCATCGACCTCTCTTGGTGATACGTAGGCAAAAGCCATTGGCGAGTTGCAATTATAAATAGTCGAATGTAGCTTGTAACCATTTGGGCTAAAGTATATATGCTCAATTCTTCGCCGTTGAACTCAATTGCAGCCTTGCTCTCGGTAACTAGCTTGTTAACCCACGCATCTGAATGATGTGGCAACTGAAGTCCACCACGCAGGGCAATAATATCTGAAAGCTCTTGTGAATATCCCAACACACCTCAACCTCCAAGTTAAATAAAACTTAAAGCTAGCAGCTCACTACATAACGCAACCACAATTGAACGCATCGAATTTAGTTACAGGGAGTCGACATAATCCAGCGACTCAAAATAGTCCTGCCTTATAGGTGCATAGAACAATATATGCTTGTCTTTCGTAGCCGCGACTAACGTATTTTTGGCAGTGAAAGCTAGGCCTACAAGCTCTGTCTCTCTACCCCCGCTTGTATCGAGCTGCTGGTAAGCCTCCCAGACCCGAGTATCGATAATTGTAACAACACCTTCAGAACTGCCAATGGCAAGTATCGGGAGAGTATTTGATCGCGATATGTACAATAAATCGTTGGATCCAAGACGCTCCTTCATAAGTTTTACAGCTGACTCGTCCAAACCCTTCGGAGCAAAAAGAAATTCGTTAATAATTTGGTCATCACCAACAACATGGAGCAGCGAGCTTCTGCGACTCGACGGCAGTCTAGGTGACTCTCCTAAATTCATAACGAGGCCGGAAATTTCGGCCTCCCTATTGATCATGTAAATATTGCCCGATGATGTCGCGAGAATGACATGATTATCGTCATGCTTGCATATAGCGTACAAATGGTCGAGAAGTTTTAGCTCTAGATGCCTAGCACTCACTTTGTCAGATATAATTCGCACAGAGAGTACACTAAAGTAGTCTCCGCCAACCCACACTTCGGTATTGCTAATAAATTCAGCGCAATAAAAACTTTTCTTAATCCGCTTTTCGTAAACAAGATGAAGGCCTTCATCTTGTTTACGAAACATAACGCAATGATGCAAGCCATAAACGAAAATAAATTCCCCATCACCACTGACCGCAACACCTTCGGGATCAATCTCCTTGAGATCCACTTCCAAACCGATGCTAACGACAAGCAGCTTACCTTCATTAGTAATTGCGAAAAGGTCTCCCGCCTCGGACTGCCGAATAGCTCTTACCCCAGTTTCAAATCTTAACTTACCATTTGCTCCTGAGTCAGCTAATAACTGAAGGTATTTATTATCGCTAACGAAGAACACACCGTCTCTGTGTTTCGACACAACAAGTGCATTTAAACATCCGCCCGCATTCGCAAAGAAACTCTGCTGCTGCTTGAAATTAGGCAGATCCGATATCTTTATTTTAGATACCAAGCTAGAATAAAACCATGGCCTCTGTCGATTTTTAGTTTCATGTATTACTGCGCTACCAATGTCCTTAAACATCTCCTCGACACTTAACTTATGATCAAGCAAAGCTCTCTTCAGGTGCTTTGTAAAAACACTATTAGAGCCCATGCCGTCAAGAGCTACATCACCATAGCTAGTTGAGTATGATACCAAGACATTACTTTGGCTCTTCTCGGTTTCTGAGCGGGCCTCATGAATACGCTCGTTAACGGCTTTCGAAGAGTAGTCCTTAGCATTAAACGGCAATCTACAAGCATCCAGAACCACTATGCGTACTAAGCCAAGCCCTTGAGTCTCACGAAGTAAATCCTCAAGGTGATAAGAACAATATTCAACTGAGGCAGGAGTAAACTCATCAATATCAATTGGAACTAGATAGCCATATCCTAAATGCTCATAAGCATGCCCGGCGAAATAAACAAACAGCAGGTCGCCAGAAACCACTTTATCTTTAACCTTAACTATAGCCTCGATGATTTGATCTTTAGTTGCATCGCAGAGCAAAAAAGATTCAAAACCGCGCATCTGCAAGGCTTTATGAATCGACCTCGCATCATTGACTGCATTTTTTAGGGGATCTTTACCATAAGCTGCATTGCCAATGACCAGTCCATAGCGTGCCATAATTCCCTAACTCCGTTCCGGCCACGAAACAATTAATTACGTTCGTGGCAACAATTTAATTTTCTATCTAGAAGACAATCCCTTTCAAGCAATAACGCACATACTAGATAATAGGAAAACACATCTATTATCTGCTATACGCAAGCCACGACTTTAACTAGCTAAACATTTAACTACTCGCTTAGCTGCAATTACCTGCCTTCCGGTAACCGGCCTTAATCGCTTCTGCTTCAGACCCAAACTTCACCTGGTTCTTCAAAGAAACCTGGCCGTAGCTCGGACATCCAACACGCAAGTGATACACGTTGCTGCGCCGATTGCCAACCACATCACCTGGAGCATGGCTGGTGTCCGCTGGAACATCTTGAGCTTTTGCCACCTGCCGCACGGGAGCTGCCGGCGAGCCTCCCTTCACACCATCACCTGTAGGTTTGTACCCCAAACTCCATACTCGCTCGCCAGTCACAAAGGCATTCGGGTACCCAACAATTTTTGCGATCCGCGCGTTCCGCTCGATCTCCCATTCATTGGGCGGGAACTGTTTGCTCCAGGCCATCAGTAGCTGCTGCTGTTGCCGCGACATGTTCAGTCCATACCGATCGAACATGTAAAACGTTGTGCGAGCAATGAGCCCTTTCACCTCGTCACGAGGCTCCGCAGTCCTCGCGTTGAAATCTACGCGCGTTGTGCACTGACCGTATTGCGGAGAAACGCCGGAGACCATCCCGTAGTTAAAATTCGCCCTGTCTCCGTTCACTTCGCCAACTGCGGGGTAGAGGTTGAAAAGGTCAGCTTCCATCGCCCTGAAAACGGGATCATTGGCCACGCAGTTCTTACGCCCGCCGTTCTGCCAACACTGCCGCTGGTGGCCGAACTGCCAGGCAGGGACAATATGCTCCCACTCCGTCCGTTCAGCGCGGGTCTGCTGCTTCCTGGTCTCGTAGCCGCAAGACTCTGCATCTACTCTTCCCCCGGACTTCCCAACCCAACGCCATTTGCAGCCGCAGTAAAGATCGCCGACGGGCCCGTCGGCTTGATCAAAAAACACCTCACGCTTTGCGACGACCTTTGCCTCACCAAAACTGGCCGGAGCACTAGCGAACGATGAGGTTGCAGCGAAAACAAGTACCGTAAAGAGGAGAAAAACCTGCTTCATGCTAAAGCTTAATTCTGGGGATCGAGCGCGGCATTATAAGCAGACTGCCCTCGTCTAGGTCATTATCAAAAAATGCAACGGAATGTCTTTTCGTATAGACTTTCCAACAAACCATCGCTAGTTTTAGTCAAAATTTTATTGGGGAGAAATCATGTCCAAACTTGCAGAATTCAAAGCCCTTGAAGCTCAAATCGAAGAGCACAAGCAGCGCCTTGCCGCGCTTCAGGGTGACGAAGACCTGAAGAAAGAAATTGAATTTGAAAGCAAACTGCGCAAGCTCCTTGCTGAGTACAACTACTCGCTACGCAACGTGATTGATCTGTTGGATCCTTCAGCGGGTACCGGGCGCAAAGCTGCTGCAGCTAAGCCGGCTCGTCGTGAGCGTACCCTCAAGCGTTACAAGAACCCGAAGACCGGTGAGGTGATTGAGACTAAGGGCGGGAACCATAAAGTGCTGAAGGCTTGGAAAGAAGAGCATGGCGCTGAGACGGTTGAAAGCTGGGTGCAGTGAGTGATTGATCAAAGGCCGCGAGAGCGGCCTTTTTTACTGACTGACGCAAAATTGTTAGCCCGCTCTCTCCGCGTTGCATTAAATCCAATTAACTCGCCCCAATCCTCAGCCTTTGCGCGCCAAGCTGGGTGAAGCGGTTATCCATCCCTCTCAAAATGCTGACGTAGCTAACTTCAAACGCATCCATCAGATCACGCAGATGGGCGTCGAGCTCACCTTTCCTAGAAAGTCGAGATACGAATTCATCAGGGCTTTCTTCTTTGCTTTTATCAAGTGGATGATTTAATCGCGAATGAAACCTGGAATAGCAGCTAACCGAGCCCATAATTTTGTTAATATCTGCAGCATCCTTAGCGTCTGGTGGAGTGCAAGGATCGGGTGATCTAAGGTTATCCGTTGGGCTGATGTCAATCTCATCAAGATGGATAATGCTATTGGCAAGATCCTTGCCAAAATATCGGATCAATTTAAACTGATTCTCGATGATGCGTTGTTTCCATAGACGATAAAACTGATCGTATTCGGCTTCAGGGCCATCGAGGTATTCTTCGAAACTCTTATCAGCACCTTCGGCTTGCAATTTGTCGAGTGCATTGTACCCCTCAGCTAAGAGTTTACTCGTCTCTTGCGCGGTGGCTTGCGCTTCGTCCAGGAATTTCACATGAGCTGCTTTGTTATTTTGGTAGATTTGAAGAACAGTAGTACCTAGAAGTGTCAAGCACGTTGTGGTTACAGCGACCATCACGGTGGACAGTAAAGACTTTTCAGACATTGAGTTGAAATCACCAATATAGACTTACGCATTTAAAATTTTGGGGGATGCTTAAGACAAGTCAGAGACCCGCCATCAGCTCAGCAGCCAACGCCTTAAAACACTGATATTGGCACCGAGATAAACCGGCAAGTAGAGCGCTCTAAGCCTCATCGCAGAGCCTGCTCTGAATACTACTAAAGATGTTCGTCGAGACACTGATCGGTGTTCTGTACTAACAGCTTGATAAACCGGATGGCTTTCTCCAGATCGTCCCGCTTGACCAGGTGAGCAGCTGGCACACCTGTGCTCTGTACCTTGGATCGATGCACCGCTTGGCCTCGCTTGCTGATCAAAGCATCAAGCGCCTTCCGATTTCCCGTCGCGTCGGTGCTCATTCCAGCCCAGTTGGCTGTGACGTCAACGCCGAGGTAGTCCAGGAATAGCTGCTTGGTCTTCGCCGAATCAGGGTTGTGAAAACGCTTGAGCTCATTCTCCAACTTCTCAGCCATGAAGTCGCCACATCGGCTTCCCTTGATCAGCTTGAGCTGGATTGCCAGCGCTTCGGTGACCCTATCTTCGACGTAGGTTTCCCAGGCGGTCAGGGCCATTACCAAGCCCGCACGCTTGAGCACCTCCGCGTTGGCCGGTGGCGGATTGGAGTTGAGCGCGTCGAAATGCTCCAGGAGCTCCTCGGCATCCTTGATCGAGTACTGAAAAGCCTGCTCTGCTTTTGACATCAAAAATCCCTCTAATAGATAACGCGATTTCCGCGTCACTGGCCATACGCGGGCAATGCTCTAGCTATGGCTTAGGTGACTGCAAGTACGCCACGAAGCCTGCCCAATCATGCGCACCATACTTTTCGAGCATCCGCTTAGGCAGCTTGAGCTGGGCCATCCGCCAATCGATCGACAATTGCCACTCAGCTTCGTCGAGAATCTGCTGGCCCGTGAAATACCGAACCTCGTCTGCGGTGGTGTTATAAATCAGAAAAACCCGTTCTGGGTTCAGACTGACCGCGTCGCGGCTGAGTCCACGCTGGTTGTTCCAGTTACTACCACTTTTGATCTGGATCTCGAAATAGCGCCCTTTGTGACCAACGATTCCATCAATACCCTTGTCATCTACCAGAGAAGGGAAAACGTCAAATCCTTCGCTAAGAAGGTATCCCCAGATTGCTAACTCGTTGCGCTTGCCAATAGCCAGTTTACTTTCTTTTTTCACTTTGCTCTCAGTCATTGCCGTTCCACTGGCAGTACTAGATACAGGCAGTATGCCATCGAGGCGCATCAGCAGTTGCGGCTAATCTCTGTGCCTCTAGGCGCCCCTCAGCGACAGATACTGCTCGACATGAGTGACCGCACGCCTTTGGGCTATGCACGCGCGGATCGCCTATGTGATCTCACTGGATGATCCTGAGTCTTATCAGCAGTCCCACTTATCGGGAGGTACAACCTCCTTCAGAATTCGCAGCGCCACCCTATCCACACGAAATTTTTTAGGCATATAATCTCGCTTAACGAAATCAGAGACTCCCTCTATGCCCCAGCGTCACGCGCCATCTATTCCAGCCCTTCTCCTTGCAAGCGTTCCACGCGACCTCGTCATGGGCGTTGAAGATGCCTTCGATGCTGGTGCGATGCGCGCCTACCTGGCTACCAAGGATCTGAGCAAAAAACATCGAAAAAACGCATTGGGTCAGATGCGTCATTTCTACATGAACGAGCTGTTCAGCGAAGCCTTGCTGGCTGCCGGCGCTGAGCATGCGCCACTTCAAGGCAACGGCGTGGTGGTGGGGCAAACGGGGATGTTCAAGTTTAGCCGCGTGAACATGTCCTCGACCGTTTGGAATAACGCCAAGCGCAGCTCTATTCGGCGGAAGCTTTCCGAGGTGAACCAGGCGATGACGCAATTGGTGCAGCCTTCCCTCTTCGTTCCAGAGGCTATTACCGCAGGCACATTCTTCTTTGTGGCGTGCTTCTCGGGCTCTTTGAGCAACCAACCAGAGCGTCCTATTCAGGTTTTCATCGCAGTTCCGGATGCCAAGATGGAAGGATGGTTGTTTCGCGAACCGCTCAAGACATTTCTCGCGCGCTATGACGAAGTGCCACAACAGATTGACCGTGTCACGCCGACTCTCAAAACAGGTGTGCTTAAAACAGGACAACAAGCTGCATCATGAGCCGTGGAATTACAGGCTTCGAGCCTGAGCGTTTAATACAGGTGCTCTCTGCCCGAGCAGTCTCTCAGGTAGAGCTGGCCGCGATGGTTGGAGTCTCTCCAGCCACAATCAGCAAGTGGAAATCAGGCCAGCAGTCCCCAGAAGCGGAAGCCCTTCAGAGCCTTTCTGTTGCGATGAATGTAACCCCTGAATGGTTCACTAGGCCGCTTCCTGAAAAGTGCACCTTGCCGCTGTACCGTAGCAATGCATCGGCACATGCTGCAGCACGTACCAAGCTCGCCACGCGATTGGAGTGGGCACAGGATATTGCTTTGGCACTGGGTGAGTTCGTTGACTTCCCTGAGGTCAACTTGCCCACCCGCTCATTTAGCGATCCAGAGCAGATCACCAATTCAGACATCGAGCAGGCAGCGTGCGAGTGTCGTGATCTTTGGAGCTTGGGACGTCGAGCAGTTCCAGACCTCGCAATGGCTGTTGAAGGTGCCGGGGTCATCCTTGTCCGAGAGGAAACAGGGGTCGCCACCATTGAGGGGCTATCTGCCTGGAGCCCGGCCCTTGAACGTCCAATGATTCTCCTATCTTCCGACAAGGAGAATGCTTTTCGCAGTAGGTTCGATCTCGCCCACGAGCTGGGTCACCTCATCCTTCACAAAGGCATTGAACGCTCTACCGACCCTGATCGATATAAGCTGATGGAAGATCAGGCTCATCGGTTCGCTGGTGCATTTTTGCTGCCTGCTGAAACCTTTGCAGCTGACGTGCGTACCCCAGTAACACTCGACAGCCTGCTTCTTTTGAAACAGCGCTGGGGCGTCTCAGTCGGTGCCATGATCATGCGCTTGTTCGCGCTGAAGGTTATCGACAGCAATACTAAAGCGCAGCTCTTCAAGCGCCGGTCGTCACGCTGGGGCGTCAAGGCTGAACCTGGTGACGATGGCCGCTCGCCCGAACAGGTTCGACTCCTCAGGCGCACAGTGGAATTGCTGGCCTCTTCCGGCGTGATGCCACTTGAGTCTGTTACTGACTACCTGGGCTTAGGTGAGGCTGATGTGGAGATGCTCACGGGGCTACCAAAGCATTACCTGAAAAGCCAATCTGCAGTGGTTCAGCTAGCGACACTCAAGAGTAAAGTGGCAAATTCATTGGGTTCAGATAGCAAGGAATCCGCGAAAGTACTCCCCTTCAATCGAAGCAAATGAATACTGACTGGGCCATTTCTATGGCCCAGATTTTGAGCGCTGGCTCCAGTTTTCGGTCGGATTCCCACACGCAAACCTCGCATCTGAAGTTACTTCGTAGCAACTGATCGAGGAAAAATCACGTTTACGCAAGGAAGCGCCCAGAGCTCAGGGCTGAATCAGATGACAAGGATTTTATACTCCCCTTGGTGGGCCAAATGGCTTCCAGCTGGGGTTAGGTCAGCCAAAATAACAGAACAAGGCGTTGAGATATGTAGCCGTAGAGGCGAGCAGTTTCTCGACTGGACAACGCTTGCGTTACCTAAAAAGGGCCGCTCACTTTTCACGTACTCGTTGATCTTGCGCTGCGCTACTGGTGATATCCGACTCCATTTCACAAGAACAGCAGTGCGCGATGAAGCTTGGGCTCTCGTTACTCGGGGATGGTTCGGCCCGAGGCTGGGCTCTATCAAATCACAGATGCTGGCGTTCACCGACAGCCTTCCTAAAAAAGGCTATGTCCGTGGCTCCCAATGGGCTCCCATTGCCCAAGAGTTCGAAAGGCTTCGGGCAATCTTGCCTCCCGAACAACCCTCATACGTGCTTGATGCTGAACAGAATTACTTCCTAGAAGCGACCCGCGAATTCCTGGAAAACCCAACGACCTGGCTTAAGCAATCCCGGGAGCGTTATGTCCGAGAGAACCTGTCTCGCCACGCACACCTTTTCGATACAGTCGAGAGCAAACCACTCTCCCCCAGGCAACGAGAGGCATGTGTCGTTGACGAGGACAACAACCTAATACTTGCAGGTGCCGGCAGCGGCAAGACCAGTACGGTAATGGGCCGTGTTGCGTTCCTCGTTCAGAGTGGCCAGGCAAAGCCTGAAGAAATACTCCTGCTGGCCTATGGCAAACAAGCTGCTGCCGAGATGCGAGAGCGGCTCGAAAAGCGCCTCGGGATAAAAGGGATAACCGCCACTACCTTCCACGCGCTCGGCCTATCCGTAGTTGCAGTAGCAGAGCGTAAAAAACCATCGCTGAGCCCCATGGCTGAAGACGATAAGTTGAAAGCAAAATTCGTCGACCTGGAGTTTCAGCGCCTCCAGAAAGAAGATCCTGAGTACCGCCAGCTCATACTGTCCTACTTCGAGCGCTGGCTAAATCCCGACCGCAATCCGTTCGATTTCGAGACGCTGGGCGATTACTACCAATTCCTTAACGACAACAACCTACGAACGCTCAAAGGCGAGAAAGTCAAAGGTTTTGGCGAGTGCGACATCGCCAATTTCCTTTTCAAAAACGGCATTGAATACCGTTACGAAGCCCGCTTCGAACCCCCGGAGCAAGCCAAAGCACGCGCGGCATACCACCCCGATTTTTTCCTTCCTGAACACGGGATCTACATCGAGCACTTCGGCATTGATGAGCTGGGCAACACTGCGCCCTACATTGATCGCCGAAAATACCATGACGATATGGCATGGAAGAGAAGCGTACATAAGCTGGCAGGGACAACTCTGCTTGAGACATACCACTATCAAAAGCAGAAGGGGCAACTGCTGGAAACCCTTGAGAAATCGCTCACTACGGCCGGTGTAAATCTCAACCCGTTACCCCCAGAAGCTGTACTCGAAACTCTCCGGGAATTTGGAGCCATCACCGAGTTTTCGAATATCCTGGTGAAGATGCTTGGGCTGCTGAAGGCGGCAAACCTAAACGAGCTGGAACGCGAACGTATAGCCACTAAGACACCTCAGCTTGGGGCAGCCCTAAAGCTCCTGATACCTATATTCGAGGCCTACGAGGCCGAGCTCGAAAGCGAGGGCCAGCTAGACTTTGACGGCATGGTCAGTAAAGCGAATACCTATATCGAAGAGGGGAAATTCGACGTCCCCTGGAGATTCATCATCGTCGACGAGTTTCAGGACATAGCGAAATCGCGGGCCGAACTCGTGCAATCAATCAGAATGCGGATTCCACGCTGACTCGGACACCCATTCCACGCGCACCCGGACAGTGATTCCACGCTGATCCGGACACTCATTCCACAAGCATCCGGACACCGACTCCACGGTCATCCGGACACTTTTCTGGCAGGCAGCCACGCAGGATTTATTCACTACCATCGATCTCTTTTTCGAAGCAGAGAGGTCGTTGTGGAGCGTTT
>NZ_JBANEO010000031.1:0-217 GCF_037967085.1 Pseudomonas sp. CBC3
GCGGCCCTGATATTTCTCTCGCGCAAAGACAAACCCCCGACCTTCTTACGAGGGCCGGGGGTTTGGTGTAGAAGCTTGACGATGACCTACTCTCACATGGGGAGACCCCACACTACCATCGGCGATGCGTCGTTTCACTGCTGAGTTCGGGATGGGATCAGGTGGTTCCAACGCTCTATGGTCGTCAAGCAATTCGGTTGCTGCCTCGGGATTTAGC
>NZ_JBANEO010000032.1:0-207 GCF_037967085.1 Pseudomonas sp. CBC3
AACCCGCTGTCAACCGCCTCGTGAAACCGCTTTCGATCGACCTGACCGAAGCCACCAACAGGACTCAACCACCACCCTGCCAGCCCGGCGCATTCTACTCGAATTCGCCGTCCGTGCAAGCCCTAGATTTAGATAACTTCTTGATTTACAAGAGGTTTCGCCAAGGGCCTGCGCCGGAGAAGGTGCGCATTATAGGCACCCAGAAAT
>NZ_JBANEO010000033.1:0-200 GCF_037967085.1 Pseudomonas sp. CBC3
CCGCCTGGTGCACAACGCTTATCGGATCAATCTGGAGGGTGAATCAATGCGCAAACGGACGCAGAAATTGACGACGCCGGGCACCTCAGACTAACAATGCCACCCCTGCGTCGCTGCGCTCCGACTGCCTGTCCGAATGAACGTGGAACAGGTGTCCGGATCAGCGTGGGCTGAGTGTCCGAATGGCGTGGAATCCGCAG
>NZ_JBANEO010000005.1:0-85260 GCF_037967085.1 Pseudomonas sp. CBC3
ATTAGCGTTCCTTTCGAAACGTTGTCCCCCACTACCAGGCAGATTCCTAGGCATTACTCACCCGTCCGCCGCTGAATCAGGGAGCAAGCTCCCTTCATCCGCTCGACTTGCATGTGTTAGGCCTGCCGCCAGCGTTCAATCTGAGCCATGATCAAACTCTTCAGTTCAATACTGCTTGGGTTTTGAGAAAACCCTAAACTTGGCTCAGCAATCGCAATCTCTTCTCAAGGTCACTCTAAAGAAGAGCACTCAATGATTTCTCGCCGAGTATTTGTGATGCTGATAATCTTGCTGACTACCAGTCTTACCTCACAAGCACCCACACGAATTGCTTGATTCAGTTGTTAAAGAGCGTTTCGATCAAGTCTTTCGTCTCAACCGAGGCCGCGCATTCTACAGCAGCCTTGTGTCTCGTCAAGCTGTTTTTGAAGAAGTTTTTCTTTCTTCTCAACCGCTTGCGCTTTCGATCAGCTAGAGCCTCTCGTCAGCGGGAGGCGAATTCTACAGCGTTCAAACCCGCTGTCAACCGCCTCGTGAAACCGCTTTCGATCAACCTGACCGAAGCCACCAACAGGACTCAACCACCACCCTGTCAGCCCGGCGCATTCTACTCGAATTCGCCGTCCGTGCAAGCCCTAAATTTGGCTAACTTCTTGATTTACAAGAGGTTCCGCCAAGGGCCTGCACCGGAGAAGGTGCGCATTATAGGCACCCAGAAATGCATGTCAACGGTGTTTCTGAATTATAAGAGCAAACTGTACATATATAGAAAACCAAGACCGAGGGACACCCCGAACATCAATGGAGCGGCGAGACCATATACAAGCTTTGCGGTTCAACACGAAACGCTCTCAAGAAGTTAACCAGTGCTCATCTCGGGCATGAGCGACCGCGCCCGGGACGCATCACCCCATAGTTGTAAACTACTTCACAGTCGCATCAATGCATCACGCATAGGATGCGCATCTCATTAGGCGTGCCCGTATTTGCACGCAGCATCTCCAGCGCATGAAGCGCCCTGCAGCACTGCTAAGCAGGAACGATCGAGTCACGGAATGACGTTTTCTACCAAGCTAGCCGCTCATTATTTAGCGGTAGCGAAATCTCCGATTACAGCAACCTGTTTCGCAGGCGATGACCTCCGCTACGCTGTCGAGTATGAAGCTCTTGAACAAGAGCTCGGCAAGGCCACCTCGGTACACATCGCCGGGGCCATCGACTGGGAACTCGTGCGCGAAGGCAGCGAACGGCTGCTAACTACCCAGACAAAAGATCTGCGGATAGCCGCATGGCTAACGTGGAGCCTGTATCAGCGCGATTCGTTCACAGGACTCCATGCCGGCGTCACCATGCTCAGCTACCTATGCAGCGCTCATTGGGATGAGCTCCACCCTCACAAGTCACGCACTCGCTCAGCAGCCATAACCTGGCTAGTACCCCGTATGGAGGATGTGCTGGCCGATCACGTGCCCATGGGAGAGCAGCTACCGCTTTTCGAGCACATCGCACTGGAGCTCCGGAGCCTTGAAAATAGCTTGGCGTCCCACTTAGGTGTTCAGGCCCCCCTCCTTTTACCGCTCTGTCGGCGGCTCGACGACATGGTCAAGCGTGCCGGCATTGCCCACCCACAGCCAGGCCCCGTCGGCGCGGCCA
The DNA here is from genome assembly GCF_037967085.1 of Pseudomonas sp. CBC3. Lineage (NCBI taxonomy): Bacteria > Pseudomonadati > Pseudomonadota > Gammaproteobacteria > Pseudomonadales > Pseudomonadaceae > Pseudomonas > Pseudomonas sp. CBC3. The sequence continues at coordinate 1,654 of NZ_JBANEO010000005.1, forward strand.
TTGCCCAAGTCAAACAGGCCGCCGCACAGGTCTTAACCGCAACCACTCCGGTCGAACATGAGAAGGACGCGCACAAAAGCTTGCGCGGCCTGCAGGACCAGGCACGACCATTATGCAGCTGGTGGCTGAAGCAAAAAGCAACCGACCTCAAACCGCTTCGGCTGGCACGCACCCTACTGTGGCTGCAGATCGACAGCCTGCCCGAGCGCAACGCTGAGCAAATCACCACTCTGCGTGGCATCCCAGCAGACAAGTTGGCCAATTATCGCGAACGTTTCGCCCAGGGCCTCTACGCCGATCTGCTGGCTGATCTAGAAGCCAGTATCGTTCGCGCACCTTTCTGGCTCGATGGCCAGCGCCTGGCCTGGGAATGCCTGAATGAGCTCGACGCCAAGCAGGCCATGCGTGAGGTTGAAATCCAGCTTGCGCTGTTTCTGCAACGTATGCCGGGTCTCGACGAGCTGCGCTTCCATGACGGCACGCCCTTTGCCCACGCGGAAACTCGCGCCTGGATCAGCGCCAGGGTGATGCCCCACGTGCAACCCGCCCAAGCGCCGAGCGAATCGCTCACTAGCCAGACCGGCGCCCCCCCCGCTTGGGAGGAAGCCCTCCAGGACGTCCTTCCGCAGCTGCGCAAGGATGGCCTTAAAAGCGCCGTACAGAGCCTCAAGCCGGGTCTCAACCAGGCTCGCGGCGGACGCGAGCGCTTCTTCTGGCAGCTGACTCTGGCCCGGCTGTGCTTCCAAGCCAAGAAATACGACTTGGCCAAGACCCAGCTCGAATCCCTTGATCAGACGCTGCAAGCCTCCGGGCTCGGTGACTGGGAACCCGATCTCGCACTCGAGGTTCTGCGTCTGCTGCATAACTGCTGTGAGCTGCTGCCTCAGAACCACGCCGTACGTGAAAGCAAGGATGAGATTTACCGCAGGCTGTGCCACCTCGACCTCGAAGTGGTACTCGATTAGGCCCCCGGGCCGTAAACGTAAAGGAGAAGACCCATGGCCAAAGAAGGCTCGGTAGCCCCCAAGGAACGCATCAATGTCACCTTCAAGCCCGCCACCGGCGGCGCCCAGGAAGAACTAGAGCTGCCACTGAAGCTGATGGTGCTCGGTGATTTCACCCAACGCGCCGACGATCGCAAGATCGAAGACCGCAAGCCGATCGCCATCGACAAAAACAGCTTCGATGAAGTACTGGCCAAGCAGGAACTGAACCTGACCTTCGCCGTGCCCAACCGCCTGCAGGACGAAGCCACCGACGAAGAACTGGCCGTGCAGCTGAACATCAACTCGATGAAGGATTTCAACCCCGCCAACCTGGTCGAGCAAGTACCGGAACTGAAGAAGCTGATGGAACTGCGTGACGCCTTGGTCGCCCTTAAAGGCCCGCTGGGCAACGCTCCCGCCTTCCGCAAGGCCATCGAGAGCGTACTGGCCGACGACGACTCGCGCGAGCGTGTACTCGGTGAACTGGGCCTCGCGGCAAAAGAACAACTGGACGCTTAACACCGACAAGGAACGCCAATATGAGCACTAGTGCAGCAACCCTCGAAGCCGGCAAAAACCTCGCCGAACTCGGCATTCTCGACCGCATCATCGCTGAAACCAAACTGACCCCGGACGACGAAGCCTACGACATCGCCAAGCGCGGCGTCTCCGCGTTCATCGAAGAACTGCTCAAGCCGCAGAACGAACAAGAGCCAGTCAAGAAGGCCATGGTCGACCGCATGATCGCCGAGATCGACGCCAAGCTCAGCCGGCAGATGGACGAGATTCTTCATCACTCCGACTTCCAGGCGCTGGAATCCTCCTGGCGCGGTCTCAAGCTGCTGGTCGATCGCACCAATTTCCGCGAGAACATCAAGCTCGAGATCCTCAACGCGTCCAAGCAAGACCTGTTGGAGGATTTCGAAGACAGTCCGGAAGTGGTCCAGTCCGGCCTCTACAAGCACATCTACACCGCCGAGTACGGCCAGTTCGGCGGCCAGCCGGTCGGCGCTCTGATCGCCAACTACTTCTTCGACCCTAGCGCACCGGACGTCAAGACGATGCAGTACGTGGCTTCGGTCGCGAGCATGTCTCACGCGCCTTTCATCGCTGCTGCTGGCCCGAAGTTCTTCGGGCTGGAAAGCTTCACCGGCTTGCCGGACCTGAAAGATCTGAAGGATCACTTCGAAGGCCCGCAGTTCGCCAAGTGGCAGAGCTTCCGCGAGCAGGAAGATGCCCGCTACGTGGGTCTGACCGTCCCGCGCTTCTTGCTGCGTAACCCCTATGACCCGGAAGACAACCCAGTCAAATCCTTCGTCTACAAGGAAAACGTAGCGAACAGCCACGAGCATTATCTGTGGGGCAATACCGCCTACACCTTCGCCAGCCGCCTGACCGACAGCTTCGCCAAGTTCCGCTGGTGTCCAAACATCATCGGCCCGCAGAGCGGCGGTGCGGTGGAAGATCTGCCGTTGCACCACTTCGAGAGCATGGGCGAGATCGAAACCAAGATCCCGACCGAAGTGCTGGTTTCCGACCGTCGTGAATACGAGCTGGCCGAAGAAGGCTTCATCGCCCTGACCATGCGCAAGGGCAGCGACAACGCCGCATTCTTCTCTGCTAACTCCGCACAAAAGCCGAAGTTCTTCGGCAACAGCGAGGAAGGCAAGAACGCTGAACTCAACTACAAGCTCGGCACTCAGCTGCCCTACCTGTTCATCGTCAATCGCCTGGCGCACTACCTTAAAGTGCTGCAGCGCGAGCAGATTGGTGCATGGAAAGAACGCACCGACCTGGAACTGGAGCTGAACAAGTGGATTCGCCAGTACGTGGCCGATCAGGAGAACCCCAGCTCCGAAGTTCGCAGCCGCCGTCCGCTACGTGCCGCACAGGTCGTCGTTAGCGATGTGGAAGGCGAGCCGGGCTGGTATCGCGTCAGCCTGAACGTGCGCCCGCACTTCAAGTACATGGGTGCCGATTTCACCCTGTCGCTGGTTGGCAAGCTGGACAAGGAATAAGCACTTGAACGGATACGGCAGCCTTTTCGAACGCCTCGGCGGTGACGCCGACAAGCGCGCCGGCTGGAGCCGCGAAGTCGCGGCGATGGCTTCGGTGGCTGCCCATCTCGCCAAAATGCTCAGCACACGAGCAGGCAGCGTGCAAACGCTGCCTGACTACGGGTTGCCCGATTTGAACGATATGCGCCTGTCGCTGCACGACTCGCTGCAACAGGCGCGTATCGCCATCGAACGCTTTATAGAAGCGTACGAACCCCGCTTGAGCCAGGTGCGGGTGATATCCCTACCCCGCGACTACGACCCACTGAGCCTGTCTTTCGCCATCGAAGGCCTGCTGGAACTGGACGGCACCAAGCGTCAAGTGAGTTTTTCCGCAAGTCTGGATGGCAGCGGACAAGTCAAAGTCCACTAAGGAGAGCCAATGTCCGGTAAACCTGCAGCCCGCCTGGGCGACCCCACCGACTGCCCGAAAAAGGGCCACGGCACCAACCCGATAGAGGCAGGCTCATCCGACGTGTTGTTCGACGGCATGCCGGCCGCGCGCATGGGTGATGCCTCCGCCTGTGGCGGTGCCATGACTGGTGCGGTTATTCCCACCGTGCTGATCAATGGCAAGCCGGCGGCGGTGGTCGGCAGTGTGGGCAGCCATGGCAATGTAGTGGTGGAAGGATCCGGCACGGTGATTATCGGTACGAGTGGTGGCAGGGCTGCGTTCAGCCCGGTGGCCCCCCTTTCTCTGGCCGCAGCGGCAGCAGCAACTCTCGTCAATGTCCTTGTTCCTCCGGCACAAGCGGCTGAACAGACGGGACTGGATTACAGCATTAGCCTCAAACAAGGAGGCAATCGTGTGCTGACGCCCTTGATGATTCCCGATTACGAGGAACTGGCTCAAGGCACGACGAAGAATCAGGAAACCATCGATTTTTTGATACGCAACCGCAAGCAGGAAGCTGACAGTCTGACCCTAGAGATTTTCGATGGTGAAACGTTGCTTTACAGCGAAACCGATACCACACCGTTATTACATGAGGGTGAGCACCTCTGGCAGTGGGATGGCTATGACCAGAGCGGGATTCTTGACACACGTGTGCTGAAGAGCGAGCAGCTTCTGGTACGGCTAACAGCCTATAAGGATGCTGAAGAACAGGTGACGGAGTTGCGCCTGAGCAACTCTGCGAAAGAAGTGGCCTGGGTCGATGCGCGCGTTCATCGCAACGGCGGCACAGTGAAGCTCACCGTCCGCCCTAGCTTTTCGGACGGTGGGGTCGCCGGCAGTAACGCTCAACGAACGGCCAGAACGCTCGAGGAGCTTAAGGCCCTGGCCAAGGCCGGCGTCGAGCGCTACTGGTCGCGTAATGGAAGTCGCGGTGCCGTTGGTGCCTCCATCCAGACCAACAACGGCGCTTTCCAGGTCAAGGTATTGGCGCAGGTAAATGAAAACCCTGGCACCAAGGACTTTCCTTTGATTGCCTCGATTAGTGACGATTTCGGCCGTTCCACCAGCTTCGCCATGTTCAAGAAGATTTACCACAACCAGGGTTGGTGGGCCGCCGCTAACTATCCGGTCAGTTTCGCTGATCAGGAGTTCGAGCATACTGCTGCCCATGAGCTGGGCCACCTGATCCTTAACCAGTATGGCGATGGAGGAGTGATTCCCGAGTACTCCTGGAGTCACAAGTCGACCTCTACGATCCTCACCCAGAAACCGCTGGACAACAATCCGGTACCTGCCAGCGGAGAAATTGACCTTATGCACTACCACTCTGAGGGGCCGAGCAATATGCAGGACCACTGGGCGCGCTCCGTGGCCTCGGAGAACGACGTCAAGGGACTGCTGTGGCTGACCCGGGTGAAATTCGATGCTTAAGCGAAGCCTACTGCTCTGCTCGTTTATTGTGGTCGGCTGCAGTGCGCAACCGAAAGCAGCATTCATTGCTAACTTCGAGAACACGTGCGCCTACCCCGTCGAGGTGTCCGTCCGCGAGTACTCCAATGGCAAGGCACCTTTCGCTCCTGGTCAACGGCTGATGCCAGGCGAATCCGTCGAGGTGCTGTCCCATATCTCATTCAGTGAAAGCATCGAGAAGAGCCTCCCGCCCGGCTACCGCCTGGACATCGCCGCGCACGGCGAGTCGATCCTGCTCGGTAAAGAGCACCTCCTTGCGCAGCTGGAGCACTCATCGATTGAACGTAAAAGCCGCGCCATAAGCATATGGACGATCCGCGACACGGCTTTGTGCCCGTGACGTCAAGCCCAGGGATGAGCAAAAAGCATGTCGTTTAACCACTACTACCAGAGCGAGCTCACCGCCCTGCGCCATCTCGGCAAGCGTTTCGCAGAGCGCAGCCCGGCGCTGGCGCCGTTCCTCAGCCAGAGCGGGCGCGACCCGGATGTCGAACGGCTGCTGGAAGGCTTCGCCTTTCTCACCGGGCGTCTGCGGCAAAAGCTCGATGATGAGCTGCCAGAGCTGACCCATTCGCTGATGCACCTGCTGTGGCCGAACTATATGCGGCCGCTGCCGGCGTTCAGCATGCTCCAGTTCGATCCGCTCAAACAGCCCGGCCCAGCGCTGATGGTGCCGCGCAACACGCCGGTCGAGTCCAAGCCGATCCAGGGCGTGACCTGCCGGTTCCGCACCGCCTACGCCACCGAAGTATTGCCATTGGCACTCGAAGGGCTGGATTACTCGGTCAAAGGCGACGGCGCGCTGCTCAGCCTGCGCTTGCAGATGACGGCCGGCAGCCAGCTCGGCGAATTGAATCTCAAGCAACTGCGCCTGCATCTGGCTGGCGAACGGTACATCAGCCAGATGCTCTACTTGAGCCTGCTGCGTCACCTCAACGGCGTGCAACTGGTCGCGCTGGACGCTCAGGGCAAGCCATTCACCGACGATTTCGGTGCCCCACTGCCGGGCTTGCGGCTCGATCCAGCGAAGCTGCAGCCAGTGGGTTTTGCCGAAGACCAGGCACTTATTCCCTACCCGCTCAATACCTTTCGCGGGTATCGCTACCTGCAAGAATATTTCGCGTTCCAGGAAAAATTCCTGTTCGTCGATCTACCTGGCCTCGACGCGCTACAGCGCCTACCGCAAGAACTACTCAAACAGGCCCGGGGCTTCGAGTTGCGCTTCGACATCCACAAGGCCGGCGTTCAGCGCATTCGCCCGACGCTGGACAATGTCCGCCTGTACTGCACGCCGGTAGTCAACCTGTTCGAACACGACGCCGTCCCTATCCGTCTCGATGGCAAACAGGACCAATATCTGCTGCTGCCTTCGGAACTCGACAGCAGCCAGTGTGGTGTTTTTTCGGTCGATCGCGTCACCGGCTGGAAACCCGGCGGCATGGGCTACGAAGAGTACGTCCCGTTCGAGTCGTTCGAACACGACCCCAGTTTCGACGTACCCCTGGCGCGTCCACACTACAGCGTCCGCCAGCAACCCTCGATGCTCGGCGATGGTCTGGAGACCTACCTCAGCTTCGGCCTGCGCAACCTCGATCAACATGAGACGCTGTCCATCGAACTGACCTGCACCAACCAGAACCTGCCGCACCAGTTGCGCCTGGGTGACATCTGTATGCCCAGCGAAGACACGCCTGAGTTCCTCACCTTTCGCAACATCAGCGCCGTGACGCCGAGCTACGCGCCGCCGTTACACCGGGACTTCCTCTGGAAGCTGATCAGCAACATGTCGCTCAACTACCTGTCGCTGGCCAACGTCGAGGCGTTGAAGGTGATCCTCGAGACCTACGACTTGCCGCGCCATTATGACCAGCACGCGAAAAAGGTCAGTGAGCGCCTGCTCGGTGGGCTCAAGCAGATCGGGCATCAACATGTTGATCGACTGCATCGCGGGCTGCCGGTACGCGGCGTACGTACCGAACTCGAAATGGACCTCGAAGGTTATCTCGGCGAGGGCGATCTGTTCCTCTTCGCCTCGATACTCAATGAATTCTTCGCGCTGTACGCCAGCCTCAACTCGTACCACGAGCTGCGCGTCAGGAGCACACAGGGAGAGGTGTACCAATGGACGCCGCGTATGGGGCAACAGCCCCTGCTGTAAACCGGATCAGCCGGGGCATTCGCGAGTACAGCCTGTTCCAGGGTGTACTGTTGGTGATGGACCGCCTGAAGACTGCACACCCCGATCTGGACGAAGAGTCGCTCTACGAACACCTGGAGTTCCAGGCCAACCCGAGCCTAGGTTTTCCCGGCAGCGACATCGATCGCGTGGAGTTCTTCGAAGAGCGCGGCGAGTTGCGAGCACGCCTGCGGATTAATCTGATCAGCCTGTTCGGTGCCGGCTCGCCGCTGCCCGCTTTCTATGCCGACCAGGCATTGGGCGACAGCCCCGAGGGCAACCCGACGCGCGAATTCCTTGATCTGTTCAACAATCGCCTGCAGCGCCTGATGCTGCCGATATGGCAGAAATATCGCTACCACGCGCGCTTCTCCAGCGGCGCGCGCGATCCGTTGTCTGAGCAACTGTTCGCGCTGATCGGACTGGGCGGCGAGCAGATCCGCGCCGCCTCGGAGCTGAACTGGAAGCGCCTGCTGCCCTATCTCGGCCTGCTCAGTCTGCGCGCACATTCGGCCGCCCTGATCGAATCCGTGCTGCGCTATTACTTCAAACACGCCGACCTACGCATCGAGCAGTGTCTAGAGCGTCAGGTCGAGATCATCGCCGAGCAGCAGAACCGCCTCGGCCTAGCCAACAGCCAGCTCGGCGAAAGCCTGGTGCTGGGCGAGCGGGTACGTGATCGCGGCGGCAAGTTTCGTATCCATATCCGTCAGCTGAGCTGGGACCGTTTCCACGAATTCCTGCCCGTGGGCAGCGGTTACCAGCCGCTCTGCGCGCTGGTCCGTTTCACGCTGCGTGACCCGCTCGACTACGACATCCGCCTGGAACTGCGCCGGGACGAAATCCGCGACCTGCGCATCGGTGCCGAAAATCCCTGCCGCCTCGGCTGGACAAGCTGGCTCGGCAGCGAACGCGCCGACGGCATGGTCACCCTGGGCAGCCAGACTCATTAAGGAAGATGAAATGATTAATGTAGACCTCCAACAATTGGTCCAGGCCCTCGATTCCGAGACCAAGCGCGACCTGGAAGTCGCAGCCGAACGCTGCGTGATGCGGGGCGGCAGCAAGATCTTGGTCGAAGATGTGCTGCTGGGCCTGCTGGAACGCCCCGAAGGCTTACTCGCACGTGCTCTGCAGGACGCCAACATTGAACCGGGCACACTGGCCCAGGCGCTGCAGCCGCGCGGTGAACACAGCGAATCGCGCAACCCGGTGTTTTCCGCAGAATTGGTGCAGTGGCTGCAAGACGCCCTGCTGGTGGGCAACCTTGAACTCGGCCAGAGCCAGATCGACCAGGCCGCCCTGATCCTTGCGCTGCTGCGCAACCCGATGCGTTACGCCGGTAGCCACTATCAGCCGCTACTGGCACGTTTGAATGCCGAGCGCCTGCGCGAGTTCGCCCTGGCGCAGCAGCCGCAGGCTGCTCCGGGCAAGGCGACGCCGGCGGGCGAATCTAACTTGTCGCGCTTCACTCACAATTTCACCCAGCAGGCGCGCGACGGCAAACTCGACCCGGTGCTGTGCCGCGACGCAGCGATCCGCCAGATGATCGATATCCTCGCCCGTCGCCGCAAGAGCAACCCGATCGTGGTCGGCGAAGCTGGCGTCGGCAAGACCGCCATCGTCGAAGGACTGGCTCTGCGCATCGCCGCAGGGGAAGTACCGGAAGCGCTCAAGGGCGTCGAGTTGCTGTGCCTGGATCTCGGGCTGTTGCAAGCAGGCGCGAGCGTCAAGGGTGAGTTCGAACGTCGCCTGCAAGGAGTGATCGACGAGGTCAAAGCCTCACCGAAACCGGTCATCTTGTTCATCGATGAGGCCCACACCCTGATCGGCGCTGGTGGCCAAGCCGGCAGCGGCGATGCGGCCAACTTGCTCAAGCCGGCCCTGGCGCGGGGCGAACTGCGCACCATCGCCGCCACCACCTGGAGCGAGTACAAAAAATACTTCGAGAAGGATCCGGCCCTCGCACGGCGCTTCCAGCCGGTCCAGCTGCACGAGCCCATCGTCGACGAAGCGGTGACAATCCTCCGCGGCCTCGCGCCGGTTTACGAAAAGAGCCACGGTATCTACCTGCGCGACGACGCCGTGGTCGCCGCCGCCGAACTGTCGGCCCGTTACCTCGCCGGACGCCAGTTGCCCGACAAGGCGGTGGACGTGCTCGACACCGCCTGCGCCCGGGTACGTATCAGCCTGGCGGCCGCGCCGGAAGCGCTGGAACGTCTGCGTGGCGAAATCGCCGAAGGTGAGCGTCAGGGGCTGGCCCTGCGCCGCGATCTCGACGCCGGTCTGCAGATCGAAACCGATGGCCTGAACCGTCTGGAAACCCGCCTGGCCAGTGCCCGCGCCGAACTCGAACAGCTGGAGACCCGCTGGTCAGCTCAACGCAGCCTCGCCGAGCGCCTGCTGGAGTTGCGCAAGCAATGCGCTGCCGCTCGACTGAATCCCGAAATCGAGACCGACGAAGAAGCGCGCCCCGATCTCGAACAGCTCGAAGCCGAGCTGCGTGATATCCAGACCGAACTCGCCGGCGCCCAGGTCGCCGAACGGCTGGTGAGCTTCGAAGTCTGCCCGCGCCTGGTGGCCGAGGTGATCAGCCACTGGACCGGCGTGCCGCTTTCTCAACTGGCGCGCGAGCACAACAGCAAGGTACTCAGCTTCGCCGACGACCTGCGCCGTCGCGTGCGCGGCCAGGAGCAGGCCATCGAGGCGCTGGACCGCTCGATGCGCGCCACCGCCGCCGGCCTCAACAAGCCCGACGCGCCGGTTGGCGTGTTCCTACTGGTAGGGCCGAGCGGGGTCGGCAAGACCGAAACCGCGCTGGCGCTGGCCGACCTGCTGTATGGCGGCGAGCGCTTCCTCACCACCATCAACATGTCGGAATTCCAGGAAAAGCACAGCGTATCCCGGCTGATCGGTGCGCCACCCGGCTACGTGGGTTATGGCGAAGGCGGCATGCTGACCGAGGCGGTGCGGCAGAAACCCTACTCGGTGGTGCTGCTCGACGAGGTCGAGAAAGCCGACCCGGACGTGATGAACATTTTCTACCAGATCTTCGACAAGGGCGTAGCCAACGACGGCGAGGGCCGAGAGATCAACTTCCGCAACACCCTGATTCTGATGACCAGCAACCTGGCCAGCGACCGTATCGCCAACCTCTGCCAGGGCGGCCAGCAGCCCGCGGCCGAAGAGCTGGAACTGGCCATCCGCCCTGCCCTGACCCAGCACTTCAAACCCGCTTTCCTCGCCCGCATGCGGGTGGTGCCCTACTACCCGGTGCAAGGCGAGCTGCTCAGAGAACTGGTGGCGCTCAAGCTGTCGCGCTTCGGCGAGCGCCTGGCCCGTCGCCAACTGCGCTTCAGCCACTGCGAAGCACTGGTGGACGACCTGGCCGAGCGCTGCACCCACAGCGGCAGCGGCGCGCGCCTGATCGACCATCTGATCGAACAATACCTGCAGCCACAGGTAGTTGATCGCCTGCTCGATGCCATGGCCGGAGGCGAAACGCTCAGGCAAGTGCACGCCACCCTCGACAGTGATGGGGCGGTCGTCTGTGAGTTCGCTTAAGGCGGTATTCGCCGAATCGCCACCCTCGCTGGACGCCGATGCGCTCCTGGGCCGCTTCGCCCAACTGTCCTGCACGGGCGATGCCGGTGAATGGCTGGAGGGCTTGGTCGCGATTGCCGCCCAATTGGCCGATTGCCCGCTCGCCCAGTTGTATCTGCTCGATGCGACCCATACCCGTCTGACGCTGTCGGCCGAATGGTTCGAAGGCAAGCGCCAGCGGCACGAGGCCGCGAGCCTGCCAAGCGACTACGATGGCGAGCAGCTACTGCAATATTGCCTCAATCAGAATCGTCCACTGAGCCTCGAAACGCTCGACGCCAGCCTGCACCAGACCGGATTTCTACCCGAGTCAGCGCGGCCGTGGCGCAGCCTGCTGTGCCTGCCTTTGCAAGTTTCGCAGGGCCATGCCGCCGGGTTGCTGGTGGCAGCAAATACCGTGGGCCGCGATCTCAGTGACGCGGCGCAAAGCCTCGCCAACCTGGGCCGCTTCGCGCTTAGCCAAGTGCAGCTGCTGCATCATTTGCACAGTGCGACAAAGCCCTCCCTCGCGCAAATCCCGACAGCACGACCGTGCGCCAGCGACTACGGACTGATCGGCGACAGTCCGCGCATGCGCGCCGTTTATAGGCTGATCGGAAAGGTCCTGCACAATCCGGTCAGTGTGCTTCTCACTGGCGAGACCGGTACCGGCAAGGAACTGGTTGCTCGTGCCATCCATGATTGCGGTGCACGCCGCAGTCAGGCGTTCGTCGTGCAAAACTGCGCGGCGCTGCCTGAGCATCTGCTCGAAAGCGAGCTATTCGGCTATCGCAAGGGAGCCTTCACCGGCGCCGAGCGCGACCACGAAGGCCTGTTCGATGCCGCCAATGGCGGCACGCTATTCCTCGATGAAATCGGCGACATGCCGCTGACCCTGCAGGCCAAGCTGTTGCGGGTCCTGCAGGAAGGCGAAGTCCGACCGCTGGGCAGTACTCAAACCCACAAGGTCGACGTGCGCATCGTCGCCGCAACGCATCAGGATTTGCTCAAGCGCGTCGAGCAGGGCCGCTTCCGTGAGGACCTTTATTACCGACTCTCGCTGTTCCCTATCGAACTGCCGCCCCTGCGCGAGCGTGACCAGGACATCCTGCGTCTGGCCCGGCATTTCGCCGAGAAGGCCTGCGGCTTCCTGCAGCGCGATGCGGTGCGTTGGTCGGACGCCGCACTGGAGCAGCTCGCCAGCTATGGTTTTCCGGGCAACGTGCGCGAACTCAAGGGGCTTGTCGAGCGCGCCGTGCTGCTTTGCGACGGCGGGGAGTTGCTGCCGGAGCATTTCAACCTACGCACGGTGGAAAACGCGCTCGACAGCACCCTCAACCTGCGCGAACGGCTGGAGCGCGTCGAACGCAACCTACTGATCGATTCCCTGCGTAAGAACGGCGGTAACCAAAGCCAAGCAGCCCGCGAGCTGGGTCTGCCGCGCCGTACGCTGCTCTATCGCATGGAGCGGCTGGGCGTTAGCGCCAGCGACCTATGAGTTCAAGAAACCAGGCCCTTTAGATCGCTGATACCAACCTGAACAAACGTCCGGCGTGGATGATGCAGCGCTTATTAGTCATAGCTCTCGTTTCCAAGCCAACCCCGCCCTTTTTCGTGACCTCGTTCACCCACGCGAGCAGGCGGGTGAACTTTAATGCACGGCCTGCGTCCCGCCTCGCCATTTGCGTTAGCGGGGCCGTCCGCCCACACGCTTTCAAGGAGGAAATCGCGTGCTAGCCCGCTATTGCGCCCTCGTTTTTTTCACTGCATCCCTCGCCCTTGCTGGCTGTTCCGGCAACTACAAATTCAACGACGACGAGTACCGCCCGCTGGGTGATCCGCAGGCGTCGTCCCGCAGCAACTGACCCGCCAAGGAGAAAAAACCATGGAACTGGTTTTCGATATGGTCAGTGCGCAGCAGTTCGTACCGGGCCTCATCAGCAGTAAAACCTTCAAGCAGGCCGGCGGCATCATTGGCCGCGCCGAGGATTGCGATTGGGTCATTCCGGACCGCAAGCGCGTGCTGTCCAGCCGCCACGCCGTGGTGAGCTACCGGGACGGCGCATTCTTCCTCACCGACACCAGCAGCAACGGCATTCAGCTCAAGGACAGCGGCGCCAGCCTGGACAAGGGCCGGGCGCAGCGCATCGAGCACGGCAGCGTCTACTGCCTGGGCGACTTCGAAATCCGTGCTCGGCTGATCCAGGACCCGGCTTCCTTCGAAGGCGACCTCGGCCGTCCGCAGCCGGCCGGCAGCATCATTCCCGACGACGCTTTTCTCGACCTCGACCCGCTGACCGCACTGGATCAGCAGGAGCGCGTCTATGCCGAGGTGGACGACCTGACCGCCGTGCTCGCCCCGTCTCGAGCCCAGGCGCAGCAGCGTGACTACGCACAGATCGACGAAGAAAACCTGCAGATCCCCGAGCTGGTGATGCCCACACCAGCCGCCCAACCCAAAGCCGCGCCCGAACCCGAACGCCTGCCGCCGGACTTCTGGACGCGATTCGGCGAGGCGCTAGGCGTCAGCCTGGACGATCTCGACGAGCAGGCGCGCCAAGCGCTGGCTCTAAAAGCGGCGAGTCTACTCAAGCAAAGCGTCGGCGGGCTGCAGCAGGCGTTGCGCACCCGTGGCGAGCTGAAAAACGAGTTGCGTCTGTCACTGACCACCGTGCAGAGCGCCGGCAATAATCCGCTCAAGCACAGCATCGACAGTGGCGAAGCGCTGAGTCTTCTGCTGCGCAACGGCAAGGCCGGCCAGTTGCCGGCTGAGCAAGCCGTAGCGCGTGCCTACCGTGATCTGCAGGCGCACCAGGTGGCAATGCTGGCCGCCAGCCGGGCGGCCATCAAGGGCATGTTCGAGCAGCTGTCGCCGGAACAACTGGCGCTGCGCTTCGAACGCGACAACAAACCGCTGATTTCCACGTCCGGCGGCCGCTGGCGCGCATACCGGCGACTGCATCAAGCCATGCAGCGCGACGACGACTGGAGCGAACGTCTATTCACCCGCGACTTCGCCCAGGCGTACGAGGAACAGGTACGCCTGATCGCCACGCTCAACACCGACCTTCAAGGATGATGTCCATGTCTCGCTTTTTTCCCGCTGCGGTGCTTGCTGCGCTGGCCGCGCTCGCCGGCTGCTCGGCGCTCTCGCCCAATTCCCATCTGACCAAGCTGGACCTGTCGTTGCAGGGCAGCGACCGGCTCAATCCCGACCTCAACGGTCGCCCATCGCCCATCGTGATACGCCTGATCGAACTCACGCATTCGGTGGCCTTTGAGAACGCTGATTTCTTCTCGCTCTACCAGCGGCCAAAGGAAGTCCTGTCACCGGACCTGGTGATTCAGGAGGAGCTGGAACTACGCCCCGGCGAGCAGCGCGATCTCAAACTGTTCGTGCAAGAGCACAGCCGTTATGTCGGCGTGCTGGCCGCCTACCGCGACCTACCGGAGTCCAGCTGGCGTTTCGTCATTCCGCTGCAGCATAAGGCGCAGAACCGCATCGAGCTGACGCTCGACGAGCACGGCATCCAGGCCGTCGACCCACTCGCGAAGGGAACTGATCGATGAGCCTGAACAGAGTGGTCTGGCAGGAGGGTATGCTGCTGCGCCCGCAACACTTCCAGCAAAACGACCGTCATTACGACGCGCAGCTCAAGTTGCGTACGCAGAAACTCGGCCACTACGCCTGGGGTTTCTTCGGGCTGGAGATTGACCGTCAGTTTCTCAACATGGGCAAGCTGGTACTCAGCCAGGCCAGCGGCCTCCTTCCTGATGGCAGCCTGTTCGAGATCGGCGCCGAACGTGAGCCGCTGGCCGTGGACGTGTCGCCCAATACCAGCAATACCCCGGTCTATCTGGCGTTGCCTCTGGTCACCGGCAACCATATCGAGAGCCGTCGAGCGGAACAGAAAGACGTGCTGGCACGCTACACCGCCGTCGACGAGGAGGTCGCCGATTCCAACGCCGGTGACGCCAGCAGTAGTCAGGTCAGCACCGCTCGACCGGACTTTCGCCTACTGCTCGGTGAGCAGCAGAGTGACCAGGCCTATGTGAAGCTCAAACTCTGCGACATCCTCGACACCACGCCTGATGGCGTCATCAGCCTCGATCCCGAATACATCCCGACCTTCATCGACTTTCAGGCGTCCAGCTATTTGCTGTCCTGTCTGAAGGAAGTGATCAGCATGCTCGGCCATCGCGGCGACATTCTCGCCGAGCGCATCCGCGCCACCGGCAAGGTCGGCGGTGCCGAGGTTGGCGACTTCATGATGCTGCAGCTGATCAACCGCTACGAGCCGGTGCTGCGCCATTACCTGGGCATCGACCGGGTCCACCCCGAACAGATCTATCGCGAGCTGCTGGGATTACTCGGCGAACTGGCGACCTTCTCCAGCGAAACCAAGCGCCCGCGCCTCGATGGCCGCTACCTGCATAACGACCAGGGGCTGTCGTTTCGCAAGCTGATGGATGCGATCCGCCAGGTGCTGTCGATGGTGCTCGAGCAACACGCCATCGAACTGCTGCTACAGCAACGCCAGTACGGCATCCAGGTCTCGCCGCTGCACGACCACAAACTGCTCGGCAGCGCCTCGTTCGTGCTGGCTGCCAGCGCTCAGTGCGACTCCGAAGAACTGCGCACACGCCTGCCGGCCCATCTGAAGGTCGGCCCGGTCGAGCGCATTCGCCAGTTGGTCAACCTGCATCTGCCGGGTATCAAGGTCAAACCGCTGCCGGTGGCCCCGCGGCAGATCCCGTTCCACTCCGGCAAAACCTACTTCGCCTTAGAGCTCAACTCCGAGGAGCTGGCGCAACTGGAGCGCTCCGGCGGCTTCGCCTTCCACGTGTCCGGTGAGTTCACCGGGCTTGAGCTGAAATTCTGGGCGATCAGGAACTGACCGACATGATCAGAGAAATGGACTACGGACAGGATGACAAGACGGTCATCCTCAATCGCCACGGCGACGCCCCGGCACAGAGCCCGCTGACCGACTTCAGCACGCCGCCCAAATTCGAACAGCTGGAGGAGCGGATGATCTACGCCGCCCGCCTGCGCCCGGCGGAAACCTTCAACATCAGCCTCAACCCGCTAGTGGCGGCGGCCTCCTCACTGCTCTCCGAGGTAGTGCGGCTCAAGCACAGCTTCGAAGGCGAGGACCTGCACGCGCTGAATCAGCGCCTGTCAAGCGAGCTCAAGCTGTTCGAACACCGCGCCCTGCACGACGGCGCCGAAAGCAGCCAGGTGATGGCGGCGCGCTACGTGCTGTGCACCGTCATCGACGAAGCAGTGGTCACCACGCCCTGGGGCAACGAAAGCGAATGGTCGCAGATGAGCCTGCTGTCGAGCTTTCACAACGAGACCTTCGGCGGCGAAAAGTTCTTTCAGTTGCTCGAGCGCCTCTCGCGCAACCCGGTCAAGCACCTGCCGATGCTGGAATTGATGTACCTCTGCCTGTCGCTGGGCTTCGAGGGCAAGTACCGCGTACTGCCGCGCGGCATGCTTGAACTCGAAGCGGTACGCGACAGCCTGTACCGGCAGATCCGCCAGTTGCGCGGCGACGTGCCGCGTGAGGTTTCACCGCACTGGCAAGGCCTGCGCGACACGCGTCGGCACCTGGTGCGCATCGTGCCTTGGTGGCTGGTCGCTCTCTTCACGCTGGTCTGCCTGGGCATGCTGTACACAGGCTTTGCCTGGGTACTTGGCGAGCAACGCGACACCGTGCTGCAGCCGTACCAACCCGTCGATCCAACCGTTCAGATCGAGCCTCAGTCGTAACAAGGACGTAATGCCATGAAGGTTTTTTTCGGCAAGCTTGCCGCGTTTTTCCGCAAGACCTGGGTATGGAGCCTATGCGTCCTGCTGGTACTGGCCCTGCTGGTGTGGTTCGTCGGACCGCTGCTGGCGGTGGACGATTACAAATTCTGGGGATCCTCGACCAGCCGCCTGCTGACCATCGCCGGTCTATGCCTGGCCTGGGGCCTGTTCATGGTCTTCGCCAGCTGGCGCAGCACCCGTCGTCAGCAGGCCGAGGCCAGCGATGACGAATTGCAGGAGCGCCTGCGCCGCGAAGGGCTGGTCAGTGAGGAACAGAGCATCCTGCGCCAACGCTACCGGGACGCCACGCGCACTCTCAAGCGCTCTAGCCTGTACCGCGGGCGTAGCGAGAAATGGCGCAACGACCTGCCCTGGTACCTGTTGCTTGGCCCCCAGGGCAGCGGCAAGACCTCGCTGCTCGATTTCTCCGGCTTGGACTTTCCACTCAACCGCAGCGAAAACCAGCGCTTGACTAAGGACGTCTCCGGCACCCGCTACGCCGATTGGTACTTCGCCGATCACGCCGTATTGATCGACACCGCCGGCCGCTACCTAACCCAACCCGACGCCTCTGTCGACGGCAAGGCCTGGGACACACTGCTCGGCCTGCTACGCCGCCGCCGTGCGCGTCCGCTCAATGGTGTGCTGGTCAACATTCCAGTCGAACAACTGCTGCAATCGAGCGAACTGGAGCTCGAAACCCTGGCGCGTCAAAGCCGCCAGCGCTTGCACGAGATCCATCAGCGTCTGGGCGCCGACGTGCCGGTCTATCTGGTGCTGAGCAAGGCGGACAAGGTGCTTGGCTTCGACGAGTTCTTCGATCAGCTGTCACGCGAAGAGAGCGATCAGGTGCTTGGCGCCAGCTTCCGCAAAGAGCAGGACGGCACCGACGTCAATGTGATCCGAGGCGAATTCGAGGAGCTACTACGCCGGCTCAACAGCCAGGTGATTCTACGCATGCACCAGGAGCGAGATACCCAGCGTCGCGGCCGCATTCTCGACTTTCCCCATCAGCTCGGTCAGATCGGCGAGCGCCTTTGCCTGTTCATAGAGCTGGCGTTTTCCGGCAACCGCTACCAGCGTGCCAGCCAGCTGCGCGGCTTCTACCTGACCAGCGCGCCGCAATTGCAAGGCGGGCTCGATCCGCTGACCAGCGGCATCGGTCGTAATCTCGGGCTGTCCAGCAACGCACTGCCGATCTTGCGCAGTGGCCGAGCGCGCTTCATCAATCACCTGCTCAGCCGAGTGATTTTCCCCGAGGCCGACCTGGCCGGACTGGACCAGAAGGAAGTGCGCCGTATCGACTGGGGCCAGCGCGCCCTGTATGCCGCGAGCTTCGCCTGCCTGGCGCTGTTCGGCGCGCTCTGGGCCAATGGTTTCTCCGGCAATCATGAGCGGCTCGAGCAGCTGCGCAGCCTGGCCGATCGGCTGGGCGACGAGCACCAGGGAATCGCCGCTCAGGACGACGCGCTACGCACGCTCAAGGCATTGGACACCAGCTATGCCGCAACCCAGGTATTTCCCGATAAAGCCGAGGTGTCCTACCTGCAGCGCGGCGGACTCTACCAGGGCGAGGACGTCGATCCGACATTGCGTCAGGCGTACCGCCGAGAGCTGGAAAACCTGCTGCTGCCGCGCGTCGGCCGCCAGCTCGAAGCCCAGGTACGCGCCAACCTCACCGATCGCGAACGCCTACTCGGCAGCCTGCGCGCCTACCTCATGCTCAACCTGGAGCAGCGACGCGACGAAGGCTTTCTCAAGGAGTGGCTGGCAGCCGACTGGTCGCTGCGCTATGCAGGCAATGCCGTGGCACAAAACGGTCTGAACACACATTTCGAGCGCCTGCTCGAAGAAGGCTTCGAGCCTTACACGCTCAACGATCAGCTTGTCGCCGAGGCGCGCCAGGTGCTGCGCAGCGAATCGTTGGCCAACGTCGTCTACCGTATGTTGCGCGATCAGGCCCGCAGCCTGTCCGACTACCGCTTCAGCCAGCGCCTCGGCCCCCAAGGCGCGCTGTTCAACGGCGGCGATTACGCCATCCCCGGCCTCTACACCCAGAACGGTTACCTGAAGTTCTATGTCGCCCAGGGCAGCGACCTGGTGCGCGAGATCCTGCGCGACAACTGGGTGCTCGGCGAGGGCGACAGCCTGAGCCTGAAGGACCTCGGGCGCCTGATGGTGGAAATGGAACAGCTCTACTTTCGCGACTACGCCAACTACTGGGGCGAAGCCGTGGCACAGCTGTCGCTGGAGCCGATTGCTGGCGCCGGCCAGGGTGCTGTACTACTAAGCGGGCTGAGCGCGGCTAACTCGCCACTGCTGCAATTACTGATTGAAGTGCGCGACAACACCCGCTTTGCCGGCGCAGCGGACGCCGCAGGTGATGCTGCAGATGCCGCCGATGCCGCCGATGCGCTCAAGGATGCCAATGGCAAACTGGGCAAGGCTGCCAAACTGGCCTCGGCCGCTGCAGAACAAACCCAGGCCGCACTGGCCAAGAAGCTGCCGGACACCGCGCGCAAGATGCTTGAGCGTCGATTCGAACCGCTGCATCGCCTGCTCGACGAACAGGAGGGCGCCAGCGCCGAGCTGATCCCAACGCTGCAGGCGCTCGACGCGTTGCAGCTGCAACTGGCGAGCCTGGCCCACGCCAGCGCGCCGGATCAGGCCGCGTTCGAGCTGGCCAAGGCGCGTATGGGCGGCCAGCGCGACGCGATCAACCAGTTACGCACCAGCGCGGCCCGTCTGCCGCAACCCATCGGCAACTGGCTCGGCCTGCTCGCCGAGGACAGCTGGACGTTAGTCTTGAACGACGCCTATCACTACCTCAACCGGCGCTACCAGGGCGAGCTGTATGCGTTCTACAAAACGTCGCTGCGTCAGCGCTATCCGTTCAGCGCTCACAGTGAAAGCGACGTCGCGATCGCCGATTTCCGTGAATTCTTCAAGGCACAAGGCGTTGCCGACGGTTTTTTTGATCGCTACCTCAAACCCTTCGTCAGCGGCAGCGCCGGCCAGTACCAGCTGCGCCGCGTCGATGGTCGTGGCCTGCCGCTGTCGCGCGAATTCCTGGCGCAGATGGGACATGCACAGACCATCCGCCGCAGCTTTTTCGCGGAGAGCCCGAACGAGCCACAGATCCGCTTCAAGCTGGAGCCTTATTCGCTGGACTCGAGCCTGGGTCGCGCCGACTTCCGCTTCGGCAACCAGCAGATGGAATACCGCCATGGGCCGATCGTGCAGACCGCTTTCAGCTGGCCGGCTACCGCGGACGATGGCCGCACCAGCCTGGTGGTCGAGGAACTCGGTGGACGCCGCGTCGGTATCGAAAAGAACACTGGCCCCTGGTCGCTGTTCCGCCTGCTGGATCTGATGCAGGTCGACTACCACAGCGGGCGTGATGTATTGATGCTCAAGGCCAACCTCGGCGGGCGCCACGCCAACTACCTGTTGCACAGCCAGCGCTCGCCGAACCCGTTCGACATCGCCCTGCTGCGTGACTTCAAGCTGCCGGCGACCCTGTGATGACCGGGACGCCGAGCCGGACCGTCAACTGGCGAAGTGCCGCGCGGACCGATAGAGGCAAGGTCCGCGCACGCAACGAAGACGCTTTTCTCGACCTCCCCGAGCAAGGTCTCTGGGTCGTCGCGGACGGAATGGGTGGTCACCAAAACGGCGCCCTGGCCAGCCGCCTGATCGTCGAGCAACTGGCCGAGCTGCCCGAAGGCAGTTTGGCCGAGCGTTTGGTCAGCCTGCGCCACTGTCTGCACGAACTCAACCGCCGCCTCGGACAGGAACTGACGGTCACCGCCGAACGTCCCGACCCAGTCATCGGCAGTACCGTGGTCGCCCTGCTGATGGAAGGCGAACGCGCCGCTTGCGTCTGGGCCGGGGACAGCCGCTGCTACCTCTGGCGCAGCAGCCGTCTGTATCAGCTTTCGCGCGACCATTCGCTGCTGCGGCAACTGATCGACGAGCAGAACCTGAGCCCGCAGGAAGCTGCGCGCCACCCTGCGGCACATGCGCTCACCCGTGCCGTCGGCGCCAGCGAGCAACTGGAGCTGGATATCCTCGAGTTCGACGTTCACCCCGGCGACACTCTGCTTCTGTGCAGCGACGGGCTCTACCAGAGTCTGCCGCCGGATACGCTGAGCGCGGCGCTGAACTCGCCGTCGACCGGACTTGCGCTACAGCGCCTATTCGACCAAGCCTTGGATGGTCCGGCGCGGGACAATCTCAGCGCCGTGGTGGTGCGTCGATGAACGAACCTCTGTGCGCCTCGGATCTGACTTATTTTGCCTTCGCCGCCACTGCTGCGCCGGGGCAGGCACCAACGCCTGCAACCGTTACAACCGGTGAGCTGCCTCAGGTGCTTGGCGGGCGTTACCGGATCGAACGGTTGCTTGGAGTCGGTGGGATGGGCGCGGTCTACCGAGCGCGGGATCTATTGCGCGAACAATTCGGCGATCCGGAGCCCTACGTCGCGCTGAAGACCCTGAGCGACGATTTTGCTGAATACCCCGACGCCCATGCGCTGCTCTACACCGAATTCGCACTGACTGCCCGGCTGAGTCATCGCCACGTCGTGCGCCTGTTCGGCTTCGACGTGGACACCGCCAGCCAGCGTGCCTTCATCACCCTCGAATTGCTCAGGGGCCCGACACTCGACCAGCTGCTCAGCGAGCATCCCGAAGGGCTCACCTGGAACGAGTTGCACGAGATCGCCCTGCCGCTACTCGAAGCGCTCGCGTATTCACATAGCCGCGGCGTCATTCACGGAGACCTCAAACCGAGCAACGTGATACTCGCAGAGGACGGGTTACGCCTGTTCGATTACGGGCTCGGCCAGCCACTCGAGGGCGTACTCAATAATCTACCGCGCCTCTCGCGCAACCGTTTCAAGGCGTGGACGACGCGCTATGCGGCCCCTGAGCTGCTGGACGGCGCCGAGCTATCTGAAGCCAGCGATATCTACGCGCTCGGTTGCCTGCTGTTCGAATTAGCGAGCGGCAAACACCCATTCCGCCGCTTGAGCGCCAAGCAGGCCAAAGCGATGGCGCTGGAAAAAGAGCTGCGCTGCCCGCCGAAGCTGCCTACTCATGTTTGGCACTCGCTGCATAGGGCACTCGCCTTCGATGCAGACAAGCGAACAAGCAGCGTGACCCAGCTACTGGATATCTTCCGCCGCCCCGCACCCAGCCGCCTGCAACGCTGGTTCGGGCGCACCCATGGATGACACAAGGACAAGGAAGCGCGATGTTCAACGCGGCCAATGACACCCATTTCAGCCTCACCATCGAAGGCGTCGAGCATGATCTGAAAGTGCTCGCGTTCACCGGTCGCGAGGCCATCAGCCAACCCTATCGCTTCGACCTGGAGCTGGTCAGTGAGCGCCCCGATCTGGACTTGCACAGCCTGCTTCACCAGCCGGTTTTTCTCGCCCTCTCACCGTCGGGCAACGGCATCCATGGTCTGATCCACCGCGTCGCCCAGGGCGAGTCCGGCAAGCGCCTGACACGCTACCGGCTGGCCATCGTCCCGCAACTCGCTTATCTCGCCCACCGCACCGATCAGCGCATCTTCCAGCATCTGACCGTGCCGCAGATCGTCGCCCAGGTGCTCGAAGGTCACGGCATCCAGACCAATGCCTATCGCTTTCAACTCGGTCCGGTGATCTATCCCGAGCGCGACTACTGCACGCAATACGACGAGACCGACCTGCACTTCATCCAGCGGCTGTGCGAGGAAGAAGGCATCCACTACCACTTCGAGCACAGCTCGGGCGGCCATGTACTGGTGTTCGGCGATGACCAGACCAGCTTTCCCAAACTCGGGCAACCCACGGCCTATCTTCAGAACAGCGGCCTGGTCGCCGACGAACCGGTGATCAAAGGCTTCGCCGTACGTCTGCAAACCCGCACCAACCGCGTCAGCCGGCGTGACTATGATTTCGAACAGCCGCGCCTGGTGATGGGAGCCGCTCATAACGGCCCCTCCGGACAGCCGACAACGGCGCAGCCGGACCTGGAAGACTACGACTACCCCGGCCGCTTCACCGACCGCACGCGCGGTAAACATTTGTCCCAGCGCGCTCTGGAACGCCACCGCGCCGATTACCGCCTGGCCGAAGGCGATAGTGACCAGCACAAGCTGGTCAGCGGTCATCTGCTGGAAATCTCCGACCACCCGCGACCGGAGTGGAACGATCTCTGGCTGCTCACCGAGGTGATCCACGAAGGCAGGCAGCCGCAGGTGCTGGAAGAGTCGATCACGAATTCCGCCCTCCGGGGAGAGGGGCTGGATCGAACAGGCAACACATTCACCCAGGGCTACCGCAACCACTTCACCGCCACTCTCTGGAACATTCCCTATCGCCCGGCATTGCATCACCCCAAACCTAGGGTTCTCGGAAGTCAGACCGCCGTCGTCACGGGGCCCGTCGGGGAAGAAATCCATTGCGACGAGCACGGTCGCGTAAAGGTCCAGTTTCACTGGGATCGCATCGGTACCGCCGACGACAAGACCAGCTGCTGGCTGCGCGTTGCCAGCAGCTGGGCGGGTGATCGTTACGGCGGCATCGCCATCCCGCGCGTCGGCATGGAAGTGTTGATTACTTTTCTCGAAGGCGACCCCGATCTGCCTCTCGTCAGTGGTTGCCTCTACCACGCAGAACACCAGGTGCCCTATGACCTGCCGGCGAACAAAACCTGCACAGTATTCAAGACCCTGACTTCACCGGGCGGGGGCGGCTACAACGAGCTGCGCATCGAGGACCGCAAGGGCGCCGAGCAGATCTACCTACATGCTCAGCGCAACTGGGACCAGAACATCGAGCACGATCAGAAGATCCGCGCCGGGCACGAACGCCACGACACCGTCGAGGCCGATAGCTACAGCGAATTCAAGGCTGAGGAACACCTGACAATCACCGGCGACCGCAAGGCGGAAATCAAACCGGACGACCACATGAGCGTTGGCCAAAACCAGCACATCGAACTCGGCACCGCCCAACTGACCAAGGCCGGCCGCGAAATTCACCTCAAGGCTGGCCAGAAGATGGTCATCGAAGCCGGCATCGAACTGACCCTCACTGCCGGCGGCAGCTTCATCAAGCTCGATCCAGGCGGCATCACAGTCAGCGGCCCCATGACCAAGATCAACGCAGGCGGAGCGCCGGGCAAGGGTTCGGGAATCGGTGTCAAGCTGCCGGTGCTGCCGGTGCTGCCGGGCACAGCGGACAAGGACAAGGCGGGAAATCAGCTGGAGCAGGCGCTAGCTGGCCTGATCAACCCCAAAAAGAAAGTCAAAAGAACCATGAATTTTTCAGGCTGAGTCGAACCATGAACGTCATGACCGAGAAACAAACACCCATGGGCCGTCACCTTGTCGGCCAGGCACTCTTATTCATCCTGTCCTGTGGGTATCTGACTGGCTGCGCGGCCGCCGAACTGGAGTCCATCACCTACCAGGAAGCCGTCACCCAATATCAGGAGGGCGGCGGAATCGAGAATTACCGCTGCGCACTGGTGCCGGCCGATGAGCAGTACCAGGCCCTGGATGACGCCCAGCCGATCGCCGTTGAACTCGATGAAGTGCTCTTCGTCAAGATCGCCGGCACCGTCCATGAACTTCAACAGACCGACATCGACGCGACCCGTACGGCCTACGCCTACGAGGGCATGAGCGCCACGCTCACCACGGTCAGCCAGTTCAATCATTCGGAATACAACGAGTCGGATGACCGCCACGTCGACCTCACCTTCGAATCAGCCGGCAAGACGGACACCTACAAGACCTTCGGAGCGGCCTGCGGCCTCTGAGCGTTGAATACGATTACAACCTTTTCACAGGACAAGTCATGACAGGGCGTCGCTTCAGAATCGTTGAAAGTGTTGGCAGCCGCATCGAAGACGTAAACCGCTACGAGGACCTGGCCAAGCACCACCCTTCAGCCGGCCGTGAACCCAACCGGGACTACGAAACCATCAGTGGCCAGCTCGAGGAGGTGCGCCATGTCGGCGGACGCACCCTCGTCAAGAAGGATTTCGTGCTGCTGGTGGACGGCAGCAACCGGTCCATCCCGGTCCCCAGCCCGCTGGCCGGCTATGCCAAGACCAGCCGCGCTTACGGCACGCTGAAAATTTATGACGCCCCCACCAATGGCCAACTGATCGGGCAGATCCTGCACCTCCACCCCACCTTCAAGGTCAACGATGGGGACGCTATCACCTACGGCCAGCACATCGGCCTCCAGGCCGGCACGGACCGGTCGGGCGCACAGAGCTACGCCATCCACGTTCACGCCGAGCTCGAAGAAGGTGATTTCAAACGCTACCTCGCGGACATGGCGAACGGCACCCTGAACCCGGACGATGCCAAGCCGGGCGTTGCCGAGGGCGGCAAAAGCGCTGCCAAGGATGACTGGTGTTATCCCTATACGCCGTCTGCGGGCCACTCGCTTCAGCATCTGACCGCCCTGAGCAAGGCCAAGGCCGGGTTCTACCCCATCGGTGGAAACGGCCTGTGGCATGGCGGCATTCACCTGGACAAGGGCACGTCCGAAGCCTTCGATCAGAGCCGCATCAACTGCATGACCCATGGTGAAGTGGTCGCTTATCGCATCGATGACGAGTACCCCGTCAGCACCTACGCCGGTCGGCCGCCGCTTCAGATACGCGCTCCGTTCTCTACTGGTTTCGTGCTGGTCAGGCATACGCTCCAGGCCAAGGCACCTGCCACCGCTGACGAGTCGAAACCCAAGCCGCCCGCGCTGACGATTTACAGCCTGTACATGCACCTCAAGTGCTGGAAAGACTACCGCCAGGACGAAAAACTGGAGCGCCCGGCGTTCTGGGGATCCGGTGTCTATACCGTCAACACCCGCAGCAGCGAGCTCAACGTACGCGCCGATGCTCTCTGCGATGCCTCAATCGTGGGCAAACTGAGCAAAGGCGCCCAGATCCGCGCCTCGGGTGAAGGGGCGTTCCTCAAGCTCGAGCAGGTGATCAGTGGCAACAATGAACCGGCGTTGACACCCGGGGACGACGGGAGCCTTCCCGGCTATGTTTCCTCGTCCTTCCTGACGGCTCAATCGCAACCCAAGACCATGGGCACCGTGGTGCTGCTGGATCCGCCCCTGCCGATCAAGGCGGGCGACCTGATCGGGCACGTAGGGAAGTACCAGAACCAGAGCGACGGCTCGCCCCAGGACCTACTGCACCTGGAGGTCTTCAGCTGCGAAGACGTGCCGACGTTCATCAGCGAAAGCCGTACTTGGGCGCTGAACCTGCCGGAGGAGGAAAAGACCCGGCTCAAGGTCCACGCCGGCGCCAGCAAGCTGATCCCCCATCGTGATGACATCAAGGCCGGAAATCCGCCGAAACTGACCGACGACGGAGCCGAGATAGGCGTTGACCTGATCCTGCCGCAGAGCCTGCTGGATGCGTTACCCGCCGAGGCCAAGATCAATATCCCCGCCAGCAAAACGGCAACCGGCTGCTCGCCCGAGACCAACTGGTGGCGCCTCGATGGCCTGCTGGCCGACAAGGATGGCCAACCCATCAACGGCTGGCTGGCAGAGCAGAAGCTCATCACGACTCGCCACAGCCCGTGGGAATGGGAAGGCTTCGATTTTCTTGAGGATACCGATACCCCCAGCGCTGGATTGGCCTACTACCTCAACGCGGCTCGCCGCTTGTCCGACGATGAGAAGGCCAGCTACCAGGGCGCGATCGACCAATCCGACAAAGGCCCGGTACGCAGCCGTCTCTACGACATCATCGACACCAACCGCGACAGCAAGATGACCTCGGAAGAGATCCAGGCGGCACTGGCAAAGCCCTGGCACGCCCAATCTATCTCGCAGCTCGTCACGCAGCATGAAAGCGAGTGGTTCTGGGAGGCTTCGCGCTGGGACGAACTCGATGATCTGATGGGCCACAGCCCCGATGATCCGAATCAGGATTGGGTCGAAGAGAAGAACCGCATCAAGACCCTGAGCTGGTGGGGCGATGTAGCCGACCGCCTGAAGTTGGATGCATCAGGCAAGGTCTGGCATCTGCAGCCCATTGGACTCCTAGCAACCTTCTCATCACCGCGAACCGAAGAAATCACTGTCTCCTTCCTAGAAAAAATACTCAAAAAACCAGGTGATTGGTTCACCGGACGCGGCGGTCCTAGAAGCTTCGTTACGCGTTTCCAAGAGAACTATCCTGCTATTTACAGATTTGACAAGGAGGAGTTCGTAAAGATATTGAATGCTGCCTTGACCAGACATGGCATCACCACAAGTTATCAAAAAGCTCACTTTTTGGCTCAGTGCTACCATGAGTCGGCACACTTCGAGACAACAATTGAGTTTGCGTCAGGGAAGGATACAACCCTAGTCAACATCGTGATGCAATACGCAGAGGAAATACAGAAATGGGAGATGGCCCAAGATACAAAGGAAAAGGGCTAATCCAACTCACCTGGAAAAATAACTATGCAGCGTATTCCAGATACCGAGGGATGAACTTCATAGACTCTCCGGGCCTGATTGCATCAGATATGTACAATGCGGTAGATGCATCCTGCTGGTTCTGGCGGAACATTGGAGGAATATATAAAAAATATAATGCCAATGGCGACATTAACGTGTTGATTGACCATGAAAAAAACAATGTCGAACTAATTACTTTGGCCGTCAATGGTGGATACAATGGCTTAGCTGAGCGAAAAGAAATTTTTGCGGCCATTAAGAGGGAATGGAATTTGACATGACGAAAGAAAAAATTAATATCAATTCTCAAGCTGGTTTAATTTATTGTTTCCTAGCAGGCGCTGTCCTTTTTGTTTTCACGAGCACGTTTGCAGCCACGAATAAAGAAAAAGCTACAATGCTTTCCATCAATGGCTCTGGGACGGATCTTTCAATTACAGCCTGCCACGAAGGCATGTGCAAAGCCATCACAACCCCAGAAACCATGCTAGATGCAATAGATAATGAATATAGTCAAATTTCATTAGAAGATCTGACATTGGATGGGATTTCGGAGGTAATTCTGACGCATACCGCAGAAGGCAGTGTGAACGCTTGTTCCAAGGTCTATCGATACGACAGTGAGAATGAAACACTACGCCCCATGGATAAACTTCAAAGCCAGCTATGCAATTATTCTATAAAAAATGATTATCTAATCAGCAGCTACAGAAGCGGTGCAAAGTGGCATGAAGACATATATAAGATAAAAAACAATGATCTCATCCTGACGATTTCTGACAGTTGCATAGGATGTGACTATATCAATCGCGCCCTTTACCTAGACGGAATAAAAACAGGTAATTTGCTAGTCGAGAATAGTCTCGACTATCGGCTTCGCACCCCACTTTCAACAACTGTTATTTCCAAAAAGGCTACTCTCTACAGCGAGCCAAACATTAACCAAGCTACTAAAATGTATTTGATCAACGGCGACGAGGTAGCCCTTACCGACGCGACATCAGATGAAAATTATTTCTGGTACAAAATTCGCTACGTGACAAAAAAAGGCACGTTAATTAACGCCTGGCTACACTGTGAAGATATAAATTTCTGCGAACAATGAATTCATTTTAAGAAATCCTCACGCAAGAATTCTTAAAATCTTCTAAAAGATAAGTTTTATAAAAAATTGATCTTCAGAAAGTATTGCGAGGCAAGCGGCAATGCCTTTTAAGCCGAGCTACCAAGCAAGCAATCGAAACAACTGCGAAGCACCCTGAGGACTTCAAATGAAAAATTTCAGTCAGTGGTCCGTATACAGATGTAACGAAGGACCATTGCATTGTTCCGATCCCAAATCAGAACCGACCGCTAGGCGCATAAGGCTCTGGATCGATAGCAGGAGTGCGCTCAAGCATCAGATCCGTTAGCAACTGGCACGAAGCGGGCGCCAGTACCAAACCGTTACGGAAGTGTCCGCAATTGAGCCAAAGCCCGTCGTGTCCCGGCATCGGCCCGATGTAGGGAATGCCTTCAGGCGAGGCGGGACGCAACCCTGCCCAGTGTTTGATTACTTCGGCATCAGCCAAGGCGGGAAGTAGGTCGATTGCCGTCGCTCTAAGACTTTCGAGGGCATCGCCGGTGGGCGTCTTGTCAAAACCGACATCCTCAAGAGTACTGCCAACCAGGATATGTCCATCACGACGAGGGATAGCATAGCGCCGCTTGGCCAAGACAATACTCGGCAGAAAATCGTCGGCGCACTTGAACAGGATCATCTGTCCTTTCATCGGCTTGACCGGTAATTCCAGCCCCAGCGTGGCGAGCAAATCACCACTCCATGCCCCTGCCGCGACAACAACCCGATCAGCGCGCATTTCACCTTGCGCCGTCTCGACTCCTAGAATTTGCTCGCCATCACGAATGAAACCAGTAACCGGACAATGCTCGACCACCTGCACGTTCGGCAGTCTGGCAAGCGCCACTCGCAAAGCGTCCAAAAGACGCGGGTTGCGAACGTTGGCAACGCTTGGCATGAACACCGCGCGTGAGAACCCCGTTCCCAAGGACGGAACGGAAGCGCGAACCTGCTCCATCGATACTCGATGCAACGGGCGCGCCTGACGCTCGGCCCAGTTGAGCGCCTCCTCTTCGTCATCCAGATCCAGCCAGTAAAGCCCGGTCTCGTACACTTCCGGATCGATTCCGGTTTGCTCGAAGAGACTCTCGCCAAGCTGCGGATAAAAATCCTGCGACCAATGAGCCAGAGCCGTAACCGCCGGGCTGTAACGCCATGGATAAAGCGGGGAAACGATACCGCCACCGGCCCAGGAGGCTTCAGTGCCGACACTTCCGGACTCCAGCAAGACAACAGTCTGCCCCGCGTTTGCGAGACCGTAAGCCGACAACAACCCGATTACGCCGCCACCAATGATGATGGTTTCTCGTTCCACATGGTCCTCCGACACACTGGTTCACATTTCCAACCCTAGGCCCTTGGGCTGGAACCTAGGCTGGTCTAAAAAGACATCGCCGATTTAGGACGGCACCGCCATAGGAAGGCGGCACATCATACGTGCAAAGGAACCGCACCATGCCGAACAAGGATCAAGGCTTTACGCTTGTTGAATTGCTGATCACGCTTGCCCTGTTGATTATCGTCGCCAACATCGCCGTACCGGCTTTTGATGGCCTGGTCACCCGCAATCGTCAGCAATCGCTTATGGAACAGGTTGAGTCCGTCCTGAACAGCGCCCGCGCAGAGGCAGTCCTGCGGCGCCATACCGTTGAGGTCTGCGGCAGCGCTGATGGGCAGACCTGCTCTGACGATTGGGCTAGCGGCTGGCTCGTGCGCACCTCAGACAATCAGTTGCTGCAACTTATGCAACTTCCCATCCATCACGAATTGCGCTGGAGCGGCTTCCAACAGAGCATTCGCTTTCGCGACAACGGCTCCAGCCCTACCGGCAATGGACGCTTCTATCAATGCGACAAACAGCAAGTGACCTGGCAATTGATCCTCAACCGTCAAGGGCGCCTGCGCCAAGGCACGCCGGCAGAGAACAGGAGCGACAACCGGTGTGGTTCTTAAAGGCCTAAATGGCAGCGAATCTTGGCACGGATCACACTCCCTCTGTCGCGTAACACGGATAATCGCACCGTCCGTCCACGCGAAAACGCCAACCATCCTCTATCTCAAGACATGGCAATAGCGCATTTGCATCATCCGCTCAAGACTTCCATGGAGCACACCATGTCACGCCGAACCGACATGCACGGATTCACATTGGTCGAGCTGATGATCATCCTCGCACTACTGGGAATACTTGCGAGTATCGCCATACCCAGCTTCAACGCTTTAATCCGCAGTAACCAAGTGCAAAATAAAGCTGCGGAACTGGCAGCCTTTCTGCAGTACGCACGCGGGCAAGCGGCGATCAATCGTGCAACCTATGAAGTGAAGATTTGCACTAACGGCGATCCTTGGATCATCCGCAAATTCGACACTAGCAATGGCAACAATTGCACGGATGGAGAAATTGAGCGCGTCCTGGAACACACCCCTGAGCAGGTTGAAATCCTTAATACCGCACTGAGCGACGACAAACTGCTCTATCGCTCCAACGGCACCGCCACGGCCGCGAGCTTCACCATTTGCCTGGATGCCGACCCCAGTACCGGCTACCTGCTCGAAGTGCAGCCCAGTGGCGGCACACTCCTCCATTCACGCGGCAAGCAGGACTCCACCGGCACCGCATTGAGCAGCTGCAGCTTATGAGGTATGCGATGACGACCAACAAAGGCTTCAGCCTGATTGAAGTACTCGTGGCATTGCTCCTGACCACCATCGGCGTGCTCGGCATGGTGGCCTTACAAGGACGCAGCATTCAGTACACCCAAGATTCCGTGCAACGCAACACGGCCATCGTACTGGCTGGCGACCTGATCGAAATCATCCGAGCCAATCCGAAAGAACTCTTCAACATGGCGCCACCGCAATTCCCTATGAACAGCGGCATGAAAGACACTTCCCTGCTCTACAAGGAAGCAGGTGAAGACTTCAATGACCGCGCTGCCTGCGTGGCCAGTCCGACTCGCATCGCCAAAACCGCTCAGGAACTTCGCGACTGCTGGGCTGACAAGGTCGAGGCGCTGCTTCCCGGTGGCGCAGAGTTGTTCAACGACCACGGTTACATTTGCCGCAGTTCAACTCCCGACAACTGCGATAACAAGGGTTCGATGATCGAGGTTCGCATGGCCTGGCAAGTTCGCGAGGGAGCCTGTCTTGATGCCAGCGATCCCGATAGCACCATTTGCACCTACACCGTGCGGGTAGAACCATGAACAGCATTAAACGCCAAATCGGCCTCTCGATGATTGAACTGCTAATTGCACTTGCGATCAGCAGTTTCCTGATTCTCGGTATTACGCAGGTGTACCTCGACAACAAGCGCAACTATGTCTTTCAGCAAAATCAGGCCGGCAATCTTGAGAACAGTCGCTTTGCCGCGCTCATAATCAGTGACTACTTGAGCAAGGCTGGCTATCGCCGCAAGCCATCCATCCTGCTGGACACCGTCTTCCCCGACCGCTCTGCCGCGGACGGGTGCCTTGCCTTTAACGCCGGGCACGCCATTACCGGGCTCGCCCCCAACGAAGGTATCGGCTTCTGCATCCGCTACCAACCTCGGATCAGCGGAGAACTGGATTGCCAGGGCACTGCAAGCCCCGTCGTATATGACGAAGCGTTTCCTTCCGCCCCCCCTGACGAAAGCGACCTGACCGTACTGGCGTTCAAATACGAACCCAGCACTGACAGCCAGCTACAGGATGGCCGCCTCCTATGCAAAAGCCTGAACGCAGCTAGTCCCCAGTACGGCGAATTGCTTCGCGGCATCGCTGATCTTCGTCTGGATTTCGGCGTGGGCAACACTGATCTGCTTGAAAAGGAAGTCACGACCTTCATTTCGCAAGCAGACTGGTCCCCGGCCAGCGGCGCGATCCGCAGTGTGCGCTACGCCTTGCTGCTCACCAGCCGTGCAGGTCAGCGCGAAGGTGATGACTCAAAGGTACTCGCTGACTGGTTGGCCGAGGCATCTGCAGACACCCAGACCAAGCTGCAGGAGGCGGACAACAAGCGCATCTATCAGGTTGCGGGCAGCACTCAGACTATCAGGAACCTCATGCCATGACCCCTATCTTTCGCAAATCACAAGGCGGCGCGGTATTGCTCGTTTCCCTTGTGATGCTGTTGGTGCTGACCCTGCTGGCAGTCAGCAGCATGCGCGGTGTCACCCTCGAATCGCGTATCACCGCCAACCGTGCTCACGACATGCAATTCCAGAATGTTGCTGACGCAGCTCTGCGCGAAGCCGAGTTCCGCTTCTATGGCCCGGGAAACCTGGCCGACAAACTGGAAGCCAATGCTCAAAACTGTTCCACATCAAACACATTGAACCCAAACGGTCTCAATAAACCCTGTCTGCTCGAAATCAAGACCGATAGCCTGCTGGCCTTCGTCGAGCAGCCCGAACTGATAAGCAGCAACTTTCTCGAAGTGTCATCCAGCATCTGGATGCCTTATCGAGGCACCGACCCGAAAGTCCAAACCGAAAACGAAGGCGATGCGTACTACCACAGCATTCTGGCGGACGAAGCCAGCAACGCCGCCGTTAATGCCGAATACGGCGGGCGCGGCGAGGGAAGTGGCACCTTTTTCTACCTCAACAATGGCAAGACCGGCGATTCCATGTACCTACAGTCGACGCACGCCAACATCTACCTTGGCCTTAACAATTGAGAGCCGAAATCATGTCTCGTTTTCGACCTATTGCTTCCGCCAAGACGCTGTCGTACGCAGCCTTCGGCGTAGCCCTGCTCAACGCTGCCGCCACCCATGCGGCGGTCTCACAGAGTCCGTTGAGTCTGACTGTAGGCGTTCCACCCAATATCATTCTGACCCTGGATGAATCGGGCAGTATGTCCTGGGGTTACGTTCCTGACTCGGCTGAAAATAGTGTCATCAGCGGCTCCAGCATTACACGCCTTTATGCCGCAAATGCCTTCAACCCGATGTATTACAGGCCAGATACTAACTACGTTATTCCCCCGTTTTTCGATGAGAGCGGCAATGAGGTTGAACTTTCAACCCAATTCACCAATGCCCCTATTAATGGTTTCAGGCCTGCGGACGGGACGCTTGACCTGTCCGACTATTACCGCCCAACAGGCAAAGAGTACCGAATGCCTAGCGGCAGCCACAATCGGCTCAACGGCCCAACCAATGACTTCCGAGTGACCGTAACATTCTCCTCAAATACAACGAAAGAAGAAACCAGCGCAGCCGGCATCAAATTTGAAGTCACCCGCTCCGGAAATAGTGGAAACCGCAACTACACATGCAAAATCCTTCAATCCGGCCCGGTATTGGACGCCAGTGGCTTCTCCTGCACACGGAATAACAACGAGTACACAGCCAGAACACCGGCCTACTACTACTCCTACGACCAGACACTTAGAAACTGCACCAACACCACGTCGGACACCAACTGCTACAAACTTGTTTTTGTACCGGATAGCGAAAAAGAGAACTTCGCCATTTGGTATTCGTTTTACAGAACGCGAGCATTGGCAACGCTATCTGCCACCAGCATGGCGTTCTCACAATTGTCACCTGCCGTTCGCCTGGGCTGGCAGGATCTTGCACGCTGTACCACACTCAATGGCGGCAACACCTCGCTCTGTAAGGACAACAAGTTCCGCCAGTACGATGCGCTGCATAAGGGGCAGTTCTATAGCTGGCTCAAAGACATATACTTCAACAGTGGAACCCCTCTCCCGGCAGCGATGAAAAGGGCCGGGGATTTTTTCAAGGAAGATGTCGCCTGGCATAAGTACCCCAATAGCCGAAATTCTTCCGACAGGAACACTGACGACAATACCTACGCCTGCAGGGCGAGCTACCACATCTTGATGACCGACGGCATGTGGAACGCGACAACCACTAACCCCAGTTCATTTCGCCATGACAATGCCAACTTCACACTCCCTGACGGCGAAAACTATGCAGGGCAACACCCTTATCAGGATGATAAAGCCAGTACGCTTGCCGACTTGGCCATGCATTACTGGGCAACAGACTTAAACCCCAATCTGGATAACGAGCTTCCCGCCTATATTCCATTCAAAAGTGGCGATAACGCTACCGACTACTGGGACGCGCGCAACGACCCAGCCACCTGGCAACATATGACCAACTTCATCATGGGCCTTGGTCTCACCAGCACCCTGAATAGCGCCGGTATACCTTGGTCAGGCAGTACCCACCAAGGCACGGGCTATGAAGCTCTGGCAGCAGGCACTAAGGACTGGCCTGAAGCTTCCAGTGGCAGCAGCAACAACGTATATGACCTGTGGCACGCCGCAATCAACTCTCGTGGCGAATTCTTCAGCGCTGATAGTCCTGAGTCTATGGTTCAGGCCT
Source organism: Pseudomonas sp. CBC3 (assembly GCF_037967085.1). Taxonomy (NCBI): domain Bacteria; kingdom Pseudomonadati; phylum Pseudomonadota; class Gammaproteobacteria; order Pseudomonadales; family Pseudomonadaceae; genus Pseudomonas; species Pseudomonas sp. CBC3. Next base: position 36,082 of record NZ_JBANEO010000005.1, read on the forward strand.
TCGACGATATCCTTTCCCGCATTGCCGACCGCAAGTCCACCGCTGCCCGGCCCGCCATTAATTCCGGTCAGATCAGCACCGACGAGAACGACAACGGTACGGTCAAGACCGTTTCCTACCAGACCTCCTATGCCAGCGACGATAACTGGTCAGGCGATGTCAAACGCTTCGAGAAAGCCTGGAACTCTCAAAGCAACGCGTTCGAAACTACCGAAATATGGAGCGCCAAAGGCAAGATGCCAGGCTGGCAAAACCGCAAGATCATGATTGCCGGTAATGACAATAGCGGGCTGATGGACTTCAACTGGGACAATGCCGGCTCCGCTGACACTACCGGCACTCTGGCGAACTTGCTCAGCCGCGATCCTGAAAATGCAAACGTAGTCGATAACTTGGGCAAACAGCGTCTGGAATATCTTCAAGGCGATCGCAGCGGTGAAGGCAGCACCTTCCGCCAACGCAGCGGCGTGCTGGGCGACTTCTACGGTTCTAGCCCGGCCGTAGTGTCCGGGCCGCGCTATCTGATCAATTTCACCAACAGGCTCGAAGGCAACACTGCCTATACGACCTTTGCAGAGGAAATCGCCGGACGCACCCCGCGCCTCTATGTTGGGGGCAACGATGGCATGCTGCATGGCTTCAACGCTCAAACCGGGGTCGAGGAGTTCGCTTTCATTCCAACTGCGGTGTTCCCCAAGCTGAACAAGCTGACCGGCGCCAATTACAGTCATGAGTTCTATGTCGATGGCAGCCCCGTCGTGGCCGATGTATACGACGGTGAAGAATGGCGCACCATTCTGGTCGGCACCCTGAAAGCAGGCGGCAAGTCGATATTCGCCTTGGATATCACCCATCCTGGCGAAGAGAAATTGCTCTGGGAATTCGATGACAGCAAATTACCCGATGATGCTGAGGTGAAGATGGGTTACAGCTTCTCCCAGCCGACCATTGCCCGCCTGCATACCGGAACATGGACCGTAGTGTTCGGGAATGGCTACGAAAGCGCCAACAATACCAATGGCAAGGCCGCGCTTTACATTGTCGATGCGATGGAAGGCACGCTGCTCAAGAACCTGGAAGTGGAAGGTGTGGATGGTATCCCCAATGGCCTGTCGACACCCAAGCTTGCCGACTACAATGCCGACGGCGTAGCGGACTATGCCTACGCGGGAGATCTGCAAGGCAACGTCTGGCGTTTCGACTTGCTGCGTAACGGCCGTAGCGACAGCGCGCCCTTCACCACCGAAGACGATAGCGAAAACGTCGTCTCGGATTTCGAGGTGGCCTATGGCGGTCAGCCGCTGTTCAGTGCGGTGGCAGACAACGGCAGCACTCGCCAGCCCATCACCTCCGCGCCCAGCCTCGTACTTCACCCAAGCGGATTCGGTTATCTAGTCGTTTTCGGTACAGGAAAGTTCTTCGAAACCGGCGACAAGGAAGGCGACAAGAGCATCGCACAGACCGTCTATGGCATCTGGGACAAGCAAACCTTGGGCGAGGAGGCCAGCAATCCCAATATCAGCCGCAGCAGCCTGCAAGAACAAGAAATCGTGACCCAGACTACCGTCGAGGCCGACGGCTCGAGCCGCCAAGGCTTGGTCCTTAGCAACAACAATGTAAGCTGGCAGGCAAGCGACAACCAGCCCGCACAGAATGGCTGGTATTTGAACCTACGTCAGAGCGATGGAGAAATGGTCGTGGAGAATATGTCGCAACTGGGCCGCACCGTATTCTTCCAGTCGCTGATCCCTAACGACGACCCCTGCGGCGATGGTGCCACCAACTGGACCTATGCCATCAATCCCTTCACTGGCGGTAGAACGCTTCACAACGCATTCGACTACAAACCCACCACAGATGTCGGCACCACCAACATTTCGGCAGTCCGCCAGGACGGCGAAGGGGGCGGCACTCTTTCGCAGGACTCCGACGGAACGTACCAATACTGCACGGGCCAAGAATGCGTGAATATCTACCCAGACCCCGCCAGTCTGGGCCGCCAGAGCTGGCGCCGAGTTGAAGGGGAATAACGAAATGAAACCAGTAGCATCAACGGCGCAGTCCATGAAACACGTCCAGAACGGTTTCACCCTGATCGAACTCATGATTGTGGTTGCCATCATCGGCATACTGGCGGCCATTGCTTACCCGAGCTATGACGAATACGTCAAGCGTGGCAATCGCACCGAAGGTCAGGCCCTGTTGAACGATGCCTCCGCACGGCAGGAACGCTATTTTTCGCAGAACAATGTTTACATTACTTCTAACGCCGATATCGCCAAACTTGGCCTGAGGAGTGGCAATACATCGGAAACCGGTAAGTACACCTTGGGTGTCAGCCAATCAAACAATGATGGCGGTTATACACTCACAGCCACACAGAACTTTGGCGACACCAAATGTGGCAATCTCACTCTCAATGCCTTGGGCGCAAAGGGTCGCAGCGGTAGCGTAAAATCCGTTAATGATTGCTGGAGGTAAACTGGTGTAGCCACTACTCCAGAGAAAAGAGCAACCATCAGATACAAGAAGCCCGATCATGGATCGGGCTTCTTTATTACAGCGCTTTAATCCGCAACTCCTTCGGCATCGAAAACGTTACATTCTCCGGCCGCCCTTCCAGCTCATCCATCCCTTTCGCGCCCCACTCACGTAACTGGTCGATCACTCCACGCACCAGCACTTCAGGTGCCGAGGCGCCGGCGGTGATGCCGATGCGGGCGTTTTCGGCGAACCATTCGCGCTTGAGGTCTTCGGCACCGTCGATCAGGTAGGCGGGGGTGTCCATGCGCTCGGCCAGTTCGCGCAGGCGGTTGGAGTTGGAGCTGTTGGGGCTGCCGACGACCAGGACCACATCGCACTCACCGGCCAGTTGCTTTACAGCGTCCTGGCGGTTCTGGGTGGCGTAGCAGATGTCGTCCTTGCGCGGGCCGCCGATGCTGGGGAAGCGCGTTCGCAGGGCGTCGATCACGCGGCTGGTGTCGTCCATGGACAGCGTGGTCTGGGTCACGAACGCCAGCGACTCGGGGTTGCGCACCTGTAGCTGGGCGACGTCTTCCTCGTCCTCGACCAGGTAGATCGAGCCGCCGTTCGCGGTGTCGTACTGGCCCATGGTGCCTTCGACTTCCGGATGGCCTTCGTGGCCGATGAGGATGCACTCTCGCCCCTCGCGACTGTATTTGGTCACTTCCAAGTGGACCTTGGTCACCAGCGGACAGGTCGCGTCGAAAACCTTCAGACCACGTCTGTCAGCCTCCATTTTCACCGCCTGGGAAACACCGTGGGCACTGAAGATGACGATGAAGCCATCCGGCACCTGATCGAGCTCATCGACGAAAATCGCGCCGCGCTCGCGCAGATCTTCCACCACGAACTTGTTGTGCACCACTTCATGGCGCACATAGATCGGCGGCCCGAATACTTCCAAGGCACGGTTGACGATCTCGATGGCACGGTCGACGCCGGCACAGAAACCACGCGGATTGGCGAGTTTGATTTGCATATGTATTCTCGGCACGCGAAGCAGGTGAGTATTAGGTGTAACGCATGGCAGCGGTATGAAACAAAGCGGATATCAGCAACCTGTGGTGTTGATGGGCTAACGCTAGTTCGCCAGCAACCTGCCTCTACAGCAGCCTACCTCGGAAGCTCCACTCAGACCGGCTTGACCTCGAATATCTCCACCTCGAACGTCAGCGCCTTGCCAGCCAGAGGATGGTTGAAATCCACGGTCACCTGACGCTCATCGAAGGCTTTGACGATACCTGGCAACTCTGTTTTGGCGGCATCGTTGAAAATTACTAGCAGGCCTTCGGACAGCTCCATACCTTCGAACTGGCTGCGCGGCATGGTCTGGACATTCTGTTGATTGTGCTGACCGAAGCCTTGCTCTGGTGCGATCTGGAAGGTGCGTTTATCACCGGCTTTGAGCCCGAACAACTGCTGTTCGAACCCCGGCAACAAATTTCCATCACCGACCTTGAAGGTCGCCGGCTGCTTGTCAAAAGTTGTATCGACCTGCTCGCCGTTTTCCAGACTCAGCGCGAAATGCAGGGTGACCTGCATATCCTGCGCGATGCGTTGTTCAGTCATTTACCGCTTCTCCCGTTTTACTACTACGGAACATGTCCAGCGCCAGCATCACTGCGCCGATGGTGATGGCGCTGTCGGCGATATTGAATGCCGGGAAATACCAGCGGTTCTGCCAATGCACCAGGATAAAATCGACGACATGGCCCAGTACGACGCGGTCATAGAGATTACCGAGCGCGCCGCCCAACACCAGGGCCAGGGCAACCGCTAGCCAGGTTTCGCCGGGCTTCAAACGCTTCATCCAGACCACCAGCACGACGCTGACGCCAATGGCAATCGCCGCGAACAACCATCGCTGCCAGCCGGAATGATCGGCCAGAAAGCTGAATGCCGCACCAGTGTTATAGGCCAGCGTCCAGGCGAAGTAGTCGGGGATCACATCGACCTTCTGGTACAGACTGAAGTTGGCTTCGAAATAATGCTTGGTCGCCTGATCGAGGGCGATGACCAACACACTAAGCCATAGCCATGACAGCTTGCCGAAACGCGACGTCATGCTTCTACCCTCGAAAGAGCATGGCGGGTTGCGCCCGCCGTCGGGTCAAATCGTAGGGTGGGCCGGGTGGCGCTCCGCTTCAGCCCACCGAGATTGCGTCCGTTCTGCCAACGGTGGGCTGAAGCCCACCCTACGAAGCCGACGCTCGCGACAGACCGCAAAAGTCCACGGTGGGAACCCACCCTACGATCACGTGCGCTGTCACGCATAGTGACGCACCTCGCCAGCGCCTTCGATATTTTCAACACAGCGGCCGCAGATCTCTGGATGCGCCGCGTGACCACCGACGTCGGGCAGGTGGTGCCAGCAGCGGCCGCACTTGGCATAGTCAGTTTTGCTGACCTGCAGCTTGAGACCTGACAGCTCGCTCTGGACGGCTTCGGCAGGTGCGTTGGCTAGAGGCGCTATCTTCACCGCCGAGGTGATCAGCACGAAGCGCAACTCGTTGCCCAGCTTGGCCAGATCCGCCACCAGGGCGTCTTCGGCGTAGAGCACCACTTCGGCCTGTAGGTTGCCGCCGATGGTCTTGGCCGCGCGCTGGGTTTCCAGTTCCTTGTTCACCGCAGCCTTGACTGCCATGACCTTGTCCCAGAACTCACGACCCAGTTCGACATTGTCTGGCAGCTCGGCCAGCCCCTCGTACCAGGTATTGAGCATGACCGATTCGTTACGCTCGCCCGGCAGGTACTGCCAGATCTCATCGGCGGTGAACGATAGGATCGGCGCGATCCAGCGCACCAGTGCCTCGGCGATGTGGTACAGCGCGGTCTGGCAGGAGCGCCGCGGCAGGCTGTCAGCACCAGTGGTGTACTGACGGTCCTTGATGATGTCGAGGTAGAAACCGCCTAGCTCCTGTACGCAGAAGTTGTGCACTTTCTGGTAGACGTTCCAGAACTTGTAGGTGCCGTAGGCTTCTTCGATTTCCCGCTGCAACAACAAAGCGCGATCGATGGCCCAGCGGTCGAGTGCGATTAGCTGATCAGCCGGAACCTGATGCTGCGCCGGGTCGAAACCGTCGAGGTTGGAGAGCAGGAAGCGTGCAGTGTTGCGAATGCGGCGATAGGAGTCCGCGCTGCGCTGCAGAATGACCTTAGAAACCGCCATCTCACCGGAATAATCGGTGGACGCCACCCAGAGACGCAGGATATCGGCGCCCAGGCTGTCGGTGACTTCCTGCGGCGCAACCACATTGCCCAGCGACTTCGACATCTTGCGGCCGTTCTCGTCGACCACGAAACCATGGGTCAGCAGCCCTTTATATGGCGCATGACCGTCGATTGCCGAACCGGTCAGCAGCGACGAGTGGAACCAGCCACGGTGTTGATCGGAGCCTTCCAGATACAGGTCCGCACGGGGGCCATTTTCATGCCCCATCGGATGCGAGCCACGCATCACGTGCCAATGCGTAGTGCCGGAATCGAACCAAACGTCCAGGGTGTCGCTGATCTTTTCGTAATGCGCCGCCTCCTCGCCAAGCAGTTCGGAAGCGTCCAGTTTCGACCAGGCCTCGATTCCGCCCTGCTCCACGCGCTGTGCCACCGCTTCCATCAGCTCGACGGTACGCGGATGCAACTCGCCGCTTTCCTTGTGCAGGAAGAACGGGATCGGCACGCCCCAGGTACGTTGACGCGAGATACACCAGTCCGGGCGTCCGGCGATCATGCCGTGCAGCCGCGCCTGGCCCCAAGCGGGAACGAACTCGGTCTGTTCGATAGCGTCCAGTGCCCGGCGACGCAGGGAACTGCCGTCGTGAGCGACCTTGTCCATGCCGACGAACCACTGCGCCGTGGCGCGGTAGATCAGCGGCGTCTTGTGGCGCCAGCAATGCATGTAGCTGTGCTGGATGGATTCATGTTTGAGCAGCGCGCCGACTTCGCGCAATTTCTCGACGATGGCCGGGTTGGCCTTCCAGATGAACTGGCCGCCGAAGAACGGCAGGTCGGAGACGTAGACGCCATGGCTCTGCACCGGGCTGAGGATGTCGTCGTTCTCCATGCCGTAATGCTTGCAGGAGCGGAAGTCGTCTTCGCCATACGCGGGCGCGGAATGAACGATGCCGGTACCGGCGCCGGTTTCCACGTAGTCAGCCAGATAGACCGGTGCGAAGCGCTCGTAGAACGGATGGCGGAAGCGGATGAGTTCCAGTGCCTTGCCTTCGCAACGGGCAATGATCTCGCCCTGCAGGCCATAGCGCTGCAGGCTGGATTCAACCAGTTCCTCGGCCAGCACCAGCAGACGCTCACCGGTATCGACCAGGGCATAGACGAAGTCGGGATGCACGTTGAGTGCCTGGTTGGCCGGAATGGTCCAGGGCGTGGTGGTCCAGATGACGATACTGGCCGGTTTGGCCAACGCCGCCACGCCGAAAGCCGCTGCCAGCTTGTCCGCGTCCTCGACCTGAAAAGCCACATCGATAGCATCGGACTTCTTATCTTGGTACTCAACTTCTGCCTCGGCCAATGCCGAGCCGCAGTCGAAACACCAATTCACCGGCTTCAGGCCCTTGAAGACGAAACCACCTTCGACCATCTTCGCCAGTGCGCGGATTTCGCCGGCCTCGTTGGCGAAATCCATGGTGCGATAAGGATTGTCCCACTCACCGAGCACGCCAAGGCGGATGAAGTCGGCCTTCTGCCCCTCGATCTGCTCGGCCGCATAGGCACGGCAGCGCTCGCGGGTCAGGTCGGCCGGCTGGTTTTTACCGTAGGTGATTTCAACCTTGTGTTCGATCGGCAGACCATGGCAATCCCAGCCCGGAACATAAGGTGCGTCGAAGCCCGCGAGGGTCTTGGAGCGGACGATGAAATCTTTGATGACCTTGTTCACCGCATGGCCGATGTGAATGCTGCCGTTGGCGTACGGCGGGCCGTCATGCAGGACGAACTTCGGGCGACCCTCCCCGATCTGCCGCAGCTTCCCGTAGAGGTCAATGCTGTTCCAGCGCTGCAGGGTCTCCGGCTCGCGCTGTGGCAGACCGGCCTTCATCGGAAATGCCGTGGACGGCAGATTGAGGGTCGCTTTGTAATCGGTCATTTCAGTCCTGACTCGTGGTAAAGGGTGAAGCTCGCCAGTATTCGCGAGCCGCGGCGATATCGGCTTCGATCGCCGTCTTGAGCGCCTCCAGCGAGGCAAAGCGCTGCTCGTCACGCAGCTTGCGGTGAAAGGTCACGCGCAGCAGGCGACCATAGAGGTCGCCCTGGTAATTGAGCAAATGCACTTCGAGATGGGGCTTACCGTCACTTTCGACCGATGGACGCATGCCAATGTTAGCCACCGCCGGCTGCTGCATGCCGTCGACTTCTGCGCTCACCACAAACACGCCGCTAAGCGGCGTGCTCTTGCGCTTGAGCTGAATATTGGCCGTCGGCGCGCCAAGCTGACGCCCTAGTGCCTGCCCATGCATGACCCGCCCGGCAAGGCTGAACGGACGACCGAGCAGGCGCTCGGCCATGGCCAGATCGCCATCGGCCAGCACTTGGCGCAGCCGCGTGCTGCTGACACGTTCGCCCTCCACCTCGATGGTGGTGGCAGCCTCGACACTGAAACCCTCGGCAGCGCCCGCTTTCAATAGAAAATTGAAATCCCCGGCACGATCACAGCCGAAGCGAAAATCATCACCGACTTCGAGATGCTGAACGCCAAGCCCTTCGACCAGCGTCGCGTGGACGAACTCAGCAGCGCTCATCTCGCGCAAACGACGATTGAACGCCAGGCATAACACCCGATCGACGCCCTGTTCAGCGAGCAACTGCAGCTTTTCGCGCAGCCGAGTCAAGCGTGCGGGCGCCTTGTCCGGCGAGAAGTACTCACGCGGCTGGGGTTCGAAAATCACCACGCAGCTGGGCAGGCCGAACTCGGCGGCACGCTCGCGCAGGCGGGCCAGAATGGCCTGATGCCCCCGGTGAACGCCGTCGAAATTGCCGATGGTGGCGACGCAACCCCGATGCCGGGGACGCAGGTTATGAAGACCTCGAACCAGCTGCATACCGCACTTCTTGCTTGAAAAGTCGTCGATTATACGCATGAGCCGGCAGTCGCGGACAGGTTTGCCGTGAGCATGGCCGGCCAATCAGCGACGAAGATGACGCGGTCGCAAACCGAGCACTAGCAGCGCTGCAACGAAAGCCCCGATCCCGGCCACCACCAGCAGCCCCAGCTGCAATGCACGCTGCTGCCACGCCCAGGCGAACCACTCGACCGATGGTGCATTGAGCCACCAGATCGTCGCCACCATAGCGGCACAACCGCCCGCCAGACGCAGGAGAAATACACCCCAGCCCGGCGCAATTCGAAACACGCCGATATTGTACAAGCCCCAAAAAAGCAGTCCGGCGTTGAGCATCGATGACAGCGAAGTCGCCAGCGCCAACCCGACATGCTTGAGCGGCCAGATCAGGATCAGATTCATCACCATGTTGGCAACCATGCAGATGATTGCGACCCGCACCGGCGTCTTCAAATCCTGGCGAGCGAAGAAGCCGGGCGCGAGCACCTTGATCAGCATGAATGCCAGCACCCCAAGCGAATAAGCCTCAAGCGCACGGGCCGACTGCACCACGGCCTCCTCGCTCATCGCGCCGTAGAAGAACAGGCTGGCAATCAGCGGCTCGGCCAGAATGCCCAACGCGAGCGCCGCAGGAATACCTACCAGCAGCACCATTCGCAGCGCCCAGTTGAGCGTGTCGGAAAAGGCCTTTGGGTCTTCACCGGCGTGCTGACGCGACAGACTCGGAAGAATGACCGTGCCGATGGCGATACCGAATGCGCCGAGCGGCAACTCCGAAAGCCGATCCGCGTAATAAAGCCACGACACGCTGCCGGTCTGCAGGAATGAAGCAAGCACCGTATCGAGCAGCAAATTGATCTGACTGACCGATACGCCAAACAGTGCCGGAACCATCAACAGCATGATCCGTCGCACGCCCTCGTCACCGAACTTCACCCGAGGCCGCGGCAACAACCCCAGTTTGGCGACATAAGGAAGCTGGAAGGCCAGTTGGGCAAAACCCGCGATGAACACACCCCAGGCCAGCGCCATGATGGGCTGATCGAAATAAGGCGTGAGGAATACCGCCGAAGCGATCATGCAGACATTGAGCAATACTGGCGTGAAACCCGGCACAGCGAAGCGCCCATAACTGTTGAGCACGCCAGACGTGAAGGCCGTCAGGGAAATCAACAGCAGGTACGGAAACGTGATGCGCAACAGCTCGCCGGCCAGCTGCATTTTTTCCGGCTCATCATGGAATCCCGGCGCGAACAGCATCACCACATATGGAGATGCCAGCACCCCGATGGCCGTAATGCCGGTCAAAATCAGCCCGAGCATGCCGGCCGTGCGATCGACCAGCAACCTGACCTCAGCCAGCGTTCGCTTGGTTCGGTACTCCGATAGCACCGGCACGAAGGCCTGGGCGAAAGCACCTTCAGCAAACAGGCGGCGCAGGAAGTTAGGGATCTTGAAGGCAATGAAAAAGGCATCCGCCGCTGCCCCGGAACCGAAGTAGCTGGCCACGACCATATCGCGTACCATGCCCAGCACCCTGGACAGCAGCGTCATCACGCTGACGACCGCGCTGGAGCGCAGCAATCCGCTTTTGCCGGTATCGGACATTGGTTTTCCTAAAAGTTGCTCAGGGGTTCCGTCTAGGCATTGCTATCGGAATCGATGGGCAATTACGACAGATAAAGAGGCCGCGAGTTTAGCGGTAGCCCTTCTGTCCGGCCAGCATCATCAATCTTCAGTCATGCTTGACAAGCCCGCGCCGCATCGGCATGATTCGCGGCCTTATTTGCTTTGTAATCCCACGTTTTCGAGGAGTTCGACGGTGGCCAACAGCCCTTCCGCCAAAAAACGCGCAATTCAGGCTGAGAAGCGTCGCAGCCACAACGCCAGCCTGCGCTCCATGGTCCGCACCTACATCAAGAATGTGGTCAAGGCCATTGATGCAAAAGATCTGGATAAAGCTCGTACTGCTTATACCGCAGCCGTGCCAGTGATCGACCGTATGGCCGACAAGGGCATCATCCACAAGAACAAAGCCGCTCGCCATAAGAGCCGCCTGAACGGCCACATCAAGGCCCTCGGCGAAGCTGCTGCAGCCTAAACTGCAGGTTCTTGAAAAAAACCGGCCTAGCGCCGGTTTTTTTGTGCCTGGTTTTTTTGAATCGAGCACTGGCGAGCGATTGCCGCTCTAAGCGGCTATGCAGCGAATGATCGACCATGTGTAGCAAGCCCTCCTCCGCAGGAAAGAGAACTTAAGAAAAACGTGCATCAGCCAAGCGACCGCAGAGCTGACAACAGCTTGGCCGGCGTGCAGGGTGCGCTCCGCGCACCGGGCAAAGCCGGACCGAAACGAGCCAGGACTGGACTACAAGGCCCCAAGTTTCGGTGCGCGGAGCGCACCCTACGAGCCACGAACCTTATAGGCGCGATGCTTGGCTTCGTTGCCTATGGATTGCGCACCCAAGGGAGTATCGGAATGGCCGTTACGGCATTCTGCGGGCTGCCTTCGATCACCCGGTCGCTGTAAACCAGATAGACCAACGTGTTACGTGCCTCATCGAAGAAACGCACCACCTGCATGGTCTTGAACACCAGCGAGGTCCGCTCCTTGAACACGACCTCGCCATCTTCAAGCTCATCATTCATGCGAATCGGCCCAACCTGTCGACAGGCAATCGACGCCTCGGCACGATCTTCGGCAAGGCCGAGCCCACCCTTGATGCCGCCGGTTCTGGCGCGCGACAAATAACAAGTCACCCCCTCGACCTTGGGATCATCGAATGCCTCCACGACGATCTTGTGATTCGGTCCTAGCCATTTGAACACGGTGTCGACTTCGCCCACCTCGCGCGCCATGCCGACTGCCGGGCAGGCCAGCAGCAGCATCAAAGCCTTCACCAATTGCATCGAACACCTCATACCAGAATCATGTTGTCGCGATGAATAAGCTCGGGCTCGTCGACATAACCCAGCAGCTTCTCGATCTCGTCGGATGGATGCCCCAGGATCCGCTGAGCCTCGGCGGCGCTGTAGTTGACCAGACCGCGAGCAACCTCCTGCCCTTCCGGCCCCACACAGACCACCATTTCACCTCGCCGAAACCCGCCTTGAGCCGCTTTGACACCGACCGGTAGCAAGCTGCGATTCCCCTGCTTGAGCGCATGCACCGCACCGGCATCCAGCGTCAGCGTTCCCCGCGTCTGCAGATGCCCCGCGAGCCATTGCTTGCGCGCGGCATGACGACTGCATTCGGGCGCCAGCAGAGTACCCAACTGCTCTCCGGCCTTCAGCCTCGTCAACACGCTCTCGATGCGCCCACCGACAATCACCGTATGAGCCCCCGAACGCGCCGCCAAGCGCGCCGCGCGCAGTTTGGTCTGCATACCCCCACGACCCAGCGCGCCGCCCGTCGAACCCGCAACCGCGTCCAGTGCGGGATCGTCGGCGCGCGCCTCACTGATCAGGTTGGCGTCGGGATTAGTCCGCGGATCAGCATCGAACATGCCGTCGCGATCGGTGAGGATGACCAGCAAGTCGGCCTCGACCAGATTAGCCACCAGCGCGCCAAGGGTATCGTTGTCGCCAAAACGGATCTCGTCGGTGACGACGGTATCGTTCTCATTGATGACCGGCACCACATCTAGATCTATCAGCGTACGCAGCGTGCTTCGCGCGTTGAGATAGCGCTTGCGGTCAGACAGATCGTCATGGGTCACCAGCACCTGGGCAGTTTGCTGCTCGCAACGACCGAAACTGGCCTCCCAAGCACGAATAAGCCCCATCTGCCCCACCGCAGCCGCAGCTTGCAGCTCGTGAACAGCCTTGGGCCGTGCCGCCCAGCCAAGGCGACTCATGCCGGCAGCGACCGCGCCGGAGGAAACCAGCACCAGCTCGACCCCCGCCTGCCGCAGCGCCACCATCTGATCGACCCACACAGCCATAGCCGCCTGATCGAGACCGCGACCATCAGCGGTCAGCAAAGCGCTGCCGATCTTAACAACCCAGCGCCGCGCGCCGCTCACCTTGTCCCGCATCGATCCCGCCTTCTATCCAATATCCGGCCAAAACCATGCCGGCGGGCAACGGACCAGCCAGCCCACCGAGCACCCGCACAAATATCCGCAAACCACCACAACAAGCCTTAACGCACGTAGAAGATTTCCGCGCCGTCTTCGTCATCGTCGTCATCATCGAAGTCGTCGTCATCCGCCTCATCTGCCGGCTTGACGCCAGCGCGGCGCAACGCCCGCTGATCGTCGAGCGCCTGCAGGCGGGCACGCGCCTCGTCTTCGATCTGCTGATCCAGCTCGGCAAGCGCCTCGGCATAGGCCGGCTCTTCGCTAATACGCAGCGCTCGCTCATCCAGATAGCGCATGATCGCCTGGCTCAATTCCTCGGTACCTTCCCGCTCCAACGCGGAAATCACGAAAACCGGCCCAGTCCACTCGAGACGCTCCACCACCTGACGCACGCGTTCCTCGCGATCCTCCTCAAGCAGCTGATCTGCCTTGTTCAGCACCAGCCAACGATCACGCTGAGCCAGCGCGGGGCTAAACTTCTCCAGCTCGTTGAGAATGATTTCGGCGGCATCGGCCGGATCGCTCTCATCCAGTGGCGCCATGTCGACCAAGTGCAGCAGCAAACGAGTGCGCGCTAGGTGCTTGAGGAAGCGAATCCCCAGCCCCGCACCTTCCGATGCACCTTCGATAAGGCCCGGAATGTCGGCAATCACGAAGCTTTTGTAGCGCCCCACGCTGACTACACCAAGGTTCGGCACCAGCGTGGTGAATGGGTAGTCCGCGACCTTCGGCTTGGCAGCCGACACGGAGCGGATGAACGTGCTCTTGCCGGCATTGGGCAGACCCAGCAGACCGACATCAGCCAGCACTTTCAACTCAAGCTTCAAATCGCGCGCGTCGCCCGGCTTGCCCGGCGTGGTCTGCCGCGGCGCCCGGTTGGTGCTGGATTTGAAGCGCGTGTTACCCAGACCATGCCAGCCACCCTGCGCGACCAGCAGGCGCTGACCAGCCTTGGTCAGGTCGCCGATGACTTCCTGCGTTGCCGCATCAATCACGGTCGTGCCGACCGGCACCGGCAGAATCAAATCCTCACCCTTGGCACCAGTACATTCGGTGCTACCACCTTTCTGACCATTCGGCGCATTGAAGCGGCGGGTGTAGCGGTAGTCGACCAGCGTGTTGAGGTTTTCATCGGCCATCAGATAAATGGAACCGCCGTCACCACCATCGCCGCCGTTGGGGCCGCCTTTCTCGATGAACTTCTCGCGACGGAAGCTCATCATGCCATTACCGCCGTCGCCGGCTTTTACAAAAATCGATACTTCATCGACGAATTTCATGGGAACGCCTCCCGCCGCAAGGACGGGCTAGAAAACAGGAATATAAGGGTCTTGCAGAACCCAGCGAAAACTAGAGCAAAGCAGTGTTTTGCAAGAGCCCTATAGAGGATACAGAAACAAAAAAGCCCCGTCGCATGACAGGGCTTTTCCAGCAACGCCGCAGTTAGGCTGCGACGACGCTCACGTAGCGACGGCCAAAAGCGCCCTTCACTTCGAACTTGATCACGCCTTCGACTTTCGCGAACAGGGTGTGATCCTTGCCCATGCCAACGCCGTAACCGGCGTGGAACTGGGTGCCGCGCTGACGCACGATGATGTTACCGGCCTTGATGGCCTGGCCGCCGTACATCTTCACGCCAAGTCGTTTGGCTTCTGAGTCGCGACCGTTGCGGGTAGAACCGCCAGCTTTTTTGTGTGCCATGAGTTCAATACTCCTATAAGGGGATTCAGGCCCGATTAGCCCTGAATACCGGTGATTTTGACCTCAGTGAACCACTGACGGTGGCCCTGACGCTTCATGTGGTGCTTACGACGACGGAATTTGATGATGGTGACCTTGTCGTGACGGCCCTGAGCAATCACTTCAGCAGTGACCTTGGCACCATCGACCACCGGAGCGCCGATTTTGACATCATCGCCGTTGCCAACCAGCAGAACGCGGTCAAAAGTGACTGCCTCGCCAGTGGCAACTTCGAGTTTTTCAATCTTGAGGTATTCGCCTTCGGCGACCTTATATTGCTTGCCGCCAGTAACGATAACTGCGTACATCTTGTATCTCCGTTGATCCTGCTCACCCAGCGCTTAAGTGAAATAGTTAGTGGCTGGCATGGCTGCTCGAGGTCCGGAGGGACACTCTTGCAATTGCGTAAGGCAGGGAAATGCCCAGGGGGAATGTTCAGGGTCCGCGATTGTACGCATCCACTAGACCCGGCGCAATAGCCGCCTGGCCTCGCCTTGACAGTACCAGACCCGCCCCATAGCATGCCGCGCAACCTCCGAGGAGTACTCGTCCCCGATGCACCCCCAGTCCTTTTACCAAGTAGTGGCTGACGATTTTGCCGCAGTCGACGGCATCATCCGTAACCAGCTGACGTCTCGCGTACCGCTGGTTGAAAAGATCGGGGACTACATCACTTCCGCCGGCGGTAAGCGCCTGCGTCCGCTGCTGGTCCTGCTCAGCGGCAACGCGCTCGGCCTCAAGGGTGATCAGCTGCGCCTACTGGCCGCCATCATCGAATTCCTGCACACCTCGACCCTGCTGCATGACGACGTGGTCGACATGTCCGGCATGCGCCGCGGCCGCTCCACCGCCAATGCACTATGGGGCAACGCCCCAAGCGTACTGGTCGGCGACTTCCTTTATGCACGTTCGTTCGAAATGATGGTCGACTTGGGCTCGATGCCAGTCATGCGCATCATTTCCCAGGCCACGCGCGTGATTGCCGAAGGCGAGGTGCTGCAGCTGTCCAAAGTCCGCGACGCCAGCACCACCGAAGAAATCTATATGGAGGTCATTCGCGGCAAGACGGCCATGCTGTTCGAAGCCTCCACCCACAGCGCCGCCACTCTGGCCGAGGCCAATGAGGAACAACGCGAAGCGCTGCGCACCTTTGGCGACTATCTTGGCATTGCCTTCCAGCTAGTCGATGACCTGCTCGATTACCAGGGAGATGCCGAAACCCTGGGCAAGAACGTCGGTGACGACCTGGCTGAAGGCAAGCCGACCCTTCCGCTGATCTACACCATGCGCGAAGGCACCGATGAGCAGGCCGCACTGGTGCGCAAGGCCATCCAGAAAGGCGGTATCGAAGACCTCGAAAGCATCCGCAGCGCCGTACAGGCCTGCGGCGCGCTGGAATACACCGCACGCCTGGCACGCGACTATGCCGATCGAGCAATCGACTGTCTTGAACTGCTTCCGCCCAACGCGTATCGCGATGCATTGGTAGAACTCAGCCGCTTCGCCGTCGCTCGCACGCACTGATCCAGCAAACAGGGTGCAATTGGCACCCTTCAGTTTCTTGCCGCCCGCCTCGCCCCTCCTCGACACTCCGCTCGGCCATCGATCCCGATGAGCGTTTTTGCGCTTGCATCTTTGCAAATAGCAATTATTCTCATTAAGGAAATCAACTGGAGCCGAACATGACTTATCTGATTGATGCATGGCTGGACCGCCCACAACCCTACCTGCGCATACTCGATCGCGATACCGGTGCGGTATGCATTTCGCTGGAGGGAGACGCCCTGAACGAGCTTCGTGATCAGGGCGATCTGGATCTGCAGGAGTTGAGCACCAGTGAACCCTGCGTGCTCAAGGAACAGGTACGCAACCTGTTCCTGTTCTCCTATGCCCGGGCGTTGCGCCCGTAGCGGACTGGTTGCCGTTACAGAACGGCCAGCAACTCGACATCAAAAACCAGCACGCTGTGCGGCGGAATGCTGCCGACACCCTGGGCGCCGTAGGCAAGTTCACTCGGCACATAGAGACGCCACTTGCTGCCGACGCCCATCAGTTGCAGCGCTTCGGTCCAGCCGGCGATCACGCCGCCCACAGGAAACTCGGCAGGCTGGCCGCGCTGGTAGGAGCTGTCGAATACAGTGCCGTCGATCAGGGTGCCGTGGTAATGCGTACGGACCTGATCCTCACGGCTCGGCTTAGCGCCTTCGCCGGCTGTCAGAACTTCGTACTGCAGCCCCGAGGCCAGGGTGATGACGCCTTCGCGCTTGGCATTTTCGGCGAGGAACGCCTTACCCTCGCCGGCAGCGGCTTCGGCCTTCTTCTGGGCTTCGGCCTGCATGCGCTCGCGGATCACGGCGAAGCTGGCGTTCAGGTCTTCCGGGCTGACCTGGCTGGCCACACCGCCAAAGGCGTCGCGGATCCCAGCGATGACCGCATCCAAGCTGATGCCGGGCGGCGGATTCTCGCGCAGCTGATCGCCCAGCTGGCGGCCGATGCCATAGCTCACGCGCGTTTCGTCGGTGGTTAGGTTGAGGTCGGTCATGCCTGAGCTCCGCTGGAAAAAAGGGCGGCTAGCCTAGCACAGCTTGCGGCCCGGCCTGCCCGTTCACGCACCTCGTGGCCTAAACGTGCGGCTTGCAGCTGGAAGATTTTCGCTCAGTGCTTGGTGATCTTGTCCAGATAACCCATGGCGAAGGCGGAGAAGACGAACGTCAAATGAATGATCACGTACCACATCAATTGCTCGCTCTCGAGCTGCTGAGCGTCCATGAACATGCGCAATAGATGAATGGATGAGATCGCCACGATCGATGCCGCGACCTTCATTTTCAACGAGCCGGAATCGATTTTCCCCAGCCAATCTAGCTTTTCCTTGCCCTCATCGACGTTCAGTTGCGATACGAAATTCTCGTAGCCAGAGAGCATCACCATGACCAGCAGGCCACCGACCAGCGCCATGTCGATCAGCGAAAGCAGTTTGAGGATCAGATCGCCTTCGCTCAGCGAGAGCACGGCCGGGAGGATGTGCCAGATTTCCTGAAAGAACTTGATCGCCAAGGCCAGCAGGGCGAATGCCAGGCCGAAGTAAATAGGCGCAAGCAGCCAGCGGGCCGCATACATGGTGTTCTCGACGAAGCGTTCCATCTGTTCTCACTATGAGGAGCTGATATCGGCAGCGAGTATACGCAGCGCCACAGCGCCTTCAAGAATGCCTTTATGACAGCAGATTTTCGTGTGGATAAGAATCTTGAGCGCCGGCTCGATTCGCAAAGTCAGCTCTGCTAGCCCAGCACGAGCGTCGCCAGGAATCAGGTTCTGGATTCCCAACCGCTCAGATAGCGCGCCTGATTGGCGTTGATCTTGCGCAACTCGGCGTGCATGTGCAGCTGCCAGATCGACGGCGAGTCGGATTCACAATAACCCTGCCCGTGAAGATTGCTGGCGATCGCCTGTAGCACCGTCTCGGCCTCGCGAGGCCCATGGAATGGGCCCTGCGCCTTGATCGCGGTGGGTTGGCCGGCGTCGATACCGGCCGCACAAAGCAAGGTCCACAAGCCTTGGCCGCCGTTTAGTGGAAGAATGATGCATTCGATACGGGTAACCAGACCCAGGCATTGACGGTTCAGACAGAGTGTTTGCGACATGACGGCGATCCTCGCGCTCGGTTGCGCACCGTCATCCAGGACGAATGGGCGGGCCAACCTGTTTATCCCCAGAAGTTGTGGATAACCATGTGGACAGAGAGTGGGAATTCTCGTCCACTGCAGACCCGCCGCCGGCCGTATCGTTCCGTCCGGTTTTTGCTCAATGCAGAACCGGTCAGTTCTGCTCGTCCCCCTTCGCCTGTGCCAGCACCTCCTCCGGAGACGCCGCATCGCTTTTGCCGTCGTCCTCGAGTTCGATCTCGGCGATATCGCGCAAGCGCTCCACCACCCGGCCGTTAACGCTGCCTCGGGGGAAGTTTCCGTCCTTGTCCGCCGCACCTACCGGCTCGCCCACCAGCAGCGAAAGCGCCTCATCCACATGGCGGACCGCATATACGTGGAAGCGCCCCTGACGTACGGCTTCCAGCACACGCTCATCGAGCATCAATGTGGTCACATTGGCGAAAGGTATGATCGCGCCTTGCTCGCCGGTTAAACCGCGCGCTTCGCAGAGACGGAAGAAGCCTTCGATCTTCTCGTTCACGCCACCAACCGCCTGCACTTCACCGAACTGGTTGATCGAGCCGGTGATGGCGAAGCACTGCTTCAACGGCGTACGTGAAATGGCTGAGATTAACGCGCAACATTCGCCCAGCGATGCACTGTCGCCATCGACGTACCCGTAGGACTGCTCCAGCGCGATGCTGGCGGAAATCTCAAGCGGGAATTCCTGTGCGTAGCGGCTGCCGAGAAAGCCGGTCAGGATCATCACGCCCTTGGAGTGAATCGGCTGGCCGAGGTTGACCTCGCGTTCGATATCGACGATCCCCGAGCCACCCGGATAAACGGTGGCGGAGATGCGCGCTGGCATGCCGAACGCCGAGTCGCCGACTTCCAGCACAGTGAGGCCGTTGCACTTGCCGATGGCCGCACCTTCGCTGTCGATGAGGATGACTCCGGCGAGGATGTCCTCGAGAATTCGCGCCGAGACACGGCCGGTCCGAGTCGCCTTGGCTTTCAGCGCTCGCTCGATATGGCCAACATCGGTCACCTCGTCTTTGGCCAACTGACGGATGAAATCCGCTTCGCTGACCAGTTGGAACAGATCGCCGATACGCGCCGACAAGCGCCCCTGATGCTCGGCCAGGCGCGCGCTGTAGGTCGCCAGACGCGCCACCGCCGCTGCGGTCAGCGGCGCCATGCCCTCTTCCGAGGTGCGCGTCTTCATCAGCTGGGCGAACTGTTCGAGGCTGTCCTCGGCCAGCGGGATCTCCTCGTCGAAGTCGACCAGTACGCGGAACATCTCCTGGAAATCCGGATCCAGGTCTTGCAGGGTGTAGTACAGCTGCCGAGAGCCAATGATCACCACCTTGACGTTGAGCGGTATGACTTCCGGCGTCAGGGTGACGGTGGCCAGACGCCCTAGCTCGGCCAGCGGCGATTCCATTTTCAGCTTGCGCGACTGCAACGCACGCTTGAGCGCTTCCCAGACGAAAGGCTCGCCGAGCATCTTTTCCGCTTCGAGCATCAGGAAGCCGCCGTTGGCGCGGTGCAACGCACCCGGACGCAGCTGGCGATAACTGGTGTAAAGCGCGCCCTGATCGGTGCTGTACTCGATGCGACCGAACAGGTTGTCGTAGGTCGGGTGCGGTTCGAACACCACCGGCGCGCCGCCGTCCAGCGGGTGCCCGACCACCAGGCTCGGGCTGTACTGCTCTTCCAGCAGCTGGCGGGTCTGGGCGTCAGGGCGATTCTCGTCGACCAGCTGCTCCACCACGGTCTTCAGCAGATTGACTTGCACGGCCTGCAAATAAGCTTCGATGCTCGCGTTTTCACCGTATTTTTCCGACAGCGGCGCTAGCAGCGGCTGCAATGCCTGGCTGATGGTTTCATCGTTGAGCTGACGCAACTGGTTGCTCGACTCGCGCTTCCACTGCGGCAGGCTGGCGAGCCCCTCGTTCAGCTGCACTTCCAGCGCGGAAATATCTTCGTGGTAGCGCTCGCGATCCGCCTCCGGCAGTTGCGCGAACTCGGCTTCGTCCATCGACTTGCCGTCTTTCATCGGCGTGAAGGCGATATTGCTACTGTCGCGGTAAAGTGCGATTTCCTTTTCCAGCGCGAGCTTCTCGATCACATCCAGCGCCTTGTCGTAGCGCTGATTGAAGGCGCGGTCGATGGCGCTCTTCTTCTGCTGGAAGCTCGGATGCTCGAACGCCGCCGGGAAGGTCGCCATGAGATTGTCGATCAGTTGACCGATGTCGGCGATGAATTCACCCGCGCCGCCCTGTGGCAGTTCCACCACGCGCGGCTCGCGGGGCTCGTCGAAATTATTCACGTACACCCAATCCGACGGCGTATCCAGACGCTTGCCTTCAGCCTTGAGATAGCGCCGCACGAAGGAGAAACGCCCCGTACCCGGCTCGCCCATCACGAAGACGTTGTAACCGGGACGCGGCATCGCCACGCCGAATTGCAAGGCCTCGACGGCTCGCTCCTGGCCAAGAACGCCCAGGAAAGGTTCCAGTTCATCAGTGGTTTTGAAGTCGAACTGGCTGGGTTCGAAGGGGCGGGTCAGCGCCTCGGGCGCCAGGCGCAGGCCGGCAGCGTCAGTTTGGGGCATCGGAAATCCTTGCTGGAGTGGCCGTGTGACCACGATTGATGCCGCCATTCTGGCGTTGCCACTGCCCTGCTGCAAGGCTGGCAGGCGAGCGCCCCGAGACGGCGTACGACAAGCGCGCGGCTCAGAGGCGGAAGATCGAGTGGGCATTTTTCTTGACCAGATCACCGGGCTTCAACGCAACTAACGTCGAAACATTTAGTAGCGAGCTAATTGATAGCAAGCGTCTGAAGCTCGCTATCGCTTGACCTGAATCAAGCCGTCGCTCGACGGAAACAGGCCTCCTAGAACCTGCCAACATCTATAAGGAGCCCCACTGATGAGCGCCCCACTTCCTCTGCTGCTCAGCGGTTTGCTGCTGGTCGCCGGCACCGCCCATGCCGACGAACTGCGCGACCGCGCCAACGCCATTTTCCAGCCGATCCCGGATAAGGTCACCGAAGTCCGTGGCCAGACCGTCAGCGAAGACCAGGCGATACTTGGGCACAAGCTGTGGTTCGAGCCGCGCCTGTCGCGCAGCCACGTGATCAGCTGCAACACCTGCCACAACCTCAGCATCGGCGGCAGCGACAACGTCACCACCTCCATCGGCCATGGCTGGCAGAAAGGGCCGCGCAACTCGCCGACCGTGCTCAACGCCGTATTCAACGCCGCGCAGTTCTGGGATGGCCGCGCCAAGGACCTGCAGGAACAGGCCAAGGGCCCCGTGCAGGCCAGCGTCGAGATGAACAGCACGCCGGAGCGCGTGGAAGCGACGCTCAAGAGCATTCCCGAATACGTCGCCGAGTTCACCAAGGCGTTCCCCAAGGACAAGGACCCGGTCAGCTTCGACAATATGGCCTATGCCCTGGAGGCCTTCGAAGTTAGCTTGACCACGCCCAACTCGCCGTTCGACCGCTTCCTCAAGGGTGACGACGAGGCGCTGGATACGCAGCAGAAGGAAGGCCTGGCGCTGTTCATGGATGCCGGCTGCATCGCCTGCCACAACGGCGTCAACGTCGGCGGCCAGAGCTACTTCCCCTTTGGCGTGATCAAGAAGCCGGGGGCCGACATCCTGCCGGAAGATGACAAAGGTCGCTTCGCCGTAACCAACACCGCCGCCGATGAATACGTGTTCCGCGCCGCGCCGCTGCGCAACATCGCGCTGACGCCGCCCTACTTCCACAGCGGCGAGGTCTGGGATCTTGAACAGGCCGTGGCCATCATGGGTGACAGCCAGCTCGGTCGTCAGCTCAAGGATGACGAGGTCAAGGCCATCACCGCCTTCCTGCACAGCCTGACCGGTGAGCAACCGCAGGTGGCCTATCCGCTACTACCGGCTAGCACGGCGACCACGCCGAAGCCGGAATAAGCCACTCTGCTTCCCCGGCGCCCGCGCCGGGAGTTCCTTTCAGTATCCCTTTACCACCCCAGCGAACGAACCGCTCAGCTCGCCGCCTTGAACGGCTCCTCCCCGGCACCGACCTCGCTTGAGCAGGGGCGGCGGCTGTTCGGGCGCTAGGGGGGACGATTTCAGGACCGGTTCTGGGCGCGCAACGCATCGCGAATTTCGGTCAACAGCACCTCTTCCTTGGAGGGCGCTGGCGGGGCCGATGGCGCTTCGGCTTCCTTGCGTTTGAGGTGGTTGATGGCTTTGATCGCCAAGAAGATGGCGAAAGCCACGATGGTGAAGTCGAATATTGTCTGGATGAAGCTCCCGTAGCTCAGAGTGACTGCCGGCGTATCGCCCACGGCCTCCTTGAGCACGATTGCCAGGTCCGAAAAGTCCACACCGCCGATCAACAATCCCAGCGGCGGCGTGACCACATCCGCCACGAAGGACGAAACGATTTTGGTGAAGGCTGCACCGACGATGATGCCCACGGCCATGTCGATTACATTGCCCCTGACGGCAAACGCCTTGAATTCGCTGATCAGACTCATATCGAAAAATCCTTACGGTAATTGGCTTGCATCGGAATGCCGTCGTAATACGGCGTAACAACCGTTGTAGAGCATAGGCACCCTTCGGATCGCATACCAGAGCGGGCCGCACTCCGACGGCTGGAGCGCGAGGATATCGATCGCTTGATCGCCGTCAACCGGGTAAATCGGCCGCAACGCTAAGGTAGTTGCTCCCTGTACATTCCCGGAGCAGCTCCATGCACGTCGAACATCACGCATTGAACAAGGACTTCCCAGAAAAGCGCGAGCAGCTGCAAAAACTGCGCGTGGAAAGCCCAGTCTTCGCCCGTAAAACTGAGGAATACGAAGCGCTGGACAAGCGCATCAGCAGCGCCGCAGACATGGACGACGCAGCGCTCGAGGCGCTCAAGCAGGAGCGTGAGACCTTGAAGGACGATATTGCCCGAGACCTCAAGCGTGCCTCCGGCAGTTGCTGTGGCGGCTGCTGCGGCTAAGTGCCCACAAATACAGCCGAAGCCCGCCGTTATGGCGGGCTTTTTTTCATTTGCCGGCCGTGTTTATAGATCTTCGCAGCAAGACTAGGCAGCCTCGCTGTTCCTGCAAAAGCCGAGACCGCGTTATACCTTTGGAGCGAGCTTGCTGGCGAATGGCGTTCGTAGATGGTGATCGGTCTAGAACAACCCACCAAACCGGAATCCCGATCCGACCCAGACGAACGCCACCGCCGTCAGGGTAATCAGCACAATATGCACGCCCAACTGCGGCAGGCGCTGCGCGTCCAGCTTCGGAATCAGCGCCAGCCGCGCGTGCACGCCTAGCGCAGCAGTAAGCGCTAGCAAGACCAGCTTGGCCTGGACCAGGTGAGCGATGGGTGAGTCGCCGAACCACTGCGAATGCGGCAACCAGCGCCGGGCCAGCCAGACGCCCGTGATGATCTGCACCAGCAAGGCAGGAATGCCGACCCGTTCGTAAAGCTGCTCGAAATGGCGCACCGGCTGCACGTCACGACCGCGCAACGCGCCGGGCAATACGCTGAACAGCAGCACCAGATGGCCGCCGACCCAGACGCTGGCGCCCAGCAAATGCAGAAACAACAGATGGCGCATGGCACTTCACTCCTGGTCGTTTGCCCACAGTCTGGCCGTTCGCGCGCCGCTTGTGGCTGATGCCGATCAAGCCAGCCGTTATCATGCGACTCCATTTCCCCGACGCGGAGTTCCCATGGCCAAGGCCAAGCGCATGTACGGCTGCACCGAGTGCGGCTCGACCTTTCCCAAATGGGCCGGCCAGTGCGGCGATTGCGGCGCCTGGAACACCCTTGTCGAAACGATCATCGACGGCGCCGCCCCGCCATCGGGCCGTGCCGGATGGGCGGGCGAGCAGGCCAACATCAAGACTCTGGCCGAAGTCAGCGTCGAAGAAGTGCTGCGCTTTTCCACCGCGTCCGGTGAACTGGACCGTGTGCTCGGCGGAGGCCTGGTGGACGGTTCGGTGGTGCTTATCGGCGGTGATCCGGGCATCGGCAAGTCCACCATCCTGCTGCAGACACTCTGCGCCATCGCCCAGCGCTTCCCGGCGCTCTATGTCACCGGCGAGGAATCCCAGCAGCAGGTGGCCATGCGCGCGCGGCGGCTGGATCTGCCGCAGGACAAATTGAAGGTGATGACCGAAACCTGCATCGAATCCATCATCGCCACCGCGCGGCTGGAAAAGCCCAAGGTGATGGTGATCGACTCGATCCAGACCATCTTCACCGAGCAACTGCAATCCGCGCCCGGCGGCGTCGCCCAGGTACGGGAAAGCGCGGCGCTGCTGGTGCGCTTCGCCAAGCAGAGCGGCACGGCGATCTTCCTCGTCGGCCACGTGACCAAGGAAGGCGCACTGGCTGGGCCGCGCGTGCTGGAGCACATGGTCGACACCGTGCTGTATTTCGAGGGCGAATCCGACGGCCGCCTGCGCCTGTTGCGCGCGGTGAAGAATCGCTTCGGCGCGGTCAACGAGCTGGGCGTTTTCGGCATGACCGACAAGGGCCTGAAGGAAGTCACCAACCCCTCGGCGATCTTCCTTACCCGCGCCCAGGAAGCAGTTCCCGGCAGCGTGGTCATGGCGACCTGGGAAGGCACCCGGCCGATGTTGGTGGAGGTGCAGGCGCTGGTGGACACCAGCCACCTCGCCAACCCGCGCCGCGTCACCCTGGGCCTGGACCAGAACCGCTTGGCCATGCTGCTGGCCGTGCTGCACCGACACGGCAGCATTCCCACCTACGACCAGGACGTGTTCATCAACGTTGTCGGCGGCGTGAAAGTGCTGGAGACCGCGGCGGATCTGGCGCTGATGGCGGCGGTGATTTCCAGCCTGCGCAACCGGCCGCTGGATACCGATCTGCTGGTATTCGGCGAAGTGGGCCTGTCCGGCGAAATCCGCCCGGTACCGAGCGGCCAGGAACGCCTGAAGGAAGCGGCCAAGCACGGTTTCAAACGCGCCATCGTGCCCAAGGGCAACGCGCCTAAGGAAGCGCCGGCAGGGCTGCAGATCATCGCGGTGACGCGGCTCGAACAGGCGCTGGATGCGTTGTTCGAATAGCGAAACGACTCGGGTGCCGGTCAGCCCCGGCTGTTGCTCGGTTGTGCCCAATGCTCTGGTGCCAGGCGTGCACGCCGGGTTCGAGGCCGATCGCGCCTGAGCCGGCTTGGACTACAGCCCCGGCTGCTCTTCCGGGATATTCAACTGAACGCCCATCCTCGTTCCCTCCATGAGAATGTGTCGGCGCATCGCGGCGCTAGCCACGGCGCTGTTCTTGTTGCGTATGGCGCGCACTACTGCTTCGTTTTCCTCCAGCCGCTCGGCCAGATGCTCGGGAGAATTGCGCAGCATGTCCGCGCTCTGCTTGAGCGCAATGCTGGTCTGTTGCACCACATTCTGAAAAATCGGGTTTGATGTCAGGGTAAACAGCTCCTCGTGAAAGGCGATGTACGCGTTGGCGCCCGCCTCACTGTCGCTGGCGTCGAGGGCCTCGCGCATGTCCATCAGGATAAGCCGCAACTGGCCAACCTCCTTGCTGCTGATGGCCTGCGCCACGAGTCCGACGATGAAGGGTTCGAGGGAGTAGCGAAGCTGCAGAACGTGCTCCAGGCTGGCGACGGCGACGCTCCCCTGGGCCGCCGGTACACTTGGCGCATCGAGCACGACGACCCCTTTGCCGGGCATGGTGCGCAACAGCCCCTGGGTTTCCAGGACGATGATCGCCTCGCGCAGGCTCGGACGGCTGATGCCCCACTGCTCGGCGAGTTCACGCTGCCCGGGCAGCATTTCACCTGACCGCCATTGCCCCTGGGTCAGCGCGGAACGAAGCTTCTCTACAATTGAATCGACAACTGTCCGCGAGGTAATCACCGTTCGCTCCATGAAAATTCCAAGTATCGGCCAACCGAGTCTGTCAGCCCAACGCTGACAGACTCAAGCCCTGAGCTGCCGCCCCTCAATGCTGGAGCGGTGAGTTAGCCTTGAGAGCCTGGAAGCCGTAACCCTCATTACCAGCCAGTACCTTGTTCGCCCGCTCGAGGTCGATATCCTTTTCCCAGCGAGCGATAGCCACCGTAGCGACACAGTTGCCGATCAGGTTGGTCAATGCACGGCCGATGCCCATGAACCAATCCACTGCCAGCACCAGTACCAGCCCCACCACCGGAATTGCCGGTACGGCCGTCAGGGTCGCGGCGAGGATGACCAGAGCCGAACCGGGAATGCCATGGGCGCCTTTAGAGGTAATCAGAGAAACCAGCAGTATCGTCAACAGATCGGAGGTCGCCAGCGGCGTTCCGGTTGCGTTGGCGATGAACACGATGGCCAGTGTCAGGTAGATGGAAAAGCCGTCCAGATTGAATGAATAACCAGTCGGGATGACCAGCCCGACAGTCGAGCTGCCGATACCCAGATGCTCAAGCTTGCGCATGATCTGCGGCAACACCGCATCCGACGACGCCGTTCCGAGGACTATGGTCAGTTCTTCACGCAGATACTTGAACAGCGGCACGATTCTCAGCCCGGACAAGCGCATCACGAAACCTAGGACGAGCATGACAAAGGCGATGCAGGTGACGTAGAACAGCGCAACCAGGCCGCCCAGATGCTGCAGCGACTCCAGGCCGTATTTGCTAGTCGTGAATGCAATCGCACCGAACACGCCGATCGGCGCCAGGCGCACGATCATGCCCATGATGCGGAAGATCACGTGGCTCAGCTCATTGATCAGCCTCGAAATGCCGGCAGCCGGTTCGCCCACAAGATTCAATGCGCTACCGAACAGGACCGAGAAGAGCAGCACCTGAAGAATATTGTTCTCGGCAAAGGCACCGATGACGGACGAAGGAATCAGCGCCAACAGGAAGTCGGTCGTTCCCTGCATCTGCTGGCCACGCTCGGCGAACCCGGCGATATCGGCAGCGGCCAGTTCATCGAGATGAATATTGGCGCCACTGCCGACACCAGTACTGAATGCCAGCACCAACCCGATCACCAGCGCGATGGTGGTCAGCACCTCGAAATAGATGACCGACTTGAGACCTATGCGGCCCACCTTTTTCAAGTCACCGGCACCGGAAATACCACTGACGACAACACAGAAGACGATCAGGCCGATCAGCATCTTGATCAGCTTGATAAAGCCATCGCCCAAAGGTTTGAGCTGAGTGGAAAATTCAGGAAAGCTGAGTCCGCAGGCGATGCCAAGCACCAACCCCAGAACAACTTGAAGGAATATCGAACGCGAGCACCATTTGAGCATGGGAAGGATCTCTAGTCGGCGCTCTAGCTTCCGCGACCTGAGTACGGAGCCAGAACTTGATTATTGTGGTCTTACCGGTATGTCCAATGCGAGGCCAGTCTCTGGCGACCTAACGCGTAGAGTCAAGAGATAATTCTGAAAATTGGGCTGACCGGTCTTACCAGCGGTAACCGAGCTCACCCATCCCCATGGCTCGCTTGGAGACTGCGATGCGAAATCGCGATCGCCAGGCGCTTCAGCGCACGTTGCAGCAACAGACCCCGGCTCGTCGGCTGAGTCCGGCGCTCCACGGATTTATTAATGTTTGGCGAGCAGGCTCGTCCGGCGAGAATCGCCCGTGCCCTGAGTGCCTGGACGGAGACCGTCAGCACAATTCCAAGCGCGCCATCGCGCCCAAGGGCGACGCGTCAAAGCATGCGCTGACGGGGCTGCATGGTGCGGTTCCGGTAGGCGCTGGACGCGCTGTTCAAAAAGCGCTCAACACTGGAGAGCATTAAGGTCGCGCCCCCACATGTCTGTCGAACCCCAGGCGTCTTTCATTCAGCCTTCCAGCGTTTTCTGATTTTTTGCTCTATCGGCTCGCGTCGTCACGCTCGCCAAGCGCAGCCAGCTCGCGGTCGAGCAACGCTTCATCGCCCAGATTGAGTTCGACCAGACGCCGTAAATGGCTGATCGATTCGACATCGATATGGCGACAGACCAGGCCGATCAGCTCGCCTTCGGCATGCGCCATCTCGACTTCCATGCGCACTTCCGCATCGTCCGATAGACGAATCCGAGCATGAAACGGTTGCGCGGGGTCGGCATCCCAGCTCGACGGGCGATGGACCAGCAATCCTTTCAATGACAGATCGTGCAGCTCCACCGGCCAGCGGTTCTGCCCCTGAGCGAGCTCCGTTACGGCGTCGAAGTCGATACGCTGGAAACGCCGACGGTCGTGGGTGTTTTCGGTCATGATTTCAGCTCCCGGTAAACTTCTGTGAACTGACAAGACGAGCCCGCCCTGCCAAAGCGGCGCTTAGAGCCAACGGCGCACTCGCCGCCGGTAGGCGCGGTATTCGTCGCCAAACAGACTCGTCAGCAAATGCTCTTCGTGAACGATCACGGTGCGCTGCATGCAGAGAAACAGCAAGGGTAGCAGCAGCCAGGGCCAGAGACTGGCAAGCAGCAGCGCAATGCCGCAATAGATCATCGTATCGGCCAAGTAGATCGGGTTGCGCGAAAAGCCGAACGGCCCGCTCTGCAACAGGCTGCTCGGCTTGCCATAGGGGTTGATGGTGGTGCGATGGCGAAACATCTCCCATGCCGCCCAGACCATCAGCAGGACGCCTATCACAATCGAGGCCCAGCCGGCACAGGACGCCAGCTCATGCACCGGCAGGTCGAGCGGCACCCCGCTCGACAATCCCCAGGCAGAGCCGATGAAGATCAGGTAGACCAGCGGAGGCGGAGGCCTCACTCCGAGTGATTTGTCAGGCATGTAGATTCCGGAGACTATTGGTTGCATTCGATATCGCAGCGCCGCGGCCAATAGACCACACCGCCTGCGTTTGAGCGTGACAACCGCCGTTAGTGCTGTCCCGGCAACCAGCCATGCACCATTGCATGCTTCATCAGATCCGCAGGCCGATCGATATCGAGCTTGCGGCGGATGCTCAGCCGATGGGTTTCCACCGTCCGAACACTGATTTGCAGCGCACGCGCCATGGTCTTGTTGTTATGCCCCTGGGCGAGCATGAGCAACACCTCGCGCTCGCGTGGCGTCAGTTCGCGCTCTTCGCCGCCGCGGCTGGCCAGTTTCTCGGCAATCCCTTCGCTGTAGTAGGTGTTACCGGCAGCAATCGCCTCGATTGCGACGATGATTTCGCGCGATGGCGCATCCTTCAGCACGTAACCATGGGCGCCGACTTTCACCGAGGTGGTCACGTACTCCTGATTGTCGTACATGCTCAGAATCAGCACGCGAATCCCTGGAAAGCGCTCGCGCAGCGATTGCGTCAGTTCGAGGCCGTTGACGTCCTTTAGCCCAATGTCCATCAGCACCACGTCTGCCGACACACGTTCGAGTAGGTCGATCGCCTCGGCACCGCAGCCGGCCTCCCCTACTACATCCAGTTCGGGCACGGCCATCAGCAGCGCGCGGATGCCGTCCCGAACCAAGGCATGGTCGTCGATCAGTACCACCTTTATGCGAGCTTTCGGGTTCATTGAGCGAGCCTCTTATTATTTGGATATCCATGTTTGTCAGCCGGCCCGTGCCGGCAAGGTCACGTCCAGCTCGGTACCGCCGGCGGCCGATAGCAGGCTGAAACGTCCACCGAAGTGCTCCACCCGTTCACGGATGTTGCGCAGGCCGATACCGCTGCCCTTCATGCTATCGAGCCGACGCGGGTCGAAGCCGATGCCGTCGTCTCGAACGCGCAAGCGCACAGAGGCTTCGTTCCCGTCCAGGCTGATATGAACAGACTGCGCCGCGGCGTGCCGGTCGATATTGGTCAGCGCCTCCTGCAAGACCCGGAACAGCGCGACGGCCACCGAATCGTCCGGATCTTCATCGCCAAGCGCGTTGCTGTATCGCATCTTCAGTCCGCTGCGCTGCTCGAACTCGGCTACGAGCTGGCCTATCGCCGCCGATAATCCCAGCGTGTCGAGAAGTGAGGGATGCAGGTCGTGAGAGATTCGCCGCACCTCGCCTATCGCGCCGGCCAGTCGCTCGATACCCATATCAAGCGTCGTCTGCACCTTCGGGTTGCCGCTGGCCAGTTCGTGGCTGGCCAGCTCGAACTGGAACTTGATCGACACCAGCAACTGACTGATACCGTCGTGCAACTCTCGGGAGACCCGCGAGCGCTCTTCTTCCTGCAGGCTGACGATGCGCTGAGTCAGCAGCTGCAGCTTGCGGTCGGCCAAGCGTCGCTCACTGACGTTCAGCGTCAGCCCGCTCGCGAAAACCAGCAATACGGCCACCAGCGCCACGGCAGCAATCGCCAGCATGGTGGTGTGGATGCCGCTGGCAACCTCTTCACGCACCAGCAGAATCGCCTGGTCCACATCCTCGAGGTAGATGCCGGTCCCGAGCATCCAGCCCCAGCGTTCGAGCATCACCACATAGGCCAGTTTCGCCGCGAACTGGCCGGTCGAGGGCTTCTGCCAGACGTAGCGCTGGAAGCCTTTGCCGGTCTCGGCGCTGTGCATCAGGGCCTGGATCACCGGCAGACCGTTGGGGTCGGTCATGTGCCACAGGTCCTTGCCGACCAGCTCGCTCTGCCGCGGATGCATCAGGTTGCGCCCATTGCGGTCGTAGACGAAGAAGTAACCGTCACTACCGAAACTGAAGCGCCCTAACGCGGCGAGCACCTTCCGCTGGGTTTCTTCATCGTCGAGGCCGGTGTCGTAGAGTGGCGCGATGGTGCTGAGGGCCATTTCGACGTAGTTCTTCAGCTCGGCCTGCTTGCTAGCCAGGATGCTGCTTTCGATCAGTTGCGCCTGTTGCTCACCGAGGCGCTGGTTCTGGAACAACACCAGCGCGCAGACCACCGCCACGGCCAGCAGCAATGGCAGGATGCTGAGTGCGGCGATCTTGTGTCTGAGCTGCATCGAGGCTCCCCGGATAACACCAATCTTGCTGAACGCTGCCGAATTCATTTCAGGCAGAAACGAAAAAGCCCGGCAAATGACCGGGCTTCTCCATGCTGCGCTGGCTATTACTTACCGTAGACCGGGAACTTGGCGCAGACCGCCTCGACCTTGCCACGCACCGCGTCGATCACCGACTCGTCTCCCATCTTGTCGAGAATGTCGCAGATCCAGCCGGCGAGATCACGGCACTCGGCTTCCTTGAAGCCACGAGTGGTAACGGCCGGGGTACCGATGCGCAGGCCGGAAGTGACGAAAGGCGAGCGCGGATCGTTCGGCACGCTGTTCTTGTTCACGGTGATGTGAGCGTTGCCCAGGGCCGCATCGGCGTCCTTACCGGTGATGTCCTGCTTGATCAGGCTCAGCAGGAACAGGTGATTCTGGGTACCGCCGGAGACCACATCGAAGCCGCGCTGGATGAACACTTCGGCCATGGCCTGGGCGTTCTTCACCACTTGCTGCTGGTATTCCTTGAACTCGGGCTGTAGCGCTTCCTTGAAGCACACGGCCTTGGCGGCGATCACGTGCTCCAGCGGGCCGCCCTGTGCGCCGGGGAAGACGGCGGAGTTGAGCTTCTTCTCGATCTCGGCATTGGCGCGCGCGAGGATCAGGCCGCCGCGCGGGCCGCGCAGGGTCTTGTGGGTGGTGGTGGTGACCACGTCGGCGAAGGGCACCGGGTTCGGGTAGACGCCTGCGGCAACCAGGCCGGCCACGTGGGCCATGTCGACGAACAAGTAGGCACCGACCTTGTCGGCGATCTCGCGGAAGCGCGGGAAATCCAGCTTTTGCGAGTAAGCAGAGAAGCCGGCAACGATCATCTTCGGCTTGTGCTCGACGGCCAGGCGCTCGACTTCGTCGTAATCGATCAGACCCTGATCGTTGATGCCGTACTGCACGGCGTTGTACAGCTTGCCGGAGGAGGAAACGCTGGCGCCGTGGGTCAGGTGACCGCCGTGGGCCAGGCTCATGCCGAGGATGGTGTCACCGGCGCTGAGCAGCGCCAGATAGACGGCGGCGTTGGCTTGGGAACCGGCGTGCGGCTGAACGTTGGCGTAGTCGGCGCCGAACAACTCCTTGGCGCGATCGATGGCCAGCTGCTCGACCACGTCGACGTGCTCGCAACCACCGTAGTAGCGCTTGCCCGGATATCCTTCGGCGTACTTGTTGGTCAGCACCGAACCCTGGGCTTCCATCACCGCCGGGCTGGTGTAGTTCTCCGAGGCGATCAGCTCGATGTGGTCTTCCTGGCGCTGGGCTTCCTGCTCCATGGCAGCGAAAAGATCGGCGTCGTATTTGGCGAGGGTCAAATCACGGCTGAACATGGCGGTCCCCTGAGAATCAGCTGGCGTTGGATAAAAGAGAGGCGCGGATTCTACCCCATCCACCAGATCGCGGGTATGAACTGTGGTCATGGGCAACATGAATGCTGAGACGGGAAAAGCGCAGAAGACTGGAAAGCTGGTCGTTGCGAAAAATACGGTCGGCGTTTCGCGCACCACGCTTAGTCTGCGACAGTTTTGTCGATCGTCCGATCCTCACTCAAATAGATCGACAACCCGTCGGCCGGCATCGGTCGGCCGAGGAAGTAACCCTGCACTTCATCGCAGTCATGCTCGCGCAAAAAATCCAGCTGCGCCTGTGTTTCCACGCCTTCGGCGATCACTGACAGTCTGAGGCTGTGCGCCATGGCGATGATTGCGTGGGCGATCTGCGTGTCCTGCTCGCCCGCAGGCACGCCGTCGACGAAGCTGCGGTCGATCTTCAGCACGTCGATAGGGAACGCCTTCAGATAATTCAGTGAGGAATAGCCGGTGCCGAAATCGTCGATCGCAAGGGAGAGTCCGAGGCGCTTGAGCGAATCGAGGGTGCGCATCGCTCCATTCACATCCTGCATCAGAATGCTTTCGGTCAGCTCCAGCTCCAGCCGGCCCGGCAGGATGTCGCTGGACGCCAGAATCGCCGCGATGCGCTGACCGAGCCGACCATCGGCGAACTGCCTGGCGGAAAGGTTCACCGAGACTTTCGGCACGACCAGCCCCTGCGCCTGCCACTCGACGATCTGCCGGCAGGCTTCGCGGAGCACCCAGTCGCCGACTTCCACCACCAGCCCAAGCTCTTCCAGCGCCGGGATGAAATCGTCTGGCGGTACCAGGCCACGCAGTGGGTGCTGCCAACGCAACAGCGCCTCCACGCCGGTCAGGGTGTGGCCATTGACGAGGAATTGCGGCTGGTAATGCAGCACCAACTGCCGCTGCTCGAGCGCGTGGCGAAGATCGCTTTCCAGTTCTAAACGTTCCAGCGCGCGGGCATTCATCTCGGCCTGGTAGAACTGGAAGTTGTTCTTACCGCGCTCCTTGGCGTAGTACATCGCCGTATCGGCGTTCTTCATCAACTGGCTGAGGTCGTTGCCATCCTGCGGGCTGAGCGCGATGCCGATGCTGGCGGTGACGAAGAATTCCCGACCCGACAGCACGAATGGCTCGGCCAGGCTGGCCAGAATGCGTTCGGCAACCTGAATCGCACGGCTCAGGGCTTCATCGCGGTCGCCGCTTGGGCGCAGAAGAAAGGTGAACTCGTCACCGCCCATGCGCGCCACTGTATCGTCCTCGTCGACGCACGAAGCCAGACGCGCGGCGACATCCTTGAGCATCCGATCGCCCGCGGCGTGGCCCAGCGAGTCGTTGATTGGCTTGAACCGATCCAGGTCGAGAAACATCAGCACCACCCAGCCACCGCGCCGTGCGGCCAGTTGCAGGCTGCTGTGCAGACGGTCCTGGAACAGCGTCCTGTTGGGTAACTGAGTCAGGCCATCGTAATAGGCCAAGCGATGGATGCGTTTCTCGCTGGCCTTGCGCTCGCTCATGTCGCTAAAGAAGCAGACGTAGCTGACCAGGTCGTTCTCAGCGTCGCGCACGGCGGTAATGCCGACCCAGCACGGATAGGTTTCGCCCTCTTTGCGCTTGAGCCAGAACTCGCCTTCCCAGGTGCCAGCTTGAAGAATCTTGTCGCGAACGAAGGTCATCTGGTTGGCTTGCTGTCGATCCGCGCTGAGCGCCGTCGGCAGCTTGCCCAGTATCTCGTCGGTGCGATAACCGGTGATGCGCTGGAACGCCGCGTTGACCTGGACGATCTGCCCAGCAGGATCGGTGACCACGATAGCGGCAGTGGAATGGTCGAATACCGTCGCCGCGCGGCGCAGCGCCTTCTCCGCCTGGCGCTGCTCGCTTATGTCACGGGCGATGCACAAAGTGCCATCGAAACGACTGTTTTCGTTCCAGAGCAACATGACTCGCAACTCGAGCGCGAGCGTTCGACCGTCGGCGGCAACACAATCGAAGTACAACGTTTCGCCTTGCAGACTCTGGCCGAGTTCAGCGATCGCTGCCGGATTGGCCGAAGCCTTGCGCACTCTGCGCATCAAATCGTAGAAGCCGGCGGCCTGGCGCGGCTTGGTCACTACCCGATCCAGACCATGACGGGCCACCCATTCCGGGCTGTAGCCCAGCATGGTCTGCACCGACGGGCTGATGTAATTGATGCGTACCGCGCTGTCAGTGGTGAAGATCAGATCGCGCAGGCTGTCGGCCAGCATGCGGTACCGACGTTCACTGACACGCAGGGAATGGCTGTGCTCGATATTAGCGGTGACGTCCCGGGCCACGCCGATCAGCCGCTGCACCCGTCCCTGCTCATCGCGCGCCAGCACCTGTTCGGAAACGCTGAACCAATGCCATTTGCCGTTACGATGGCGCCAACGCAGCAGAGATTCCTGGCTCTGACCGTCGGTCATCGAGCCGCGCAGGGCGAGTAGCCGCGCGATGTATTCCTGGTCGTCCGGGTGACTGATGCGCTGCCAGAAGAAATTGGCTTCCTCGCCACGCTCCTCTTCGCTGTAACCCAGGCGCGAGGCCAGATTGTTATTACTGAACAGCAGCTTGCCCGCCGTTAGATCCTGCACGTAAAGCGTGTCGGGCACCGCACGCAGCACCTCGGACCAGAAGCGCTCCCGCTCCGCCAGCGCTGTCTGCGCCTGCTGCTCACGCGTGATGTCGCGCATGACCCAGACGAAACCGGAAGGCTGCGCATTGCCGCCCAGGCACAGTGCTCGGCGGGTCATGGAATATAGGTGTGTTTCCCCATCCTGCAGCCGTCGCACGGGCTCCAAATCGAGATCGGAGCGCGGATCGCCGGCCTCGAATGCATCGCGGCAGAGCGTCGGCAGCAGCTCCTGCAGTCGATAACGTCCCACGTCTCGATTGTTCAGGCCGAACATCGACCCGGCCTGGCTATTGAGATACTGCAGCCGACCGGTGAGGTCGCTGATGACGATACGCTCTTCGATGGCGTCCAGTATGGAGTCCGAATAGCGCAACGCTTGCCAACGGGAAACAGAACGCCGGGGCGACAGACAGCGGCTAAACACCCGGCCCGCCAGCTGGCCGAGCCTGGTGAACCACTCGGGACGGGACGAGCGCGGCTGAAGGGGATCAGTATCGGCCAAGCGGATCGGACCTATGTGATAAGGCGAGAAAAGCCATACAGCTAACGCGAAAAGAACGCAATGATGCCCCGTTGAGCGGCAAAATGCCATCACGCTGAGGCATGGCCGGTGGTTTGCCCTGCCATGAGCATTCCGGTAGCTTTGCCGAACTGTTCTGACCCGTCCCTGCGACGGGGTCTTCCTTCCTCTATTTCCTTGTCACGGGCATTCGTTTCCATGGCTCAATATGCATATCTGCGCTATTAGCTTTTAGTCACGTTTTGCGATCTTCAGTCGATCCCTTGCGATCGTTGGCTTTCCAGCCTATTCAGCACGGTTTTTCCTCTCGATCTTGTGTTATGGCAGAGCTTTTAGTTAGCTTTCGCTGATTCTGGGTCAAATTTAGGCTCCAAAACCTAACTTTTTTCGAAGTGCTCCTGTGATCGCTCCGGCCAGGTTTCGCCAGCAGATTTCCTCTCGTGAGAACAGCAGATAAAGTTCCTCTTATATAAAAGGCTCATTACTTCTCAGGGCATCCACAAGTCGGGCTTCCGCGATGCTGTCGAGAAAACTCAAACAGTGCGGGTGAGGTGATGACGGGCGTCTAGGTTAGACTCGCGTTTTTACGCGTATTCCAAGGAGTAGTAGCGTGAACACGGAAAACCATTCCCAGACGGCCGCGTTTCTTTGGTCCATTGCCGATCTGTTGCGCGGTGACTTCAAGCAATCTCAGTACGGCCGCATCATCCTGCCGTTCACCCTGCTGCGGCGTATGGAATGTGTGCTGGAGCCGACCAAGGAAGCGGTGATTCGTGAATCCTACGCCCAGGAAGGTCGGCCTGATCTGGTGCGCGAGCGGCTGTTGCTGCGCGCCGCCGGGCAGCAGTTCTTCAATGCTTCCAAGTTGACCCTGGGCACGCTGTCCGACACCCAGACCGCTGCCGATCTGATGAGCTATGTACAGTCCTTCAGCAAGGATGCCCGCGAGATTTTCGAGCACTTCCACTTCGAAGACTTCGTGCAGCAACTCGCCGCCGCCAACCTGCTGTATCAGGTAGTGCAGCGCTTCGCCGCCACCGACCTGAGCCCCGAGCGCATCAGCAACTTCGGCATGGGCATCATCTTCGAAGAGCTGATCCGCAAGTTCGCGGAAAGCTCCAACGAAACCGCCGGGGAGCACTTCACCCCGCGCGATATCGTGCACCTGACCACCTCGCTGGTGATCACCGGGCAGGACGACAAGCTCAAGCCCAACAGCATCGTCACCATCTATGACCCGACTGCCGGCACCGGCGGCTTCCTCTCCGAGGGAGACGAGTACATCCAATCCATCAGCCAGCAAGTCACCGTGTCGCTGCACGGCCAGGAGCTGAACCCAGAGTCCTACGCCATCTGCAAGGCGGACATGCTGATCAAGGGCCAGGACGTCACCAACATCAAGCTGGGCAACACCCT
Organism: Pseudomonas sp. CBC3; assembly: GCF_037967085.1. NCBI lineage: Bacteria > Pseudomonadati > Pseudomonadota > Gammaproteobacteria > Pseudomonadales > Pseudomonadaceae > Pseudomonas > Pseudomonas sp. CBC3. Next base: position 73,015 of record NZ_JBANEO010000005.1, read on the forward strand.
GTCCAACGACCAACTGGCCGGCCCCGAGCACCACTTCGACTTTATGCTCAGCAACCCGCCGTTTGGCGTGGAGTGGAAGAAGGTACAGAAGCAGATTACCGACGAGCACACCGAGAAGGGCTTCAACGGCCGCTTCGGCCCCGGCCTGCCGCGTGTGTCCGATGGCTCGCTGCTGTTCCTCCTGCACCTGGTCAGCAAGATGCGTGACCCGCGTGAAGGTGGCTCGCGCATCGGCATCATCCTCAACGGCTCGCCGCTGTTTACTGGTGGCGCCGGTTCGGGTGAGTCGGAGATCCGCCGCTACCTGCTGCAGAACGATCTGGTCGAAGCCATCATCGCCCTGCCCACCGACATGTTCTACAACACCGGCATCGCCACCTATGTGTGGGTGCTGAGCAACCACAAGGCCGCCGTACGCCAGGGCAAGGTGCAGTTGATTGACGGCAGCCAGCACTTTGCCAAGATGCGCAAATCGCTGGGCAGCAAGCGCCAGTACCTCACCGAGGAGCAGATCGACGCGCTGGTGCGCCTGTATGGCCGCTTCGAGGAAACGCCGCAGAGCAAGATCTTCCCCGTCGAAGCTTTCGGCTACCGGCGCATCACCGTGGAACGCCCGCTGCGCCTGAACTTCCAGGCCAGCGCCGAGCGCATCGAAAAAGTGCTGAAAGAAAAAGCCATCGAGAAGCTGGAAGCCCCGGCCCGTCAGCGTCTGGTCGAGGCGCTGCAAGCCATGGACGCCAGCGTGCTGCACCGCAACCGCGAGCAATTCAGCAAGCTGCTGAAAAAGGCACTCAACGCCCACGACGTATTCCCCAGTACGCCGGAGCTGAAGGCCATCCTCAACGCCCTGAGTGAGCGTGACCCGGAAGCCGATATCTGCATGGTCAAGGGCCAGCCGGAAGCCGACGCCGGCCTGCGCGACAACGAGAACGTGCCGCTGGGCGAGTCGGTATACGACTACTTCGAGCGCGAAGTAAAACCCCATGTGCCGGATGCCTGGATCGACGAGAGCAAGACGGATGCGCAGGACGGCGAAGTCGGCGTGGTCGGTTTCGAGATTCCCTTTAACCGCCACTTCTATGTGTTCCAGCCGCCGCGCCCTCTGGCCGAGATCGACCGCGACCTGAAAGCCTGCACCGATCGCATCAAGCAGATGATCGAGGGGCTGTCGGCATGACGTTTTCTAGCTATCCGGAATACAAGAATTCCGGTCATGAATGGGTTGGTGAGATCCGAGTCACTGGCATGTCTATCGGAGCAAAAACATTTTCTCGGAGAGAAATATTAAGGCCCTTGAGAGTGACGAACAGCTGACAGCTTCGCAAAAGTATGGCGTCATTCCGCAGAGGTTATTTTCAGAGCTTGAAGGCCAGAAGGTGATGCAGGTTATCTTGGGTCGAGATATTTTAAAGAAAGCTGAAGTTAATGACTTTGTCATCAGTATGCGGAGCTTCCAAGGCGGGCTGGAGTTTTGCTCCTATAGTGGCGCTGTAAGTTCTGCATATGTGCCGCTCTATGCCAATAGAGGAATCGACAATAGATTTTTTAAACATCTTTTCAAATCCGTCTCTTTCATATCTGCGCTTCAAAATACGAGCAATCTTGTCCGTGACGGACAGGCTCTCAGATATAACAACTTTGTTCAGTTATCCCTTCCTTTTCCTTCGCTTAACGAGCAGAGAACGATTGGTGAATTCCTCGACCACGAAACCGCCCGCATCGACGCGCTGATCGAAGAGCAGCAGCGCCTGATCGAACTGCTCAAGGAAAAGCGCCAGGCCGTGATCTCCCACGCCGTCACCAAAGGCCTTAACCCGACGGTGCCGATGAAAGACTCTGGCGTGGAGTGGCTGGGCGAGGTGCCGGCGCATTGGACAGTCGCCCCAATTAAGTTTTTCTTTGAGTTTCTTGATGGGCAACGTATTCCGATCAAGGCGGAAGACCGGGGAGCAATGCAGGGGGATTATCCCTACTATGGTGCATCTGGGATTATTGATTATGTAAATGATTTTATCTTCGAAGAGGACTTGGTCTTAGTGTCCGAGGATGGGGCGAACTTGCTTATGAGATCAACCCCGATTGCATTTGTGGCACAAGGTAAATACTGGGTTAACAACCATGCTCATATAATTCGACCTCAGGATGACAGTCTTACTTACTGGGTGGAGGTTATTGAGCAGCAGGATTTGACGAACTACGTGACCGGATCTGCTCAGCCAAAGTTAACTGCGGAAGCTCTTGGCTCAATAAAAATTGCGGTTCCACCGACGGGTTCTGAGCGTGCAGCTATCCAGGCTTTCATTCTGGAGATTGATGCAGAGCTGGGTGCGTTGTTGACTGAGGCAGCTTGTGGTGTCCGGCTGCTCCAAGAACGCCGCTCAGCCCTAATCTCCGCCGCCGTCACCGGCAAAATCGACGTACGCGGCTGGCAGCCACCGGTCAGCACTCCAGCCACCGAACCAGCAGTAGCAGAGGCCGTGTAATGGCAGACAGCAAGGAAGCCCAGTTCCAGCAGGACATCATCAGCGCCATGACCGCCCAAGGCTGGCTCACCGGCCCGGCCAGCGGCTATGACCGGCACACGGCGCTGTATACCGAGGACTTTCTCGGTTACTTCAAGGACGCCTGGCCAGAGCGTTGGGACAAGTTCGCCAAGGCCAACCCGAACAATCCGGACGCCGTGCTGGTGCAGAAACTTGTTCGCGAACTGGAGCAGGACGGCACCCTGGATGTGCTGCGTCATGGCTTCAAGCTGCCGGGGGTGAAGATTGAGGCGTGCAGCTTCAAGCCCGACCACGGCATGAACCCGGATACGCTCAAGCGCTACCAGTGCAACCGTCTGCGCGTGGTGCCGGAGGTGTCGTATTCCCCGCACTATCGCGAGGGGGAGTACAACCCGCGTCTGGATCTGGTTTTGTTCGTCAACGGCATCCCTGTCGCCACGCTGGAGCTGAAAAGCGAGTTCAAGCAAAGCGTGGAAAACGCCAAGCGCCAGTACCGCTACGACCGCCCGGTAAAAGACCCGCTGACGCGCAAGCCCGAGCCGCTGCTGACCTTCAAACGCGGTGCGCTGGTGCACTTTGCCGTGAGTCAGGATGAGGTGGCGATGACCACCCAGCTGGCCGGCAAGGAGACCTTCTTCCTGCCGTTCAACCTCGGCAGCCTCGACGGCGGCGCCGGCAACCCGCCTGCGCCAGACGATAGCCAGTACGCCACCGGCTACCTGTGGCAGCGCCTGTTCCAGCCGGATGCCTGGCTCAAGGTGCTGGGCCGCTTCCTGCACCTGCAAAAGAGCGTGAAGGAAGATGCCGATGGCAAGCGTCTCACCAAAGAAACCCTGATCTTCCCGCGCTATCACCAGTGGGAAGTGGTCAACACACTGATCGAGACCACCCGCGCTGAAGGGCCGGGCAAGCGTTACCTGATCCAGCACAGCGCCGGCTCAGGCAAGTCCAACTCGATTGCCTGGACGGCGCATCAACTGGCCTCGCTCTACGATGCCGAGGGCCAGCGGCTGTTCAATTCGGTGATCGTGATTACCGACCGCACCGTGCTGGATAAGCAACTGCAGGACACCATCTACCAGTTCGAGCACGCCCAGGGCGTGGTCAAGTGCATCACCCGCGATATCGGCAGCCAGAGCAAGTCCGAGCAGTTGGCCGAGGCGCTGGCCGAGCAGACGCGCATCATCATCGTCACCATCCAGACCTTCCCGGCGCTGTTCGATGCGCTGGACAAGTACCCGAGGCTTGCCAGCGGGCGCTATGCGGTGATCGCCGACGAGGCGCATTCCTCGCAGACCGGCTCATCGGCCAGCAAGCTCAAGCAGATTCTCGGCAGCGATGCTGTTGTTGGAAACGAAGGGGACGCGGAAGAGATCAGCGCCGAAGAGCTGCTGGACGCCGCCGTGGCCGCCCGCGCGCCCAACGAGCGCATCAGCTACTACGCCTTCACTGCCACGCCCAAGGCCAAGACCCTGGAGCTGTTCGGTCGCCCGGCCAATCCGGCATTGCCGGCGAGCGCCGACAACAAACCCGAGGCGTTCCACCTGTACTCCATGCGCCAGGCCATCGAGGAAGGCTTCATCCTCGATGTGCTGCAGAACTACACCACCTACAGCACCGCCTGGAAGATCGCCCACCCGGACGGCGACGACGAGGAAGTGGACTCGAAGAAGGCGCGCATGAAACTGGCGCGCTGGGTGCGCCTGCATCCGTACAACATCAGCCAGAAGGTGGAGGTGATCGTCGAGCACTTCCGCGCCAATATCCGCCACCTGCTGGGCGGCCAGGCCAAGGCCATGGTGGTCACCAGCAGCCGGCAGGAGGCGGTGCGCTATCAGCTGGCGGTGCAGGCTTATGTGAAGCAGATGGGCTACACCGATGTGCATCCGCTGGTGGCCTTCTCCGGCAGTGTGTTGCCGGACGGAGTGATTCCCGAAGAGGTGACGGAAAGCAGCAGCCTGCTCAACCCCGGCCTGAACGGGCGCGACCTGGCGGAAGCCTTCGACACCCAGGACTTCAACGTGATGATCGCCGCCAACAAGTACCAGACCGGCTTCGATCAGCCCAAGCTGTGCGCCATGTACGTGGACAAGAAGCTGCAGGGCGTGGACTGCGTGCAAACCCTGTCGCGCCTGAACCGTACCTTTGGCGACAGCAAGCCGACCTTCATCCTCGACTTCTTCAACGACGCTCAGGACATTCTCGACGCCTTCCTGCCGTACTACACCAAGGCCGAGCTGACCGACGTGACCGACCCACAGCTCATCTATGACCTGCAGAAGAAGCTGGATGCCGAGGGTATTTACCACTGGGAAGAGGTGGCGGCGTTTGCGCTGGCCTTCTTCGACCCCAAGGCCGCCGCCAGTAAGCTCAGTTACTACTGCGCGCCGGCCAAGGAGCGTTTTGCCAAGCGCTACAAGCTGGCCCAGGAATCACGCCAGCACGCGCTGGACTTCAAGCGTACCGCCGAGAAGAACGGCGACGGCGACGGCCTGAAAAAGGCCGAAGCAGCCCTCAAGGAAGCCGGTGAGCAAGTCGATCAGCTCGACCTGTTCAAGAAAAACCTGCAGAGCTTTGTGCGCCTGTACGAGTTCCTTTCGCAGATCATCCCCTACGAGGATCGCGAGCTGGAGCAGCTGTGCGTGTACGCCAAGCACCTGCACCCGCTGCTGCGCGTGGATCGCCTCGATCAGGAAGACGTGGATGTGGGTGAGCTGCAACTGACCCACTACCGCCTGACCAAGCGCGCCGAGCATCAGCTGCGCCTGAGCGAGGAGCAAGGCGACTACGGCCTCGAACCGGCCACGGGACTGGGCAGCGGCAAGCCCCACGACCCGGAGAAGAAACGGCTATCGGAAATCATCGAGGCGCTGAACGATATCTTCGGTGCCGAAGTGAGCGATGAAGACCAGCTGCAATTCCTCACTGGCATCGCCAACCGCATCAGCCGCCAGGAAGATGTGATGGCTCAGGTGAACAACCACTCGGTGGAGCAAGTGATGCACGGCCTGTTCCCCAAGCGCGTACTCGACACCGTGCTGGACGCCATGACCGACCACGAGAAACTTTCGCTGGAAGTGCTGGATAACGAAACCAAGAGCCGGGCGTTTGCGTTGGTGATTTTGAAGATGCTGACCCAGCAGGCTGGGCTTTCACCAAGCATTAACTAACCGCAGGTTATGAGCATGGAGAGCGCATGAGTCGTATAGAGCAACACATCGTTAGGGCGTGGGCTAGCAGGTTAGCTGCATCGACCGTCAAAGAAGTGATCGAAAAGCTGGAAAGTATGGCTGCAGAGCTGTCAGGGGATTCTGGGCTAGCGAACGTCTGGGAGGAGATCTGCGCCCAGATCCAGGGAGAGGAATCTTCTGATTGGGCGGCCTACGAAGACGTTATCGAAAGCTTGCTGCATGCCTGCCTGGAAGGCATGGACAGAGATGCTCAACTGGCGCTGTGGGCGGTCACGGACGCGGGGTGGGATTATATCTACGATCACCACGCGGATTCGGACGGTAGTGCAAGCGTGCCCCTTAATACGGGTGACATTGTGAGCATGCTGGCGAGTGATGTGTTTTCGGCCGCTGCGGATTATGAAAGCCCTACCCTCTACCGCTTTAAATGGGGAGAGGATGATCCTGAGTATGATGAAGACGATGGTGCCTGCACATGACTCTAGCCTTGTATGTGACCACAGCCTAGCCTCCACCAGCCCATAACAAGCTTTTACGGGAAGCGCTGGATAACGAGACCAAGAAACGGACATTTGCGTTGGTGATTTTCAAGATGCTTAAGGCTGCTGTCGGTTTGGGGCAACGTAGCGAGAGCGTTGCTGTTTAACAGCATTAGGTGCTCGATCAGATTTCAGATGGCTTTGGCAGAAGGCTTGAAGGATCGCAGGCTAGCTCGCCTGCGATGCGGTAGAGCTTCTCGACGGTGATGTTGACCTCGCCACGCTCGATGCGACCTACGTAGCTGCGGTCGAGACTGCACGCCAGCGCCAATGCGTCCTGGGAAATCCGGCAGGCCTTCCTCTGCATTCGGATGCGTTCCCCTAACGCTTTCGCCAACTTATCCATGACCGTCTCAATTCAACTTGAGGCGGCACTATCGTGCGTTTGCGGACGCACAGGCCACGGATTATAATCCGCATTTTTGCGCTAACCCTTCTGGTGCCTCAATGAAATCGGCCTCGTTTATCTTCGACAGGCGTCTGTATGAGCTGCTTCAGGAGCCAGGGCGTACAACGTTTACGACCCGTGAACTGCGCGATGCCTATGCCGCTCGCCTAAACGGCACACATTTCCGTATCGCCGATGTGCGCCGCTATGTGTATGAGCAGATTCGCCGGTTGCTGCGCGCGGGCTGGGTTGTGCTGGATGAGGATCGTCGTGTTCGAGGGCAGGTCTACCATCTGCAGCCGATTCCGGCACATCTGCAACTGGAATTGATCGACAACGGCTTTGAGAGCAGCCTCAAGATTGCCGGGGAACCCCAGCAGGCACCGGCTGCGTTCGAAGTGGAGGCGCTACCGCTTCAATCTCCAGCAAATACGAATCAGCAGCTCGAAGCGCTCCACAAGGAAATCCGCTTGGACTTCCTGTCCTCTATGGGCGAGGCGGAACGATTCAAGCTGCTTCTGGATGAGATGCCACATTTGCGGGGCAAGGTTGAAGGCGAGTATCTGGAGGCCAGGGATCGCAGCTCTCGCCTTCTGGGCCATCTACGCGCCATCGAAAAGACCCTCAAAACGCTTGCTGCGCCACAATGAGCAGACTGCTACGCAGCTGGCAGAACAGCTGCATCACCAGGGCGTTGGAGCACTTCACCGTCACGCCGCACTTCTTTTGCCAGGCAACGCCGGGGGCTGGTAAGACGCGCATGGCCGCAGAGCTAGCCAGCCGACTGCTTGAGCAGGACAGAATTGATCTGGTGCTTTGCTTTGCGCCGTCCTGCCAGGTCGTGGAGGGTTTTCGTTCGACCTTTGCGGAAGTCCTGGGCAGACGTCTCGATGGGCAAATAGGTGCCGTTGGGGCGGCATATACCTATCAGGCCATGGAATACCGTGATGAGGGATTCTGGCAGCTGCTTGATGATTACCGGGTGCTTGTGGTCTTCGATGAAATCCACCATTGCGCCGGCCACGATCCGCTGCTCAGCAATGCCTGGGGGCAGCAGATACTGAATCGAATACAGGATCGGGCTGCCTTCACGTTGGCCCTGTCTGGCACGCCCTGGCGTTCGGACGACAAGGCCATCGCATTGGCTCGCTACTCTTCGCCCGAGGGGCATTTGATCTGTGATTACCGTTATGGCTTGAAAGATTCCATTGCCGACGGCGTGTGCCGATCACCTCGCATTGTGTTACTCGACAATCAGAAGGTGAAACTTACGGAAGAGCTTGGCGCGGATAGCTCCGTAAGGCTGTTTCCCAGCATCGCCAAGCTTTTGGGGGAGTCACCTGTCACCTATGAGGAACTTCTGCGTCATGACGAGGTGGTCAATCCAATCCTCGATCTTGGCTGCAGCAAGCTGAACGAGCTACGCCAGATCAAATCTGATGCCGCTGGTTTGGTGGTGGCCACCGACATCGAACACGCCCAGCAAGTTGTACTGGCTCTGGAAGCAATGGGTGAAGAGTGCCGCATCGTGACCAACAAAACCCCGGATGCGCAGCAGGTAATCAATGTATTCCGGAGCAGCGCCTGCCGCTGGATTGTGGCCGTCGGAATGATCAGCGAAGGCACCGACATTCCCCGCCTGCAAGTGTGCTGCTATCTCAGCCGTATCCGTACCGAACTGCATTACCGGCAAGTGCTGGGGCGAGTGCTGCGGCGCACAGGTGAGTCCGACGACCAGGCATGGCTATTCATGTTGGCGGAGCCAACGCTTCAGGGCTTTGCGGAGCGAATTTCGGATGACTTGCCTGATGACCTGGCAGTTTTGAGCGATGTGCAGATGCCTGGTTTTACTCCAGGCTCCAGGCCTGAGCCGATGGGCACTTTGGGTCATGTCGAAGGTTTCGACGGTGCGGGGTTAGGTGGTGCAGAACCGGGTATTGGATCGCAGCCTACGAACATCATTTCGCTGGGTGGCTTTGCAATTGAGCCCGCTTACCAGGTCAGCTTTTCCCAGCATTATCGGCAGCAGCTACTGGCTTGTTTTTGATGCTCAGCCAGTCGAGGCTGATCCAATGATGTTGGTGTTCATGAATCCATAACCGGCCGGCGTCGTGTGGAACGTAATCGTGAGGTGTGCATGGAGATTAAGTCGCAGGCATTGGTCGATGTCGTTGAGGATGTGATCTGCGACGTGTGCCGCTCTGGCACGCGTATTCCCGGCTATGGTCCCCAATACGGCAAGCTTGAAGCCCAATGGGGATATGGCTCCCAGCATGATGGGGAGCACTACCGGGTGCATCTCTGTGAGCCCTGCTTTTTCAGGGTGCTGAGTGGGTTGCGTCGGGAGCGCATGGTCAATGGTATGTTCGATGATGATCAGCCATTTGCTTCCGAAGATTTTGGTCTGGTCAGCAAAGACAACTACTGGGGAAAGAACTGATTGTAGGGTTGAAAATCCATCAGCCGCACCACGTCGAATCGCGGACAAATTAGGGGTAAGCGCGCGGCTTGCCCGTTCTGGTCTCGTAGATTGGAATAACTGAATAAGGAGGTAGCCGCTTTGACCCTTCCGCATGAAAGAACCCGGAGTGTCGTCAAGACCGAAGCTTTTCTCCGCGACCTCTCTCGTAACACCGAACTACCTGATGACATTCGCAGCTATGCGAAAAGCCTGCTCAGACACTACCCGTCCGCCGTTCAAGTTTTCTCGCTGGGGCGCCTCGAAGAGTGCCTGGTAAACGACGCTCAAGATGATGAATATCGGCGAAGGGTGATTGCGTTCCATCAGCCGCTTTTCAGTTCGTCGTTAGACTTCACGCTATAGGCGTGAACGCCACGATGCTCAGCACTGATCAAGCCCAGTCGGTATCCGCCCGGATTGCGCAACGAGTCAAGCGCCTACCTAAAGGGCAGCCGTTCAGCATTAGCCGTTTCACAGGGTTTGGAACGAAAAACGCCGTATCCAAAGCAATAGCTCGACTGGTCAACCGAGGCGAGCTCGAACGGGTGTATCGCGGGATCTATATGCGCCCGAAACCCGGACGCTACGTTGCCAGGGCTCGCCCCAATCCCTGGAAATTGATTAGCCTGATTACCAAGCAGAAACGCTTGTCTCTGCAGATCCACGGCGCCAATGCCGTCAGAAGGTTTGGGCTCAGCACCCAGATGCCACTCATTCCAATCTATTACACCAGCGGAGCCAGCCGTTCAGTATTCATAGGGAAAGCTGAAATTCGGCTGATACACGCGGCACCGATGGTCATGCAACATGCCGGAACTGAGGTGGGTGCCGCTATCAGTGCATTGTTTTATCTCGGTAAAGGCGGCTCAACTCCTGAATGTATTGCGGCGATCAAGAAAGGGCTCCGACCTGAAGACTTAGTCAAATTGCTGGCCTGCAAACTGCCGAAATGGATGCGAACGGTATTGGAAGCGCAATAGCGAAATCGCTGCATTGCGAACTGCAGGGTAGGGGCTGTAAGAACCAATGATCATAAGCGGCTGGCGACAGATATTTTGAGCACCGAGCACCGAGCACCGAGCACCGAGCACTGATCATTTGATGATCAACATCGGCGTCTCCTAACGAATTCTGAGCACTCCAGCCCGGCCAAGCTCCAGGGATTTCGCCTAGTAACGCGCACGTTGAATTTCAGCTGAAGTTTTTACACAGCCTGGGCCGCTTGTTGCCTGTCACGCTTGGCTGGTTTGGGGCGACTGTCGCCGCTCGTAGCTTTCTCAAACCAGCACTCTGTTCTGACTGAACTCACTACACAAAAGTGTATCCGGACGTTTATTACCGGTTCCTGCTGCCCGTTCCGTGGCGGGGCCTGACGACAATCACGCCGCGCGCGGGCATGGTGGTGGTGGCGGTGGTGAACGGGGAGTTCACCTGCAAGCAGCTGGCCTATGAATACGGCACGCCGGTGCTACGCGCGGCGAACAAGGCCTACCCGGACATTCGCCTGCGCGACGGCGAGGACCTGGAGGTGTTCGGCGTGGTGACGCGCTGCATTCACAAGCTGCCGGGGTGCTGATGCCGACCTATGCCCTGGTGGACTGCAACAACTTCTACGTGAGTTGCGAGCGGCTGTTCCGCCCCGACCTGCGCACGGTGCCGATGGTGGTACTGAGCAACAACGACGGCTGTGTGGTGAGCCGCAGCAACGAGGCCAAGGCGCTGGGCATTGGCATGGGCGAGCCGTTCTTCAAGATCCGCGACCTGGTGCAGGCGCATGGCGTGCTGGCGTTCAGCAGCAACTATGCGCTGTACGGCGACGTTTCCGCACGGGTGGTACGGGTGCTGCGCGGGCTGGCACCGCGTCTGGAGGTTTATTCGATCGACGAGAGCTTTCTCGACCTGGCGGGCCTCGGCCGGCCGCTGGCCGGTTACGGCCGGCACATTCGCGCGGAGGTGCAACGGCTGACGGGCATGCCGGTGGGGGTGGGCATCAGCACCACGAAGACCTTGGCCAAGTTGGCCAACTGGGCCGCCAAGCGGCGTAGCCAGAGCGGGGGGGTGGTGGCCACCCGGCCCGAGCAGCAGGCGGCGTTGCTCAAGGACGCGCCGCTGGGCGAGGTGTGGGGCGTGGGGCGCAAGCTGCAGGCGCACCTGGGCGCGCTGGGTGTTAAAACCGCCTGGGATCTGGCGCAGCAGGACGCCTGGACGATGCGCAAGCAGTTCTCGGTGGTGCTGGAGAAGACCATTCGTGAGCTGCGTGGCGAGCCGTGCTTCGCCCTGGACGAGGGGCCGGAGCCGAAGCAGATGATCACCTGCAGCCGCAGCTTCTCGCTCCGAGTGACGGAGCTGGCGCCGCTGCGCGAGGCGGTGGCCAGCTACGCCTGCCGCGCAGCGGAGAAGCTGCGCGCGCAAGGCGATGTGTGGCAGCTGCTGCAGGTGTATATCCGCACCGGGGTGTTCAACCCGGACGAGCCGCGCTACGCGCGCACCGCCAGCGTGGCGCTGCACACGCCGAGCAACGACTCGCGCGACCTGGTGCAGGCGGCGCTGGCCGGGCTGGAGGGTATCTACCGGCCCGGCTACCGGTACCAGAAAGCCGGGGTGATGCTGATGAACCTGGCCAGCCCCGGGCAGGTACAGGCCGACCTGTTCGCCCCGGCGCCGCGGCCGCGCAGCGCGGCGCTGATGGCAACCGTGGACAGGATCAACACCAACATGGGCCGCGGCACCGTGCGCCTGGCGCGCGTGCCGGCCCTGGGCGGCTGGTCGATGAAGCAGGAGCTGCGTTCTCCGGGGTACACCTGCCGCTGGGACGAGCTGCCAAGGGTACGTTAGATCATGAACAGGTGAGGGAGGCGCCGTTGCTGACAGCGACCTACCAGGCGTTCCAAAGATAAAGGAGGGTGTGAAAGACCCACTACCATTAAGTCAGCTGCTGCCGGTCGCGACAGACTGAAGTCGAACCACAGCTATCGGTCGCGGTAGGCAACAACCGGCCCAGAGTGTGTAAAAACGCTTCGTCAAAATTGAAGTGCGCGCGTCTACGTGAAATCTGAAATTTTTCGGCACCTCAGCAGATGTGGATTTCGCCCAGATGCGCGATTTCCAGTCCGGTTTTGAGTACCTGTCGCGCTCGAAAACGTTTTTACACAGCCTCGGCCAA